>NZ_JBVJHF010000001.1:0-1728577 GCF_055586945.1 Kribbella sp. NPDC048837
CGCGCAGGTCGGTGTCCAGGACGAGGTCGAGCACGGTGCGGACCTCGGGTTCGCCGAGCCAGGTCAGCTCGGCGCCTTCGGCGTAGGCGGCTCGCACCAGCGCGACGCGGAGGTTCTCGGCCAGTGGGGTGGGGTCGGAGGGGTTGCGGTCGGTGTGGCGGTGCGGGATCTCCTCGGCCAGCGCGCGTAGTGCCTCGTCCGGGGCGTTGACGGGCTCGACGACGATGCGGGCCAGCAGGTCGGGCTCTTCGGGGTACGGTGCGAGGCCGAACCAGGTGCCGTAGCCGAGTGCGGCGGCTGCGCAGCGCAGGTTGAAGGTCGCGGCGCCGGCGGCGATCCGCATCGCCCGGCCGGTCGGGTCCTCGGCCGGCAGTGTGCGCGACCCGTCGAGGAACAGGTCGATCACGTGACCGGCGACCTCGAACCGCCAGGGTTGGGTGTTGTGCATGCTGGGAGCGGCGATGGCCGCCTCGAGCAGGCTGTCGACGTGCTCCGCCGGCAAGTGCTGGTCCGACATCGCGGGCTCCTCCCACTGGTGATACTCCAGCCTCGCGCACGGGGAGACGGCCGCGCTGCAGGCAAGAGTCCCGACTACGAGAGGCCATTCGGCGGTCGGTCGGTCGCCGTTCGGCGCGTCACCGCTCAGTGGAACTGCCGGACCGCGGACGCTGTCCCCACGGGACCAGCCGGCGGCCGTGGATGGACTCGATGCCCAGCCGGATCAGGAGCGGGTCGTCCATCGGCAGCCAGGAGTGCAGGGGCAGCGTACGGCGGAACTCGGCGGCCTCTTCCGGTGAGACGACGGACAGGTGCCCGATGGCGGTGACGGTCCAGCCGAGGTGGCGTTCATGGTCCACGTCGTCGGTCTCGAACGCGACCACGTCACCCCGCTCGGCGGCCCGGAGCTTGTCACCTGTCCCGGTGCTGAACACGATCGTGTCGTCGTCGAGGACGAAGTTGACCAGGCGGACCGCCGGGAGACCGCCGTACGTGTAGACCAGCCGCCCGAGCGGGACGGATCCGAGCAGCCGCAGACACTCCGCCGGGCTGACGATCTCGAGCCGGGAATGATCGAATCGGTGCTGCTGCGTAGTCATCGGGGTCTCCTCTGGTGGAACTCCCACCATCGCCCCCCGCACAGCACCTCAGTAGGGCCGAAGGTCCCGACTCAGATGCGTAGGATGCCGAGCGTCTCGCGGGCGATCTGCCACTCCTCGTTGGTCGGTACGACGAGTACGGCGACCTCGCTGCCGTCAGCGGAGATCCGGCGGGCGCCGGTCGCCGGATCGGCGTTCCGCCCGGGGTCGATAGTGATGCCGAGGCGATCCAGCCCGGCGAGTGCGGCCGCCCGCACTTCGGCGGAGTGCTCGCCCACACCCGCGGTGAAGACGACGGCGTCCACCGTCCCGAGGACGGCGTAGTAGGAGCCGACGTACTTGCGGATCCGATGGCAGTACACGTCGAAGGCCAGCTCGGCCCGCTCGTCACCGTCCGCCCGCAGTCGCGACACCTCGCGGAAGTCGTTCTCCCCGGTCAGCCCCTTCAGCCCCGACGCGGAGTTGAGTGCACGGTCGATCTCCGCCACGGACATGCCCAGCTCCCGAGCCAGGTACGCCGGGACCGCCGGGTCCAGGTCGCCCGAGCGGGTCCCCATCACCAGTCCCTCGAGCGGGGTCAGGCCCATCGACGTCTCCACCGATCGGCCGCCCCGGACCGCGGAGGCCGAGCACCCGTTGCCCAGGTGCAGCACGATGACGTTCACCTCCGCCGGATCGCGGCCGAGCAGCCGCGCGGCCTCGTGGGAGACGAACGCGTGCGAGGTGCCGTGGAACCCGTATCGCCGTACGCCGTGCTCTTCCCGCCAGGCGGACGGCACTGCGTAGGTGTAGGCGTACGGCGGGAGGGTCTGGTGGAACGCCGTGTCGAAGACGGCGACGTGCGGCAGGTCCGGGAAGAGTTCCCGCGCGACCCGGATTCCCTCCAGGTTCGCCGGATTGTGCAATGGAGCGAGCGGCATCAGGTCGGTGACCTCGGCGATCAGCGCGTCGTCAACCAGGGCGGGCGCGGCGAATCGAGAGCCGCCGTGGACGACCCGGTGGCCGACCGCGATGATCGCGAGGTCGGTGAGTGACGGGCCGTGCGTTTCGAAGGCGTCGACCGCGCTGCGCAACGCGTCGTCGTGAGTGGCGATCGGCCCGGTGGTCTCGGTGCCTTGATGGACATGGCGTCCCTGGTCTTCGCCGATCCGTTCGACCAGGCCGACGGCCGCCGGCTCACCGGTGCAGGCGTCGACCACGCTGTACTTGAGCGACGAGGAGCCGGCGTTGATCACCAGGACGTGGTCGCTCATCGCGCGCCGCCGGCGGCCTGGACCGCGGTGATCGCGACCGTGTTGACGATGTCTCGTACGGTCGCCCCGCGCGAGAGATCGTTGACCGGTTTGCGCAGGCCCTGCAGGACCGGCCCGACCGCGACGGCGTTCGCCGACCGCTGCACCGCCTTGTAGGTGTTGTTGCCGGTGTTGAGGTCAGGGAAGATGAACACCGTCGCCCGGCCGGCCACCGGCGATCCGGGCAGCTTCGTCCGCGCCACGGCGGCGTCGATCGCCGCGTCGTACTGGATCGGGCCCTCGACCGGCAGCTCCGGTGCCCGTTCCCGGATGATCGCCGTTGCCTTCGACACCTTCTCGACGTCGGATCCCGTACCGGAGGTGCCGGTCGAGTAGGACAGCATCGCGACGCGGGGCTCGATGCCGAAGGCAACCGCTGTCTCGGCGGACGAGATCGCGATGTCGGCGAGCTGCTCGGCGGTCGGATCGGGGTTGACCGCGCAGTCGCCGTACACCAGGACCTGGTTCTGCAGGCACATGAAGAAGACCGAGGACACGACGGACACCCCCGGAACCGTCTTCACGACCTCGAGCGCGGGCCGGATGGTGTGCGCGGTGGTGTGGACCGCGCCCGAGACCATGCCGTCGGCGAGGCCGAGCTGGACCATCATCGTGCCGAAGTACGAGACGTCCCTGACCAGCTCCCGGGCACGGTCGAGGTCGACCCCGCGGTGCTGCCGGAGCCGGTGCAGTTCGTCCGCGAGCCGCTCGGCGAGGTCGTCGTGGTCAGGGTCGACGAGCCGGGCGGCCGCCACGTCCGCACCGAGGGCAGCCGCCTTCGCGCTGATCGCCACCGGATCCCCGAGCAGGGTCAGGTCGGCCACACCGCGCCGCAGCAGGACGTCCGCCGCCCGCAGGATCCGCTCCTCCTCGCCCTCGGGCAGGACGATGTGCTTGCGGTGGGCAACCGCTTCGTCGATCAGCTGGTGCTCGAACATCAGCGGCGTCACCGCGCTGCTGCGCGAGACCTCCAGTTGGTCCAGGAGCGCGTCACCGTCCACGTTCTGCTCGAACAGCGCCAGCGCCGCATCCACCTTGCGGGGCGAGTCCTTCGTGAGCCGGCCGCGGACGGCGGTCAGCGCGGCCGACGCGGCCTGGGTGTCGAGCGAGGTCTCGACGATCGGCAGCGTCACGCCGAGGCCGTCGATCAGCCGCTGGATCTGCGCCGGCAGCGTGAACCCGCCGTTCAGGATGATGGCCGAGATCCGCGGGAAGGTCAGCGAGGCATGGGCCATCAGCACGCCGAGGACCACCTCGGGACGGTCGCCGGCGGTGACCACCGCGGCCCCGTCGAACAACCTGTCGAGCACGTTCGGCATCGTCATCCCGGCCACCACGAGGCCGGTGACCTCGCGGGACAGCAGGGCGGCGTCCCCGCTGAGGAGGTGACCGTTCACCGGGGTCAGCAGGTCGGCGACCGTGGGCTGGGTCAGCAGCGGTTCTTCCGGCAGGGCGAACGCCGGTCGATCGGCAGCGGACAAGGCCTCGACGGTACGTGCGAGTTCGTCCGGGGCGACCCGGTTGGCGAGGACCGCGGCGAGCGAACCGTGGTTCGCACGCAACTCGCCGACCGCCATGTCGCCGATGGCCCGGAGATCCCGTGGGCCGCGGTGGAATCCGTTGAGCACGAGCAACACCGGCGTACCGAGGTTGGCGGCGATCTTCGCGTTGTAGGAGAACTCCGTCGGAGTCCCCACATCGGTGTAGTCGCTGCCGACCACGAGGACGGCGTCGGCGCGATCGGCGACCTGGTGGTAGCGCTGCACGATCACGTCGAGGGCGGCGTCGGGGTTCGCGTGGACGACGTCGTACGTGACGCCGACGCAGTCGTCGTACGCGAAGTCGACGGCCTCGTGCGAGGTCAGCAGGTCCAGGACGTAGTCGCGACCGCCGTGCAGTGCGGTGTCCGGACGAACGATGGGCCGGAACACGCCCACACGTTCGACCCGGCGCGACAGTTGCTGGAGCACGCCGAGAGCGACCGTGGACTTCCCGGTGGATCCCTCCACGGACGCGACGTAGACGCTGCTCTCCATGCCTGAACCCTAGCCGGAGGACTTGAGCCCGGCGTCCGTGCTGGGTGGACGCCGGGCTTGGGTGGTCAGAGGATGCTGAGGCCGATGGTGCCCGGTGTGAACCCGCCGGTGCTGACCCGGTCGCGTCCGGCCAGCGTGTCGATGGTCAACTGGTCGGCCGGTTCCGCGTCCTTCAGCCGGACATCTGCGCTCAGGCCCGAGACCCGGACGTCTCCGTGCGAGCCGGACACCCGGATGTGGTCGTTGCCGGGGGTGCCGGTGACGGTCACCGCGTCGGCGGCCGAGTCGCCACCGGTCGCGTTGAGCTGGGCGCCGAGGTCGACGTCGACCTTGCGGACATCGGTACGACGGAGGTCGCCGACGGTGACCGTGTCGGCGCCGCCGAGCGCGTTCAGCGAGACCCGCTCGACATCGTCGGTGTCCATCACGATGTTGCCCAGGTCGCGGGTGAACCGCAGGCGCGGACCGTTGGCCTCGGCAACGAACTTCTCCGCGCCGGCGGAACCGTTGAAGAGCATCGTGTCGAACCCGCGGCCGCCCTTGATCACGTCGCTGCCGTCGCCCGGATCCCAGATGAACGTGTCGTTGCCGCTGCCGAGCAGGGCCGTGTCGGTGCCCCGGTTCCCGTCGACGACGTCGTTGCCGGCGCCGGTGCGGAACAGTTCGTTGCCGCTGCCACCGAACACGGTGTCGTTGCCGTTGCCGGTGTCGACGATCGTGAACGGCTGCACCTCGGCGCCGTAGTCGATCCGCACGGTGTCGTTGCCGCCCCGGCTGGTGACCAGGATCTGGGTGAAGTCGGCCCGGTTCACCGTCTGCTTCGTCGTACCGGGGCCGAAGTCGACCTCGAGGACCGCCGTGTTGGCGGCCGGCACGCTCAAGGTGATGTTGTCCGCTTGGTTCGTGCCGGTGACGATCAGCTGACCGGTGTCGATCCTGACGCTGCTCGCCGGTGCCGCGGATGCTGTGCCGGCCAGACTCACCGAGATGGCGGCGGACACGGCGGCGACAGCCGCAACACTCAGACCTCGTCGGAAACGCCTTGTACTCATGATGATCCCTCCCTGTCGGATGGTGCGTACGGGCCCTACACGGCCACCGTCGCCGGCCGGTTCAAAGCAATTTCCAACCCGGCGAGATGGTTGCTAAAGGCACCTAAAGATCATCTGAACCGGATCGGCCCGCGGTTCGTATAGGGAGCACAGGAGGCGTGTCCGGACCCGCAGAGGCAGGCGATCATGGGAACCATCGCGGTGGCGTCAGCACCGACGGTCGCCGGCTCGGCGCGCCTGGTGACCGGCCGGTACCGGTTGATCTCGTTGCTCGGCCGCGGCGGCATGGGCCGGGTCTGGCTCGCCGAGGACGAGCTGCTGCGGCGGCGGGTCGCGCTCAAGCAGGTCCTGCTGACCGGCCACCCACCCGAGCAGGTCCGCACCCACGCGCTGGCCGAGGCGAAGGCGGCGGCGCGGCTGCATCACCACAACGCGGTCAAGGTGTACGACGTGATCGAGGACGCCGGCGACCACTGGATCGTGATGGAACTCCTCCCGGGACGAACCCTCGCCGACGCCCTGGCCTCGTACGGATCGCTCCCCGTCGCGCAGGTACGGCGGATCGCGCTGCACCTGGCCGACGCGCTGCGGGCCGTCCACCAGGCCGGCCTGGTGCACTCCGACGTCAAGCCCGCGAACGTCCAGCTCTGCGACGACGGCCGGGCGGTCCTGATGGACTTCGGCATCGCCGCTCCCATCGACCACCAGCAGCCCGTCTCGAGCGAGGCCATGGCCGGCAGCCCGGCGTACATGTCCCCGGAACGAGCCCGCGGCGAGGCGGTCGGCCCGGCGTCCGACCTGTTCTCACTGGGCGCGACCCTGTTCGCCGCCGTCGAGGGCCGATCACCCTTCGGCGCCGGCGACCCTTTCAGCACCCTGGTTGCGGTGGTCGAGGCCTGCCCGGCTCCCTTCGTCAACGCCGGCCCCCTACGTCCCGTCATCGAGGCGCTGCTCGCCAAATCCCCCTCCGCCCGCCCGACGACCGCCGTGCTCCTAGGAGTCCTTGGCGATCTCTTGGTGTAGGGACTTGAGGGCTGCGAGGTAGATCTCGGAGAAGGTCGGGAAGGGCTGGATGGTGTCGAGGAGGACGTCGAGGGTGATCCGGGCGCGGATGGCGAGCGTTGCCTGCTGGAGCCATTCGCCGGCTTCGGGGCCCAGGGCGTAGGCGCCGGTGAGGCGTTCGCCGTCGCTGAGGAGTGTGAGGAAGCCGTTGCTCTCGGCGTACTTGTGCGTGTAGGTGGCGGTCTTCGCGACGTCGCGGAGGGCCACGGTGGCGGCGTACCGGCCTTCGGTCGAGCCGACGGATGCGGCCTGGGGGTCGGTGAAGACGACGCGCGGTACGGCGTCGTAGTTCGCCTCGCGAGGTGTGCCGAGGATGTTGGTGGCGACGACGCGGCCCTGGTACTTGCCGACGTGGGTGAACGGCCAGATCCCGGTCACGTCGCCGAGCGCCCAGACGCCGGGGACCACTTGGAGGCGCGCGTCGACGGGGACGCCGTGGGGATCGGCTTCGACGCCGATCGTCTCCAGTCCGATGCCGTCGACCCGCGGGCGGCGGCCGGTGGCGACGAGCAGCCGGTCGCCGCGGAGCTCGCGGTCGTCGTCCAGGACGAGCACGTAGTCGTCGCCGTCACGGCGGGCGGCGTTCGCCCGTGCTCCGAGGACGAGTTCGATTCCGTCGCCGCGGAGGACGTCGCCGAGGGCCTCACCGAGTGACGAGGGTTCGCGGGGAAGGATGTGGTCGGCGGACTCGACGAGGACGACCTCGCCGCCGAACCGGCGTACGGCCTGGGCCAGCTCGACGCCGACCGGTCCGCCGCCGAGCACCAGCAGCCGGCGGGGGATCTCGGTCATCGCGGTGGCCTCGCGGTTGGTCCAGATGCCGTCGAGCTCGCGCAGGCCGGGGACGGGCGGTATGACGGGTTCGGAGCCGTTCGCGAGTACGACGTGGTCGGCGGTGTACTGGCGGCCGTCGACGTCGACGACCCCGGCTCCGGCCAGGCGTCCACGGCCGCGGATCAGGGCGATGCCGTGGTCGGCGAGCCACTTCTCCTGGCCGGCGTCGGTGTGGTCGGAGACCATGAAGTCGCGGTAGGCGAGCGCGGCCTTGACGTCGACGGTCGCCGGGGCGGCGGCCTCGTTCGCGGCGTGTGCGGCCTCACCCGGCCGGAGCAGGGTCTTGGACGGGATGCAGGCCCAGTACGAGCACTCTCCGCCGACGAGTTCACGCTCGACGACCGCTACCCGCAGGCCGCCGTCAGCCAGCGCACCGGCGGCGTGCTCGCCGGGGGATCCGCCGCCGATCACGATGACGTCGTAGTCGCTCATGTCTCCTCCTGTGCTGGGTGTGCTCCCCACCGAATATGGCTCCGCGGCGGCGCCTTCGCACCAGGGAGCCTCACTGGTCTCGGAGCTACGCGTGGGCGTCAGGCGGAGTGGTTGCGGTCCAGGGCGGTGCGGAGTTGCCGGCGTGAGGTGATGCGCAGCTTGGAGTAGGTCTTGCGGAGGTGCCACTCGACGGTTCGGGGGCTGATGAACAGCTGGGCCGCGATCTCGGTGTTGGTGAGGCCGTCGCGGGCCAGACCGGCGATCTGGGCTTCCTGGGCGGTGAGGTCGTTGAGGGTGTCCGGCCGGCGCTTGCGGACCTTCTCACCGGTGGCGAGCAGTTCGTGACGGGCTCGCCCGGCGAAGGCCTGGAGTCCCATCACGTCGAGTTGCCGGTGGGCTGTGCGCAGCTGTTCACGGGCGTCGACACGGCGTCCCTCGCGTCGCAGCCACTCGCCGTACAGGAGGTGGGCACGGGCGGTCTCGACGCGGAGGCCGGTCCTGCCGAGGTGCTCGATCGACTGCCGGTAGGCGTCTTCGTCGGCGCCGAAGAGGGCCCGGGCGCGTGCCTCGATGCCGCGTCCCCAGTCTGTTGGCGTGGCCGTGGTGCGTTCGGTCAGCCAGGCGAGGGCGGTTTCGACGAGTTTGGTGTTGCCCGTGCGTGAGGCCGCCTCGGCCAGTTCGCCGACGACCAGTACGCCGTACCCGAGGACGTCCTGCTCGAACACCTGCAGGGCCGCGTCGCGGGCGGCCTCGTACCGGCCCAGACCGTTGTGCAGTACGGCGTTCGCGTACGTCGCGAACGCCGCCATCCGGCCCTGGCTGTGCTCGGTCGCCTGCTGGATCGTCGTACCGATCAACGCGCGGGCCGTCGTCTCGTCACCGCGGAAGGCCTCGAGCAGCAGTCCGCCGACTCCGGTGCCGGGATTGCCGGTGGCCGACGCGATGTTCCGGGCTTCCTCGACCAGGGAGGTCACTGCTTTCAGGTCACCCGTCAGGCACAGCAGGTCGGCGCGGACGTTGAGGGCGAACTGCAGTTGGCCGAGCGCGCCGGTCCGGCGTGCCATCCGGTCCTGCCGGAGGGCGAGCTCGAGTGCGGTGTCGAAGTCCCAGACCTCGAGCGCGATCATGCCGCCGGCCCGGTTCCCGGCCAGCCAGAGCCAGTCTCCGATGTCGTTGGCGTCGCTCTGCGCCTGGCGTGCCTGGTCGAGCGCCTTGGTGAGGTGCGGTGCGGCCGCCGGGTATCCGCGGGTGAAGCGGAGCGCGAGTGCGTGAAGCAGCAGGTCGGCCGCTGGATCTGAGGCCGAGGCTGCTGGGGGAGGGGCCTCGGCTGCTGCGATGGCGAGGATGCCCGGCGCGTCGGGACCGCTGGCCCAGATGGCGGCCGACATCGCCTCCAGGTACACGACCCGCGCCCGGGCCGGATGATGGGGGCCGAGGTGCTTGGCGGCGCTGAGGAGCGTGCCGGCGGCTTCGCGGGCGTGTCCTTGGTCGAAGGCGATCTGACCGCGCAACTGTTCGGCCTCGGCGGCCCGGAGCGCGTCCGGCGGCCCGGCGGTCACCCCGCTGAGCAGGTCCAGCGCCGCGTCGAGCGCACCGCAACTGCGCTTCGCCACCGCTGCGGCCAACGTGCGCTGCGCCCTGCGGCCCGCCTCGGGGGTCAACTCCGCGGAGCGTTCGAGGAAGGCCGCCGCCGCGAAGAAGCCACCGCGCTCCAGTGCCCGTTGCGCGGACCGTTCGAGCTCCGCCGCAACGTCCTCGTCGGGTCGCGCGGTCGCCTGGGCGCGGTGCCACGCGCGCCGATCCGGATCGAGATCGGGATCGGTCACGCCGGCCAGCGCCTGATGCACGGCCTGGCGCTCTTGGGTGGTGGCGATCCGGTACGCCGCCGACCGCACCAGCGGATGCCGGAACCTGATGTGCCGGCCGAAGGTGATCAGGCCCGACTCGATCGCTTCTGCTGCGGGGTCGGCCCCTAACCCGAGTCGCTCGGCCGCGTGCCAGAGCAAGGTGGCGTCCCCGAGCGGTTCGGCCGCGGCGGTCAGCAGGAGTAGCCGGGCGTCGGCCGGCAGCGGCTCGAGGCGTCGTACGAAGCTCTCCTCGATGTGACTGGTCAGACTCCCCGAGGTCAGGCCGTCGGCGAGTTCCGCCGCGGTCCAGGCGCGGGGGAGTTCGAGCAGGGCGAGCGGGTTGCCGCGGGTCTCGGCCACGATCCGGTCGCGGACACGCGGGTCGACGGGCCCGGGCAGTACGGAATCGAGGAGGGCTCGCGCCTCGGCGTCGTCGAGGCCGCCGATCACGAGCTCGGCGAGTCCGGCCAGCTCGTGGTCTGCACCGTCGCGGACGGCGAAGACCATCACCACGGACTCCGCCTCCAGGCGCCGGGCGACGAACGCCAGGATGCGCGCGGACATCAGATCCAGCCATTGCGCGTCGTCGACGACGCACAGCACCGGCTGCTCGGCGGCCGCGTCGGACAGCAGGTTCAGGACCGCGAGCCCGATCAGGAACCGATCGGGCGTGGGTCCGCTCAGCAGGCCGAACGCCGTACCGAGGGCGTCATGCTGCGGACGAGGGAGCCGGTCGATCCGATCCAGGAACGGCCGGCAGAGCTGGTGGAGTCCGGCGTAGGCGAGCTCCATCTCGGACTCGATCCCGGCGACGCGGCTGACCTGGCACCCGTCGACGCCGGCGACCATGGCGTCCAGCAGTGCCGACTTGCCGACCCCGGCCTCCCCACGGAGCACCAGCGCGCCGCTTCGCCCCTCCCTGGCGGCGTCGACCAGTCCGTCGAGTACGGCGCCCTCGCGGGCCCGTCCCCGCAGCTCACGCTCCGCCATCGCCACCCCGCCGTCATCCGCGCCACACAACGACCTCAGGCTTCCATCCGGGATCGTGTGGACGCAAACGCAGACGGCTCTGGCGGACTCGCGGCGCGCGGTGGGTCAGGAGCTCTGGGACGAGCGGGCCTCGATGGCTTTGACGGTGTTGGTGAAGGCCTTGGACAGGAGGCGCTTGCCGACGAGGCCGACGACTACCCCGAGCACGCGTCCTTTGAGGTTCTTGCCCTCGCGGACGACGGTCACGTCGATCGCCGTCGTCCCGTCGGGCTGCCGGGTGAAGTCGTAGGTGTGGCCCGAGCGGCCGCCCCAGATGTTGGAGTCGGTGGTGGTGAGGACGACGTGGTTCGGGTCGGACCAGTCGTAGTGGAGGCGTTCCCAGATCCCGGCCGAGCCTTCGGTGACGTCGGCGTCGTGCTCGCCGAGGGCGTGGACCACGAGGTACTCGTCGGCGCTGTTGCCGAAGAGTTGCGCGCGACCCGGCCCGAAGTCGGTGAGCCCGGCGATGAACTGCTCAGGCGTCGAGGTCGTGGTCGTGTGCAAATGGATCGTGGACATGTGTACTCCTTCGCTGTGAGTTCTTCACTGAGCCCACACTCCCGCACCCGTCAACCCGTCGCACCAGTGAGTGACACGGGTTGTCCGGCGGAGTTCGACGGTGGTGGCGGCGGACGTGCGGTCGTAGTGTCGGTCAGGGGCGGCCGACGCCGTCCCGGGTCTGCGGGCTGGGAGAGGATGAGCGATGGTTGACTCGGTCGCACCACACGGACTCCACCATGTGACTGCGATTGCGGAGGATCCGCAGCGCAACGTCGACTTCTACACCACGGTGCTCGGGCTGCGCCTGGTCAAGCGGACCGTCAACTTCGACGCCCCGGACACCTACCACCTGTACTACGGGGACGCCTCGGGCCGGCCCTCGACCCTGTTGACGTTCTTCCCCTGGCCGGGAGCGCCGAACGGCAAGCAGGGGACCGGACTCACGACAGCGACCGCGTTCAGCGTTCCGCCCGAGTCCCTCGGCTGGTGGCAGCACCGGCTGCAGGGCCTCGGCGTCGACGCGGACGAGCCGGTCGCCACCTCCGACGAGGAGATCCTGCGGCTGCGTGACCCCGACGGCCTGGTGATCGAGCTGGTTGCGTCCGACGGCGACACCCGATCCGGCTGGGACGGCGTCGCGGCCATCCCGTTCGACAATGCGATCCGCGGACTCTTCTCGGTCACCATGACCGAGCAGTTGCTCGACCCGACGGCCGAGATGCTCGCCGGCATGCTGGGGATGGCGCACGGACAGGACACCGCCGATGGCTCACGGTTCGTGATGTCCGGTGGAGCCGAGGGTACGGCGGTGGACGTCCGGCCGAGCAACGTGTCCCGCGGGGTCCAGGCAGCCGGAACGGTCCACCACATCGCCTTCCGGGCACCCGACGGCGAGACCCAGGCGAAATGGCGGATGGAGTTGATCGAGGCCGGCGTACAGGTCACCGAGATCCTCGACCGGCAGTACTTCACCTCGATCTACTTCCGCGAACCCGGCGGGGTCCTGCTGGAGATCGCGACCGACCAGCCGGGCTTCACCGTCGACGAACCGCTGCTGGAGCTCGGCCAGCACCTGAAGCTCCCGCCCTGGCTCGAACCGAACCGCGAGCAGATCCAAGCCTCGTTGCCGGCCCTGCGCGTACCGCCGCAGCCGGACGAAGCCGACTCATGAGCGAGGACCCGCTGCGCCGGCCGCACGTCTGGCAGCGGGGCTCGTCCACGCCGCCGCTCCTCCTGCTGCACGGAACCGGTGGCAACGAGCACGACCTGCTCGTACTGCGGGAACACCTGGCGCCCGACGCACCCGTGCTGTCGCCCCGGGGGACCGTCTCGGAGCAGGGGATGGCCCGGTTCTTCCGCAGGATCCGGGAGGGCGTGTTCGACGAGGACGACCTGCGGCTGCGCGTGGACGAGCTCGCCGCCTTCCTCACCGCGGCCGAGCAGAAGTACGACGTGGCCGCGGGGTCCTGGCTGGCGGTCGGGTTCTCCAACGGAGCGAACATGGCGTCGGCGCTGCTCCTGCGCCACCCCGAGTCGCTCGTCGGCGCCGTCCTGCTCGCCGCGATGGTGCCCTTCGCGGCGGACGAGCCCGAGGACCATGCTCTGTCAGGCAAGCGGGTGCTGATCGTCAACGGTGACCGCGACCCGATGGCGACGCCTGAACAGACCAGCCGGCTGACCGAGCAACTCCGCCGGCGGGACGCCGGGGTCGAGCTGCTGCCGTTCTACGGCGGTCACACCATCGACGCCGGCCAGCTTCCGCAGATCAAGAAGTTCATCGACGCGGGTCGGCACTGACCCACGGGGTGTCAGCGGAAGGGATCGTGGTCGGCTTCCTGGCGGACCGCGTGGAGAGCGTCGCGGAGGTCGGGGATGCTGACCGAGCCGAGGGCCAGGCGTAGGGCGTGCGGCACGGTCGGTGTCGTGGCGAAGGGTTCGGCAGTCGAGACCGCGATCCGTCGGTCGGCCAGGGCTGCCGCGATCCGGTCCGGGCGGGCGTCGGGGGCCAGGGGTAGCCAGAGGAAGTAGGACGAGGGGTGTGCGATGTAGGGCAGTCCGGCCAGGATCTCGGCGGCGATGGATTGCCTGTGGCGGGCGTCGTTCCGTTTCTGGGTCTCGAGGCGGTCGACGGTGCCGTCCTCCAGCCACCGGCTCGCGATCGCCGCCGTCAGGCCGGGCGTGTGCCAGGTCGTTGCCCGGATGACGCGCTCAAGGGTCGGCACGAGTACGGCGGGTGCGGCGACGAAGCCGATCCGCAAACCCGGCGCGACGCTCTTGGACAGCCCCGACACGTAGATAGTCAGGTCGGGGGCAAGGGTCGCCAGCGGAGGTGGTGTGTCCTCGACCAGGTAGGCGTACGAGGCGTCCTCGATGATCGAGACGCCGTACCGGTTGGCGATCGAGACGAGGTGCGCGCGCTGGGAGTCGTCGTACACCCAGCCGAGGGGGTTGTGCAGGGTCGGCATCGTGTAGACGGCGCGGACGCGGCGGCGCCGGCACAACTGTTCGAGCGCGTCGGGATCGGGCCCGGCCTCGGTCATCGGCACGGGTGACAACTCGAGTCCCAGCGTGCGCGCGAGCACGATGAAACCGGGATAGGTGACCGCATCCACCGCGACCACGTCGCCCGGCTGGAACAGTGCCATCGCGGTCACCGCGAGACCGTGCTGGGCGCCGTCGACGATCAGGACTCGTTCGCGGCCGACGTCCAGTCCCCGTCGGCGTAAGTGCTGGGCGATCGCGGCGCGGTCCTGAGTGCGGCCGCGATGTGGCTGGTAGCGCAGGAGCGCGTCGAGGTCGCCGGCTCCGGCGAGGTCGCGCAAGGCCTGGCGCAGCAGGTCGGCCTGGCCGGGGACCGAGGGCGAGTTGAAGCTCAGGTCGATGGCGTCGACGGCCACCGCCCGTTGATCGGTCTCCTCGCCGGATGCGGCGGCGAGGTCGCGGACGAACGTACCCCGGCCCTGCTCGGAGCTGACCAGGCCCATCGCCTCCAGTTCGGCGTACACCCGGGACGCCGTCACGACCGCGATGCCCTCGTCGGCGGCGAGCTTGCGATGCGTGGGCAGTCGGTGGCCGGCCGGCCACCGTCCGCCGCGGATCTGCACGGCCAGTGCGTCGACCACGCCCTTGTACTTCGGCACCCTCACCGCCGCATTGTATGCATGACAATTCTTTGATCGTCATGGATCGGCGGTTCTAGCCTGCGATCCATGCACATCGCGATCCTGACCTTCGACGGCTACAACGAACTCGACAGCCTCATCGCCCTCGGCATTCTGAACCGCGTGAGCGGCTGGCGGGTGTCGATCGCCGCGCCGACGCCGCGGGTGTGTTCGATGAACGGCGTCACGATCGACGCCACGATCGATCTCGACGAGGCCTGCTCCGCTGACGCGGTCATCGTCGGCAGCGGCAGGAAGACTCGCGAGGTGGTCGAGAACCCGACCATCATGCGCACGTTGGGCCGGCTCGATCCCACCCGGCAGTTGCTGGCCGCACAGTGCTCCGGCGCGTTGGTCCTGGCCAAGCTCGGGCACTTGAACGACGTACCCGCCTGCACCGACCTCGTCTCCAAGCCGTGGGTCGTCGCGGCCGGCGTCGAGGTCCTCGACCAGCCGTTCTTTGCCCGCGGCAACCTTGCCACGGCCGGCGGCTGCCTGGCATCGACGTACCTCGCCACCTGGACCATCGCCCGCCTCCACAGCCTCGAAGCCGCCAAGGACGCCATGCACTACGTCGCACCCGTCGGCGAGAAGGACGAGTACGTCGCCCGCGCCCTGCGCAACGTGACCCCCTACCTCAGCCCAACAGCCGTCATTTGACGCATGCGCCGGACTTGCCGATCGGCCTACCGTCACAGCCGTCAGCAGGTACGGCGACCAGGTCCGCGCGGTGCGGCTCGACGTGACGGATTACGCCGCCGCGCAGGCCGCCGTACGGGTCGCTGTCGATGCGTTCGGGCGGCTGGACGTGGTCGTGAACAACGCCGGGTACGCGAACTTCGCGTCGGTGGAGGACATCGAGATCGAGGACTTCCGGGCGCAGCTCGACACGAACCTGATGGGGGTGGTCAACGTCTCCAAGGCGGCCGTGCCGGTGCTGCGCGAGCAGAGCGAGGGGTACATCATCCAGGTCTCGTCCGTCGGGGGACGGGCGGTGGCGCCGGGGTTGTCGGCGTACCAGGCGGTGAAATGGGCGGTCGGCGGGTTCTCCGGTGTGCTCTCCCGTGAGGTGAAGCCGCTCGGTATCAAGGTCACCGTGCTCGAGCCGGGAGGTGCAGAACGCCTTGGCGAGCGATGCGTGTTCGTCGTACGCGAGGCCGGCGTCCTGACGTTCCACCCAGTGAGACATGAAGGGTAATGTCTAGTGGACCAGTAAACTTTGGGACGTGGCCAGCACCTACCGGCGGGCCGCACCAAAGTTGCCCTCGGCCCCGGTCACCAGGCGGGACCGCGGGTGAGCACGGCCGGCGTGGCGACGCCGGCCGTCGCGCGGTTCTCCCGGGCAGAGGGTGCGAACTCCCCGGGAGAACCCAGCGCGGTCAGGGCAGTGGGCGGAGCAGCAGTCTGTTGTCGGTGGTTGCCGCGAAGATGCCGGAGCTGGTCGCGGCGAGGGCCGCGGCCTGCGGGGCCGATCCGATCGGGTGCCAGTCGACGTCGGTGAGGACGGGGTCTCGCATCCACAGCGTGCCGTCGGAGGTGCGGCAGAACAGATGTCCGCCGGCGGCCGCCATCGAGGTCACCGCATTGGCGTGCCCGACCCGTGTCCAGTCCACGTTGGTCAGGACGGGGGAGCGGACCCACAGTTCGTTGGCCTTGGTGGCGCAGAACAGGTTGCCGTTGATCGCGGTCATCCCGACCACCTCGTTGGCGTGGCCGATCGGCGTCCAGTTGAGGGCGGTCAGTGTTGCCTCCCGGGTCCACAGGCGGTTGTCGCGGGTGGCGCAGTACAGACGTCCTCCGGTCGCCGCTAGTGCGACGACGTCGTACGCGTGTCCGATGGGTGTCCAGGGCACATCCTGCGTGACGGCGTCACGAGCCCAGAGGTTGCTGTCCGCGGTGACGGCGAACAGTTGTCCGTCCATGGCGGTCATCGACGTGACGTTGTTGGCGTGGCCAACGGATACCCAGCCGCTGTCCCCGGACAGCTTCTCGATCTGCACGAAGAGGGAGTAGACGCCGCGAAGGTACGGGTCGTCGACGTAGCGCAGCTCGACGATGCCGTTGCCGTAGCCCTGGAGGTTGCTGTTGGCAAGGAAATCGGCCGTCTCGGTGTTCAGCGCGATCGTGGTCGGGTTGAACAGGAAGCCGTCGGGGTTGTTCGGATCGCGGCGGATGCCCACCGGCCGGCGCATGGGCCTGCCGAACGGCGACCACAGTCCGGCCAGGCTGCCGACCGTCTGGATGCCGAGGGACACGGCGTCGAAGACCGGCCTGGCGACCGGCCAGATGTTGCCGAAGATCTCCTTCGCGCGCTGACCGTACTGCGCGTCGGTCTGGACCTGCCAGTCCAGCCAGCCGTCCATGAAGCCGGCCCCCGGGTCCCACTCCCACAGCGTCGGCGTGAGCAGGACCATGTCCTCGTCGGCTTCGAGCTCGCCCTCCCAGATCGTGTACGGCGGCTTGCGCAAGATGTTGGGCGCACCGGTTCGCACCCACGGGTCCGCGACCGCCGGGAACTTGTCACCGGTCACGATTCCGCCGTACGCCGAGGCCGAGCCGGCCTGGACCCGGTTCGGCCGGTTCCAGGCGTCACCCATGAGTTCGCTCTCGCTGTCGAAGTTCTGCAGTACGTCGCCGGCCGCGTTCACCACCTTGACGTTCACGTCGATGAAGACCTCGTCGCGCCAGCCGTCCGCGTTGAGCGCGTCGTCCCAGGTCTCGTTGTGGCACCAGAAGCCGTTGATCGTCGCGCGATACCTCGCCGTTGTCATGATGAGCCCCCAAAAGTCGAAGAAAACAGGCTCTTCGAACGTATTCACGGCGGGCCTGTGGAACGTCCGTCGCGACGTCTCATCCTGGTGGTGGATGCGGGTCGCCGATCCAACCGCCAGGGATGAGGGCGACCAGGACCTCAGACGGATCCCATCCGGCGGCCGCTCGCCTACCGTGGTGGGAATGGGGACCAGGCGGATCCTCGATCCGGGGATCGGTGCGGTGGCGGCCGGCTGGGCGGTGTTCTACCTGTCTCCGGCCCGGCCGGGCTGGTGGGTCGCGGTCCTCGCGGCACTGGCGGGCCTTGCCGGAGGGTTCTGGCGACGACCCCGGATCTCGCTTGCGGCCGCGTTGCTCGCCGACATCGCCGTTCGGTTCCCGGTCGGATGGCTGGCGGCGCTGCCGGACGCCGATGAATGGAACGTCGCGATGTGCGTCATCACCGCGGTATCGCTGGGGGCCTTCACCAGACCGGGGGTCGCGGTGGCCGGCGTGGCCGCGTTGGGATTGTCGGTCAACATCGCGCAGTGGCCGGACGAATTTCCCGAGGATCTCCTGTGGCCGGCCGTCCCACTCGCGGGCGTCGCGATCCTCGCGCACCTGGTGATGCGGTCGCGCCGCGCGGCGGCGTCCCAGCACTCACGGGCGGTCGCGCTGGCCTCGACGAGTCCCGAGCAGGCGGCGCGGACGGCCGTCGCGGCCGAGCGTGCACGGCTCCTCGGCGATGTGTACGACGTACTCCGGACGGCGATCGAATCGATGCGAGCCAACGCCCGCGACGCGCAGACCTGCTCACCAGCGACGGGGGCTGTCCACGCGCGGGCCGTGCAGCGCGACGGCCGGGCGGCGATCACCGAGCTGCGCCGGCTCCTCGGCCTTCTCCGGGACACCACCCCGATGCCATCGACCCAGCCACCGGTCGAATCCCGCCCGGTCCCTGCCGGTCTGCGACGGGTCGACGTACTCGTGGCCGGCTGCGTCGCGACCTTCGCAGTGATCGAGTTCTGGTTGTGGCCGGGTGACTGGGAGCCGCCGGGACCGCCACCGGCACCTCTGGCCGTCACCCTCTCGACGATGGCGGCCGCGGCGATCGTGCTGCGTCGGGTGGACGCCGGCGTGGGTGCGGCGGCCCTGGGTGTCCTGCTGATCGTCGTCGCGGTCGGCGACCTTCCGTTCTTCTTCGGCCTCGCCTTCCTCATCACGGCCGTGGTGCTGAGCTGGTCTGCGATGGGAACGGCGAGGATTCGGTCGACCGTGGGAGTTGCGGTTCTGTTCGCGGCCGTGTGCTGGTACGGATTCGCGTCGTCGGCGACCAACATCGATCTGGTCCGGGAGGTGATCCTCGCGACCGCCGTCGTGTCGCTGGTGACATCACGCCATCGGTCGGCGGCTCGACGGAGCTCCGCGGCGGCTGAACGCCTGGCCGCGGAACGGCGTGAGGCGACCGAGCAGGCGGTCCGCGCCGAGCGCCTCACCGTCGCCAGGGAGTTGCACGACGTGGTGTCGCACGCGGTCGTCGTGATGACCGTGCAGGCCGGCGCCGCCGAGGCACTCCTGCCGACGGCGCCGGCAGCAGCGGCGCACGCCTTGGACCTCGTCGTCAGCGTGGCCACCGCCAGCCTGGACGAGCTCGACCGCCTCTTCCACGCAGCCGGCGCCGAGCCGGCATCCCGCGACCTCTTCGCGCTGGTACGCCGTATGCAGACCGGGGGACTGTCCGTCGAGTACTCGATCCCGCAGGACCCGCGCCCAGGCCCAGTCGCGTACCGCGTCGTCCAGGAGGCACTCACCAACACCCTGCGCCACGCACCGACCGCGACCGTCCACCTGACCGTCAGCTCATCGCCGGACCAGACGACCGTCGAGGTCGTCGACGACGGCCCCGGACCATCGCACACAGGCACCATCCGCGGCTATGGCCTGATCGGGCTGACCGAACGGGTCGAACACTCCGGCGGCACGCTGCACACCGGCCCCGGACCCGGAGGGCGTGGGTTCCGCGTCCTTGCCCGAATCCCCACGGAGACAGCGGAGGCACCGTCATGACAGCACCGGTGAGAGTCTTGCTCGTCGACGACCAGGACCTCGTCCGTGGTGGGCTCGCGGCGATCCTCGGCGCCGACGCGTCGGTGAAGGTGGTCGGCGAGGCCGACAGTGGATCGACCGCGGTCGATCAGGCGGTGGACCTGTCGCCCGACGTGGTCCTGATGGACATCGAGATGCCCCAGGGCGACGGGCTCACCGCTACGGCCGCGATCGTCGACCGATGCCCGCGGGCGAAGGTGCTGATGCTGACCACGTTCGATCTCGACGAGTACATCTACCAAGCGCTGCGAGCCGGCGCTTCGGGTTTCCTCCTCAAGACCACCCCGCCGGCCCAGCTCGCCCACGCCATCCACGCGTGCGTCGCGGGCGAGACCCTGCTGTCCCCGAGCGTGACCCGCCGGCTCGTCGAAAGCTACGTACGGCGCCAACCGGCCGTGACCGCTCCGAGCCTGGCTACGCTGACCAGCCGGGAGCTCGACGTACTGCGCGAAGTCGCCAAGGGAAAGTCCAACTCAGAGATCGGTGCCGCCCTGTTCCTGAGCGAGCCGACCGTGAAGACCCACCTCACCCACATCCTGGCGAAACTCAACCTGCGCGACCGCGTCCAGGCCGTCGTCCTCGCCTACGAGTCCGGTCTGGTCGAACCACGCAACCCGTGAGTCAGGGATGGCCGAGTTGGCTTGTGGTGCGTTCGATGACGATGGAGGTCGCGTAGCGCGGGGTGCCCGGTGGTTCCACGTCGGTCCAGTCGCCGGTGTACTTGCGGGCGATCGTCTTCTCGAGGGCGAGTTCGGGATCCTCGGTGAGTTCGTCGATCCGGCCGCGGAGTTCGAGATAGTGCGTCGGGGCCGCGGGGTTCACGATGGTGAGGGAGATCCGCGGGTCGCGGCGGAGGTTGCGGAGCTTCTGGCGGCCCTCGACCAGGCTGATCCGCACCCGTTCGCCGTCCCAGTGGAACCACAGTGGCGTCACCTGAGGTTCGCCGCGCTTGCCGATCGTGCCCACGAAGGCGACCGCCGTCGAGGACAACAGGTCCTGAAACTCGCTGGGGATCTCCGTTCCTGTCACCTGCGTGAGGATAGGACGAACTGCGAGTCACTCACTGCTCGGGGCTTCGCCGCGGTGCTGGACCACCCAGGTCTCCGCTGCTTGCGTCGCCTGTCCGGTCGACTCCCCGACCAGCTCGGTGGCCTCGAAGACACTGACCGGTCCGGACACGTCCACCCGGTGCGTACGACGCAAGAGCTCCGCAAGACCGTGGTCCACGCCGCTGAGGTACAGCCGGCCGCCGACCGCGTCCAGGGCGGCGGCGTAGTCGGCGAGGACCTTGATGAACGTCGCACCGACGGAGGTCCGGCCACGAAGCCGGAGTACGACGGCGGGTGCCTCGGTGCCGGTCGGGTCGGGCAGCTGGACGCCCAAGGTACGCGAGCCCGCGTAGAGCAGGCTGCCGTACACATCGAGCACGACCGTCTGATGGCTCGACAGCCGCTTGGGGGCCGGGTGCTCGGTCCACTGACTTCCGCCGGCGGATTTCAGCTCGACGACCTTGAGGTCCATCGCCCCCTGGTTGAGCTGCAGCACCAGCGACAGCGTCACGCCGATCGCGACGGCGGTGGAGACCGGCAGGAACAAGGTCGCGAGGAAGGTCGAGACGATCGCGATCTGCGATGTCGGACCGGTGCGCAGGATCGTCTTCAGCTCACCCGGCCGAAGCGAACCGGCGGCCGCGTAGATCAGGACTGCCGCCAGCGTCGGCATCGCCACCAGCCCGACCACGCCGGAGAAGGCCGCGAGGATCACCAGGATCCACAGCCCGGAAAAGATCGCCGCCCACCTGCTGCGGGCGCCGACGGCCTGGTTCAGCGCGGTCTGGCCCACCGAACCGCCCACCGGCTGACCGCGGAAGAAGCCGGCCGCGAGGTTGCCGACGCCCTGCGCGATGAAGTCCCGGTTGGTGCTCGAGACGGATCCGTCGCGGTTGGGTGCGGCCTCGGCGACCCCGCTGCCCTGGACGAGGACGATCGCCGCGACGGCCAGGGCCCCGGTCACCAGGGGGAACGACAGCAGGCCGAGATCCGGCAGTTCCGGCAACGGAATGCCGCGCGGAATCTCGCCGACGTCCTCCACCCGGGTCACCGAGTCGGCACCGGCGAGGACCACCACCGCGGTCGGGACCACCAGGGCGACCAGCGCGCTGATCGAGGCCAGCCGGGTCCGCGACAGACCGATGAGGATGCCGAGTGCCGCGAGTCCCGTCAGCAGGGACGGGATGTCGATCTCCGACGGGTGGATGACGACGTCGACCGCTTTCGCCAGCGCGATTCCGCCACTGGCGTCGACGCCGGTGAGGTCGGGGATCTGGCCGAAGAAGATGT
The DNA here is from genome assembly GCF_055586945.1 of Kribbella sp. NPDC048837. Classification (NCBI taxonomy): domain Bacteria; kingdom Bacillati; phylum Actinomycetota; class Actinomycetes; order Propionibacteriales; family Kribbellaceae; genus Kribbella; species Kribbella sp. NPDC048837. The sequence continues at coordinate 21,540 of NZ_JBVJHF010000001.1, forward strand.
TGACCGAGATCCCGGTCAGGAAGCCGATCATGACCGAGTGCGACACGAACCGCGTGTACCGGCCGAGCCGCGCGATCCCCGCCACGATCATCGCCACCCCGGCCAGGATCGTCAGCAGGATGAGGGCGTCCGGCCGGTCCGCGGCATCCACACCTTCCAGGGCCGACCCGGCCGCGAGTGCCGCCGCCGAGGTCGTGGTGATCACCATGAGCCGGGTGCTCGACGTCAGCCCGCCCGTGACCCGGCCGGCGAAGCTCGCGTACAGGCCGTGGATCGGGTTCACGCCGACCAGGACCGCCGCTGCCATCCCGTCCGGCACGCTGCCGATCGCACCCGGCAGGCCGGCGACCAGATCGGCGCGCAGGTTCCGTCGCTCAGGTCGCACGGACCGCAGCCAACGGAGTACGGGACGCGCGCCGATCACCGAGCTCTCCTCACCCGAGGACTGGTTGCCGAGCCTAGGAGCCGCGGACCGCGCAGACCTCATCCCGCAGGGACGAAGCGAGGCCGGATCGTCCGCCACGGGTGAAGCGCATCGGTCCGGGCGGACCTAGCGTCGAGAGCCAGGGGACGTGTGCGATCACGGAGGGGTGACGGTCCGTGCCGGACCGCCGCCGGCTCTTGGCGTCATTCTCTGAGGGGTGGATGACGCCAAGAGCTGACGTTACCGCTGCCGGTCGCCCGCGGCAGCGACGGGGGGGAACGAGATCGATGACCGGGGCAAAGGACTGAGAACGTGAGCGAGACGACGCGGTCGTCCGGTGCCGATGGGCCCGATGCCGGCTCATCCCGCGGCAAGAGCAAGGGCCAAAGTGTCCGGTCGTGGTGTGTCTACCTGGCCACCACCGCCGGGCTCGTCTGTGCGGTCGCCAGCTGGGGGGTGCGCGGAGTCGTCATCGGTGCGGTCGTCGTCGCGACCGCGACCGCCGTGCTGGTGTCGTCCGCCTGGGGAGCCGATGACCGGCGCCCGGTGTCCCAGATCGTCCGGGTCACGGTCGCGGCCGGACTGATCACGCCGGCCGCCGTGGGTCTGATCGCGGTCTTCAAGTTCGCCGGCGTTCTGACGGTGGTGATCCTGGCGGCGACCACACCTCCTGTCGTCGCGCTCGTCCGGAAGCGCCGGGACGCCCGGGACGCGCGGGAGGACCGCCCCGTCGCACCCCCGGAGCCGATGACACCTCGAGCCCCCGCGATGTCTCGCGATGACGGTTCCGCGGCCGGGCCCTCGGGAGAGCTGGCTTCCCTCGACGACGCGGCCTTGTGCTGGGCCTGGCGCCGGAGCTTCCGGCTGCTGGAGGAGGCCGCTACGGCGGCGGAACGCCTGGCTGTCGTCGAGCAACGGCAGCAGTACCTCGACGAGCTCAACCGGCGGTCCCCCAAGGGAGTCGCCGCCTGGCTCGCCGCCGGCGCCCGCGCCTCCAGCAACCCCCTGCCGTACGTCGACGACGCCCGGCGCCGGGCCAACTGAGCCGAGAACACCCGCCGCCGGATGGGCGCGAACGCCGGCCCGGTCGAGCCAGCCGAGCTGCCTGAACGGCGGCCCGGTCGAGCCAGTGGATCTGCGTGAACGGCGGCCCGGTCGAGCCAGCCGATCTGCGTGAACGGCGGCCCGGTCGAGCCAGCCGATCTGCGTGAACGATGGCCCGGTCGAGCCAGCCGATCTGCGTGAACGGTGGGCCGGTCGAGCCAGTGGAGCTGCGTGAATGGCAGCCGGCCGGTCGAGGCGGCCGGGCAGCGTGAACGGCGCCGGGTCGGTCGGGACTGCGACCGGCCCGGCGCCGTCGTCGGGTGGCTCAGCCGCCGAGCAGCGGCCGGTGTTCCTTCGCGGCGTCGTAGTCGGCAGCGTCCTCGCCGCTCCACGGCGCCTCGCTCGTTCCGATCCGCTCACGGACATCGGACCAGCGGGCGGTCAGCGCGAACAGGACGACGACGTCCAGCGCGATCATCAGCAGCGACCAGACCGGGTACGCACCGATCCAGAAGACCTGGATCACGGCGTGCAGGGACACGAGCACGATCGCTGTGATCCTGGCCCACGTCTGCGCTGCGAGCAGGCCGGCGCCGACCGCCATCAGCAGCAGTCCGGAGATCAGGAGCACCCATCCCCAGCCGGTCGTGTCCACGACGATGAGCTTCTCCCGCGTGACCACCAGACGCTCGTCGGAGAACAGCGCGACGAATCCCTGGAAGACGTTGATCAGTCCGATCACCATGAGCAGCGCGCCGGCGAACACCACGAAGCCGGCCATCGCCGTCCCGCCTCGTTCCGCAGCCATCTCGGCATCTCCTCTCGTTGCACAGCCCGCCGCCGATCGGCGGCGGACCCTCTCTGGATGCTGACTCGCCGTAACCCCGCCGCGCCTCACCCCACGCGGATGAACGACGCGGATGAACGACGCGGGCGGTCAGAGCTGGACGCTGACCGGGAAGGTGGCGATCCAGATGATCGCGGTGAGGAGGACGAGGCTGCCGATCCCGGCCAGGATCCAGCGCAGGCGGCGGCCGGCGATCTTGGTGGTCATCCCGGCGAAGAACAGGACCACGGCGTACAGGACCACGGTGAGTACGTAGTTGCTGGCGATCTGGAGATCACGGCGCACCTCGGCCGCGGAGGTCTCGGCGGCCGCGTCGAGCCGCTCGGCCTCCTGCCGGGACGCGAGCTGGTACTGCGGCATCGCGAAGGGTGTCGGCGGCGCCGCCGGGTTCGTGGCCGGGTCGGTCGCCGTCCAGGCGGTGAACGCGACCCGGAACTCCGGGCGGAAGCGGGCGGCGTAGAAGCGGGCGATCGCGGTCTCACCGCGGCGATCCGCGTCCACCCAGGCGATGAACGTCGCGACGTCCACCTGGCTCTGGAACTGGGCGAGGCCCTGGGCCCGGGCGGCGTCGATCCTGATCGCGTTCGTCCGGCCGGCCGCCTTGGCCTGCTCACCGTTCCACCGGGTGGCCTGATAACTACTCCACGAGGTGCCGAGGGCGGCGATCACGAGCAGGATGGTGACGAGCACCTCCTGCCCGGTGCGACCGCGGCCGGGCTGCTCCTCAGCGGCGGTTGCCATGCTCGTCACACGGAGGGGTCACATTGACCCCGATCACCTTGGCCTGGGCATCGATCAGGTTGATGGTGCGCAGCATCGCCGTCGGCTGCAGCCTGCCCACTCCTTCGCCGTGCGGATGATCGAAGAACACCAGCAGGAACAGCAGGAGCGTGATGACGATCGTCACGCTGCCCATCAGCAGGCCCTGTGTCACCGCGCTCTCGGCCTTGTCGGCGAAGAACAGGGTGTACACGAAGATCACCACCGAGATCACCCCCAGGACCAGCCACAGCGGCGTGGGGATGATGCCCTCCGCCCCGTGCACCCGGTCGATGCGCGCCTGTTCCCGCTGGGCGGTCTGGTCCATCCACCGGTCGTACGCCGACTGCTCGGTCGGCGTCGCCGGGTTGACGGCCGAGATCGTCAGGAACATCTGCGCACCCCACGGGTTGATGGCGTTCCCGAGCGTGCCGGTGTCCAGGGCGTTCCACTCGGGCCCGGCCACGGACCGTGCGTAGCAGACCAGTTCGCCGGTGAGCGCTGTCGCGGTCGTCTTGGGCAGGAACTGCGCCGTCTGGACCTGCTGGGCCACAATCGTCGCCTCGGCCTCGGCGCCGGCCCGCGACTGGTCGTACGACGTGAACGACAAGAAGATGATGAAGCCGAGCAGCACCGAGAAGCCGGTGGCGAGGACACCGAACACGCCCGAGGCGCGGTCACCGTCGCTGAAGCGGCTGCCCTCCGGCGCCCGCCTGCGCACGAGGAGCATCGCCGTGACGGTGACCGCGGTCGTGAGGGTGACGACCAGAGCGGCCCAGACGAGATTCATGGAGTCCTGCCGCTGCTCCCAGGCTTACGCCTGGACGCCGCCCGGGTAGCCCGGGGCCTGGCGGCGCTGGGTCCAGCCGGCACCCCAGTGCACGATGTCGAGGATGGCGGCGAGGACGACCCAGAACCAGTCGGCCCCGGACAGGCCTCCACCCGTGTAGAGGATGACGTACATGAGCGTCGCGAACGGCAGGAAGATGATGCCGAGCAGCGGCCAGAACCACGAGTCGAAGGCGGCGTCCACGAGCTTCGGACGCGCGATCCACACGATCAACAGCCCCAGCCGCGGGAACACTCCGGCCAGTAGGACGAACAAGCACCCCATGTCATTCCTCCCCGCACACGCCTGATCGCCACAGCCGCGGCGACGGTCGACTTGGATCGTTGCGCGAGGCCCCCGCGCTGAGCATCATCCGCCTGGGGTGAATCGATCCGGCCGCGTCCCGAACCCGGTGCACATAGTCCGCCGGGGGTGAGGCTTTCCGGCCGACCCGGCGGAAAGGTGAGCAGAGGTACGCCGGACCGCGTGCGGCCGCGGCCGCCGATCAAGGGAGAGACTCGTGGGATCTGACAGCAAGGCACCGGTCGACCTGTACATCGCCGCCTACTCGGACGCGGATGCCGCGCGAGGCGACTGGGACGCGATCAAGCAAGCGGCTGAGGACGATGTGATCAAGGTGGACGGGCTCGTGCTCGTCAGCCGCGGAGCCGACGGCAAGATCAACGTCGACGACGATTTCCACACGGCCCGGAAGGGCGCCGCCTGGGGCGCGGTCGGCGGTGCGGTCATCGGCCTCATCTTCCCGCCCAGCCTGCTGGCCAGCGCGGCGGTCGGTGCGGGCGCGGGACTCGGTATCGGTGGCCTCAAGTCGCACCGGGAGAAGAAGGCGATCAAGGCCGACGTCGAGGACGCCTTGCCGCCGGACAGTTCGGGCATCGTGGCGCTGTTCGAGGAGACGTGGGTGACGGACGTCGACAAGGCGCTGTCGCACGCGGCCAAGGTCAGCAAGCACGAGGTCGACGCGGACAGTGCGGCGGAGGTCAAGAACGCCGCCAAGTAGCCCGGGGGAGTAGCGATGCCGCGCATCGGCGTACGTCGCTCGGTCGTCGCCGCGCTGGTGACGGTTGCGCTGCTCGTCGTACCGACGGCCTGCACTGACAGTTCGAGCCAGAGTCAGTCGAGGCCGTCGGCGACGGCGGCGCCGTCGCCAGGGGCCGACTGCGCGGCCGCGTCCGGACTGAGGTCCTCGCTCCAGGACCTCATGAACGTGAGGCCGTTGCAGGACGGTCTGACCACGCTGACCGCCGCCATGGCCGACGTCAAGAGCGCCTTGCGCGCTGCCGGAGCCTCGGCATCGGCCGCTCTGCAGCCCGCGATCGAGGGTGTCAAGACGGCGTTCGCGGAGTTGGAGACCGCGGTCAGCGGCCTGAGCGCGGAAACCTTCAAACAGAAGGCGCCGGCGATCAACTCGGCGCTCCAGCACGTCGGTACGGCGGCGTCGTCACTCGGCACGACGCTGACCCAGAGCTGCCCAGTGGGCTGAGCACCCCGGCGAGGAGGCCAGGCATGGGCGGCGTGATCGGCGACATCCTTCCCCTCGCGTTGGGTGTCGCCATCAGCCCGATCCCCATCATCGCTGCGATTCTGATGCTGTTGTCGCCGAAGGCGAAGGCGACCAGCGTCGGGTTCCTCGTCGGCTGGATCGCGGGGGTCGTCATCGCGGTCACCGCGTTCACTCTGCTCTCCGCACTCCTGCCCGAGGACGATTCCGGCGCGTCGAGTCCGGTCAAGGGCACGATCCGGCTCGTCCTCGGCGTACTCCTGATCCTCCTGGCCGCCAAGGAGTGGCGGGCCCGTCCGCGCGGTCAGGCGGTGCCCGCGTTGCCGAAGTGGATGTCGGCCATCGACACCCTGACCCCGGTCACCGGGCTCGGCCTCGGCATCGCGCTGTCGGCGCTGAACCCCAAGAATCTCATCATGGCCGTCGGCGCGGGGATCGCGATCGGTGGTGCCGACCTCGGCACCGGGCAGACCGTCGTCGTCGTCCTCGTGTACACACTGATCGCCGCGAGTACCGTCGCGGTGCCGGTGATCGCCTACCTCGCGGCCGCCAGGCGCATGGCCCAGCCGCTCGAGTCGCTGCGCGGATGGCTGGTCCGGGAGAACGCGGTGGTGATGGCCGTCCTTCTCCTCGTCATCGGTGTGCTGCTGATCGGCAAGGGGATCGGAAGCTTCTAGGGTTTGTCGGCGAAGACCGTCGACCAGTCGTTCTTGATGCTGACCACCGTCCAGTCCTGGGCGCGGGCCTGCTCGAGGGAGGCCTCGGCCCCGGACGTGTAGCTGAACTCGCGCTCCTCGTCGTCGTGCAGGATCAGCAGCCGCAGCCCCGGCCGTCCGGGACCGCCGGCGAACCGGAGCATCGGGACGTCGCCGTTCGAGTTGCCACCGGCAACGACCGGCCGGCGGCCGATCCGGCTCCAGATGCGGACGGGTTTCATCGGGCCGTCGTCGAAGACGTCCATCTCCGCCTGGTAGAGGACCGATCCGCCGGTGTCGTCGTCGTGGTACCGGAGCCCGGCCGAGCTGCCGATGACGCGCTCGGCCGGAATGCCGTAGATCTCCTCGGTGACCGGTCGCATGAAGTCGCGGTCGCCACCGGAGGCGATGAAGGTGCTGAACCCGTTGGCCTCCAGGTAGCGCAGCAGTTCGACCATCGGGAGGTAGGTGCAGTCCCGGAGCCGCCGGCCGAGCGTGGGGTGGTGCGCGGTCTGGAGGAAGCGCTCGGCCAGGTCCGCGTAGGTGTCGACACTCATCGCCGCGAACGCCTGCAGGATGCCGCCCAGGAGCACCTGCACACCGCTGTCGTCGCCGTGGTAGTGCTTGGTGACGACGTCTCCGAGCCAGGCGTAGTCCTTGTCCCGGGCGGCCTGCCACGGCTGCCGGCCTCGCAGACTCGGGTCCTGTTCGGCCATCTCGGCGAACCGCTGCAGGACGAAGCCGAGCTCGACCGGCATCGGCTTCTCGCACCAGAGCGTGCCGTCGTTGTCGAAGACGGCGATCCGCTCGGAGGGCGGGACGTACTGCGCCCCGCCCTCGCGCACGGTCCGGTCGACGTAGTCCTCGATGGCCTGTCGTGCTGGAGTGTCCCTCCAGGACGGCAGCAGCGTGTTCTCGTGACCCGACGTCACAGCTCGGCCTCCTACTCGCGCATCAGCATCAGAGCGGCTTCGCGTTCGAGGTCGAGGTACGGCTCACCGCTGACGTCGACGGCGACCCGGTTGATGGTGCCACCGGTGAAGCGATGAGGTGACTCGCCCGGGTAGTCGTCGGTGATCGGCTCGCCGCTGTGCCTGCCGACGTACAGACCGGAACCCGCGATGGCGAAGGCGCCGAGCTGGGTCTTGATCCGTCCCTCACCGACCTTCTCGTCGCCGTGGTAGAGCGAGAGTGTTCCGGTCGCGGCGTCGGGGTCCATCCCCTCCTTCTCGAAGGAGGCCGAGAGGATCAGGTTCTCGCCGGTCGGGATGTCCTTCGTCCCGACGACCTGTTGCTCCAGCGCGCCGACGAAGCTGTTGACGTAGTGCAGCCGGTTGTTCTTGACGTACAGCGCATGGCCGCCGAACCGGGCGCCCATCGCGAACAGCACGCCCTCGGCTCCCGGCGCGGGGATGTCGACCAGCGCGCCGATCGAGAAGGAGCGGTTGCGGGTGTTGACCGCCTGCCACTCCGAGACCGGGGCGGTGCCCGGGTAGTACACGTAGCGGTCCTTCGGCTTGCTCAGCTGGGGCCGCGCGGTGCCGAGGATCTCCAGTGGCGAGCGGTCGTCGAGCGGGAAGGCGTTGTTCGCGCCGGCCTCCGAGAACCAGATGTTCACCAGTTCGCGCAGCTTCTCCGGCTGCTCCGCCGCGAGGTTGTTGATCTCGGACCGGTCGACGGCGACGTGGTACAGCTCCCACTCGTCGGCGTTGAAGTGCGCCCAGCCGGACACGGTCGGGTGCGTGGTGACCGCCTTCCAGCCCTCGTGGTAGATCGAGCGGGATCCCAGCATCGAGTAGAACTGGGTCCTGCGCCCGGAGTCGGCCGACGCGTCGTCGACACTGGCGCGCATGCTGATGCCGTCGAAGGCGCTCTGGGTGTGTCCCTTGATCGTCGCGGGCGCGTCGACACCGAGGACGTCGAGGATCGTCGGGACGATGTCGATCGCGTGGTGGTACTGGTGGCGGAGCTCGCCGCGGGCCCGGGCACCCTTCGGCCACGAGATGATGCACGGGTCCGCCGTACCGCCGTTGAACTCGTAGCGCTTCCACATCTTGAACGGCGTGTTGAAGGCCATCGCCCAGCCGTTCGGGTAGTGGTTGTAGGTCCGCGTGCCACCCAGCTCGTCGAGCTTGGCGAGGTTCTCGGCCAGGTCGTCCTCGATCCCGTTGGCGAACTTCATCTCGTTGACCGAGCCGTTCGGTCCGCCTTCGCCGCTCGCACCGTTGTCGGACACGAGGATGACCAGGGTGTTCTCCAGCTGGTCGGTCGCTTCCAGATAGCCGAGCAGCCGGCCGATGTGGTGGTCGGCGTGCGCGAGGAATCCGGCGTACACCTCGGCCATCCGGGAGAAGAGCCGCCGCTCGTCGGCGCTCAGCGAGTCCCACGGGCGGGTGAAGTCGAGGGTCGGGAACGGCAGGTGATCCGGGCCGCTGCGGGTCTCCGGGGTGCCGATCGGGTTCACCGGAGGCAGCTCGGTCTCGGGCGGGACCAGGCCGAGTTCCTTCTGGCGGGCGAGCGTCTCTTCGCGCATCGCCTCGTACCCCTGGTCGAAGCGGCCGGCGAACTTGTCGATCCACTCCTTCGGTGCGTGGTGGGGTGCGTGGCAGGCGCCGGGCGCGTAGTAGAGGAAGAACGGTTTGTCCGGGGCGACGGCCGCGGCGTCCTTGATGAACTCGATCGCCTTGTCGGTGATGTCGTCGGTCAGGTGGTAGCCGTCCGCGGGGGAGCGCGGCTGGTCGACCGGGTGGTTGTCGTAGACCAGGTCGGGATACCACTGGTTCGTCTCGGCGCCGAGGAACCCGTACCACCGTTCGAAGCCGCGGCCGGTCGGCCAGTTGCGCCGCGTCGACGCGAGGTTCATCTCGTCGGTCGGGCACAGGTGCCACTTGCCCACCATGTACGTGTTCCAGCCGCGCTCGCCGAGGATCTCCGACAGCATCCCGTTCTCCGGCGGGATCGTCCCGCTGGCGTTGGGGAACCCGATCGCCGCCTCGGTGATGCAGGCCATGCTGTTGCGGGTGTGGTTGCGGCCGGTGAGCAGTGCCGACCGGGTCGGTGAGCACAACGCCGTCGTGTGCCACTGGGTGAAGCGCACCCCGCGCGCGGCGATCGCGTCGATGTTGGGCGTCTCGATCGGGCCGCCGTAGCAACTCATCGCCGAGAAGCCGACGTCGTCGAGCACGATGTAGACCACGTTCGGTGCGCCGTCCGGAGCCCTCGGCGGTTCGAACGGCGTCCAGTCCGGCTCCGAATCGCGGATATCGACATTGATCGTCCCCCGGAACGGCACAGGCATGACATCCCCTCCTGGTTGCTTGCTGACCTCGACTCAGCGTGGGTCCGGCCCCGCTACCGGGTCGTCACCCGCGACGGATGAACCGGCCCGGTAGGCGCGGAAGGTCTCCACCAGGGTCGGGAAGACGTTGTCCTCGCCGACCGCGTCGATGACGCCGTACGCGCGCAGCGTCGCCAGCAACTGGGTGTCCGGCCGGACGAGCACGAACCGCGCGTCGCGTGCCCCGCAGTAGTTGACCAGGTTGGCCAGCGTCACGCCGGCCGAGTAGTCGATGTCGTCGATCCCGCCGCAGTCCAGGGCGATCCAGCGCACCGGGTCGGGCGCACCCGAGATCACCGCCTCGAGGTCGTCGGCGAAGCGATTGGCGTTGGCGTAGAACAGATCCGCGTCGTAGCGGAAGACGACCAGCCCGGGCAGGCTCTGCGCGCCCGGCTTGGCCGGCAGGTACGTCGGCTCCCCGGCCTCGTTCTGGCCGATGACGTAGTCGCCCGGTGTGTACTGCCGCCGGACGAGGTCGAGCAGCGACAGCAGGATGGCGAGGATGATGCCCTGCTCGACACCGATGGCGAAGACGGTGACCATCGTGATCAGCGCCACCACGAACTCGTTGACCCGTCGCATCCGCAGCCGGCGCAGGCCGGGCAGGTCGATCAGGCTGACGCCGATGAGGAAGACGATCCCCGCGAGGACGGCCTTGGGCATGTCGGACAGCAGCCCGGTGAAGAACAGGGTGAACAGCAACGTGACCGCGGCCATCGTCGCGTTCGCGAGCTGACTGTGCCCGTTCTGCTCGTCGAGGATCTGCGTCTTCGTCGGGCTGCCGTTGACCACGAAGGTGCCGCTGAGACCGGCGGCGAGGCTGGCGCCGCTGAGCCCGACGATGTCGCGGTTGATGTCGACGGCGTCCCCGTGCTTGAAGGCGAAGCTGCGGGAGGTGGCCGCGCTCTGCGCGATGATCAGCACGAAGCAGGACACGGCGGTCGGCAGCACCTTGCGCACGTCCGACCAGGAGATGTCCGACGGCAGGCCGATCGGCGGGAATCCACCCTGGACGGCGCCGACGACGGCGACACCGTGGTCGCGCGCGTTGGTCAGGGCCGAGATGGCGGTCAGCAGCACCACGGCGACGACGGCCCCCGGGACGGCCGGGACGAACCGCTTGAAGACTTCGATGATCGCGATCGTGGCCAGCCCGAAGGCGAACGTACCGAGGCTGATCGACGACAGCGAGCTGATCCAGTGCCACTGCTGCTCGAACCAGTTGCCGGTGCCCTTGGCGATGCCGAGCAGGTCCGGGATCTGCCCGGACAGGACCTGGATACCGACGCCGGTGAGGAAACCGATCAGCACCGACGCGCTCAGGAAGTCCCCGATGAAACCCAGCCGGACCAGACGCGCCACGATCAGCAGCACACCGCAGACCAGCGCCGTCAGGCTGGCGAGGCTGAGCCACTCGGGCGATCCGGGCGTGACGCCGGCGATGCCGAGACCGCTCAGCCCGGCGGCGAGCACCGCGGCGGTGGCCGAGTCCGCGCCGACGACTAGCAGCCGCGACGAGCCCAGCAGGACGAAGACGAGGGTCGGGAAGATGATCGTGTAGAGGCCGGTGACGATCGGTGTACCGGCGATGGACGTGTATCCCATCACCTCGGGGATCGCCACCGCTGCCAGCGTCAGGCCGGCGATCAGGTCGCGAGCCAGCCAGGCCCGCTGGTAGCCGCGCAGCGGCGCCGGGATCAGGTTCATGCCATCGATTGTCAGACTTGCTCGATCGCTTCGATCCGGTTCGAGCTGATCGCCTTGGCGAAGTCGGCGAAGTCCTGGTCGTTCTGGGCCGCGTAGCGTTCGGAGAAATCGGTGATCGACCTGTCGAAGGCATCGTCCTCGCCGAGGTAGGCGGAGATCGAGACCGCGTCGCCGGAGCGGGCGTGCGCCCGGGCCAGCGTCCATCCGCAGGTGCGGGCGTAGAAGGCCAGCGTCGCGGGCGCCATCAGCTCCACGAGCGCCGAGCCCTTCATGTCGCGCAGTTGACGCCAGTAGAAGAAGCGGTCGGCCTGAACACCCTTGGACCAGCCCAGGAAGATGTCGCTGCTGGCCTGCATCAAGCGCTGGCCCTGGACCACCCGCTCACCCGCCTGCTTGAACGCGCTCTTGCGCAGCGGTCCCTCGAGAACCGACCTGGTGGCTTCCTTCACCTGGAGGAACAGCGGGTCGTCGCGGTCCCGGCCCTGCAGCAGGACGACGAACGCCCGGGTGCCGACACTGCCGACACCGACGACCTTGCGGGCCCAGTCGACGATCTCGAAGCGCTCGAGCAGTTGCCGGAGGTCGAGCCGGAGGCTGGCACGGTACCCGCGGAACATGTCGAAGACGGCTGACTCGAGGTCCCCGGGCTCCAGGCCGTACGTCGCGTGGAGCTCACGCGCGGGGACGATCACCGGCGGGACACTCGTGATGCGGTAGCGGCCGTCGACCTCTTCGCTCAGTTTGGCGAGGGCCTGGTCGCTGGTGCGGGAGTGCGCCTTCAGCGCGTTCTTCTCGAAGCGCTTCTGGGCTTCTTTCATCTGCTTCGGCGTCATCCCGCTCGTACCGTCGCCGCCCTTGCTCTTGCCCTTCTTGGCTCCCTTGCCTTTGTCCTTGCCGTCGGTGCCGGCGAGGAAGGCGCTCACCGACTCCTTGATCCGCTCCTCGTCGGTGCGCGCGTACCACACGTCGAGGGTTTTCATGCCGGCGAACTGGGCCATCGTCTCCCGGTAGGAGGTGACACAGGCCTTCGTGATCGCCCGCGCGTCCGACTCCGAGCAGCCGTTGTTCTGGGCCGCCACCAGGAAACTCGCCGCCAGCCGTTTGACGTCGTACTCGAACGGGCCCGGCAGCGTCTCGTCGAAGTCGTTGATGTCGAACACCAGCGTCCGCTCCGGCGAGGCGTAGACGCCGAAGTTCGACAGGTGGGCGTCACCGCACAGCTGGACCTCGAGACCGGCATTCGGTGTCTCGGCGAGGTCGACGGCCATGATCTTGGCGGCACCGCGGTAGAACGTGAACGGCGAGACCATCATCCGGCCGTGCCGCACCGGAACCAGGTCGGCGTCCCGCCGGAGGTTCTGCTCCTCGATGAGGGCCACCGGATCCGGCCGGTCCGCCATCGGCTTCCATCCCGCGTGACTGTCCGGCATCGCTCGCGTGCGCGCCTCCACCCCGCGGGCACGGCGCTCCTCCAGACTCAGATGCTGAACTTTCGCCGCCATGATCGGCCGCCCCCTCTGTCCGTGGCACGCATACGGCGCCGACGATTCAGCAGAACCCGGCGGACCGCATCACCCCTGAGGGACTAGCAGCGGGATTCATCCCGCGTGTGGGATGTCCCGGCGGGGCAGGTGGGTGTTGCGTGACTGCCATGAGACGGCGGGTTGCGGCGGTGGTGGCGCTGCTGGTGGGGGCGGCGACGTTCGTGCTTGGCGTGGTGGTCGCCGTGAATCAGTTCCCGCGCGGCCTCGGCGTGCTGGCCTGTGTGGTGATCGCCGCCCTGGCGGCCTGGTACGGCGTGCTGCGCCGAGGGATCGCGCGTCTGGCCGGGCTGTACATCGCCGGTGTGGCGCTGGCCGCCGCGCTGATCTTCATCGTGGTCGGTGGGTCCTTCGGCGTCGACCTGCTCATCATCGTCGGGCTCCTGGTCACGCTGGCCGCGACCCGGGTCGCCTTCGCCGTCCACGTGGATCTGCCCCGGGTGCCGGCTCCGAAGCATCCGGTGCTGTTCTACAACCCGCTCTCCGGCGGGGGGAAGGCGGAGCGCTTCGCCCTCGCCAAGGAAGCGCGCGACCGCGGGATCGAGCCGATCGAGCTGAAGCGCGGGGACGATCTCGAGGACCTGGTCCGCGGTGCGGTCGCGCGCGGCGCGGACGGACTCGCGATGGCCGGCGGCGACGGTTCGCAGGCGATCGTCGCCGCGATCGCCGCCGAGCGCTCGTTGCCTTACGCCTGCATCCCCGCGGGCACACGGAACCACTTCGCGCTCGACCTCGGCGTCGACCGTGAAGATGTCGTCGGAGCTCTGGACGCATTCGTGGACGGCGGCGAGCGGCTGGTGGACCTCGCCGAGGTCAACGGCCGGGTGTTCGTCAACAACGTCTCGCTCGGCCTGTACGCCGAAGCCGTGCAGCGCAAGGGCTACCGCGCGGCCAAGATCCGCACCCTGCTCGACACCGTGCCCGACGCGCTCGGGACCGGCGGCAGCCAGCTCGACATGCACTGGACCGGGCCTGGCGGCCACGGACACGTCGGCGGTGCGGCCGTGCTCGTCTCCAACAACAAGTATCGCCTCGGTCGTGCGGTCGGTTCCGGCACCCGTCCGCGCATCGACGACGGCCTGCTCGGCATCACCGTCCTGGGGGCGCCTGGGGACGGCGGCCACAGCCCGCAGCGTCCGTGGCGCGAATGGTCGGCTCCGTCGTTCGAGGTCGAGTCCGATCGCCCACTGCCGGCCGGCGTCGACGGGGAGGCGCTTGTCCTCGACGCCCCGCTGCAGTTCCGCATCCGGCCCGGAGTCCTCCGGGTGCGCATCGCGCACCAGCACCCGGGCTCGTCGCCGTCGGCTATGGCTCCCGAGGGTCTCCGCGCCGGTTTCGTCGAGCTGGTGCGGATCGCGCTCGGCCGGGACCGGCATCCAGCCCTGACAACCGGTGGGAGACCGTGATGGACCTGATCGAGATCAAGGAGAAGGAGCCGATGAGCCGGGAGGCGGCCGCGGCTCGTCTGCACGCTCTGGCCGACATGCTCGCCCAGGAGAACGAGGTCGAGTTCGACCGCGGCGGGATGCGGGTCAAGGTGCATGTTCCGGACGAGGTGAACCTCAAGCTCGAGTTCGAGCTCGGCGACGACGGGAGCGAACTCGAGGTCGAGCTCACATGGTGACGGAACCCGTTGCGTGAACGGCCGTCTCGCGGCGTACGACCGCGCGCTGTACCGGTCGGTGGCGCGGCTGCCCACCCCGGTGCTCGACGAGCCGCTGCGGCGGGTGTCGGACTTCGCCGACTTCTCCAAGCCGTGGTTCGTCGTCGCCGGTGCCCTCGCGCTGTTCGGCGGCTCGCGCGGTCGCCGGGCCGCGGTCGCGGGGATCGCGGCGATCGGGGCGACGTCGTTCGTGGTGAACCAGCCGCTGAAGAAGTTGGGCGGCGAACACGCCCGGCCCGACCGCGGCCGGGAGGGCGTCCCCGTGCAGCGCTGGGTGCGCATGCCCACATCGGGAACCTTCCCGTCCGGACACTCCGCGTCCGCGGCGGCCTTCGCGGTGGCCGTCGGCGACGTCGTGCCCGCACTCGGGCCGGCCTTGCGGACGGCGGCGTCGGTCGTCGCGTTCTCCCGCGTGTACACGGGCGTGCACTACCCGAGTGACGTTCTGGTCGGAGTGACCGTCGGAGCACTGTTCGGCCGGGCTGCCGGATGGCTGACGCTCCACCGCCAACCGTCTGAGAAGGAGCACACGTCATGACAGTTCAACCCAACCAAGGCGGTGCGAAGGCGGTGGTGGATGCCGGCCGGCTGTGGGCCGGAGGCGCCGCCACTGCCGTCGTCGCGGCTTTGATCGCACTGGTCGGCATCCTGCTGGCGCGCGGCGTTTTCGACGTACCCGTCCTGGCACCTGAAGGCGAGGGGACGTGGGGTGACGCGGACACGCCGAAGTACGCGTTGTACTGCGCCCTGGGAGCGCTGCTGGCCACCGGCCTGCTCCACCTGCTGCTGATCTCCACGCCCCGGCCGCTGCAGTTCTTTGGCTGGATCATCACGCTGGCGACCGTCGCGGCGGCACTCGCCCCGTTCGTCGCCAACGGCTCGACGGAGTCGAAGGTCGCGACGGGGGTGATCAACCTTGCCGTCGGGATCGCCATCGGCACGCTGCTGACCGGCGCGGCGCGGGCGGCGACGCGAGTACGCCGTACCGCTCAGTGATCAGGGCCGGTGGGCGAGACGTCGTGATCGCGGTCCCGAGGCCGAGTCGTCCTCGGCCTGCTCGCCACGGATGTAGCGACTTCCGAGCGGGCCGGCCGAGGCGCCGTGCAGCGCCACGCTGAGCAGCACGGTGAGCGACACGGCGGCGACGGCTTGCTCCACCAGCCCGGTCTCGCCGAGTTCCTCGACCGCCAGCAACGCGAACACGACCGACGCGAGACCGCGCGGGCCGAACCATCCCATGAACAGCACCGTTCGCCGGTCCAGTCCCTTCCCGATCAGCGACACGGCGACCGGAGCGATGCGGACCACAGTCAGGCTCAGGACGGCGTACGCGAGGAGCGACACCTCGAAGTTGTGGAAGGCGATCGGCACCAGCGCGGCCCCGAACAGGAACCAGACGACGAGTGCCAGGATCTCACCGACGAGCTCCGGCAGCTCGACGGCTTCGTCCGCGTCGAGGACGTCCTCGTCCAGTCCGGCCCGGAAGGCGATGCCGGCCACGAACGCCGCGATGAATCCGTTGCCGCTGAAGGCGACCGCGACGGCGAAGCTGCTGAGCGCCGCGGCCAGTGTGCCGAGCTGCCGGGCGCCCTGACTGCTCCACTGCCGTCGCGAACCGAGCATGAAGAGCCGGGCGCTTCCCAGCCCGACCACCACGCCGACGATGATGCCGACGGCAAGATCGAGGAGCGCGCCGGGGCCATGAGTGGAGGCACCGCCCTCGTGCGCCGACCCGAGCTGTCCCGCGGCGACGGCGAGCGTGAAGACGACAACCGGGGTGACGATGCCGTCGTTGAGTCCACTCTCCACGTTCAGGGCGCGACGCAGCCGCATCGGTATTCGCCGGTCGTTGATGACCTGTGCGCTGAGGGCGGCATCGGTGGGTGCCAGCGCGGCGCCCACGAAGCCCGCGAGCGCCCAGGTGAAGTCCTGGAAGAGCCACGCCGCCAGGAGCGAGCCGAGTACCACCGAGAGCGGTAGCCCGATCGCCAGGAGGCGCCCCGGGAGGTAGACGTCCGCCTTCAGCCGGGAGAGGTTGACCCGGGCCGCGTCGGAGAACAGCAACAGGGCGAGCGTCAGCTCCGCGATCAGGTGGATCGACGGGGCTTCGACATCCACCGTGAGCGGTCCCCAGTCCTGGTTGCCCAGCACGAAGCCGGCGACGGTGAAGACCATCGGTCCGGTGATGTTCGCCCTGGCCAGGAGATCCGAGGTGACGGCCCAGGCCAGGACGAGCAGCGCGAGCACCGCGAACGTGGCCTCCGTCATCGCCGCGCCTCCGTGCTGGAACGAGCCGGTTCAGCCGGCGAGGATCTTCGCCTTCTGCGCCTGGAACTCGGCGTCGGTGAGCACGCCGGAGTCCCGCAGCTCGCCCAGGGTCTTCAGTTGCTCCAGGGGGTCGGCCGCCGGCGCCGGAGGGGGCGCGGCCTGCACCGGTGCGGGCTCAGCCTGCGGCGGCGGCGCGGTCTGCTCCGCGTACGCCTCCTCACGGCTGACCTCGGTCGCCGCGTCGCGCGAGGCGAACTTCTCGTCCTGACGGCGCCGTACCCGGCCGGCCACCGCGGTCGCCGTCCCCGCGACCGCCGCAGTTCTCGCGAGTCCACGCAACAGTCCTGGCATCTCAGTCTCCTTACCTCGTCGCTTCCTACCTCCCCACCCTGTCCGCCAGCGCGGACGGCGTCATCACCACCTCGGGATGAATGAATTCACCCTGGATGGACGATGTGGTGCGGGGGACGGGCGGGCATCGTCGGAGATCTGGGCCGGATGACCGGGGAAGGTGGGCACGATGACGTACGGCGATATCGACGCGCGGGAGGACGTCCCGAGCGGTGCGGTCGGTGGGGTCGCGTTCGCCGCGCTCCTGATGTGCATGATCGGGGTGTTCTCGATGACCGCCGGGCTCGCCGGGCTGATCGACCCGTCGTACGTCAGCCCCTCGCCGCGGTACGCGTTCGACCTGAGTCCCACCGCATGGGGATGGCTGCACCTGATACTGGGCGCCGCAGTCCTGGCGGTCGGGGTCGGCCTGTTCGCCAACAAGAGCTGGGCGGGGTGGGTGGCGATCGTGCTCGCCGGGCTGATCGCGATCGACTACTTCTTCTACATCCCCTACCAGCCGTTCTGGTCGATCCTGGTGATCGCGCTCAGCGCGTGGGTCATCTGGTCCGTGACGCAGGCACGAGAGGGTGCCGCCGCGGCCAACGTGAGCGGCGACTGAGGGCCCGGACATAGAACTGGCCCAGCTGGTACAGCGGGTCGGGCGAGGCCGGGACCGACTCCGGAGAGCCGAAGGCGACGTCCTCGATGGTGAGCCGGAGCCCGCGGCCCAAAGCATCGTGATAGCCGACGAGTCGTCCGTCCACGCGCAGGTACGTCTTGCCGCTGGTGTGCCAGTCGAACCCGACTTCCGCGAAGCGCGTACTGGGATTCGGCAGTTGGCCGAGGTCGTGCCCGGCCCTGTGCAGCCGGACCCGGATCCAGGCCCGGGAGCTGGTCAACGGCTCGAGGCTCAGCTCGAGCTCGTCCCCGAGGCGAAGAATTCGCAGTGACGAGGTGACGATTCGGCCGGGGTGCAGGAACCGCAACCGGCAGCTGATACCGATCACATCGACCAGCGGGGTGTCGAGCACGTAGTGCAGACTGCGGCCCGGTGCGATCCGTACGGCGCCGTCGGACGGACTCAACGCCAGTGAGCCTGGCGACAAACTACCGGGCAGGCCTTGCAGAGATCCGATGTTGTGGTCCGCGAACTCGTGCAGCAACACTGACCGCCACATGGGATCCCCCTGTCGACCTCTCACCCGGCTTCGAAGATCGCTCAGATCGTTGCGGGCGGCATCACCCGCCCGGGATGACCCGCGCCCGGCTCATCCGGTCAGGGTGAGGCGGCCGGAGGAGTCGCTGCGCGAGGCTGGCCGTGGTTCGGTGACGTGAGAGCGCGGCCCTGTGAGGGAGGCCGGATGAGTGACGGGCCGATGGTCGACGCGGCCAAGGCGAGCCAGGAGCGCGGGCCGTCCGACTACGCCGGTGCGATCTACGGATCGCTGCTGGCGGCATCGGTTGTCGCCGGCACTGGTCCAGGGGACGAGCCGCCCCGCCCCGCCGAGTTGGCCGTCCTGCTGCTCGCGACCGGCGTGGTGTTCTGGCTGTCCCACGTCTATGCCCATCTGGTCGGAGAACCGAAGGGCGCGTTCCTGTCCGCGCGGGAGTTCCGCGCCGCCGCCCGGCACGACTGGCCGATCGTGCAGGCCGCCGTACCTCCCGCGGCGGCGGTCGTCATCGGTGCGCTGCTCGGGATGTCGGACGCCGGCGCCGCCTGGCTCGCCCTCGCCGTGGCGGTCGGCTCGCAGTGGGGATGGGCTCTGTACGTCGCCGCCCGGGCCGGCGCGACCCGGGGGCGCATGGTGGCCGCGGGCGTCATCAACCTCTTCCTGGGCCTGGCGATCGTCCTGCTCAAGGCCGCTCTGACGCACTGATGGAGGGGGACGGAGATGACTGGCAAGCGCACTCGCGAGCCGCTGCTGCGCACCGGTGACGTCGGCCGGATCGTCGCCACCTATGTCACCTCGGTGCTGGCGCTGGCCCTCGCGGCGGCGGTGTTGCCCGGCTTCGGGTTCTCGTCGTTCGGGCAGTTGCTCGCCGCGGCCGCGGCGACGCTGGTGGTCGGTGCGGTGGTGCGACCACTGCTGGTCGCCGCGAGTGCGGCGATCGGATGGCTCGCGGTGCTCCTGCTCGCGGTGGTCGGACAGGCCGTGATCCTCGCACTGGCGCTCACGCTGATCCCGGGTGTCCACGCGGACTCGTTCTGGATCGTGCTCGCCGCGGCCTGGATCGCGTCCGCCGCCGCGACGATCGTGGCCTGGCTGGGTACGTCCGGTACGCCGGAAGCCTTCACGGCGGCGCTCGTCCGCCGGAGCAGGCTGCGGCGCACGACGGTGGCCGATCCCGAGATTCCGGGCGTCATCTTCGTCCAGCTCGACGGTGTGCCGTACCCGGTCCTGCGCTGGCAGCTCCTGTCCGCCACCCTGCCGACCGCGGGGCGCTGGATCCGCGACGAGGGCTATCGCCTGGTGGAGTGGACCCCGATCCTGCCGCCCACCACGCCGGCCAGTCAGCTGGGGATCCTGCACGGCCGCATCGACGGCGTGCCCGCGTTCCGGTGGTACGACCGGGCGCTCGGCCGGGTGCTGGTGAGCAACCGGGGCCCCGACGCCGCCGAGATCGAGCGCCGCGCCACCGACGGCCGCGGCCTGCTGGCCGACGGCGGGGTGAGTATCTCCAACCTGTTCAGTGGCGACGCCGAGCGCTCGGTGCTGACGATGAGCAAGCTCGAGCTCAGCCGTGGTTCGGCCGACACGCGTCGCCGGGTCGCCTGGTATCTCGCCCGGCCGGACGGGTTCGCGGGCAGTGTGTTCGGAGCGGTTGCGGAGATCGGGCGGGAGCGGTTCGAGGCCCGGCGGCAACGACGCCGCGACGTACAGCCGCGGGGACACCGGGGCTGGCTCTTCGCC
This sequence comes from Kribbella sp. NPDC048837, assembly GCF_055586945.1. NCBI lineage: Bacteria > Bacillati > Actinomycetota > Actinomycetes > Propionibacteriales > Kribbellaceae > Kribbella > Kribbella sp. NPDC048837. Next base: position 41,421 of record NZ_JBVJHF010000001.1, read on the forward strand.
GGCATGCGGGCCGTGACGAACGTCGTACTGCGGGACCTGAACACCGCGCTGGTGGCCGAGGAGATGATCCGTGGCACCCGGGCCGTGTACGTCGACTACGTCGACTACGACGAGGTGGCCCATCACGCCGGCTCGTTGCGGCCGGAGTCGCTGGCCGCGCTCGACCGGCTCGACCACGTGCTGGCCTGCCTGGAGGCGGTCGCGGCCGCGGCACCACGCCCGTACCGGCTGGTCATCCTGTCCGACCACGGGCAGTCCCAGGGAGCGATCTTCGCCGATCGGTACGGCATCGACCTCGCGGCGCTCTGCTCGCAACTCACCGCGGCCCGCGTCGAAGCCGTCGAGCAGTCGGTCGAGGGCTGGGGCCGGCTGAACGGTCTGCTGGCCGACCTGGCCGGCGGTGACAGCAGCAGGGGGCGGGTCGCCCACGGTGCGGCGGTCCGGGTGCAGCGCCGGTCCGCGCCGCCGGCGGTCACCTCGGGGTCGGACCTGGTCGTCCTCGGATCGGGCAACCTCGGTCTGGTGTACGCCGCCGAGGAACGCCGGCTGACGATGGAGGAGATCACCTCGCGCTGGCCGGCCCTGATCCCCGGGCTGGTGAACCACGACGGGATCAGCTTCATCGCGGTGATGAGCACCGAGCACGGGCCGTTGGTGGTCGGCCCGTCAGGCATTCATCGGCTGTCCGACGCGAAGGTCACCGGCGACGACCCGCTGGAACCGTTCGGGGCGATGGCTTCGGCCGACCTGCTGCGCGCGGTGTCGATGCCCGAGGCACCCGATCTGTACGTGAACAGCGCGGTCGACCAGGACACCGGCGAGGTCTCGGCGTTCGAGGGTCTGGTCGGCTGTCACGGCGGACTCGGCGGCTGGCAGGGGCGGGCCCTCCTCCTCGCTCCGCCGGACCTGGTGATCCCGGACCGGCCGATCCGCGGCGCGGACGCGCTCCACCGCGTGCTCGTCGGCTACCTCGAACAGCTCGGGCAACGCACCGGGATCTCCCACGACCCCGCGGACGTGTGAGGTTCCCCCGCTGAGGATGAGGTGGCCGCGGGGGGCCGGACGGAGCATGGTCGCGTGAGTACTTCAGAGCGGTCCGCGCGCGAGGGACGGGGCTGGGTCGGACCGATCGTGTTCGCCGCCGTGATGATGATCATTCTCGGCTTCTTCCACGGCTTCCAGGGGTTCCTCGCGCTGTTCAACGAGGGGTACTACGGGGTCTCGGAGAACGGTCTCGCCATCCACATCGACTTCACCGCCTGGGGCTGGACGCAGCTGATCCTCGGCACGATCGTCCTGGTGGCCGGGTTCTGTGTCCTGCTCGGTCAGGTGTGGGCCCGGATCGTCGGCGTGATCCTCGCGGTGGTAAGCATCATGGTGAACGCGGCCTTCCTGGCCGCCTCCCCCTTTTGGACCACCGTCATGATCGCGGTCGACATCCTCGTGATCTGGGCGCTCACCTTCCACGGTCGTGAGGTGCGGCCGAAGGGCGGTCCGTACTGAGGTCGGGGGACCAGCTCTCCGGGCGTGCGGGCAGCAGTCCGAGCTCCCACGCCCGCCGTACGGCCTCGTTGCGGCGCGACGCGTTCAGCTTGCGCAGGATGCTGCGCACGTGGCTGCGCACCGTGTTGACCGAGACGTACATGGTGCTGGCGATCTCTTCGGTGGTCAGCAGCTCGGCGAGGTACTCGAGGACCTCGTGCTCCTTGCCGGTCAGCGAGGTGGTGACGATCAACTCGCTCTGCGGCGTTCCCCAGCGATCGGCCGCCCGGTCGCGGCGTTGCCGAAGACCCGGTGCGGTGAGCCAGGGGTGATGTCTCATCAGGTCGCCGGTCGGATGCAGCAACTTGCGCAGCGACGGCGGCGCCTCGGCGAACGGCCGGCGAAGCTGCTCGGGGGCCGCCAGCCTGAGCGCGCGTTCCAGGCACAGTCCGCTGCGGCCGGTGTCCCCGGAGCTGATCGACGCCGCCGCCTGGACCAGCCAGCTGTCCACCTGGGTCTCCAGCGGGACGCCCCGGTCCGCGGCCGGGGGAGGCTGACCGGGCAGGCGCTCGCCGGCCTCGGCGGCCGCGCGATGCAGCACCAGCACCGATCCGACCTGGTCACGCCCCTCGGACTGCTCGATCACCGTGATGGCCTCCTGCGGCAGGTGCTGGGCCACGAGCATCTTCGCCTCGTCGACGACCAGTGCTTGACCGAGCCAGCCGCTGTGCGCGCCGTAACTGTTGCTCGCGGCCCGCAGCTCGGCGGCGGCGAGATCGATGTCGCCGCCGGCCCTGAGCAGCCTGGCCCGGACGAGAGCGAGGGCGGCACCGAGAACGCGCGCGTCGTGCGTGGGAGCCGCCTCCGCGGCCAGCTGCACCAGGTCCTCGGCGACGGGCAGATCGCCCTGGTCGGTGTGCACCCAGGCCTTGGCCACGATCGCGGACTGCGGAAGGTCGGGCCGCGCCTCGGACTCCGTGAGCGCGGTCGCGTGCGCGACGACCTCCCCGGCCCGCCGCAGATGTCCCCAGACCGCCTCCACCAGCGCGGCCATCCCGAGGAAGTCGGCCAGCGCCTCGTGGGCGCCGGCCTCCTCCGCGACGGCGATCCCTTCGGTGAACGCGGCCAGGGCCGACGGGAGGTCGCCGCGGCGGAGCAGCACCCGGCCCTTGCAGCCGGCCACCAGCAGCCACGGTTCCGGATGCCTGCGGGCAGACTCCGGTGACACTGCTCTCAGCTCGGCCTCTGCGGTCAGGACAGCGACCAGGCCGGCCTCGATGTCGTCGCCGAGGCTTGCGCAGACCGCCTGCAGCACGGTGATGGCCACCTCGGTCGCCGGTGTCGAATCGGAGACCTGATCGGCCAGCCGGTCCCTGGCCCTGCCGAGCTCCGAGGCACAGCGGTCGATGTCGAACGCGGCCAGTGCCCGGGCGGCTCGGACGACCGCGGCCGCGGCACCGTCCAGCTCGTCGGGGATGCCCTCGAACATCGTGATGAGCTGGCGGCGCCGGCGCCCGACGAGGAGACCCGCGACGTCGAACTCCTCGACCAGGTAGTGGGCGGCGTGCCACCAGTCCCCTGCCGTGATGGAGTGGCGGATCGCGTCGATCGGCTGGCCGTTGCGGGCGAACCAGGCGGCGGCAGCGCGGTCCAGCGCGGGCGCGACGGTCGGCCATTCGAACAACAGCTGGGCGCGCAGGAACTCGCGGAACAGCGGCTGGTAGGTGTAGCGGTCCGCGGTCCCCGGCACCGGCTGGACGAACGAGTTGCCGTGCGAGAGGAACTGCAGCGAGCGAAGGTCACAGGCGCGCCCGGTGAGGGCCTCGGCCAGTCCAGGCCGGACCTCGTCGACCACGCAGGTCAGGAGCAGGAACCTGCGCAGCTCCGGCGGCTGCGCGTCGAGCACCTCGGTCATCAGGTACGCCGCGATGTTGCCGGCGTCGCCGCGGAACTCGTGGATGACCCGCTCCGGGTCGGTCTTCCCGGCCAGGTTCATGGCCGCGAACATCAGACCGGCCGGCCAGCCGTCGGTCCTCGTCCGCAGCTCGGCGACCTGCTCGGCCGTCAGCTCGAGGTGGTGCGCGCGCATCAGCGCCGCGGCCTCGTCAGTCGTGAACGCGAGGTCGGCGGCCCGGATCTCGACGACGGTGTCCGCCAAGCGGTAGACGTGCAGGGGGAGCGGGGGATCGGATCGCGTCACCAGCACGACCCGCAACTGACCGCCGCTCCGGCGGATGAGGCGATGCAGACTCTGGCCGAACTCCGGCGTCATCGTGTGGTCGCCGCAGTCCACCACGAGCACGAGTACGTCGTGGTCGCGACGGCGCAGCCCGTCGTCGATGGACTCCAGCACGGCCGCCCGTTGATCGCTGCCGGCATCCAGGGCGATGCGCCTGACCACGGCCGGCCCGTGGTAGAGCGCGGCCCACGACTCCAGCAGCATCGTCTTGCCGAAGCCCGCGGGCGCGCTGACCAGCGTCAGCGGGCGCTGCACGCCGAGGTTCACGCGCTCGACCAGACGCGGCCGTGGCACTGTGCCCGGTGACGCCATCGGCAAGGTCCTGGCCGCGAATTTCAGACGATCCTCGAAAGGCGCGTCCGGTGAATGACGAGATCTGTTCTCCACCCCTGTGTCGTGATCGCTCGGCATGTCCCCTCCTAGCGACGTGCGGCATCACTGCGCGCTGGTAGGGGCGGTGCGCGGTGAGTCGCACCCTTTGAAGAAAGCACGGAAATCCCTGTAAAACCAGTGCTTCCCGTCCGATTGCCGGACATTTCGAGACGTGGTGATGCCGGATCTTTCGGGGAATCGGGGACTTCACCCCACAGGGATGAAGCCCCGGACCGGCCAGGTTTGCGAGCGTCGATCGCACACGTTGGGGAACGGGAGTGGGTTCGATGGCCGACGCGACGTACGAGATCCGCGTGGCAGGGGCCGTACCCGAGCATGACCTGCGCGACATGGGCGCGGTGACACTGGCGGTCGATCAGGTGAACACCGTCGTGTACGGCATCCCGGACCAGTCCGCGCTCTACGGTCTGCTGGCCCGGCTGCGGGCCCTGGGCATCGAGGTCGTCGAGGTGCGCAGGATCCTGAACCCCGGCTCACCGTCGACGGAGTGGGTCGAGATCGATCCGGACAAGGAGGGCGACGATGGCACCTCGTGAGAGCTGCGAGCCGTCGTACCAGGTCGTCGTACAGGGGGAGCTCCGGCCGGCCGTGCTTGCCTTCTGCGCGGGTTCGCTGGCGCACTACAAGACCACCGGGGTCTTCCAGTTGCGGGTCGGCGACGACCAGGGGATCGCCGACCTGGCCGCGAAGCTGCAGACCGCCGGCCTGACGATCCTGAGCATCCGGCGGGTCACGCCGGCCGATGTCGCGGCGTCCGCGAGCGTGCCGGCCTGAGTTCATCCCGCGCGGGTGATGACGCCTCCGCCCCCCGGCGGCAGCGTGGTGACGGACAGGTCGCGGGATCGCCGAGATCCCTGTGGAGGGGTGGAGAGTCATGCCAGCTGTGGACGTTCACGGACCCATCGACTACGTGCTCTTGGAGTTCACCGGCGACAAGCTGACCGGTCGGGCGGCCGAGGAGCTGCTGAACCTCGTCGAACGCGGCATCGTGCACGTGTACGACGTGATGATGGTCGGCAAGGAGGCCGACGGGTCCACCTACGCGGTCGATCTGGCGGAGTCGGGTCAGGCCGGTGGTTTCACCGATCTCCACGGCGCCCGGTCCGGGATCCTGTCCGACGAGGACATGCTCGAGGTGGCCGGCGCGATGCAGCCGGGCAGCCTGGCGGCGCTGATCGTGTACGAGAACACCTGGGCGATCCCGTTCGTGGCGGCGGCCCTGGAGTCCGGTGGCCAGCTGATCGCCGGCGGGCGCATCCCGGCGGAGGACGTGATGGCGGCCCTCGACGCCCTGGAGAACGTCGAACCGACGAGCTGAGGAGCCCGACATGCCCGGACTGTTGCGAGCACGAGCCAAGACCGCGCAGTTCGAGGCGCAGCAGGCCGAGATCCGCGCCGGCTGACTGACATGGCCGAGGAAACGAGTGGGGTGCCGGCCGGGACGACGGCGAGCCCGCGGCTGGCCATCCTGCTGGCGATGGCGATGTTCGTCCTGGTCGTCGACACCTCGCTGATGAACGTCTCGATTGCCTCGGTGGTCCACGATCTCGACACGACGGTGAGCGGCGTCCAGTCGGCGATCGCGCTCGAGGCGCTGGTGTCGGCGGCCTTCATCCTGATCGGGAGCAAGGTCGGGGACCTGATCGGGCGCAAGCGCGCGTACCTGCTGGGGCTGGTCGGCTACGCGATCGGGGCCCTGGCGATGGCGCTGGCCCAGAGCCTGCTCGCGATCATCGTCTTCTGGGCGCTGATCGGTGGTCTCGGTGCCTCGCTCCTGCTGCCCGCGATGCAGTCGCTGATCCACGGCAACTTCGAAGGCGCGGCCCAGGTGAAGGCGTACGCGCTGGTCGGGGCCTCCGCGGCGCTGGCCGCGGCGGTCGGGCCGCTGCTCGGGGGCTTCATCACCACGTACCTGTCCTGGCGGGTCGCGTTCCTGCTCGAGGTCGCGGTGATCGCGGTCGTGCTGATCGGCCAGGGCCTGATCCACGACGCGCCGTACACCGGAGACCGGCACGTCGACGTGATCGGTGCCGCCCTCTCGGTGGTCGGCATGGGCGGCATCGTGCTGAGCATCCTGGTGTGGCAGGAAGGCGGCGAGTACGTCGGCCTGATCCTGCTCATCGGACTGATCGCGCTCGGGGCGTTCATCTACTGGCTGAGGCGGCGCAAGCGCCACGGCAAGCCGACGCTGATCGACCCGGACCTCTTCCGCTCCGCGGTCTACCGGCTCGGCATCTCGCAGCAGGGGCTCCAGCAGATCGCGCTGGGCGGCACCATGATCGCCCTGCCGATCTATCTCCAGATGGTGCTCGAGTACAACGCGATGGAGGCGGGCCTCAGCATGGCGCCGCTGTCGCTGAGCATGTTCGGGATGGCGATCCTCGCCGAGAAGAAGGCGGGCGACCGGCGGCCGAGCCATATCGTCCGGTGGGGATTCGCTCTGCTGACCATCGGTCTGGCGCTGCTGATCCCGATCGTGCCGCGGGCCGACTCCGGCTGGCCTCTCGTCGTACCCCTGATCATCGCCGGGGTCGGTCTCGGGCTGCTGGTCTCGCAGCTCAACAACTACACGCTCGGACCGATCTCGGAGGAACGCGTCAGCGAGGCCGCCGGGGTCAACTCGGCGGCCGGCTCGTTCGGACTGTCGTTCGGGCTGGCGTTCGCCGGGGCCATCCTGCTGGCGACGCTGTCGTTCACCTTCACCAACCTGGCGGAGTCGAGCACCGTGCTCCAGCCGGCCCAGCAGGAGCAGGTCGCCCAGGCGCTCGAGGAGGACGCGGAGGTGATGAGCAACACCGCCCTCGAGGAGCAGCTGGCGACGCAGCCCCCGGAGGTCCGGGCGGAGATCCTGGACATCAACGCCACCGCGCGGCCGATCGCCCTGCAAGTGGCGCTGGCGATCCCGATCCTGGCCGGTCTTGCAGGGCTGGTGAACTCGTTCCGGATGGTGCGCCTGGACGCGGCGGCCGAACCGCCGGCGGCTTCGGCTTCGTCCTAGACCGCCAGTGCCTTCGCCTTGAGGGTGTCGAACTCCGCCTGCGAGATGGTGCCCTTCTCGAGCAATGCGCTGGCCTGGGCGATCTGGTCGGTCGGCGAGGCCGTGGTGGTGCCCGCGACCTGCTTGATGTACTCGTCCTGCTGCCGCTGGGCGTCGGCGCGGCTGGTCATCGTGCGCTCGGCCATCCCCTTGCCGCGGGCGATGACGTAGACCAGCGAGGTGAGCAGGGGAATGAACAGCAGAGCGATGAACCAGAGGACCTTGACCACTCCTGACGTCTCGGAGTCACGGAACAGGTCCATGATGATCGCGAACAGCATCATCAGGTACGCGACGAAGACGAAGCTGATGATGATGAACCAGACGATGTCCCAAAAGCTCATTGCAGCGTCCTTTCTCGGAGCGCGAAACGCATCTGATCAACCCTGGCGTCTCGCGCACCGAGCGTCCTCACCTGTATCGGATGATCTTCCCCGCCACAGGTGCCGCTCCGGGGGAGGTGATTGCGGGCCCGCGCCCTCTGCCCCTCCGCCGAGGGGCGGGCCCGCAATCAGACCGTGGGTGGCGGGTCAGGCCACGCTCGAGCGGGACAGGCGGCGGCGACGGAGCGCGACCAGGGCGGACTGCTTGCGCCGGATCAGGCCGGTCAGCCGATCCAGGTCGCCGGCGCAACGCGCCGTACGCAATTCGTCTTCGACGCTACGCAGCGCAACGAGCAGCTGGCGAACGGTGCGGGTGTCGTGATCGCGCATAGAAGCCTCAGCAGGTCGGGAGAACCGGCGCCCACTTGTCTGAGGCGTGACCACTATGACCGGTGTAAGCGCTTCGATCAACCCCCTGCCCGAACAACCTTCTCCGGCCCTGGACTGCGTGCCGGGCAGGTGATAGTCCGGAATTGTAAGGACAGCTCGTGACCGAACGCAGCAAGTTCTCGGGGGTTGGTCCGGCGCCGCGCGGCGGTGACTCCGGGCCGGACCGGCTGGCGCACGAGCTGAGCGAACTGGCCCGGGATCTGCACGAGGCCGACGATCCGGACGACGTCCTGCGCGAGGTCGTCCAGGCGGCCGTCGAGCTCGTCCCCGGGGCGCAGGCCGGTTCCGTGACGGCTCTCGTCGGCGGGAAACGCGTGGAGCACAAGGCCGCGTCGAGCTCGCTGCCGGCACTCATCGATGCGGTGATGTCCGAGTACGGCGAAGGCCCCTGTCTGGACGCGCTCCTGCACGAGCGCCGGATCGTCCGGGTCGACGACATGCGGCGGGAGGTCCGCTGGCCGCGGTTCGCTCCGCGTGCGGCCGAGCTGGGAGCGCTGAGCGTGCTGGCGTTTCCCCTGGTCGTCAAGGACGACCGCCTGTGCGCCCTCAACCTGTACGCCGGCGCCGCTGGAGCGTTCACCGACGAGTCCGAGCACGTCGGCCGGTTGCTGGCCGCCCACGCGGCCGTCGCCTACTCCGGCGCGCAGCGGCAAGAGAATCTGCTCGCCGCCCTCGAGACCCGCGATCTGATCGGTCAGGCGGTCGGCCTGCTGATGGAGCGCTACATGATCACGTCCGACCGCGCGTTCAACACCCTGGTCCGCTTCAGTCGCCAGTCCAACCGCAAACTCCGCGACGTCGCCGCCGAACTCATCCGCGACGCCGAAGCCGGTGCCTGCGGATAGTCACCGCCGGTGCAGGTCGAGGCGCATGAGGATGCGCGGGTGGCCCGCGAGGACCGAGGTGGTGTCGGCGGCTTTGGTGAAGCCGGCGCGCTCGAAGTTCTTCCGGAGTCCGGCGTACGCCATGGTGAGGTCGACCTTGGCGTCGCCGTTGTCCAGCGGATAGGCCTCGATGGCCGGCGCGCCGTGGTCGCGGGCGAACTCGACGGCGCCGGTGATGAGGGCGTGCGAGATTCCCTGTTTGCGGTGGCCGGGGCGGACGCGGATGCACCACAGCGACCAGACCGGCAGGTCGTCGACGTGCGGGATCTTCCGGTTGCGGGCGAACGAGGTGTCCGACCGGGGTGCGACCGCGGCCCAGCCGACCGGTGTGTCGCCGTCGTACGCGAGGACTCCGGGAGCGGGATCCGCTCGGCACAGCTCGGCGACGTACTCTCCGCGGGCCGGTCCGCGGAGTTCGTTGTTCTGCTTGGACGGGATCCGGTAGCTCAGGCACCAGCAGACGTTGGCCGTCGGCGACTTCGGGCCGATGACGGCGCGAACGTCCTCGAAGACCGCGGCCGGGCGAACCTGGATTGCCATGCAACCCAGGTTCGCACGGCACTCAGTCGGTCGGAGCGCCGAACCACCGGGGGAGATGGCTGAGCAGGTCCTGCTGGTCCTCGCCGACCCAGGCCACGTGGCCGTCGGGCCGGAGGAGTACGGCGGGGACGTCGAGCTCCTCGCTGGTGTCGACGATGTGGTTGACGCGGTCGGCCCACCCGGTCACCGAGAGACGGCCGGTCTGGTCGAGCAGTACGCCGCGGCCGTCGTGCATCAGGCCGTAGAGGTGGCCCTGCTTCAGCTCCACGTCGCGCAGCCGTTTGCCGAGCAGTTCGTGACCCTCGCCGAAGTCGTAGCGGATCCCGATCGCGATGACCTTCTCGATCAGGTACCGGTTCACGTCCTCGAAGTCCATCAGCTCCGACAGCAATCGGCGTACTGCCTGCGGGCCTGGCTCGAGGGACATCAGCTCCATCTGCGCGCGGGTGTTGTCGAGTACGGCGGCCGCCACCGGGTGCCGTTCGGTGTGATACGTGCCGAGCAGCCCGTCCGGTGCCCAACCGTTGACCTCGGCAACCAATTTCCAACCGAGGTTGAACGCGTCCTGGACGCCGAGGTTGAGCCCCTGCCCGCCCGCCGGTGGGTGGATGTGCGCGGCGTCGCCGGCCAGCAGCACGCGGCCGGTCCGGTAGCTGTCGACGAGCCGGGTGGCGTCGCCGAAGCGGGACAGCCAGCGCGGCGAGTGCGCGCCGAAGTCGGTGCCCGCGACCTCCCGCAACTGCTGCTGGAACTCCTCGAAGGTCGGTGGGACCCCGCGGTCGTCAGTCACGCCCGCGGCCGGTACGCCGACGCGGTACACGCCATCGCCGAGGGGCATGGTGCCGAACCGCAGCTGGGTCTTGCGGATCTCGACGTTCGCGGCGTCCAGCGTCTCCTGCGGCGCGGTCAGCGACATCTCACCCACGAGCGTCTCGGTCGTGCTCGGCTCGCCGGGGAAGCCGACGCCGAGCAGCTTGCGCACCGTACTGCGGCCGCCGTCGCAGCCGACGAGATAGCGCGAGCGCAGCTGCGTGCCGTCGGCGAGCTCGACGGTCACCCCTTCGTCGTCCTGGCTCAACCCGACCAGCTCGCAGCCGCGCCGGATCTCGGTGCCCAGTTCGACGGCGCGCTCGGTCAGCAGGCGGTCCGTGGTCGGCTGCGGGATGCCGAGGATGTACCCGTGCGCGGTGTCCAAGCGGTCCGGGGGCGGCTTGCGGATGCCGGCGAATCCACCGACCGGGTACTGCGTGGCGACCGCGAGGAACCGCTCGAGCAAACCGCGCTGGTCCATCACCTCGATGGTGCGCGCGTGCAGGCCGAGCGACCGGACCACCTTGGTCGGCTCGGGATCCTTCTCCACGACGAGCACCTCGACACCGTGCAGCCGCAACTCGCTCGCCAGCATCATGCCGGTCGGTCCGGCGCCGGCAATGATCACGTCAATCATGAAATCCCCGATTCCTGCGTGATTTCTGCTTCGGCCGGAGATTCTCCCGGACGAACCGGGGCTTGCGGCAAGTCCCCCGGTGCGCTATACGTTGGGTATGGCAAGGAGTTCATTTCTCCTTGCCTTTCTTTGTGGCGTCAGTGCCGGCCTTCCAGGCCGATCGCGTCGCGCAGCTTCCGGGTGGCGTCCTGGAGGTCGGGGTCCGTGCGCGACTGGGACTTCATCAGCGCGGCCAGCGCTTCGGCCAGCACGTTGAGCTTCTCCTGCGACGCTTCCTCGGCCCGGCGGGCGGCGTTCTCCAGCAGGACCAGGAGAAGCAGTGTGACGACGCTGGCGACCGTATGGATCGCCACCTGCCAGGACTTCAGATCCACCCAGAGCGGCAGGCTTGCCAGCCAGACCACGACAATGCCGGCACACAGAAAGAAGAACGGCGCCTGGCTGACCCGCAGATAGGCCGTCTGCACGAACCGATCGAACGCCGACCGCCGATCACCCTTGACCCGAGTCTCAGCCGCCTCACTCCGCTCCATCCGTCGGACACTAGCCTCCTCGCCGCGCCGCGGTACAGCACTCACTTGCGGGCCGCGCGCAGACCGAGGGCCGCGGTGAGGGCGGCCGCGCCGGTGGCGAGACTGCCGACGAGGACGCGGTGGCGTGAGGTCCAGGCTTCGTAGCTGCGGGTGGTGGCGCGATCGTCGAAGGCGCCGTGCGCGCCGTAGTCGTGGCCGTCGTCGCCGTCGGCCGGCTCCCAGAGATTCGCCACGTCCTCGGTGGGCAGGTCGGTCTGCTGTGAGCTGTAGCCGGTCCGCGCCAGGTAGCGGTCGAGGAGGCCGGGGGCGAACTTGTTCGCGAGCACCGTGGCCATGGTCGGGCCACCGATCCAGTACTCACGGCGCCCGGGATGATCGGCGGCGAACACGACCGCCTCGGCGGCCACTTCCGGCTGGAAGATCGGGGGCACCGGCTGCGGGTGCTTGGGCAACTTCGACAGCACCCAGGAGAACTGCGGCGTGTTCACGGCCGGCATCTGCACCATCGTGACGTGCACGTTGGATTTGTCGTGCAAGAGTTCGCAGCGCAACGAGTCGTGGAATCCCTGAATCGCGTGCTTGGCACCGCAGTACGCCGATTGCAGCGGGATCCCGCGGTAGGCCAGAGCCGAACCGACCTGCACGATCGCGCCGTGGTCGCGCGGCTTCATCCGGTCGAGGGCCGCCCGCGTGCCGTAGACGTAGCCGAGGTAGGTCACCTCGGTAGCCCGTTTGAACTCGCGTGGCTCGATCTCCAGGAACGGCGCGAACACCGAGCTGAAGGCGACATTGGCCCAGACGTCGATCGGTCCGAGCTCGTCCTCCACCCGAGCCGCGGCCGCCTCGACCTGGTCGTAGTCGGCCACGTCGACCGCGATCGGCAGCGCCGTACCGCCGGCTGCCTCAACCTCGCGTACGGCGCCCTGCAGACCCTCCTCGCCACGGGCCAGCAACGCCACCTTCGCGCCGCGCTTCGCGAAGGCGATCGCCGTCGCCCGGCCGATCCCACCGCTGGCGCCTGTCACCACTACGACCTGCTTGTACTCCGTCACGCGCACTGCCCTCCAGTCGAGTCAGCAACCCCGGTACCCGAGTCGTTCGGGTGTAGACAGCCCGTGGCGTGGGCACGGGGAGGTATGCGGCTGACTGAGACTGCGGACGTCTGGTGGAAGAACGCGGTGATCTACTGCCTCGATGTCGAGACGTTCTTCGACACCGATGGCGACGGGCGTGGTGACCTGCGGGGTGTGAGCCAGCGCATCGACCATCTGGCCGAGCTCGGGGTGACGTGCCTGTGGTTGATGCCGTTCTATCCGACCCCGGACCGCGACGACGGCTACGACATCACCGACTTCTACGGGGTCGATCCGCGGTTGGGTACGCACGGCGACCTGGTCGAGCTGATCACGCTCGCGCAGGACCGCGGTATCCGGGTCATCGCCGACCTGGTGGTGAACCACACGTCGGATCAGCACCCGTGGTTCCGGAGCGCGCGGGCTTCGCGGGAGTCGCCGTACCGCGGTTGGTACGTGTGGCGGGACGAGAAGCCGCCGAATGCGGACGAGGGCATCGTCTTCCCCGATCAGGAGACGAGCTTGTGGCAGTACGACGAGGAGGCCGGGCAGTACTACCTGCATCGGTTCTACAAGCATCAACCGGATCTCGACATCGCGAACGCGGAGGTGCGTGAGGAGATCGAGCGGGTGATCGGGTTCTGGTCCCGGCTCGGGCTGTCGGGCTTCCGGGTGGACGCCGTACCGTTCCTGCTCGACACGGCCGGAGCGCTCGACGCGGCCGACCTGCCGGATCCGCACGACTATCTCCGGGACCTCCGCGCGTTCCTGGACCGGCGGCAGGGTTCGGCGATGCTGCTCGGCGAGGTCAATCTGCCGTATCCCGACGTACGGCGCTTCTTCGGGGACGAGGACGGCGACGAGCTGACGATGTGTTTCGACTTCATCGGGATGCAGCGGCTCTTCCTGTCGCTGGCGCGCAACGACCCGGCCGAGCTGGTCACGGCGTTGCGGCAGCGGCCGGACGCGCCGGAAGAGGCGCAGTGGGGAACGTTCGTCCGCAACCACGACGAGCTGACGCTCGACAAGCTGTCCGACGGCGAACGCCAGGAGGTCTTCGACGCGTTCGGGCCGGACGAGAGCATGCAGCTCTACGGCCGCGGGTTGCGCCGCCGGCTGCCGCCGATGCTGGGCAACGATCCGGCCCGGCTGAAGATGGTCTACAGCCTGCTGTTCGCGCTCCCCGGCACGCCGGTGCTGTTCTACGGCGAGGAGATCGGCATGGGGGAGAACCTCGCCGTCGAAGGGCGCAGCGCGGTGCGTACGCCGATGCAGTGGACCGCCGGCCTGAACGGCGGCTTCTCGACGGCCGACCCCGATCAGCTGGCCACCCCGGTCGTCGACGGGGAGTTCGGGCCGGACCACGTCAACGTCGCGGCGCAGCGGCGCGATCCGGATTCGTTGCTCAACTGGATCACGCTGCTGATCCGGCGCTACCGCGAGTGCCCGGAGCTCTCGTGGGGCACGTGCACCGTGCTCGAGCACGGGACGAAGTCCGTGTTCGCCCATCGCGCCGACCACGAGAACGGCACGATCATCGCGGTCCACAACTTCGCCGCCGAGCCCGCGAGTGTGACGCTGGCGGTGGCCGGCGCGGGCGTCGGCGTACGGGCGGTGGATCTGTTGCGCGACGGTACGGCGAACGTCGCGGAGAACGGTCTGGTCGAGCTGGACCTGGAGCCGTACGGGAGCCGCTGGCTGCGACTCGTCCGGCTCGGCGACCGGTTCATCGTCTAGGACTCGGGTTCGAGGAGGTGGTTGTGGGTCATGAGGGCGGTGCGGAGTTCTTTGTAGCCGACGCGGTCGAAGAGGACGGTCATCGTGGTGCCGTCGTAGTGCTCGACCAGGCCGGGGCCGAAGGTGTGGTGGGTGACGCGGCTGCCGATCGGGAAGGGTTCCTCCTCGGGTGGCGCGGCGGTGCGGCCGGCGAGGTCGTTGTCGCAGTTGCCGCACGGGCCGGCGTAGTGCTCGCCGAAGTAGCTGAGCAGCCATTCGCGGCGGCAGCCGCCGTACTCGGCGTACGCGGCCATCATCTCGACCCGGGAGCGGGCGACCTCGCGGCGGTCGTGCTCGACAGCCGAGGCGGCGGCGACCGCTCGATCGACGCCGACTCGGGGAGCCAGGTGGAAATGGTGGCCGATGGCAACCACTCGGGCGTCCGTCAGCCGGCCGAGCGCGCGTTCCACCCGCGCTGGAGTCAGGCCGCTCGCCGCGGTCAGCGCGGCGATGTCCGCCGGGCGGTGGTCGTGGAGGGCGGTGGCGACGGCGAGGAGGTCCTCGTCGGGGACGCCGCCGGAGGCGAAGAACCGGTTGAGTCCGAGGTTGGCGTGGCGGAAGAACAACTCGATGTCGGCCGGTTCGCCGTCGCGGCCCGCGCGGCCGATCTCCTGGTAGTACGCGTCGATCGAGCCCGGTGCCTCGGCGTGGCTGACCCAGCGGATGTCCGGCTTGTCGATGCCCATGCCGAACGCGATGGTGGCGACGACCACCCGGTACCGATCGGCGAGGAAGCCGTCCTGGACCTCGCGGCGCTGCCGGGCCGACAGCCCGGCGTGGTACGCCTGCGCCGACACCCCGGCGATGGTGAGATCCGAGGCCAGATCCTCGGCGTGCCGATGGGTTCCGACGTACACGATGCCCGGACCGCGGGAGGACCGGACGTGGCTGAGCAGGCGGCGGTTCTTGGTCTCGTCGTCGGCGAAGGTGAACACGGCGAGGTTGAGGTTCGGCCGGTCGAAGCCGCCGACGACCACGGCCGGGCTGCGCATCTCCAGCCGGTGGACGATCTCCTTGCGCACCGGCGGCGCGGCGGTCGCGGTCAGCGCCAGGATCGGTGGCCGGCCCATCGCGCCGATGGCGGCGGCGAGCCGCAGGTAGTCCGGCCGGAAGTCCTGCCCCCACTCGCTGACCAGATGAGCCTCGTCGACGGCCACCAGCCGCGGCCGGGACGCCGCGAGGAGATCGAGTACGTCGGAATGCGTGAGCTGCTCCGGCGACATCAGCACGAACCCGGGCCGGTTGTTCGCCAGCAGGTCGTGGGCCATCCGGCGGCCGGCGTGATCGGTCGCGTTGAGCTCCGCGACCTCGACACCTGCCGGGTGTTCGGACAAGGCCCGGAGCTGGTCCCGCTGGAGTGCGACCAACGGGCTGACCACGATGGTCACGCCACCCAGCGCCAGTCCGGCGAGCTGGTAGATCGCGGTCTTGCCGGTCCCGGTGGCGAGGACGGCGAGCGTGTCCTGGCCCTCGAGCACCGCCTGGACGGACTCGGCCTGCCCCGGCCGCAACACGTCGTACCCGAGCCGCTCACGAGCGAGGGCGGCGATGTCGGAAGGGCTCACCACGGACACATCATGTCTCACCCGGGGCGCCCGTCGTAGGGTCCAGGCATGGACATGACGGCGCCCGTACCCCGGGTCCTGGTGATCGGGCTCGATCCGTTCCGGGTCCCGGGTCCTTGGGATCCTCAGCCGGTGGCCGACGCCATCGAGGTCGGGCTCGCCCGCTTCGCCGAGCACGGCGTCGGCGTCGAGACCTGCCTGGTCGGTCTGGACGGCAGCGACGACGTCCCCGCGGTCATCGCCGCGGCCGTGGCGTCCCGCCCGTGGGAGTGCGTCGTGGTCGGCGGCGGCGTACGCCGAGCCGAGGAGCAGCCCAACCTCTTCGAACAGGTCATCAACCTGATCCGCCACCACGCCCCCCACGCAGCCATCGCCTTCAACACCACCCCCTCCGACACCTACGAAGCCGCCGCCCGCTGGATCGACGTCCCTGGCGGCAGCTGACCAGGGAGCGTCACGAGTGCGAGCGGGGACCGTGCCGAGGACTGTCGGACAGACGGTGGCG
Source organism: Kribbella sp. NPDC048837 (assembly GCF_055586945.1). Classification (NCBI taxonomy): domain Bacteria; kingdom Bacillati; phylum Actinomycetota; class Actinomycetes; order Propionibacteriales; family Kribbellaceae; genus Kribbella; species Kribbella sp. NPDC048837. The sequence continues at coordinate 57,668 of NZ_JBVJHF010000001.1, forward strand.
GTTATCACCACGGCGTTCGTCGCAGGCAGCCGTCCGACGGTCGCGCAGGTGCCCGTGGCGACTCCACGAGTCCACGGCTGCGCCGTACCCACGGCTGCCTAGCCGGCGACCGCCTCGTAGTCGGTCCGCGGCAGCGCGTCCCGCAACTGCCGGCGCGAGGTGATCGACAGCTTGTCGAAGACCTTGCGCAGGTGCCACTCGACCGTGCGCGGGCTCAGGAACAGCCGCGCATCCACACTTCCCGACGCCGGCACCGCCGTGGACGACGAGCACCTGGCTCTCGCTCGCGCGGACGCTGTCCAGGAGTTCGTCGAGCGCAGCACACTCCGTTCGACGCCCGAGCAGCCTCATACTCCGCCCTCGTTCCCTCGAGCGGTGGACCAGTACGACGCACATCGGGCCGCCACGCCACAGGTGTGACGAGATTGCAGACTAAGCTGCTCGGCTGCCTACGATCCAGCTGTCCCGCGTCGCCGGCCGGTCGGTGGGCCTATGATCCGCAGGTGTCGACTGCGGTGCTCGCCACCAAGTTGTTCCCGCCGGCCCGGCGGACCGAGCTGGTCGCCCGCCCACGACTTGCCGACCAGCTGGACGGCACTCTGAACCGCGACCACCGGCTCACCCTGGTCTCCGCGCCGGCCGGCTTCGGCAAGACCACGCTCCTCAGTGACTGGGCGTCGACCCAGCAGCGAGTGGGGTGGCTGTCGCTCGACGAGGGCGACAACGAGCTGTCGCGGTTCCTGCCGCACCTCTGGGCAGCACTGGCCGGAGCCGGTCTGGACCTTGACCCGACGGCGTTGGAGCCGACGACGGCTGCACTGACCACGGTCGTCAATCAACTCGCCCGCGCCGACTCCCGGTGTCTGCTCGTGCTCGACGACTACCACGTGATCGAAGCGCCCGAGGTCCACGAGGCGATCACCTTCCTGCTCGACCACGGACCGGATCAGCTCCACCTGCTGATCGCCACGCGCTCGGATCCGCCGTTCCCACTGTCGCGGCTGCGGAGCCGCGGCCAACTGCTGGAGGTCCGGGCCGCGGATCTGCGCTTCGCCCCGGAGGAGGCGCGGGAGTTCCTCAACCAGGCGATGGGCCTGGAGCTGACCGAGGCCGACGTACAGGCGTTGGAGGCACGGACCGAGGGCTGGATCGCCGGCCTCCAGTTGGCAGCGCTCTCGCTGCGTGGGGTGTCCGATCGCGCGGACGTTGCCGAGTTCATCGGGGCCTTCACCGGCAGCAACCGCTTCGTCATCGACTACCTGGTGGACGAGGTCCTGACCCGCCAGGGCGCCGAGGTGCGGGATTTCCTGCTCCGGACGTCCATCCTCGACCGGCTGACAGGCTCGCTGTGCGACGCGGTCACCGGTGGGCCGTACGGCGCTCAGGTGCTGGCGGAGCTGGATCGCGGCAACGTGTTCCTGGTCCCGTTGGACGCCGAGCGGTCCTGGTACCGGTATCACCATCTCTTCGGCGATGTCCTTCGTGCTCGATTGATGGCCGAGCACCCGGAGGAGCTCGCGACGCTGCATCGGGCGGCTAGTGCTTGGTACGCATCACATGATCTGGTCGCGGACGCCGTACGGCACGCACTGGCCGCGGGTGACCACGATCGCGCCGCTTACCTGATGGAAGAGGCGTTGCCGGTCTTGCGCCGTGCGCGGCAGGACAGCCTGCTGCTGAGCTGGATGCGGTCGTTGCCGGAGGCCGTGGTCAGGCGAAGCCCGGTGCTCAGCATCGTGTCCGCGTGGTCGCTGATGATTGCCGGTGATCTGGACGGGATGGGGCGCGGGCTCGACGATGCCGACGCGGCGCTGGCTGCGGGTGCTCAGGACGAGGCGCTCGCCGCGACGTGGGCCGACACCGAGGATCTGCGGACCGCTCCGGCGACCGTGTGGGTCTACCGTGCGGCGCTGGCGCAGGCGCGAGGCGACGTACCGGCCACTGTCAGGTGTGCGCGGAACGCACTGGAGCTTGCCGGCGCCGAGGATCACTTCGTGCGGGGAGCGGCGGCCGGGTTCCTCGGTCTGTCGGCTTGGGCGATGGGCGACGTCCAGGAGGCGTTGTCGACGTTCTCGGACGCGATTCGCAGCTTGCACGCGGCGGGGAACCTGGTCGACGAGCTGGACAGCACGGTGGTGCTCGGCGACATGTGGATCAGCGCGGGCCGTCCCGGGCGGGCGCGCCGGCTGTACGAGCAGGCTCTCGCGACGGCGACCGCGGGAGGCGAGCCGTACCCGCGGGCCGCCGCGGACCTGCACGTGGGACTGGCCGAGCGTGACCGTGAGCTGGACGACCTCGTCAGTGCGGAGGCACATCTCGAGGCGGCGCGGGTGCTCGCCGAGCGTGGCTCGATCACCGAGAACCGGCACCGCTGGTACGTCGCCATGGCGCAGGTGCGCACCGCGACGGGCGAGTACGCCGCCGCCCGGCAACTGATCGACCAGGCGGAGGCGCTCTACCGGTCCGGCTTCTACCCCGACCTCCGTCCCTTCGACGCCGTGCGAGCCCGCGTGTCCATCGCGGAGGGAGATCTCGCGGCGGCCGAGCAGTGGGCGGAGGACCACCACGTCACCGCGGCCGATGACGTGTCGTTCCTGCGCGAGTACGAGCTCCTCACCCTGGTCCGGCTCCTGCTCGCCCGCAGGGAGGGCGGTGTGCTGGCGCTGCTCGAGCGTCTGCACGCCGACGCCGACGGGTCCCGCGCCGGCAGTCTGCTGGAGATCCGCATGCTGCGAGCGCTCACCCTTCATGCGCGCGGTCAGCGGCCGGAGGCCCTCGCGGAGTTGAACGACGCCCTCGCCACAGCACCGGAGCCCGACGGCTACGTCCGCTTGTTCCTCGACGAAGGCGCCCCGATGCTCGCCTTGCTGCAGGAGGCGTCGGACAGCGAGTACGACGTCCTCCGCCGGCATGCTCGCCGGCTCCTCAAGGACGCCACTCCGGTCGGCCGGGGTGCTCTCGCCGATCCGCTCAGCGAGCGGGAGATCGACGTACTGCGCCTGCTCGACAGCGAGCTCACCGGTCCCGAGATCGCCCGTCAGCTCTTCGTCTCCCTGAACACGCTGCGCACCCACACCAAGCGCATCTTCACCAAGCTCGACGTGAACACGCGTGCCGCCGCTGTCCGTCGCGGCCACGAGCTCGGTCTGCTGTAGCGATCACATCGTCAGTCACACCATGTGGTGACGCCGGCTCACCACCTGCCGCCGTACGTTCCGGACAGACCGCAGGCACCCGCCGCGGACCACCGGGACAAGGAGCGGGCCATGACCATCACCACCACCAGCCTCACGAAGGGCGCCGGCGCTGCCGCGGTCGCCGCCGGACTGATCTTCATCGGTGTCCAGATCAACCACCCCCACCTGGACGCCACCTCCATCACCACGACCGAGGTCGTACTGCGGAACTCCCTGAAGGTCCTGATGGCCGCGCTGGCCCTGGCCGGCATCACCGGCATGTACCTGAGCCAGGTCCGCCGGAACGGTGTCCTCGGCCTCGTCGGCTACCTGATGCTCAGCGTCGGCTACCTCTCGATCGTGAGCACCACGGCCGTCGCCGCGTACGTCCTGCCCGCCATCGCCGGGACCAGCACCGGATATGTGAACGACGTCCTCGCGGTCTCCACGAACGGCTCCGCCATCGGCGACATCGGTGCACTGCAAACCGTCGCGTACGTCCAGGGCTTCGCCTACCTGGCCGGGGGACTCGTCTTCGGCATCGCGCTCTACCGCGCGCGCGTTCTGTCCCGCTGGGCCGCCGCGCTCCTCGCCGTCGGTGGCGTCGTCTCCGCCGCGCTCGCCGTGATGCCGGACGCCTTCTACCGCCTGCTGGCCTTCCCGAACGGCATCGCGATGATCGCCCTCGGCTACTCCCTCTGGCGCACGGCCCGCAGCACCACCACGCAGCCGGACGACCGGCCCGTCACCGCGGCGGCGGCCTGACCATGCCGACCGCCCCGCGCTGCTACGAACTCCGCGTCCAGGGCGACCTCGACCCCCACTGGTCGACCTGGTTCGGCGGACTCACACTCACCCACCACCCCGACGGCACCACCACCCTCCGCGGCGCCATCACCGACCAGTCCCAACTCCACGGCCTCCTCACCAAGATCCGCGACCTCGGCGTCACCCTCATCTCACTCGAACCCGTCGACTCCGGATGAGCTCTCTCCCCACCAGCCCTCGGCCGGTGGGGAGAGACACGCGCTGTGACCGCGTGGGCCGGGATCGGTTCCTAGGCTGGGAGCCCGGGGGAGTTCGCACAGGGGATGCGGGACTCCGGGAACTTCGCGGTGGTGGCGAACACGTGGTTCTGGGGGTTGCAGTCGTCGACGTACCGCCGGGGGATGATCCCGGCGAGGTTCGTGACGCAGGAGGATCACACGGTGCGGTCGCCGGCGCGCACGAGACGTTGCGTCGGGCAACCGCCGACGAGGGCTGACCGTCGCCCGGTCCTTCGAGGCCCTCCGCAACCGCGGCTACACCGTCGTCCCTCGCAGCGCCTGAGCCTGCCGCGGGTTGATCCGCGGGCGGAGTACGACCCGTTTTTGTGATGGCCCCGGCCATTTTCACAAGCGCAAGGCCGCGCACTCGGGCGATACTGCATCGTTGACCCGGAAGCATCTAGTGGGGGTTCGCAGGTAAGGTTGGCCTTACTTCGGGTCGGACGATGATGGACCAGATCCCTGGAGGGGTGGGTGACACGACTCGTGACTGGCGCTAGTGCGTGGTTCCGTCGGCGTCGGCGTACTGGTCGGGGGTTGCGGCGGGCGTCGGCGGTCGAGGCGCGCCTGGCCGAGCATGTCGAGCGGCTGGCCGAGGAGCATCCGCCGATCCCGCTGGACAGCGCCGACTACTCGATGGCGCGGCCGGAGGTGCTCGGCGAGAAGTTCGGCCCGGTGCTGAACTACATGTCCAGGGTCGAGCTCGAGGTCGAGCGCAACGTGATCGAGCTGAACCTCCTGCTCCCGGACCCGCCGCCGATCGACCGGGTGTTCTACTCCGACGTCTGGCTTCCGCAGGAGATCCACCACGGCCTGATCCTGGACGAGCTGCAGTTGCGGGCCGGACTGCCACCGGCGTCCCCGGATCTGGCCACGATCGACTTCCGCCTGCGGCTCCTCGGTGCCCTCGGCAAGGTGGGCGCGGTGCAGGACGTCAGCCGGATGCTCTACTACCTCACCGGCGTGGCGACGGAGCAGTCCGCGATCCTGGCCTACAACAAGCTCTATCAAGGGCTGATGGCGCTCGGCGAACGAGCCATCGCGGCGACGATCGTCGGACCGATCCGTCGGCAGGAGCCAGGTCACTTCGCGTACTACAAGATCGCCGCCCGCGGGCTGTGGGCCGAGCTGGCGCCCTGGCAGCGTTGGCTGGTCAGGACGCTGCGCAAGCAGAGCTTCGACGTGGTCGGCGCCTACAACCGGAGACAGCGCGGAGAGTTCGGTGTGGTGATGCAGCGGCTCGGAATCACCGCCGAGGGCGACAAGGGCATCCTTCGGTACGCCGAGCAGATCGGCCGGGTCGAGAAGGAACTCCTGTGGGCACAGCGGCAAGGCCTACGGGTTCCGGCGTACGTCGTGAACGCGCTCCAGAACGCGGTCCGACTGGCCCACGTGGGCGTCTAGTGGGGTGAGCGGCGCCAGTCACTCGGGGAGACGCCGTACGCGTTGCGGAAGCGGCGCGCGAAGTGACTGGGGTCGCTGAAGCCCCAGTGCGCGGCGACGGCGGCGATGGGGAGCTGCTTGCCCGCGGGGGAGGCGAGGTGGCGCCGGGCGGCCTCGAGCCGTTCGGTGATGAGCCACTGCTCGAAGCTGAGGTTCTGGCCGGCGAAGAGCTTGTAGAGGTACCTCAGCGAGATGTAGTGCTCCGACGCGACCCGGGCCGGCGTGAGATGCGGATCGCCCAGGTGCTGGCGCACGTACCAGGTGATGCGGGAGAACAGTACGTCGGCCATCGCCGGACGCTGGTGCTTGTCGTCGTCGGCCGCCGATGCGAGCAGCGCGCGTACCAACTGGGTGGTGGCGGCGCCGAGCATCGGGGCGGAGCGGGTGCCTTGCAGGGCGTCGCTGACGGCCGGCAGGTTGCTGAGGTGGTTGAGCACGAGGTCGTACATCGGGCTGCTGGGCAGGCGCGTCGCCGCCTCTCGCACGGTCTCGACACTGAGCCCGAGATCGCTGTAGTCGATCTGGAACGCGAGTGAGGCACCGTGCCCGCTCCAGGAGAATTCGTACGGCGAAGTCAGGTCCACCAGCATGAGTTCACCGGTGTGCACCCGTTGCTGGTGCTCGCTCTGGCCGAAGGCACCGACACCACTCACCTGCACCGCGAGCGCCAGCCGCTCTGGTGCGGCGATCCGGACGTGCTTGGTGGTCCGCACCAGCCGGATGCCGGAGCCTTCGTTGCGGAACAGGTCGGGTACGCCGAGTTGCCAGAAGTCCATCCGGGCATGGACCTGGCCGCTGCGGTCCTCGTGCTCGACGCGCGCGGGAACACTCGCGGACATCATCGCCGAGTAGAACGCCTCGGCGCGATCGTGGGGCGGGAGCGCGGCTGTGTCGAGAATGACCGCCATCGCCTGCCTCCACTCCAAGGTAGGCGGACTGTGCATCGGCAGCCCGGAATCGTGCAGTCAGATCCTATGTCGGCCGCTTTCGGCTGGCTACGGTTGCGCCACGTGTGGCTGATCCTGACCGGAGGGGATTCTGATCATGGCTGCTCCCGACACGATTGTCCTGGTGCACGGCTTCTGGATGACACCGCGAAGCTGGGAGCACTGGGTGACGCACTACGAGCAGCGTGGTTTCCGCGTGCTCGCACCCGGCTACCCGGGGTTCGAGGTGGAGGTCGAGTCGCTGAACGCCGACCCGACGCCGATCCTGAAGCTGACCGTGCCGCAGATCATCGCGCACCTCGAGGCGGTGATCCGGGAACTGCCGTCGGCGCCGATCATCATCGGTCACTCCGCCGGCGGCGCGTTCACCCAGATCCTGCTCGACCACGGGTTCGGCGCGGCCGGCGTGGCGATGAACTCGGCGCCGACGGAGGGTGTGCGCGTCGTACCGCTGTCGCAGGTGAAGTCGACGTTCCCGGTGCTGAAGAGCCCGGCGAACCGGCACAAGGCGATCCCGTTGTCGCTGGAGGAGTTCAAGTACGCGTTCACGAACACCTTCACCGACGAGGACTCCAAGGCCCTGTACGAGCGGTACGCGATCCCCGCGAACGGCGGGATCCTGTGGGGGAGCGTGCTCGCGAACTTCCAGCCCGGGCACCAGGACACCTGGGTCGACTACCACAACGACGACCGGGTGCCGCTGCTGTTCGTCTCCGGCTCGGAAGACCACATCATGCCGCCCGAGGTGCAGCGCTCGAACGCGAAGCACTACAAGTCCGACACCGTCACCGAGGTCAAGTCGTACGACGGTTACGCGCACCTGCTCCCCGCGCAGGCGGGCTGGGAGAACATCGCCGACGAGGTCCTCGACTGGGCCCTGGCCCACGCGGTGACCAGGAACCCGTGACCGACGTCCGGATCACCCATATCGGCGGCCCGACCACGCTGATCGAAGTCGAGGGGTGGCGCCTGCTCACCGACCCGACCTTCGACGCGCCGGGCCGCCGGTACTCCTTCGGCTGGGGTACGGCCTCGACCAAGGTGGCCGGCCCGAGCGTGCCGGCCAAGGACCTGCCACCGATCGACGCGGTCCTCCTCACCCACGACCATCACGCCGACAACCTCGACGACGCCGGCCGCGCGCTGCTGCCGAGCGTTCGTACGGTCGTCACGACGGTCGCCGGCGCCCGGAGGCTCGGCGGTGACGCGGTCGGCCTGTCACCCTGGTCGGTCCACTCACTCGAGAAACCCGGCCTGTCGACAGTGGAGATCACGGCTACGCCTTGCCGGCACGGTCCGCCACTGAGTCGCCCGATCACCGGCGAGGTCGCGGGGTTCGCCCTACGCTGGCCGGGCCAGCAGCACGGCGCCTTGTGGATCTCCGGCGACACGGTCCTGTACGACGGCGTCCGCGAGGTCGCCGACCGGGTCGAGGTCGGGACCGTGGTGCTCCACCTGGGGACCGTCAAGTTCAACGTCACCGGGCCGCTCAAGTACACGATGTCCGGCCCCGACGGCGTGGAGCTCTGCGAACTGCTCGAGCCCCACACCGTGATCCCGGTCCACTACGAGGGCTGGAGTCACTTCACCCAAGGTCGCGACACCATCGAGGCGGCCTTCTCAGGAGCATCGACCGGGGTCCGCGACGCGCTGACCTGGCTCACCCCGGGCGCCCCCAAAACCCTCTCGGTCTGACCCTTCGGCAGGAGGCGGTCGAGCCAGTCCGGGAGCCACCAGTTCGCCCGGCCCAGCAGGGTCATCAGGGCCGGGACCAGCGCGAGCCGGACGATGGTGGCGTCGATCAGGACGGCCACGGCCAGACCGATACCGAACATCTTCGCGGTGGGGTCATCGGTCAGCGCGAAGCTCGTGAAGACCGAGATCATGATGAGGGCGGCCGAGGTGATGACGCGGCCGGTGGTAGCGATGCCGTGCACCGTCGCGGCGCCGGTGTCGCCGGTCGCGACGTACTCCTCCCGGATCCGGGACAGCAGGAAGACCTCGTAGTCCATCGAGAGACCGAACAGCACGGCGAACAGGAACGTCGGGATGAACGGCAGGATCGGGATCGTCGACTCCAGCCCGATGACGCCGGCACCCCAGCCCCACTGGAAGACCATCACCACCACCCCGAACGACGCGCCGATGCTCAGCAGGTTCATCAGGGCGGCCTTGAGCGGTACGACGACCGACCGGAAGACCACCGTCAGCAACAGCACCGACAGCAGGATCACCGCGCCGATGAACAGCGCGAGCCGATCGTTGACCTTCTCCCCGACATCCGCCGTGATCGCAGTCTGCCCACCGACATGCGCTGTCGCCGGACTGTTCCGCAGCACGGACGGGAAGACCTCCGCGCGGAGCCGCTTGACCGTGGTCATCGTGGCCTCGTCCTGCGGTCCGGTCTTCGGTACGGCGATCAGCGTGGCAACGCCGGCCGCGAGGTTCACCTCGGGACGGGCGACCGACGCGATCCCCGGATCGGCGGCCACCGCGTCGGCCAGCGGCTGGACGACGCCCGGATCCGCCGAGACGTCGACGGCGATCACGAGCGGACCGTTGCTACCGGCACCGAAACCCGCGGCGACGAGGTCGTAGGCCCGGCGCTCGGTTCGCTGCACCGGAAGCGCACCTTCGTCCGGCGTACCAACGCGCAGCGCGAGCACCGGTGCGGCGAGAGCCAACAGCAGGACGGTGGCGCCGATCGCGTACGCGACGGCATGCCTGGACACGTGACCGGCCCAGCGCTGCCACCCCTGACCAGGGATGGACCGCACCCGTCGTACTCGGAGGCGGTTGATCCAGTGCCCGGCCAGCCCGAGGAAGGCCGGCAGCAGGGTGAGGGACGCGAGCACCATCGTCAGCACGATGAGCGAGATGGCAATGCCACCGGCGGTCATGAACGGTACGCCGGCCACGACCAGGCCGAGGATCGCGATCACCACCGTGCCACCGGCGAAGAGCACCGCCTGACCGGCGGTGGCGACGGCCCGCCCGGCCGACTCCTCGACACTCAGCCCGCGGGCCAGGAACTCGCGATGCCGGGTGACGATGATCAGCGCGTAGTCGATGCCCACGCCCAGACCGACCATGCTGCCGAGCACCGGCGCCCAGCTGGGCAAGTCGATCAAGTAGGTGACCAGGGACAGTGAACTGATACTCAGCGCGAGGCCGAACAACGCCATACCGATCGGCAGGCCCATCGCGATGATCGACCCGAAAGCCACCAGCAGGACGATCATCGCGGCGAGCAGGCCGATCGCCTCGCCGAGGCCGGCCTGGCCCTCCTCGAACGCCGAGAACAGATCACCACCCAGCTCGATCCGCAAGGGCGAACCCGCTGCCGCCCCGGCACCGAACGACTTGAGCTCGTCGAGATCACCCGGATCCAGCTTCGCGAGGACCGGATACTGCAGGCGGATCAGGGCGACCCGGCCGTCGGGGGAGATGACTGGCTCGGCGGCGCCGAGCACGTGCGATAACTCGGCCGCCGTCGACCGGACCTGGCCGAGCGCGGCCCGCAACTCGGCCGACGCGAACGTCGCCGTGCCGTCGAGCGGAGTGACGACGACCTGCGCTGTCAGCCCGGCCTGGTCCGCTCCGGCGGCCGACAGCAGATCGGTCGCGGACTGCGAGTCGACGCCGGGTGCCCCGAACGACTCCTCGAGTTTCTTGCCGAAGGCGCCGGAGGCCGCGACCACGAGCGCCGCCACCACGAGCCATACCCCGATCACGACCCACGGCCGGCGGGCGGCGTACCGGCCCATTCTGTCCAGACTCGATCTCATCGTCGATCTCCTTCAGGCGAGGTTCCGTTCATCGTGGCGACGCGGGACCGGCTTCCACCTCGGTCGATCGGGCGGACTTTCCCCGGCCGATGAGCCGAGTACGGACCCGTACTTTGAGCCGATCCGCCGGCCGTCCGGAGTCCCTACGCTGTGGGCATGGTGAGAAACGCCGTACGGTCGCTGCTGGCCGAGCCGCGCGCACCGCATCCGCCCCGGCGGGTGTGGCGCGACTGGGTGCTCGTGGCCGGCCTGCTGGTCGCGGTCGTCCTCGAAGGCGTGCTCCGCCCTGATCTGGTGTGGAGGCCCCTCGCGTTGGCGGTGGGAGCGGCCGTGGCGGTCGCACTCCTGTGGCGGCGTACCTATCCGCTCGCCGTGGTGGCCGCGGTGTTCGGTGCGATCATCGTGATCGACATCGGAATCCTGATCAGCGGCAACGGAGCCTTCGGCCTGTACACGATGATCTGCGTGGTGCTGCTGCCGTACTCGCTGGTGCGCTGGGGATCCGGTCAGGAGATCTGCATCGGGCTGGCGATCATCGGCGTCGCCCTGGTGCTCGGGAACGTCAGCGACTTCACCAGCTACGTCGAATCCGTCGCCGGCAGCATGTTCCTGCTCTTCCCGGCGCCCCTCGGCGCCGCGGTTCGCTACCGGTCGACCGCCCGGATCCGCGAGCTGGACCAGGTCCGCCTACGGGAGCGTGAGCAGTTGGCCCGCGAGCTGCACGACACGGTCGCTCATCACGTCTCGGCGATCGTCATCAGGGCCCAAGCCGGCCGAGCCGTCGCCGCCACCCGCCCGGAGGCCGCGGTGGACGCCCTCGCCGTGATCGAGGCGGAGGGGACGCGGACGCTCGCCGAGATGCGGACCATGGTCGGCGTACTGCGTGACGACGGTACGGCGGCGCTCGTACCACAACCGGGCGTGGCGGACCTGGAGCGGCTCGCCCGGAGCGTCGGCGACCGCCCGCGGGTCGAGGTCGAGGTGTCGGGTGAGCTGGAGGACTTCGGGCCGGCGGTCGGCGCGGCGATCTATCGCATCACGCAGGAGTCGATCACGAACGCCGTACGCCATGCCCGCCAGGCCACCCGGATCGACGTGCGCGTGAGCTCGGAGGGCGACGCCGTACGGCTGACCATCCGCGACGACGGCGAGGCCCCGTCGGTGCCGCGGAACCCACTCGGCTACGGACTGGTGGGGATGACCGAGCGCGCGATGCTCCTCGGCGGTTCGTTCGCCGCGGGCCCGGGCGCGGAGCGCGGCTGGACGGTCGACGTGGTGCTGCCGCGAACGGCGGCCGGCCGATGACGGTCCGGGTTCTCGTCGCCGACGATCAGGATCTCGTCCGGACCGGACTCGCGATGATCCTCGAGGCACAGCCGGGGATCGAGGTGGTCGGTCAGGCGGCCGACGGGCGGGAGGCGGTCGAGCTGGCCCGCCGGCTCCGGCCCGATGTGTGCCTGCTCGACATCAGGATGCCGGTCATGGACGGGATCGCGGCGACCCGCGAACTCGCGGGAGCAGGAGTCGAGGATCCGACGGCGATCGTGGTGATCACCACCTTCGACCTCGACGAGTACGTGTACGGCGCGCTGAAGGCGGGTGCCCGTGGATTCCTGCTGAAGGATGCCGGACCCGACCTTCTGGTCCAGGCGATCCACGCGGCCGCCAACGGCGACGCACTGATCGCGCCCCGGATCACGGCACGCCTGCTGGCCGCCTTCTCCGACCCGCCCACCGGCCGTACGCCGGCGCAGCCGATCGATCCGCTCACCGCCCGCGAGGAGCAGGTCCTGATGGCCGCGGCCACCGGCCGGACCAACGCCGAGATCGCGCTGGACCTCCACATCAGCCTGAGCACCGTGAAGACCCACCTCACGGGCGTGATGGGCAAGATCGGCGCCCGGAACCGCGTCGAGATCGCCATGTGGGCCTACGAGACCGGCCGCGTCAAGCTCTGACGAAGGTCACCCGGAGCCCGTCGGGGTCGTGCGTGTCGGCCTGAGGTGTGGCGGTGGTGAGGACGAGGTGGCTGATCGGGGTGGTTGCTGGCGGCAATGACTCGGAGAGGTGGACGGCGTCGGGGCCGATCCGGAACGCCGCGGTGCCGGGGGAGTCCGCCGTGGCGTCGCGGGGCATGCCCAGGTGGGTGCCGTAGAACTCGACGGCGGCGTCGAGGTCGGGCGCGGCCAGCCCGATGAACGTGAGGTGGGTGACCGGGCCGGTGGTGATCGGTGCGATGCGGAACTCCTCCTTGCGCTGCAGGAGTTCGATCCGGGTGCCGTTGGGGTCGGCGAGGAACGCGAGCCGGCCCTGGCCGCTGCCGGCGACCTTCGGCGGTGAGAGCTCGGCGTACCCGAGCGCGATCAGCTTGGCGTAGTCCCCGTCGAGGTCGTCGGTCATGAAGCCGACATGGTTGAGGCCGTACGTCGCGTCCGGATCGGAGTCCTCGTGGTACAGGAGCTCGACCAGGCCGGTGGCGAGCTGGATGTGGACCCGGTGGACGCGGCTGTTCGGCATGAACAGCCGGTCGACCACTTCGGCGCCGAGCCCGGTGTAGAAATCCAGGCTGGCTTCCAGGTCTCGGACACGGCCACCGACATGGTTCAGCTCGTAGATCATCCTGCGACGATAGCAAGCGCTTTCCGGAGGTGCTCGGTCAGTGCGCGAGCCGCTCCCGGAGGAACGTGGCGATCTGCGTCCGGGCGGCCCGGGCCTGCGGTACGACACCGGGCATGCTGAGGAACGCGTGGCCGGCGCCGGGGTGTTCGGTCAGCTCGACGGGCGTGCCCGCCTCACGGAGCCGGACGGCGTGCGCCCGTCCGTGATCGGCCACCGGGTCCAGCGTGGGGACGACGATGAGCGCCGGAGCGAGTCCGCTCAGGTTGCCGGCGTACAGGGGTGAGACTGTGCGCGGATCGGTACCTTCGGGGACGGCGAGTCGGCGGAAGAACTCCATTTGGGTGACGGTGAGGGTCGGGCTGTCGGCGTACTCGGTCATCGACGGGTAGTCGAAGGCTGACGAGGTCAGGTCGACGCAGGGGTTGACCAGGACCTGAGCGCGGAGGGGCAGGTCGGAGTTCCTGGCTCGGATCGCGGCGAGCGCGGTGACCATCGACCCGGCACTCTCGCCGAAGACCGCGGTCCGGGTCGGGTCGATGCCCCACTCCGCGGCACGGTTGAGCACGTGCTGCAGGGCGTCCCAGCCGTCGGCGATCGCGGCCGACAGCGGCGTCTCGGGGTCGACGAGGCGGTGCTCGACGGAGACGACGACGGCCGGCAGTCGTGCGGCGAGGTGACTGTTCACCCAGTCGCACTGCACCGCCGTACCGACGAATCCACCGCCGTGGACGTGCAGTACGAGCGGCAGCCCGGTCGGCGCGCCTGACGGTCGATGGACGCGGACTCGGAGAGCGCGGTCGGGGAGCTGTAACTCCTGCCAGTTCATGGTGGCGCCGCGGTCCGGGAAGCCGGTGATCACCCGGGCCAGGCTGGATGCGCGCTTGCGGTTCTCGGCCTCCTGGAAGGCGGCCAGCGCCTCGGCCGGCATCGCCAGCCAGTCCGGCTCCTTGCGCAGGGCATGCATGAGCCGGATGCCCAGTGGTGGTTGCTGCACGGCGGTCGTGGTGCTCATCCTGCTCCTCGGATCCTGGTTTCGCTACTAGAGGTATCGATACCAAAAGTAGCATAACTCGTTATGGTGTGACCATGGCCCGAGCAACCACCCCGACCAGACCGCCCGGACGTCCGCGTTCCGGAGTCGACGGCGCCGTCTTCGCGGCGACGCTGCGGACCGTGCACGAGCTCGGGTACGCGCGTGCGACCGTCGACCGGATCGCCGCCGCGGCCGGGATCGCGAAGACGACGATCTACCGGCGCTGGCCGTCCAAGGGTGAGCTGATCACCGCGTGCCTGGTCGATGCGTTCGGCCCGGCGCCGCTGGAGGGTGCCGATCGGGAGGAGAAGCTGACGTCAGCCATCCGTTGGGCCGCCGCGAAGATCGGCGAGCCGGGGATCGGCGCGGCGTTCGCCGGCGTGTTCACCGATGCCGTCGGCGATCCCGCGCTGCGCGAGGTGCTGTCCACGCAGTTGCAGGATCCCTACCTGGTCGCGATCCAGGAGGCGCTCGGCGAGCCGGCGCAGCGCGTCCTCTTCTTCATCGACGTCATCGTCGGCACGCTGATCCACCGGATGGGCATGACCGGTGAGCCGATGGTCGAGGCCGACGTCGACGCGCTGGTCGCGATGGTCGTGCGCGAACTGCGCGAGCCGTCGCCGCACAACAGCGGCGACGGCTAGCGCTACAACCTCGGGGACCCGGCGCGGTTACGCCGAGAGGGCGTTGGTCAGGAGGGCGACCAGCGCCTCGAGTTGCATGTCGGCGGACGCCGAGAGCTCCTCGTCCGAGCCGTCCAGGGCCCGCGCCGCCAGGCCGGCCTTGGAGTCGATGAGCTCGGCGATCTTGGTGTCGATGGTCTGCGCCGCGATGATGCGCCACGCGGTGACCGGATCGTCCTGGCCGATGCGGTGGACCCGGTCGATGGCCTGGGTCTGCTCGGCGTTGGTCCAGGAGAGCTCGGCCAGGACGACGTTCGAGGCGACCTGGAGGTTGATGCCCACACCCGCGGTCAGCAGCGAGCAGACCGCGATGGAGACGTCCGGGTCGTTCACGAAGGCGTCGATGTTCTGCTGGCGCTTGCGTGCGGTCTGGTCACCACGGATCGAGGAGAACCGGATGCCGCGCTCGGTGAAGAGCTCCTCGGCGGTGTCCATCACCTCGATGTGCCGGGCGAAGAAGACGACCTTGCCGACGCTGTGGACGAGCTGTGCGGCGTAGTCGGCGGCCAGGCCGGCCTTCGCCCGGCCGATCCGGCGGACCAGGGTGAACACGTTCTCGCCGGTCTTGGCGTTGTCCTGGTCGGCGCGCTCCCACCCGGCGACCCGGCGTACCAGGTCGTGGTCGATGCCGTCGACGACGGTGCCGGCGGTCCGCGTCTCGAGCGCGCTGTGGTATCGGGCCACGAGACGGTCGGCGAGCTCGCGTTCGGCGTCGCGGATCGAGCGGCCGACAGCGCCGTCGAGCTCGACCGGCAGGTCGGCGATCCGGCGGGCCGGGATGTCGGCGGCCACGTCGACCTTGCGGCGCCGGACGATGCCGAGATCGATCACGCAGGCCCGGGCGGCCGCCGAGAAGGCCGGATCGGCCGGCGTCAGGCCGGTCTCCTCGAGCGACTCCATCAGCTCGGCCCGCGGGCCGGACTCGTCGATCCAGCCGAGGAACTCCCAGATCGCGGTGAAGTCCTCGATGTCGTTGATCAGCGGTGTCCCGGTGAGCGCCATCAGCAGGGGACGGCCGGAGCGGGTCCGGATCCGCTCGGACAGCTGCAGGACGTTCCGCGAGCGCTGGGACTTCTTGTTCTTGATGAAGTGCGCCTCGTCGACCACCATGCCGCGGAAGCCGAGATCGCCGAGCCAGCCGACGTGCCGGTCGAGCACCTCGTAGTTGACGATGACGATGTCGGCGAAACCGTCCACCGTCTCGCCGTCGCCCTGGACCACGGTGGCATTCCGGTTCGGCGTCCAGAGGCCGGACTCGCGGGCCCAGTTGGTCTTGACCACGTTCGGCACGACGACGAGCAGCGGATACGCGTTCGCGGCGCGGGCGGCGAGCAACGCCTGAGCCGTCTTCCCGAGGCCGGGCTCGTCGGCCAGCAGGAACGTGCGGTGGCCGCCCGCGGCCGAGGCGATCAGCCGCGCCTGGTGTGGCATCAGCTCCAGACCGTTGGCCGCGTGCAGGGAGGTCGGCGCGGGCAGGGACTTGCTCGCCGAGGCGGAGGCGCGCTCGAAGGAGCGCAGCAGCGGCCCGATCAGCTCCCAGCCGGCCAGGCGTCCCGGGCGCGGCGGACGGGACGGCGCGGCGCTGAAGTCCGGCGCGAGGAAGGGGTTGGCCAGCTGTCGCTGGACCACGGTCTGCGGCACGACCCGGCGTACCGGCGGCTCGGTCGACGTGGCCGCGTCGCGGGGTTTGGGCTCCTCGCGGGGTGGCTCCATGCCGGCGGCGAGCAGCATCTCGCGCTTGAGTGACGTGGCCGCCTCGGAGATGACGGCGTCCTCGGCCAGCAGCCCGAGCAGCGAGGTGTCGCGAGCGGCGGTCTTCGCCAGAATCGTCGCGATCCCGTCCAGCCGCCGCAGTTGCTCGGCGCGATAGGTGTCACTGGCGGACGCGTCGCCGTTGACCCTGGCCCGCTCCTCGCGCACCAGCAGCGCGACGACCTGGAACTTCGTCCGGACCGAGGGCCGGACCGCGCCCCGCTCGACCGCGCCCTCGACCTCCCGCACGGCGCGCGCGAGCACCTGGATGAGACCGTCGGCATCGTCGGACGGCCGGCGGCGCCGGGCAGCCGGTCGGGTAGCGCCGGACTGGCGCTGGCCTCGTCGGGCCAAGGAATCCTCCTGTGAACGGACATGGCACGGCGGCCATGGTGAAACGCGCACCGGACGGCGAGATGCCGTCGACGAGACGCCGTCCGTGATGTCCGGCGGACCGTCGGAAGAGTGGCCGGCGAAATCCGCGGCGATCGACGTTGCCCAGGTTCGGTGCCCTCCCATACTAGCGGCCGCCCGCTGGGCGGACAGCCCATTACCCCCGCTGCGCGGGGAGACGCCTAGGTTCCGGGTGTTCCGTCCAAGCAGAAAGGCCCGAAATGATCAGGAAAAGGCCGTCGTGGCGGCGGTTCTCGGGACGGACGACCACACGCGCCTGTTCAAGCCGCTGCAGGGTCGGTGATAACATCGCCGAATGGCGATGACAGCGTCGACGCGCAGTGAGTCCGAGCTGGTCGACGAGGCGGCCGCGTTGTCCGCGGCCGCCTGTCTGTTCCACGGGTTCAGCGACTCGTCCAGGCTGGCGATCGTTCGGCACCTGGCGCTGGGGGAGCACCGGGTCGTGGACCTGACCGAGCATCTCGGTCTGGCGCAGTCGACGGTGTCGAAGCATCTCGCGTGTCTGCGGGACTGTGGCCTGGTCGAGTCGCGGCCGCAGGGGCGGGCGTCGCTGTTCAGTCTCACGCACCCGGAGGCGACGCTCGAGCTGCTCGCCGCTGCCGAGCGGTTGCTCGGGTTGACCGGCGATGCGGTCGTCCTGTGCCCGGTCTACGGCGAGGCGGCGGTGCGCTCGTGACTTCGCACCAGCACGAGCCTCTGCAGATCATCCAGGTTCCGGCGAGTTCGTGGACTGCGAGTCCCGAGGAACGGCGGCGGCTCGGGCGGCGGGCGCAGCTGCTTGCGGGCGCGTCCGTCACCTACAACATCGTCGAGGCCGTCGTCGCGGTCAGCGCGGGGCTCGTCGCGGGGTCGGTCGCGTTGGTCGGCTTCGGCCTGGACTCGGTGGTCGAGGTCTCCAGTGGTCTGATCATCCTGTGGCAGTTCCGCCACCGGTTGCCGGAGAGTCGTGAGCGCCAGGCGCTCCGGCTGCTCGCGTTCTCGTTCTTCGCGCTGGCTGCTTACGTGTCTTTTGAATCGGTACGGGCGCTTGTCACGGGAGCCGATCCTGAGGTGTCCAGGGTCGGTATCGGGCTGGCGATCGCGTCTCTGATCGTGATGCCGTTCCTCTCGTGGGCTCAGCGCCGTACGGGTAAGGCGCTGGGGTCGAACGCGGTCGT
This sequence comes from Kribbella sp. NPDC048837, assembly GCF_055586945.1. Classification (NCBI taxonomy): domain Bacteria; kingdom Bacillati; phylum Actinomycetota; class Actinomycetes; order Propionibacteriales; family Kribbellaceae; genus Kribbella; species Kribbella sp. NPDC048837. Next base: position 75,726 of record NZ_JBVJHF010000001.1, read on the forward strand.
GGCCGACTCGACCCAGACCCTGCTGTGTACGTACTTGTCCGCGGTGCTGCTCGTGGGGCTGGTGCTGAACGCGACCCTCGGGTGGAGCTGGGCCGACCCGATCGCCGGCCTCGTGATCGCGGCGGTCGCCGTCCGTGAGGGAGTCGAAGCCTGGCAGGGCAAAGGCTGCTGCTCACCCGCCGCGTCCGCCAGGTCCGCGGGCTGTGGTTGCGGCGACTCGTGCGCCGACGGTTGCTGCGACTGACTCAGGCAGGGAGCAGGCCGTTGACCAGGGCTTCGAGGCCCTGGGGGTAGGTGGGCTGCGCGGCGATGGCCGGCCAGTTGTCGCCGATGGTGGCCAGGTGGGGGGCGGTGGTCGTCCGGATGTGGTGGGGGCCGTTCTCGCCACGGCCGGAATGACGCTGCTTGTGTACGGCGTCGTGCGTACCGACCGGCATCCGTGGTCGTCGGCGACCACGCTGACGACTCTGCTCGTGGCGGTCGTGCTGCTGGCGGCGTTCATCGTGGTGGAGAAGACCACGCGTCGTGAGCCGTTGATCCGGCTCGGGCTGTTCTCTCATCGGTCGGTTTCGGGTGCGAACGCGTTCAATCTGCTGGTCGGTGCGGCGATGGCGTCGGCGTTCTACTTCATGTCGCTCTACCTCCAGCGCGTGCTCGGGATCGGTCCGGCCGAGACCGGGGTGATGTTCCTGCCGTTCGCGCTCGGTGTGGTGGTCGGCGCCGTACTCGCGGTGAAGCTCGGCTACCGGTTCCCGGCGTACATGCTGCTGGCAGGTGGTGGGCTGCTGACCGCGGTGGGGTTCGCCTGGTTCGGGCTGATCACTGCCGACGGCAGCTACCTCGCGAAGGTCCTGGGACCGTCGATCGTCGATCGTGGGCTTCGGGCTCACTCTCTGTGCCGTGTTGCTGCTCGTCGCAGTTGTCATTGCGTTGGTGGTCCTTCGCCGTGTCCGGACCGCTGAGCCGGTGGTGCGGGGCGAGAATGACTTGGTCTCGGAGCGCGAGTGAGTACGTTGGAGAGGTGCGGGTGGCGAAGCGTTGGTGGTGGGTCGCGCTGGGAGTCGTGGTCGTAGGCGCGTGGGCCGCGCGCACGGACGACCACCCCAAGGCAGTAGACGCACCGGTGGCCGAGTCCACCCCGAAGCCCACCTCGAAGCCGACACCGACGCCTGCACCTTCGCCCCGACCGACTGCGTCGCCGACCGCGAAGCCGTGGTACAACGACTACGACCCGGCTCACTTCGCCCCACAGGTACGGCGGTACGCCGCGCGGGCCGGGATCAGTCCACAGTTGCTGATGGCAATCTTGTACAACGAGTCGTACAAGCCGCACGACCCGGAGTTCGAGCGCTCGTGGGCACGGATCGACTCGGACCCGGCGTTCGGGATCGCGAACATGCACCGGGCCGCCTTCGACGACACGAAGCGTGGACGCGACTTCGCCAAGCGCAAGTGGGAGCAACTGCCCGACGATCCCGCGCTGGCGATCGAGGCGGCAGCGTGGCACCTGCACGACCTGGCCAGGCGGCTGCCGGACCAGCGAAGCGACCGCTACAGCAAGGACGAGTTGCTTGCCCTGGGCTACAACGCGGGTGCGGGGAACATGCGGATCTTTGCCAGGGGGACGAAGGCCGGCCCGCAGGCGCAGTCCTACCTCGACCGCTTGCACGACAACTGGGCGAGATCCGGCCAGGCGATCCGCGGTTGACCATCAGAGGAGAGAACGTGACAGACGATCGGGAGTTCGCGGGCGTGTCCGAGGTGGCCGTGGCCGACTGGCGGCGGCGGGTGTTCGCGCTCTACCGGTCCGTGCGGGCGGAGAGCGATCCGGCGCAGGCCCATGAGCTGTGGCGGGTCGGGCGGGACGAGTTGCTCACCACCCATGCCGCGTCGCCCGTGCCGGCCGCGGACCGCGCGGCCTACGGGGGAGCCGAGGTGGGGATCTACCAACCGGGGCTGCGGTTCGAGGTTGCCATCGATCCGGAGGTCGAGCGGATCCGGTGGGAGGTGCCCTCGGCAACCGACGGCGTGATCCCGTTCACCCGCGTCGGCGTCCTGCACCTGCCCGCGGTGGGCGACCTGGACGTGTGGTGGCTCGAGTCGTACGGCGGCGGTCTGTTCGTCCCGGTCAAGGATTCCCTCGCCGGCGAACGCACGTACGGCGGCGGCCGCTACCTCCTCGACACCGTCAAGGGCGCCGACCTCGGCGGCGACATCCGCGCCGGATGGCTGACCGTCGACCTCAACTTCACCTACAACCCGTCCTGCGCCTACAGCCCCGACTGGACCTGCCCGCTCGCCCCACCCGGCAACACCGTCAAGGCCCCACTCCCCGTCGGCGAACTGACCTCAGCTCCCGCCGACTTCTAGGGCCGTCAGCAGGACCAGAACCACGGTGATGACAGCGAACAGGCCATGGCCCCCGACGACCGCGACCGGGAAGTGACGCTCGGCCGGCCCGTCATCGGCGGCAGGCCCACCAGCCGAACCAGCGCTCGTCGCCGACGCATGGGCTGCCGCCGTCCGCGCGCGGTACGTCGGTAGCCAGCGAGCCAGCATCGTGAAGCCGAGCAGGGCCACCGGCACGAGCAGGACGAACGCGATCCAGGCCAGGACATCGCTGTCGGCGATCACGTAGATGATCCACAGGACCAGGCCGATCGCTGCCAGCGCGAAGTGCCCGAAGATCAGTGCGGGCGGGAAGTGGCTCGCGCTCGGCTTCTTCGGGCCGCCGTTGCTGATCCACGTGTACAGCAGGTAGAAACCGCCGAGCGCGGTGATCAGCCAGGTGACAAGTGCCGCGATACCCATCTCAGCTCCTAGGCTCGAAACCTTCGGCTTGGTCCTCGTCCGTCACGACCCGGACCCCGTACCGGAACGCCAGCTTGCCCCCGAGATAGCCCGACAGCATCAGGGCTCCCAAACTGACGGCCGACAACACGATCGGTCCCACCGGCACCTGGTCCGCGTCGGATCCACGCCGCCACAGCGCGTTCACGGCGTACGCGATGGTGATCGTGACGTTGAGGATCAGGTGGATGACCCCGGTGCGGAACGCGGCGGTGCCCGACGGGATGGCGAAGAAGTCGAGCAAGCCGACGCTCGCGGCCGCGAGCGCGCCGATGATGCCGATCACGATCAGCCAGACGGACGCCTGCGCGAGAAAATCCGCGTCGGTGATCCGCGACCCGAGGTCGAACACGAAGCTCGCCACCCAGCAGCCGATCGGGATGGTGACCAGGACCGGATGGAACGGATGACCGTACGGACCGGTGAGCAACGCGCTCACCGGACGCTTCGCCGCAGCCGACCGATCCGACATCGGGCCTCCCTATTTGACTAATCGAGTTTGGTCTTATTCCTCGGCGATGGTCAAGGGCTCAACGGTGGTGGCAGCGCTTTTCGCCAATGTTCTTGACCGTTATGGTGAGACGATGAGGTCACGGGGAAGCGGTGCGGAGGCGACGATCAGGGCGGTGTCGGTGCTGAGTGACGACACCCGGCGCCGGCTGTTCGGCTTCTGCCGGCGCGAGGGCCGGGCGATCAGCCGGGACGAGGCGGCGGCTGAGGTGGGCATCTCGCGCAAGCTGGCGGCCTTCCACCTGGAGCGGCTCGTGGACGCGGGCCTGCTGCGGACCCACTACGAGCGGTCCGGCGGGATTCGCAAGGTCGGGCGGGCGCCGAAGATGTACGAGCCCGCCGAGACCGAGTTGCAGGTGTCCATCCCGCCGCGCCGGCCGGACCTGCTCGCCGAGATCCTGCTGGACGGCATCCTCAGCCAGGACGACAGCGCGGACGGTGACGCGGAGGTCCCGGACGGTGGCACCCGCGGGTTGGAGGCAGCTCGCCGGGCGGCGTTCCGGCACGGCGAACGCGTCGGTGCGGAGCAGCGGGCGCGCACCCGTCCAGGCCGCCTCAGTGCCGAGCGGGCGTTGACGGTGTCGGAGGCAACCTTGGTGAGTGTGGGTTTCGAGCCGACCCGCCCCCGTGCGGGCTGCGTCCGGCTGCACAGTTGTCCGTTCCACCCGTTGGCTGAGTCACAACCGGACGCCGTCTGCGGACTCAACCACGCCTTCCTCACCGGCATGCTGTCGGGTCTGCAGGCGACCACCGTCCACGCCGTGCTGGACCCGGAAGGCGGCGAGTGCTGCGTGGAGATCACCGCGGACTGATCCGGCCGCCCTCACGCCTCGGGTTCCATGCATCACTCGCGGCGCGACGGTTTGGGGGTGGGGCGGGCGGGAACCGGGGGCTGGCACGGGGATATCGGCTGCTGGGTGTTGGCCCGGCACGACAGATGGGAAGGACCATGGGTCTCATTCTGTGGATCATTGCGGCGATCCTCGTCATTGCCGGGATCGTCTCGCTCGTCCGCGGTCAAGTGTTGTGGGGCGCCGCCCTGATCGTGATCGGTCTGCTGGTCGGGCCCGGGGGCGTCAGCATCTTCACCTGATCTCGCCACCGGTACTGGTCGCCCCCACGTCGCCTCCGCGTGGGGGCGACGCACGTGTCACCGCAGCAGGCCGGCCGCGGTGCGGAGGTCGTCGACGAAGTGGGCGAAGTCCCGGCGGTACTCCTGCGAGCGGACCACCGCGGAGGGATGCACGGTGGCCATCGCGGCACGACCGTCCGGGAGTTCCACGGCCTCACCGCGATGCTCGGTGACCTTGAACCCGGTGCCGAGCAGAGACCGGGCGGCGACCGCGCCGAGGACGACCACCAGCTTCGGCTTCACGATCTCGAGCTCGCGATCCAGCCAGGGGTGGCAGGCAACGATGTGACCGACGGCCGGCGTCTTGTGGATCCGCCGCTTGCCCTGCCGCTCGAACCGGAAATGCTTCACCGCGTTGGTCAGATAGACCTCCGACCGATCGATCCCCGCCTCGGCCAAAGCCTTGTCGAGCAGCCGCCCGGCCGGCCCGACGAACACATGACCTTCCTTGTCCTCATGATCGCCGGGCGTCTCACCGACCACCATCATCCGGGCCCGCGCCGGCCCTTCCCCCGGCACGACCTGCTCGGCGTCCCGATACAGGTCGCAGCCACGACAGTCGGGCAGAGCCGCCCGCAGCCCCCGCATCCCACCGTCGTCCGGCACCCACCGCGCCGCTCCGTCAAAGCTCATTTCCGGTCACCTGTCCCGACCCATTGAGTGCTTCGCCGGTACCCCGTTGCCGGGGTCTCTCACTCAGGACGAGGGTGGGATGAGCGCCTGGCGGATGAGCACGAGGGCGAACAACAACAGGGTGAGCGCGTGGACGACGGTGCACCAGAGGCAGATCGCGTCGATCTGGAAGAGCTCGGCCCAGATCAGGTAGCAGACGAAGATCACGCCGATCAGGACGGCGGCCAGGCGGAGGCGGCCAGGCCAAGGGGAGGCCGAGCGCCAGAGCGGCGGGAGCGAGAGCACCGTCATGGCGGCGAAGAAGCCCAGGCCGAGCAGGGCGACCGGGATGCCGAAGAGCTTGGAGTACTCGCTCGAGGTAACCTTCAGGCAGTTGACGACACCGGTGTCCGGGCAGGCCAGCGTCGTTCCGGCGGTGAAGTGCTCATAAGTCAGGTACGACGCGACAGCGAGGCCGGCGATCGACAGCACCAGCGTGGTCCAGGGGATCCACCCCAGCCCGGTCGAGGTCTGGTCGGAGCGTTGTGCCGTGCTGCTCACGCTCAGCTCGCCCCGAGCTTCCCGGCGGCCCCGGTCACGGCCGCGCTGGAGCACACGTTCGCCGGCTGGTTGTTGGTGAGCTTGCAGATCGCCGCGGTGTAGACGTTCGCGGAGGCGATGACGGCCTTCGCGATCGGGCTCGACGGGTCCTTGAGCGCGTCGGCGACCTGCTGCTGGGTCTTCCCGGCCAGCACCTCCGGGCTGTACGTCGCACCGGACGACACGAACTTCCCGCCGAGGTCGATGAACGGGATCGAGCCGCCGGTCTTCACGTACGGCGGCTGGTTGTAGGTGTCGAACGTCTTCTGGTCCTCGGCCGTCGGGGTGTCGAGCGGCTTGTACTGGCCGTTGACCTCCTCGTTCGTGGTGGTCTCGACACCGGTGAAGCTCAGGTACTGACTGGTGAAGGTGGCGCCGTGGAACGACAGGGTCGGGGTGTTCGGGTAGACGTCGCTGCCGGACGAGTGCGTCGTACCGAGGTTGCTGAACGTCCCGAAGCGGGAGAGTGCGACCGAGACCGGCCACCGCTCGGCCGCGCAGTACGGGCAGAACTCGGCGCCGATGTAGAGCACCTTCGGCTTGCCGTCGGCGGTCAGCGCGGGGGCCTCGATCGCGGAGGGCGCGGCCTGGACCCCCTCGGAGCCGATCGCCTCGAACGTCGAGTCCGGGATCGAGGTGAGCGCGGTCATGATCTGGGCGTCGGCGGCCCCCGACGGCCCGGTCGCCGTCTTCTTGCCGCCACCGACCAGCCGGATGGTGATCAGGCCGCCGACGATGACGACGACCAGCACCACCGCACCGACCGCGAGCAGAAGCCGCCGGCGTCGCTCGGCTCGCTGCTGGGCAGCAAGCTGCGCCGCGATCCGCTCGCGGGCCTGGGCCTTCTGCTCGACACGCCTACTCATGACTCTCCCTCGCTCATTTTCAGGCATGCCGAACCTGCTCGGCACCCATGAAGGACAACTGTTGATCAGGCCCGGAAGTTCCTGCCTTTCCGTCACTGTGAGATTACAGATGGCGCGGAGTGTCGGTGCCGCTGGTTAGGTTCTCGCTGTGGACTGGCGACGATGGCATGACGAGTACGACGAGGCCGGGTCGGCGTTGGCGCGCCGGCTGGCCGTGGTGCAGGAGCAGGTCCGTGCCGGCCTGGATCGATGTCCGCCTGGTCAGGTGCGACTGATCAGCCTGTGCGCCGGCCAGGGACGGGACGTGCTCGACGTCCTCCCGGATCATCCGCGCCGTGACGACGTGCACGCGCGTCTGGTCGAGCTGGATCCGGACAACACCGCGTTCGCCGAAGAACGGGCCCGCGGCCTGACGCAGGTGGAGATCGTGACCGGGGACGCCGCGCAGGTCGATCAGTACGACGGCCTGGTGCCGGCCGACGTGGTCCTGGTGTGCGGGGTGTTCGGCAACATCTCCGACGAGGACATCGAGCGCACGATCGACACCTGCCCCCAACTGTGCCGTACGGGCGCCACCCTGATCTGGACCCGGCATCGCGAGGAGCCCGACCTGGTGCCGCAGATCTGCGCGTGGTTCGAGTCCCGCGGCTTCGAGCGGGTCTGGATCTCCGACCCGGACGCGGGATTCGGGGTCGGCGTGCACCGGTTCACCGGCGAGCCGCAACCGCTCGTGCGGGGTCGCACCTTGTTCAGCTTCGTCCGCGGCGGGGTCTGAGACCGCTTGCCTCCATAGAAGACATCGCCTATGTTACATAGGAGATGTCATATGGCCTGGAGGTGAGCGGCATGGACGAGACGGCGCAACGGTTGCTCGGGTCCGCGGCGCGCCTGTCCCGGGACCCGGAGACGGAGATCGACTGGGACGCGCCGATCGGCGACGGGTACGGCCTGAGTCCGGAGTGGAGCACGCTCTACTGCACGCCGTACTGGGACGAGTTGAGCGAGGCGCGGCGGCGGGAGCTGACCCGGCACGAGGCGGCGTCGGTGGCGACGACCGGGATCTGGTTCGAGCTGATCCTGCAGCAGCTGATCCTGCGGGACGTCTACGACAAGCCGGCCGCCAGTGCCGAGTTCCAGTGGGCGCTGACCGAGATCGCGGACGAGTGCCGGCACTCGATCATGTTCGCCCGCGCGACCGGCCGGATGGTCGAGCCGTCGTACCGGCCGCGGTGGCTGGCGCGGGAGCTGGGCCGGGTGTTCAAGGCCGTCGCGACCGGCGAATCGGCGTACGCCGCGATCCTGGTGGCCGAGGAAGTTCTCGACGTGATGCAGCGCGACTGGATGCGGGACCGGCGGGTGGAACCGCTGGTGAGGCAGGTCAACCACATCCACGTGGTGGAGGAGTCGCGGCACATGGTGTTCGCCCGCGAGGAGACCCGCGAGCGGCTGGCCGGTGCGGGCCGCGGCCGGCGGTGGGTCAGCGCCCTGGTGATCGCGATCGCGGCGGACATGATCGTGTCGAGCATGGTCGGGCGGGAGGTCTACGCCAACGTTGGTCTCGACGTCGATCGGGCGGTCCGCGAGGCCCGGCACAACGAGCATCACCGGTCGCTGCTGCGGACGAGCTGCGCGAACCTGATGGACTTCCTCGGCTCGGTCGGCCTACTGACCCCGGCGGCGGCCCGGGTGTATCGGCGGACCGGGCTGCTGTGAGCTACGCGATCTCGGGCGAGTGCTGCTCGGAAGCCAGTTGCGTCGCGGTCTGTCCGATGAACTGCATTCACCCGTCGCCGGGGGAGCCCGGCTTCGGGACCGGCGAGGGGCTGTTCATCGATCCGCGGACGTGTATCGACTGTGGGGCGTGCGCGGACATCTGCCCGGTCGACGCGGCGCAACCCGCGGACCGCGCGGCGGCCGAGGACGTCGAGCGGAATGCGGCGTACTTCGCCGGCCGGGCGCCGCTCGACGGGACGGACCTCGACGCGTGGCAACCCCCGGCGTACCGGACCTGGGGTGGTGGGCCGCGGCGAGTTCTCGTGGTCGGTGCCGGGCCGGCCGGGATGTATGCGACGCGGGAGCTGCTGTTGCGGAGTACGGCGGAGGTCACGCTGGTGGATCGGCTCGATCGCGTCGGCGGACTGGTGCGGTTCGGGGTCGCGCCGGATCATCCGCAGACCAAGCAGATCATCTCCACCTTCGAGCGGATCATCGAGCATCCGCGCGTGCGCTGGCGTCCTGGTATGGACGCAGACGCAGCCGGGGCCGGGGCCGGCTACGACGCGGTGATCCATGCCGCCGGCGCGTATCAGAGCCGCCGGCTGGGGATCCCCGGTGAAGAGGCTGCTTGTGCCGCGGACGATTTCGTTGCCTGGTACAACGGTCGGCCCGGTGTGGTGCTGCCGGTCGAGCTGACCGGTCCGCGGGCGGTGGTTGTCGGCACCGGCAACGTCGCGCTGGATCTGGCCCGGATCCTGCTCAGCGACGAACGCCGCCTGGCCGGGATGGAGCTGTCCGACGATGTCCGTCGTACGCTCGCGGGAAGCGGGATCCGTGAGGTGGTGCTGCTGGGCCGACGAGGTCGTGAGCACGCGGCGTACACCGCCTCCGCGGTGCGGGAGTTGTCGGCGTTCCCGGGTGTCGAGGTGCGGTTCGAGGCCCGTCCGGTGCGGTGGAGCGCGGCGGGGCTGGAGCTCGGCAGCGGGGAGACGATTGCTGCGGGCAACCTCTTCACCGCGATCGGGTTCGAGGGCCGGCCGATCGACGGGCTGCCGTTCGACCCCGACCGCGGCATCGTGCCGAACGTCCGCGGCGCCGTCGTCGGCCGGCCCGGGCACTACGTCGCGGGCTGGATCAAACGCGGCGCCCGCGGCGGCATCGGCGTGAACAAGGCCTGTGCCCAGGAGACCGTGACGACGTTGGTGGAGGCGTCCTAGTTCGTCCAGGGGCGCAGCTTCTCCGGATTGCGGATCGCCCAGATATTGGTGATCCGGTCGTCGGCGATGTCGAAGGCGATCACGGTCTCGGTCACACCTTCGTACTCGATCACCAGACCCGGCTGGCCGTTGACGGTCCGCTCCACCAGCGTGCGGCCGTAGTCCAGGATGGGCAGGCCGGTGAAGTACTCGGCGACGTTCGTGCCACCGTGGACCGGCGCGAGCGCGGCGATCACGATGCCGCCACCGTCGGCGACCGCGGTGACGTCGGGGTCCAGGAGGTTGACGAGGGTAGCGATGTCGGTCGCCTCCCACGCCGCCTTGAACTCACGGATCAGCTCGGCACGCCGGGCGGTCGGCGGCGCGGGAACCTGTGCGTCGCTGATCCGGCGCCGGGCCGACGACGCCAGCTGGCGGCAGGCCGCGGGGGTGCGGCCGACGATCTCGGCCACCTCCGGGAACGGGTACCGGAAGACGTCGTGCAGGATGAACGCGACCCGCTCGGCCGGCGTCATCGAGTCCAGCACGACCAGGAACGCCATGTTCACGGACTCGTCCAGCGTGACCCGATCGGCCGGGTCGACGCCGCTCTGCGAGTCGTTGTTCTCGGGGAGCGGCTCCGGGATCCATTCGCCCACGTAGCGCTCGCGCCGGACCCGGGCCGACCGGAGCAGGTCGAGGCAGATCCGGCTGGCGACCTTGGTCAGCCACGCACCGGGGGTGTCGATCGCCTGCTGCTCACGGGCGGACATCGCGTACCACCGGGCGTACGTCTCCTGGACGACGTCCTCCGCGTCGGCCAGCGAGCCGAGCAGCCGGTAGGCGAGGTTGATCAGCTGCCGCCGCTCGCTCATGATCGCGCTCAGGCCCGGATCGACCTGGTCGTCCCCGGTCATCGTGCTTCCCTTCGTCGGGTCCACCTTTCCCCCTACGACGAGACGGCGTACGCAAGTGTGAGGTCATCACAGTCAACGGGACTGTCTCGTCGTACTGATCATGACTACACAACACGCAACAGACGAAGCCGGCATCCGGGCGCGGATCGGCACCCTGGTCGGTGCCATCCGGACCGGCGACATGGGGGCGGTCAAGACCATCTTCGCGCCGGATGTGGTCTCGTTCGACATCGAGGCGCCGCTGCGGCACCTGGGCGCGGAGACGAAGTGGCGGAACTGGGAGAAGGTCTTCTCGATGTACCAGCTGCCGATCGGGTACGAGGTCCGCGACCTCACGGTGCTCGTCGACGGCGACCTCGCGGTGGTGTACGCCGTCAACCGGATCAGCGGCACGCTGGTGAACGGTGCCGAGACCGGCCAATGGGTCCGCTGGACGGCGGCCTGGCAGCGGATCGACGGTCAGTGGATGGTCGTCCACGACCAGGTCTCGGTCCCGACGTACTTCCCCGAGGGCCGGGCCGCGCTCGACCTCACGCCCTGAGCCACTCCGGCCAGGGGCGGAGCTCGCCGGTGGTCTCGGCCAGGGCTGTCAGCGCTTCGGTCGTGGTGAGCCGCCGGCTCGGCTGGGGCGCGATCAGTGCTTGCAGGCGCTCCGGCAGTTCGGCGCCGGCCTCGGCGAGCGTCTGGCCGAGGCTGTAGAGATCCATCGCGGCGGACACCGGCGCGCACGCTTCCTGTTCGGGGGAGGCGTACCCGGCGGTTCCGACCGGGTGACCAGGTGGTTGCTCGCTGCCGATCCGGCGAGCACTGCCGAAGTCGATCAGGACCGGGCGGGCGTCACGCAGAACGATGTTGTCCGGTTTGACGTCCAGGTGGGCCAGACCGCGATGGTGGAGCGCCATCAGGGCCGGGAGGAGTTGCGCACCGAGCAGCGCGGTCTCCTCGGCGGACAGTACGCCGTTCTCCTCGAGTTCATCGATCAGCGTCGGGCCGTCGACGTACTCGAGCAGGATGTGCGGGATGGTGTCGCCGGTGCCGTCGGCCAGCAGGCGCGGAAGGGCCGGATGGTTGTTGCCGGCCAGCGCGGCCGTCTCCCGGCGGAGCGACTTCACCGCCCGAGGATGGTGGATCTGGTGAGGGCGGGCGGCCTTCAGTACGGCGGGGGACCAGAGGGCGACGGACCAGACCAGCCACGTCTCGCAGCGGTGGCCGACACCGAGACGCTCCAGGGCGAAGGTCCCGCCCGGCAGCTCACAACCCTCGGCCCAGTCCCAGACGGCAAGCCCGTCCTCGGTGTCGACGATCATTCCATCCTCCAAGCGCTGATGCCTGCCGCCGGCTGGTGGCCGGCGGCAGGCCGTGGGTCAGCCGCGCGAACGGCTGCGGGAACGGCTGCGGCTGCGGGAGCGGGAGCGGCTACGGGACCGTCCGCGGCCGTGGTGCATGACCGGCTTGATGCGGAGCATGGTGGTCACCTCCTTCCACTGAGTTGGTGCTGGTCGAGGGAGACGACCCGGTCGGCGATGGCCGCCAGGTCGCGATCGTGGGTGACGACGAGGACGGTGCGCCGCGCGGTCGTGGTCCGGATCGCCTCGATCACCGCGGCGGCCGAGACCGGGTCCAGGGACGCGGTCGGCTCGTCCAGCAGGACCATCGGCGCGGACGAGACGGCAGCCCGGGCGAGTGCCACCCGGCGACGCTGCCCGCCGGACAGCCGTACGCCGCTCTCGCCGAGAGGTGTGTCGTACCCGTACGGCAGCCGGCCGGCGAACTCGTCCACCAGGGCGGCCCGCCCGGCCGCGATCACTCCCGCCCGGGTCGCGTTCTGGTTGCCGAAGGCAATGTTCTCGGCGACGGTCGCATCGAGCAGCCACGGGTCCTGCGGGACGAACGCGAACCGGTCCCGCAGGCTGCGCTGGCCGCAGTCCCGCACATCCACGCCGTCGATGAGGATCCGACCGGCGTCGACGTCGTACAGGCGCAGGAGGAGATGCAGCGCGGTGCTTTTGCCGATCCCGCTGGGTCCGAGCAGGCAGACCGTCTCGCCGGCCGCGATGTCGAGGTCGAACCGGTCGAGCACCGGCCGCCCGGGCTCGTACCCGAAGGAGACCCGCTCGAACCGTACGCCGGATCGCAGTGCCGGGGCCGGTCGGGCGTCGTACCGATCCTCGACCGCCTCGTCGCAGTCCAGGACCTCGCGGACCCGCACTGCGCTGGCACCGGCCTTCGCCAGTACGACGGACAACCGGGTCAGCCCGCGCACGGGGGAGTAGAGGTCGCGCAGGTAGGCGAGCACGACCAGCAACTGCCCGACCGTGAGCGCACCGGACAGAACGTGCCGTCCGCCAACCACCAGCACCAGCGCGGCACCGATCGCGAGGACGACATCGGCCATCGGGGTCCAGCGGGCGTCCACCTCGATCGCTCGCAGCTCGACCTCGAGTACGGCGCGATTCCGGGTGCCGAAGATCGCGGCGGCCCGGTCGATCCGGCCGAACGCCTGCACGGCGCGGACGTTCCGCAGCAGGTCGGTCGTTGCCCCCGCCAACCGTCCCGACTCGGTCCGGGCGTCCTGCTGGGCGGCTCGGATCAGCCGGCGCTGCCGGACCGCCAGCGCGGCCAGCACCGGCGCGACCGCCAGGCCGATCAGAGCGAGCCCGGGGTCGAAGGCGAACAGCAGTACGAGGACGCCGGCGAGCATCACCGCGTCCGGCAGGAAGGACGTGGTCACCGCGACGACGGCGTCGATCACGCGGCCGACGTCCGTGGTCAAGCGGGACACCAGCTCACCGCTGCGCATCCGGTCGTGCCACCGCAGGGACCGCGTCATCGTGCGCTGGAACATCGTCGCGCGCAGCGATGCGCCGATCCGCTCGGCCGCGCCCTCCACGGTCCGCAGACTCGCCATGTCGAGGAGCCCGATGATTGTCGACAGCAACACGCTGCCGAGGGCCGCCAGCGCCAGGACGATCAGCGGATTCGCCGCCGGCTTCGGACCGAGCGCATGGTCGACCGCGAGCGCCAGCGGCCATGGGCGGAGGAGAACCGCACCGACCCGCAGGACGACGAGGCCCGCGGCGGCGGCGAGTGCGGGGAGCTGCACTCGGGCTGCAGGCCCGGCGACGGCGAGTGAGAGCGGAAGCTTCATGCCGACAACGGTCGTCGCCGGCCGGTCGGGCGCGGTAGTGCACCTTGGTACTACGACTGTCGTCGGGGCTGCCGGACCGCGCGGGGCCACCTACGATCCCAGACATGGTGAGACTGCGACGCTCGCGCGCGGACCGTGAGCCGATCTCGACGGTCGGGCTGCTGGTGCGGTTCACCGCGGCCGGGCTGATCGTGCTGCTGTCCCTGGCCGCGCTGATCGCGTTCGTGGCACGGCAGGCCGGCGTCGAGCAGGCGACGGACTCGGCCCGGCAGGTGACGTATGTGACCGCGCGGGGAGTCGTCGAGCCACGCCTGGACGCGGCTGTCATCGCTGGGCAGCCGGCCGCGTTGCAGTCGTTCGACACGGCGATGCGGAAGTACGTACTGCAGGGCTCGCTGGTCCGGGTGAAGCTGTGGAACGCCGACGGCCGGATCGTCTACTCCGACGAACAGAAGCTGATCGGTCAGACGTTCCCGCTGGGCGCCGAGGAACTGGAGGCGCTCCGCGTGCAGGGGAGCAGCGCGTCGGAGGTCAGCGACCTGAGCCGGCCGGAGAACCGGTTCGAGATCCCGTACCAGAAGTTGCTCGAGGTGTACGTCGGAGTCCGCGGGACCAACGGGGAGCCGATGCTGTTCGAGGCGTACTTCCGGTACCAAGCGGTGACCGAAGCGGGACAGGCGGCCTGGAAGCGGTTCGCGCCGCCCGCGTTGGGGGCGCTGCTGGTGCTCGAACTGGTGCAGATTCCGTTCGCCTGGTCGCTGGCCCGGCGGGTGCAGCGGCAGCAGCGTGATCGGGAACGGTTGCTCCAGCACGCTGTCGACGCGTCGGACGCCGAGCGCCGCCGGATCGCGGGGGAGTTGCACGATGGCGTCGTACAGGAACTGACTGGGCTGAACTATGCGCTGGATGCGATGCGGCTCGGCACTCCGACCGAGGGACAGCGGGCGGAGTTGATCGCCGACAGTGCGGGACGGTTGCGGGCGAGTATCGGGTCGCTCCGGTCGCTGCTCGTGGACATCTACCCGCCGAACCTCGCGGAGGAAGGGCTCGCGTCGGCGCTGGCCGAGTTGGCGGCGGGCCTCGAGCGGACCGGGATCGACGTACGGCTCGAGACCGAGGGCACCGAGGAGTTGCCGCCGGCGACCGCGGCACTGTTGTTCCGGGCCGCGCAGGAGGTGGTCCGGAACGTGGCGGCGCACAGCGGGGCGCGCGAGGTGCTGATCAAGGCACACCGGGTGGACGGGCGGGGCGTGCTGATCATCGACGACGACGGCCGCGGCTTCGACGAGTCGCGACTCGATGAGCGGAGCAGCAACGGTCACCTCGGGCTACGCTCGATCGGCGACCTGCTCGCCGAGTCGGGTGGCATGCTCACGGTCCGGGCCGCGCCCGGCCAAGGGACACGGGTGGAAGCCGAGGTGCCGGTGTGATCCGGGTGCTGATCGTCGACGATCATGCGATCGTCCGGACCGGCCTGTCCCAGTTGCTCGGTACGGCGGACGACATCGAGCTGGTCGGGGCCGCGGGTGACGGTGCCGAGGCCGTGGTGATGGCGGCCGAGTTGCGGCCGGACGTCGTACTGATGGATCTGTCGATGCCCGGGACGGACGGGATCGCGGCGACCGGCCAGATCGTGGCGGCCGATCCCGGCGTGCACGTGCTGGTGCTGACGTCGTTCAGCGATCAGGCGCGCATCCTGGACGCGCTCCAGGCCGGAGCCGAGGGGTATCTGCTGAAGCACAGCGAGCCTGAGGTGATCCTGGCCGGGGTGCGGGAGATCGTGGCCGGTGGGTCGCCGCTGGACCCCAAGGCGGCGCGGGTGTTGCTGACCAACCGGCGCAGCCCGGGACCGGAGACGAAGCTGACCGAGCGCGAGCAGGAGGTGCTCGACATGGTCGGCGCCGGTCTGCCGAACAAGACGATCGCGCGCCGGCTCGGGATCAGCGAGCGCACGGTGAAGGCGCATTTGACGAACGTGTACCAGCGGCTCGGCGTGACCGACCGTACCCAGGCTGCCCTGTGGGCGCAGCGGCAGCGCCGCGAGGAGTAGGTACTAGTACCAAGGTCCGATGGTGCCGGCGGTCCGCCTGCGCCACGATCGACCCATGGACTCGGAGGACCTGCGCCGTCGACCGGTCGTGCTGCGCACCGGCGGGGACGACGCCGAGCCGGCGCGGCGGCCGCTGCGGTACCTCGCCTGGGCCGGCACCGGGCTGCTCGGCCTGGTCGCGGCGGCCGGCCTGGTCGCCGGAGGTACGGCGGTCTGGTCCGCGTTCGACCCCGGCACACAGGGCCAGTCGCCGGCGCCACTGTGGTTCCCGCCCCCGGAGACCATCACTCCCCAGAGCTCGAAGGTCACGCCGACGACCATCGAGCCTGGTGACGACAAGGGCGGCGAGCGAACGAAACCCACCACCTCAGCCAAGTCAACTTCAGGGAAATCCGGCTCAGGTAAGTCCGGCTCGTCCGACGACAAGTCCGGCCACCACTGATCTCAGTTCACCGCTGCGACGATCTGAGTGCCTGCGGTCCCCGCGATCACCGCGGCGGTCTCGTCGAGCGATCCCACCGCGGCCCGTCCCTTGGTCGCCTCCACGAACCGTGCGGCGGCCCGCACCTTCGGACCCATCGAGCCCTCGGGGAAGCTCAGGGCCGCGAGGTCCGCGACGGCAATCTCGTGCAACGCCCGCTGCTCGGGCGTCCCGTAGTCCAGATAGACCGCCGGGACATCGGTCAGCATCACGAACAGATCGGCCCGGAGCTCGGTCGCGACCAGCGCCGCCGTCAGGTCCTTGTCGACGACAGCGTCCACCCCAGCGAGACCTGTGGGCGATCGCTCCGCGACGGGGATGCCTCCACCGCCGGCCAGGATCACGGTCATACCGTGGCGGAGGAGCACCTCCGCGGCATCGAGTTCGACCACCCGGCGTGGCTCCGGGGACGCCACCACGCGGCGAAGCTGGGTGCCGTCCTGGCGGAAGGTCCACCCTGCGGTCGACTCCAGCAGCTGCGCGTGCTCCGCCGGGTAGCCGGTCCCGACGTACTTGGTCGGCGTACCGAAGGCCGGATCGGTCCCGGAGACCACCGTCTGCGTGACCAGCGTGACCGCGCGCCGGGCCAGGCCGGCGTTGCCGAGCGCCTGCTGGATCCAGTACCCGATGACGCCCTGGGTCTCGGCGACCAGGTCGCTGAGCGGGTACGGCTTCGAGAGGGCGGGATCCGCCGTACTCTCCAGCGCGAGCAGCCCCACCTGCGGTCCGTTGCCGTGCACGATCACCACCTCGTGCTCGGCCGCCACCGCCGCCAGCGCGGGCGCCGCCACGGCCAGATGCGCGACCTGCACCTCGGCATCCGGCCGCTCCCCGCGCCGCAACAACGCATTCCCCCCGAGCGCGATCACCATCCGCATACCCTCAGCGTCGCACGCCGATCCACAGCTCAGGTGTCGTGACCCTGGTCGGCGAGCGGCGCGCGCAGTTCGAGGACCGTGCCTTGCGGCTGTTTCGTCTGCAGCCGCACGGCCCCACCCAGCGCCTCGGCCCGGTCCTGCAGGTTGCGTAGCCCGCTCTGGTGGCCGGTGCCGGCCAGCCCGACACCGTTGTCGGCGACGCGCGCGACGACCTCGGTCGGAGACACGGTGACCTCGACGGAGACCTCGGTGGCCTCGGCATGGCGTACGACGTTCGACAGCGCCTCCCGGATCGCGGCGAGGATCTGCGGCCGGACGGACACGGGGACGGCGGCGTCGATCGGGCCGGTGCAGGTCAGTCCGGGACGGAACCCGAGCGGCTCGGCGTACTCGGCGACGAGGGCCTGGATGTCGGCGCGGAGCGACCGGCGGCTGGGGCGGTGGTGCAGCTCGAAGATCGCCGCGCGGAGGTCGCGGATCGTGGTGTCGATGTCCTCGATCGCCTGGCCGAGGCGTTCGTACGGCTCGGCGTCCACCATCCGGCGGATGCCCTGCAGTTGCAGCCCGGTCGCGAACAAGCGCTGGATCACCAGGTCGTGCAGGTCCCGGGCGATCCGGTCCCGATCCTCGAGGACGGCGATCATCGCGTGGTCCCGCTGGGCCTGGGCGCGATCCAGTACGAGCGTCGCCTGCGCCGCGAACATCGTGACCAGGTCGCCGTCCTCGTCGAGCGCACCGGGCTCGGCCGCCACGACCAGCAGGCCGCTCACCCCGGACGAGGCCGGCGAGACCGGAGCGACGACGGCCGGCCCGAGCTCGGGCACGTCGATCACAGTCAGTCGGCCGGCAGGTACGTCGTGATCGAGGCCGGCGATCCGCCGGCCGACGTACTCCCGCAGTTCCGGCGGTCCGTCCAGGGCCTCGATCACCAGTCCGTCGCCGTCGGTCAGCAGAACCGCGCCGACGCGGGCGCCGGTGACCTCGCGGGCCCGGCGGGCGATCAGGTCGAGCGCGTCCCGCTGGTCGACGTCACCGAGCAGGAGCTGCGTGAGCTCGGCGGTCACCTCGTGCAGGCGCTGTCGCCGCCCACCCGGGTCCTGGTCGTCCACGGGCCCACGGTACGGAAGCCAACGCCCGTTTGGGAACGCTTGGCAACGGTTGCCCTGAGCATCAATGCCCGCGGCGGCCGGTGACGGACTCGGTGCCGAGCCGGATCAGCTGCCGGTCCCGGAGCCGCAGCCACGGCGGTGCTGCCTCTGCAAGCTCGGCCGCCTCGCCTGCGGGGACGGCGGACAGATGTCCGACCGCCGTCACGGTCCAGCCGCGTCGATGTTCCAGGTCGACATCATCCGCCTCGAAAGCGATCACATCGCCACGCTGCGCGGCTCGCAGCCACTCGCAGTCGTCGGACGCAAAGACGATCGTGTCGCCGTCGACACCGAAGGCGACCAGCCGGACCACGGGCAGCCCACCCTGGGTGAACACGAGTCTTCCGACCGGGACCGAGGCCAGCAGCCGAAGGCACTCGGCCGCGTCCAGGATCTCCAGCCCGGCGCCGTCGTAGGTTCGCATCAGATCCTCCACAACCGGTCTACGCTGAGCGATACTGCGGCTTCAGGGGGGAGCGAGGCTCTATGGCGATCACGGTGTTCCTGCTCGACGACCACGAGGTGGTCCGGCTCGGGCTCCGGCAGCTGCTGGAGGCTGAGGCGGACGTCGAGGTGGTCGGCGAAGCGTCGTCCGCGGAGCAGGCCATCGCCCGGATCCCGGCGCTCCGCCCGGATGTCGCCGTACTCGACGTCCGGCTGGGTGACGGCGACGGGATCTCCGTGTGCCGGGAGATCCGGTCGGCGATGGACGGACCGCCGGCCTGCCTGATGCTGACGTCGTTCTCCGACGAGGAAGCGCTGTTCACCGCGATCATGGCCGGCGCGGCCGGGTACCTGCTCAAGCAGGTCAGCGGGACGGATCTGGTCGGAGCCGTACGGCGCCTGGCCGCGGGGGAGTCGCTGCTCGACCCGGCGATGACCGCCCTGGTCCTGGACCGGCTGCGGAACCCTGTCGACGTGGACGACGACCCGCGGTACGAGTCGCTGACGGAGCAGGAACGCCGGATCCTCGACGAGATCGCGGTCGGCAAGACCAACCGGCAGATCGCCGAGAGCATGTTCCTGGCCGAGAAGACGGTGAAGAACTACGTCTCCGCGCTGCTGCGCAAGCTCGACATGGAGCGCCGGACGGAGGCGGCCGTGTACGCCGTCGAGCGCGCGAAGCGCCGCCACAAGCCGTGACGGGCGGTTACCAGGTGCGGATACGGCGTCCACTGATGTGCTCCGGTTCGATGACGACGAGGACCTCGTGGTCGTCGCGCGCCCAGGGATCCGTGTGGGGGCGCCACGTGACCGTTTCCTGCAGTGAGCCGCGCCGGCAGCGGCCCGAGATCAGCACACTCCAGCCGTCCCGCGCGGAGCCGTCCAGCCGCTCCACCTCGAACGCCACCGGACCGTCGCCGTACTGCGCGATCGCCGTGGCGGCCCCGGTCCGGACGGCCAGCTGCCGGCCGCGGGCCGTGTAGGTCACCGGTCGCACCGACAACCGGCCGGACAGCTCGAAAGCCAGCCGGCCGGTGCCGCCGGGGGCGAGCAGCTCGAGGCACTCGTCCTCGCGCAGGTGATCCATCACCGGGTGCAGGGCGGCGAGTCCGCGGACGGGCGAGATCCGTGGACCGAGACGATCGGAAACGGTCGCGTCGAGTGCACCCGCCAGCCGGACCAGCGCACCCACCGTGAGCTGCTCCGTCCCGTGCGACGCGTCGGCGTCCGGCCCGGACCACGCGGACCCCTCCTGCCGCGCGCGCCCGAGTGACACACCCGGCCCCGACTGGTCCCTCCCCTGCGGAGACCGGGATCGGCCGGACGCTGTCATCGAACACTCCCTTTCCTGCCGTCTGCCGCTTATCCAACCGTGGTCGCACCGGCCGGCGGCAGTGCCAGACGTCCCGAGCCGGAAGGACCGAAGGCCCGGTGTGTCGGGTCGAGGGGTGGGCCGTTCGTCTGCAGGGTGAGAGTTGTTCCACCGAACTGACCGGAAGAGGTGCGCGGGTGAGGTATGTGCTGATGTTTGTCGAGACCGAGGCGTACGCGAAGGAGTTCGAGGCGATGGGCCCGGACGAGAAGGAGCGGGCCTTGCAGCGGGTGATGCAGTGGTTCGACGACCACCGGGACAAGCTGCGGGGTGGCAGCAAGCTGCAAGGGGCCGCGTCGGCGACCACGGTCCGGTTCGACGGCGGCGTACCGATGACGACCGACGGGCCGTTCATGGAGGGCAAGGAGGTCATCTCCGGGTTCAGCGAGATCGAGGTCGAGGATCTCGACGAGGCACTGCGGATGGTGAAGACCTGGCCGGCCTGCCCGGTCGTCGAGATCCGCCCCGTCGCGTTCGTGAACACCGTGGGGTCGTGAGCACGGAAGACGAGCTCGCCCGCGTGGTCCGCGACCACGCGGGGCGGCTGGCCGGCGCGCTGGTGTCGCTGCTCGGCGACTTCTCCGCCGCCGAGGACCTGGTCCAGGACGCGGTCGAGATCGCGCTGCGGCGCTGGCCGGTCGAGGGCATCCCGGACCGGCCCGACGCCTGGCTGTTCACGGTCGCGCGCCGGCGGGGTCTCGACGTCCTGCGCAGGCAGCAGAACTACCGCGCCAAGCTGGCCCAGCTGGAGTGGCCGGTGCAACCGCCGGCCGACGACCGGCTCCGGCTGATCTTCACCTGCTGCCACCCGGCGCTGGCCCGCGAGGCGCAGGTCGCGCTCACGTTGCGGGTGGTCTGCGGACTGACGACCGCGCAGATCGCGGCCGCGTTCCTGGCCTCCGAGTCGGCCGTGGCGCAGCGCATCACCAGGGCCAAGCGCAAGATCACCGATGCCGGGATCCCGTACCGCATCCCGCGTGACGACGAACTCCCGGACCGTCTGACCGAGGTGCTCACGGTCATCTACCTGCTGTTCAACGAGGGCTACTTGTCCAGCACGGCCGACCGCGTCCACTCTCGCGACCTGGTCGACGACGCCGAGTGGCTCACCGCGCTCCTGCACGGCCTGCTGCCCAACGAGCCCGAGATCGCCGGCCTGCTCGCACTGGTCCGTCTGCATCGGGCGCGTACGGCGGCCCGCTTCACGACCACCGGCGACCTGGTCCTGCTCGAGGACCAGGACCGCACCCGCTGGGACCAGCCGGCCATCGCCGACGCGACCTCACTCCTGACCCGAACGGCCCGGCGCCACCACGCTCCGGGTCCGTACCAACTGCAAGCAGCGATCGCCGCCTGCCACAGCGAGGCACCGACCTGGGCGGAGACGGACTGGGAACAGATCCTCGTCCTCTACGACATGCTGCTGACCCTGCAGCCGACACCAGTCACCCGTCTGCATCGCGCGATCGCCTTGTCCTACGTGAACGGCCCGCACGCCGCGCTCGCCGTACTCGACGAGCTCTCGACCGACCTGCGGGCGTATCCGTTGTTCCACGCGACCCAGGCACAGTTCTTCCGCGATCTCGGTCGCGACGACGAAGCCGACGCCGCCAACCAGCGGGCGGCCGAGCTGACCGCCAACCCCGCCCAACTCGGTCTGCTCCAGGATCGACTGGCCCAGTGAGCCTTCATCCTTGAGCCATGAGTGGTCCGGGGCGGGGCGAACGGCTGTGGTTTCTCGACTGGTTACGCGTGCTGGCGGTCTTCGGGGTGTTCGTGTTCCACTCGCTGCGCCCGTTCGACGAGGCCGACTGGCATGTGAAGAACGCGGACCGCAGCGAGGGCATCTCGATCGCGATCGCCTTCCTCGGACTGTGGGGCCTGGCCTTCTTCTTCCTGCTGTCCGGCGCCGGTGCCTGGCTCGCCCTTCGCTGGCGGACCGCTGGCGGCTTCCTGCGGGAGCGAGGCCTTCGGCTCCTGGTGCCGTTCGTCGTCGCGTATGTGCTTCTCTCACCACTGCAGTACTTCATCGAGGAGCGCCACAAGGGCACGTCCAGCGGGTCGTTCCTCGAGGACGCGAAGACGTTCTTCAGTGATCTCGGTGGCCATGCGCCGCTGTGGCTGCGCGACACGTATCACCTGTGGTTCCTCGTCTACCTGGTGCAGTTCGCCGTACTGGGTCTGCCGTTGTTCCTCTGGTTGCGCGGCCGGCCGGCGGACTGGATCGCGCGGCGGTGCGAACGGCGTGGGTCGATCCTGCTGCTCGCGGTTCCGCTCGTACCGGTGCATCTGCTGCTGCTCGCCGCGCCCGGTCCGGATCACGGGTGGGGCGAGTTCGTCTTCTTCTTCGACTTCTTCGTGGTCGGCTTCCTGGTGATGTCGGACGCGCGACTGATGACCGCCGTACGGCGAGACGCCGTCCCGGGGCTCGTGCTCGGGATCGGCGCCTTCCTCCTCGGCGTGGGCACCGGGATCATCGACTTCCTCGACGGCTGGTGGCCGGATCCGGGCTACTCGTGGGCCTACCTCTGGTACTCGCCGCTGATCACCTTCGCCGTCTGGGGCTGGCTGGTGGCGGTCCTCGGCGGCGGTATGCGGCTGGCGGCGTTCAACCGGCCACTGCCCGTGCCGCTCGCCCGTGCCGCGATGCCGTACTTCATCGTGCACCAGCCGATCATCCTGGCGATCGCGTACTTCGTCGTCGGCTGGGACGCCGGCCTGTGGACGAAGTACGCCGTCCTGCTGCCGGCCGCCTTCGTGCTGTCGGCCGGCCTCGCGTTGCTGTTGTCGAACCTGCCCGGGGTGTCGACGCTCCTCGGCGTCAAACGCTCCGCAGCACCGACACCACAACCCCGAGGATGACCGCATTGTCGCCGTCGATCACGTCGTACGCCGGGTTCCGCGGCTCGAGGTACACGTGCCCGTTGCGCCGCCGGTACACCTTGACCGTCGCCTCCTCGTCGATCATCGCGGCGACGATCTGACCCGAGTGGGCCTCGGACTGCTGCCGGACCACAACGATGTCGCCGTCGCAGATCGCCGCGTCGATCATCGACTCGCCCCGCACCCGCAGGCCGAACACGGTCCCGCGCCCGGTCAGCCCGCGCGGGAGCTGCAGTACGTCGTCCACGTGCTCGACCGCGGCGATCGGCGTACCGGCCGCGATGTCACCGACCACGGGCACCGGCACCGAGTCCTCGCTGGAGTCCCGGGTCGTCGACTCCTGGAGGAACATCCGGACGTCGATCGGCCGCGACACCGACGGGCTGCGCCGGAGGAAACCCTTGTCCTCCAGGCTGGCCAGGTGCTTCGACACCGACGACGAGGACCGCAGACCGACGGCGTCACCGATCTGCCGGCTGCTCGGGGGATACCCGTACCTCGTCACCCAGTCGCGGATCACCACCAGGATCCGCTGCTGCCGCTCCGGGAGCGCGCCGGTGTCGAGGTCGCCGAACAGATCGAGATCAGTCACCGCGAAATCCTAGAGCGCCCGGCCCCGCGGACCCGCACGCGACCCGCGTCCGGCCGGCGGCAAGTTGCTGCAACACCCATGACTTCGGGGGAGTGGTAGGCAGAGCCGCAGCTAATTGCTTGGCCGGGGTGCCGTGAGCGCGCCTACGATCGGCCGGGTGAGCGCTCCCCCGGAAGCTGTCCTGAAGGCCTTCGGGCTGTCTGACCCGGTCGTTCTCCTGCCAGGCGGGCAGGGGGAGACTTGGCGCTCCGGTGCGGTGGTGCTGAAACGGGCAGGCCTGGCGGCGGAGAGCGTGTGGCGCGCCGAGGTCCTGGAGGCGCTGCCGGAATCTACCGAGTTCCGGGTGGCGAGGCCGGTGCGAAGCCGGGACGGCGAGTGGATCGCCCACGGCTGGGAGGCGTCGCAGTTGCTGGCCGGAGCGACGGATGTCGGGCGGCAGGACGACGTACTGACGGCTGGGGCTGCGTTCCACGCGGCAGTCGCCGGGCTGCCGCGGCCGGAGTTTCTCGACGTGCGTGATGACGCTTGGTCGCACGGTGATCGGGTCGCGTGGGAAGAGGAGCCGGTCGGTGGGAGCCCGGCGTACGAGGAGCTGGTATCGCGGCTGGTGGAGGCTCGCCGGCCGGTCGATCTGGCGTCGCAGGTGGTGCACGGCGATCTGCCGGGGAATGTGATGTTCGCCGACGGGCTGCCGCCGGCGATCATCGACTGGCCCGTGTACTGGCGGCCACCCGCGTGGGCGTCGGCCGTCGCGGTCGCCGACGCCCTCTGCTGGTACGACGCCAAGCCCGAGCTGGCCGCGCGATGGTCGGAGCTGCCCGAGTGGGGCCAGATGCTGGTGCGCGCCTTGATCTACCGGATCACCACCGACGATCTCGTCGGCGGCCCGGACGCCTGGACGCCGGACCGTCGCAGGATCTACGAACCCGTCATCGAGATAGCGCTCTCGTACGTCGGCCCCGCTCGTCAAGGGGCTGACCTGCGTCGATAGCATCTCGGCATCGAGGCGAGTGCCGCAGGCTCTTCGACAAGAGGGTCGGCGCTGGCTTTGACTCGAGGGACTAAGGGTTGGGTCTGGGGGCCATCACTTTCCGCCGGATCACGCCGTCCGTCTGGAAGTGAGGAGCATTGTGAGGCTGTTCAAACCTGGGGCACTGGCACTTGCCCTCGGACTCGTCGCCGGACTGGTCACCACCGGCCCGGCGGCCGCCGACGAGACACAGACCGTCTCGTACCACGGCTACGAAGTCACCGTTCCGGCCAGCTGGCCGGTCATCGATCTGTCCACCGACCCGACCGCCTGTGTCCGGTTCGACCGCGCGGCCGTGTACCTCGGCCGCAGTACGGCGCAGGCCGACTGCCCGGCGCATCTCGTCGGCCGGAGTTCGGGCCTCGTTCTCGAGCCGTTGACCACCGCGGAGCCGTCCACCGACGGCCTGCTGCGTCGCGCGATCACGGATGCCGGCGTACTGGCGACCGCCTACTACGCAGCGGATTCCGAGCAGACGGCCAACGCCGTACTGGCGACTGGCCGGGTCGTTTCGAAGTCGCAGTCCGCCCGGGTCGCCCAGGCGGCCGCGGTCACGCCGTCGGTAGTTGCTACCGGCAACTTCGCTGGCTACGGGTTCGACACGTGCTCGGCGCCGACGCAGGCGTCGATGGACGCTTGGCGGCCGTCCTACCAAGGGGTGGGCATCTACATCAGTGGCGGCTCGCGCGCGTGTGCCCAGACCAACCTGACCGCCGATTGGGTCGCGGCGAACGCGAGCAAGGGCTGGCAGTTCCTCCTGATCGACGTCGGTCTGCAGGCGCCCTGCACGACCTACAAGAACCGGATGTCATCGGTCGCGTCGACCGCGCTGACGCAAGGCCGGAACGCCGCGATCAACGCGGTCGCCGCCGCGCAGGCGCTCGGGTTCGCCCAGCGGAGCGCGATCTACAGCGACATCGAGACGTACACCTCGACAGCCGCATGCAAGGCCGCCGTCCTGTCCTACCTGAGCGGCTGGACGCAGGAGCTGAACTCACGCGGTTACCTCGGCGGTGCGTACGTCGATCCGTCGGGTACTCGGGATCTGGTGAGCGTCTACACGAGTACGGCGTACACGCGGCCGGACAACCTGTGGTTCGCGCGCTGGAACTCGACGATTCCGGTGGGGACCAGCCCGGACATTCCGGCGACGTACTGGAGCAACCACCAGCGGGTGCACCAGTTCGCCAACACGTCGGAGACGCACGGCGGCGTGACGATGTCGATCGACCGGGACTACCTGAACCTGACGGCGCCGCCGCCACCGGTGACCAGTCTCCGGGTGACGGGTGGTGTCACGGTCGCGACGTTGCAGTGGAGCAACCCTGCCAACACCACGCTCGGCCAGATCATCATCCGCGGCGCGTCCGGTTCGACCGCGCCGCAGCTGCCGACCGCCGGTACGGCGATCTACAGCGGTACGGCGAGTTCGTTCGCGCTGACCGGCCTGGCGAACTCGGGGAGCTACGCGTACCGCGTCTGGGTCAAGAACAGCACGGGCAAGATCGGGCCAGGGGTCGACGTACGACTGATCGGCACGAAGACGACGATCGCGGCCGGCGCGGCCTCGATCATGTACACGGGGTCGGTCACGCTGACGTCGGTCGTCACGCGGCTCAACGACGCGACCAGGCTGAGTGGCGTTCCGGTGGTGCTGTACTCGAAGGCGAAGAACGCGACGAAGTGGACGACGGCCGCGCAGTTGACCTCGGACGCGAACGGTGTCGTCACGTCGGTGCAGAAGCCGGCCGTCTCGACGTACTACATGTGGGGCTACAACGGCGCCGTCGGGCTGCTGGGGACGCGGAGTCCGGCCACGCTGGTCGAGGTGCACCCGGCGATGTCGGCGTACCTGACTCCGGCCGCTATCAAGCTGGGCGCGTCCACGCTGCTGTACGGCTACCTCAACCCGGCGCACGCCGGTACGACGGCCTACCTCCAGCGCCGGTCGGGGACGACGTGGGTCGCGGTGACGACCGGGAAGCTCACGACGAACGGCAAGTACGCGTTCAGCATCAAGCCGACCGCCCGCGGGACCTACACCTACCGGGTCGTGTGGCTGGCTGACGCGGACCACCAGGGGACGCAGACGGCGTCGAAGGTCCTGACGGTCAGCTGAGCTGGTCCAGGTCGGCCGCCACTCTCTTCGCGATCTCGATCGCGTGCGCCGCCAGCGGTGAGTGTGTGCGGCCGGCCTGCCAGAGCAGGAAGATCTCCCTGGCGGGCAGCGCCGGCTCGAACTCGTGCAACTCGAGGCCCTCGTCGTGCGGGTAGATGGCGAGCAGCGGCATGACGGCCGGGGCGAGGCCCGCTCGCACCATCGCGAGCAGGGCCTCGTTGCCCGCCGTCCGGAACACGAACTCCGGCCGGATGCCGCGCTCGGCGAGGAACCGCTCGACGTTGGCCTGATCGCAGATCGCCGGGTGCGCGACGATGGGCAGCCGGTCGAGTTGCTTCGGCGCCACCGGCCCGGGCGGGAAGTCGCCCGGCCGGGCGACCAGGACGTGGGCGTCGTCGAGCAGTTTGAGGTGGTCGACGCCGCTGTCGCCGCGGCCGTCGAAGAACATCAGGTCGAGACCGGTCAGGTCCGGTACGTCGGTCTCCTCCTCGAAGAGCCTGATCTCGCAGCCGGGATGGGCCTCGTGCAGCTCGCGGATCACGGTCGGCAGCAGCACGTTCGAGACGGTCTGGAACGTGCCGATGTCGACCCGCCCGTCGCCGGCGCGGAAGCGCTCCACCGCGTCCGACATCGCGCCGGCCCGGCGGAGGAGTTCGCGGCCGTGGTCCAGCAGGACGGCGCCCAGCGGCGTGATGCGGACCGGCTTCGGGCCGCCCGGCCGATCGAACACCGCGCCTCCGGCTGCCTTCTCGAGGACGGCGATCTGCTGGCTGACGCTCGACTGGGCGTAGCCGAGCCTGGTCGCCGCGCGGCCGAACGACCCTTCGTCGGCGACGGCGACCAGGGTGGCGAGATGACGCAGCTCGTACATGTTCGCCAGGCTAACGCCCTGCTATCGCCGGTGGCGATCGAAATCATCAGAAACCATCGCTTTTCGTGATGCCTGGATCCCTCTACGGTCGAGGCATGACTACCGAAAAGCTTTACCCGGTCAACGGAGTCGAGATCTGCGCCGAGACGTTCGGCGATCCCGCCGACCCGGCCGTGCTGCTGATTCACGGGGGCTCGGCCTCGATGCTGTGGTGGTCGCCCGAGCTGTGCAAGCGGCTGGCCGGTCGTGGCCGGTACGTCATCCGCTACGACCAACGCGACACCGGGCGGTCGACGTCGTACCCGGTGGGGGAGCCGCCGTACTCGATGCGGGACCTGGCGGCTGACGCGGTGGGGCTCTTGGATGCCTTGGGTATTGATCGTGCGCACGTGGTGGCGCAGTCGATGTCCGGCGGCACGGGGCTCGTGCTCGGCGTGGACTACCCGTCGCGGGTCGCGTCGCTGACGTTCGTGTCCACGAGTACGGGCGCCGACGGGCTGCCACCGTCGTCGGTGGCGCACGTCGCGGAGCCGGACTTCGCGGATCCGGTCGCGGTCGAGGAGTACGTCGTACGGTCGATCGAGGCGGAGGCGGCCGGGTACTTCGATGAGGCGGCGGCGCGTGACCTGGTGCGACAGGACATGGCCCGGGCTCGGGACTACCAGGCTTCGCTGACGAACCACTACGCGATGACGTTCAACGGCCCGGTGAACGGCGGGTTCGGTGACTTGTCGATGCCGGTGCTGGTGGTGCACGGCTCGGCGGATCCGGTGTTCCCGTTGCCGCATGGCGAGGCGATCCGCGCGGCCGTGCCCGATGGTCGCCTGGTCGTCGTCCAGGGTGCGGGGCACGGGATTCCGCCCGAGTTGTGGGACGACTTCGTCGACGCCGTCGCTGATCAGAGCCGATGATGCGCTCGGCGGTGTGGGTGCCCCTGTTCGACGAACTGGCGGATCCGCTGACGGTGGCGCGCCTGGCGGCCGCCGCGGAGGAGGCCGGGTGGGACGGGATGTTCGTCTGGGACCAGTTGTGGTGGCGAGAGCCGGTCGAGGCCGTCGCCGATCCGTGGATCACGATGGCTGCAATGGCCGCGGCGACCGACCGGCTGCGGATCGGGCCGATGGTCACTCCCGTCGCTCGCCGGCGCCCCGTCAAGCTGATGCGTGAGGCAACGACACTCGACCTGCTGTCCGGTGGGCGGCTGACCCTCGGCGTCGGACTCGGGAGTGACCGGTTCGCGGGGGAGTTCTCCCGGACCGGGGAGGAGGTTGACGATCGCGTCCGGGCCGAGCAGCTCGACGAGTCCTTGCAGATCCTGACGGCCGGGTGGAGCGGTGAGACGGTCTCGCATCGGGGCAGGCACTACACGGTCGACTCGGTCCGGTTCCTGCCGCGGCCGGCGTCCGGGCGGATCCCGATCTGGGTGGCCGGCTTCCCCGGCAACCGGAAGCCGATGCGCCGGGCGGTTGGCTACGACGGGTTCTTCCCGGTGAACCTGGCGTCGGCGGATCAGTTGGCGGAGGTTGTCGCCGTACTCGAGGGTCTCCGGGGGCCGCTGACGGAGTTCGACATCGCGGTCGCGGTGGAGCCGTCGACCGACGTACGGCCGTACGCCGCGGCCGGGGCCACCTGGTGCCTGACCGACTTCGATCCGGCGGGTCTGCGGCTGGCCGACGTCCAGGCGGTGATCGCGGCAGGACCCGCCGGGTGAGCGTCAAGGGTGTTGTGGGGGCGCGGGCGGGTGTCTAATCGAAGGGATGTGGAGACCGCCGCACGCGGGATCTGTCCACGGGAGGGCGCATGGCCAGTGTCAGCGAGCGAACCGGGATATCTGAACGCACCGGTCCGGTAGTCGTCGGGCCGGTCCGGCGGCCGCTCGGGCAGGTGATCGGGCGATTGCTGTCGACGACCGACCACAAGGTGATCGGGCAGCTCTACCTGGTGACGTCGTTCGTGTTCTTCCTGATCGCCGGCGTGATGGCAATGGTCATCCGCGCCGAGCTGATCGAGCCCGGTATGCAGATCGTGAACGAAGAGGTCTACAACCAGCTCTTCACCATGCACGGCACGATCATGCTGCTGCTGTTCGCGACGCCGCTGTTCGTGGGGTTCGCGAACGTGATCATGCCGGTGCAGATCGGTGCTCCGGACGTGGCGTTCCCGCGGCTGAACATGTTCAGTTACTGGCTGTTCCTGTTCGGCGGGCTGATCACGCTGGGAGCGTTCTTCACCCCGGGCGGTGCGGCCGACTTCGGCTGGACGGCGTACTCGCCGCTCTCGAACGGAGAGCGCTCACCCGGGATCGGCAGCGATCTGTGGGTGATGGGTCTGTGGATGGCCGGTCTGGGCACGATCCTCGGTGGCGTGAACTTCGTGACGACGATCATCACGATGCGGGCGCCGGGGATGACGATGTTCCGGATGCCGATCTTCTGCTGGAACATCCTGGTCACGTCGATCCTGGTGCTGATCGCGTTCCCGATCCTGGCCGGCGCGCTGCTGATGCTGGAAGCCGACCGATTGCTAGGGGCGCACGTCTTCGACGCCGCCAACGGCGGCCCGATCTTGTGGCAACACCTGTTCTGGTTCTTCGGGCATCCCGAGGTGTACATCATCGCGCTGCCGTTCTTCGGCATCATCACCGAGATCCTGCCGGTGTTCAGCCGCAAGCCGGTCTTCGGCTACATCGGTCTGGTCGCCGCGACGCTGGGGATCGGGCTGCTGTCGATCGCGGTCTGGGCGCACCACATGTTCGTGACCGGCGCGGTGAACCTGGCGTTCTTCTCGTTCATGACGTTCCTGATCGCGGTGCCGACCGGGGTGAAGTTCTTCAACTGGATCGGCACGATCTGGGGCGGCTCGATCTCGTTCGAGACCCCGATGATCTGGTCGCTCGGCTTCCTGGTGACGTTCCTCTTCGGCGGTCTGACCGGGATCATCCTGGCCTCGCCGGCGCTGGACTACCAGCTGTCCGACACCTATTTCGTGGTCGCGCACTTCCATTACGTGGTCTTCGGGACCGTGGTGTTCGCGATGTTCGCCGGGTTCTATTTCTGGTGGCCGAAGATGACCGGGCGGATGCTCGACGAGCGGTTGGGGAAGCTGCACTTCTGGTTGCTGTTCGTCGGCTTCCACACCACGTTCCTGGTGCAGCACTGGCTCGGCGTCGAAGGCATGCCCCGCCGGTACGCCGACTACAGCTTCAACGACGGCTTCACGGCCCTGCACCAGTTCTCCAGCATCGGCTCCTTCGTCCTCGGCATCTCCACCCTCCCGTTCCTCTACAACGTCTACAAGTCCCGCAAGAACCCCCGAGTAGAGGTCGACGACCCGTGGGGCTGGGGCCGCTCGCTGGAATGGGCCACCAGTTGCCCACCCCCACGGCACAACTTCAACCAGCTCCCCAGAATCCGCTCCGACAGCCCCGCCTTCGACTACCACCACCAAGAACTGACCGCCACCACCCCAGCCCAAAACCTCCTCACGCCCGACGAATAGCCCCACGAGCAGGCGGGTTCGGGGGAGCTGACGACGGCAGGCGCTCCACCACGCCCAAGCCACGTCACGCGGGACGCCCCGCGACCCGGTCACCTGCCACGAAACCTGCGCTTGCGCCGGCAGCGGGTGGATCAGGGGAGTTGGTTGCGGAGGGTGGTGAGGAGCGCGGCGGTTTGGTCGGGTGGGGGGCTGGTGGTGGACAGGAGGTCCAGGGCTTGGGTGTAGGTCTCTACGTCGTCGCGTTTGTCCAGGTAGAGGGCGCTGGTGAGGTGTTCCAGGTAGACGACGTCGGGGAGGTCGCGCTGGTGGAAGCGGAGGAGGGTGAAGGCTCCGCCGGTGGCGGCGTGGCCTGAGCTGGTCAGCGGGATGATCTGCACGGTGATGTTGGGGCGGGTGACCGCCTCTCGGAGGGCGTCCAGTTGGTTGCGGAGCACCTCAGGCCCGCCGATCGGGCGGTGCAGGACGGACTCCTCGATCACGGCCCACAGCTTGAGGGGTGGCTCGCGGTCGAGCACCTTCTGCCGCCTGGTGCGGAGAGCGACGATGCGCTCCACCTGATCGTCGGCCCGCTCGTTCCCCGGTGTCAGCCGCGCCACCGCCCGCGCGTAGTCGGCCGTCTGCAGCAGCCCCGGCACGAACTGGATCTCGTAGGTCCGGATCAGCTCCGCCGCCGCCTCGAGCCCGAGATAGGCATCGAACCAGTCCGGCGTGACATCACCGTACCGATGCCACCAGCCGGGATCGTTCGCCTCGCGGGCCAGTTGCAGCAGCCGGTCCCGCTCCCGCGCCTCGGTCACGCCGTACAGACTGAGCAGGTCCTCGACGTCGCGTTCCTTGAAACCGACCCGGCCGAGCTCCAGCCGGCTGATCTTCGACTCCGACGCCCGGATCGCCCACCCGGCGTCGGTCCGGCTGACCCCGGCGCGCTCGCGCAACCGCCGCAGATGACTGCCCAGCATCATCCGCAACGCCGTCGGCCCCACCACGCCCTGCCCCGCCATGCGCCCAGTCTACATGATTATCGAACATATGTTCCCATCCGTTCGAACAGAGAGATCCGGCCCCGCGGCGGAGAGTTGGCGCCCTCTGGACAGCGCTGTCACGCACTGCGACTAGCGTGTGCCGTGGCGGATCCGCTACCCGACTGGGAGGTCCCGAGGTGGCCAGTAAGTTCACCGAGCTTGCGATCGACTGCGCCGATCCCGTCGCTCTCGCCCGGTTCTGGTGTGCGGTCCTCGACTACGTGGTGCAGGACGACGAGGAGGGAGTCATTACCATCGGCTCCCCGCTGGTGCCCGAAGGCAAGAAGCGCCTCGGCCCGGTGCCGCCGACGTTGACCTTCGCGCGCGTACCCGAGGGGAAGACCATCAAGAACAGGCTCCACCTCGACCTCAACGCCACCGACCGGGAGCAGGACGAGGAGGTCCGTCGCGTCCTCGACCTGGGCGCCCGGCACGCCGACGTCGGCCAGACCGGCGAGGAAAGCTGGGTCACCCTCGCCGATCCCGAGGGCAACGAGTTCTGCATCCTCGCGGGCCGCCGCCCCTGACCAGGGAGTCAGCGCACGCGGGTGCCGACCAGGAGGGAGTTCTGCAGGTCCGGGAGGACGACCTCGGTCGAGACCAGCCTCGCGTCGCCGGAGAAGAACTGTCGCTTCGGATCGTCGGTCCGGTACGGCGAATCGACCGGCAGCACCTTCACCGGCGTCACATCGTCCATGACCAGCCGCCCGCCGATCCGCAGCAGATCCACGAGTACGCCGGGATCGACCTTCCCGCCGTCCGCGAAGAGCAGATCGTACGGCGCTCGCCCCGACAACACCGGGTACGCATCACCGCACACCACCTCGACCCGCGGATCGCCCGCCAGGACCTCACGAGCCGCCGCGGCCCGCCGTTCATCGAGTTCGACCGTGATCAGCCGGCAGTCGGCCGGCATCGCCCCGGCCATCCACGCCGCCCCGACGCCGACGCCAGTACCCAATTCACCGATCGTCCCGCCCACACACCCCGCAGCCAGCACGGCCAGGAACCGCCCGACGCCCGGCAGGCAGGCCGACGGACCATTGCCCTGCCGGCTGAGCGGCATCCCGACCTCAGCCGCCGCCTCCTGCGCGCGCACCACCAACGCCGGCAACTCCACGATCGCCCCCAGGTCTAGTCGATTCTCCGCTCGGCAAGATCCAACCACCTCGTGACGTCGGCGGCCGTGTGGTGGCGGATCGCCCAGTCCACCTGGCGAAGGCTCATGTGTGCCCAGAAGGGACGCAGTACGTCGGCCGGGATCTCGTCGAGTACGGCGTCCAGCCGCTCGACCACCCGCCGGTCGGGCTGGCCCGGGTGTACGCCGAAGCGCAAGGTGACGAGGTCGAACCGGCGGTCGCCCCGGCCGGCACCGTCCCAGTCGATGACGCCGGTGATGATGCCGTCGACCGCGAGGAGGTTGCCGGGGTGGAAGTCGGTGTGGACCGCGTCAAGGCCACGGAGTGGGCCGGGGTTGGCGGCCGCGACGGCGGCGACCCAGGCTGCGAGCCGGGCGGTCCGGCGGTTGTGCGCGCGGAGCGGACCGTGCAGACAGAAGCCCGGACCGTCGGTGTCGAGGTACAGGTCGAGCTCGGGGATGTCCGGACGGTCGGCCAACAGACCTTCCTGCAGCTGATTGAACGTCAGCGCCTGCGTCACACCATGGTCGTCGAGCTCCCGGATAGGTGCTCCGGGCAACAGTTCCTGGACGGTGGCGACCGCCGGGCCGAGTTGGACGGCGAGCTCGGTCGCCGGCGCGGGAAGGCCGGCGAGACGAGCGGCTTCGGTGACCGCGAGCGGACCGGCCTCCATCGCGGCCAGCCGGGTGGAGGGCCGCCACTTGAGAACCGACCGCCGCCCCGAAGGCCACCGGACAAAAGCAGCCCCGACCTCACCACCAGGACACGGCCGCTCGAAGATCAGCTGTACGCCGGTCTGCTCCTCGAGCTGACCCAGAACCCGGCCCGCATCGAGCCGCTCAGCCCGCGCCCAACCATCGGAGCCATCGCTGGCGGGATCAGCAGACATGTAGCTAGTCGCGGAGATACTCGGCGCGCCAGCGGAGGATGGTGGGATCTTGAGGGCTGGGGGACTGGGTGAGCTGGATGAGGCGGAGGTCGGGCGTCGTGAACGCGTCGATGGCAGCGCGGGTGAGCGGCCAGGGTGGGCCTTCGGTAGCGGCGTCCGGCTGGTCGTCCGGGCGGGCGGCGGCGATCACGAGCAGGGTGCCGCCGGGGGCGACCAGCTCGCTGACCTGGTGGATCGCGGAGGGCTGCAGCGGGATCGGGAGCGCCTGGACGGTGTAGATCTCGACGACCAGGTCGAATGCGCGGTGCCACTCGCCCGGCGGCGCGAGCAGGTCGGCGGTCAGGTAGTGGGCCTTCGAGTCCGGGTGGTTCCGGCGCGCGGTCTCGACCGCGGTGGGGGAGATGTCGAAGGCGGTCGTGTCGTACCCGCGGTCAGCGATCCGCTCGGCGTCCCAGCCCGTCCCGGCGCCGACGACCAGCGCGGTCTTGTCCGCCCCGTCGGGCTGCGCTTCGTCGATCCACTCGATCAGCAGCGGGTGCGCCGTACCCCGGTCCCACGGCACGACCGCGGCACCTTCCGAAGCGGCGGAGTAGAGGTCCTCGAACCAGCCGGTCGGGTCGTCGCGGTCCAGCGACTCCCGGGCGATCCGCCGCGACACGACATCGGGGTCCTCAGCCATCCGCTTCATCCTCCTGCTCGCCGCCGGGTCCCGAGTGGATCTCCCGCACGGTTTGCACCGTATCAACGTCGTCAGGTGATTTATCGTCGCGATACCGCAGGACCCGGGCGAACCGCAGCGCCATCCCGGCCGGATACCGCGGCGAGGTCTGCACGCCGTCGAACGCGATCTCGACCACCACCTCCGGCTTCAGATAGACGGTCCAGTCGTCCCGTCGTACGGCGAGCTCCTGGAAGCGCTCGGTCTGCCACCGGAGCAACTCGTCCGTCAGCCCCTTGAACGTCTTCCCGAGCATGACGAACTCGCCGGTCTCCTCGTCCCGCGCTCCGAGGTGCAGGTTGGACAGCCACCCGGTCCGGCGCCCGTGCCCCCACTCGGCCGCGAGAACGAGCAGGTCGAGTGTGTGCGTCTGCTTGACCTTCACCCACCCGGAACCACGCCGACCGGCCTCGTACGGCACGGTCAACGACTTCACCATCACGCCTTCGTGGCCCCGCTTCACCGCATCCAGGAAGAATGTGTGACCGGCATCGGCATCGTCGGTCACCAGTCGTGGGATCCGCCGCTCCTCCGGCACCAGCTTCGACAGCCACTCATGCCGCGCGGCCCCGTCGAGCCCGAGGAGGTCCTGGCCGTCCTGATGCAGGATGTCGAAGAAGTACGGCGTCAACGGCACCGACTCCGGACCGGTCGCCGCGCGTGTCGCCGTCCGCGACCCCGTCACCTGGAACGCCTCGGGCCGCCCGTCCGGCCGCAGCGCGATCAGCTCACCGTCGAGCACCACCTGGCGAGCATCCAGCGACAGCACGGCACTCACCACCTCAGGAACCCGCGTGGTGATGTCGTCCAGAGTCCGCGTGTAGACGACCACGTCGGAGCCGTCCCGGTGCACCTGGATCCGGATCCCGTCCAGCTTCCACTCGAGGGCGGCCGGCGTACCCGTCTTGGTCAGCGCCTCGGCCACGCTGGTCGCGGACTGGGCGAGCATCGGCTGCACCCCGCGCCCGACCTCCAGCCCGAACTGCGCGAGCCCCGCCTCACCCTCGGTCAGTACGGCGACCGCCACCGGAGCCGCCGCGCCCCGCAGCATCGTCGCCGCCCGGATCTTGGGCAACGGGATCCCGGTCGCCCGCGCGACCGCGTCGGCCATCACCCCGTCGAGCGCTCCCTGCCGCAGCTCACCACCCACGAGCTGCCGCAGGAAGTGCTGCTCGTCGGCGGTCGCCCGCCCGAACAACGCGTCGACCGCCGTCCGCCGCCGCGCCTGCACGCCCGCGCCGCCCATCTCCGCCAGCTCCGCGAACGCCCGGTCGACCTCTTCGACCGTCAGCGACGGCTCGGACGCGGGCTCCGGCGCGTCCATCAACGTCCGCCAGCCGACCCCGGTCCGGCGCTGCCGCAGCTCACCGGACAGGTACGTCACCACGATCTCGGTCTCGGCCGGCTCGGTGGCCTTCGACAACAAGTCGGCGATGAACTCGGCCTTCTTCAGCCGGGACCGGGTCCCGGCCAGCGCGGCCGACGTCCGGACCACCTCGGTGAGCAACATGACCCCAGTCTCACCCATCCCACCGACACTTTCGGACCCGCAACTTTCCCCGCCGGAGCCGCATCGAGCAAGCAGGAGAGCGCTCACCGAGGAGGGAAACGATGCCCCGACGTACTGCCGCGGCGGCACTTCTGGTCACCGGTCTGCTGGCGCCGCTACCCGCAGCCGCCCAACCCACCGGCTCGGCCGGCGCTGCGGCCGCCTGCGAGCTGAGTCTGGGGTCGCTGAACGCCGGCGGTGACCACCAGTCCCAAGGCATCGTCGCGACGAACCCGCCGACGGCCTCGGCGAAGCGAGTCGAGGCGGCGGACCGGTTCGCGCCCGGAGTGACGCGGTTGCACAGCACCTGGACGATCGAGCCGGAGGTCCCGCAGGACTGGGCGCACTACGGCGAGGTCGTGCTCGGCTCGACGATGTACGAGGCGAGCTACCGAACCGGCGCGACCACCGATCTGGACGTCCACTTCACCCGGATCGGCGGCGGCTGGGACAAGTTCACGTACTTCGAGGAGTCCGACTACGACGAGGGCGCGCACCCCGGTTCGGTGGCGCACACCCACTACTACGGTCTGCGGAACGACGGCACGCTGTTCCGCTGGCGAGACGGCTGGAAGACGGACGGCTCGTACCCGGGCTTCAGCGCGGTCAAAACCATGACGCTGATCAGCCAGACCCGCACGTACGACACCTTCCTGGCGAACACCCGCGGGGGCGCGCTGTACACGATCCGGATCCCGATCGCCTCGCCGATGAAGCCGATCGTCAAGCAGGTCCGCACCAGGACCTGGCAGGGCTTCGAGCAACTCGTTGCCGAACGCTGCGGGCAATACGGCGTACTCCTGCTCGGCATCGACAAGGACACGAAGTCGGGATACCTGTACGCCGTCGGTCACGCGAACGGCACGTCGACGGTCATCAACAGCCTGGGCAAGGTCCCGACGACCTTCGACGACCCGGTCTACTTCCGCTGGACCGCCGTTTCCTGGGCCGGCCCGCCACTGAACGGCGAGTGAGCGTCAGGGGGCCGGCGGGAGGTCGTCGAGGAAGTCGGCCGACGGGGTGAAGAACAGGGTGCCGGTGACCGCGGTGGAGAAGTCGAGCAGGCGGTCGTGGTTGCCCTCGGGCTCGCCGATGAACATCCGGCGCAGCATCAGCTCCGTCACCGACGGCGTCTTGGCGTACCCGATGAAGTAGGTGCCGAACTCCTGCGACCCGATGGTGCCGAACGGCATGTTGTCGCGCAGGATCTTCAGCTCGTTGCCGTCCTCGTCCTCGATCACGTTCAGCGCGATGTGGGCGTTGCCCGGCTTGACGTCGTCGGCCATCTCGATGTCGTCGAGCTTCGTCCGGCCGACCGCCTGCTCCTGCTGCTCGACGGTGAGCTCGTTCCACGCCTTCAGGTCGTGCAGGTACTTCTGCACGATCACATAGCTGCCGCCCGTGAAGTCCGGGTCCTCGTCGCCGATCAGCACGGCGTTCCGGGCCGTGACGCCGGCCGGGTTCTCGGTGCCGTCGACGAAGCCGAGCAGGTCGCGCATCTCGAAGTACTTGAAGCCGTGCACCTCGTCGACGACCGTGGCGGCGCCGTCGAGGACGTTCATGATCTGGCCGGCGAGCTCGAAGCACTGGTCCAGGTGCGCGGCGCGGATGTGGAAGAGCAGGTCGCCGGGAGTGGACACCGCCCGGTGGGTCGCGCCCTGGAGCTCGACGAACGGGTGCAGCTCGGCCGGGCGCGGTCCGCTGAACAGCCGGTCCCACGCGTCCGACCCGATGCTGGTGACGCAGGACAGGTTCCCGGCCGGGACGCGGAAACCGACCGATCTGATCAGACCGCTGATCCGGTCGAGCAGATCGCGGGCCGCCTCCTCGCCGCCCGGCTCGATCCGGACGATCAGAAAGATCGCCGAACCCGTCAACGGCATCAGCACCGACTGCGGCAGCGCCCGCGTCGCCGCGGCCGGCCCTGGTGTCGGATCAGTTACCACCGTGGTCTCCCTCCACTGAAGCTTGGCCCGATCTTCTAGAGTCCAGTCATGGACCCGCAACAACCCGGGCCGCCCTCGCAACCGGGCCCATACTCGCAGCCGGGGCAGTACCCACCGCCCCCGGCCCACCCCCAAGGCCCGCCACCCGGCGGCTACCCGCCGCCGACCGCCTACCCGCAACCACCCGCGTACCCACCGCCGGGCCCCTACCCGCCACCGGGGACCTACCCTCCGCCCGGCACCTACCCGCCGCCGGGTCCGTATCCGCAGCAGTGGGGCGCGCCGCAGTACCCCGGGCAGTTCGCCTACCGCGAGCCCCGGACCATCCCGGCCCCACCGGGTACGCCGTACCACCGCCTCGCCCGCACCGCGAAGCACGCGTGGTGGCGCCCGATCGCCGGCACCCTGTTCCTCGGCGCCGGCATCCTGTTCATCACCGCGGGGGTCGCGGTCGTGTGGGAGATCGTCCACGGCCTGATCACCGGCGAGTTCACCCAACCGCAGGGCAACGACCTCTTCCCGAGCGCCACCGAGAACCTCGCGGTCACGCTGGTGATGCTCGGTGTGCTGACGCCGTTCGTGGCGTTCACGGCCTGGCTGGTCCAGCGCCGGCCGTTCTGGAGCGTCGCGTCCGTCCTGAACCGGATCCGCTGGCGCTGGTTGCTGATGTGCTGCCTGCCCGGCCTCGGGTACATCGCGCTGTCCTACGGCCTCAGTGTGCTGGTCGACGCGATCTTCCCCACCGCGGACACGGGGGCGACCGACGACGGCGGATCGTGGGTCGGCTTCGGGGCGTTCGTCGTACCTGCGCTGGTGATCATCTTGCTGGTGCCGTTCCAGTCCGCGGCGGAGGAGTTCATGTTCCGCGGCTGGCTGCTCCAGGCGGTCGGTGCCTACGGGCCGGACCAGAAGGACGGTCCCCGGCAGTGGATCCGGACGGTGTTCCGGTCGCCGTGGCCCGGGATCGTGATCGGCGCCGTGGCGTTCGTGTCCGCGCACGGGTACACCGGCTGGGCGATGGCCGACATCTTCCTGTTCGCGGTCATGCTCGGTTGGCTGACGGTACGGACCGGGGGACTGGAGGCGGGGATCGCGCTGCACGCGATGAACAACCTGTTCGCGTTCTTGTTGCCAGCGGCAACCGGGCGGCTGGACGGCTGGGACGAGCAGGGCGGCGCGCCGTGGACGCTGCTGGTCTCGGACATCCCGTGCCTGGTGTTCTACGCGGCGGCCGTGGTCTGGCTGGCCCGGCGTCAGCAGGTCGCGCAGGTCAGCTGAAATCTGTCGGGGGCGACTGGCAGGGTGTTCGCCGTGACGAACGCGAAGATCGAAGCCGTCCTGTTCGACTGGGGCGGCACGCTGGCAACCTGGCACGACATCGACCTGTACGCCGCTTGGCGACCGGTGGCGGCGTTGATCGACGAGACCCGCGCGGACGAGTTGGCGACCCGGCTCGTCACCGCGGAGGGCTCGGTCTGGGCTCGCTGCCGCGACGAGCACCTGAGCAGCACCTTCGAGGAGGTGTGCCTGCTGGCGGACGCGGTGATGACCCAGGCTGCCCTCGCGGAGTACGAGCGGCAGTGGGACCCGCACACCGTGCTCGAGCCGGACGCACTCGACACCCTGCACGCCCTCCGGGCCCAGGGCTTGAAGATCGGCGTCCTGTCGAACACGATCTGGCCGCGCCGGCGGCACGAGGACATCTTCGCGCGCGACGGCGTACTCGACCTACTCGACGGCGCCGTCTACACCAGCGAGATCCCGTACACGAAGCCCCACCCGGAGGCGTTCCTCGCGGCGATGCGAGCGGTCGGGGTCTCGGAGCCGTCGCAGTGCCTGTTCGTCGGCGACCGGCTCTTCGACGACGTGTGGGGCGCCCAGAACGTCGGCATGCGTACGGCGCACGTCCCGCACAGCGCGATTCCCGGGGAGCAGATCGGCCACTCCGAGGGCACGCCGGACGTCACGGTCCAGCGCCTCTCCGACCTCCCGCCCCTGATCGACACCTGGAACGAGGCGGCAGCCTGACGTGCCTCAGAGACGGAAGAACCCCCGGCGTGGTGGCCGGGGGTTCCTCGAGGGGTTTCGGGTGGTGGGTCAGGCTGCCAGGGTCGGGTCTGCCAGCAGTCGGAGCCGGCCGAGCGCCTCGCGTTCGATCTGGCGGACCCGCTCGGCGGAGATGCCGTGGACCGCGCCGATGTCGGCGAGCTTCGCCTGGCGGCCGTCGTGCAGGCCGTAGCGGCGCCGGATCACGTCCGCCGACCGCGGGTCGAGCTGGTCGACCAGGCTGAACAGGCCCGAGCGGTCCGACGCGTCGGCGACCAGCTGGTCCGGGCCCGGCGCGGTCTCGGCCGCGATCAGGTCGCCCAGCGAGGTCTCACCCTCGTCGTCGATCGGGTTGTCCAGGCTGATGTGGTCCCGGCCGATCCGGATCAGTTCGGTGACCCGCTCCACGTCCAGGTCCAGCTCCGCCGCGATCTCGTCGATCTCCGGCTCCCGCCCGAGCTTGCGCTCCAGCGTCCGCCGCGCCGACCCGATCTGGTTCAGCTGCTCCACCACGTGCACCGGCAGCCGGACCACCCGGGCCTGCTGCGCGATACCGCGGGTGATGGCCTGCCGCACCCACCAGGTCGCGTACGTCGAGAACTTGAATCCCTTGCGGTAGTCGAACTTCTCCACCGCCCGGATCAGCCCCGTGTTGCCCTCCTGGACCAGGTCCAGCAGCGGCATCTGGGATCGTCCGTAGCGGCGTGCGATCGACACCACCAACCGGAGGTTCGCGGTCACGAACCGCTGCTGTGCGCGCTGGCCCTCTTCGACCAGCCACTCCAGCTCGTCCTCCGTCGCATATTTGGGCGCGCCACCCTTCTTCCGTCCAACCCGCCCCTCGGCCAGCAGTTGCTCCGCGAGGAGACCTGCCTCGACCGTCTCAGCGAGCTCGACTTCTTCCTCAGCGGTGAGCAGGGGCGTACGCGCGATCTCTTCGAGGTAGAGACCGACGCTGTCCTTGCCGTCGATACCGTCGTCCGCGGTGCGGACCCGAGTCATGCGAGCCACCGAAACTCCCTTCGTCGTTACATGGAGAGCAACGCTCGAGTACGGTTCAAGATTCCAGGACGAGTGTGTAAACACCCTGAACGTTCCCTGAGAGTTCCTGGCAGCGATCCGCGCCGGAAACCGGTGTCCGGGAGCCGGCCGGAACCGCTGCCCGGACGCCTTTGACCGGCCGGCACCGTTTTCCCGTGACAATCAAGGGAATTCGGCGCCGTTGTCCAGCGGCACACCGGCGGGGAAACCTGAGAATCTGTCCAGATCCAGCACCCTTCGGGGCGCTGAATGTGTTGCACGACACACCTGATCGGGCACTCGGAATGCGTTCTGTCTCCAGCTGACAGCAACGCCGCCGGTACCCGCCGTGTTCCCGCCCGAAACGAGCGTGAACCGGCAGGCACCGGCGGCGTCGCCGCGACGTCAGGCCAGGCCGAGGGTGTCGAGCTCCCAGGCCAGTGCGAACGCCAGCTCGCGCCACGCGTCGTACCGGCCGCTGCGGCCGCCGTGACCTGCGTCCATTTCCGTTTTCAGCAGCACGTCGACGTCACCGGTGGCGGTCGTCCGGAGTTTCGCCACCCACTTGGCGGGCTCCACGAACAACACCCGGGTGTCGTTCAGGCTGGTGATCGCCAGGATGCGCGGATAGTCCTGCGCGCTGACATTCTCGTACGGCGAGTAGGACTTCATGTACTCGTACACCGCGGGGTCCTCGAGCGGATTGCCCCATTCCTCCCACTCGATCACCGTCAGCGGCAGGGACGGGTCCAGGATCGTCGTCAGCGGGTCGACGAACGGGACCTCCGCGAGGATCCCGCCGAACGCCTTCGGCGCCAGGTTCGCCACCGCGCCCATCAGCAGACCGCCGGCGCTGCCGCCCTGCGCGACGATCCGCTCCGGCCGGGTCCAGCCCGCCGCGACCAGGTGCTCGGCGCCGGCGATGAAGTCGGTGAACGTGTTCCGCTTGGTCAGCGTCTTGCCGTTGTCGTACCAGTGCCGGCCGAGCTCGCCTCCGCCGCGCACATGCGCGATCGCGAACACCACGCCGCGATCGAGCAGCGACAACCGCGGGATCGAGAACCACGGATCCATCGAGCTCTCGTACGAGCCGTACCCGTAGAGCACGACCGGCGCGTTCCCGTCCTTCGCGACATCCTTGCGCGCGACCATCGAGATCGGCACCTTGGTCCCGTCCGGCGCGGTCGCCCACTCCCGGTACTGCCTGTACGCGCCGAGGTCCACCCCGCCGAGCACCGGCTGCTGCTTGAGCAGCCGTCGCTCCCCGGTCGCGACATCCACGTCGTACGTCGAACCCGGGGTGACCAGCGACGTGTAGCCGAAGCGGTACCGGGTGTCGTGCCACTCGTCGTTGCGACCGGGGGAGACGGTGTAGATCGGCTCGTCGAACTCGAGCACCTCGGGGTCGCCGAAGCCATCCGGTGTACGGCGCATGATCGCGAGCTCGGTGAGCGCGTCGCGGCGGCGGTACAGGATGACGTGGTCGGCGAACGCGTCGGTGCCGAGCAGCCGGCTCGACTCGTCGCCCTGGATCAGCGTGGTCCAGTCGCCGGGCGAGTCCAGCGGCGCGGAGGCCAGCGAGAAGTTCTCCGCGTCGGCGTTGTGCGTGATCAGGAGCCGGTCGCCGGCGTGCTCGACGTCGTACTCGACGCCCTCACGGCGTGCGGCGACCACGACCGGCTGTCCCGCCGGGTCGTTGGCGTCGAGCAGCCAGACCTCGCTGGTGAGCTTGCTGCCGAGGGCGATCTGGATCGCCTGCTCGTTGCGGGTCAGGTCGACGCCGACCCAGAACCGCTCGTCCGGCTCCTCCATCACCAGCACGTCGTCGGACGCGCCGAGCACGTGCCGCCAGACCTGGTGCGGGCGCCAGGCGTCGTCGACCTTGGTGTAGAAGATCGTCGAGCCGTCGGCGGACCAGGCCGAGCCGTAGTGCACCTCGGGCAGCTCGTCCGGCA
Organism: Kribbella sp. NPDC048837; assembly: GCF_055586945.1. NCBI lineage: Bacteria > Bacillati > Actinomycetota > Actinomycetes > Propionibacteriales > Kribbellaceae > Kribbella > Kribbella sp. NPDC048837. The sequence continues at coordinate 118,923 of NZ_JBVJHF010000001.1, forward strand.
GCAGCTCGCCGGTGCTCAGATCCTTGATCCGCAGGGTGAACCGCTCGTCGCCCTTGAGGTCGACGGAGTAGGCGAGCAGGCGGCCGTCGGGGGAGACGTCGACGGTGCCGAGCGAGAAGAACTCGGAGTCGCCGGCCACCTCGTTCCCGTCCAGCATCACCTCTTCGCCGGCGATCTCGCCGTCGGTCGCGGGCGGCTGGTCGCCGTCCACCTTCACCCGGCAGTGCAGGCCGTACTGCTTCCCCTCGATCGTGCGCGAGTAGTACCAGTACCCGCCGCGCCGGGCCGGCACGCTCAGGTCGGTCTGCAGCGTGCGGTCCGAGATCTCCTTGAAGATTGCCTCACGCAACGATTCCAGCTGCGCGGTGCGGACCTCGGTGTAGGCGTTCTCGGCCCGCAGGTACCCCAGCACCTCGTCGTCGGTCTTGTCCCGCAACCACTCGTACTCGTCGACGAACACGTCACCGTGATGACGACGCTCCACCGGCTTCCGCGCCGCAACCGGCGGCTCACCAAAAGACTTCAACTCGGACATGCCGCGAGACTACCCGCCCGCGCCCGGCCGCGTCGGCCGGTTTCCACAGGCCCCGGATCACACCTCGTACGTCGCGACGACCGGGGCGTGGTCGCTCCAGCGTTCGGCGTAGGTGGGGGCTCGGTGGACGGTGCAGGTGGTGGCTGTGGTGGCGAGGGTGGGGGAGGCGATCTGGTAGTCGATGCGCCAGCCGGCGTCGTTGTCGAAGGCCTTGCCGCGCCAGGACCACCAGGAGTACGGGCCGGGGCCTTCGCCGCCGAGGTGGCGGCCGAGGTCGACCCAGCCGGACTCGAACAAACGATCCATCCAGGCGCGTTCCTCGGGGAGGAAGCCGCTCTTCTTGCGGTTCGCCTTCCAGGCCTTCAGGTCGACCTCGCGGTGGGCGATGTTGAGGTCGCCGCACATCAGCACATGCCGCCCGTCCGCGCGCAGCTCGGTGAGCCGGGCGGTGATCGCGTCGAGGAACGCGTACTTCTCCTCCTGCCGCGGCGGCGTCTCGAACTCGCCCGTGAACACATACGTGCTCACCGCTGTCAGCGTCGTCCCGTCGTCCAGTACGACGTCCGCCTCGACCCACCGTCCGCACCCGGCGAACCGCTCCGGCCCGATCTCGCCGCGCTCGTCCTTGATCGGCCGCCGGCTCGCCACCGCGACACCCGCGCGCCCCTTGTGCCCGTCGATCGACGGCTCGGCGTGCGCGATGTTCCAGTCCCCGCCGAGGTGCTCCCGCAGTACGTCGTCCGTCGCACGGACCTCCTGCATCAGCAACAGGTCCGGATCGGTCTGCTCCAGCCACGGCCCCATCCCGCGCCGGAACGCGGCCCTGATCCCATTCACGTTCACCGTGGCAACCGTCAGCACTCGAGAACCCTACCGTTCAGACTCCCGTGGTCGACCCGGGACGCACGACCATCAGCACCACGACGACGGCCCAGAGGAGGGCGAAGATGCCGGTGGTCATCGAGAGCGCCCTGGCTTGCGGCAACAACGCAGTACGTACGTCGCCCGTCGCGTCGGCCGCTGCCAGGACGCGATGCAGGGCCGTGCTGACCGGTATCGATGCCGAGCTGGAGACCGCCCTCGGCGCGGCGGAGACCGAGCGGCTGACAGCGAGCACCCTGCAGATCCTGGCCGCGCTCAGCCGGCCGTCGTCGCTCAGCCGGCCGTAGCCGCTCACTCAGTCGACGTCGCTCAATCAGTCGTCGAGAGGATCGCGTCGAGGGACTGCTCGCACAGGTGCTCCAGCGCCTCGGCGGAGATCGACGGCTCGTCGATCCACGTCATCAGCGTCTGCTCGACGTACCCCTGCCAGCCGTGACACGCGAGCTCGACGGTCGGCGTGATCTCGATCCCGCGCTCGGCGACCGCGCTGATCACCCACCGGCTGAAGACCTGGCGGATCTCGGAGTGCAACGCGCGTACGGCGGGATCGCCGGCGGCCGACATCAGCAGAGTGGCCCGGTAGAGCTGCGGCGCTTCCAGAACCGCACGGACGAACGCGCGGATGCCGGACCGGAGTCGTTCGTCCGGGGGGAGCGACGGGTCGGGCGCCGTTCGCAGGATGACCTCCGCGGCGGCCTCCTCGATCACGGCGTACTGGAACTTCTTCTTCGAGCCGAAGTAGTGGAAGAGCAGGGCAGGGGAGACGCCGGCCTCGGCGGCGACCAGCTCGACCGTGAGCTCGCGGTGCGGGTCGGCGAGCAGGACCCGCCGTGCCGCGCCGAGGATCTGCGCGCGCCGTTCGTCGGGGCGCAGCCGGGCGGAGGAGGTCTGGGTCATCGGGCCAGTCTATTGAGTATTCGGTCAATAAGCACTTACTGTTGAGTATCCACTCAACAAGTTGGAGGTCCAGATGCGTCCGTTGGCCGGTCAAGTCGTCCTCATCACCGGTGCGTCCCGGGGGATCGGCGCCGCGGTGGCCCGGAAGCTGGCAAGCGAGGGCGCCAAGCTGGCCCTGGTCGGTCTGGAGCCGGACGAGCTGAAGAAGGTCGCGGAGGACTGTGGCCCGGACGCCGGCTGGTGGGAGGCCGATGTCACCGACACCGAGTCGCTGCGGACCGCGGTCGAGGCGGTAGCCGAGCGGTACGGCCGGATCGACGTGGTGATGGCGAACGCCGGGATCGCGGCGCCGGGCTTCAGCCGGAGCATGGACCCGAAGGTCTGGGAGCGCGTCCTCGATGTCGATCTGTACGGCGTCTGGCGCACGGTCCACCTCACCCTGCCGTACCTGCTCGAGAGCAAGGGCTACCTGCTCCTGGTCTCGTCGCTCGCGGCGATCGTGCACATGCCCGGGCTCGCGTCGTACAACGTGGCCAAGGCCGGCGTGGAGGCGATGGGCGACACGCTGCGGCCCGAGCTGAAGCACCTCGGCGTCCGGGTCGGTGTCGCGCACATGACCTTCGTCGACACCGACATGGTGCGCGGAGTGGACGACCACCCGGTGTTCGGCAAGGTACGCACCGGCATTCCGCTGGCGAGCAAGGTGTACCCGCTCGACTTCGCCGTGGACAAGTTCGTTGCCGGCATCCGGAAGCGCTCACGGACCGTCCACGTGCCCGGATGGATCGGGGCGATGAAGGTGTTCCGCTGGGTGCTGCCGCATGTGATCGAGCTGGGCTCTCGCTTCAGCGTCCCGAAGGCGGATCGGGCCGCGCTCGCTGACATCCAGGCCCGGGGCGCGGCCGAGTCGTCCCGCGCCTCGGGGGCCGGTGGCCGGGCCGACACGGCGAAGGCTGCGAACAAGTGAGCCGCGAGTACGACGTCGTCCTGCTCGGCGCGAGCGGGTTCACCGGAGCCCTGACCGCGGAGTATCTCGCGAAGCACGCCCCGGCCGACCTGAAGTGGGCCGTTGCCGGACGTAACCAACAGAAGCTGGAGGTCTTCGGCAAGGACGTCCTGATCGCGGACGTCACCGACCCGAAGTCGCTCCAGGCGCTGGCCGAGTCGACGAAGGTCGTGGCGACCACGGTCGGGCCCTACATCCAGTACGGCGAACCGCTCGTGGCGGCGTGTGCCGACGCGGGGACGGACTACCTCGACCTCACCGGCGAGTCCGAGTTCGTCGACCGGATGTACGTCCGCTACCACGAGCGCGCTGTCGAGACCGGCGCCCGGATCGTGCACGCGTGCGGCTTCGACTCGATCCCGTACGACCTCGGCGTCCAGTACACGGTCGAGCAGTTGCCGGAGCGGGTCCCGATCCGCGTCGACGGTCTGCTCCGTGCCGGCGGCCGGCCCTCGGGCGGCACGTTCCACACCGCGATCACCGCGTTCTCCCGGCCGAAGCAGAACCTCGACGCCCACCGCGCCCGCCGCCGCGCCGAGCCGCGTCCCGAGGACCGCAAGGCCGGGGCGGTGCCGGGCAGGCTGCACCGCCAGCAGGGCTTCTGGGCGGTCCCGTTGCCGACGATCGACCCGCAGATCGTCGGCTACTCGAGCCGGCTGCTCGACGCCTACGGTCCCGACTTCCGCTACTCGCACTACGCGGCGGTCAGACGTCTCCCAATGGTCGCCGGAGGCATCGGAGCCGTCGGGCTCCTGGTCGCCGCCGCTCAGGTGCCGCCGCTGCGGAACGCCTTGCTCAGCAGGCTGAAGCCGGGCGACGGTCCGAGCCCGGAGCGCCGCGCGCGGTCCTGGTTCAACGTCCGCTTCGTCGGCCGCGGTGGCGGCAAGCAGGTGATCACCGAGGTCGCCGGCGGCGATCCCGGGTACGACGAGACCGCGAAGATGCTCGCGGAGAGTGCGCTCTGCCTCTCGCGCGACGATCTCCCGGTCACGGCCGGCCAGACCACCACGGCCGCGGCCATGGGCCCGGCGCTGCGCGAGCGTCTCGTGAAGGCAGGGATGACCTTTGCGACCCTCAGCACGGACGACTACTAGTCCCGACGGAGTCCGGATCGCGTTCCACAAGTACGGCGATCCAGACGCGCCTGTCCGGTGAAAGTGGTCAGGGGTGGCCACTGGATGCCCCGGAACGATCCCGGACTTGTCGTCCGGCTGGTGCTGGATCACACCCGCCAGGTGGCAGGCTGGGAGATATGAGGACATTGCTCAACCTGATCTGGCTGGTGCTGGCCGGGTTCTGGCTGGCGATCGGGTACGCGGTCGCCGGCATCATCTGCTGCGTGCTGATCGTGACGATCCCGTTCGGCATCGCGGCGTTCCGGATCGCCGGGTTCACGCTGTGGCCGTTCGGCCGGACCATGGTCGACAAGCCGAGCTCCGGCGCGGGAGCGCTGCTCGGCAACATCATCTGGATCATCTTCGCCGGCTGGTGGCTGGCGCTCGGTCACCTCGCGACCGGGATCGCGCTGTGCCTGACGATCATCGGCATCCCGCTCGGCGTGGCGAACTTCAAGCTGATCCCGATCTCGCTGGTCCCGCTCGGCAAGGAGATCGTGCCCAGCGACCGCCCGTTCGCGGCGCGGTGAGAGCGCTCACCGTCCTCGGCTCCTGCGGCGCCTGGCCCGAGGCCGGGCGGGCGTGTGCCGGCTTCCTGCTCGAGTACGACGGCTTCCGAGTGGTGCTCGATCTCGGGTACGCCGCCCTCCCGCGACTGCTCGAACACTGTCCGCGGGGTGAGGTGGACGCGGTCGTGGTGACGCACCAGCACCCGGACCACTGTGTCGACGTGAGCGCTCTCGCCCGCGTGAGGTACTACGAGGCGCCGGACGCGCCGCCCATCCCGCTGCAGTGCGCTCCCGGCGTCCTCGACGTACTGCGTGCGCTCGAGCCGGAGCCGGATCCGGCCACCGTCTTCGCGGTCCACGAGCTGGCGTCGACGACGCAGCTCGGTCCGTTCGCGGTCGAGACGGTCGAGTTGCCGCACTACAAGACCAATCTCGGGGTGCGGCTGACGGCGCCCGGGGTGTCCGTCGCCTACACCGGCGACAGTGGGCCGTCGCCCGAGCTGCGGAAGCTGGCTGATGGGACGGATCTGTTCATCTCCGACGCGACCCTGCAGGGTCCGTCGCCGCAGACGACGCCGCGCTTCATCATGACGGCGACCGAGGCCGCACAGGGTGCGCGTGGGGCGAGACGTCTGCTGCTGACCCACTTCTGGCCCGGGTCGGATCGGGCCGTGTCGGTGGCGGAGGCACAGCAGGTGTTCGACGGCGAGGTCATCGCGGCCGAGGAAGGCCTCGTTCTCAGGCTCTGACCTCAGCGAGCCGGGCGTGGCGGAAGGCAGAGCGGTGCAGGAGGACGGCCTGGACGACCATCCCGCCGACTCCGACCCAGAGCGCCGTACGGGTCCCGAACTGGTCGGCGAGAAGGCCTCCGACGGGGGCGCCGACGACGATCGCGGCGCGGTTGAGCGACCGCATGGTCGCGTTCATCCGGCCGAGCAGCCCGGCCGGCGTGATCGACTGGCGGTAGCCCATCTCGATCGGGCTGTCGATCCCGACCGAGACCCCGAAGACGAACTGACTCGCGCACAGCAGGACCAGCCCGAGCACGTGGTCCGGCGCCAGCGGAGCCAGCAGGAACGCGACCGGCGTGAGCCACCGACCGAGGATGATCGCCGGCCCGACCCCCAGCCGCCGGCCGACCCACCCCGACGCGGTTGCGCCCACGATCGAACCGACCCCGCCGAACGCGTACGTCACCCCGAGCCAGAACACGTTCAGCCCGAGCGTGTTGAGCACGAAGAGCACGTAGACCGTCGTGAACACGCCCTGGAACACGAACCAGAGGTGCGAGGTCAGCGCCAGCGGCCCGAGCGTGCTGTTGCGATAGACCCACCGCAGCCCTTCCCGGATCTCACGTCCCAGGTGCCGGGGCTGATCGGTGCCCTCGGCAACTTCCGGCGTCCGGGTCCGGACGGTGGCGAGCAGGAGACCGGAGATCAGGTAGGACACCGCGTCCACGAGGATCGCTGCCGGGGCGGTGAGCAGCTTGATCAACGCACCGGCGAACACCGGCCCGCCGGTCTGCACGACCGCACTCGTCTGCTCGAGCCGTGCGTACGCCGGGGTCAGCAACTCGGCCGGCACGAGCGACGGCGGGAACGACTGGTGTGCGGCGTCGTACGCCAAGGACAGCGTCCCGAAGACGAGCACGACCGCGATCAGCAGGGGCAGGCTGAGTACGTCGAGCGCCGCGGCGAGCGGGATCACCCCGAGAACGACGGCGCGCGCGAAGTCGGCGCCGACCAGGAGCGGCTGCCGGCGGTAGCGATCGACGATGACACCGGCGATCAGCCCGAACAGCAGGTACGGCAACCATTGCGCCGCCTTGAGGATCCCGAGCTCGGTGCCGCTCGCCCGCAAGGTGACAACGGCAACCACTTGCAAGGCCAGGCCGGTGACCGACGAGCCGACCATCGACACCGCATCGGCGACCCAGAACCGCACATATCCGCGATGGTCGAGCAGGCCTGCCACACCGGAACCCTATGTGGCAGGCCTACGCTCAGTGCGCCTGGGCCACGATCTTGCGGACGTTGGTGATGTCGCCGCAGGCGGAGTCGATCAGCCGGGCGCGTTCCTCGGCGAATGCGTCGCCCAGCTTCCGGCGGACCTCTTCGGACGCGTCGGTCCGCGCCGGATTCAGGACGTCCCGCTCCTCCTCGTCGAGGTGGTGCGAGAGTGCCTCGGCCAGCTCGTGCAGCTTGTCGCCGAACGTCTCGCTGCTGGTGTCCTCGACCTCCATCAGCTCGAGCAGCGCCTCGTTCCCCTCGTCGTGCTCGTGCTCGGAGTGCTCGACCTCCTCGGCGTCGATCGCATCCTTCTTCCGCAGTGCGGGATAGACCTTCGACTCCTCGAACCATCGGTGGTCCGCCAGGATGATCTCGACCACGTCGCCACCCGCTGCGGGCAGGATCTTCGGCATCCGCTTCCTCCAGTCTCAGGGGCCTCCCGGTACCCCCGCTAACCTGCGGGCATGCCCATCGCCCTGGTTCGCCGTCCCAGCCCGCGTCTCGCCGACGGACTCGTCACCCACATCGAACGGACCCCGGTCGACGCCGATCTCGCCGTACGCCAATGGCAGGCGTACGTCGACGCGCTCGGGGCGACCGGGTGGAGGACGGTCGAGGTGCCGCCGATCGACGAGTGCCCGGACGGCGTCTTCATCGAGGACACGATGGTCGTGTACGGCGACCTCGCGGTGATCGCCCACTCCGGCGCCGAGCAACGCCGGCCGGAAGCCGCGGCCGCGGAGCGCACCGTGGCCGCTCAGGGCTTCCGCGTCACGCGAATCACCGAGCCGGGCACGCTCGACGGCGGCGACGTTCTCAAGATCGGATCGACCGTGTACGTCGGTGAGGGCGGACGCACGAACGAGGAAGGCATCCGGCAACTGCGGGACGCGTTCGCTCCGCTCGGAGCCGACGTACGCGCGGTGGCGGTGCGGAAGGTGCTGCACCTGAAGTCGGCCGTGACCGCCTTGCCGGACGGGACCGTGGTCGGGTACGAGCCACTGGTCGACGACCCGGCCGCGTTCGAGCACTTCCTGCCGGTGCCTGAGGAAGCCGGGTCGCACGTGGTCCTGGTCGGGGAGGACCGGCTGCTGATGGCCGCGTCCGCGCCGAAGTCGGCCGAGCTGTTCGAGCAGCTCGGCTACACGCCGGTCGTCGTCGACATCAGTGAGTTCGAGAAGCTCGAGGGCTGTGTCACGTGCTTGTCGGTGCGTCTTCGCCGCTGAGCAACCGCCGCGCGGCCTCGGCCGCCACCAGGTCCCGCTTCTTGCCCCGGGCCTCGGCCACCTCGCACGCCTCCACCAGTGCCGCGCGATAGACCCGGGTGTCGGGGTGGTCGGCGCCGAGGGCAACCGTCGCGGCTCCGACCGCCCGCGCGAGCGTCTCGATCGACACCCCGATCTCGCCGCCCGCGAGGAGCGCACGCCCGAGGGCGGCCCGGTCGCGGATCAGCTGCGGGTCGTGCTCCGGCAGGTCCTGCTCGTCGGCGTTGACGATGTCCGTCAGCAGCGCCGCCTCCGAGCGCGGCCCGCCGACCATCAGCCGGGCCCCGGTCACGGCCTCGGTGGCCGCCCGGGTCAGGTCGTGGTGTGGCCCGAACACGTCCATCAGTTGAGGTGTGACGAGCTCGAACCACGCGATCGCCCGGCCGTAGTTCCCGGTCGCGAGGAGACCCTGCGCCACCCTCAGCCGGACCCGCAGCGTGGCCGGATCGTCGGCCGCCAGCACCTTCTCCCGGTCGGTCAACGCCGACTGGTAGAAGGGCAGCGCCTGCCCGGGCTCGCTCTCGTCCCAGTACGCCTCGGCCTGCTTGTACGCGGGATCGCCGTCGAGCTCCGGGTGACTCGCGAGCGCCGAGACAGGCCGGCGTACCCGTGTGTCGACCGGCTGGTCGATCACCTGCCGGCCGATGTAGGTGCGGCCGCCGGTCGGGATGATCCGGTACTGCCCGACCTTCGCCACCGGGACCCACAGGATCGTGCTGTACAACGTGCGCACCGACGAGCCGCAGTTCTCGCAGACGTCGCGGTGCCCGTAGAAATGGCCCCCCATCGGCCCGGTCGTGTCGGTCGCCCGCCAGGCGACCGACGACGACGTACACGGACCACAGAACGGGTAGACCCCCCGCCGTTCCTCATTCATCTGACCCATTGTGGTCATTTTCGGGTCCGTCGTCTTCCTCGGCGGCCCCGAGGGCGACTTTTGCCAGCGCGGGATCGTCGACGGCGAACGTGCGGACCGGGCCCGGTGGCGTGTCCGCGGTCTCGAAGCGCACCGTGACCCGGCCCCGGCCGGAGCCCCAGACCCAGCCGTGCCCGTAGTCCGGATGAGTGACGTCCTGGCCCGGGTAGAACCCGATCGGGTCGCGGGCGCGCTCGGGCAACTCGATCACCTCGACCGGCGCCTCGGCGTGCTCGCTCTCGGTGAAGAGGTCGTCCTGGATCCAGTCGGCGAGTGAGGACACCCCTACGCCGAGCAACCGGATGCCGCCGCCGATCTCGCTGTCGTCGAGGAGCCGGCGCGCGACCCGGGCGATCACCCGGGCGTCGTCGGTCGGACCGGCCAGCGTGGACGAGCGGGTGTGCGTGGTGAAGTCGTGCATCCGGGTCTTCACCGTGACGGTCCGGCCGGAGAGCTGTGCCTTCTGCAGGCGTTCGGAGACGCGGTGCGCCATCCGGTCGCCGATCGCGGCCAGCAGCGCGCGGTCGATGATGTCGGTCTCGAAGGTGTCCTCGACGCTGACCGACTTGGTCTCCCGGTCGCTCACCACCGGGCGGTCGTCGGCGGCGACCGCGAGCCGGTGCAGGCTGGTCCCGTGGGCCGATCCGACCTGACGGATCAGCTCCTCCTCGTCGAGCTGCTGCAGGTCGGCGACCGTACGAACGCCGGCCATGCTCAGCCGCTGGGCCGTCGCCGGACCGACGCCGGGGATCACGGTGACCTGCATGGGCGCGAGGAACTCGGCCTCGGTGCCGGCCGGCACGACGACCACACCGTCGGGTTTGTCCAGATCGCTGGCGATCTTCGCGATCAGCTTGGAGGTCCCCGCGCCGACCGACGCGGTCAGACCGCCGCTGACCTTCCGGATCGCCGCCTTCAGGTCCTCCGCGATCGCCTGCACGTCGTCGACCGTCAGCCCGGTCAGCCCGGAAGCTGCCAGGTCGATGAACGCCTCGTCCAGCGACAGCGGCTCGACCAGCGGCGAGAGTGCGCGCATCTCCGCCATCACCGCCTGGCTGGCCCGCCGGTAGACCTCGAACCGCGGACCCAGGTACGCCGCGTGCGGACAACGGGATCGCGCTTCCGCGGTCGACATCGCGGAGCGGACGCCGTACTTGCGCGCCTCGTACGACGCCGTCGACACGACGCCGCGGACGCCGACGCCGCCCACGACGACCGGCTTGCCCCGCAGCGACGGCTTGTCGCGCTGCTCGACGGCCGCGAAGAACGCGTCCAGATCGACATGCAGCACCGACGGATCCCCACGCACGTCCCCAGTGTCCCTGGTATGACCGACAATTCCGGGATGACCTTCCCCACGCACTGGGACGACGGCACCGATCCGGCGAGCCCCGAGCACCAGGTTCACTGGTACGACGACCGCACGGCGATCATCCGTCAGTCGCTCCGGACCAACTTCGAGGGCCCGTTCCTCTATCTGCTCCTAGGCACCGAGCGGGCGTTACTCCTTGACACGGGCACCGGGCACGCCAAGCTGCGCGCGCTCGTGGAGAGCCTGCTGACCGGTCAGGAGCTGATCGTCGCGCACACCCACGGCCACGGGGACCACGTCGGCGGGGACGCGGAGTTCGACAGCGTGGTCGGCCGGACGGCCGAGGAGGTCGCCACCTACTTCGGCCTGGACTGGCCGGAAGGTGCCGTCGAGTTCGACCTGGGGGAGCGGGTCGTCGACATCCTTCCCATCCCGGGGCACCAGGGCGCGGACATCGCCGTCTACGACCGGTCGACGCGCTTGCTGCTGACCGGCGACTCGCTCTACCCGGGCCGGCTGTACGTGAAGGACTGGCAGGCCTTCCGCGCCAGCGTCCGCCGGCTCGCCGACTTCGTTGCCGCAGGCAATCCGGTCGACTGGATCCTCGGCGCGCACATCGAGCTCACCGATCGCCCCGGCGTGGACTACGAGATGGGCGCCGACCAGCACCCCGGGGAACACGAGCTCCCGCTCGCTCCCGCCGTACTGACCGAGCTCGCGGACGTCCTCGACCAGGCGGGACCTGAGCCGACCCGGATCGTCCGCGACCATTTCATCGTCTACCCGGTGTAGGTGTGTTGCCGCAGGCGGCTCATGGATGAGGTCGCCAGGGCGAGCGAGAGCAGGATCCGAGCCTTGGAGGAGGGCAGCGAGCCGGCCATCCGGGCGCCGGTGGCGGCGAGGTCGGCGCCACCACCGGCACCGTAGACCGGCGCGGTGGGACCGGCGGGGCAGCGACTGGTGACCAGGACCGGGAGTCCGGCCGCGATGCAGCGACGGACCTCGGTCAGGATGGCGGGTGTCGGGTTGCCGACGCCGAGGGCCTCGAGGACGAGGCCACGGGCACCGGCCGCGCGACAGGCGGCCAGCTGGTCGTCGTCGGCACCGACGTACGACGTGACGATGTCGACCCGCGCGAGTTCGTCCGGCAGCGGGAACCCCGGCGGCCGCGTCGGGGCCGACCAGATCGAGACCTGGCCGCGGCGAACCTCGCCGATCGGGCCACCGGCGTACGAGGTGTAGGCGTCGAGCGCCTGGGTGTGCGCCTTGACCGCCTGACGGGCCGCGTGGATGCGACCGTCCATCACCACCAGCGGACCAAGGCCGCGAACCTGCGGGGACGAGGCGTGCGTCGGCGATGTTGCGTGGGCCGTCCGCGTCCGGCTCGCCGGCATGGCGCTGGGCTCCGGTGAGGACGACGGGAGCCGGCGGATCGAGCAGGTCCAGCAGGTACGCCGTCTCCTCCATCGTGTCGGTGCCGTGCGTTACGACCACCCCGTCACCTCCGGAGGTCACCGCGAGTACCTCACGAGCGATCGCCAGCAGATCCGCCATGGTGAAGGCGAAGCTGTGCTTGCGCAGGACCTCCCGAACGGGTGCGGTGGCGACGAGCTGAGCTCCGCCGACAGCCACGCTGACGCAGCCGTCGGACGCGGGGCGGGAGGCGATCGTCCCGCCGGTGGTCAGGACGCAAACGCTCACCGGCTCTCCAGGGTGAGCAGCGTCGACCGCACGACGACCTTGCGGCCCGCGAGGTAGTACAGCCCGCCGGCGACGACGGCGCCGGCCAGCCAGGAGAGGTCGGTGCCGTTCATAGCGATCGCGATCGGGCCCTGCATCGCGGGCACCAGGCCGTACTGCCAGCTCCAGCCGGCCACCAGACCGAGGGCGAGACTGACCAGAGCCCGGGCGTTCCACCGCCCGTACGGCGAGTCGTCCGCGTACAGCGCCGCGATGTCGAGACGGCCGCGGCGCAGGATCAGGTAATCGACCACGACGATCGCGCTCCACGGGCTGATCCAGACCAGGATGGAGACCATCCAGCTGTCGAAGGCCTGACCGAAGCTGTCCGCGCGGACGAAGACCACCAGGACCGCGGACGCGACCAGACCGGCGGCCAGCGTCACCTTCCAGCGGGCGGCCGTGACACCGATCGACAACGCGGCCAGTGAGCAGGAGTAGAGGTTCAGGATGTTGGTCGCCACCGGGCCGTGCATGATCAGCAGCAGAACGGGCACCGCCATCACTCCGAAGGCGTTGATCACCAGCCCGGACGGGTCGTTGCCGCTGCCCGCGCTGGCCAGGCAGGCGCCGAGTGTCGCGAGCCAGACGGTCGGCACGTACATGCCGAGGGCAGCGGCCCAGAAGACCGAACGGCTGGAGGCCTCGGGCCGGACGAAGCGGCTGTAGTCGGCCGAGTACGGCAGCCAGCTGATCCCCCAGCCGACTCCGATCGCGGTCATCAGCTGCGTCATCGCGGTGAGCTTGTCCGCCGGAGTACTCGCGGTGGCCGCCGTCCACTGCAGTTCGGCGCGGGTCAGTGCGAGAACCGTCATGACGGCCATCACCGCGACGGTCAGGGGCACGGTGTACTTCTCGAAGGTCCGGATCGCGTAGAAGCCGTACAGCGCCAACGCGAGCTGGACGACCATGATGATCGCGGCGACCAGGTAGTGGAGACCGGCTCCGCCGTGGATGCCGAGCTTCGCCAGGACGGCGAGGACCAGGTCGAGCACGACCCAGGTGTTGACGCCGACCCACGCCATCGTCAGCAGGCACTGGATCAGACCGGGCACGACGGCTCCGCGGTGCCCGAACGGCGCGCGGCCGAGGACCATCTGGTTGACGCCCGTCCGGTGCCCGATCACGTTGAGCAGACCGAACAGCGCGCAGCCCAGGACGTTGCCCACAGCAACAACGAGGACGGTCTCCAGCAGGCTGAGGCCCAGCGTGATCCCGAGGGCGCCGAGGACCCAGTTGATCGGGGCCAGGTTCGCGCCGGCCCAGATCCAGAACTGTTCGCGCGGGCTGGAATCGCGGTCCGCGGGCGGGATCGGCGCCACGCCGTGCGCGTCGAACGGGATTGCCTCGGATGGTGCGGATGTCGTCATGACGGCCTCCCAGGGGAACGAGTTGGCCCAGACAACCAGCGGACACCGCGCGATGGCAGTGGGGAGATCTCTAGTGAAATCCGTCTTCGACTGGATATGTTCACATCATGCTGACCCTGGCGGCCCTGATCGGCAATCCCGCACTCGAACTGCGCCTGCTGGTCCCCGGCCCGGACGGCGCGCTCGACCGGGAAGCGTTGTGGGTGCACAACACCGAGCTGCCCGACCCCTCGCCGTACGTGCGGGCGGGCGAGATCGTCCTGACCAACGGACTGTGGCAGCGGGAGACCTCCGCGGCCGCCTTCGCGGCGAGCGTCCGGCGAGCGGGAGCCGCCGGCATCGTCTTCGGTCTGCGCGACGCGACGCCGGAAACACCGGAGGAACTGATCGACGCGTGCGGGCACGAGCAGCTGCCGCTGGCCGAGATCTCGATCGCGGTGCCGTTCACCGCCGTGACCGAGGCCGCTTCGGCGCTCCGGGCCGACGAGCGCCGCGAGGCACTCGTCGGCATGGTCCGGCGGGGCGACGCGCTGGCGTCGGCGATCTCGCACGGCGCGGGAGCCTCCGGCGTCCTGGCGGTCCTGCGGCGCGAGCACGACGTACCGCTGGCTGTCGTGGACCGGATGGCGCGACCGCTGGCGTCCTCGGGGGTGGACCTGTCGGCGGAGCAACGCCGCCGGGTGGCCGAGGGGCTGACCCGGCACCCGCCGCCGCTCGAGATCGACCTGGGCGGGACCGAAGGCCGCGCGACGGTGTTCCTGGTCGGTGCGGTCGGCGACACGGACGCCGCGCTGCTGTGTCTGCGGCCGGTGAACGGACTGACGACGGCGCAGCAGGACGCGCTCGACCAGGCGGCCCGGTTCCTGAGCCTCGAGGTGGCCAAACAGCAGGCGATCCAGGCGATCGAGCTGCGGTTCGCGAGCGAGCTGCTGGACATGATCCTGTCCGGTGCGCAGCGTGCCGCCGAGGTTCCCGATCGGCTCCGATCGTTCGGCGTGGATCCCTCGGGCCGGCTGGCGGTGCTCACGGTCGCGTTCGCCGAAGGCGCCGACTCGACGGTGCCTGGGCTGTCCGAGACGATCGGCGAGTTCTTCCTGACCCACGGTCTGGCGGTCGTCGTCGCGGGCGGCAGCCAGGACGTGGTCGCCGTCCTGCAGCAGCCCCGGCAGGACCTCAAGGAGCTGGCCGAGGCGCTGTGCGCGGTGGTTCGCAAGCGGTTCCCCGACCGGCGGCCCGTCATCGGGCTCGGTGACATCGCACCCTCGGCGGGGGAGTTGCGGCAACCCCTGGTGCAGTCCCGGGAGGCATGCCAGGTCCTTCGTCGCCGGCGCGGTGGGCACGCCGTCGCATCGTTCCGGGAACTGGGCACGCACCGGTTGCTGCTCGGGCTCCAGGACACGGCGACGTTGCGTGGATTCGCGAGCGGCGTGCTCGGCCCGCTGCGCGAGCACGACAGACTGCGCGACAGCGAGCTCGAATCCACACTGCGCGCGTTCCTGACGTACGACGGCCAGTTCGCCGCGACCGCCGCCGCGCTGTACGTGCACGTGAACACCTTGCGGAACCGGCTCGCGAAGATCACCGAGCTCACCGGCCGCGATGTCGCGCGGACGGACGACCGGGTGGACCTCTACCTGGCCCTCGAGGCGGACGACATGACCCGGGGCGGCTAGCCGTCAGCGCAGGACGTCGATGGCGAGATCGGTCGGCCGGGCACTGTTGATGACGGTCAGGTCCTGCGGGCAGGCGGACACCACGACGACACAGTCGAGCTCGGCCCGGAAGGTGATCGAGTCACCCGGAGCCGTGGCCGCGGGCAACCAGTCCAGGGTGCCGTCGGCCCGGACCGGTACCTGCATGAAGACGTTCACGGGCTGCGGTACGACGCCGACCCGGGCACCGAGCGCGTCGCGCAGGTTCCGCGCGCAGGACGGATGATCCGGTGCGCCGAGGCCGGCGTACCGGGCGTCGTCGCAGGCCGCGATGAGCAGGTCGTGCCGGCCGGGCGAGGTGTCCTCGACCAGGGTGAGGATCGGGCGGCGCAGGTCCGTCGTGAAGGCTTCGCCGATGGCCGGGAAGAGCCGGCTCGTCGCGGTCCTGGTGTGCGAGGCGCTCAGGTGCTCGGCGGTGATCCCCGACGCCGAGGCGACGTACGCGAAGAGGTCGCCGACCTGCCCGCCCGCGATGTCGACGACGCGGACGTGATCACCCCGCCGAACCTGGACGGCCCGTCCGGTCCGGGCGGGCACTGGAGTACGAGCGACTGTCTGCATGGCTCCACCCAAGCAGGCGGGGCCGCCGCGTTCAGTGGACGATCGTCCAGCACGGTCCCGTGCATCTTGTGGCTTGGTCCATCGCTACCCGCCGCGATCGTTGATGAAGTTCGGGTATGGAGCTGACCACGACTGATGTCCACCCGGCCCTGCGACCGGCCGCACTTGGTGCTGTCGAACTGGCGAACCGCTTCGCCGTCGCGCCGATGACCCGGGTCTCCGCGGCGCCCGACGGCGTGCCGACGACCGAGATGGCCGACTACTACGCCGGGTTCGCCGAGGGCGGGTTCGGCCTGGTGATCACCGAGGGGACGTACCCCGACTCGTCGTACAGCCAGGGGTACCTGAACCAGCCGGGGCTCAGTACGCCGGCCCACGTGGAGGGCTGGCGGGAGGTGGTTCGCCGGGTCCATGCGGCCGGCCGACCGATCGTCGCCCAGCTGATGCACGCCGGCGCGATCTCGCAGGGGAATCCGCACCGCTCCGAGTTGGTCGGTCCGTCCGCCGTGCAGCCGCTCGGTCAAATGCTGCCCGAGTACGGCGGCCAGGGTCCGTGGCCGATGCCGAGGGCAGTGACCGCTGATGAGATCGACCAGGTGGTCGCCGACTTCGCCGCGGCGGCCGTCCGAGCTCACGAGGCGGGCTTCGACGGTGTGGAGATCCACGGCGCCAACGGCTATCTCCTCGACCAGTTCCTGACGGTCTACACGAACCAGCGCACGGACCTGTACGGCGGACCGGTCGCGAACCGGATCCGGCTGACGGCCGAGGTCGCCGATGCGATCGTCCGCGCCACGCCGGACGGCTTCATCGTCGGCGTGCGGCTGTCGCAGACCAAGGTGAACGATTTCGAGTACCGCTGGCCCGGTGGTCCCTACGATGCGGGGATCATCTTCGAGCGGCTGGCCGCCCAGGGCATCGACTACCTGCACATCGCCAGCGAGGGCCGGGACTGGCTCGAGACCGCGCGGCTGCAGGGCGGGCAGACGATCACCGGTCTGGCCCGCAAGGTCAGCGGTCTGCCGGTGATCGCGAACGGGGGCATGCACGACCCGAACCAGGCCGGCCGGGTCCTCACCGACGGCCACGCCGACCTGGTCTCGATCGCGCGCGGCGCGCTCGCGAACCCCGACCTGCCGCGGCGGCTCGCGAACGACGATCGGCTCGAGCGGTTCGATCACCGGATGCTCCAGCCGGCGGCGACGCTGGCCAACGCGAAGCAGTGGCAGACTGGCCGGTCATGACGAGCCCGACGTGGCACGGCGGGGCGGAGGCCGTCGTCACGCTGACCTTCGACGTCGATGCGGAGACGCCGATCCTGGCCGCCGGCCGGCGCTACGCGGACCACTTGATGACGATGTCGCACCAGGCGTACGGCCCGGACGTCGGCGTACCCCGGATCCTGGAGCTGCTGGCGGATCTCGGCGTACCCGCGACGTTCTTCGTGCCGGGATGGGTGGCCGAACAGCGGCCGGGCCTGGCGGCGACGATCGTCGAGCACGGCCACGAGGTCGCCCATCACTCGTACAGCCACCGCGCTCCGACCACCCTCAGCGCGGCGGAGGAGCGGGCCGACTTCGAACGTGCGCTGGACGTGTTCGTTGCGCAAGGCATCGAGATCCGCGGGCACCGGGCCGCGCTGTGGGAAGCCACCCGGGTCACGCTCGAGCTGATCGCCGAGCACGGCCTGGCCTACGACTCGTCCTTGATGGGCGACGACCGGCCGTACCGCCTCGAGGTCGCGGACCGGTCGATCGTGGAGCTGCCGGTGCACTGGTCACTCGACGACTGGGAGCAGTACGCGTACCTGCCGTCGCCGCAGATCGGGTCCGTCATCGAGTCGCCGCGGAAGGTGCTGGAGATGTGGACGGCGGAGCTGGACGCGATGCGGCACTATCGCTGCCTGTTCAACCTGTGCCTGCACCCGTTCCTGTCGGGGCGCCCGAGCCGGCTGCTCGCGCTGCGGTCGTTGATCGAGTACGCCCAGGCGTCCGGTGGCATCGGGTTCGCGCGGTGCCGCGACCTGGCCGAGGCCGCTCACTCGGACCCCTCGCTGCTCCCGCGCACGCCGCCGGCCGTCTCGGCGGATCCGGCCGTCTACCCCGACTGATCCGGCGGGTCGGGACCCACCACGCGATTGCGCACCCCATCGATGGGCACCTTCAGGCACACTGAGGCCAGGAGCCAGCAGGGGAGGCGCAATGGGTGAGGAAGTCGACCGGGTCGAGTTCACCCGGGCGGACCGGACCGCGTTCCGCAATCAGGTCCATCGCAATCTGGACGCCTTCGCGCGGATGCTGCGCGAGGCCCGGTTCGCCCCCGACCGGCCGATGACGGGGATCGAGATCGAGCTGAACCTCGTCGACGAGCAGTGCGATCCGGCGTTCAAGAACACCGAGGTGCTGAGCGCGATCGAGGACGACGCGTTCCAGACCGAGCTAGGGCAGTTCAACATCGAGATCAACGTGCCGCCCGGGCAGATCGACGGCATCGGGCTGGACACGATGGAGTCGAACATCCGCGACAGCCTGAACGCCGCCGAGGAGAAGGCGTCGCGGACCGGCTCGTCGATGGTGGTGGTCGGCATCCTGCCGACGCTGCTCATCGACCACATCCACCGCGAGGCGCTCAGCACGAACCCGCGCTACGCCTTGCTCAACGACCAGATCTTCGCGGCCCGCGGCGAGGACGTGCAGATCGCGATCGACGGCATCGAGCGGCTGCAGGTCACCGCGGACAGCATCGTGCCCGAGGCCGCGTGCACGTCGACACAGTTCCATCTCCAGGTCACCCCGGAGGCGTTCCCGCGGTACTGGAACGCCGCGCAGGCGATCTCCGGCGTCCAGCTCGCCGTCGGCGCGAACTCGCCGTTCCTGTTCGGCAAGGAACTGCTGCGGGAGACGCGGATCGCGTTGTTCGAGCAGGCCGCCGACACCCGGACCCACGAGCTGAAGACGCAGGGGGTGCGGCCGCGGGTCTGGTTCGGTGAACGCTGGATCACCTCGATCTTCGACCTCTTCGAGGAGAACTCGCGCTACTACCCGGCCCTGCTGCCGGTCACCTCCGACGAGGATCCGATCGCCGTGCTGGACCGCGGCGACACCCCGGCCCTTTCGGAATTGCGGCTGCACAACGGGACGATCTATCGCTGGAACCGGCCCGTGTACGACGTTGTCCGGGAGAAGCCGCATCTGCGGGTGGAGAACCGCGTGCTGCCGGCCGGGCCGACAGTCGTCGACACGATCGCCAACGGCGCCTTCTACTTCGGTCTGGTCCGGGCGCTGGCCGACGACGAACGGCCGATCTGGTCGCAGATGTCGTTCAGTGCCGCGGAAGAGAACTTCCACGAAGCGGCCAAGAACGGGATCGACGCGGAGGTGTTCTGGCCGGGTGTCGGTACGGCGCGCGCGACCGAACTCGTGCTAAGACGCCTTCTGCCGTTGGCTTCCCGGGGTCTGGACGCGTGGGGCGTCGACGCCGCGGTGCGTGACCGGCTGCTCGGGATCATCGAGCAGCGGTGCCTGACGAACCGCAACGGAGCGTCGTGGCAGGCGGATGAGTTTCATCGACTGTATACAAAGGGATCGCACGGACGGCGGGACGCGTTGCGCGGAATGCTGCGCCGGTATCGCGATCACATGCACGAGAACACGCCCGTCCATGAGTGGCCGGTCGACTGAACCGGTTAGTTCTTTTCAGACAACGAAAGACAGGAAGAGCCCGCCTCGCCTCGCTCGGCAGGGGGAATCACGGTGGAACCGAGGTCCCTCCGGTGGAACCTCTGCGACCTTGCCCAGGGCAACTGGGTGGACGAGTTCGATAACGACCCGGACTACAGGGGTGGCGCGTTGGGTGACAGCCCTGCAAAGGTGTGGCCACCGGAAGGTTAGAGAGTGCCGTCGCGGGTAGTACTCGGGCACCGGCGTGGCTGCCACAACGGCGGCCGCGGCGGTGGTGGAGTACTACCCGCGCGACGATCAGCCGACCGTCACCGCCGCGACACAACAGGTGTAAACGCAGCGGATGCCGACCGCGGTCGGGAGCAGTATCGTTCGGAACGGGTCGACACGACACCCGGAGGTGAGGCAGGGCGATGACGACCATCGTCGTGGGTTACGTGCCGAAGGCGGAGGGCCGCGCGGCCCTCCGGCGGGCGGCGGAAGAAGCAACGCTTCGGGACGCCAAGCTGGTGGTGGTGAACTCGCATCGGGGCGGACGCAGCTTCGACAGTGACGAGGCCGCGGCGAGTGACGCCGCACTGACGGAAGTACGGGAGCAGCTCGACTCGACCGGTGTGCCCTACGAGGTGCGGCAGCTGGTGCGTGGACTCGATCCGGCGGAGGACCTGGTGGCCGTCGCCGAGCAGGTGCACGCCGAGTTCATCGTGATCGGCCTGCGGCGCAGGTCCCCGGTCGGAAAGCTCATCCTCGGCAGCAACGCGCAGCGGGTGCTGCTCGATGCCCCGTGTCCCGTGCTGGCTGTGAAAGCCGAAGAAGGGGAGGACTGAGGTGACTTCGACACGCAGCAAGAAGCTGTGCCTCGCACAGCAGCCCGACGCCGACGAGATGCTGAGCAGAGATCCGTTCGCCCTGCTGGTGGGGATGTTGCTGGACCAGCAGATTCCGATGGAGCGGGCGTTCGCGGGCCCGGTCTCGATCGCGAAACGGATGGACGGTCCGTTCGACCCGGCCACGGTCGCGCACTACGACCCGGACGCGTTCGTGGAGGTGGTGGCCGGTCCGCCGGCCGTGCACCGGTTCCCGACCGCGATGGCCGCGCGCATCCAGACCCTGGCCAAGCACCTCGACGAGGAGTACGGCGGTAACGCCTCGGGGCTCTGGTCCGATGTCAAGTCAGGGGACGACCTGCTGGCCAGGCTGTCGGCCCTGCCGGGCTTCGGCGCGCAGAAGGCGAAGATCTTCGTGGCGTTGCTCGGGAAGCAGCTCAAGGTCCGCCCGCGCGGGTGGCGCGAGGCGTCCGAGCCGTACGGCGAGGACGGCGCGTACAAGTCCGTCGCGGACGTGATCGACGTGGCGTCGCTGGTGCGGGTGAGGCAGTTCAAACAAGAACAACAGCTGGTCCGTCAGCGGGTCGTGGCCCGGCCGCTGCGGCAGACCCGGAACGGGTGAGGACGACCGACGGCGCGGGAACCCGCTGACGTGCTCAGGCCTCTACCGGTGCGGGGACGCTCGTCCGGTGGAGGCCTGAGCATGTCGTTCGGGGGGTCGCGCGACGCTTGGGCTTGGTTCGCGGATTACAATGTAGTGTTGCCGCCGCCTGACCAGCGAGCAGCGCACACACAGTCATACCCAGAACATGGCACCACCCGCACCAACACAACGTCGTACCGCCGTACAAACCCTGCGTCAGACGAGAGGTAATTCGTGTCGTCCAGCTCGTCCGAGAATCTTCCCGCCGAGTCAGCCCGGGCCGTGGCCGCCACCGCTCGCAGCACGGCTCCGAGGACCAGCGCCCGAGTGACCGAGCCCGCTGCCAAGAAGGCGGCCGTGAAGAAGGCCGCGGCCAAGTCTGCCGCCAGCACCAAGGAGGACGGTATCCCCGCCGCGAAGAAGGCCGCCGCCAAGAAGGCGCCGGCGAAGAAGGCCGCTGTTTCCGAGGCTGGTCTCGCGATCGACC
Source organism: Kribbella sp. NPDC048837 (assembly GCF_055586945.1). Taxonomy (NCBI): domain Bacteria; kingdom Bacillati; phylum Actinomycetota; class Actinomycetes; order Propionibacteriales; family Kribbellaceae; genus Kribbella; species Kribbella sp. NPDC048837. The sequence continues at coordinate 140,389 of NZ_JBVJHF010000001.1, forward strand.
CGAAGACCGGCAAGCCCCGCGCGCTGGACGAAGTGGACGAGGCGGACTTCAGCCCCGACGCGGTGAAGCCGCTGGAGAAGGAGCTCACCGAGGACGAGGGCTTCGTCGTCTCCGAGGCCGACGAGACCGACGAGCCCGAGCAGCAGGTGATGGTGGCCGGCGCCACCGCGGACCCGGTCAAGGACTACCTGAAGCAGATCGGCAAGGTCCCGCTGCTGAACGCCGAGCAGGAGGTCGAGCTCGCCAAGCGGATCGAGGCCGGCCTGTTCGCGGAGGAGCAGATCGGCGACGAGGCGAACAAGCTGAAGGACAAGGTCCGCGACGAGTACGACTGGATCTCCGAGGACGGCCGCCGCGCCAAGAACCACCTGCTCGAGGCCAACCTGCGCCTGGTGGTGTCGTTGGCCAAGCGCTACACCGGTCGCGGCATGCTGTTCCTGGACCTGATCCAGGAGGGCAACCTCGGTCTGATCCGCGCGGTGGAGAAGTTCGACTACACCAAGGGCTACAAGTTCTCGACGTACGCCACCTGGTGGATCCGGCAGGCGATCACCCGCGCGATGGCCGACCAGGCCCGGACCATCCGGATCCCGGTGCACATGGTCGAGGTCATCAACAAGCTGGCCCGCGTGCAGCGGCAGATGCTGCAGGACCTCGGTCGCGAACCCACTCCGGAAGAGCTCGCCAAGGAGCTCGACATGACCCCGGAGAAGGTCATCGAGGTGCAGAAGTACGGTCGCGAGCCGATCTCACTGCACACTCCGCTCGGTGAGGACGGCGACTCCGAGTTCGGCGACCTGATCGAGGACTCCGAGGCGATCGTGCCGGCCGAGGCGGTCTCCTTCACGCTGCTCCAGGAGCAGCTGCACGCCGTGCTCGACACGCTGTCCGAGCGCGAGGCCGGTGTGGTCTCGATGCGCTTCGGCCTGACCGACGGCCAGCCGAAGACGCTGGACGAGATCGGCAAGGTGTACGGCGTGACCCGCGAGCGGATCCGGCAGATCGAGTCCAAGACGATGTCGAAGCTGCGTCACCCGTCCCGCTCGCAGGTCCTGCGGGACTACCTGGACTGACGACGATGGGTCAGGCGATCGCCGGCGTCCTCGCGCTGGTGATGCCTGCCCTCGACACAGCCTCAGTGGCCGCCGCCGTGTTCACGGCGGCGGCCCTGCTGTTCCTGCTGGTCCTGGTCGCGCGCTCGTCGGCGCCCGCGGCCGCTCCGCTGCTCGCGCGGGCGACATCCGTTCGTGACCGCGCCGAGCAGACCGTGTTCCTGCGGCTGTGCGATCCCGACGCCGCCGGCAGGCCACGTCCACGAGCACCGGGACGGTAGCGCTCCACCTCGCTACCTGTTCCTTCTCACTCGTGGAGTTTCGCTGTGCCTTCCTTCCTGGAGGCACCGGTCGCCGGTGCCTATCACTTGCTCACGTCCCTCGTCGCCGCCATCCAGCCGCTCGCCGGCAGTTATGCCGCCGTGATCGCGATCGTCCTGTGCACGCTCGCCGTACGGCTGTGTCTCGTTCCGCTCAGCCTGCGGGCCCATCGCGGGTTGCGTGACCGCGCCGAACTGATGCCCGAGCTGAAGAAGCTCAGTGATCGTCACCGTGGCGATCCGGAGCGCCTCCAGCGTGAGGTGGCGAAGCTGCAGGCGAACTCGGGCACGACGCTGTTCGCCGGATTCCTGCCGATGCTCGCGCAGCTGCCGTTCTTCTGGCTGATGTATACGCTGTTCTCCCGCGCGGTTGTGGCGGGGGAGTCGAACCAGCTGATCAGCGGCAGCCTCCTCGGCGCACCGCTCGGCCTGCACTGGCCGATCCTCACGGGCACACCGGCATTCCTCGTACTCGCCGTACTGCTGGCAGTCGTTGCCTGGTTCTCCGCGCGTCTCGCAGTTCGCCAACTCGACGAGACAGCGACCCCGCTGTCCCGGCGCCTCGCCCGCGTCCTGCCCTTCGGCACGCTCCTCAGCGCGTCGTTCCTCCCACTCGCGGCCGGGCTCTACCTCCTCATCACCACCGCCTGGACCGTGGCCGAACGCACGATCCTCCAGCGTTAGTTGCCTAAAGCCACGACCTAGCGCTCGGCGCCCTTCGCACCCGAGCCTGGCCGGCCGGAGGCGGGCCGGCGGGCAGCCTCGGCCTCGTACGCCGCAACCTTGGCGGCGTACTTGGCCGCGGCCTGCACCGCCAGAACCGCCGCACCCGACGCCGGCCCGGCGGCTGCGGCTGCACCGCCGGCGGCGGCACCCGCACCACCGCCTCCGGCTCCGGCTCCGGCTTGAGTGGCCGCAGTCGGCGGCCGACCGGTGCTGGCCGCCTTCAGGGCGCGGCGGGTGTCGGCCTCGGCCGCGGACTCTGCTGTCTGCGCGGGGGAGTTGACGGCCTGCGGGCCGGCGGCTTCGGGCGCTTGGGCTTCGAGGGTGCGGACGTGGCGGTAGCGGGCCTCGAGCGAGACTTCGGCGAGCAGGGCCTGGCGGAGATGTTCGCCGCCGAGGTCGGTGGCGGGGATCTGCCGCCAGATCGCCTGCGCCTCCCGCTCGATCGCGCCCTGGAACTCAGCTCCGACAGTGTTGCCCCGGCGCCCGTCCCGGGTGACGAACTCACCGGTCTCGGCGTCCAGGCCGAACTGACGGCTCTCCCGCTCGAGGATGCCGAGGTGCAGCGCCTCGGGCGACTCCAGTGCACCGAACTCCGCCGCCGCGGACCCCTCCCGGCGTTCGTACAGGTCGTCGACCAGCCGGTCGTAGTCCCGCACCGCCGTCCTGAAGTCCGTCCCGGGGTAGGCGATCATCAGCCGCGCGACGTCGTGCGGCCGCCGCCCGTCGAACTCCCGCGGGTACGGCGGACCCATCGGGTCGCTGTAGTTGAAGTACTCCACGCCCCGACCCTAGGCCCCGCACCGGGTCGATCTGCCGAAGTCCATTGCCTCCGGCCGAATCATTCTGTTACGGTCTTTAATAAAGCCGGTTGCAAAAACAGGTGAGGGTCGATGGACGCTGTGCGCGGGGCCGCTCAGGCGGAGCGGTCGGCCAATCAGGTCGCGTGCCTGCGCTTCCTGGCCGGTACGGACGAAGCCCGGACGGTCGGCGCCATCAGCGCGGAGACCGGACTGTCGCGTCCCACCGTGCACGCCGTACTGGACGATCTCCTCGACGCCGGACTGGTGCTGTCCACGAGCCCGGCGACCGTGGGCCCGGGGCGGCCGGCGCGGGCGTTCCGGTTCGCCAGGGAGGCCGGCCTGGTCGCGGGCGTGGACCTCGGCCCGCGCGGGACGCGAGCGATCATCTGCGATCTCTCCGGCCGCCGGCTGGCGTACCGCGAGCAGCCGCTGGACGGCGTCGCCGACGTCTCGATGATCCCGGACGCGATCCGCGCCGCGGCGGACGAGAGCGCGGTCGACCTCGACCATCTTCGCGCGGTCGGCGTGGCCTTGCCCGGTGTGGTCGAGGCGAACGGCGACCTGCGCGCCTGTCTGTCACTTCCCGAGCTGGTCGGTGTGCCGATCGCGGACACCGTGGCGAATGATCTGGGACTTCCCGTCACCGTCGACAACGACATCAAGCTGGCCGCGCTCGCCGAGCAGCGCGGCGGCGCCGGGCGCGGGTACTCCGATGTCGTCTACCTCCAGATCGGTCATCGACTGTCCGTGTCGATCGTCCTGAACGGCGTGATTCGCCAAGGACGCCACCGCCTGGCCGGCGAGCTCGGTGCCCAGCGCGGCATGCGCTGGACCCGCAACGCGGAACGCGGGCACCTGATCTGGTCGTCGCAGCCGACCGGTGCGGCGGTGCTGCGCGCGGCAGCGGCCGGTGACGCCGGCGCGCAGGCGGAGATCGACGACTTCTGCCGGCAGATCGCCGGCCGCGTCGCGACCGTGTTGCTGGTCGTCGATCCCGAGATCGTGGTCGTGCGGGCCGGTCCCGCGCACGAGAGTGACGTGTTGCTGCGTCCGCTCGAGGCCGCGGTCGAGAAGGAGTTGCTTTTCCCCGAGCGTCCACCGTTCGTCGCCTCGGCCCTGGGCCATGAGGCAGTGGTGCTCGGGGCGGTCGGCAGTGCGTTCGACCAGTTCAGTCCCAGCATCTACGGCGTTCACGACTACCCGAGTCCGTGGCGCCGGATCACTCACGACCTGGAGAGGACCAGCAAGTGAAGCTAGGAGTCAGCTCGTACTGCTTCCGCGGACTCATGAATCGCGGCGAGATGGACCTGATCGGAGTCCTGGATTGGGTCGCCGCATCACCCGCCGGCCATCTGGAGATCGCCGCGATGGACGGGGAGTACTACCTGGAGAACGCCGGCGTCGTCGCGGACACGGCCGCGCACGCCGCGGACGTCGGCGTACCGATCGTGAACTACCTGGTCAGCGGCGACCTGCGGACGGCGGAGGACAAGGAGATCGACCGCCTCCGCCGGCAGTTGGATGTCGCGCACCGGTTCGGCGCCCGGATCTTCCGTCACGACGTCGCGCCGTGGTCGTGGCGTGAGCAGGACCCGGGGGAGTTCGAGACCACGTTCGAGAAGGTCGTCGAAGGCTGCCGGGCGGTCGCGGACCATGCCGCGGAGCTGGGCATCGTGTCGACGATCGAGAACCACGGCTTCTTCATGAACGGGAGCGACCGGCTGGCCCGGCTCGTCCACGCCGTGGACCGCCCGAACTTCCGGGTCACGCTCGACCTCGGCAACGGACTCTGCGTCGGCGAGGTGCCCGGCAAGACCGCCGCCGGACTGATCGACCTCGCGGCCTCCGTGGGCGTGAAGGACTTCCACATCCGCCGGCAGGCGGGGGATGGCTGGCTCAAGACGCTGGCCGGGGACTACCTGCTCGGCACGATCTCGGGGCACGGCGACCTGGACCTGGCCGGCCTGCTGGCGCTGGTCGCCACCAAGCCCGACGTACCGGTGAGCCTCGAGTTCGAGGGCCTGGAGTCGACTCCGGACGCCATCGAGCGCTCGCTCAACAACATCCTCAGACTGGCAGGAGCCGCCTGACATGACGACCCGCATTGCTGTAATCGGGGTGGGCGCGATCGCCACCCAGCACCTGATCTCGTACCAGAACAACCCGCAGGCCGAGCTGGTCGCCGTGTGCGACATCGACCGGACGCGGGCCAAGGCGCAGGCCGACAAGTTCGGCGTACCGCGGGCCTTCGACGTCGTGGACGAGGTCCTGGCCGATCCCGGTGTCGACGCCGTGAGCATCTGCGTGCCGAACCTGCTGCACGCCAAGATCGCGGAGGCCGCGCTGCGGGCCGGCAAGGACGTGCTGGTCGAGAAGCCGATGTCCGTGACGGTCGCCGAGGCCGAGGCGCTGGTCCGGGCGACGCAGGAGACCGGCCAGGCTCTGCAGATCGGCTACGTACGACGGTTCGCCCCGAACGCCCTGGTCACCAAGCGTTTCCTGGACGAGGGCGAGTTCGGCGACATCTACGCCGCGCGGGCCACGATCATCCGGGCCGCCGGCAACCCCGGTGGATGGTTCGGCGACGTCGACATCTCCGGTGGCGGCCCGCTGATCGACCTCGGTGTCCACATCATCGACCTGTGCTGGTACCTGATGGGCATGCCGACCCCGGTCTCGGTGTCGGGAGCGACGTTCGCCCCACTCGGTGCCCGGGACAACATCCAGCACCTGACCCGGTACCGGGCCGCGTCCGAGACGCGGGTCAACAACGTCGAGGACTACGCGACCGCGCAGGTCCGGTTCGAGAACGGGGCGGTTCTCGACGTGGACACGTCGTACTCGCTGCACGCGCGGAACTCGACGAGCGTGAAGATCCACGGTGACAAGGGCGGGGCGGAGATCGAGCCCGAGCTGCTGATGATCACCGAGCGGCACGACACCCTGCTGCACATCCAGCCGCAGATCGACTCGCTCGGATTCGACTTCGCCGTCGGGTTCGCCAACCAGATCGACCACTTCCTGCAGATCTGCCGCCGGGAGATCCCGGCCGACGCCACGGCGGAGCAGGGTCTCGAGATGGCCCGGATCCTGACTGCGATCTACGAGTCCGCCCGGACCCGGTCCGAGGTCGCCATCCAGCGCTGACCCGATTCAGTTGCGGGCCAGCCGGGTCTCGAGTCCGTCGAGGATCCGGCTGAGCCCGTAACTGAAGGCGTCCTCGGCGCCGGCTTCGAGGTCGGCGCCGCCGTATGCGGCGTACAGCGCGCGCATGCGCGGGTGGTGATGTCGTTGCTGTCCGCGGATGACGGCTTCGGCGTGGTGGCGCCCGCGCTGGGTGTCTTCGGGATCGGTGCGTGCCTCGCGCAACCGGCCGCGACGGCCGCGCTGATGGGTTTCGTCCTCCTCCGCGACAAGGAGTCCTCGGACACTCCCGAGGCGACTGCGGAAGAGGCTGTCGTCGTCAGCTGATCAGAGCAGCGGTGAGGGAGTCGGCGTTCTCCTTGAGCCAGACCTGGCGACGCTTGATCTGGTCGCCGACTCCCTCGCTCCACATCCGCTGCCAGCCACCGCCGAGGGTCTCCGCCCGGTACTTCATGACGTGCCAGCCCCGCTCGCCCAGCGCGATCGCGAGTCCCATCAGCCGCTTCCGGTCCGCGACGGACAGTCCGTAGGCGTCGGCGATCAGCCGGCCACGCCGATGCCTGTCCAGGCCGCGCATCCTCGGATCGAGGTCGGCGTCCTCCCCGAACGGCATCCACCACAGCATGAGATTGACGAGCTCGCGCGCCCGGCTGGCCGGGCGGGCGAGGTCGAAGTCGATCAGGGCGTACGCGCGACCGTCGCGGAAGATCACGTTCTCCGGAGTGATGTCCTGGTGCCCCACGAGCTCCGGGGTATCGGCAACGTCCGGAAGACCGGGCGGCTCGATCGGCGCCGGCAGATCCGTCGGGATCCCGAAGCTTTCGACGGCGTCGTGGTACGCGCGGACCAGGCGAGCGACCGAGATCAGCCGCTCCTCGCCGGCGATCCAGTCGGGGCGGGGCCGGCCGGCGACCTCGCCCTCGATGTAGGTGAGCGCGTGCCGCCCGGCGGAGTCGACTCCCAGGAACCGCGGCGCACCCTCGAACCCGACCGACTCCAGGTGCCGCAGCACGTCCAGGACGAGCCCGGCCCGCTCACCGGGCGGGCGTCGTACCGTGTCGCCGACGCGGACCAGACCCTCGGTCACGTCCCCGCCGATCAGCGGAATCTCTTCGCCTTCGTCGATCACCATGCCCCATTCCACTGCGCGAACCGTTGTGCGGACCTGATCCTAGGGCTCGCATTCGTCGTACACTCACTGAATTACCAGGATGAGCCGTTCACCTGGATGTCATCGTCGGAGTCGAGTCTTGGGCTCATGAACACCCCTGATCTGGTGCAAGAGCTGGGCTTCCGCGTCCTCGACGAAGAGGACGACGACCCGGTGCTGCTGCGCGCCGACGGTACGCCGGTCGACACCTGGCGCGAGGGCTATCCGTACGGCGAACGCCTGCCGCGGGAGATCTACGACCGGGACAAGCGGCTGCTGCAGATCGAGCTGCTCAAACTGCAGTACTGGGTGAAGCGATCGCAGCAGAAGCTGGTGATCGTCTTCGAAGGACGCGACGCGGCCGGCAAGGGCGGCACGATCAAGCGGTTCATGGAGCACCTCAACCCACGCGGCGCCCGCATCGTCGCGCTCGAGAAGCCGACCAACCGCGAGCAGACCCAATGGTACTTCCAGCGGTACGTCGAGCACCTGCCGGCCGCGGGGGAGATGGTGCTGTTCGACCGGTCCTGGTACAACCGCGCCTGCGTCGAGCAGGTGATGGGGTTCTGCACGCGGGACCAGTACGAGGAGTTCATGCGGCAGGCGCCGGAGTTCGAGCGGATGCTCGTGCGCTCCGGGATCCTGTTGGTGAAGCTGTGGTTCTCGGTGTCGCAAGCCGAGCAGCAGACCCGCTTCACGATCCGCCAGATCGACCCCGTGCGGCAGTGGAAGCTGTCGCCGACCGACCTCGCGTCCTTGGACAAGTGGGCCGACTACACCGAGGCCAAGGAGGCGATGTTCCACTACACCGACACCGCTCACGCGCCGTGGACCGTAGTCAAGAGCAACGACAAGAAACGCGCCCGCCTCGAGGCCATGCGCCACGTCCTCAGCCTCTACGACTACACCGACAAAGACGTCGAGCTGGTCGGCACCCCCGACCCCAAAATCCTCGGCCCCGCAGCCCAAGTCCTAGAACACGGCGAATCAGCCACCCGCACCTTCCCCGCCCTGTAGTCCCTCGCCACGCGGGCAACCCTCCGGAATAAACGTGGGGTCAGGGCTTGGTGCCGCGTGGGTGGAGGACGCAGAAGTCGTTGCCTTCGGGGTCGGCGAGGACCTTCCAGGCGACGTCGCCCTGGCCGAGGTCGACGTCGGTGGCACCCAAGGCCCTCAGTCGGTCCACCTCCGCCGCCAGGTCGTCTCCGGCGTACGGCATGACGTCGAGGTGGATGCGGTTCCACACGGCCGGCTCGCCGGAGGTGCGAATGAACTCGAGATAAGGCCCGACACCCTTCGCCGAACGCATGCTCGCAAAATCATCGGTGACCTCGTGCACGGTCCAGTCGATCGCCGCGTCCCAGAACCGGGCCATCGCCCTCGGATCCGCGCAGTCGACCACCACCGCGGCGATCGGCCCGGTGTCGCGATAGATCTCCCGCGGCTCCAGCACGCAGAACACGTTGCCCTCCGGGTCGGCGAGAACCGTCCACGGTACGTCGCCCTGCCCGACGTCGGCGGGCGTCGCACCCAGCTCCTGCAGCCGCGCGACCAACTCCGCCTGGTGGGCCGCCGAGGTGGTGGCGAGATCGAGGTGCACCCGGTACTTCACCGTTTCGGGATCCGGGACAGCGACGAGATCAATGCAGACAGCGGCGGGATCCGGCCAGTCGAAGCCCACGGGTTCGAGGTTGGTCACGCTGGGACCCTCGCTGTCAAGACCCCAGCCAAGCGCGTCCGCCCAGAACCGCCCGAGCGCCGAGTCATCCCGAGCCTTGATATTGACCTGCACAAGCCGCATCGCCATGCCGGAGATCCTATGCAGACAGTCGTGCCACGACACACACAAATACCGCCGCCGATGGCGGAGGCAAGCTGGAGCCCGCGACAGGGCAGTCGACGGTGGGCCGAGTTCCTGCCCACCGCAGGCAGCAGCCCCGCACACCGGAGGCGGTAGGCCCGCACACCGGAGGCGGTAGGCCGGCAACCCCGGGAGTGAAGCGCCGGAGGGGGTTGGTGATGAGCCGACTGACCGCCGGGCGGTAGCCCCCACAGACGCCGGCTGCGCGGGCGACGCAGGCGCGCTGAGCGCCGCAGTACGCGGGCGGAAGCCCGCAAGCCGAGGGCGACAAGCCCACAGACCGCGGGCGGTAGCCCGCGAACCCGCGGGGCGGCAGCACCGCAGACCGCCGGGCGGCAGCCCGCGAGGATGCTGCGGGTGGGTGGGCAGCGCGCGGAGCGGGCGCGACGAAGGAGCGACTGCGTAGCACGCGTTGGGGAGGACCTAGCTGGGGAGGGGGAGCTGGATGGTGAAGGTGGCGCCGGTGGGGGTGGTGTCGGCGACCGTGACGCGGCCTCGGTGGGCGGCGACGAGGGCGGCGACGATGGAGAGGCCGAGGCCGGAGCCGCCGGTGGAGCGGGTGCGGGCGGAGTCGGCTCGGTAGAAGCGTTCGAAGACGCGGGCTTTCTGTTCGTCGGTCAGGCCGGGGCCGGTGTCGCTGACTTCGAGGATCGCGTCGCGGCCGCGGGTGCCGACCGAGACGGTGATGGGTGCTTCGAGCGGCGTGTGGTGGAGTGCGTTGCTGACCAGGTTGCCGAGCACCTGGCGCAACCGGGCCTCGTCGCCCTCGACGACCGGCGCTTCCGAGTCCGGCAGGATCTTCAGCGAGATGTTGCGGCCGGGTTGCACCGCCTGCGCGTTGTGGAGCGCGTCGGCGGCGATCGGCAGCAGGTCGACCGACTCCATCTTCAGCGGCCGTTGCTGGTCGAGCCGGGCCAGCAGGAGGAGATCGTCGACGAGCAAGCCCATCCGCTTCGCCTCGTCCTCGATCCGCCGCATGGTGTCCGGATCGTTCGCATCACCACGTTGCCGGGCGAGCTCCGCGAAGCCGCGGATCGACGTCAGCGGCGTGCGCAGCTCGTGCGACGCGTCCGCGACGAAGCGCCGCATCCGGTCCTCGGACTGCCGGGCCGCCTCCTCCGAGCGGAGGGCTGTGTCCTCGGACCGGCGGGCCGCAAGCTCCGACGCGGTCCGTTGCGCGAACGCGGTCTCGATCTGCCCGAGCATCTGGTTCAGCGCGAGCGACAACCGCCCGACCTCGGTCCGCGGATCCCGTTGCGGCACACGCCGGCTCAGATCCCCGCCGGCGATCGCGACCGCGGTGTGCTCGACGTCCTCGAGTCCGCGCAGGCTCCGGCGTACGACGTACGTCCCGATGCCGGCCAGCAGCACCAGGAGGATCACCCCGGCGGCCGCCTGGATGCCGACGAGGCGCTGGATCGTGTGGTCCATGTCCTTCAGGCTCTGCGCGACCATCACCGAGCCGTTGCCCTTGTCCGTCGGCACTGCGACCACCCGCCAGGTCGTACCGCCGGAGACGGCGTGGACGTTGAACGACTTCCCGTTCAGCGCCCGGATCTGGTTGAGGTTGAGCGTCGGCAACTTCGGCAGCGGCTCGGCCTCGGCCAGCCGGGCACTTCTCGGCCCGCCGTCACTGGTGCCCTCGGAGTCGCTGAACTGGACGACGAACTCACTCGGCAGTTGCCGGGGACCCGGCTGCTCGTCGGGTTCCTGGGGCTGTGGGCGTCGGTCGAACGGAATGTGCTGGAGCTGCAACGCGGTCTGGTGCAGCTGGTCGTCGACGCGGTCGATCAGGTAGCCGCGCATGATCGTGGTGGCCAGGATTCCGGAGGCGGCAAGCGCGAGCGCCACCAACGTCAGCAGGACGACGACGATGGTGACGCGGAGGGGGTACCGGTCGGCGAAGCGCCGGTGGGTCAGTTGCATCAGTTGGGGCCTCGCGGGGTGCGCAGGACGTAGCCGACCCCGCGGACGGTGTGGAGCAGCTTCTGGTCGCCGGTGTCGACCTTACGGCGCAGGTAGGACATGTACGACTCGACCACTCCGGCGTCGCCGGCGAAATCGTAGTTCCAGACGGCGGACAGGATCTGACCCTTCGACATCACTCGCTCGGCGTTCTCCAGCAGGCAGCGCAGCAGCTTGAACTCGGTGAGCGAAAGCTGGACCGCTTCGCCGCCCTTGAACACCTCGTAGCTGTCCTCGTTCAGTTCCAGATCGGCGTACCGCAGTACGGCGGCCTCGGTGGTGGTCTGCTCCCGGTGACCGGACCGGCGCAGCAGCGCGCGCACCCGGGCGACCAACTCGTCGAGGCTGAAGGGCTTGGTGACGTAGTCGTCGCCACCGGTGTGCAGGCCGAGGACCTTGTCCTCGACCGCGTCGCGAGCGGTGAGGAACAGCACCGGCACATGCCGGTCCTCACCGCGCAGCCTCCGGACCACCTCGAACCCGTCCAGGCCGGGCATCATCACGTCGAGCACGACCAGGTCGGGCTCCACCTCACGGGCCTTGCGCAGCGCCTCGGCGCCATGGGTCGCCGTGGTCACGTCGTACCCGGCGAAACGCAGGCTCGCGGACAGCAGCTCGACGATGTTCGGCTCGTCGTCGACGACCAGCAGGTGCGGACTCATGTCCTCAGTCTGCCGCCGATATCCGTGTGAACCCTGGAAGGTTCCTGGCAATCAGCTGTGAGTCTTCATCGAGGTCCGTGCTTGAACCCCCATTTCTGGCCGGCCGCGTCGCGGGCGGTGCCGTCGTTGATCGACGTCGCGGTCGCGGTGTTGTCCGCCACCACGGCAGTGACCGTCACGGTGCTGCCGGTCTTGATCGACGCGATGCCGTCCCGGGCCGAGTTCACCAAGGTCTCGGCGGCGACCGTGTAGGTGCGGCTGTAGCCGTCCTCGCTCTTCACCGTGATCGAGTCCTTGCTGACCGCGGTCACCTCACCGCGCTGGGTGGCGACGGTCTGGTAGCCGCCGCCGTCCTTCGGTACGACGAACTCGCCGTGCAGCGCTCCGCCCAAGCCGAACTCGCCGCGGTGCCCGAAGCCCTTGCCAGGACCGGGCTGGCCCTGCTGGTTCGGGGCCGACGGCGACGCCGAGGGGGAGGTGGACGGGGACGGCGTCGGGTCGGCGCTGTTCGCCGCCCAGGCCACCCCGCCGGCGGTGGTCGTCACGGCCACCGCTGCCACGGTGCCGAGAAGCCGCCACCGCTTCTCTGAAAGCTTCATCCTGCCTGCCTTCCGTACTGCGTGCCGGGCCGGAAACCTGGCACTGGTTCTTCCCACGCTGCCCCAGATACCTAAGAAAGGGCTCCGATGCGGCTGGGAAGACCCTGGCAAATCAATCCAGGAACAGTACGGCGGCCAGCCACACGGCCGCGGCGAGTGAGGTGCCGATCAGCTCGATCAGGATCGACAGCCCGGTCGCCCGCAGCGCGTGCTTGGTCGACGTCCACGCGTGCGCGTGGGCTCCCAGCCGCTGCCGCTCGGACAGGTACACGCCGACCGGGAAGCCGACGAACATGCCGACCACCGGGATCACGAAGAACCCGACGATCCCGAGCACCACCCCGACGAACATGGACCGCCGCGGCACCCCGGACTCGCGGAGCTTCCGCTCCGGTACGACGTACTTCACCACCTGGCTGGCCCCGATCAGCACGACGGCCGCAGACAGCACGATCCAGCCGGTCGGACTCTGCTCCTCCAGCGCCCAGACCAGGATCGCGGCCAGGCTCAGCAGCGCGCCCGGCAGGATCGGGATGACGATGCCGAGGATGCCGACGAAGATCGCCACTCCGACGAGGATGGTCGCCACGGTGTTCACACCGACACTCTGCCGCAAACCGGGGCCCTTAGGGTGGAGGTATGTCCCAGCTGCACGAACTGGTCACCGCACTCGCTGCTCCCTGGGTGGTTCTCTCGCCGAGGTCCGGTCAGCTCGCCGGCTCCGGCGCGGAGGGGGTGTACGCCCGCGACCGGCGCATCCTGTCCCGGCTGAGCGTCACCGTCGACGGCCGGGAGCCGGTCCCGGTGCACGTCGTCGAAGCCGGCGCGGCGGCCCATCAGTACGTCGCGATGCTCGAAGGTCTCGGCGACACCCGGCACGACCCGACCGTGATGCTGTACCGGACGCGGGAGGTGGACAGCGACGGGCTGACCGAGCGGATCACCCTGGTGAACCGGTCCCGGGTGGCGGTCGAGTGCCGGCTGGATGTTGCCCTGGGCACCGATCTCGCCGGTACGGCGGCCGTCCGCAGCGGTGCCGCCACCAGCCTGCCGCAGTTGCCACCGTTGCCGGACGGACCCAGCCGGGTGCGCTTCGAGAGCGGTGAGACCCGGGTCAGCGTGAACGCCGATCCCGGCATCTCGGCGACGCCCCGGGTCGAGCCGGGGGAGGAGTTCACCCTCACCCTGCGGGTCACCGCCGACTTCCCGAAGTCGACCACCGGCTTCTCGATCGAGCCGCCGGCGGACCGAGCGCCGTACGCCCTCGGCCTGACCTGCGACGACAAGCGGGTCGAGCGGTGGATGAGCCGATCGCTGGAAGACGTGCGGGCACTGCAACTGGCCGTCGCTGACGACCGCTATCTCGGCGCCGGCCCGCCCTGGTACCTCACCCTCTTCGGCCGCGACTCGCTGATCTCCTCGGGCATGCTGATCCCGGTCGACCCGGCACTGGCCGCCGGGACACTCCGGGCGCTCGCCGCCTGGCAAGGCACGAAGGTCGACCAGGAGTCCGCCGAGCAGCCGGGCAAGATCCCGCACGAGCTCCGTGCCGAGGTCGCCGACCACGGCGGCGGACTGGTCCTTCCCGCGGCCTACTACGGCACGCACGACGCGACCCAGCTCTGGATCATCACGCTCCACAAGGCCTGGCGCTGGGGCATGCCCGCCACCGAGGTCAGCGACCTGCTGCCGAACCTCCGTCGCGCGCTGATGTGGATGAAGGAGTACGCCGACCCCGACGACGACGGCTTCCTCGAGTACGTCGACGAGTCCGGTCACGGACTGGCCAACCAGGGCTGGAAGGACTCCGCCGACGCCGTGCAATGGCCGGACGGCACCCTCGCCACCGCACCGATCGCCCTGTGCGAGGTGCAGGGGTACGCCTACTCGGCCGCGATCAAGGGTGCCGAGCTTCTCGAAGCGCATGGCGAGTCCGGCGACGAATGGCGCGAATGGGCGGCCGCGTTGCAGGAGCGGTTCCGCAGCGCGTTCTGGGTCGACGGCTATCCCGCCATCGCGCTCGACGGCGCCAAGAACCCGGTGGTCGGCCGCGCGTCGAACATGGGCCATCTGCTCGGCACCGGCCTGCTCGACGCGGACGAGGAGCAGACGGTCGCCGACGTTCTGGCGGGCGAGGATCTGAACAGCGGTTTCGGGCTGAGAACGTTGTCCACGGCAATGACCCGGTTCAACCCGCTCGGCTATCACACCGGCAGCGTCTGGCCGCACGACACCGCGATGACGATCCAGGGCCTGTACGCAGCCGGTCACGAGGCGGTGGCGTCGTCGTACGTCGACGGTCTGATCCGTGCCGCGGAAGCTTTCGGCTACCGACTTCCGGAGCTGTACGGCGGTCGCGGTACGGGCGAGGAGAGCACGCCGACGCCGTACCCGCTGTCCTGCCGGCCGCAGGCCTGGGCTGCCGCGTCGGCGGTCGCCGTGGTGATCGCGTCGCTCGGCATCGAGCCGGATGTGCCGGGGGAGACGCTGGTGATGAATCCAGCGGAGTCGCCGTGGCGTGCTCTCGAGGTCACGGGGCTGCGGCTCGGAAGCGACGTACTGTCCCTGCGCGTCGACGACGGCGTGCTCACCGTCCTGGAGGCACCTCAGAACGCGCTGATCAGGGCGAACGCCGACAACCCGAGGTAGATCGCGGCGACGACCAGGTTACGGCCGCGGCTGGTCGTACGGACCGTGCGGAAGCGCCGGCCGACCGCGTCCGCGCCGACGGCGTAGCCGAGGTCCAGCACCAGACCGATCAGCATCGCGCCGGCGCCGAGCAGCAGCATCTCGGTGCGGAGCTGGTCCGGTCCGGCGTCGCGGGTGGTGAACTGCGGGAGGAAGGCCAGGAAGAACAGGGCGGCCTTGGGGTTGAGCAGGTTCACCAGTATGCCGTCGCGGAAGACGCGGCCGAGTGGTGCGGCCTGGACTCCGTCGGACTGCTCAGCGGACCGAGTCATGATGAGCCTCAGACCGAGGTAAGCGAGGTACAGCGCGCCCGCGACGGTGATCGCGGTGAACAGCGCGGGGGAGGCCTTCACGAGGGTCGCGAGGCCGAGGGCGGTGACGAGGATGTAGACGACCGTGCCGGTCTCGACGGCCAGCGCCGAGACAACTCCGGCACGCCGTCCCTGGGTGAGGCTGCGCAGCGAGATGTAGAGGTTGTTCGGGCCGGGCATGCCGACCAGCACCACCGTCGCGCCGGCGAACCCCAGCAGTTGCCCGATCCCCATCATTCCGCCTCTCCCTCGAACTGGACTGGTTGTTGGTACTAGTCTGGCGGCGGCAGAAGCAGTCCACCCGAGCCAATCCGAGGAGAAGTGGACCGTTCTGGGGACCCTGCGGCGCTGGCGGACCTGATCGGCCACCGGCTGTCCGGTCGCACCGGCGGCCTGTACCGGCGGCTGGCCGACGAGATCGCCGCTCTGATCGGCTCGGCCGAGCTCCCGGTGGGCGCCCGCCTCCCGGCCGAACGCCGGCTCGCCGAGTCGCTCGCGATCAGCCGTTCCACCGTGGTCGCGGCGTACGACGAACTCCGGGCCCGCGGACTCGTCGAGAGCCGCCGCGGCAGCGGTACGACGGTCGCCCGGTCGGCGGGACGTGGTCGTTCAGGAGCGGACAAACGGATGCCGACCGGGTACGGCGACTCGTTGTTCCACCGGATCGCGGTCGGCCCGGGCGAGGTCATTTCACTCACGTACGCCGTCGACCCTGGACTGCCCGAACTCGCCGAGGAACTGATCGGGCTGGCCTCCGGTGAGCTCCCGGCCCTGCTCGACGATGTCGGGTATCACCCGCGGGGACTGCTCGTGCTGCGGGAGCGGATCGCCGAGCACTTCACGGAGTCCGGTCTGCCGACCTCACCGGACGAGATCGTGGTCACCACGGGCGCGCATCAGGCGATCGCACTGGTGACGCAGATGTACCTGCGGACGGGTGCCGCGGTGGCGATCGAGCAGCCGAGCTGGCCGGGGTGCTTCGACCTGTTCGGTGCGGCCGGCGGACAGGTGGTCGGCGTACCGCTGGACGATGCCGGGATCCGGCCGGACCTGCTGGCGGCCGCGTTCACCGAGCATCAGCCGGCGATGCTGTTCGTGATGCCGACCTTCCACAACCCGACCGGTCGGCTGATGTCGGCCAACCGGCGCCGGCAGGTCGCCGAGCTCGCCGCCCGGCACGGTGTCGTCGTGGTCGAGGACAACGCGTACTCGGCCTGGGACCCGGCCGGTCCGTCGATCCCGCCGCCGCTGGCCGCGTATGCGCCGGACGGTGCCGAGGTCCTGTCGATCGGATCGGTGTCGAAGGCGGTGTGGGGCGGCCTGCGGATCGGGTGGATCCGCGCATCGCGGCCGCTCGCGGAGCGGCTGGCGCGGCACAAGGCGCTGGCCGATCTGGGGAGTCCGGTGATCGATCAGGCGCTCACCGCGCGATTGCTGCCGCGGCTCACCGAGCTGACGGCTGAGCGGGCCCGGGTTGCGACCGTACGGAAGAAGCTGATGGGACAGTTGCTGACGGAACGACTGCCCGAATGGGAATGGTCCGCGCCCGTCGGGGGATCGGCGTTGTGGATCCGGTTGCCGGACACCGACGCCCGCGTCTTCGCCCAGGTCGCGTTGCGGCACGGTGTCGAGGTGGTCGCGGGTCATGCGATGGATCCGACCGGATCCCATGACGACTACTTACGGGTGCCGTTCGCCTACCCGAAGCAAGTGCTTGATGATGCGGTGACCCGGTTGGCGCGGGCGTGGCACGAACTGCGCCGGCACGGCCCGGCGCCCGGCGTACCTGTCGTGTGAACGAAGGGATGGCGGTCACCCTGTCGGGTGACCGCCATCGAAGCCTGTATGACTTTGGCGCCGCCGTTGGCGCGTTTGGAAGCCTGGTCCTTCTTACCGATCTTCGTCCGTTGCGACGCTCGGGGTGGCTTCGAGCCGACCGGTCTCGTCGTGGATCGTGATCGCGATGTGGCGCAGCTTCTCCGAGTGCTCCCGGCTGTGGTGAGCGCAGAAGAGCAGCTCCCCACCACTGGTCAAGGTGACTCGGACGTAGGCCTGCGCACCGCAGCGGTCACAACGATCCGCGGCCGACAGGGCCGAACTCGGGGCGAGTGCTGTAGTCATTGAGGCCTCATCTCATCTAGTTCCGTACTCACCAGATAGCAACATCCTGACATGCGGATCGCTTCCCGGGTGGGGCAACGTGTCCGTATGTGAGACGAACCACCTGTTCCCGTATGACGCATCTTGACGAGGAATCGTTTCGGAAGCGGGCGAATTCTTGTTTCCGGCCGGTGTCGGGCGTGTCTACTCTCACTGTGCGCCATGTCATCGTCACCGTGTGCTGATGTCCGGAGTGTCGTACACCACTCCGGATCGAGTCCGGATCGATACCCGCCGGAACACCTTTCTGGTCGAGCGATCCACTGACAAGCTCAGTACCCGTCCGGAGGCCCGCACAGCCCTGCCTGCAGGGATTTGGGGGTCCCGCCGCATAGGCTGTCATCATGCGTTCGGGACCCGGCCGGTCCCGGATGTGTGGCCTGAGTGTGTGAACCAGTGAAGGAGCCCAGTGGCCGCCCCGACGCCTCGCAGTACCGAGCTCGACCCGACGTACAACGCCCGCAACCTGCTCGTCCTCGAAGGACTCGAGGCGGTCCGGAAGCGTCCCGGCATGTACATCGGGTCCACCGACAGCCGCGGCCTGATGCACTGCCTGTGGGAGATCATCGACAACGCCGTCGACGAGGCCCTGGCCGGGCACGGCGAGCGGATCGACGTCGTGCTCTACCAGGACGGCTCGGTCGAGGTGCGGGACCGCGCCCGCGGCATCCCGGTGGACATCGAGCCGAAGACCAAGCTCAGCGGTGTCGAGGTGGTGTTCACCAAGCTGCACGCCGGCGGCAAGTTCGGCGGCGGGTCGTACAACGCCTCCGGTGGTCTGCACGGTGTCGGCGCCTCGGTGGTGAACGCGCTGTCCGCGCGGCTGGACGTCGAGGTCGACCGCGGCGGCGTGGTCTGGACCACCTCGTTCCGGCGCGGTGTGGCCGGCGAGTTCGACAGCGAGGGCGCGAACGCGGCGTTCACGCCGGCCAAGGGGCTGCGCAAGGCCGGCCGGGCGAAGAAGGGTGTCACCGGCACCCGGATCCGCTACTGGGCCGACCGGCAGATCTTCACCCGCGACGCGAGCTTCAACTACGACGAGCTGGTCACCCGGGCGCGGCAGACGTCGTTCCTGGTGCCGGGGCTCGAGCTGGTGATCCGCGACGAGCGCGGCGACGAGCCGACCGAGGAGCACTTCAAGCACGACGGCGGGATCAGCGAGTTCTGCGAGTTCCTGGCCACCGACCAGAAGGTGACCGAGGTGGTCCGGTTGACCGGGACCGGGCACTTCACCGAGACCGTGCCGATGCTCGACGACGCCGGCCACATGACGCCGACCGACGTCGAGCGCGACCTGGACGTCGACATCGCGGTCCGCTGGGGCGACGGGTACGAGACCGAGGTCCGCTCGTTCGTGAACATCGTGGCCACGCCCAAGGGCGGGACCCACGTGGCCGGCTTCGAGCGGGCCCTGTCGAAGAGCTTCACCAACGCCCTCGACGGGACGCGCCTGCTGAAGAACGGCGAGGAGATCATCAAGGACGACGTCCTCGAGGGCCTGACCTCGGTGGTGACGGTGCGGCTGGCCGAGCCGCAGTTCGACGGTCAGACCAAGGAGGTGCTCGGCACGCCGGCCGCCTCGCGGATCGTGGCGAAGGTCGTGCAGAGCGAGCTGGAGGCGTTCCTCACCTCGAACAAGGCGGCCCAGAAGGCGCAGGCCCGCGCGGTGCTGGAGAAGGTCGTCGCCGCGTCGCGGACGCGGGTAGCGGCTCGTCAGCACCGGGAGCTGCAGCGGCGCAAGACGGCGCTGGAGTCGTCGGCGCTGCCGGCCAAGCTGGCCGACTGCCGCAGCAACGACGTCGACCGGTCCGAGCTGTTCATCGTCGAGGGTGATTCGGCCCTCGGGACGGCGAAGCTCGCGCGCAGCTCCGAGTTCCAGGCGCTGCTGCCGATCCGGGGCAAGATCCTGAACGTGCAGAAGGCGTCCGTCGGCGACATGCTGAAGAACGCCGAGTGCGCCTCGATCATCCAGGTGGTCGGAGCCGGGTCCGGGCGGACGTTCGACCTCGAGCAGGCCCGCTACGGCAAGATCATCTTCATGGCGGACGCCGACTCCGACGGTGCCCACATCCGCTGCCTGCTGGCGACACTCTTCTTCCGGTACATGCGGCCCCTGGTCGACGCCGGCCGCGTCTACACCGCCGTACCGCCGCTGCACCGGTTCGAGCTGACGAACCCGAAGAAGGGCCAGGACAAGTACCTGTACACCTACAGCGACGCGGAGTACCAGCGGAAGACGGCCGAGCTGATGAAGAAGGGCGTCCGCTGGAAGGAGCCCCCGCAGCGCTACAAGGGTCTCGGTGAGATGGACGCCGACCAGCTGGCCGAAACCACCATGGACCCGCGGCACCGCACGCTGCGCCGGATCACCGTCGACGACGGCGAGGACGCGGCCCGCGTCTTCGACCTCCTGATGGGCAACGAGGTAGCTCCCCGCAAGGAATTCATCGTCCAAGGCGCCTACGACCTGGACGAAAACCGCATCGACGTCTGATGTCCGGGCTGGTCTGCTTCGATCTCGACAACACGCTGATCGATCGGGACGGCGCGTTCCTCGCCTGGGCGCGGTGGTGGGTGGACCGGGCCGGGCTCGGTACGGACGCCGTCGACTGGTTGGTTGCCCATGACAACGGTGGGTTCACGCCGCGGCCGGAGCTGTTCGACCGGTTCCGCGAACGCTTCGGCGTCGCCACCTCGGTCGACGAGTACGACCGGGAACACCCGTCGTTCACGTGGGTCGAGCCGGCGGTGCTCGACGGTCTGGCATCGTTGCGTACGGCGGGATGGCGGGTCGCCGTGGTGACGAACGGCGGTGTGGTCCAGCAGACCCGCAAGCTCGAGCACACCGGGATCGCGGCTGCCGTGGACTACTGCTGCATCTCGGAAGCGGCCGGAGTGCGGAAGCCGGATCCGCGGATCTTCGCGATCGCGGCGTCGGGGGCCCGCGCCTCGCCGGCCGGCGGGTGGATGGTCGGCGATCATCCGTCGTACGACGTCGCGGGTGGGATCAACGCGGGTCTGAAGACGATCCGGATCGGTCATCACCACCGGATCGACGAACCGGTCGCCGACCATCACTTCGCCTCGGTGCTGGACGCGTTCCCGGTCATCCTGGCCGGCTCGTCGTCAGGCGCCGCGGTGGACGAGGCCGGCTTCGTAGGCGTAGATGACGGCGTGGACGCGGTCTCGGAGGCCTAGCTTCATCAGGACGCGGCCGACGTGGGTCTTCACCGTCGTCTCGGAGACGAAGAGCTCGGCAGCGATCTCGGCGTTGGTCAGGCCGCGGGCCAGCAGGCTGAGTGTTTCCCGCTCCCGGGCGGTGAGTGCATCGAGCCGGGCACGCGCGGCTGAGTCCACGGCCCGGGGTCTGTCGAGGAACGACTCGATCATCCGGCGCGTCACGGACGGTGCGAGAAGGGACTCGCCTGAATGCACCGCACGAATTCCCGCGACCAGCAGCTCAGGGCGTACGTCCTTGATCAGAAAGCCGCTCGCTCCCGCTTGCAGGGCTTCGAAGACGTACTCGTCCAGGTCGAACGTCGTCAGCATGACCACCCGCGACTGGGTGGCGCCGTCGGCCAGCAGCCGGCGGGTCGCCTCGATGCCGTCCAGCTGGGGCATCCGGACGTCCATCAGTACGACGTCGGGTCGCAGTTGCCCGGCCATCTCGACCGCTTGCACACCGTCCGCCGCCTCACCGACCACCGACATGTCCGGTTCGATCTCGAGGATCATCCGGAATCCCGCGCGGACCAGCGCCTGGTCGTCGACGAGCAGGATGCTGATCGGGCTCATGCCGGCTCCATCGGCAGGGTGGCCACCAGCTCGAACCCGCCTTCCGGCCGTGCCCGCGCCACCAGCGAGCCACCGTAGATGGCGACTCGCTCCCGCATGCCGAGCAGGCCGTTGCTGGGCTTGGCGTTGTGAGACAGCGCCGTCGCAGGTCCGTCGTCCCGAACCGCGAGCCGGAGGCGGTCCTGGCCGTAGTCGATCACCACTTCGGCCCGGCGCGGACTCCGCGCGTGGCGGAAGGTATTGGTCAGTCCCTCTTGGACGACCCGGTACGCCGTGAGGTCCAGGCCGGGCGCCAGATCGCGGACCGTCCCGATCACCGTGAGTTCGACCGGCAGGCCGGCGGTGCGGAACTTCCCGACCAAGCCGTCGAGCTGGGACAGCCCGGGCGGCGGCTGACGATCCTGGCCCGCCGGGCGGTCTCCCTCCTGACGGAGAACCCCCACCATCCGGCGCATCTCGGCGAGCGCTTCCCGGCCGACCGCCTCAACGGATTCCAGCGCCTGGCGCTCGGCCGCCTGCTCGGCGGTGAGCCGGCGTCGCACCGCCGACGCCTGCACAGTCATGACGCTGACGCTGTGGCCGATGACGTCATGGAGTTCGCGTGCGATCCGGTTGCGTTCCTCGGCTACGGCGCGCGACGCCAGCTGTTCGCGGCTCACCCTTCGCTGCTCCCGGTAGAGCAGTGTCGTCCGCACCAGCGCGCCGACCAGCCATCCGATGACCCACGGCGCGAGCCAGACAATGGTGACCAGACCGTCGGCAGTGCTCTGGTTCAGGGGGTCGAAGGCTGCCCAGCCGGTCCACAGGACCACCCCGAGCGCGAGCCCGAGCCATGCCCGCCGCGGCTCGACGTAGCGCCCGACGCTGTAGATCGCGATCAGCGGCGCGAGGGCGACGCCATACCCCTCCGGCGAGCCGAAGATCGCGAACTCCGCGACGTAAACAGCCACCATCGCGGCCAGGACGGCGAGTGGGCGAACCCGGCGGCCCACGAGAAGCACCGCGGCGACGGCGTACAGCAGTGACTGGGCCCACAGCGGTCCCTGCCGGTGCGTGGCGCCGATCCCTGACCACGCCTCCAGCTGACCGAGAACGCCGACCATCGCCGCGAGGGTGATGTCGAACGCCCAGTTCCGTGGGCTCACGAGTGAAACGGTACGCCGCTGCCCACCGCCTCACGTCCTCCTCGAGGAGGACGTGGCTGTCCTGCTGTGGTCCACCCGATGTCCTGCGCGCGCACGACGACCGCGACAGACTCCGATCCCTACGTTCGTCCCAACGGCCGCAGGAGCGGCCCGCTGAGGGAGGACGACCATGGGATCGATCGACATCACGCCGGCCACGGCACGGCGGATCAGTCTGGCCGCCTGGGTGATGGCGGCCTTCGGAACGATCGCCGGCGAGCTGCACGCGCTGGCCCGGATCAACAGTCACCCAGGGGATCTCGCGTCCGGGCTCACCAGTACCTGGGCGGTCCCCGCGATGTCCGCCGTACGGCCACTGCTGGACTGGGGCGACCCGTACTTCGTCTACTGGACCTACGGCAAGATCTGGTTGCCGATCTGCCTTGCGTTCACCGCGGCGGCCTATCTGGTGTACCGGCGCCGCCGGCCGAGCGGCGCCGAGAGATGGGCCTGGCGCGTGCAGCTGACGGCCTACGCGATGCTCACGCTGTCGGTGACAGGCGACTACTACACGCGGTGGACCGAGCAGTTCTTCGTCGTGGGGCTGGGAGCCTTCGCGCTCATCGGGTTCGGCGGCCCGGTCCTGGGGATCATGCTGCTCCGCAAGGGATTCCGGCCGCGCGTCACGGCCTGGCTACTGATCCTGTTCCTGCCGTTCTTCATGGCGATCACGGAGGTCACGTCGATGGGCAACGCGCTGCTGCCACTCATGTGGGGCTGGGCAGTGGCGGCCGCGTCTGTCGCCCGGAGCTACTCCCGTCGTGGTACGGCGCGGACGGTACCGTCCGGAGCGGGGGCGACCGGAGTGCCGTCGACGGACACCTGGTAGCCGTCGGTGGTGATCGTCAGGTCGATCGTTCGGTCGCGGTAGACGAGGCCACGAAGCTCAATGGTGCCTTCGGCAACGGGTTGTGGATGGATGGTCAGCGAGCCATCAGGGTGCGGGCGGATGCCCGCGAGGCCGGTGAGGATGGCCTCGGCGCCTGTGAGGCCGGCGATGACGTTGATGCGGCGGCCGGTGGCGGGGGCGCCGGGCTTGTCGCAGTAGTGGTCCTGGGGGAAGTACGGGTAGTGGTCGCCCATCCAGAAGAGGCGGCGCAGGACGTCCCAGGCGAGGGCCGGTTCACCACGTTCCCAGAGGGTGAGGGCGAGTTGCGGACCTTCGCCGGTGTAGGCGCCGGCGCCGGACCAGTCGATGTCGGCGGTCTCGTAGTGGACCTCGTCCGCCGGGCTGACACTGCTCACGCCGTACTCGCCGAGGAAGGCGCCGACGTTCTTGATCAACGCGGCCGCGACATCGGGGGGGCAGGCGCCGGAACGCAGTACGTCGAAGGCCTGGATCGAGTACGCGAGCTCGGTGTGGCCGTCTGGGTAGCGGCTGCGGAACCAGCCGGCGTCGGCATCCCAGAGCTGCCGGATCACCTCGCCGCGAATCTGCTCCGCGGACGCCCGGAGATCGTCGGCCGGTAGCGCGGCGCCAGTGAGGTCCGAGAGGACGGCGAGGGTGTCGAGTGCCCACGCGCGCTCGGCGTTCGGACTGGCGACCACGTGCTCCCAGCCGGCGCCACGCATCTCGAGCAAGTTGCTCTGGTCGCCGTAGTCGCGCAGTACGCCGCTCTGGTCGTCGGGCTGGAACCGCTTGTCGAGCGCGATCAGTACGTCGTACAACCGGGCGACCACCGTGGGATCGAGCCGGTGTTCGGCTGCCGCCGCGCGGGTGAGCGCGACGAGCGACCAGCCACTGTAGGCGTAGGCGACGCCGAGCCCGGTGCCGTCGGGGGCGATGGCGTAGCGGTCGGTGAGGTCGGCATCCAGCAGCGACTCGATGATGCCGAGGACGCTGTCGCCCAGCATCAGGCTGAGCAGGTTGGGCGCGTAGCCGCCGGTGTCCCAGGCGTAGGCGCACAGCGCGCCGCCGTCGAGGCCGGACGTCGCGATGAACGGCGTCGTGACGAAGTCGGGGTGGTCCCACCAGCACACGAGGCCGCTGGCGAGCGAACGACGGTAGTACTGCTCGAGTCCGGGGATGTCGGACGTGAGAGTGGGAACTCGGCCCAGGGCCCGCGTGAGGCGCGACTCCCACTCGTGCTTGGTGTCGTTGGCCCCGGCGGATTGAACGCTGATGGTGAAGGTGATCTCGCCGTGCGGCCCGACGGTTGTGGACAGGTCGCCGTGGTCCATCGTGACGGCGTCTCCGGTGCCGGCGGCAGGTGGGACCCAGCCCCAGCCGGAGAGCGGTACGTCGCCGACGCGGGTGTCGGCGAGCTCCGGGCGGATCGTCAGCTGGTGGGTGTTACTCGAGCGGTTGCGGATGGTGAGGGTGAGGTCGTAGCCGGGGGAGCCGTGGTGTGGGGTGAGGGTGGACTCGACGGCGAGCGAGGTCAGTCGGCCGGCGTCGTACTGGTGGTAGGTGCCATGACGGACGAGCCTGTCGGGGCGCCAGGTGCCGCCGGCGGGGAGCAGACCGCGGTTGCCGGCACCCGGGCGCGCGGCGTCGAGGATCCGCCGGCCGTCGACCTCGAACGTGATCGTCAGCCGGCTGCCGGGTGCGGCCAGCGGGGGAGCGAACCAGCCACCGACGCCGCACACAGTGCCGGTCAGCTGGTTGACCGTGCCGGTGCCGCTGCCCACCCAGATGTCGGCGGGAGGTACGGCGCGGCGGAGGTCGAAGGCGAAGTCGTCGAGGGCGTAGGGCGGCATGGCGGCCTTCCTCACGGAGCGGACGTGCCGGACCGGTCCCGGCAGGTGATCCCGGCCTGCGTAGGACCGGTCCAACACGATGGGCCGATGCTGGCACGAAGAGGTCGGGTGGCGCAATGCCCCGGTGGGAAACCGTTTGCGATCCGGGTGTTGACGACGTTCCGGCGCACTGTTACGTTCCGGTGCACCAGCTGTTGGACCAGTCCAACGGATCGAGCAAAGGACCTCCGGATGGCGAAGCTGACGATTCGTGACATCGCCGCGCTGTCCGGCGTGTCCAAATCCACGGTGTCGCTGGTGCTGAACAACAGCCCGAAGGTCGACCCCGCGACCCGGCGGCACGTGCTGGCGGTCATGCGCCGGCACCGGTACGTGCCGAGCTTCGCGGCGACCGCGCTGGCCAAGGGGAGCACCCGGCTGATCGGCATGGTCGTGCCCGGCCTGTCCTGGCACATGGTTGCCTCGATCAACATCGGGGTGGCCGCGGTGACCGAGCGGAGCGGGTTCGACATCATCCTCTACACCGCCACCAACGACCGCGACTACGGCTCGCTGATCGACCGGATCCTCACCTCGAGCATGGTGTCCGGTCTGCTCGTGGTCAGCCACGAGCAGCCGCTCGAACCGCTCGTCCAGCTGCACCAGGAGGGCCTGCCGGTCGTCCTGGTGAACACCATCGACGCCGACGTGGAGCTGCCCTCCGTCACCGCCGACAACTACGACGGCGCGGTGACGGCGATGGACCATCTCCTCCAGTTAGGTCACGAGCGCATCGCCTGTGTGCAAGGCCGGATGGTGTACCGCTGCTGCCAGGACCGCTACCGCGGCTACCTGGACGCGCTACGGGGCGCGGGCATCCAGCCCGATCCGGAGCTCACCAAACCCGGTGACTTCCTGCCCGACCAGATCCGGTCCCGATCCCGCGAACTGTTCACCCTCCCACCCGATCAGCGCCCGACCGCGGTGTTCGCCCACTCCGACGTGACGGCGTACGCCGTGATGACCGCGGCGGCCGAAGCCGGGCTCCGCGTTCCCGAGGACGTGTCGGTGATCGGCTTCGACGACATCGAGTCGGCGGCGCAGATCCGCCCGCCGCTGACCACCATCCAGCAACCGTTCGTCGACATGGGCCGCCGGGCTGCCGAGATGCTGCTCGCCGCGATCGGCCCGAACGACAACGAACCAGACGCGGCACCGGACGGCGAGGACGCCGGCGCGGAGCCGGCCGCCGACCTGCCGCGCCTGGTGATGCCCACGAGTTTGATCGTCCGGGCGAGTTGCGGGCCGGTGCCCGTGACCCGGTCCCCGCGCGGACGCTCGCAGACCGCCAAGGCCTGATCCTCCGGATCGAGGTCCCGCCCGACCACCGACACCACACCCAGCAGTCCCCCCACAGCCCCGGGCCCGACGGCCGGCGGGGACGGGCTGCTGCGCGCCCTCTGGAAGGAATCCGGAGTGATCAGAAAACTGGCCACCGGTGCGACCCTGGCCCTGCTTGCCGCGGTGGCGATCCAGCCCACAGCCCGAGCCGACGCGACCTTCGAGGTGCTGCCGGCCGACCCACTCGCCAACTTCACCGAGTTCAAGAGCCTTCCCACCGACGCGACCACACAGGTCCCGATCACCGGGAATCCCAACTTCACCAAGGCCCTCGAGATCACCGTCCCGAACGCACCGCAGAGCCCCGGCCTGGACGGTGAGTACGAGATCACTCTCGGCGTCCCGACGGCCGCGACGGTGACCGAAGGCGATGCCCTGGTCGCCACCGTCTGGGCGCGTTCGATCGAGCCGACCCCGGGCGCCACGACCGGCAATGCCCACCTGGTCTTCGAGACGGACGGATCGCCGTACAAGAAGTCGCTGAACGCCGCGCTGCTCTACGGCCCGCAGTGGCAGAAGTTCGAGTTCCCGTTCCGCGCGGCCGTCACCTACACCGCCGGGACGACCACCGCCGCGCACCTGAACCTCTGGCTCGGGTACGGCGCCCAGAAGTTCCAGATCGCCGGTGTCTCCGTCCAGGACTGGGGACCGGGCAATCCGGCCGGCTACCCGCAGGTGACGTACGACGGCCGCGACGCGAACGCGGCCTGGCGGACGGCGGCCAACGCCCGGATCGACCAGTACCGCAAGGGAAATCTGAATGTCTCGGTCGTCGACCCGGCCGGCAACCCGGTCAGTGGCGCGACGGTGTCCGCCGTCCAGCAGACCAGCGCCTTCAAGTTCGGTGCCGCGTCGGATGGTGCCCGGCTGATCGGCGATCCGTCCGGCGGGATCAGCGGGACCGACCTGCAGCAGTACCAGACGAAGGCCTCGACGCTCTTCAACCAAGGCGCCCTGGGCAACAACCTGAAGTGGAACCACTGGGAGAACCAGACCGAGCGGGACACGATCACGCTGCCCGCACTGCAGTGGATGAAGGAACACGGTCTCCGGATCCGCGGCCACAACCTGATCTGGCCGTCCTGGGGTCTGATGCAACCCGATGTCGTCAACCTGCGGAACGACCCGGCAGCGCTGCGAGCCCGGATCAACACCCACATCACCGACGAGGCGGGCGCCCTGGCCGGGATCGTCGACGAGTGGGACGTCGTGAACGAGCCGTACTCCGAACACAGCGTCCAGGACATCCTCGGTACCGACGAGATCGCCTCGTGGTTCCAGCTCGCGCACCAGGCCGATCCGAACGCGCAGCTCGCCCTGAACGACTACGGGCTGGTCGAGAACAACGGCTGGGAGAAGCGACACCGCGACCACGTCTACGACACCGTCCAGTCGCTGAAGGCGGCTGGTGCACCGATCGACCTGGTCGGCTTCGAGAGCCACTTCAACGGTCTCCAGCTGACGTCGCCGGACGACCTGATGACGATCGTCGACCAGTTCGCCGGCCTCGGCGTGAAGGTCGCGATCACCGAGTTCGACGTGGACACCGACGACCAGCAGTTGCAGGCGGACTACACCCGCGACTTCATGACGGCGATGTTCTCGAACCCGAACGTCAACCAGATCAGCAACTTCGGCATCTGGGCGAGCAACATCTACAACCCACGCGTCGCGCTCTACAACGCGGACTGGTCGCCCAAGCCGAACGCCCTGGTCTGGGAGGACCTGATCAAGCACCAGTGGCACACCAGCGTGGCCGGTCAGACGACAACAGCCGGGACCTTCGGTACGCGCGGCTTCCTCGGTGACTACCTGGTGACAGTCACCGCGAACGGCGTCTCCAAGCAGGTCAAGGTCCCGATGCCGACCACCGCCGGTGCCTCGGTGAAGGTGATCTTCGACGGCATCGCCACCACGGTCCGGGCCGACCAGCCGAACCCGATCGGCGACGGCGACTTCGAGAGCGGCACCCGCGGCTGGACCCCGCTCGGCACCGGGCCGGCGACCGCGGCGAACGCACATAGCGGCCACACCGCACTGTCCCTCAGCCCTGGCTCCGGCGTGACCCAGAACGTCACCGGCCTCACGCCGGGCACCAGCTACCTCCTGTCCGGCTGGGGCCGCCTGAACGGCGGTGGCACCCAGTGCTACGTCGGTGTGCGCGGCGGCGCCACCGCGGGTACGCCGACCTTCCAGTACGTGCTCACGTATGCCGACGAACGCGCGTACACCCAGAAGCTGGCGGCGTTCACTCCACCGACCGGGACGAAGTGGGTCCAGGTGTTCGCCTGGTCCAACCCGAGTGCGAGCTCACCGGAGTGCACACTCGACGACCTGGCCATCACACCCACGGACGGCACGCCCCCACCCGCACAGGGTCCGCCGGCACAGACGCCGTACCTGCCGACGCCCTCGGTGCTCGGCAACGGGACGCTGGAGAACCAGTCGAACACGACCGGCTGGTACTGCCTGGGGACGTGCACGTTGAAGAACGCGTCCAGCACCCCGCACACGGGCAGCGGTGACCTGTCGGTGACCGGTCGAGCCGCGGCGTGGGCCGGTCCCGCGCAGGGAGTGTCGGTGGTGAACGGCGGTCTCTACGATTCGTCGGCCTGGGTACGACTGGCCAGCGGCTCGGACACCGCGATGGTCAGCCTGAAGCTCACCACCTCGACCGGATCCACAACGATCAGGCTCGGCTCCGCACCGGTCAGCAGCACCGGCTGGACACAGATCTCGGCCGCCAACACGAACGTGTCCTGGACGGGCACGCTGACCAAGGCCGAGTGGTGGATCAGCACCACGACCGGCACCGGTGACCTGCTGGTGGACGATGCGTCGTTCGCTCCGATGGCCAAGACCGTCAGTGGTGGCACCGGCCCGGCGGAGACAGTGTTCAACCCGGTGCAGCCGACCGCGGCGTGCGTCGTCCACAACACGGTCGACAACACCTACACGGCGTACTTCGGCTACAACAACGCGAACAACTACTACATCCCGGTCCCGGTCGGCGCTGACAACGCCTTCAGCCCCGGACCGTCGGACCGCGGCCAGACCGTCTCGTTCCTGCCCTTCCAGCGACCGCGTCGCGTCGCGGTGACCTGGGACGGCAGTCCGCTCACCTGGCGGCTGGGAGCCCTGACCCAGACCGCGTCGTCGGCATCGCCGGCCTGCAGCTAGATCACTGGAGGAACTGTCATGTCATCACCCATCTCCCGACGGACACTGCTCCGGGGTGCGGCCGCGGTGGCCGGGGCCGGCGCACTGGCCGGCTGCTCCTCGGGCAACGACACCGAGGGCTCGAAGGCCAAGACCACCATCACCTACTGGGACTGGTACGCCAGCCAGGCCGGCTGGGTGGACAACGAGATCAAGCTGTTCCAGGAAGCCCACCCTGGCATCGCGGTGAAGAAGACCACGCAGGTCAGCGACAAGTACGCCGACCTGGTCTCGCTCGCGTACCGCAGCAACAACCCGCCGGACATCCTGATGGTGCCCAAGAGCCCTCAGCTCAGCCAGCAGGTGTCGGACAGCTGGCTGTTGCCGGTGGACAAGTGGGCGACGACGTCCTGGCAGTCGCGCTTCCCGGAGAACAGCTTCGTCGAGGGAGTCGACGTCTTCGACGGCAAGGTCTACACCGCGCCGTTCGCCGCACCGGCACCGTCGCTGCAGCTGTACATCCACCACGGCGTCTTCAAGGACGCGGGCCTGACCAACGCCGACGGCAGCGTGAAGCTGCCGAAGACCTGGGACGACGTGAGCCGGGCAGCCGACGCGATCGCCTCGAAGAGCGGCGGCAAGGTCGCGCCGTTCGGCTTCGGCAACTCGACGAACACGACCCTGGCCTGGTGGCTGGATCTGTTCGTCCGCGGCGCCGGCTCGCCCGGCGGTGCCGCGGTCGGCGGGATCGACGGAATGGACTACCGGGTCGGCCGGTGGACGTTCGGCACCGACCGGAACTACCTCGACGTGATCAACCTGCTGCTGGAGTGGAAGAACAAGAACTGGTTCTACCCGAACTCGATGAGCATCTCCGACGAGCAGGCCCGCGCGTTCTTCGAGCGGGGGCGCTTCGGGATGACGGTCGGCGGTGTCTGGAACCAGCCGGAGTGGACCAAGCACAAGTTCACCGACTACAGCCTGGTGACGCTGCCCAGCCCGGGCGGTGAGCCGAAGGCGCTGTTCTACGGACCGCCCGGCGGCAAGTTCGTCGCGGTGTCGTCGAAGACCCAGCACGCCGACGAGGCGTGGGCCTGGTTCGACTGGCTCTACAGCCCGGACGCCGGGAAGCGCTGGGTCGAGCAGGGCCAGGGCCTGTCCGTCTACGCGAAGAACAACGACCCGAAGGGCGTGACCTTCGCACCCTTCGCGCAGTACGTCGCCATGTCGGGGACCGCCGTGGTCGGTCCGCAGCCGACCATCCGCAACCCGCAACTGACGAAGCTCCAGCTGCCGGCGGTCAAGCCCGACATCAACGACCTCCTGTCCGGCGTCTACAGCGGACAGGTGAAGGACGTGCAAGGGGCGCTCACATCGCTGACAGACAAGATGAACCAGGCTCTCGACGACGCGGTGAAGAAGGTCGGTGCCGGGGCGAGCGCCAAGGACTTCGCCTTTGCCGACTGGGACCTGACCAAGCCGTACACGACGAAGCCGGGCGCCTGATGGCGATGACCGCCGTGCGGGAGGAGGTCGCGACCTCCGGGCCGCCTCCCGCGGTGGCCCGCCGGAGGGCGCGCCGACGGACCTACCTGTGGTCGTACGTGTACCTGGCACCGATGATGGTGCTGCTCCTGGTGTTCGTGGTCTACCCGATCATCGCGTCGCTCGGCTACACGTTCTACAAGTGGGACGGCATCGGCGACCCGTCGGACTTCGTCGGCCTCGGCAACTTCCGCCAGATCGTCCACGACAGCATCTTCTGGCGGTCACTCGGCCACACCTTCGTGTACGCCGCCTTCGTCGTACCGATCCAGCTCGTGCTGGCGCTGGCGCTCGCCCTGGTACTGAACAACAAGCGGCTGCGGTTCGCGTCGTTCTACCGGACGCTGTTCTTCCTGCCGGTGGTGACGTCGGCCGCGGTGATCGGCGTCGTGATCCAGCTGCTGGTGTCGAACTTCGGTGACTCGATCAACGACCTGTTGCTGAAGCTGCACCTGATCCACCAGCACATCGACTGGCTGGGGGACCCGCACTTCGCGCTGGCGATCATCATCCTGGTCGGGATCTGGCACACCTTCGGCTACAACCTCGTGTACTTCCTGGCCGGTCTGCAGACGATCCCGGACGAGCTGTACGAGGCGGCCCGGCTGGACGGCGCCGGCCGGATCGCGACCTTCCGGTACATCACCATCCCGATGCTGCGGGCGGTCGGCGTGGTGATCGTGATCCTGGCCGTGATCGGGACGTTCCAGATCTTCGACCTGGTCCAGGTGCTGACCAGCGGCGGCCCGTACTTCGCGACCGAGGTCGTGAACACCTACATCTATCACCTGGCCTTCGGCGGCAGTAACGCGAACGCGGTCCAGCCCGACATCGGTCTGGCGTCGGCCGCGTCGTTCATCTACGGCGTCCTGCTGATCGCGTTCTCCGTCGTCCAGGTCGTCGTACTGCGCTCGCTCGCACGGCGGCGGGGGACCGGAGGGCTTGCATGACTCGTCGACGCATGGTCACCGTGATGACCCATGTCGCCTTGCTGGTCAGCGGCCTGGCGTGGCTGTACCCGCTGTTCTGGGCGCTCGGCAGTTCGCTGAAGAGCGACGACGATTTCTTCACCGACGGGCTCAGTCCGTTGCCGTCGCACTTCCTCTGGTCGAACTACCTCGACGCCTGGCAGGAGGCGTCGTTCGGCCGGTACTTCATGAACACAATTCTGATCACCGTAGGCACGGTAGTGATCACTTTAGTAGTCACTTCCTGCGCAGGATATGTACTTGCCCGCACACGCTTCCCGGGCCGGGGTTTCTGTCTCGGGCTGGTGTCGGCGACGCTCTTCCTGCCCCACGGCTACACGATCATTCCGGTGTTCGACCTGATGCAGCGGCTGCATCTGCTGAACAGCCTGTGGTCGGTGATCATCGTGCAGGCCTCCGGTGGTGTCGTGTTCGGGACGTTCCTGTTCATGGGCTACTTCATGGCCATCGACCGTGAGCTCGAGGACGCGGCCCAGGTCGACGGCGCGAACTTCCACCAGACGTTTGCCCGGATCATGCTGCCGTTGTCCGGGCCGATGCTGGCCACGGTCGGTCTGTTCACCGCGATCACGGCCTGGAACAGCTTCTTCATCCCGCTCGTGTTCACGCTCGGACGGCCCGAGCTGCGCACCCTCGCGATCGGCATGTACGCGTTCATCGGCGAGAACTCGACCGAGTGGACGCTGCTGTGCGCGGGCACCGTCATCACGCTCGCGCCGATCATCCTGCTCTTCGTGCTGCTGCAGCGCTTCTTCGTCAACGGCCTGGCCGGCGCGGTCAAGCAATAGGAGGTCCTGAATGCCAACCCCCGTACGGACCGCGATCGTCGGCACCGGCAACCGCGCCCAGCTCTTCACCGAGGGCCTGGCCAAGCGGGACGGGTACGACGTCGTCGCGTTGTGCGACCCGAACTCGGTCCGGATGGCGTTCCACAACCGCATGCTGCTCGCGGCCGGTCGTCGTACGGCGCATCAGTGGCCGCCGGCGCGGTTCGACGAGATGCTGCGGGTCGAGCGGATCGAGCTGCTCGTGGTGACCAGCGTCGACGCGACTCACCACCGCTATATCGAGGCGGCGCTGCGGGCCGGCGTACGGGTGATCAGCGAGAAGCCGATGACGACCGACGCGACCAAGGCACAGAGCATCCTGGACACCGTCCGGGAGACCGGCGGCGAGCTGGCGGTGGCGTACAACTACCGGTTCAATCCCGTGCACCGGCGCGTGCGAGAGCTGTTGGCCGAGGGTGCGATCGGGGATGTGCACTCGGTGCACTTCGAGTGGATGCTCGACGTGTCGCATGGCGCCGACTACTTCCGTCGGTGGCATCGCGACAAGGCGAACTCGGGCGGCCTGATGGTGCACAAGGCCAGCCATCACTTCGACCTGGTGAACTGGTGGCTGGCCGCGGAGCCACGCATCGTCTACGCCCAGGGCCAGTTGGCCTTCTACGGTCCTGACCAGCGGCACGGGTACGCGCGGGACTACGACAGGGTGTACGCGTCCGCGGCCGCTCTGGACGATCCGTTCGCGCTGCACCTTGCCGACAACGCCACCTTGCGCGAGCTCTACCTGGACGCCGAGGCCGAGGACGGTTACCACCGCGATCGCAACGTCTTCGCGCCAGGCGTCTCGATCGAGGACGACATGGCGGTCCTGGTGTCGTACAGCTCCGGGGCGACCATGACCTATCACCTCACGGCCTACTCACCGGCCGAGGGCTATCGGGTCATGTTCAACGGCTCGCGGGGCCGGCTGGAGCTGAATGTCGAAGAGTCGACATGGACGAAGCCGAACCAGCGGGTCGAGTCGGCCAGAGGAGCGGTCCACGGCGACCTCGCCGCGCCGACGGCAGGACGGACGAGCATCACGCTCCGGCCGCTCTGGTCACCTCCGGTCGATCACACCGTCGCCCATGACCACGCCGGCCATGGCGGCGCCGACGCCCGGGTTCTCGCGGCTCTCCTCGACGACGATCCGACCCAGGATGCCGACGTCGCCGACGCCCGCCAGGCCGCGCTGGCATTGGTGACGGGCCTGGCGGCCAATCGGTCCTTCGTCACCGGGCAGCCCGTCCGGACGTCCGACGTACTGGACCTTTGAGTAGCCATCACCACGCTTGGGATGGTCAGTTTTCTGGTCATCCCAAGCGTGGTGATGATTAGTTTTCTGTACTACCCGAGCGCTGCGCGGAGGACCGCGTGGGCGCCTTGGACGATGGCTTCGCGGTTGGCTTCGTAGGTCGGGTCGGTGATGGCGGTCTTGTTGGCGGGGTCGAAGGACAGCACCGGGACGTGCAGGTGGCCGGCCGGCATCGACGGGTCGAGAAGGTCGCGCTGCAAGGTGTTGCGGTAGGCGACCTCGTTGGAGAGATAGCCGCCGCCGGTGCCTTCCGAGGCGATCGACCCCGGGGTTGGCCCGTTCGGCCGGCGGACCGGTTGGGTCTGGCCGGCCGGGATCTCGAGCACCGACGTGTTGACGCGGGTCCGGAACGGCGTGACGTCGGCCTGGGCCATCCGGGCCAACGGGAGACTCGACGTGATCCACTCGGGTCCGGGCGGCATGCTGGGGGAGACGACCGGCGCGGCGACCGTGCCGCCGCCCCAGAGGTTGTTGTTGTCACCGATCGAGCTGACCGACCGACGCCGGCCGTTGAACACCTCGAGGTCGAAGATCCCCACCCGGCCTTGGCTGGCCGTCATGACCAGATCAGCCCGCTGCGGGCCGGGACGGTAGTGCGGGGCGAGCGCGTTCTCGACCATGTTCTCGTCGAAGTCGGTGTAGCGGACCGGGAACATGACGGTCTGGATCTCGTAGGTCTTGCCGTTGATCGTCCAGCGCTGTCCGTCGAGGGTGAGCGCGTTGGCTCCGGACGGGTTGCCGATCCGGATGTCCGCGTCGAGCGTGAACGGATCGAACCCGGTGACCAGGATCTTCCGGACGCCGGGGGGGAACCGGGTGCTGGTGATGCCGCGCGAGGTGTATTCGAGGGACTTGATCAGGTCGGCGCGTTCCGTCGTACCGAGGCCGAAGCGGGGTTGCCATTGTCTGAGGGCGAGGGCCATCGAGAGGCGGGCCCAGTACAGGCCGCGGTCGTCGGTGGCGGGGAGGGCGTCGGCTCCGGTCGGCGTGTGCTGGGCGCGGTGGGTCGCCGTACGCCAGAGGGCTTCGCCTTGGGCGTGGACGAGAGCCGCGGCGGCGTGGGGGTTGGGGACCGAGCAGAGCAGGCGGTTGAAGAGCGCGACCGGACGATCGAAGCCGGAGCGGCGAAGGATCTCGGCCGGCACCGAAGGCCCGCCGGCGACGCCGTTGTCGAGACGTTGTTCCTCAACGGTCCCGGTGGACTCGTCGAGACAGCCGGTGAGGGGAGCCGCTTGGACCGAAGGAGCGCCGGACAGAACCGCGCTGAGGGCGATCGCGCCGACGAGCAATGACCGTGAGAACGAGCTGGGGCGGAGTCTCATAAGGGGTGTCTATCAGATCAGGGCACGGGTTCCGAGAGATTCCGAACAACCGGCCGTATTGCAGACAGTATGCAATCGGCTACTGTCGAAGGGCGGCGATCGCCCACGCCGCCCGGCCGTGAGGAGTACCCGTGAACACCCCAACCCGTCGGCGGTTCCTGTCTGTCGCCGCCCTCGCAGCCCTCGCTGGGTGCGCCGACAGTACGACATCCGCCTCGCAGCCCGCGGCCGGGACGAAACCACCGGAACCTCCGGCGATGACCCCGGCGGATGTGGTTGTCGATGGCAACCAAGCGTTGGCGCGGCTGATGGCGGGCAACGCGCGGTTCGTGGCGGAGCGGGACGTGGAGCTCGACGAGGGCATCGCCCGGCGGGTTGCTGTGAGCAAGGGGCAGCATCCGTTCGCGACGATCCTCGGGTGTGTCGACTCGCGCGTTCCGATCGAGCTCGTGTTCGACCAGGGTCTCGGCGATCTGGTCGTCGTACGCAGTGCCGGTGAGGCCCTCGACCGGTCGGTGACCGGGAGCCTGGAGTTCGCGGTCGCCGAACTGCACACGCCACTCCTGATGGTGCTCGGCCACCAACGCTGCGGCGCCCTGGACGCCACCATCACAGCGCTCGACGCCACCCACCGCACCGCCGAGGCCGGCGCGATCGGCTACCTCGTCGACACCCTCGCCCCGGCCGTCCGCCAGGTCGCCGGCCAACCAGGCGACCTGCTCACCAACGCCATCCACGCCAACGTCGACCTCGTCCTCACCAGACTCCGCGAGTCGCCGGTGATCGGTCCACTGGAGAAGTCCGGCAAACTCAAACTTATCGCCGCCTACTACGAACTCGACACCGGCAAGGTGATCATCTAGGCGACCCTTCGAAGACCGGCAGCAGGTAGGTCGTCCAGACCCAGTACTGGATGAGCGAGGTGCTGATCCACACGGCGACCGGGGTGAGCGCGCGGACCGGCCAGGGGAGCCGGTTGACGAGGAGCGCCATCGCGATCATCAGGAGGCCGGTCAGCACACCCGGTACGACGTACGCCGCGGCCTCCTCGTGTCACCACCACTCCACCGATGCCCTGGGCAACAGCGCCACGGAACGAACCACGGCCCCGCCACAGGGCGCCGGGCGGCAAGCCGGTGACGGCGAGCATGGTCAGCGACGTGATCAGCGCGACAACGATCCACAGCCGGTGTACGCCGTGCCCGTCGTAGGTGATCCCATGCCCGCGCCTCGATCATTCGCAGAGTTGGGTGACGAGGGTCTGGGTCGCCCAGTCGACCCAGCGGTCGTGGGGCCAGGTGCGGTCGCGGGTGAAGAGCAGGTAGAGCTCGGGGCTGAGGATGCCGTAGAGGAGGTCCGCGGCTTCGGCGGTGGTGAGGCCCTTGCGGGCGCCGGGCTTGCTGACGAGGGCGTCGGCGGCTGCGCACTGGACGACGTACCGGAGGTCTTCGTCCTGGGGCCAGAGAGCGGCGACCTCGGGGTCGTTCGCGACGGCGGATTCGAGGACGCGCATGATCGGTGAGATGCGGGCGAGTACGGCGCTGGACCCCGGGACGTACGCGGTGAGCATCTCCTCGGCCGTGGGTTCGGCCACCGCGGCGGTGAACCACGGGCGGTCCATGGTCGCGATCGGCTCGCTGTCGCCGGCGATCGTGACGTCGACCAGCTCCTTCAAGAGGGCGCGTTTGTTGCCGAAGACGAAGTAGATCGTCTGCACGGCGACACCGGCCCGGTCGGCGACGTCCTGCAGGTTGGTCGCGCCGTACCCGTCCGCGACGAACAGGTCGGCCGCGGCCTCGATGATCCGACGCCGGGTCTCCTGGGCCTTCTCCGCCCGGCGATTGGGTCGCTTGACAACAGTCATGGCTAGAGTCTATCTCTAGATACGTTCACTATAAGCCAACTCTAGAGAAAGAGTTTAGTCATGTCGCTGATCGCCATCACCCGCTTCGAAGCCACCACCGACGACGCCACGGACATCCGGAGCCGGCACAACGCGCTCGTGGACGCGGTCCGGGCCACCATCCCGGGCCTGACGGAGGCCCGGCTGGGTCGCCAGGACGACCAGTGGGTCGGCGTCTGGAGGTGGGAGTCGGCCGACGACCTCAAAGCCGCTCGCGAGCTCGCACCGACGCTGGCCGAGACCAAGGCCGCCTTCGCCCTGGTCCGCGAAGGGACGTCGGCCGTGGACGAGATCGAGGTGGTCGACGAGCGCTAGCCGCTGATCCGCGGGAGCTCGGTGACGCGGAGCTTCGTGCAGCCGTAGGGGATGAGGGTCAGGTTCTCGAGGGGGCCGTCCACCAAGGCCGCCGGAGGTGCAGCCGCGGCGCCGTGTTCCAAGGGCCAGGGGATGCGGCGGCCGCGGACCTGCACACCGAGGGGCGCCGAGCCTGGAGTGAAGGGGTTGGTGCTGACGAGAGCCCGGGTGAGATCAGCCTGGTCCGGGTCGATCGCGTAGTTCCAGGCCGTGGTCGGGTGGACTTCCCACGTCGCGTGCGGCTGCTCGCCGCCGACCTGCCGCCAGTCCTCACCGATCGGCAACGAGAAGACGAGCGGGCCGCGTTCGAGCGTGACCGCCTCGTTGAACCGGGGTACCGCCCGGACCTCGGCCGGCAGGCGCAGGCGGATCACGTGGTCGCCGGACCAATCGCGTCGTACCTGATGGATCGTGCCGGCCTGAGCCTTATGGACAACGCCGTCGACGGTCACGGTCGCGTCGGTGGCCCAGGCCGGGATGCGGAGGTGCAGGGGTACGTCGCCGGACCCGGAGACCGTGATCGTGACGTCGTCCTCGAACGGGTACCCGCCGGTGACGTCGACCGTGAGGCCGTCGTACTCGAAGGAGCAGGGCGCATACGACAGGGCGGTGAGGGCGCCGTCCTCGGAGCGCATCCAGAGGTGAGTGGTGAAGCGGGGCCACCCCTGGTGCCGGTTCGCGGTACAGCAGCCGAAGTGCGGTTCGAGGCCGAAGACGTTCGCATCCGGTCCGTTGGTGGTGTAGATGCGGTCCTCGGTGACGTGGCAGACCACCTGATTGGCTTGCTGGTCGTACTGGTGCGTCCACTCGTCGTACGACGCACTCGCGGGGAGGGCGTTGAACGCCAGCCGTTCGACCCGGTCGGCGATGGGCTCGACCGGACCCCAGGACTCGAGTGCGACCTCCAGCGAGGCGAGGTGCTCGACGACGGCGCAGTTCTCGGTGCCTTGGCTGGGGTGACGGCCGGCCAGGTGCTCGTCGCCGCTGAAGAGACCGCTGGCCTGACCGTGGTGCTCGTCCAGGTCGGCCATCAGCCGCAGCAGGCGCGGCTGCTGATCGGGAGACGCGTCGTGACGCCACCAGACCGGCATGGCCTTCAGACCCATCGCGACGTTGACGCCGTGCGACGACAGGTAGTCGTCGTTCATCCAGCTGCCGTCGTGCTGCTCCTGAGCCGCGAGCAAGGTTGCCTGCGGCACCCTTTCGCGGGGCGCCACGTAGCAGAACCAGTCGAAGCCCTGCTCCTTGCACTTGGCCGCCAGCGGCAGCAGGCAGTCCTCGCCGGTGAGATCGTGCACCTGGTTGATCACCCAGACCACGTCGGTCCAGCGCGACCTGGCCCACTCCTGCAGCGGCCACTCGTCGAGCATGCTGTCGAGCAGCCGCAGGAACTTCAGAGCGGCCGGGATCACCCGCTCGTCTCCGGTCGCGTCGAGGTGCTGCAGCAACGCCTTCAGGACGATGACCCGCGGCCACACGTCGTGATCGGCGTACGTCGCCGCACCCGAGCGCGGCCCGAACCAGCCGTCCGGGTGCTGGTGCTCGAGGATGTGATCCACCCACCGCTGGACCTTGGCCTTCAGCCGCTCGTCGTCGAGCAGGTAGCCGACCCCGGTGATGCCGTCGAGCCAGTACGGCCCACGCTCCCAGCCCTCGGCGTCACCACCGATCCAGCCGCTCCGCGCGACGTCCGGCCAGAACTCGTCGAGGTGTCCGGCCATCCCGTCGGCCTGGAGCCGCAGCCGCTCGAGCAACCAGCCGGCTGGTCGCAGCGTGCCCAACGGCAACGTCCGCAGGGCAGGCGTGACCAGCTGACCAACCGTCATCGGCCGGGCTCCTCAGTCGATCTGGGTCAGATGGCCGTTGTCCACGTCGTACATGAAGCCGCCGACGAGGATGTCCTCGCCGATCAGCGGGTGGTCGCGGACCGCGGCGACGTCACGGCGCAGTGCCTCGAGCTGATCCGGGATGACGTGGATCGGCAGGTAGCCGGCCGGCTTGCCCGCGGCCAGCTCGACCTTGGCGCGCAGGTCGTCCTCGGACATCGCGGCCATCGCGCAGCGGGTGTGCGGGATGATCATGACCCGGCGGACACCGAGCAACTGCACACCGAGCACCAGACCGGTCATCGTCACCTCGGTGACCCGGCCGCCCGCGCTGCGCAGCACCTTGGCGTCACCCGGCTTGAGCCCGAGCATCTCCAGGGGTGGGATCCGGGAGTCCATACAGGTGACCACGCCGACCCCGGCGTGCGCGATCCCGTCGAAACCGCCGTAGTGGAAGTCGGCGGCGTACTCCGCGTTGGCGGCCAGCAGGTCCTCGAACCCGGGGGTCATCGGGCCTCACCTGGCACAGGGGTTCCAGCTTGCAGGATCGACATCGCGAACGGCTCCTTTCCGCAGGACTCCGGACGTGGTGGATCGGCAGGGGCGCTGGTCACCGGCACGGTCCAGGACCGGCCGTCGCGATGCCACACCGTCACGGATTCGAGGTCTTCGCCCGCGACGATGAGGGCATCCAGCGCTAGTTCTCCGGTCAGCCGGCGGACGGCGATCTCCGCCGCCTGACCCCGTTTGGTCCAGGTCGACCGGCCGCGCAACCCGGTCAGCACCGTCTCGCCGCGGCCGGCCGCTTCGAGGGCGGCCACGGCGGTCTCGACAGTGAGATGGCCGTGCATCGTGCCTGCAGGCAGGAAGGTCGCGGTCGGCGCGAACCGATGGCCGCCGAGATGGTTGGCCTCCCAGACCCGTCCCGGCGCGATCTCGGCCAGCTCCGAGACCAGCGGTCGGCCGAGCAGTGCGCAGCACTCGTCCCGCCTGCCGTTGGTGCACACGAGCACCACCGGCCCGTCGATCGGCGCGAGGCCCGGCAACGACGCGAGCACGGCGTCCTGATCGCCGCGGCTCACCGCGTCGAGGTCGAGCTGATCCAGCTCGGTGGGATCACCGACACAGCCGCCGAGCAACCACGTCCGTCCTGGCGCGGTCGAGGCAACGAAGACCTGGCGTGCCTGCTCGATCGCGTCCGAGTGGCGACCGGGGGAGCGGATCAGCCCGAAGCGCACGTCGACCTTCTTGCACGCGTCGTCGAAGTCACCACCGAACTCCGCATCCAGGTGGCTCTGCGTCGGCGCCTTCGCGCCCCACGGACCGGGCTGCTCGACGACCACCCATCCCGCGGCGACAACCGCCGTACCAGCCAGCGGCTCCCGCAGGTCCCGGCAGAACGTCGAGCACAAGCCTGGGCGGCCGG
Organism: Kribbella sp. NPDC048837; assembly: GCF_055586945.1. Classification (NCBI taxonomy): domain Bacteria; kingdom Bacillati; phylum Actinomycetota; class Actinomycetes; order Propionibacteriales; family Kribbellaceae; genus Kribbella; species Kribbella sp. NPDC048837. The sequence goes on from NZ_JBVJHF010000001.1 coordinate 181,549, forward strand.
TGGCATCGAGACGTCGGGTCACAGCATCACCGTACGCGAGACGAGACGGGTTCCCACATGATGATCATCAACTGTGCACTTCGCCACGTCGGCCGAGGAGGACGAGGGCGAGGATGGCGGCGAGGAAGGCGCTGAGGGCGGCGCCGGTGAAGATCGCGTGAACTTGTGAAACGGCGGCGTCGCGGAGGGCGTCGACGAACGGGCGGCAGTTGCCGGGGGAGGACGGGCACAGGTCGTTCGGGGACGGGATGTCGTCGGCGAGCGCGAAGTACCGCCGGAGTCCGATGGCGGTGAGCGCGGAGACGCCGACCAGCATCCCGACCATGCGCGCGACCACGACCAGTGCGCTGACCAGTCCGTGGCTGTCGGCCGGGGTGGCGCCGAGCATCGCGGTGTTGACCGGGGACAGCGCGAGGCCGAAGCCGAAGCCGCACAGCAGGAGTACGACGGTCGCCGGCCAGTGGTCGAGCGCCGTACGACTCCAGAACGCCATCAGGACGAACATCGCACCCGACAACGCGAGTCCGGCGCCCGTGATCAGACCGAGGCCGTAGCGCCGGGTCAGCCAGCCACCGACGACCGCACCGACCGGGAGCGCGATCAGGAACCGCAGCAGTACGAGCGCAGCAGCCAACTGCCCGCCACCTTGCGTGGTGCGAGCGAACACGGGTACGTCGACCAGTGCGGCGATCAACGCGCATCCGACCAGGAAGCTGACGACCAGCGAGCCCCAAGCCGGCCGCGCGCCCAGGAGTCCGCGCGGCACGATCGCTCGCGGCGTACGCCGTTGCCACACCGCGAAGGCGATCGCGAACCCAGCGGCGGCAACCAGCAGCCACGGACCGGTCGGCGCCATCAGCTCACGCTCGGGGTCCGCCGTCGCGAACGCGAGAACGACGCCCGCGAGAGCGAGAGCCAGCAGCGCAGCCCCGACGAGATCCACCTGCGCCAGCACAGTCCCCAGGCGACCACGACTCCGCCACAGCACGAGGCCGAGCCAGAGGAGCGCCAGGCCGAGCGTGACGACGCCGATCGGTGTGAGCAGCCGGGACGAGCCGGTGAAGGGTACGAACGGCAGCCCGAGCGTCACGCCGGTCGCTAGTCGCTCGGGTGCGGTGAGAGTAAGTCCCAGCGCGATGCACGCCAGCAACCCGACGACTGCGGACCAGGGTGGCAGCCTCCGGCCGCGGAGCAGCACTGCGAGCACGACGGCCACGACGAGGTTCAGCCAGAAGATGTACCGCCAGTCGGCGACCGCGAGCACCAGAGCGCCGAGCAACGGACCAAGCACGGACCCGAGCTCCTGCACCGCGCCGACGACACCCAGCGGCAGCCCGCGCCGATCAGCCGGCCACAGGTCAGCCACCAGCGCAAGCGTCGCCGGCACCAGCCCACCACCGCCGACACCTTGAAGAAACCGACCGGTTACCACCAGCGAAAGGTCGTATGCCCCGGCGGTGATCAACGAGCCCACGGCAAACAGCACCAGCGCACCGACCAGCACCGGCGTCCGCCCGACCACGTCCGCGATCCGCCCGATCAACGGCAGGACGGCGATGTACCCGAGCAGGAACCCCGAGATGATCGGCGCCGCCCGCTGCAGCTCATCGGCCGACAACCCGACCCCGGCCATCATGTCCGGCAGTGCCAGCACGACGACGTACGTGTCCGCGGCCGCGAACGCGACGGCGATCGAGGCGAGCGTGAGCCGGGTCTTCGGGCTGCTCACCGGCACTGCGCGGCCGACGGGCGAGTCCTCGCTCACGGCTTGGTGATCTCGACCTTCTCGCCGTACTTGTCGAGGGTGATGTCGTAGCTGCTGGTGGCGCCGGCGTAGAACGGGCCGGTGATGGTGGCGGAGACCAGTTGCTTGGTCTCCTTGTCGATCTTGAAGGTGCTCGGGAAGTCCTGGTCGGCGGGCGCCTTCGGGAAGATGCCCTGCAGCGACTTGCCCGGGATCGAGCCGGTGATCTCGGTCAGGACCTTCGCGCCCTCGCGGCTCTCACCCTTGACCTTCGGGTCCTTGACCGTCGGCAGCACCGAGGTCAGGCCCTTCGCCGGGTCGAGCAGGACGGCCGGGTCAGGCGCTCCGAGGCCGGCCAGCTGCGACGGCGGCAGCTCGATGAAGCTCGGCGTGAACGGCAGCTTCGCGTAGACCTTGCCCCCGACCGCCACCACCTCGGCGTCGATCGGCGACCCGCCGCTGCGCACGGTCAGCTTGCCCTTGAACGCCGGCGCGTGCGTCGCGACCCCGTCACCACTGGCGAGGGTCTGCGCGTTGTCCGGCAGATCCCGCCCGGTCAGCACGATATGCACGCTGGCCGCGTCGTCGATGGACTTCTTGGCGTCCGTCAGCAGCGCGACCGCGTCGTCGCCCGACTGGCCGCCGTCAGTGCCACCGGAGTCCTTCTTGTCGCTGCAGCCCGCCAGCGCCACCACGAGCACCGCGCCGAGCGCGAGCAGTCTCTTCACGGGGGTCAGCCTGCCAGATCGGGAGCGCATGCGGCGATGGGCTGAGCCACCGGTACGCCGGAACCGTCGCGCCGCGGGTCGATCGGCGGCAACTCGACCGGAGCACCGCTGCTCGCACTCGCCCGAACCGGCGCCGAACCCGCGAACGCCAGCAGCAGCCCGTCCTCACCCTTCAGCAACCGCTGGCACCGGACACCGCCGGTGCCGCGGCCCTTGCCCGGGTACTCGGAGAAGGGCGTCACCTTCACCGCGCCGACCTCGGTCCCCGGCAGCGCCGACGACGAGCCCGCGATCGTGACGACATGCGCCTCGCGACCGGTGTCGACCGCACCGAAGAACACGACCTTCGCCTTCGCGGCCAGCCGGACACCGGCCATGCCGCCCGCGGTCCGGCCCTGCGGGCGCACCGCCGAGGCCGGGAAGTGCAGCAGCTGCGCGTCGGACGTGATGAAGCACAGCTCCTCCTCGCCCGTGGTCAGCTCGACCGCGCCGATCACCTCGTCGCCGTCGTTCAGCCGGATGATCTCCCACGAGTCACGGTTGCTCAGGTGATCCGGCACGACCCGCTTCACCACACCACCGGTCGTCCCCAGCGCGACACCAACGGAGTCGGGATCCATCGTGGTCAGCGCGAGCGCCTTCTCACCGGGCTCCAGCGACACGAACTCCGCCACCGGCGCGCCACCCTGCAGGTTCGGCGCGTTCGCGGTCGTCGGTACGGCGGGAAGGTCGAGGGACTCGAGCCGGATCAAGCGGCCGGTGCTGGTGATCAGGCCGTACTGACCACGCGCCGTGCTCTTCACCGCGGAGACGATCGCGTCGTGCTTCGCGCGGGTGTCGCCGGTGCCGAACGGCTCCACGCCGTTGGTCCTGGCCAGCAGACCCGTCGAGCTCAGCAGGACCCAGCACGGGTCGTCGCTGACCTCGAGCGGCACGGTCGCGGTCTTGGTCGCGCCGGACGACTCCAGCAGCACAGTCCGCCGCGGCGTGCCGTAGGTCTTGGCGATCTCGGCCAGCTCGTCGGAGACCGTCTTCTTCAGCAGCGCCTCGTCCTCGAGGATCGCGGTCAGCCGCTCGATCTCGCGCTCGAGCTCGCCCTTCTCGGTCTCCAGCTCGAGCTTGGAGAACTTGGTCAGCCGGCGCAGCGGCATGTCCAGGATGTAGTTGGTCTGCACCTCGGTCAGGTCGTAGATGTCCATCAACCGGGTCCGGGCGGCGGCCGCGTCGTCGCTGGACCGGATGATCTGGATGACCTCGTCGATGTCCAGGATCGCGATCAGCAGGCCGTCGACGATGTGCAGCCGGTCCTGGGCCTTCTTCCGGCGGAACTCGCTGCGCCGCCGGACCACGTCGTACCGGTGGCCGAGGTAGACCTCGAGGAGCTCCTTCAGGCCGAGGGTGCGCGGCTGGCCGTCGACCAGGCAGACGTTGTTGACGTGGAACGCGTCCTCGAGCGGGGTCAGCTTGTACAGCTGCTCCAGCAGAGCCTCGGGGACGAAGCCGTTCTTGACCTCGATCACCAGCTGGGTGCCGTGCGTCCGGTCGGTCAGGTCCTTGACGTCGGCGATGCCCTGCAGCTTCTTGGCCTGGACCAGGGTCTTGATCTTCTCGATCACCTTCTCCGGGCCGACCGCGTACGGCAGCTCGGTGACCACGATGCCCTTGCGGCGCGGGGTGACGTTCTCGATCCGGGCGGTGGCGCGCATCTTGAAGCTGCCGCGGCCGGCCGCGTAGGCGTCCTTGATGCCTTCCAGGCCGACGATCTTGCCGCCGGTCGGCAGGTCCGGGCCGGGGATGAACCGCATCAGGTCGTCGAGGTCGGCGCCGGGGGTCTTGATCAGGTGCCGCAGCGCCTGGATCACCTCGACCAGGTTGTGCGGGGCCATGTTGGTGGCCATCCCGACCGCGATGCCGGTGGCGCCGTTGACCACCAGGTTCGGGAAGGCGGCCGGCAGCACCGACGGCTCTTCCTCCTGGCCGTCGTAGTTCGGCCGGAAGTCGACGACGTTCTCATCCAGGCCGGTGGTCATCGCCATCGCGGGCGGCGCCATCCGGCACTCGGTGTACCGCATCGCGGCCGGGCCGTCGTCGAGGGAGCCGAAGTTCCCGTGCCCGTCGATCAACGGGACCCGCATCGACCACGGCTGCGCGGTCCGGACCAGGGCGTCGTAGATCGCGCCGTCGCCGTGCGGGTGGTACTTACCCATGACCTCACCGACGACACGGGCCGACTTCACGTGCCCGCGGTCGGGGCGGATGTTGTTCTCCGCCATCGAGAACAGGATCCGCCGCTGGACCGGTTTCAGCCCGTCCCGCGCGTCCGGCAGCGCCCGGGAGTAGATCACCGAGTAGGCGTACTCCAGGTAGCTGGTGCGCATCTCGTCGGAGACATCGACGTCGAGGATGCGCTCCTCGAAGTCCTCGGGCTCGGCGGTGGTGCTGGTACGGCGTGCCATGCGGGTCTACGTACTCCTCGATCAAGCAGGTACGGCGCCGCGACGGTCCGGCGCCGTGCCCATTGTCCCTGGTGAACGGCATTTTCCCCGGCCACGACCCACCCTTGCGACCGTCGATCCGCCCGATACCGGTCTACTCCACCGCGCCGGACGGCTGCGACCGGCGCAGGATGTACGTCGTCGGGGCCAGAGCGGACCCTACCGCCAGCACCAGACAGATTCCCGCGATCCCCAGCAGGATCGCCCACGGCACGGTCATCGGTACGTCGGTCATGCCCGCCGTCAGCGCGTGCCGGATCAGGATCCCGACCGTCACGGTGATCGCCGTACCGAGTGTGAGCGCGACGGCTCCGACCAGCGAGGACTCCCACAGCACCATCCGGCGGATCTGGGCCGGCGTCGCCCCGAGCAACCGCGAGGTGACGAACTCGTGCCGTCGCTGCAGACTGCCCATCAGCAGCGTGTTCGCGATCGCGATCGCGCTGTAGAGCGCGGCCGGGCCGAGCAGCAGGATCAGCCCGAACTGGTTCCCCTTGCGAACGCCTTCGGCCTGCTCGCCCTCCCAGGCCGTCGCCAGCTGCGCCTGCGGCAGCTGACTGACGAGGCTCGCCGGGTCGACGCCGTCCGCGGGCAGGACGAACTGCCGCTCGGGAACGGCCTTCGGAGCGTGCTCCCGGGCGAGGTCGAGCGGGAGGAGGAACGAGGGGCTGACCCCGAACGCGTCCTTGACGATGGCGACCACCCGGAGCTTCGCCGGTGTCCGGTCCACGAACACCACCGGGATCTCGTCGCCGACCCGGTACTGCTCGAACCCGGACAGTTCCTTGCTGATGGCAACGGTATTGCCGGTCAGCCGGCTGAGATCACCGGACAGGGGAGTGAGGTCGCGGGTCCGGGCGGCGATGGCGGGATCGATGCCTTCGGCGTCCTCGAGCTCGGCGTCGTCGCGGTCGATCCGCACCAGCTGTAGCGGGAGCCCGGCGTCGACAGCCGCGACGCCGGGACCGGAGACCTCGGACGAGCCGGTGACCACGACCGGCGCGCGGACGGCCTCGCGGATGGTCACCTCCGCGCTGTCGGCGGCGAAGCTGAGACTCAGCACCATCGCGCCCGCGATCGCCGAGATGGCGAGAATCGGCGCGGCCAGCGACGCGCTCCGCCGAGGAGCCGCGACCACGTTGCTGCGGGCGAGCCGCCCGGACACCTGCGTCCACGCGACCAGGGGTACGGCCCACAGCCGTCCGATCACCGGAACCACCAGCGGCGCGAGCAGGGTCAGCGCGATCACCATCAGCATCGGTGTGAACATCGCGAGCGGTACGGCGCCGTCGCCGGTCGACGGCCGGATCAGCGTCAGCATGACGATCGAGCCGGCCAGGACGAGTACGCCGAACACAATCCGCACCGGCCCGATCCGGGGTGGTTCGAGTGCCGCCTCCCGGAGCGCGTCGACCGGACCGACGCCGCCGGCCCGGCGGGCGGCGGACCGGGCGCCGAGCATCGCGACGACCAGGCCGATCGCGACCGCGATGGACAGCGGCAGCCACGGTGAGGCCGGCTCGAGCTTGACCGGCGCGAGCTCGGTGTACGACGCCTTGCTGAGCAGCAGCGGTGTGGCCAGCTGGGCCAGCAGTGCCCCGGTCAGGGAGGCCGCGAGCGCGACGGCGAGTGCTTCGCCGAGGATCATCCGGCGGACCTGGCGGGGTGTCGCGCCGATCAGGCGGAGCAGCCCGAGCTCCCGGCGCCGCGAGGCGACGGCGAACGCGAAGGTGCTGGCGATGACGAAGATCGTGATGAACCCGCAGATCGTGCCGACCATGCTCAGGACGACCTGGAGACCCGAGACGTCCGCGTCGGTGATCGGCACGCCGATGTCCCGAGGGGCGGCCCCGTCGCCGCCGAGGCTGGTCACGGTGATGCTCGCCGACGCCGGACCGCGATAGGCGATCGTCGCGGCGGTGGCGGTGGCGGCCAGCCCGAGGAGGAACACACCCACAGCGAGTGCCACGAACGAACCGGCGTACAGGGAACGATGACGGCTGACGGTCTGGCGGCTGAGATAGAACATCAGCGTTCCAGCTCGCTCATCGCGGCCGCGATCTGTCCCGGCGTACCGCGGTCGAGGTGACCCGCGATCAGTCCGTCGGACAGGAACAGCACGCGTTCGGCGTACGCGGCGGCGACCGGGTCGTGCGTCACCATGACGACGGTCTGCCCGGCCCGGTCCGTTGCCTCGCGCAACAACGTGAGGATCTGCCGGCTGGTCCCGCTGTCCAGAGCGCCGGTCGGCTCGTCGGCGAAGAAGACCGACGGCTTGGTGATCAGCGCCCGCGCGATCGCGACCCGCTGCTGCTGACCACCGGACAGCTCGGCGGGCCGCCGCTTGGCCTTGCCTTGCAGACCGACCTGGTCCAGGACCTGATGTACGTCGCTCCGGCTCGGGCGGCGCCCGGTGAGCCGCAGTGGGAGTGCCACGTTGTCGTACACGGTCAGCGAGGGCAGCAGGTTGTACGCCTGGAAGACGAAGCCCATCTCCGAGCGGCGGAGCTTGGTGAGAGCGACCTCGTTGAGCCCGCTCAGGTTCACCCCGCCGAGTACGACGCTGCCGTTCGACGGCTGGTCGAGTCCGGCGGCGCACTGGAGCAGCGTGGACTTGCCGGAGCCGGACGGGCCCATCACGGCGGTGAACGAGGCTCTGCCGAAGTGGTAGGTCACTCCGCGCAGCGCGTCGACCGCTCCGGCCTTGGAGCGGTACGTCTTGGTGATGCCGTCCAGCAGCAGGGCCGGCGGCTCGGTGGGCACGACACTCGGGTACGTCGGCGCGGTAGCGGTCATGGTCCAAGCCAACCGCCGTACGGCGCTTCGCACCCTGGCTCACGCGGGAGACCTGGAGTAGCGCGCACGCTACCGTCCCACGGGCTGCTCTCCACCTAGGGTTGGCACGGTGGAGAGACCTACGACGGCCTGGGCCGCGCTGGCGACGCGGCGCTACCTGGTGTCGTCGTGGCCGTGGCGCAGCTACGCGTACCTGTTCACCTCGGTGCCGGTCGGGGTGCTGACCATCGGCGTCCTCGTCGGTGCCGCGGCGGCCGGCGCAGTGCTGAGCCCGATCCTCATCGGCATCCTGCTGCTGACCGCCTTCCCATTGCTGGGCGTCGTGATCGGCCGGGTCGAGCGGTGGCGCGCCGGGCTGGTGCTGGTGGACGGGATCAGCAGTCCGCACGCGACCATGCCGGGCGGCCGGTCGGTGCGGGAGAGGCTGAAGTTCCGGCGCCGCGAGCAGGCGTCGCTGCGGGCGCTCGGGTACGGCTTCGTCCTGGGCGTCTTCGTCTGGCCGCTCAGCGCCGCGGTGGCCGGGCTCAGTGCGACGGTCCTCGGCGTGACCTTGGCCGCGCCGGTCATCGCTGAAGGCGATCAGCTGGGGATGGGGCCCTGGACGCTGGACACGGCGCGGGAAGGGTTCGTCTTCCTGATCGCCTTCGGTCCGCCGTTCTTCGTCGTCAGCTCGTATCTGGTCGGGGTTCTCGCCGGCGCCGAGGCGTCGCTGGCGAAGGCGATGCTCGGGCCGCGGCAGGAGGAGTTGCAGCGGAATCTCGCCGAGCTGCGGCGGTCCCGGCTGGATCTGGTGGATGCGTTCGAGACCGAGCGGGTGCGGATCGAGCGGCATCTGCACGACGGTGTGCAGCAGCGGCTGGTCGGGCTGACGATGACGCTCGGGCTGGCCGAGCTCGACCTGCCCGAGGGAGACGGGCGCCGGCTGGTCGTGAAGGCGCACGCGGAGGCCGAGGCGGCGCTGGCGGATCTGCGCGAGGCGGTCCGTGGGATCCACCCGCGCGTACTCGTCGACCACGGTCTGGAGGCGGCCGTCCGGGAGGTGGCGGATCGGAGTCCGCTGCCGGTGACGGTCCAGCTGGCATTGCCGTCACGGTTCCCGCCGCCGATCGAGGCAGCGGCGTACTTCGTGGTGAGCGAGGCGCTGGCCAACGTCGCGAAGCATGCCGAGGCGAACAGTTGTGAGGTCGCCGGCTGGGTCGAGCGGGACCAGTTGGTCATCTCGATCACCGACGACGGCCAGGGCGGCGCGACGCTGGGCGCGGGGAGCGGACTCACCGGCTTGGTGACCAGGTTGGACGCCTTGGGAGGCACACTCGTCATCGACAGCCCACCGGGTGGGCCGACGCGACTGAGGATGGAGTGCCCGTGCCGACTCGGCGACTGACCATCGTGCTGGCCGAAGACTCGCTGCTGTTGCGGGAAGGGCTGGCCAGCATCCTGGACCGGGCCGGGCACGAGGTGCGTGACACCGTCGGCGATGCGGACACCCTGCTGGCCGTCGTACGCAAGGAGCCGCCGGACGTCGTCATCACCGACGTACGGATGCCGCCCGGGCACAGTGACGAGGGCCTGCGCGCGGCCGCGGCGATCCGGGCCGAGCTGCCGTCGATCGGGATCCTGGTGCTGTCCCAGTACGTCGCCGACGCGTACCTCTCGTCGTTGCTCGAGACAACGACCGGCGGGATCGGGTACCTGCTGAAGGACCGGGTCGGGCACGTCACCGAGTTCCTCGAGTCACTGGACCGGGTCGCGGACGGTGGCACGGTGGTCGATCCCGAGGTGGTCCGGCAGCTGCTCGCCCGGCGGCGGAACGACGGACCGCTCGCGGCACTCACTCCGCGCGAGCTGGAGGTGCTCGCGCTGATGGCCGAGGGGCGGGTGAACGCGTCGATCGCGGAGCAGCTGGTGGTGAGCGAGGCCGCCGTACGCAAGCACGTCGGGAACATCTTCGCGAAGCTGCAGCTGGACGACGGGCTGGATCGCCGGGTTTCCGCGGTACTCACCTATTTGCGTGGTTGAGACAATCGAGTCATGGACGCTGATATCCGCAAGATCCTGGCGGACTGCCAGACCTGGGCCGTGGTCGGCCTGTCGAACAACACCAGCCGCGCGGCGTACGGCGTGGCCCGGTTCCTGCAGGGGCACGGGAAGCGGATCGTGCCGGTGCACCCGTCGGCGGAGACCGTGCACGGCGAGCAGGGGTACGCGACACTCGCGGAGATCCCGTTCCCGGTCGACTGTGTGGACGTGTTCGTCCGGTCCGAGCTGGCCGGCGACATCGCGGACCAGGCGGTGGGAATCAACGCGAAGGCGGTGTGGTTCCAGCTGGGTGTAGTGGACCAGGACGCCTACACCCGGACGACCGCGGCAGGCCTGACCATGGTGATGAACCACTGCCCGGCGATCGAGTGGGGCCGACTGGGTCCGTCCTGAGACCTGAAGGGGCCCGCATGATCACGATCGACACGTCCACCGGCTTCGGCAAGCGGATCGCACGGCAGCTCGACGACGAGCGGGTGGTGTGGCTGACGACCGTCGGCAAGTCCGGTACGCCGGCGCCGAACCCGGTGTGGTTCCTCTGGCACGACGGCGAGATCCTGATCAGCAGCCAGCCGGCCAAGGCCAAGCTGAACAACATCGCCGACCATCCCCAGGTGGCGGTCAACTTCAACGCCACCCACACCGGCGGGGATGTCGGCGTGATCTCCGGTACGGCGGTCGTCGAGGCGGCACCGATCTCCGGTGACGCCCTGGCCGCCTACAACGCCAAGTACGCCGACGACATCACCCGCCTTGGGATGACCACGGACCAGTTCCACGCCGACTACTCGGTCCTGATCCGGATCACCCCGGAGAAACTGCGCGGTTTCTAGTTCAGGTAGCCCTCGACCGTGTCGGCTGAGCGGGGGGCGGCGGTGTCCGGGTTCTCGCCGAACTCCCGCTTGGCGCGGCGCTGGCGGAGCAGGTCCCAGCACTGGTCGAGCTCGACCTCGAGGGCGCGCAGGCGAGCCTGCTCATCGGTGTCGTTGATCTGGCCGGCAGCGTGCTTGGTGCGGAGCTCGTGCTCCTCGGCGACCAGTTCGTCGATCCGGCTGAAGAGGGGCTTGTCATCGGTCATGAGGAAACCGTACGCCCGTCCGGCAGCGGGGCGCGGGCGAGGAGCTCGGTGATGGCCAGGATCGCGATCGCCTCGGCGGCGATCAGCCCGATCAGCACCACGAGCTGCAGCGCGGCCGCCTCGGTCGGCGAGGCCCCGCCGAGCACCATCCCGACAAACGCTCCAGGCAGCGACACCAGCCCCACGGTCCGGGTCTGATCGAGCGCGGGCAGCAGCGCGTCACCGGCGACCGGACCGACCACCAGCTTGAACGCGTCCGGCTGGAGCAACCCGATCGACAGACCCGCCTCGAACTCGCCGAACCGGGTCCCGTACTCGCTCAGCATCCGCCGCCCGGCCAGCGTGGTCGCGGTCATCGTCCCGCCGATGATGATGCCGCCCATCGGCAGGATCGTCGCCGGGTTGCGCGGCACCACGCCGGGGACGATCAGCAGCAGCAGTACGGCGAGCGCCCCGAGGCCGATCGCGGTCGCGCAGTACATCCACTGCCCCGGGATGACCGCGGTGCCGTGCAGCCGACGGCTGCTGGTGAAGGTCGCGACCACGAACATCACCAGCACGAACGCGATCGCCCCGAGCGTGTGCTGGAGCGCGACGCCGACGACCGCACCGACCGCGGCGAGCTGGACGACCGCGCGCAGGGCGGCGGTGACGATCCCCTTGTCGTGCCGGAGACCGGCGTACCGGGACGCTCCGACGCCGATCGCGATCAGCAACGGCAGGACGACAACGGCGGCGAGGCCCAGCCCGGTGTCCAAGGACATCCAGCTATTTGAGCACGCCCCGCGGCGGTCACCCGTCCTTGAAGTCGGCCTCGTCGTAGGCGTGTTGGGCCGGCGAGGCGCTCTCCACCTTCGCCGCCTCGTCCTCGCGCAGCTCGACCCGCCGGATCTTCCCGGAGATCGTCTTCGGCAGCTCGGCGAACTCGATCCGCCGGATCCGCTTGTACGGCGCCAGGTGTTCGCGGCAGTACCGCAGGATCTCGCCGGCCAGCTCGCGGGACGGCTCGTACCCGGCCGCGAGGACGACGTACGCCTTCGGCACCGCGAGCCGGACCGGGTCCGGCGACGGGACGACGGCCGCCTCGGCGACCGCCGGGTGCTCGATGAGCACCGACTCGAGCTCGAACGGCGAGATGCGGTAGTCGCTGGCCTTGAACACGTCGTCCGAGCGTCCGACGTACGTGATGTACCCGTCCGCGTCCCGGCTCGCGACGTCGCCGGTGTGGTAGTGACCGCCGCGCATGACCTCCTCGGTCAGCTCCCGGGCGTCGCGATAGCCGCGCATCAGCGGGACCGGTGCCGGTGCGAGCTCGATGGAGATCTCGCCGTCGTCACCGACCGTGTCGCTGGCCGGGTCGATCAGCGCGATCGTGTACCCCGGCAGCGGGCGACCCATCGAGCCGAGCTTGACCGGCTGACCCGGCGTGTTGCCGATCTGCGCGGTCGTCTCGGTCTGCCCGTACCCGTCCCGGATGGTGATGTCCCAGGCGTTCCGGACCTGCTCGATCACCTCGGGGTTGAGCGGCTCGCCGGCCGAGATGCACTCCCGGATCTGGACCTTCACCGCGGACAGGTCGGCCTGGATCAGCATCCGCCACACCGTCGGCGGCGCGCAGAAGGTGGTCACGCCGTACGTCTGCAGGACCCGCAGCATCTTCTCGGCGTCGAAGCGCGTGTAGTTGTAGAGGAAGACGGTCGCTCCGGCGTTCCAGGGTGCGAAGACGTTGCTCCAGGAGTGCTTGGCCCAGCCGGGGGAGGAGACGTTCAGGTGGACGTCGCCGGGCTGGAGACCGATCCAGTACATCGTCGACAGGTGGCCGACCGGGTAGCTGACCTGGGTGTGCTCGACCAGCTTGGGCTGGCTCGTCGTTCCCGAGGTGAAGTACAGCAGCAGGGAGTCGCCGGCCGCCGTGTCGACCTCCGGCACGGGTCCGTCGTACGACGCCGAGTCGTCGTAGTCCAGCCAGCCTTCCGCCGGTGAACCGACAGCGACCCGGATGCAGTGGTCAGCGATGCCGGCGTACCTCCCGGCGTCGGCGCCGCTCGTGACCACGGTCCGGACGCCACCGCGCGTGATCCGGTCGGCCAGGTCGGCGTCGGTGAGCAGGGTGGTCGCGGGGATCATCACCGCGCCGGCCCGGATGCAGCCGAGCATGGTCTCCCACAGCTCGACCTGGTTGCCGAGCACGATCAGCACCCGGTCGCCCGGTTGCAGCCCGGCCGTGGTCAGCCAGCCGGCGACCTGACGGGACCGCTCGGCCATCTCGGCGTACGTCCGCGAGGTGACCGCACCGTCCTCCTCGACGATCGTCAGCGCGGCGACCTCGGGCTGCTCGACCGCCAGCGCGTCGAACCAGTCCCGCGCCCAGTTGAACCGGTCGAAGGCCGGCCAGCTGAAGTCCCGGTACGCCGTCTCGTAGTCGTCCCGGTGCGCGACCAGGAAGTCCCGCGCCGTCCGGAACTCCCGTGTGACGTCCGAAGTGCTCTGCTCCGTAGCCATGTCCCGCACATTACCCAGTCAGTGCGAGAACCGATCCCGCCACGACGAGCGGCGTCAGGATCAGGCCGCGCCAGAGGAACGACCACCAGGAGATGTCGACGCGGGCGGCGTCACACCGGGCGCGCCAGAGCAGGGTCGCGAGCGATCCCCAGAGGGTGAGCAGGCAGCCGCAGTTCACCCCGATCAGCAGGGCCATCATCCGGTGCGGGTCGCTCGAGGCGACCGGCTCCATCGCCAGGTACGCCGGGAGATTGTCGACCAGGTTCGCACCGGCTGCCGCGGTCGCGCTCAGCCGCAGTTCGGACGTGGTCCCGGCGACCCGCCTCAACAGATCTTCCAGCCCGTGGGCGGTGAGGAAGCCAACCACGGTGAACAGCACCACCACGGTGATCACGAGCTTCGCCGGGATCAGCGACCACCGCAGCGCACTGCGCCGCCGGACCGCGAACAGCACGACCAGCACGACCGCTCCCACGCTGGCCGGCACAGCGACCTCGATCCCCGACACGAAGGCCGGTCCGAGCAGCAGGCAGACAGCGGTGGATCCCCAGAACAGCACCTTGTCCTCCACCGGCGGCGTCGGCGGCACGACGTACGTCCGGCGCAGGTCACGGTGGAACAGCACGGCCAGCACGGCGACCGTGATCAGGATCGCGGCGATCGCCGGTCGCCAGCTGAACGCGAGGAAGCTCGCGTCGAGCCGGCGGAACTGGTGCAGGGCCAGCAGGTTGGTCAGGTTCGACACGGGGAGCAGCAGTGACGCCGTGCCGGCCAGCCAGACGGTCGTGAACGCGAACAGTTTCGGCGGGATGCCGAGCTGCCGTGCCATCGCGAGGACGACCGGGGTCAGCAGCACGGCGCAGGTATCCAGGGACAGGACGATCGTCAGTACGGTCGCGAGCAGGACGACGAGCAGCCAGAGCCGCCAGACCCGGCCCCGGGCCAGGTGCGCGGCCTCGCGGGCCGCGACGTCGAACACCTTGGCCTGGTCGGCCAGTTCGGCGATGACGGTCACCGCGATCAGGAAGACCAGCACGGGTGCGATCCGCGCGACGATGTTCATCACCTCCCGCCGGGCTGTTTGAGTAGGCTGATCGAGTGACCCCGCCGGATGAGGAGCCGCAGCAACCGGCCCAGTATGACCCCCACCACCCGTCCGGCTACCCGGGCGACCTGGAGGCGGACGTCGTACTGCGGGACGGCGCTACCGCGCACCTCCGGCCGATCGCACCCGCCGATGCGGATCTGCTGGTCGCGTTCTACGCCCGGGTGTCCGAGCAGTCGAAGTACTACCGCTTCTTCGCCCCGTACCCACAACTGTCCGATCGGGACGTGGCGAGGTTCACACAGGTCGACTACCACGACCGGCTGGCGCTCATCGTCACCGTCGGTAGCGAGATGATCGGCGTCGGGCGGTACGAGCGGACCGGCACGCACACCGCGGAGGTCGCGTTCCTGATCGAGGACGCCCACCAGGGCCGCGGCCTCGGACAACTGTTCCTCGAGCACCTGGCCCAGGCGGCCCGGGAGAACGGCATCACCCGGTTCGTCGCCGAGGTGCTGCCGGACAATCGCAAGATGATCACGGTCTTCACCGAGGCCGGGTACAAGGTTGCCCGCGAGTTCGAGGACGGCGTGATCGTGGTCGAGTTCGACATCGCGCCGACCGACACGTCGTTCGGGGTGATGCAGGCCCGCGAGCAGCGCTCCGAGGCGCTGTCGATCGCGCGGCTGCTGACACCGTCGAGCGTCGCGGTGATCGGGGCGAGCCGGCGCGAGGGCACGATCGGCAACGCGCTGCTCCGCAACCTGCGCGACGGCGGGTTCCCCGGCCGGTTGTACGCCGTCAACGCCGACACGACGGCCGACGAGCTCGAGGGCGTCCCGGCGTACCCGACGATCCGTGACGTCGACGACACCGTCGATCTGGCGGTGGTCGCGGTCCGGGCCGACCTGGTCGCCGACGTCGTCCTGGACTGCGCGGCCAAGGGCGTGCGCGGGCTGGTCGTGGTGTCGAGCGGGTTCGCCGAGATCGGGGACGAGGGCCGGAAGCGGCAGCGGTACCTGGTCGGCCTCGCCCGGTCCTACGGGATGCGGGTGATCGGGCCGAACGCGCTCGGGCTGATCAACACCGCGCCGGGTGTCTCGCTGAACGCGACGCTCTCGCCGCTGATGCCGAGCCGGGGCCGGGTCGCGTTCTTCTGCCAGTCGGGTGCGCTCGGGGTGCCGATCCTGGCCGACATGGCCGGCCGTGGCCTCGGGCTGTCGAGTTTCGTGTCCGCCGGCAACCGGGCGGACGTCTCGGGCAACGACCTGATGCAGTTCTGGTACTCCGACGAGGCGACCGAGGTCGTCCTGCTGTATCTGGAGTCGCTGGGCAATCCGCGCAAGTTCAGCCGGGTGTCGCGACGGCTGGCCGGGCGCAAGCCGGTGGTCGCGCTGAAGTCGGGCCGGACCACGCAGGGGGTGCCGGTCGGGCAGATGGTCCGCCGCAGTCAGTTGCCCCCGGCATCGATCGAGTCGATGTTCCGGCAGAGCGGGCTGATCAGGGTGGACACCACCGGCGAACTGTTCGACGTCGCCCAGCTGCTCGCGCACCAGCCGCTGCCGAAGGGACGGCGGGTCGCGATCGTCAGCAACTCCGACGCCTTGACGCTGCTCGCCCTGGACACGATGGCCGGCTGCGGCCTGGACGTGGCGGGGGAGCCGCGCAACCTCAGTGCGGACGCGACCGCGGCCGACTTCGGCGCCGCGTTGTCCGAGGTCTTCGCCGACGACCGCGTGCACTCGATCGTGGTGATCTACACGCCACCGGTGCAGTCGAACGGCGCCGAGGTCGCGCAGGTGCTGGCCGCGGCGGCGGCCGGCTCCGACAAGCCGGTCGTGTCGACCTTCCTCGCGTCTCGCAGTGTCCCCGAGGAGTTGCGGGTGCCGGACGAGGACGGCGGTGCGGCCCGCGGATCGATCCCCTCGTTCCTGAACCCGCAGTACGCCGTCGGCGCGCTGGCGAAGGCGACACAGTACGCGGAGTGGCGGCGGCGGTCGGACAGCCGGATCCCTGACCTGCCGGAGGTCGACACCGCCGGGGGAGAGGACTTCGTCGCGGAGTACCTGCAACGGCACCCGCACGGCTCCGATCTGGACGACTCCGACCGGCAACGGCTGCTGAGTTTCTACGGGATCCCGGTGCTGCCGGCGTTCCCGGTGCTCAGTGCGGACGAGGCGGTCGCGCGGGCCGCGGACCTCGGCTTCGAGGTCATCCTGAAGGCGACTGCCGAGCAGTGGCGGATGCGGCCCGACCTGGCCGACATCTGGCGGCACATCCACGACGCGGACGACATGCGCGCGGCCTGGGCGGAGATGACCCAGACATTCGGCGTCGCGTCGGATCCGGCGCGGGCGCAGTTCGTCGTGCAGAAGATGGCGCCGCCCGGCGTGCCGGTGGTGATCTCGGCGCTGGAGGACGTTTCCTTCGGGCCGGTGGTGACGTTCGGCCTGTCGGGTGTCGCGACCGACCTGCTGGGCGATCGCTCGTACCGGATGCCGCCGTTGACGACGCGCGACGCCGCGGAGATGGTCCGCGAGGTGCGCGCGGCGCCCCTGCTGTACGGCTACCGCGGGTCGGATCCGGTCGACATCCCCGCGATCGAGGACCTGCTGCACCGCGTCTCCCGGCTGACCCTCGACCTCGAGGAAGTCGTGCGGCTGGACCTTCGTTCGGTCCTGGTGTCCGCCGAGGGCGCGACGGTACTCGACACCAGCATCCGGATCGCCCCCAACGAGAAGCCCCGCCAGGACGCTCCGGCCCGCCGCCTGACCTAGCGGCGCGTGTAGATGCTGTTGGTGCGTTCGAGGAGCCGGGCGTCCACCAACTGCCGGCGCAGCGCCGCATGGTCGGGGTGCCAGCGGTTGAGGATCTCGTTCACCTCGGACTCCGGGTAGCTGCGCCCGGGCTCGAAGCTCTGCACCAGATACTCCAGAACGATCCGCAGCTTCTCCGGGAACGTCGGGAAGTGCGTGAGCCGCCCGTCGCGGATGAACGACTTCAGCACGTTGTCCCGGGCCGGGTCCGGGTCGAGTGGCACCCGTTCCGGACGGCTCTCGCGCACCGCGTCCCTGAACGCGCCCTCGTCCGCGCTCAACCCACCGGTGCCGGCGTTGACCAGCCCGCCCTTGGTCAGCCGCTGCAGCGCCTTCACGATCACGGGCGCGGGCAGTCCGGTGCTCCCGGCAACCTGCTCGGGGGTGGTGGCGCCGAGGACGACGGCGGAGTACGTCCGCAGCCTCGACGGTTCGGCCAGCAGTCCACAGAGCTGATCGGCGTTCATGACTTTCACGCTAATCCGCGCCGCAAGCGGATTTCAGCGTGCAAGGATCGGACTCATGCAGCCTGGTCCGCACAACTCGATCACCGATGTCCCCGGCGTCCTGGTCGGTCAGGTCGAGCGCCTCGACGCGCCGTACCTGACGGGTACGACGGTCGTCCACGTGCCGGCCACCGCCGTGGCCGGTGTCGATGTCCGCGGTGGTGCGCCCGGCACCCGGGAGACCGACCTCCTCGATCCGGTGAACTCCAACTCCGGGGTCAACGCGATCGTGCTGACCGGCGGGAGCGCGTACGGACTGGACACGGCCGGCAGCGTGATGCGCTGGCTCGAGGAGCGCGGCGAAGGCGTGCGCGTCGGCCAGGACGACCACGACGTGGTTCCGATCGTCCCGACCGCGGTCATCTTCGACCTCGGCCGCGGCGGCGGGTTCAAGGCCCGGCCGGAGCCGTCCTGGGGCGCCGACGCGATCGCGGCCGCCACCGACGGACCGGTTGCCCTGGGCAACCATGGCGCCGGCGCCGGGGCTCGGGCGCGCTCGCTCAAGGGCGGCGTCGGCTCGGCCAGCGTCCGGCTGGACGACGGTACGACGGTCGGCGCGCTGGTGATCGTGAACGCGGCCGGCTCGACGGTCGACGCCGACGGCAACCTGTACGGCGCCCGCTACGGCCTCGGCGACGAGTTCGCCCACCTGAGCACACCGGTCGAGCCACCCCCGCCCGCCGCGCCCGGACGCAATCTGATCCCCGGGCCCGCGATGAACACCGTGATCGCCGTGCTGGCGACCGACGTACCGCTGGACAAGGCGGCGACGAAGCGGATGGCGATGGTCGCGCACGACGGACTGGCCCGGGCCATCGACCCGATCCACACCCTGGTCGACGGTGACAGCATCTTCGCGCTGTCGACCCGGACCGCCGACGACGACCGGCCGCGGTTGAGCGTCACCGATCCGACCGCCATCGGTCAGCTGGAGACCGTGTTCGCGGCCGGCGCCCGGACGCTGTCCCGCGCGATCGTGCACGCGATGCTCAACGCCGACTCGGTGGAGACCCCGGCCGGCGCCATCCCGAGCTACTGCGACGCCTATCCGTCGGCTTTCCGGACCGACTGACCTACGACCCCAGTCGTACGCGCGGTCGCCGAAAGCCGCCGGAAGACGACGGCAAGACCGGTCCGCGGGCCGACGATCGCGGGTGCCGATCGCGACAGGCTCTGCGGTATGAGCTTCCAGAGTCCCCCACCACAGGTCGTCCTCAGCGGTCACGGCCTGGTCAAGTACTACGGCGAGGTCGTCGGCCTGGCCGGTGTCGATGTCGCGGTCCGGTCCGGTGAGGCGCTCGCCGTCATGGGCCCGAGCGGCAACGGCAAGACCACCCTGCTGCACGTCCTGGCCGGCATCCTCACGCCGGACCAGGGCGAGGTGTGGCTGGGCGGCGAACGCGTCGATCAGCTGAACGACGCCGCCCGCACCGTACTGCGACGCCGTCGACTCGGCTTCGTCTTCCAGGACAACCAGCTGCTCGCCGAGCTTCCCGCCGACGAGAACGTGGCCCTGCCGTTGATGGTCGACGGGCTGAACCGGCGCGACGCGATCGGCCGGGCCCGGATGATGCTCGCCCAGGTCGGGCTTGCCGCCGAAGCCGGGCGCCGCCCCGGCGAGCTCTCCGGTGGTCAGGCGCAGCGCGTCGCCATTGCCCGCGCGTTGGTGGGCGAGCCGCAGGCGGTCTTCGCGGACGAGCCCACCGGTGCTCTCGACGCGGCCACTGGTTCCCAAGTGATCGATCTGCTCGTCGGCGCGGCCACGCATCGCGGTGCCGCGGTGGTTGTCGTCACCCACGACAACGCCGTCGCGGCCCGCTGCCACCGCGTCCTGCGCATCGTCGACGGCCGCGTCAGCGAATCCCTGGGAGCTCCGCGATGAATCCGATGACCGATCTCGGCGTGCGGTTCGTCCGCCGACCAGGTCCCGGCGGCCGCGCTGCCAACCTCGCCGCCCTCGGCGCTACCGCGGTCGTCGCGCTGCTCGTCACCTTCCTGATCGCCGGCTCGCTCGGCCTGGCCCATCGGTCCGACCGGATCGGCTGGCGCAGCGCCGACGGTGCCGACCCGGCGACCGCGATCGGTGCCATCGATCAGACCGACGGCAAGGTGGTCGACGGCCTGCCGATGCTCCAGCTCGATCTCGCGGTCCTGCGCGCCAACCAGTCGCCACCACCGCCCGGACTCGACCACACACCGAAGCCGGGCGAGGTCTTCGTCTCGCCGGAGGCCGCCAAGCACTGGCCCAGCCTGTCGAAGCAGTACGGCGTGGAGCGGCCGACCGGTGTGATCACAGCCAAGGGACTGTCCTCGCCGCAGGAGCTCGTCGTCATCCGCGGGGTCGACTCACTCCGGCCCGACGACCATCCGCAGTACGTGAGCAGCTGGAACGAGGACGTCTGGGACAGCCGGATGCTGGGCCTGCTGTTCGCAGTGGCCTTCGGCATCACGCTCGTACTGTTTCCGATCCTGAGTCTGGTCGGTCAGGCCGCCGGTGTGGCCGCGAAGCGTCGTGAGCACCGACTGGCCGCACTCCGACTCGCTGGAGCCACCAGGACACAAGTGCTCTGGCTGAGTGCGGTCGAGCAGGCAGTGCTCGGTCTGGCCGGTGCAGTCATCGGACTGGTCGGCTACACGGTGCTGAGTCCGCTGATCGCACGCATCCCGCTGGGCGGCGGACGCTGGTACGTGCACGACATCACCGTGAGCTGGTGGAACGTGCTCGTCGTAGTCGCTGCCGTGCCGGTCCTGTCGGTCGTCAGCGCGCTCATCGGGCTCGGACGGGTCAGCATCACCCCGCTGGGCGTCGTACGCGGTCAGACCCGGAAGGCGACCAGTGCGTTCCGGCTGGGGTTGTTGGTGATCGGTCCGCTCGTTCTGGCGTACTACGGGATGCAGGCGGCTCTCATCCCGTTGCTGATCGGTGTGGGCTTCGCCGCGCTCGCCGTACGTGTGATCGGGCCGTGGGCGGTCCAGGTGATCGGCAAGACGATGGCGAACCTGGCCAACGGACCGGTGGCGTTGCTGGCCGGCCGACGGCTGGCGGACGACCCGAAGGGCGCGTTCCGTCCGGTGGCGGCGCTGGTGCTGAGTGGATTCGTCACCGGCTTCATCTCGGTGTTCATGCCGTCGGGAGAGGACGACCCGACGTTCCACGATCTGCGCATCGGTGTGGCGTTGCTGATGGCTCTGGTGTTCCTGACCGTTGCCGCGTCGACCGCCGCGGGTGCTGTCGGTACGGCGCTGGACCAGGCGGTTCCGGCCCGGGCGTTGCGGCGGTCCGGTGTGCCGTTGCGGGTCATCGAGCGGTCCGCTCGGCTGGCGGCCGTCGTACCCGTGATCGGGGTCGGGCTGCCGGTGGTCGGATTCGGTGCGCTGTCGGGGCTGGCGCTGAGTGGCGGGAAGATCATCACGCAGGGCAGTTCCGGCGTCCTGCTGCTGATCGGGCAGGTCGTCGTCGGGCTCGTCCTGGTGGCGGCGGCCGGCACCGCGGGTGCGCCGGTGCTGCGGAGGGCCAGTGCCAACTGACCGTGGTTGTCCACAAGGCGGAATCGTCGCGGGCCCCGTCCGTGCAAGGATGTGAGCATGCGTGACCTCAATGCCCCGGAACTCGCGGACGCGTCCGCAGACCTGCGCGAGGCGATCGACCGGTGTGGCTACTACCCCGATGTCGTGACGGATTCGCTCGCGGTCGCGATCGCCGGCGAACCGATCCGCGCGTTCGTCCTGCAGCACGAACCGACCTTCGACCGTGACGAGGTCCGGCGGCACATCACGATCCTGGCGCTGACCCCGTCCCGGCTGATCGTCGGGCACACCGACGAGCACGCCGCCGACGAACTCATCCGCGCGCCGTACGCGTCGACCTCGACCGAGGCGATCCCGCTGCAGCGGGTGAACGCGGTGGTCGTGAACCGCGTGGTTCCCAACCCGGCGGGCTACGCCTCCGGCAAGTCCGACCCGGCGGTGGCCGGCGGTGGCGAGGTCGTGCTGACCATCGGCTGGGGCATGGTGAACCGGATCGACCTCGAGCCGGCCGTCTGCGCCGACCCGAACTGCGAGGCCGACCACGGCTACACCGGCTCGGTCGCCGCCGACGACATCTCGCTGCGGATCAGCGCCGCCGCGGACGGCCCGGCCGGGATCCAGCAGGTGCTCGAGTTCGCGCAGGCCCTGTCGTTCGCGACCAGCAGGTAGTGCCGTGATCGTCCCGGTCTCCCCGCAGTACGGCGGCGGATCGCTCGCCGACGTCCTCCCATCGGTCGCCGGTGCCCTCTCGGTCCCCGGCGAGCAGAACGCCCTCGGACTCCCGCCGGCCCCGCGGTACGCCGTGCTGCTGCTGGACGGACTCGGGTGGAACCTGCTGCGGCGGCACGCGGACGTGGCGCCGTACCTGTCGTCGCTGATGCCGGCCGGTCGCAGTCTGACCGCCGGCGTGCCGTCGACCACCGCAGTGAGCCTTACCAGCCTCGGGACCGGGCTGCCGCCTG
Organism: Kribbella sp. NPDC048837; assembly: GCF_055586945.1. Taxonomy (NCBI): domain Bacteria; kingdom Bacillati; phylum Actinomycetota; class Actinomycetes; order Propionibacteriales; family Kribbellaceae; genus Kribbella; species Kribbella sp. NPDC048837. The sequence goes on from NZ_JBVJHF010000001.1 coordinate 203,789, forward strand.
GTGCGCACGGAATCGTCGGCTACACGTCGATCGTCCCGGAGAGCGGCGCACTGCTGAACGCACTGTCCTGGGACGCGCCGGTCGACCCGCGCCGCTGGCAGCCGCACAGCACGGTCTTCGACCGGATCGCTGCCGCTGGTGTTGCCACGCGCAACGTCAGCAAGGCGCGGTTCGACTCGTCCGGTCTGACGGCGGCAGCGTTCCGGGGGAGTAAGCACCGGGGCGCGGACACGGTCGAGGATCGGCTGGACGCGACGCGGTTCGCGAGCCGTGAGGGCAGTTCGTCGCTCGTGTACGTCTACGACTCCCAGCTGGACTACATCGGTCATCAGCAGGGCTGCGAGTCGTGGCAGTGGCAGAAGGAGCTGGCCGCGGCCGACGCCTTCGCGTCGCAGGTCCGGTCCGCCTTGCCGCGGGACGCCGTACTGCTCGTCGTGGCGGACCACGGGATGGTCGACATCGCGCCGGAGTACCGGGTGGACCTCGACGCGGAGCCTGAGCTGACCAACGGATTGCGGCTCATCGGCGGCGAGTCACGGTTCCGGCATCTGTACTGCGTCGATGGCGCGGACGCCGACGTGATTGCGACGTACGAGGAGCGGCTGGGGGACAAGGCACTCGTGCTCAGCCGGGAGGACGCGGTCGCACGGGGATGGTTCGGTGCCGTCGAGGAGCGGGTCTCGCCGCGGCTGGGCGATGTCATCGTCGCCGCGCTCGGTCCGCTCGCGATCGTCGCGAGCCGCCGGTATCCGCAGGAGGCCGGGCTGATCGGGCAGCACGGTTCGCTCACCGACGACGAGATGGCGATCCCGCTCCTCGTCGACGCCGGCCGCTAGAAGCTCCAGACGTCCCAGAAGAAGCTGGTGTGCGCCGTCTTGGCCTCGCCGTCCCGCGCGGTCACGGTCACCTTGTAGCGCCCGGAGCCGGGAGTCACGACGCCCGTGATCCAGCCACGCTCGGGATCGATGGTGAGGCCCGGCGGCAGACCGACCGCGGTGTAGCTGATGTCGCCGGTGCCGCCGGTCCCCTTCATCAGCAACGGAATCGCCGGGATCCCGCCGAACGCGAGCTGCTCGCCCGGTTCCGTGATCGAGATCGCGCCCTGCGGCTGCGCGGCCGCCGCACCGACCGCTTCGGCCGCGTCGACCATGCCTTCGCCGTAGAAGGAGTTGTTCCCGGCGGTGCCGATGCACTCGCCGGACGAACCGGAGGGACAGGCCAGATCGTTGGCCTCCTCGGCGAGCTTGGCGCGAACCTGCGCCGGGCTCAGCTTGGGGTCCACACTGCGCAGCAGGGCCGCGACACCGGCGACGTGCGGCGAGGCCATCGACGTCCCCTCGAGCAGCTTGTACCCGCCACCCGGGACGGTCGAGTAGACGTCCTCGCCGGGTGCGGCCAGGTTGATCTTGTTCTCGCCGTAGTTCGAGAACTGCGACTTGACGCCGGTCGGGTCGACCGAGGCCACCACGACCATGCTGGGCAGCTCGGTCGGCAGGCTGATGCAGTCGTCGGTCACGTTCCGCGGGGTCGCGGTCGAGTCGTTGGGGCTGGAGACGTCGTTGGACTTCTCGGCCAGGTTGTAGTCCTCGTTGCCGGCCGCGGCGACGTTCACGACCCCCTTGGTGTCGGAGTAGTTGACCGCGCGCCGGACCGCCTCGGCGATCGCGTCCTGGTCCTGGTCCGACGGGCACAGGAACAGCCACGGGTCGACGTAGTAACTGTTGTTGGTGACCGAGACACCCTTGTCGGCGGCGAACATGAACGCGCAGACCGTGTTCTCCGGGAAGAACAGCTGGCTGCCGGCCTCGGCGACGCGGATCGACGACACCTTCACGCCGGGCGCGACACCGATCATGCCGACACCGTTGCGGGCCGCGGCGATCGTTCCGGCCACGTGCGTACCGTGCTCGCCGACCGGCCGCCACGCACCGGGCCGGGTGTCGGCCTTGCCGTAGGCGCACGACGCCGACTTGGTGGCGTCGAAGTTCGCCTTCAGGTCCGGGTGCTGGTCGTCCACGCCGGTGTCGAGAACGCCGACGGTGACGCTCTTCGAGCCCTGGTTCTTCACCCAGGCCCGGTCCGCACCGATCTGGGTCATGTCGCCGCGGTCCATCTCCGGCGTGGTGGTGGCGGTCTCGGGAACCGCCGGCGGGATCGCCGGGTTGGCCACGTCGGCCGGCAGGTCCGAGGTGCGGGTCGCGCCGGCCTTCTGGACGCCGTCGACGTCGCGCATCCTGGCGGCGAAGTCGGTGGCCGTCGAGTGGGCCACGATCACGCCGATCGCGTCGTACGTGGCGTACACGGTGCCGCCGTTGGAGGTGATCGCGCCGGTGACCTTGCCGGTCTGGTTCGGCTCGGTGATGACGAAGTACGCACGGAGCCCGGCCTCGGCCCCGGCCGGCGTCGCCGCGGCCGGCAGGGTGGTGACGGCGACCGTGAGACAGGCCGCGAGGAGGAGAACCAGAGCTTTGCGCACGATCCATTCAAACCGCCCGCGGCCCCAGAGCCAAGCCGACCCTCTGCGACACACCCCGAGGTGCGGCGTGGACCGCTGACTTGGCAGGATGTGCGCCCGTGGCTGATCTGCTCTACTTCACCGGGACCATGGATTGCGGCAAGTCCACGCTGGCGCTGCAGATGGATCACAACCACAAGGCGCGCGGGCGTCTGGGGCGGATCTTCACCAGCCACGACCGGGCCGGAGACTCGGTGCTGTCGTCCCGGCTCGGGCTCGCCGCCGAGGCGGTCGAGGTGCGCCCGGAGTTCGACTTCTGGGACTACGTCGTCGGTGAACTGACCCGCGGCGGCCGGATCGACTACGTGGTCTGCGACGAGGCGCAGTTCTACAGCCCGCTGCAGATCGAGCAGCTCGCCCGGCTGGTCGACGAGCTGCAGATCGACGTGTTCTGCTTCGGCATCCTGACCGACTTCCGGGCCACGCTGTTCCCCGGTTCGGCCCGGTTGGTCGAGCTCGCGGACCGGATGGAACTGCTCCAGGTCGAGGCGCTGTGCTGGTGCGGTGAACGGGCCACGCACAACGCCCGTACGATCGGTGGGGAGATGGTGACCGAGGGCGAGCAGCTGGTGGTGGGTGACATGGTGACACGGGACCACGAGGTCGCGTACGAGGTGCTCTGCCGCCGCCACCACCGCCGCCGCCTCACCCAGGCCCGCGCCCGCGCCACCCTGTCACCCGAGGTACTGCCCTTCGGAGGAGCCGCGTCATGAGTCCACTGATCACCGTCGAGGAACTGCGCGCGCTGTCCACACCGCCGGTGCTCTTCGACGTCACCTGGAACCTGGCCGGCCCACCCGGCAAGGAGTCGTACGACGCGGGCCACCTCCCCGGAGCCCGTTTCGTCGACCTCGACACGGAGCTGGCCGCCCCACCCGGCCCCGGCCGCCACCCGTTGCCCACCGCAACCACAGTCACCACCACCCTCCGCCGGGCCGGCGTTTCCGAAGACAGTGTTGTGGTTGTGTACGACGCCGCGACCTCGATGGCGGCGGCGCGCGCCTGGTGGACCTTCCGGTACTTCGGGGTCGCCGACGTACGCGTTCTCGACGGTGGGCTGGCGGCGTGGCAGGCCGCTGGGGGAGAGGTCACTACTGAGGTTCCTGCAGATGCCGCGGGAACGTTCACGGCGACTCCGGGCCACATCGCCATGCTCGACGCCGAGGGTGCGGCTGCTGTTGCCGCGTCCGGTGTGCTGCTGGACGCCCGGGCGCCCGAGCGGTTCGCCGGTGAGGTTGAACCGATGGACCCCGTCGCCGGCCACATCCCCGGCGCCACGAACGCCCCGACCACCGCGAACGTCGCGCCCGACGGCCACTTCCTTCCCGCCGCCGATCTGCGCGAGCGCTTCGAGAAGCTCGGCGTCAACCACTCCACCGAGGTCGGCGTCTACTGCGGCTCCGGCGTCACCGCCGCCCACGAAGCCCTGGCCCTGGAAGTCGCCGACCTCCCCGCCACCGTCTACGTCGGCTCCTGGTCCGAATGGATCACCGACCCCACCCGCCCGGTAGCCACCGGCAAGAACTAAGGGATCAGCACCCACACGCTGCCCGAGTGCGGCCGGGGCACTCCAGATGTGAGTGTCCTGGGACAGCGGCACCGGCAGCGGATTGCCGATCTGACCGGTCGGCCGTGTGGCCCTCAGTGGGTCTGGCAGCATGACGGTATGTACGTGGACGCGGGTGGAGTGAGGACGTACTACGAGATGCTCGGGACCGGTGACCCGGTTCTGCTGCTCCACGGTGGGGTGACGAGCGGCGACAGCTGGCGTGGGCAGAGCGCTGAGCTGGCGAAGCACTACTAGGTGATCATCCCCGATCGGCGGGGACACGGCCGGAGCCCGGACGTCGACGGGCCGGTGACGTTCGAGCTGTACGCCGCCGACCTGGTCGCGTTCATCGAGGCACTGAACCTCGGCCCGGCGCATCTGATCGGCTGGAGTGACGGCGGCAAGGTCGCCGTGCGGGCCGCGCTGAGCCGCCCTGACCTGGTCCGCAAGCTGGTCATGATCGGCACCGAACACACCCGAGCCGGTGGTACGCCGGCCAACGACCACCTGATGCTGACACCCGAAGGCCACGACAGCCTCAAGTCGTGGGGCCGGACCGACTACGGGGCGGTGTCCCCGGACGGTCCTGAGCACTTCGACGTCGTCTTCGCCAAGTGGGTCGACCTGTGGAGCACGCTCCCGGACCTCGAGCTCGCCGAACTGAAGCACCTGCCGATGCCGGTCCTGCTCATGCAGGGGGACGACGACTGCGTCCGGATCGAGCACGCCGCGGAGGTCGCCCGGGCGATCCCGGACGCTCAGGTGGCCGTCGTACCGGGCGCCTCGCACGGGCTGCCGCTGGAGAAGCCCGCGCTGGTCAACGGTCTGCTGCTGGACTTCCTGGCCGATCCGCAGGCGCCGAAGTTCATGCCGATGGGTGACCTCACCCCCTGAGCGAAACCGTTGCCGCAATTGACCCCCTGCTAGGCATTGAATTAGTAACACGCTTGGTTTAACTTACTCGGGACCTGGCCGGTGTGTGGCTCAGAGCACATCGGCGGCATCCGGAAACCTGAGGAGTTCCGATGACGAGAGTGAGCAGGTGGGGCGCCGCCCTGGGCGTTGCCGGGCTGGTACTCGCGGCCGCGGGGTGTGCGAAGGACGCGACGCCGTCGTCGTCCGGCGGCGCCGGCGGCGAGATCGACCAGAGCGCGCCGGTCACCATCACGATCGGGGACCGCCCGACCCCCGACAAGCCGAACGACCTGAAGGCGTTCAACCAGAAGATCGCCGACTTCACCGCGAAGAACCCGAACATCACGGTGAAGTCGACCGAGACCAGCTGGCAGGCCCAGACGTTCCAGGCCCAGGTGGCCGGCGGGACGCTGCCGACGGTGATGAACATCAGCTTCACCGAGCCGGCCAACATGATCCCGAACAAGCAGCTGCCGGACATCACCGACGAGCTGAAGCTGGTCGACCTGACCAAGGACCTGAACCCGAACGTCCTGAAGATCGTCCAGGACGCCAACGGCCGCATCTACGGTGTGCCGATCGACGTCTTCTCGGTCGGCATCGCCTACAACCGGGCGCTGTTCACGCAGGCCGGCCTGGACCCGGACAAGCCGCCGACGACCTGGGACGAGGTCCGCCAGTACGCCAAGCAGATCTCCGAGAAGACCGGTAAGGCGGGGTACGCGCAGCTGACCACGAACAACACCGGTGGCTGGATGCTGACCACGATGACGTACAGCATGGGCGGCACGGTCGAGAGCGCGGACGGCAAGAAGAGCACGTTCAACGACGCGCCGACCAAGAAGGCGCTGCAGCTGCTCAAGGACATGCGCTGGACCGACAACTCGATGGGCAGCCGGTTCCTGTACAACCAGGAGGAGGTCCGCCAGGACTTCGCGGCCGGCAAGATCGGCATGGTCCTGCAGGCGCCGGACGCCTACGACATGAGCGTGAAGCAGTTCGGCATGAAGCCCGCCGACTTCGGTGAGGGCGCGCTGCCGCAGGACGGCGGCCCGTACGGCACGCTGACCGGCGGCTCGCTGAAGATGATCAGCCCGAAGGCGACGAAGAACGAGATCGTCGCGGCGCTGAAGTGGATCAAGTTCGACCAGTTCGACAAGTACACCTCCGAGGCGGTCGCGGTCGCCGACGCGAAGACCACGATCGCGGACAAGGGCTTCGTCGGCCGCCCGGGCATCAGTCCGCTGAGCCAGGAGACGTACGACCAGTACAACAAGTGGCGTGAGCCGTACGTGAACGTCCCGGTCAAGCAGTTCCAGGGCTACATCGACTCGACGACGTCGCTGAAGCTGCTGCCCGAGCCGTCGAACAAGGGCCAGGAGGTCTACTCGCTGCTCGACCCGGTGGTCCAGCAGGTGCTCACGAAGAAGGATGCGGACATCGACAAGCTGCTGAGCGACACCGCCTCGAAGATCGACGCACGCCTGGCCCGGTAGCTCCCATGTCCTTGCTACGTGCCCCCAAGTCCAGCCGGAGCGTTGCCACCTGGTACCGCTCCGGCGGGCTGAGCAGCATCTTCTTCGCCCTGCCCCTGGTGCTGATCTTCCTGTACTTCTCCTGGGGCCCGATCGTCCGCGGCCTGGTGCTCAGCTTCCAGAAGAACAACCTGGTCCTGCCCGCCGAGTGGGTCGGGATGTCGAACTTCAGCTACGTGCTGACCGATCCGCAGCTTCCGCAGGCGGCGCTCAACACGCTGTACTTCGCCTTCCTGGCACTCCTCTTCGGGTTCCCGGTGCCGCTGTTCCTGGCCGTGTTCATCAGTGAGCTGCGCAAGACCGGGTGGCTCTACAACGTGTTCTCCTACCTGCCGGCCGTGGTCCCGCCGGTGGCCGCGATCCTGTTGTGGACGTTCTTCTACGACCCGAGTGGTGCGGGCGTCTTCAACTCGATCCTCGGCTGGTTCGGGATCGGGCCGTTCGCCTGGCTGAACTCGCAGACCCTGGCGATGCCGGCCATCGTGCTGGAGGCGACCTGGGCCGGCGCGGGCGCCACCTCGATCATCTACCTGGCGGCGCTGACCGGCGTACGCACGGAGTTGTACGAAGCGGCCGAGCTGGACGGCGCCGGGATCTGGAGCCGGGTCTGGCACGTCACGCTGCCGCAGATCCGCGGAATCATCCTGATCATGATGCTGCTGCAGCTGATCGGGACGTTCCAGGTGTTCACCGAGCCGTTCCTGTTCACCGGCGGCGGCCCGAACAACGCCACCATGACGGTCCTGCTGCTGATCTACCGGTACGCGTTCGTCAACGGGGACTTCGGCGCCGCGACCGCGCTCAGCGTGCTGCTCGCCGGGGTCCTGTGCGCACTGTCGGTCGTCTACCACTTCGTCACTCGCCGCTGGAGTACGACATGAGCCACGAGCGCGGAATCATCTCGACCGCGGACCGGCAGCGTGGCGCGGTCCGCTACGGCCTGCCGGTGATCCAGGTGCTGATCTTCGTCGGTGTCCTGATCGCCGGCGTCGGCCCACTACTCTGGCTGCTCAAGTCCGGCGTCTCCACCAGCCAGGACATCCTGAGCGGCCCGATGCAGCTGTGGCCGTCGGGGATCCAGCTGAAGAACATCCCCGACGCCTGGAACCGGGTCCAGATCGGCGCCTACCTGGGCAACACCGCGTTCATCGCGATCGGCTCGATGATCTCGACGCTTTTCGTGTGTACGACGGGAGCGTTCGTCCTGAGCGTGCTACGGCCGAAGTGGGGACCGGTCATCACCGGAGCCGTCCTGGCGACGCTGTTCCTGCCCGGTGTCATCTCGCTGGTCCCGCTGTACATGACCGTGCTGAAGATGCCGCTGCTCGGGATCAGCCTGCAGAACACCTTCTGGGCGGTCTGGCTGCCGTCGGCGGCGAGCGCGTTCAACGTGCTGGTGATGAAGCGGTACTTCGACTCGATCCCGCGCGAGCTGATCGAGGCCGCCCGGATCGACGGAGCGAGCAACCTGCGGGTCTTCACGGCGCTGATCCTGCCGCTGTCCAAGCCGATCGTCGGCGTCGTCGCTCTGCTCACGGTCATCGGGTCCTGGAAGGACTACCTCTGGCCGCTGCTCGTCCTGCCCGATCCGCGGCTGCAACCGATCTCGGTCGCCCTGCCGCGGGTGCAGAAGACCACGGAGATCTCCCTGCAGATGAGCGCCCTGTTCCTCGCGGTTCTGATCCCTGTCGTGTTGTTCTTGGTGTTCCAGAAACAATTCCTCCGCGGTGTGGGGATGGCAGGGGGTATCAAAGAGTGAGTCCACTCAACGGCCGGCGCGTGCTGGTGACGGGGGCAGCCGGCCGGATCGGGCTGGCGACGGTCGAGCATCTGAACGAGCTCGGGGCCAGGGTGACGGCGTTGACCAACGTCGAGCACCCGGACCTCAAGGCCGACCGGGTGCTGATCGGCGACACCCGGTCCGAGAACGACGTCGCCCGGGCGCTCGACGGCGCCGAGTACGTCGTCCACCTCGCGGCCCTGGCCCACCCGTCGGCGGGTACGCCGTACGACGTGTACTCGATCAACGTGGTGTCGACGTTCAACGTGCTCGCCCAGGCCGGTGCGCTCGGCATCGAGCGGGCCGTGGTCGCGAGCAGCATCAACGCGACCGGGATCCCGTTCAACCCGCACGAGATCCTGCCGGCCTACTTCCCGTGGGACGAGAAGATCCCGGTCGACGTCGGCGACCCGTACTCGCTGTCCAAGCAGAACGACGAGAACACCGCCCGGATGGCCTGGCGCCGGTGGGGGATCGACGTGGTCGCGTTCCGGTTCCCGCACGTGAACACGACCGAGATCCTGCAGCGTCAGGCCGACCATGCCCGCCGCGATCCACTCGATGGACTGCGGGAGGCCTGGAGTTACCTCGATCTGCGAGACTCGGCCCGCGCGATCGAACTGGGACTGACGGCACCGCTGTCCGGCGCCCACGTGTTCTTCGTCGCGGCCGGCACCACGCGCGCGCCGTACGAGACCGAGGCACTGCTGGACAGGTTCGCGCCGGACGTGCCGCGGTTGCGCCGGTTCATCGGCCGCGAGGTGCCGATCGACCTGACCGCCGCCCGGACCGTGCTCGGTTTCCAGGCGCAGTACGAACTCGACCTTCCCACCCTCTCTTTGGAGCTGTGAATGCCCTCGAACTTCGACCAGCCGTGGCCCGTCCGGGATGAGATCCGGATCCGCGAGGTCAAGGCGATCGTCACCGCGCCGCAAGGCATCCCCCTGGTGGTGGTGAAGATCGACACCACCGAGCCGGGCCTGTACGGGCTCGGGTGCGCGACCTTCACCCAGCGGTGGAAGGCGGTCCAGACGTTCGTCGACGAGCACCTGGCCCGGCTGCTCGTCGGCCGGTACCCGGGTGACATCGGCGACCTGACGAGGCTGGCCGGGTTCTCCGGCTACTGGCGCGGCGGGCCGGTGACGAACAACGCGATCTCCGGCATCGACCAGGCGCTGTGGGACATCGCCGGCAAGCGCGCCGGCATGCCGGTGTACGAGCTGCTCGGCGGCAAGGTCCGTGCGGCCGCCGACACCTACATCCACGCCAGCGGGCAGACGATCGAGGACACCATCGACCACGCGCAGAAGCTGATCGCGCAGGGCTGGCGGCACATCCGGCTGCAGATGTCGACGCCGGGCGGCGGCGGGTACGGCGCTCCCCAGGTGCCGACGCTCTACCCGGACGCGCCGTACCACAACGGCTGGTCCGCGCGGGACTACCTGCGCACGACGCCGGAGCTGTTCGCCGAGGCCCGGCACGCCCTCCCGGACAACATCGAGCTGCTGCACGACGTCCACTCGCGGCTGACCCCGAAAGAGGCCGTGCTGCTGGCCCGGTCCCTCGAGCCGCACCGGCTGTTCTTCCTGGAGGACGTGCTCGCGCCGGAGCTGTGGGACCGGCTGCCCGAGGTCCGGGCCGCGTCGCCGGTGCCGCTGGCCGTCGGCGAGCTCACCACGTCGTTCGGTGACGCCGTCCGCCTGATCCGGGACGGTGGTGTGGACTTCATCCGGTCGCACGTGTCCGACATCGGCGGCCTGACGCCGGCCCGGAAGCTGGCCGACCTGGCCGAGATCTGCGGCGTCCGCACGGCCTGGCACGGGCCCGGCGACACCTCGCCGATCGGCGCGGCCGCGAACGTCGCGCTCGACGTCAGTTCGGTTGCCTTCGGCATCCAAGAGGGTCATCTCTACAACGAGGAGACCTACGAGGTCTTCCCCGGCGCGCTGCGGATCGAGGACGGCTGGCTGCGGCCGAACGAGGCGCCCGGCTGGGGCATCGAGATCGACCTGGAGGCGGCCGCCCGTTATCCGGCGCAACTGTCCGGACACGACGAGTGGGCGGCCGGCGTACGACGCATCGACGGGGCCCTCGAAGCACCGTGATTCCTGGTCACGGGCAGTACGATCGCGGCTAATCGGGAACGGACGGGGAGGTGGCGGTGGACGACTCGGGTGAGGGATCGGGGCAGCGGCGCGCGGGCGCGAACCAGTACGACCTGGGTTCGTTCAACGAGGCCGTCATCATCGAGACGATCCGGCTGGCCGGCATCATCAGCCGGACCGAGATCTCCCGCCGGACCGGCCTGACCCAGCAGTCGGTGTCGCGGATCCTGCGCATCCTCCTGCAGCAGGGGCTGCTCGTGGAGGAGGCGCAGGAACGCGCCGAACGGCTCGGCAAGCCGCGCACCCCGGTCCGGCTGCGCTCGAACGCCGCGCACGCGGTCGGCATCCACATCGACCCCGAGCTGCTCACGGTCGCCGTGGTCGATCTCGACGGCACGATCGTGCGCCGGGAGACGGTCGACCTCGCCGACGACCTGGAAGCGAACAAGCTGGTCGATCTGGCCGCGGCGACGGTGACCGCGGCGCTCAGCATCAGCCAGGTCGACCTCGACTCGATGCTCGGCGTCGGCGTCGCCGTACCGGGACCCATCGACGCGGACGGTTCGCTGCTCGCGCTCCCACTGCAGCCCGCCTGGCGCGGCCTGAAGATCCGCCAGCTCCTGCAGCAGAAGCTCAACCATCCGGTCCTGGTCGAGAAGGACGGTACGGCGGCCGCCCTCGGCGAACGCTGGATCGGCCGCTCGGCGCGGGCCCGCGACTTCGCCTACCTGTACCTGGGCACGGGCGTCGGCAGCGGCCTGATCCTGAACGGATCGATCTACCGCGGCGGTACGGCGAACGCCGGCGAGTTCGGCCAGATCGCGGCGCTGCGGATGGGGGAGTGGTCGCCCGTGGACGGTCCACAGATGATTCCCGAGTGCAACCCGACCGCGTCGATGCCGGTGATCGCGGCCGAGTTCGGGTACGTCGAGACCGACCCGGGCGCGACCGACGAGGCGAAGCGGTACAGGGCGGTCTGCAAGGCGGCAGCCGACGGTGACGAGGCGGCGATCAAGGCGGTCACGCAGGTCGCTCGAGTGGTCGGGCAAGGTGCAGTCGGGCTCGTCGATCTGCTCGACATCGACCTGATCGTGCTCGGCGGGCCGGCGTTCGGGAAGGAGATCTCGGAGATCTTCCTGACCGAGATCGGCCGGGCGGTCAACGCACACCCGGTCGCCCGGGAGACGCGTCCGGTCGCGGTCGAGGAGTCGATGCTGCAGACCGACGCGGCCGCGGTCGGTGCGGCGTCGACGATCTTCCACGACGCGTTCACACCTCGGGTCAGTGGATCCTCACAGGCACGTAGGCTGCCCAAGTGATCGAACCACGCCCGTTGACACCTGACGTTCAGCTCCGCCTCGCCTCGCTCGATGACGCCGCCGCTCTGGCCGACGCGTACGTCCGCAGCTGGGACCACCTCGCACCGTGGGAGCCGGCGCGACCGGAGAGCTGGTTCACCCCGGCCGGCCAGCGCGAGAAGCTGACCACGTTGCTCGAGCGCCACAAGAACGGGCTGGTCGTGCCGTTCCTGCTGATCGAGGGCGACCGGGTCGTCGGCGCGATCACCTTGAACGACCTCGTCCCGGGGCCTTTCCGCAACGCCGACCTCGGCTACTGGCTGGCCTCCGACGCGATCGGGCGTGGACTGATGACTCGAGCCGTCGAGGCCGTCGCGGACATCGCCGACACCGAACTCAAGCTGCACCGGATCGCAGCCAGCACGCTGACGAACAACACCGCCTCGCAGCGTGTCCTTCAGCGCACCGGCTTCATTCAGTACGGCTTCGCTCCGACCTACCTGCACATCGCCGGGGTCTGGCAGGACTGCAACCTCTACCAGCGCATCCTGAACGACCGCGCGCCCGGCGCCTAGCGGCGCCGGACGCCTTGGCTGTCAGTTCGGCGGGAGGCCGATGCCGCGGGAGACCTCGACGTCGTCGTAGCGGCCTTCCAGGACGTCGAGGAACTTGACCGGGCGCTGCAGGGTCGACGCGATGTAGACCGCGCGGACCGTGGCCAGCGCGTCGATCGCGTCCTGGACGGTGATGGCCGGCGGCTGGCCGTCGGCGATCGCCGCGAGGATGTCGTCGTACTGCGCCTTGTGACCACCCGGCTCGCCCACGTCGGTCGGGGCCTCGTCCTTCACCCCGTCGACGTTGAGGCGGCTCAGCCGGTCGTCCTCAACCTCCGCACCGCCCTCGGTGCCGTGGACCGACACCCGCGTCCGGCCACCGGGGAAGGCCGCGGTCGTCGCGTGCAGTGTGCCGACGGCACCGGATTCGAACGTGATGGTCGCGACCACGGTGTCCTCGACCTCGATCGCGTGATGCGCGGCCCGCAACGCCTGGGCCTGGATGCTCACCGGCCGGCCCATGAACCACAGCATCAGGTCGACGGTGTGCACGCCCTGGTTCATCAGCGCGCCACCGCCGTCCTGCGCCCAGGTGCCACGCCAGCCCGCGGACGCGTAGTACTCGTCGCTGCGCCACCAGGCCACCGTCGCGACCGAGGACGTGAGCTGACCGAACCGGCCGGCGTCGATCGCCTGCTTGACCACCGCGCTGCCCGCGTCGAACCGGTGCTGGCTGATCACCGACGCGACCACGCCGTGGCTCGCCGCCCGGGTGGCCGCCGCGCCGAGGCGGCGGGCCCGGGTCAGATCGACGTCGAGCGGCTTCTCGATCACGACGTGCTTCTTCTCGTCCAGCGCCTGCTCGGCCAGCGCGGCGTGCGTCCCGCTCGGGGTGCAGATCGCGACCAGGGTGACGTCCGACCCACTCAGCGCCGCGGCCAGGTCGTCGTACACCTTCGGCTCCGGGTGGCCCGCCTCCTTCAGCCGGGCCGCCAGCGCCGCGCGGGCACCGGCGTCCGTGTCGACGAGGGCGGTCACGGTCGCGTCCGGCCGTGCCGCGACGGTGTCCGCGTGGGTGCGGCCGATGATGCCGCAGCCCACGATCGCGACCTGCTGTTGTGTGTCAGCCATCTCGCTCCTACTTCGCCTGGAAGTTCGCGGTCAGAACCTGGTCCGTGGCGACGGTGAAGGAGTACGACGGCTCGGTCGAGATCACCGTCCCGTCGACGGTCCAGTTCTGGAAAACGCTATCCGATGTTGGTGCCGCCGTCACTGTGACCTGCGCGCCGACTTCGTACGTCCCGGGTTCGGACTCGTTCCCGGCGATCTTCACAGTGCCCGGACCGTTGGCCTGGACCTTGATGCTGCGCTGGACGACGTTGATCACCATCACGTTGCGTAGCGTCGCGGGGCCGGCGAGCGTGGCGCCGTTGTAGCGGGCCAGGTTGGTCGCCTCCACGTCACCGCTGACGACCTTGACCGTGTGGCCGTCGGTGCCCAGGTTGTCGGTGCCGAGGTTGAAGGCGCCGACCTGACCGGAGTTCACCACGAGCCCGTCGTGGAATCCGTACGCGAACACGTTGAGCAGCGTGAGTCCGCGGGCGCCGTCGACGGTGACGATCTTCGCGGTCTTGCGCATGTACTTGTCGATGACGAGCTCGAAGATGCTGCCCTCGTTCATCCAGTACGGCTGCTGGTAGCCGACCCGGGTGACCGCGTTCCCGTTGGACAGCACGCCCTCGATCCGGCCGTTCCTCCCCGGGCCGATCGCGATCGCGTGGTCGAAGAACGCGCCGGCGACCTTCCGGACCACGACGTCGTCACCGCTGAGGTCGATCCCGTTCCAGGCGTTCGGGAAGCCGGCGTTGATCACGTAGTTCCCACCGGCGTGACCGCGGACGGCGTACGGGTAGGAGACGACACCCTCGCTCGAACCGGGGTTGTTGTCCGGGTAGAAGACCCGCAGGCCGCGGAGACCGGCGTTCTTTCCGGCCAGCGTGACGAGTGCCGTGGCGGTGTCCGCCGCCCCGCGGCCCTCGAACGCCTGCAGGACGGTGCCGCCACTCGCGCCACCCTGATCCCGGTTCGGTACGGCGGACGCGCCGCGGAGCTCGACCTTCGCCGGGACGGTCAGATGCGAGCCGATCCGGTACCAGCCGGCGGGCAGGTAGACGATGCCGCCGCCGTCCCGGCCGGCCTTGGTCAGCACCTTCTGGACAGCCGATGTCGCGTCGGCGGCCGGGAGGTACCCGACGCCGTGCGGTGCGTTGACGACGTACAGCTTCTGCGCCGGCTTGGGGAGCGCTCTGTGGGTATAGCTCGGCGCGGTGCCGGACATCCGGTGGATGATGCCGTCGAGAGCACCAGCGAGCGTGGTCCCGGTGACCTTCACGTAGCCGCGGGCGTTGTTCTGGATCGCGTGGTCGCTGCCCTCGATCCGGCCGCCGGCCAGCGTCATGCCCCAGCGGTCGTCGATGACGTCCACGAGCACGCCGATGTCGGTACGCCGTACATCCGGTTCGAGGAAGCTGCCGGTGAACTGGGCGCGCTGGCCGGCCACGACGTGGATCCCGACGTGATAGTCGGAGAGCGCGATCTTGTGGAACTGGTCCCACTCGAGGTCGCCGAGCACCAGGCCGGTGCCGTGCGCCCGGGTCCACGCGTCCAGCGCCGCCCGGGCCGGCGGGTGGTAGGCCTGGGGCGCGGACGCCCAGTAGGAGTTGCTGAAGGCAACGTTCTCCCAGGTGCCGACGTCGGCGCCGTTGTACGCGCGGGCGCCCTCGAAGAGTGCCGTGCCCTGGATGTTCCGGATCGTGGTCGACTCGTGCACCTGGCCGGAGCTGGGCGCGTTGCCGTGGTCGTTCGGCATCGTGCTGACGCCGATCCCGCGGTACGAGTTCAGCATGGTGACGTCGGAGACGGTCGCCATCATGTAGTTCTCGTTGCCGATCCAGGCGCCGCCGGGGATCTCGAACGTGTAGTTGTACGGCACCGGGTCGGTCGCGTTCTGGTTCGGGTAGTAGGTGGTGACGCCGAGGACGCCGGCGCTGCCGCCGATCCGGAACAGGCTGGGTCCGTCGTCACCGGACGGGAGATCCGCGATGATCACGGTGCCGTAGTCGGGCGCCTGGCCGTGGTCGCCGCGGACGGTGCAGAACGCGTGCACCTCGATCGTGTCGGTGACCTTGTACTTGCCCGCGGGCAGCCAGATCGTGCCGCCGCCCGCGTCCTGGCAGGCGTAGATCGCCTGCTGGATCGCCTTGGTGGAATCCCGCCGGCCGGTGCGGTCGGCGCCGTACTCGGTGGCGTCGAAATCGGCGACCACGCCGTCCTCGGTCGGGTTGACCGTCTGGATCAACCGCGGCGTCGGTGTCACGACCGGGGACACCCTCAGCTCGAGTTCCTTGACGATGAAGGAGTCGGCGCCGGTCATCGTGACCCGGACATAGCGCGCGGAGGTCGTCGCGAAGCGGGTCTTGCTGACCTGGTTGCCGCCGGGTGAGCCGGTCCGGCCGACAGTGGTGAACTTCGTGCCGTCGTTCGAGACCTGGACGGAGTAGTCGGGGGAGTAGGCCTGGGCCCATTCGACCCGTACGTCGTTGACCGGTCGCGGCTTGCCGAGGTCGAGCTGCAACCACGCCTCGCCGGGTCCGCTGGTCCACGCGGTGTCGTGGTTGCGGTCGTTCACATTCACGGCACTGGTTCCGCTGCTGGCCGTCGCCGTACCGTCGGGTGCGAAGTTGGTGTCGATCGGCGTGAACGCGTCGAGCTTGGCCTGCAGGGTCTGCAGTGCAGCCTTGACCTGTACGTCGGTGACGCCGGGAGTGGCCGCGATCGCGCGAGCGTCGTCGATCGCCTGGCGCAGGGTCGCCCTGCTGCCGGCCAGGTACTGGCCGTCGCGAGTGCCTTCCCGGGCGGCCTGCTCGGTCCGGGCCGCCTGGTCGATCAGGTCGACGAGCCCCTCGGTGACGTCGAGCGTCGTCGCGACCTTGGCGACCCGGACGGCGGCGACCTTGAGGTCGACCGCACCGTTGCCGTTGTGGATGCGGAAGTCGCCACCGTTGGAGCGGTTCGTCATCACCGCGTCCGGCAGGGCGAAGGTGTAGGTCTTCCAGGTCTTGGTGTCGCCGTACTGGACGACCGCGGAGTTCTTGAACTTCTCCGGGATCGTCTCGCCGGGCGAGTCGTAGTGCAGACCGAACTGGCCGTTGCCCTCGTCGAAGTAGTCGATGCTGATCAGCACCAGGCCGCGGTTGTCGTAGAGGTAGGTGTCCGCGACGTTCATGTAGAAGAAGTTCGTGCCCGGCGCCGGGGCGGTGCGGTCGGTCTGCCAGTACGGGCGACCGTCCTGCACCCCGGTGACGAGATGCGCGGCGTCGTCCCCGGCGCGCGGGCTGATGCCGTTCTGGATCGGCGACGCACCGAGTTGCACCGAGGCGCCCGCCGTACTGATCCGCAGGCCGGCGATCGCGATGTCGGCGCTGCCGAAGATCCTGACGTCGGCGTCGCCCAGACGGTTGGTGAACCCGATGTCGGTGAGCTCGAAGACGCCGGTCTTCCACTGACCGCTGTTGGTCAGCCGAACGTCGGTCGTGTCCGCCTGCGGGTCGGTCTTGGCGTCGTACTGGAGTTCGAGCGTGCCGGAGCCGCTGTCGAGATAGGTCACCGTCACCAGGACGTCGTCGGTGCCGATCTCGTCGACGTAGTCGCGGTCGACGTCGAACTCGAGGTAGCCGGTGTCGGCGGCCTGGTTGGTCTGCCAGTAGGTCCGGCCTTGTTCGGTGCCGGTCCGGAGCCCGGCGGGATCGTCGCCGGCCGCGGGCTTCACCCCGAGGGTGGTCGGGGTCGGCCCGAGGTCGGTGCCGACCCCGCTCGGGTACATCGTGGCGGCGTGCGCGGCCGGGACCGCGAGGACGCTGGTCAGGAGGAGGGCGGGGAGGACCCGCGCGAGCAGGCGTCTGGACATGCTGGAAACCTCCAGGTGGCGGGCCGGAGTACATGCGACAGCAGTGCGCGGATAAGTTAAACCAAGCGTGTTACTTATTCAAGAGCCCGGCGCTTCGGCAGGAAAAGGGCCGGGATCGCCGCGATCACGGTGAAGGCGATCGCCCAGGCGAAGCTGTGCGCGTAGGCGGATCCGGTGGTGTGGCCGGTCAGCTGGCTCTGCAGGATCACGGCCAGCGTCGCGGCACCGAACGCGCCGCCGAGCTGCTGCATGATCCGCGTGGTGCTGCTGGCATGGGGGATCTGCTGCGGCTCGAGCTCACGGAACGCGCCGACCATCACGGCCAGGTTGACCGCACTCAGTCCGGCGCCACGGATGACGAGACCGATCGCCAGCAGTGCGTACGACGTACCGCTGAAGGCGAAGGGGATGGTCCCGAGGGTGGTGAGGGCTATGCCTGCCAGGACGACCGGGCGTGGGCCGATCCGGTCGGTGAGGCCGCCGGCCACTCGGGCGAGCAGGCTGCCGATGCCTTGGGGGACGAGGAGGAGGCCGGCGGCCGTGACGGTCTCGCCGCGGGCCTGTTGGTAGAAGAGCGGGAGGAGCAGCATCGCGCCGTACAGGCCGAAGCCGGTGAGGAAGAGCAGTGCGCTCGAGGCACTGAAGGATCTCGTGCGGAACAGGGTGAGGTCGATCAGTGGACTTCTTCTGAGAATGAAGGCGAGCAGGAGGATCAGGCCGGCGCCGATCGGGACCAGTACGGCGGCGTGGCCGAAGCCGCCGTACTCGCCGACCTGGGTGAGGCCGTAGATGATGCCGGCCAGGGCGGGGGAGATGAGGAGCAGGCCGATGACGTCCAGCTTGGCGGCCGCCGGCTCGGGATCGGGCTTGAGGGTGCGGACGGCGAGGATGATCGCCAGGATGCAGATCGGTGCGTTGACGTAGAAGATCCAGCGCCAGCTGAGGTTGCCGACCAGGAGCCCGCCGATCACGGGACCGAGGATCGGGCCGATGAGTGCGGGCAAGGTGACGACGGCCATCAGCCGGCCGATGCGTTCGCGTCCCGCCGCCCGCAGCAGGATGGTCTGGAGGATCGGCAGCATGAGTCCGCCGCCGAGGCCCTGGATCACCCGGAACGCGATCAGCGAACCGATGTTCCAGGCGACGCCGCACAGCATCGATCCGGCGAGGAACAGCGCCAGCGCGACGATCCACATCCGTTTGGCGCCGAAGCGGTTGGCGGACCAGCCGGTGATCGGGATCGCCATCGCCAGCGCGAGCAGGTACGCCGTACTGACCCATTGGACCGTGGACACGGGCGCGCCCAGCTCGGTGCCGAGGGTGTGGATCGCGACCGTGACGATCGTGCTGTCGAGCAGTGGAGCGAGGGCACCGAGGACCAGGACGGCGGCGAGTTTGAGGACCGCGCGGTCCAGGCGGTCGGGAGTGGTGGTGGTCATTCCGAGGTCTCCTTAGAGACGTTGCGTCTCTTACGGATTTCAGAGTAGGCTCGGATCGTTAAGAGACGCAAGGTCTCTTGTTGGGAGTCGGGTGATGGAGCAGACGCAGCGCCGCCGGGGCGCCGAGCTCGAGGCCGTGCTGCTCGACGCCGCGTGGGACGAGTTGATGGAGTCCGGCTACGCGCGGCTGACGATGGAGGCGGTGGCCGCGCGGGCGCACACCGGCAAACAGGTGCTGTACCGGCGGTGGAAGAACCGGGCGGAGCTGGTGGTCGCGGCGATGCGGCACCGGACCGGCTCGATCGTCGAGGACATCCCCGACACCGGGAGCCTGCGCGACGACGTACTCGCGGTGCTGCAGCGGATGGCCGACCGGTTCGCGACGCTCGGGCCCGACATCCTCCACGGCCTGCTGGCCGAGGCGCCGGACCTGGATCCGGAGGTCTACCGCCGGATGACCGGGGTGATGGCGACCATCGTGCAGCGGGCGGCGGACCGCGGCGAGATCCCGACCGCGGATGTTCCCGCCCGGGTCCTCACCGCGCCCACCAACCTCCTCCGCCACGAAATGCTCTTCACCCGCGAGCCCCTCGCCCCCACCACCCTCACGTCCCTCGTCGACGACGTCTTCCTCCCGCTCGTCCGGGCTACTTGAACGCGTGCAGGTTGCGAGTGACCCAGTCCTTGAAGGTGCGTGGCTGACGAGCGAGCACCTTCTCCACGTCGGGGCTCACCTGCTGCTCGGCCGGGGTCGGCGTGCCGAGGGCGCCGAGGGTGGCCTCGACGACAGGCTCGGGCATGTAGGTGAGCATCCGGGTGCGCGCCTCGTCCCGGCTGAGCTCGACGAACTGCACCGGCTCGCCGAGAGCCTGACCGATGACCTCAGCCTGCTGGCGGGGTGAGATCGCCGCCGGGCCGGTCAGTGTGTAGGTGTTGCCGACATGGCTCGGGTCGCGCAGTGCGGCAGCCGCTGCCGCGGCGATGTCGTCGGGATCGACCGCGGGCAGTGCGACGTCGGCGAACGGCGCGGCCATCGTCCGCTCGGTGCGGATCGACTCGGCCCACTGGAAGGCGTTGCTGGCGAAGTTGCCGGGCCGCAGCATCGTCCAGCCGAGCCCGGACCTCGTCACGGCGTCCTCGAGATCCGACGGGTGCCGCTTGGTGCCGACACCCTGGGACGAGAGCAGTACGACCCGCGAGACGCCGGCCGCCTTGACGACCTCCATGACGTCGCCGAGGTTCCCGTCGGCCAGGAAGGCGGCGGCCGTCAGCAGGAACACCGCGTCGGCTCCGTCGAGCGCGGGCTTGAGGCTGCTCGGTTCGGACAGGTCGGCGGCGAAGCGTCGTACGCCGTCCGGCGCCTGGGTAATGCGGCGGGAGACCGCCGTGACTTCTTCGCCTGCTGCGGTCAGGGCTTCGACCAGCGGGCGGCCTACGTTTCCGGTGGCTCCGGTGACCACGATCATGTGTGCTCCTCGTTCGGTTGATCTGCCGAGGACGCTACTTGTCGTGGGATAGTAGGTACCTAGAGGAAAGTATTGGCGAGAGGGACCTTTGTGATCGAGCGCACAGCAGTGGATCCGGTGCAGGCCTGTCCGATCGCGCCGGTCGTGGACCTGGTCTTCAGCCGGTGGACGACGCCGATCCTGTGGACGCTGAACGAGTTCGGCCGTCAGCGGTTCGTGGAGCTCCAGCGGCAGATCGGAGTGATCACACCGAAAGTGCTGACCCAGCGGCTCCGGCAGTTGGAGCGCGACGGACTCGTCGTACGCACGTACTTCCCGGAGGTCCCGCCGCGCGTCGAGTACGAGATCAGCGACCTCGGCCGCAGCCTTGCGCCCCTGTTCCACTCACTCGCCGAATGGTCCCCGAACCTCGCGAAGGTCGAAGAAGCCCGCACCCACTTCGACACCCACGAACCACCCCACCGCCGCCCCTGAGAAGCAGTTCACCTTCCGGGTGTCGAGAAGGCCGTGATGGCTCCGTCTCAGGTACACAGTGGCCACGGCAGGCCACGCGACGGAGAAGGAGCACGACCTTGACGATCCAGCGGATGGACAACGTCGGCATTGTCTTCGACGACCTCGAGGCCGCCGTTGCGTTCTTCGAAGAGCTCGGCATGGAGCTGGAGGGTAGAGCGGAGGTCGAGGGTCCGTCGGTGGACCAGACCGTCGGACTCGACGGCGTCCACTGCGCGATCGCGATGATGCGGACCCCGGACGGCCACGGCCGGCTCGAGCTGGCGAAGTACCTCAGCCCCGCGGCGATCGCCGGGCCGCACAACCCGCCGCACAACACGGTGGGCATGTATCGCGTCATGTTCGCCGTCGACGACATCGCTGACACGGTCGCCCGGCTGCGTACTCACGGCGCCGAGCTCGTCGGCGAGATCGCGCAGTACGGGGACAGGTACCGGCTCTGCTACGTCCGCGGCCCCGAGGGCATCCTCGTCGCCTTGGCCGAGGAACTCAGCTGACTGGGTTGGGCTAGGCGACGCCGACCAGCTCGCGGGTGGGGGCCTGGAGGGTGTCGAGCAGGGTGAAGAAGTGCGTGGCGGCGTCGGGGAGGCGGAGCAGGCCGGCCTCGTGGTGCTGCCAGCCGAAGAGGAGCTCGCCGTCGATGGTGCGCTCTTCGGACGGTACGGCGTACCGGCTCAGTGTGACGCGGGTGGGGCCGGTCCGGGGGTGGTGGTCGCCGCAACCGCACTCGGCCGGGATGGTGATCGCGGTCAGGGCGTCGGGGGAGTAGCGACGCAGGCGGAGCCTGGTGCCCTGGGCGGTGAACCGGGCGATTGTTGCATCAGGCAACTGGACGAGCAGCTCGACCGGGACGGCGTGCGAGCCGGGCAGCAGCCGGAGGCCGCGGGACGCGAGCAGGTCGGCGAAAGCCGGGAGATTCATGGGAAAGATCCTGTGAGTGCTGTGTCGGCGGGCGGGCCACGGAAAGGACAGGGCCTCGTGCGCCGAGAGCGGCGCGCGTCAGCGACAACAGCAACAACACAGCAGGTGCATGCGGAAGATCATGGCAGAGCGCGGTCGCGCTGCCAAACATCGTCCGCTATCTGGGACAGGTGTCCGTGATGCGTCAGGAAGCGCCGGTCAGTCGGCTTTCTTGCCGAACATGATCTCGTCCCAGCTCGGGACGCTGGCGCGCTTGGAATTGCGGCGGGCCGGCTTCTTCTTGGGCTCGGCCGCCTCTTCCTGGGCGGCCGGCTCGGCGGCAGCCGCGGGAGATTCGACCGGCTGCGCTGAGGGCTCCGGCTTGGCAGGCTCAGCCGGGGCGGACCGCTCGGTCTGCCGGCGGGACTCCGGAGCGCGGGCCTCTGGCGCACGCGACTCGGGAGCCTGGCGCACCGGAGCAGCGCCGCGGTCAGGCGTGGCCCGGCGCTCGGTGAACGGGTTCTCGGGAGCGGCGGCGCGCTCCTCGGGAGGCGTGAACGAGGCGGTCTCGGCCGGAGGCTGCGACGCACGCTCGACCGCGCGCACGGCGGGCCGCAGTGCCGGCGGCTGCTCGACCGGTACGTCGATCAGCGTCGGCTCGTCGTCCGGGTTCGGCACCGAGTGCACGCGGCGCGGACCGCGCTCGGTCTCCCGGGCGGCCGGAGCCTCGGGGTCACGGCCGACGCCCGGACGGCCGGTGTCCGGCGGAGTCTCCCGCCCGAAGCCGGGCCGGCCGGAGACCGGGTGGTTTCGGCGCGGCAGGCTGATGGTGTCCTCGAAGCCGGCCTCATAGCTGTCGGCGCCGTGGTCGGGGGCGATGGTCGGGTCGATGTCGGCGACCGCGGACAGGCGGCGTTCGCCGGGCTGGTGCGTGGGCTGGACCGGCGGCGGCATCACCTGGGCCTGCTCGCCGACCAGCCAGCGGGCTTCGTCGTCGTCGGGGACCGCGTACCGCCCGGGGGCGTCGTACGCGAACATGGCGATCTTCTCGTCCTTCTGCTCCGCCTCGTCGTCGGTCGCGACGAAGTAGGAGACACGGACCGCCCAGCGGCCGTCGTCGCGCCGCCACGCGTCCCACTCGGCCGACGCGGGATCGACCTGGCGGGTCTTCAGCCGCTCGGTCACCCAGGCACCGAGGTTGCGGGCCGGGGCGTCGCCTCCACCGCGACGGCGGACGGAAGCACGCTGCGCGAGGCTGGCGATGTGATCGCGCTCGGCGAGGACGGGGCCGGCGAACGCCATCACGCGTTCCATCGGCATCTGGGCGACGGCAGCGACCGCCTCGGGACTTTCGCCGGCGCGGATACGAGCCTGGATGTCTCGTGGGCGCAGCGCGCTCTCCATTTGAATCTCCAGCTGGCCGAGTCGGGCACGGTCGCCGCGCAGGGCCGCACGCAACCGGTCGTCGACCGGAACGGCGAACTCCTCACCCGTCTCTGCCAGCGCCAGGATGAGTTGCTTGCCATCCTGGCTCAGACCGACGAGCCTCGCCTCGCGCATTGCCTTTGTTCTCCTGTGCGGTTCTCGACAGTCTCTCCCGTGACGTGGTGCCTGACCAAGACCGGCGCGCCGTGCCGCGCGGTCATTGTGGAGGTTACGTCACGAAATCACATCTTGCCTGGTCATCAAGGTCCTTCTGATCACACCAGTCACAGTAGTCACAACACGGTGTGACCGCGACTCAGTGGGTCATCCGGCGTACGCCGAACGCACCGCAAGAGCACGCTTCAGGTCGTCGACGCTGTCGCCGACCGACCGCCGGATTCCGGCCGCGACCGATTCGTCCGCGACCAGGTCGGCGGCCCGATCGACGACCCGCTGTTCGACGGCATAGCGAGGGAACGCGAGCTTCGCGCTGGACGCGACGACCCAGCCTGACCGCAGCTTCTCGGTGCCGGCGATCTCGGCGAAGTACCGGTCGACGTACGGCGCGGTGAGCTCGACCTGCGCCGGATGCCAGAAGCCCTCACACGCGGCGTACAGCTCGTAATTCGCCAGCTCGGCGTCGGTCGTGATCTGCGTCCACGCCCGCTCCTTGGCCTCGGCCGTCGGCAGCGCGGCCCGGCACCGGGTCGCGTGCACGATGCCCTCGGACGAGGAGTCCCGCTCGAGCTCGGCGTCGATCTCCGCGTCGCCGACGGCCCCGAGCCGGGCGAGCTGCAGCAGCACCGTCCACCGCAGATCCGCGTCCATCGCCAGACCCTCGGGTACGCCGTCGCCCGCGAGCCAGCCCTTCAACCGGTCGGCGTCGTCGGTGAATCGCGCGAATCCACGAACCACCGCCAACTGCGTGCTGGTCCCCGCCGGCACGGTCTCCACCCGGGCAGCGAGCACCTCGGCCAGCCGGGCACGATTCGGCTCGTAGGGCAGGTAGACCCCGAGCAAGTGCGTGTTGGCCCAGTTCAGCATCGTGCCGACCGCGATGTCGCTGGTCTCGGTCGGCAGCAGCCCGAGCAGTACGTCGAACCCGAGCTTCGGATCGAGCTCGGCATCGGCGACCGCGTCCCGCAGGCTGTTCAGGACGACGGCCCGGGTCACCCCGTCCTCGATCTTCGGCAGCACCGACGGCAGGTTGGCCAGGCTGTCCGCGTCGAGCCGGATCTTGGCCCAGCTGTCGTCACCCGCGTCCGGGATCACCACCGCGACCGAGGGGTCGAGGGCGACGTCCACCTCGTCCGCGTCCAGCAGTACGTCGACCGTCGTACCGCGACCGTCCGCGTCGTACCCGCCGACGGTCAGCTTGTGCGGCCGGGCCGCCGGGTAGGCGACCGGCGCGACCCGGCGCAGCTTGATGCCGGTCTCGGTGCGGACCGCGCTGATCGTGTCCAGGCCCGGTGTCCGCAGCCAGTCGGCGGCCCAGTCGTCCAGGCCGACCGCGCCGGCCTCGGTCCACTTCGCGAGCAGGTCGGCGAAGGTGGCGTTGCCGAACTCGTTGGCGGCGATGTGCGCGTTGACGCCGGCCAGGAAGACGTCGTCACCGAGGTAGGCGGCGAGCTGCTTGAGGACGGCCGCGCCCTTCGCGTACGAGATGCCGTCGAAGTCGTCGAGCGACGCGAGCGCGTCCTTGACCGCGTCGGCGGCGACCGGGTGGGTCGACGAGCGCTGGTCGGCCTGCATGCCCCACCACTTGCGGATGTAGGCGAAGTCGATCCAGTTGTCGGTGTACCGCGTCGCGTCGGTGGAGACCCGGTGGGCCATGTACTCGGCGAACGACTCGTTCAGCCAGAGGTCGTTCCACCACTTCATCGTCACGGTGTCGCCGAACCACTGGTGCGCCATCTCGTGCACGATGGTCCGCGCCCGGCTGCTGCGTTCGCCGTCGGTCACCGCCGACCGGAACACCATCGAGTCGCGGAACGTCACGCAGCCCGGGTTCTCCATCGCGCCGGCGTTGAACTCCGGGACGAACGCCTGGTGGTACTCACCGAACGGGTAGCGGTACCCGAACATCCGGTGGTACTCGTCGAAGGACTGCTTGGTGACCGTGAAGATGTCCTCGGCCTCGCGCTCCAGCGCGTCCTTCAGCGATTGCCGCGACACCACGCTGAGCGGGATGCCGTCGTGGGAGTCGGTGATCTGGTGGTACGGCCCGGCCACCACGGTGACGAAGTACGTCGACAGCGGCTGCGTCTCGGCCAGCTCCCACCGGCCGGGGGAGACCCGGGTCGCGGCGCCGTTGCCGAGCACGAGCCACTCCTCCGGCGCGGTCACCGTCATCCGGTACGGCGCCTTGAGGTCGGGCTGGTCGAAGCACGCGAAGATCCGGGGCGCGGCGTCGAGGAACGACATCGCGTAGGTGTAGACGAGACCGTCGGCGGCGTCGACCGCGCGGTGCAGGCCCTCACCGTCGTGCGAGTACAGCATCGACGCGACCACGGCCAGTTCGTTCTCCGGCTGCAAGCCGGTCAGCTCGAGGCGCCCGTCGTTCAGACCGGCCACGTCGACCGGCGTCCCGTTCAGCGTGACCGAGGTCAGCTCATCGGGTTTCACGTCCAGCCACGTGGCCGGACCGGACGCCTGGAACTTGATCGTGGTGGTGGATCCGAAGGTTCGTTCGCCCTGGGTCAGGTCGAGGTCGACGTCGTACGAGTGGACGGAGAGCGCGGCGGCCCGGGTACGGGCGCCGTCGACGGTGAGACTCGGCATGCCGGCAACTCTATGCCGTCACTAGGCTGAGCCATGAAGGAGCGAAGCGAGTTCATCATTCAACACAGCAGCGAAGGCGCTCAGCCGCGCCTGGAGCGAAGCGGAAGGCGTGGATGAGCGATATGGAGTACCGGCAGCTGGGCGACTCGGGTCTGACCGTGAGTGTGGTCGGACTCGGCTGCAACAACCTCGGGCGGCGGCTGGACGCGGCCCGGACGGACGCGGTGGTGAACGCCGCGGTCGATGCGGGCATCACGCTGTTCGACACCGCGGACGTCTACCACGGCGAGCACGGATTCAGCGAGGAACTGCTCGGCAAGGCCCTCGGCGGCCGCCGTGACGAGGTGGTGATCGCGACCAAGTTCGGCGGTGACATGCAGGGGGTGAACGGGCCGGACTGGGGTGTCCGCGGCTCCCGCCGGTACATCCGGAAGGCGGTCGAGTCCAGCCTGCGGCGGCTCGGCACCGACTGGATCGATCTCTACCAGCTGCACGTCCCGGACCCGGTCACGCCGATCGAGGAGACCCTCGCGGCGCTGACCGAACTCGTTGCCGAGGGCAAAGTCCGGTACATCGGCAGCTCGCAGTTCGCCGGCTGGCAGGTGGTCGACGCCGACTGGACCGCGCGCTCCAACGGCCTGGAGCACTTCGTCAGCGCCCAGAACCGGTACTCGCTGCTCGACCGCGAGATCGAGGACGAGCTGGTGCCGGCCTGCGAGCACCTCGGCCTGGGCATCCTGCCCTTCTTCCCGCTCGCGTCCGGCCTGCTCACCGGCAAGTACAAGCGTGACGCGGACGCGCCCGACGGCAGCCGGCTGGCGACCCAGCCGGAGCGCCTGGCCCGGGCCGACTTCGACAAGATCGAGGCGCTCGACACGTTCGCGGCCGAGCGGGACCTGACCCTGATCGACGTCGCGATCGGCGGCCTGGCCGCGCAGCCCGCGGTCGCGTCGGTGATCGCCGGCGCCACCAGTCCCGAGCAGATCGCGCAGAACGTCGCGGCCGGCACGTGGGACCCGACCGTCGCGGACCTGGCCGCCCTGGACGAGCTCACGTGACCCTGATTCTGTTGCCACCGTCCGAAGGCAAGACCGGACGGTCCCGTGGTCGTGCCGTCGACCATGCGACGCTGTCGTTCCCGGAGCTCAATCCCGTCCGCGAGCAGGTCCTCGAGACGCTGGCGAAGGTCTCCTCGACGCCCGACGCGCACGAGATCCTCGGCGTCGGCGCCTCTCTCCAAGCCGAGGTCGACCGGAACATCCACTGGCGCACCGAGCCGGCAGTGCCGGTCTCGGTGCTGTACTCCGGGGTCCTGTACGACGCCCTCGGCTACGCGACCTTGCCCGCGGGCAGCAAGCGCCGTGCCGGGAACCGCCTCCTCGTCGTCTCCGCCGCGTGGGGCGCATTGCGGATGGCCGACCGCGTCCCGCCGTACCGGCTGTCCATGGGCACGACGCTGCCCGGTCTCGGCCCGCTCGCCTCGGTGTGGCGTGACCCGCTGGCCGCTGCCCTCGCGGATGCCGACGGCGTGATCGTCGACTGCCGGTCGTCCACGTATGTGGCTGCGTGGCGCCCGAGCGGTGACCAAGCGGCCAAGTGGGTCTCGGTGAACGTGGTCCGCGAACGCGACGGTGTCCGCTCGGTCGTGTCGCACAACGCGAAGCACACGCGTGGTCTGGTTGCTCGGCACCTGCTCGAGTCCGGCAAGGATCCGGGGACGCCGAAGGCCCTGCACAAGCTGGTGAGTGAGCGCTGGAACGCCGAGCTCGATCGCGCCGGGGCCGGCTGGACGTTGACCGTGGTGGAACACGACTGACCGTTCACGCGGCCTTCACCGGTCAGTTGTTTCTCACTGCGCGTGAGCGGGGAAGGCTGAGGGCAGCAAGTCAGGGGGGACCCGCCCTACCCTCGGAGGCCTGACTCATGCGACGTTCCATCACGGCTGCCATCACTGCCCTCGCCGCGACCGCGGCATGGTCACTCAGCGCCGGACCGGCGCTCGCCTACCCACCGACCCCGCCATCGGCCAGTACGGCGGCCAGCGAGCTCGCGAGTCTCACCGTCAAGGCGGAAGGCTCGACGAGCGGCTACAGCCGGGATCTGTTCCCGCACTGGATCAACCAGTCCGGCACCTGCGACACCCGTGAACAGGTGCTGAAGCGTGACGGCACCGGCGTCACGGTCAACAGCAGCTGCCAGCCGACGGCCGGCCGCTGGTACAGCGTGTACGACGCCACCTGGATCGAGGAGTCCTCCGGGGTCGACATCGATCACATCGTGCCGCTGGCCGAGGCGTGGAAGTCCGGTGCGAACACCTGGACCACGGCGCGCCGCCAGGAGTTCGCGAACAACCTGACCATCGCGCAGCTGATCGCGGTGTCGGCGTCGAGCAACCGGTCGAAGGGCGACTCGGACCCGGCGTCCTGGAAGCCGACGAACACGTCGGTGCACTGCATCTACGCGCGCGAGTGGATCTGGGTGAAGTACACCTACGGTCTGTCGCTGCAGTCGGCGGAGAAGACCGCGCTGCAGCAGATGCTCGGCACCTGCTGAGTCAGTCCTCGAGGAGCTGACGGCGCTGGGCGTGGATGCCGGCCTGGAACCGGGTCCGCGCTCCCAGCGCCTCCATCAGCTCGGCGACCCGGCGCCCGACCGTGCGGCTGCTCAACCCGAGCTGCCGCGCGATCGCGTCGTCCTTGAACCCGGCGGCGAGCAACGTCATCAGCCGCGCGTCGGTGGGATCGGCCTGGACCGACGGCACGACCGGCACCGCCTGGTCCCACAACAGCGTGAACATCTCGATCAGCGCGTCCAGCAGCGCGCACGGATGAACGACGAGGGCGCTGTCGACCAACTGGTCCACCGACAGCGGCAGCAACGCGATCCGGCGGTCGAACACGGCCAGCTTCATCGGCACCTGCGGATGCACCCGGGACGTCTCACCAGCGTCCGCCGCGCTGAACGCCTCGTCCACACCGCCCGGGACATCGAGGGAATCGGGGGAGTAGATGCCCTGGACAACCACACCCTCGTTGAGCAGTCCACGGACCCGCGGGTCGGACTCACCGGGCTGGGACGCGTACGGCGGCCGGTCCAGCACCAGCAACTGGTCACGCGTCCCACTCAGCAACTGCGCGAACCGGGCGGCGATCGCTTCCTGACCGACGATCACCTCGACCAGGTTCTCCGGCCGGTGCTGCTCCTGGGCCCGCAGCTCCGTCAGCAGTACTCGCGCCTCCGCACGGACCCGGTCGAGTTCGGAGCGCCGTACGGCGACCAGTGCGTCGACGGCGACGTCCGGACGGGTCGGCAGCAGCCGCACCGGGTGATCCGAGGTGGTGGTGAGGAGCCCGAGCGTCTCCAGCCGGCCGACCGACGCGGCGACCTCCCGCTCGTCGCGATCGAGCAACTTCGCCAGCTCGGGGACACCGCATCCGGGCGCGGTGAGCAGGGCGCGGTAGGCCTCCTCATCGGGTCGCTCCACCCCGACCGACTCCAGCATCCTTTCCTCCCGTAGCCCGGATGCCGGACAGGCTATCTCGTCCCCTGGATGCACCGGGAATCCTTTTCCCCGCCTGGCGACTTCGCGCCATGTCCGGGATACGTCAGGCCGTTGTCAGGTGCGGATGCCCCCGGAGTGGGGTAATCCTGTCTCTGCCGGGCGCGCGCGGACCGGACAGGGGACGCCCGGTCAAGCCTCAACGCGCGCGCCCGCCTCTCCGAAATGGCAGCATGTCAGATACGTGACGCGCTGATCCCTGGGAGGCACGATGAGTGAGAGCACCGCCGCGACACCGCAAGCCGGTGAGCGTCCCGAACTCAAAAGGGTCATGGGCCCGGGTCTGTTACTCCTCTTCGTCGTCGGTGACATCCTCGGGACCGGCGTCTACGCGCTGACGGGCAAGGTGGCCGGCGAGGTCGGCGGGGCGGTCTGGCTGCCGTTCCTGTGCGCCTTCGTGGTCGCGCTGCTGACCGCGACCAGCTACCTCGAGCTCGTCACGAAGTACCCGAAGGCCGGCGGCGCGGCGGTCTACACGCACAAGGCGTTCGGGATCCACTTCCTCACCTTCCTGCTCACCTTCGCGGTGATGTGCTCCGGCCTCACCTCGGCCTCGAGCGCGTCGAAGGCGTTCGCCGCGAACTTCTTCACCGCCGCCGACATCGACGCCGGCCGCGGGTCGCTGCTGATGATCACCGCGCTCGGCTTCATGACGCTGATCGCGCTGGTCAACCTGCGCGGCGTCGGCGAGAGCGTGAAGGCGAACGTCGTCCTGACCTGTGTCGAGCTGAGCGGTCTGCTGATCGTGATCGGCATCGGCGCCTGGGCGCTGCTAGGCGGCGACGGCGACACCTCCCGGCTGACCGAGTTCAACGTCCCGGAGAGCGAGTCGGGGTTCGGCGCCGTCACCGCGGCGACCGCGCTGGCGTTCTTCGCGATGGTCGGCTTCGAGGACTCGGTGAACATGGCCGAGGAGACCAAGGACCCGGTGAAGATCTTCCCGAAGGTCATGCTGATCGGACTGAGCATCACCGGCGTCATCTACGTGCTGGTCGCGATCTCCGCGGTCACGCTGGTCTCGCCGGAGGAGCTCAACAAGGGTGCGACGCCGCTGCTGAAGGTCGTCCAGGCCGGCGCGCCGGGCTTCCCGCTCGAGGTGTTCGCCTGGATCACGATGTTCGCGGTCGCCAACTCGGCGCTGATCAACATGCTGATGGCCAGCCGCCTGCTGTACGGCATGTCCCACGAGCGGGTCCTGCCCGGGCCGCTCGGACGCGTGCTGCCCAAGCGGCGGACGCCGTACATCGCGATCCTGTTCACCACGCTGCTCGCGTTCTTCCTGATCGGGTACGCCGATCTCGCGGCGCTCGGTGGGACGACGGCGTTGCTGCTGCTGTGTGTGTTCGCGATCGTGAACGTCGCGGTCCTGGTGCTGCGCCGGGACCCGGTGGAGCACAAGCACTTCCGGGCGCCGACCGCGCTGCCGGTGCTCGGTGCCGTGCTGTGCGTGTACCTGGCGAGCCCGCTGTCCGGGCGGGCCTCGGCCGACTACAAGATCGCCGGCTGGCTGATGGTGGTCGGCGTCGCGCTGTGGGCGATCACCTGGCTGCTGAACAAGTACGTCTTCAAGCGGCACGCCGACTTCGACCCGAGTCACCTCGACCCGAGTGGTCCGGTGAACTGACCGGAACGTACGCCGCGAAGACGACCGTCGCGAGGGCCGCGAGCCCGGTGGCGACCGCGATCCAGCCAAGTGCGGGATAACCCGCGCCGGCGGCGATCACGAGGCCGCCGAGCCACGGCCCGACGGTGATGCCGACGTTGAACGCGGAGAAGTTGGTCGCCGTCGCCAGCGTGGGTGCGTCACCGGCGAGGCTGAAGACCCGCGCGTTCAGGGCCGGGTTGACCGCGAAGCCGAAGCCGCCGAGCAGCACGACCACCGCGATCGTGACCACGGGACTCGTCGCGGTGAGCGCGAGTACGGCGGACAGGACGACCAGCCCGGTGATCCCGGTGAACAGCGTGCGGAACGGCAGCGCGTCCGCGGTCCGCCCGCCGAGCGTGATGCCGATGAACGAGCCGAGGCCGTAGAGCGCGAGTACGCCGGGGACCGCGTCCGGCACCAGCCCGGTCGTGTCGATGAGCAAGGGAGCGAGGTAGCTGAAGACGACCAGGATCGTCGCCGTCACCAGGGCGGTGGTGCAGAACGCGAGCCACAGCCGGGCATTGCCGAGAGTCCGCAACTCGTCCGCCAACCGCGGAACGCTCGCCGGATCCGGTCGTCCGGCGGGCACGGTCGCGAGGACACCGGCCATGGCGAGAACGCACAGTGCGGCGACGGTCCAGAACGCAGCACGCCAGCCGAGGTGCTGGCCCATCACGGTCCCGATCGGGAGGCCGACGATGGTCGCGATGGTGAGGCCGCCGGTGACGATGCTCATCGCGCGAGCACGACTGCCGGCCGGCACCAGCGCCACCACCGTGACCGCGGCGACCGACCAGAACCCGGCGTACACGAAGGCGCCGACGATCCGGGTGATCAGGAGTACGGCGTAGTTCGGGGTGAGCGCGCCCGCGAGGTGGGTCAGCGCGAAGACGCCGAGGAAGAGCAGCAACGCCGTACGCCGGGACCAGGTGAGCGTGAGCACCGCCAGCACCGGCGCGCCGACGAGCATCCCGGCGGCGAACGCGGAGATCAGCAGGCCGGCCGCGGGGATCGACACCCGCAGATCCGCTGACAGCTCCGGCAACAGGCCCGCGAGCATCAACTCCGACGTCCCCTGCGCGAAGATGCTCAGGCCCAGCACATACACAGCGATCGGCATCGCGTCCCCCACCCCACTCGACGGCCACACCGAGTATCCCAGAGATCACTTTCCGCTGTCGCCGCGCCAGTCACAGACTGAGACTTGAGCCGATACGGCATCGTTGGGGTATGAGTTCGCAGACTCCCGCGAAGCGCACCGGGCAGGCGGTGGATACCGCTCGGATCGGGGGTGGGCTCAAGTTGCTTTTCGCGCTGGTCGGGCTGATGTGGCTCAGCGAGGTCATCGACACCGCGATGCACGGCCGGCTCGATCAGTACGGGATCGTCGCGCGCGATCCGGAGGGCCTGGTCGGCGTCATCACGGCGCCGTTCCTGCACCTCGGCTTCGGGCACCTGATCTCGAACACGCTGCCGCTCGTCACCCTCGGCCTGCTGATCGCGGTCAGCGGCGCGAAGCGGTTGTTCGCGGTGACGGCGATCGTCACGGTAATCGGCGGGTTCGGGACCTGGCTGATCTCGCCGCCGAACACGATCACGATCGGCGCCAGCGGCCTGGTCTTCGGGTACGCCTCCTACCTGATCGCGCGCGGCCTGTTCAACCGGCGGCTCGGCCAGGTGCTGCTCGGCATCGTGGTGATCATGGTCTGGGGAAGCGCGCTGCTCGGCGGCCTGCTGCCGCAGGACGGGATCTCCTGGCAGGGCCACCTGTTCGGCGGGATCGCCGGCATCCTGGCCGCCTGGGTCCTCGCCGACGACAAGCCGAAACGCGGCGCCGTCAGGTAAGCGTTGCGGGGTCGGTGTTGGCTCCGCACACCACCACGACCACCCGCTCTCCGCCGGCCGGCCGGTACACACCGGCAGTCAGCGCGGCATACGCCACGGCCGCGCCATGCTCGACGGCCAGGTGGTAGTCGCGCCACAGCTCATTGCGAGCAGCAACGATCGCCTCCTCGTCAACCAGCAAGGACCGTACGTCGTGCGCCTGAGCCGCCGCGAACGCCAGGTCACCCAGCCGGCGCGCCCCGAGTGAGTCGGCCGCGACCCCGCCGACCGGACCGTCGACCGGTTCGCCGGCGACCAGCGCGCGATGGAACGTCTGCGCGAGTTCCGGCTCGACCCCGATGACCTGCGCGTTGTCGCCGATCGCCGTCGCGATGCCCGCGATCAGCCCGCCACCGCCGACCGCGACCAGCACCGTGTCGAACATCCCGGCCTGTTCGAGCAGCTCCAGCCCGAGGGTGCCCTGACCGGCGACGACCTCCGGCTGGTCGTAGGCGTGCAGCAGCAGCGCGCCCGACGCGTCCCGCGCCTCCACGGCCGCCTGGTAGGCCTCGGCGTACTCGTTCCCGACCTGGATCACCTCGGCCTCGAGAGTGCGCAGCTTGGCGACCTTCGGCGCGGGTGCGTTCACCGGGACGAAGATCCGCGCGGGGACGCCGAGCTCGCGGGCCGCGTAGGCCGCCGCGAGTCCCGCGTTGCCGCCGGACGCGGCGACGACGCCCTGCCCGGTGAGCTCGCCGCGTTCCTTCGCGGAGAGCAGCCGGTTGAACGCTCCGCGTGGCTTGAAGGATCCGGTGTGCTGCAGCAGTTCCAGCTTGAACGTGAGCCCGGGCGCAACCTGGATCACCGGAGTACGCCGTACCCGGCCGGCGATCCGCTCCGCCGCCGCCCGCACCTCGTCGAGACTTACCGTCATGCCCCAACCCTGCCACGATGGGACGGAGCCGACTGATCTGGAGGCCTGGGATGGGTGCGTACGACGAGAGCTACCGGCGGAGTCTCGCGGATCCGGAGGGATTCTGGCTCGACGCCGCGGAGGCGATCTCCTGGATCCGGCCACCGACGCGCGCCCTCGACGACTCGGGCGCCCCGCTCTACCGCTGGTTCCCGGACGCCTCGCTGAACACGTCGTACAACGCTCTCGACCGGCACATCGAGGCGGGTCACGGGGATCGGACCGCGCTGATCTACGACTCGCCCGTCACCGGCACGGGCCGGAGCTACACCTACACGGAGCTGCGCGACGAGGTCGCGCGGTTCGCCGGCGGGCTCGCCTCGCTCGGGGTCGGCAAGGGCGACCGGGTCATCGTCTACATGCCGATGGTCCCGGAGGCCGTGGTCGCCATGCTCGCGTGTGCCCGCCTCGGGGCGATCCACTCGGTGGTGTTCGGCGGGTTCGCGGCGAAGGAGCTCGCGGCCCGGATCGACGACGCGGCCCCGCGGGTGATCGTCGCGGCGTCCTGCGGGATCGAGCCGGCCCGCGTGGTCGAGTACAAGCCGATCATCGACGCCGCCCTCGAGATCTCGCAGCACCAACCGGACCACACGATCGTCCTGCAGCGCGAAGCCGCCCTCGCCAAGCTCGGCGACACCGACCTCGACTGGACCGCGGTCGCCACCGCCGGCGAACCGGTCGACCCAGTGGAGGTCGCGGCGACCGACCCGCTCTACATCCTCTACACCTCGGGTACGACGGGGAAGCCGAAGGGCGTGGTCCGCGACAACGGCGGCCACGCGGTCGCGCTGTCCTGGTCGATGCGCGCCATCTACGACATCGGGCCGGGCGACGTGTGGTGGACCGCCTCCGACGTCGGCTGGGTCGTCGGCCACTCGTACATCGTCTACGCACCGCTCCTGGTCGGTGCGACCACCGTTCTGTACGAGGGCAAGCCGGTCGGTACGCCGGACGCGGGTGCG
Source organism: Kribbella sp. NPDC048837 (assembly GCF_055586945.1). NCBI lineage: Bacteria > Bacillati > Actinomycetota > Actinomycetes > Propionibacteriales > Kribbellaceae > Kribbella > Kribbella sp. NPDC048837. The sequence goes on from NZ_JBVJHF010000001.1 coordinate 238,493, forward strand.
TTCTGGCGGGTCATCTCCGAGCATGGCGCGAAGGCGCTGTTCACCGCGCCGACCGCGATCCGCGCGATCAAGAAGATCGACCCGTCCGCCACCGAGGTGGCGAAGTACCCGCTCGACGCGTTCCGCACGCTGTTCCTCGCGGGGGAGCGGCTCGACCCCGAGACGTACCACTGGTCGCACGAGCATCTCGGCGTACCGGTCGTGGATCACTGGTGGCAGACCGAGACCGGCTGGCCGATCGCGGCCAACCCGCGCGGCCTCGAGCCGCTGCCGACCAAACCCGGGTCGGCGACCGTCCCGATGCCGGGGTGGAACGTGCAGATCCTCGACTCCCAGGGGACGCAGCTGCGGCCGCACGAGGAGGGCGCGATCACAGTGCAGCTCCCGCTGCCACCGGGTGCGTTGCCGACGTTGTGGGGTGACGACCAGCGCTACATCGACAACTACCTGAGCCAGTACGACGGCTACTACCTCACCGGTGACTCCGGCTACCGCGACGACGAGGGCTACCTGTTCGTGATGGGCCGCACCGACGACGTGATCAACGTGGCCGGACACCGCCTGTCCACCGGGAGTATGGAAGCGGTCCTCGCGGCTCACCCTGCTGTGGCGGAGTGTGCGGTGATCGGAGTGCACGACGCGTTGAAGGGGCAGTTGCCGCGCGGTCTCGTCGTACTCAAAGCCGGCGTCGACATCCCGGAAGAGGTCCTGCGGGAGGAGCTGGTGGCCGCGGTGCGGCGGGACATCGGACCGGTGGCGGCGTTCCGGGACGTGTCCGTGGTCGACGGGCTGCCGAAGACCCGGTCGGGGAAGATCCTGCGCAAGACGATGCGCGGGATCGCCGACGGCCGGGACGAACCCGTCCCGTCGACCATCGAGGATGCCACGGTCCTGGACGCGCTACGCCCGATCCTGCGCGGTCAGGAAGCCGAGGACCAACGGACCGGCGACTGAGCGGAACTCGTGGAAGTACGCGTGCCGCGCTCTGTCGATGAGCTCGGCCCGCGCGTGCGGGATGCGGTCGGCGAGCAGTTGCGCGTTGGCGGCCGGGCTGAAGATGTCGTCGGCCCCGTGCAGGACGAGCGTCGGTGCGGTGATGTCCGGCAGGCCGTCCCACGCGTCGTGCTTGTTGCTCGCGACCAGGTGCCGCGCCTTCGCGTACGACGGCATGCTCGTGTCACCGAGGACCGGGTACGGGCCGGGGTTCGCGGCCAGCCACTCCGGGGTGTACATCAGGTCGAGCAGGACGGCGTCCGTGCGCTGCGGGTCGGCGAGAGCGCGGCGGATCTCCCGGCTGCGTTCGTACCCGTGCGCCGCGCCGGGTGACGTGCAGCCGAGAACGAGCGCGCCGACGCGGCCCGGATGGTTGATCGCGAGCCACTGCGCGACCCGGCCGCCCATCGACGTGCCGTAGACGTGGGCCTGGCCGAGTCCCAGGTCGTCGAGCACCGCGACGACGTCGTCGGCGAAGCCGCGTGTGCTGTAGACCTCGTCCGGCTTGTCGCTGTCCCCGGTCCCGCGCCAGTCCAGCGTGATCGTCCGGTACGCCGCCTCGAAGTCGGCGCGGATCGGATCCCACCAGTGGTGGTTGTTCGACTGCCCGGCCAGCAGAACAAGCGGTTGCCCGTCGCCGCGAACCTGGTAGGCGATCCGGGTCCCGTCGGCGGTCGTGGCATGGGGCACGGGAGCAGTCTGCCTGATTCCTTCGAGGGTTAGGCTCGGGGTATGCGAGTCGTGATTGCGGGTGGACACGGGCAGATCGCGTTGCGGTTGACCAAGCTGCTGAGCGCCGGCGGTCACGAGGTGGTCGGGCTGGTGCGGAACCCCGATCACGAGGCCGATCTCGCCGCGGCCGGCGGGCAGGCCGCCGTACTCGATCTCGAGCAGGCCGACGTCGCGGCCGTCGCCGGCGTCCTGGCCGGCGCGGATGTCGCGATCTTCGCGGCCGGCGCCGGGCCGGGCAGCGGGGCTGCGCGCAAGGACACCGTCGACCGGGCAGCCGCCGCGCTGTTCGCGGACGCGGCCGAGCAGGCCGGCGTACGGCGCCACCTCCAGGTCGGATCGATGGGCGCGGACCGGGCCGACGCGCTGGACGACGACGACATCTTCACCATCTATCTCAAGGCGAAGTGGGCCGCCGAGGAAGACCTGCGGTCCCGGGATCTCGACTGGACGATCCTGCGACCGGGCAGCCTGACCAACGACCCCGGCACCGGCGAGGTGCTGCTGGCCGGCAAGACCGGTAACGGCCGGATCAGCCGCGACGACGTGGCGCTGGTGCTGGCCGGTCTCTGCGACACCCCGGCCGCGATCGGCCGGACCCTGGAACTCGTCGCCGGGACCACCCCGGTGAGCGAGGCACTGAAGAATCTCTGACGTTGCCACTGGCAACAGAATGTGACGGCTATGGCTGAGAGTCTGCGGCAGGTGCACTTCGAGCGCGTCGCCAACAGCAGCTACCGGGTGCACAATGCGCGCGGTGGCAGCATCACCGTCGGGTCGGGTGGCGCCGACACCGACTTCACCCCGGTCGAACTGCTGCTGGCCGCGATCGGCACCTGCTCGGCGATCGACGTCGACATCGTCGTCAGCCGCCGGGCCGAGCCGACCGAGTTCACCGCGGTGGTCCGCGGCGACAAGGTCCGCGACGCCGAGGAGGGCAACCGGATGGAGAACCTCGCGGTCGAGTTCACCATCCGCTTCCCCGAGGGCGAGGACGGCGACAAGGCCCGCGAGGCACTCCCGCGGGCGGTGAAGATGTCCCACGACCGGCTCTGCACGGTCAGCCGGACGGTCGAGCTCGGCGCTCCGGTCACCACGACGGTCAACGACGCGGACTGAGGAGCTCCCGGAGGCGCCCGGCGTACGCCCGTGGGTGGGTGAGGTTGCCGTTGTGGCCACCCGGGAAGACCTGCAGCTCCTGCTCGAGGAGCGCGGCCAGCGCCTCGGCGCACTGGTAGTCGAAGACGGTCCGCGGGGTGGTCGTGCCCGCGGCGGGGATGACATGGGTGCTGAGATCGGCCAGGTCGAGGTGATCTTCGATCGCGGCGACGAAGTCGTGGCGGATGAAGTAGTCGAAGTTCGCGATCCGCTGTGCGTTCATCGGGAACTCGGTCCGGCCCGGCTCGGCCGCCGCGGTCGCCGGGTCGATGCCGAGCGTACGGACGATCTCCGGGATCGCGGCCTGGAGTCCGTCGGCGAGATAGCGGTCCCGGACGACGCCGAGTTCCTCGCGGTGCTGCTTGGCGGCGGGGTCCGGGAGCAGCCACGGGGCAATCGGCTCGTGGGCGACGAGCGTACTGAGCTGGTCGGGGTGGCGGACCGCGACGTGCATCCCGATCACGGCGCCGAGACTGCAGCCGAGCATCATCGCCGGCTCGTCGGTGAGGTGGGCGAGCAGCCGGTGTACGTCGTCCGCATGGTCGGCGATGGAGGCGGGTTCGTCGAGCCGGCTGCGGGACAGGCCGCGACGGTCGTAGGTGAGCACGGTGTGGTCCCGGGTGAGGTGGGCGACCAGGTCCGTGCTGCGATCGGCGTCGCCTTCGCCGCTCTGCGAGATCAGCAGCAGCGGGCCGTCGCCGGCGAGTTGGTAGTGCAGGACCGCTCCGGGAACGTCGAGTGTCGGCATGCCGTGGACATTACATCTGATTAGATACATCTATCAAGATGTATCTAGGTTGATGTAGATTGGCGACCGTGAATGGAGTCGACCTGTTCCTGCTCGGCCGCGCCCTGATGAAGATCGGCGAGGAGGCCCTGCCGGAACCGCCCGGCGGATCGGGGAAGTACGCCGGCAGCGCACGGATGGTGCTGATCGTCGCCAGCGACATCGCCGAGCACCCGGAGAGCGCGGTGGGGGAGATCGCCACCCGGACCGGCCTCCCGCAGAGCCAGGTCTCCACGGCCATCGCCCGCCTGAAGGAAGCCGGCTCGGTCATCACCACCCCTGACCCCGCCGACCGCCGCCGAGCCCTGGTCACCCAGGCGCCTGGAGTCTCGGATCGGTTGGCCCAGGTTCGTGCGACCGGCATCGACGATGCTCTGGCCAAGGCCTTGGGCACTGACGACCGGGCGCGAGTGGCCGAGGTGACGCGAGCCCTCGAGGATCTGGCCCGCTCACTCCTGCCGGAGCGCAGCCTGTAGGACGCCGGCCGCGAGGTACTCGCTCGGTGCGCGGAGGCGCGTCTTGAGGATCCGCTCGGCGCGCCGGCTGTCGAGGCGGAGGTCCGACGGGCTTCCCGGGACGAACGCGAGGCTGTCGGGGTCGAGGCCGTCGCGTGCGGCGACCATCCGGCCGAGCTCGAGGCGGTTGATCGCTCGGGGCCCGGCAACGTGGATCACTCCGCTGACGTCGGAGACGAGGAGCTCGAGCAGCGCCGTGGCAACGTCGGTCAGGTGGACCGGGCAGCGGATGTTGCCGGTGAACAGCGCTCCGGGCTCGCCGGCGGCCAGTGCGTGGACCAGGCGTTCGGTCGACGACCGGCCGTCGTACCCGACGATGATCGACGTCCGCGCGATGACGGCGGACGGATCGATCGCCCGGATGGCGGTCTCGGCCGCCGCCTTGGCCGCGCCGTACGGCGTCACCGGGCAGGGCTGTTCGTCCTCGTCGTACGGCGTCGCGCGTCCGCCGAACACCGCGTCGCTCGAGACGAACACCAACCGGGCGCCCTGTGCGGCGGCCGCGATGTTGGCGGCTCCGTCGGCCGTCGTCGCCCAGTCCCACTGGTTGAACGCGGCGTGGATGATGCCGTCCGGCCGGAACCGGCGGATGACGTCTCGCACCTCGGCCGGCCGCAGGATGTCCAGCGGCACCCCGCCCGGCACTGGCTGGGAGTGGTACGTCGGTATCACTTCGTGCTCGGCCAGGTGCAGCAGCTCGCTCCCCAGCAGCCCAGCGGCCCCAGTGACGAGCAACCTCACGCATTCACCTTACGACGATGCAGCCGCCAACCGGCAGTGCGCGTGCTGCGCTTCACCTCGCCGACGGTCCGTACCTTCCGGGGCGTCATCCACGACTGCGACGGCTTGTGCAGCATCCACCCGCCGCCGATCGTGATCGCCGCATGCTGAACTGCGTTCCCGGCACCCCGCCAGACAAACACTGTGCCCGGTTCGTCGTCGCGTCCACCCGCCACCGTGTTGTCCGCCAGCCATTGCTCGAACGGCTCGCGCAGCATCCACACCTGGTCCGCTCCATCGACCCCACACGCCGCCATCACCGTGCCGAAGCAGTTGGGTCCGCTGCCGTCCGGAAACGTCCCGGCCAGCTCGCGAACCCGCGGGAGCTCAGCCGGCCAAATGCGAACCTCCGTTTGCCGACTCGGCCCGAGATTCTCGCTCACGACCCGCGGAAGCACGAGGTCGGCCTTCCCGCGCAGCAGCGACTTCCAGCAGACGAACCGGTGCCCGTCAGCCTGCCCGCGGACGTCCACGACACCCGACCATCGGCGGACCGTCGGGACGGCGGCGCGGCCGTGGCGGACCTGGGCACGGACCAACGCGGCTCGGGTCGCCTTGGGCAAGTCCGAGTACGCCGCCTCGCTCAGCCAGGTGACCCGCACAGCCTCCCGGTCGACGCCGTACGTGCGGTATGTGTCGCGTTGCTCCGCGGTCGGCTCGCGCTCGTCGCCGACCGGGAGGCTCCACTCGGCGGCCTGCTTCCCGGTCAGGAAGAACGGTTGCTCGTCGGGCGCCAGCCAATCGACCCAGCGCTCGAGCAGGCCGGGCGAGACGTCGATGCCCAGGACGGTCAGCACCCGGCAACGCTCCCAGACTCAGCGGTGGTCGGTCACCGGCTTTTCCGGTCCGCGATAGGGCTGTGTCTGGGAGTAGACCAGGTTCGTCGTCGTGCTGCCGAACTCGGTCAGCTCGTTGACGAGCTCCTCGAGGTGCGGCATCGAGGCCGCGGCGACCTTCAGCGTGTAGCAGTCGTCGCCGGTGGTCCGGAGGCACTCGAGGATCTCCCGCCGCTCCGCGAGCAGCCGGTGCAGCGGCGCGTGCTTGTTGCCCGGGTACTTCAGCCGTACGACGGCCAGCACCGGATAGCCCACCTTCGTCAGGTCGACGTCCGCGCGGTAGCCGGTGATCACCCCGGCCGACTCCAGCCGCCGGACCCGCTCGGTGGTCGCGGACGCACTCAGGTTCACCTGGCGGCCGAGCTCGGTCAGCGACATCCGGGCGTCGTTCTGGAGCGCGGCCAGGATGGCCCAGTCGGTCGGATCGAGACTCTCGGTCATGCGGCCAATCTACCGGCGATTCCCCGGCGCGGATCGCCGTACGCCGGGAGGAATCCCTTCAGAACCGGCCGCCCGCCTGGATAGCCTGAATCCCGTGGAACTCGGCGTGAACGTCCCGAACTTCGGCCCCGGCACGAACCCGGCGCGACTGCGCGAATGGGCGCGGGTCGTCGAGGGCCTCGGCTACGACCTGCTGATGGTCTCGGACCATGTCGCGATCACTGACGATGTGGCGAGCCAGTACCCGGCGCCGTTCTTCGAGCCGTTCACCACGTTGAGCTGGCTGGCCGGGCTGACCGAGCGGGTCCGGCTCGGAACGACGGTGCTGATCGCGCCGTACCGGCACCCGTTGCTGGTGGCGAGGATGGCGGCGAACCTCGACCAGCTCAGCGGCGGCCGGCTCGTCCTCGGTGTCGGCGTCGGCTGGGCTCGTCAGGAGTTCGAGGCCCTCGGCGCCGACTTCACCGAGCGCGGCCGTCAGACGGACCACGTGCTGGCCGAGCTGCGGCGCGCGTGGGCGGACGACAAGGACTACGGCGGTGGTGACATCCCGATCTGGGTCGGCGGCCGCAGTACGGCGGGCATGCGCCGGGCGGTGCGCTACGGGGACGCGTGGCACCCGCTCCGCGAACGCGTCGACTGGTTGCGCACGGCAACGGATCGGCTGCGGGCGATCGCCGCCGCGGAGGACCGGCCGGCGCCGGCCTTCGCACCCCGGATCCTGCTCCGGCTCACGCCCGGGCCGCTCGCGGACGACGCCCGCGTCGCGGGTGAAGGGTCGCTCGAGCAGGTGCTGGCGGACCTCGACGTCCTGCGTGTGCTCGGCGCGCAGAGCGTCGTACTGGATCCCTTCATCGGCGATCCGGCCGAGACCGAACGGCCCGAAGTGGCCTGGCAGGCGCTGGCGACGATCGCCGCGCATCGACGACAGGAGACGATGTGACCCCCGAAGCCGAAGGATTCCTCCGCCGCGCGATCGAACTGGCCGCGGAGGCCCGCGAGGCCGGCGACCCGCCGTTCGGCTCGCTGCTGGTGGGACCGGACGGGACCGTCCTGGCCGAGGAGCGGAACACGACCATCACCGACGCGGACATCAGCTTCCATCCCGAGCTCAAGCTCGCGGTCTGGGCAGCGCGAGAGCTCTCGCCGGAGCAGGCCGCCGGCACGACGATGTACACCAGCTGCCAGCCGTGTGGGATGTGCTCGGGCGCGCTCGCCCGCGCGGGACTCGGCCGGGTCGTGTACGCGCTGTCGGGGGAGCAGCTCGACGGACTCAGGTCGACCGGCGGGTTCCCCGACGTACCACTGGAAGGGCCCGCGCTGTACGACGAGGCCCGCGTGCCGGTCGACGGGTACTACGCGTAGACCGGCACGCGGCTGCTCAGACGGGGGACAGGCAGAGTGTGTACTTCGTGGAGCCGCGCTCGTAGACGTACGACGCCTCGGAGCCGGCGAACTGCTCGCACCGGGTGTCGTCGGTCGAGTCGTCCAGCTTGCCGACGATCTTGTACTCGGCGTCGGCCGAGCCGCAGTCGACGACCTTCACGTTCGGGTTGCTGGACGTGCCCTTGTTCTGCACGCACTGCCCGACGTCGGCGTTCGAGGTCGAGTTGAGGTTCGCGAAGACGATCAGCGCGAGCACCGCCACCGGGATCAGCAGACCGAGGATCACCGGGCGCTGGAACAGCGGCTTGCCCGGGTCCATCGGCCGGCCGGGGCCGGGCGCCGGCTCGGGCAGGCTCTTGAACTTCTGCATCGGGCCGATGTTCGTCAGCATGATGATCGGGTTGATGATCACCGAGCCGATACCCCACCAGCCCTGCCACAGGCTCTTCGAGGTCATGTCGCGCACCGAGGCGATTCCGCAGGTGCGGCAGAACCGGCCCTGCAGCTTCAGCCACCGCATCAGGATGATCATGCCCTGGTGCCCACGCACGGTCGCGTCGACCGCCGGGTAGCCACCGCAGAACCGGCACTGCTGCTGACCCTGCGGCGCGAACGCCTGTCCCTGCTGGGGGAACTGCCCCTGCTGCGGGAAGGACTGCCCTTGCTGCGGGTACGCCTGGCCCTGCTGGTACGGCGCCTGCTGCTGGAACGGCTGCTGTCCGTAGGGCGCCTGCCCGTACTGGGGACCACCGTATCCCTGGCCCGGCTGCTGCTGTTCCGGCTGGGTCTGCGGCTGAGCGTACTGCGGGAACTGCTCCGGGGGCGGACCGTACCCGCCCGGCTGACCTGGGTAGGGATTCTGCGGCGGCTGGGGAGGGGATGTGGTCACGGACGCTTCCTGTAGCTCGATGTCGGGACAAGCGGAACCACCGCACCTTACTCACCCCGACGGGCCATTTCGCCTCCCGGTATGGCACTGTGCCGGACATGCTCACCATCGCCCGACTGGACCCTACCGACCGTGACACCTGGCAGACGTTGTTTGCCGGCTACAACGAGTTCTACGGGCGCACGATGACGGACGAGTTCTTCGACGAGGCGTGGGCCAGATTCGAGCGGGACACCGAGATCCACGCCTTAGGTGCCTACCTCGACGGCCGGCTGGTGGGCATCGCGCACTTTCTCGTCCACGCGAGTACGACGGCACCGGACTCCTGTTATCTGCAGGACCTCTTCACCGCGCCCGAGGCCCGCGGTCAGGGTGCGGCGCGCGCGTTGATCGCGGCCGTCACCGACTGGGCGAGGGAACGCGGCTGCGGCCGGGTGTATTGGTCGACGCACGAGAGCAACGCCACCGCCCGACGGCTCTACGACCAGGTCGCCGAGAACCGCGGCTTCATCCTCTACACGATCCCGCTGTAGCGGTCGGCGAGTTCGCGTCCGAGGCGGGCGAGTTCGGCCTGGACCGAGGGTGGGTCGATCACCTCGATCGAGCCACCCCAGCCGGCCAGGTGCTGGGCGATCATCAACGGCGTCGGCGCGGTGACCTTGAGCCGCACCCGGTCGCCGTCCATCCCGTCGACCTCGCAGTTGCGGCCGAGCCGGTCCTGCATCACCCACACGAACCGCTCGTCCATCAGCACGGTCGCGGTCAGCCCGGAGCGCCGTTCCTCCATCCGGTCGACGATCTCGCCCCACGCCACGGACAGGTCGAAATCGGCCGGCCGCTCGAACGACTCCTCGGTCAGCTCGGCCGACACCACCCGCTCGACCCGGAACGTCCGCTGGCCCGTGCCGGTCTGCGCGATCAGGTACCAGATGTCGTCCTTGTCCACGAGCCCGAGCGGATCCACGAGGCGCTCCGACTCGTCCCGGCCGCGCCCTTGATAGACGAGCCGCACTCGGCGTCGCCGTACGACGGCATCCTGCAGACGACGGACGAGTTCGGGGCGTTCCTTCACGTGCTCGCCCCAGCGGGCCGGGTCGATCACGACCGCCTCGGCGGCGGCTTGCGCGTGTTCACGGAAGGTGCTGGGCAGCGCGCGGACGAGCTTGCGGAGCGCGGCCTTCGCGTCCGGAGCGATGGACGCCGCCGGGCCGACCAGGAGGAACAGCGCCTGGGCCTCGGTGGCGCTCAGACCGCTGAGATCGGTCCGCGCGCCACCGATGAGCTGCCAACCGCCGTTGCGCCCGGGCTGTGGATAGACCGGGATGCCGGCGGTCGACAACGCCTCGAGATCGCGGCGCGCGGTGGCGACGGAGATCTCCAGCTCCTCGGCGACCTCGGCGGCAGTCACCCGGCCCCGGGCCTGCATGAGCAGCAGCACCGCCACCAATCGATCCGCTCGCACCCGTTGATCGTCGCAGACAAACCGCTCATCCGGTGCGCACTTTTGCCGCTGGTGCTTACGGTGCGGCGACCTCCTGGGGTGCGTCTTCGCCGACCAGGCCGTCGATCGACTCGCGGATCAGGTCGGCGTGGCCGGTGTGCCGCGCGTACTCCTCGATCATGTCGGCGAGGAGCCGGCGCAGGTTGGGTGAGCGGCCGTCCGGCCAGACCAGGCTGCCGGTCGTGTCGAGACCGCCGTTCGCGATGGCCTCCGCCACCGAGGCGCGCGAGCGGGCGACCATGTCGCGCCAGAGCTCCACCAGTTCTTGGGGGGAGTCGTCGGCGGCGGTGCGCCACTCCCAGTCGGGGTCGGAATCCCAGTCGATCTTGTTCCACGGCGCGCCCGGGTCCCGGCCGTGCAACCGGTGCGAGAACATGTCGGCCTCGACGAGGGCCAGGTGCTTCACGAGACCGCCCAGCGTCATCGTCGAGGGGCCGAGCCGGGTGTTCATCCCGGCCGCGTCCAGCCCGCCGGTCTTCCACGCGAACGTCCGGCGATTACGCTCCAGCACACCCAGCAGCGTCTCGACCTCGTCGCCCGCCGCCGGCAGCTCCATCACAGTGTTGTAGTCCATGGCCGGGACGCTACGCTCGGTTCCGGACAGTTCACTTCCGGAATGGTGAGGACCTGTGGCGTACGACGTGAGTCCGACGGCGCGGACGTTGATGGTGCTGGAACTGATCCAGAACAGCCCGGGCATCACGGCCGAGCACCTGGGGGAGAAGCTCGGGGTCTCCGAACGGGCGGCCCGGCGCTATGTCGCGATCCTGCGCGAGGCCGACATCCCGATCGAGTCGGTCCGCGGTCCGTACGGCGGCTACCGGGTCGGTCGCGGACTGCGGCTGGCCCCACTGATGTTCACCACCACCGAAGCGCTCGGCCTGGTGATGGCGGTGCTGGAAGGACCGCGCGGCGCGGCCGACCCGGTCGAGAACGCGCTCGGCAAGATCATCCGGGTCCTGCCCGAACACATCGCCCGCTCGACCGACGCCATCCGCCGGGTCAGCGCGCGCGGTCCCGATCCCGGCGTCCGCACGCCGGACCCGGAGATCACCGCGGCCCTGGTCTCCCAGAGCACCGCCGGCCGGCGCGTCATCCTTCAGTACCGTCGGCACCACGGCGAGGAATGGCCGATGGACGTCGACCCGTGGGCGGTCGTCGTCCGCCGGGGCCGTTGGTATCTGCTGTGCTGGTCGCACACGAAGAATTCCCGCCGCGTTCTGCGCGTCGACAGGATCGCCAAAGTCGAGCCGCAGGGCGAGGAATTCACCGCACCCGCCGACCTGGACCCACTGGCCGCCGTCGAGGAACATCTGGCGATGGGCTGGAAATACCCCATCGAGGTCATCGTCGACGCCCCGCGCGACGACGTGGCCCACTGGATCTCCCGCAGCATGGGCCGCCTGGAAGCCATCGACGACACCCACACCCGCCTCCTGGCCAGCACCGACGAGCCCTACTGGTACGCCGGCCAGCTCACCTCCCTCCCCGCCCCTTACCACATCCTCCGATCCGCGGAACTCAAAACCGCGGCCCGCAACATCGCCAACCGCTTGCTGGAGGCAAGTAACAGTGAATGAGATCGAGTTCGCCGCCGAGATCTGGTACTGGCGCGGGCCGGCGCCGTGGTATTTCATCACGGTGCCGGAGGAGGACTGTGCGTACCTCGAGGCGGAATCCAATGTCGTGACGTACGGGTGGGGGATGATCCTGGTGCAGGCGCAGATCGGGGACAGCGTGTGGGACAGGTCGATGTTCCCGAAGGACGGGCGGTACATCCTGCCGGTGAAGGTGGCGGTGCGGCGGGCCGAGGAGCTCGACGACGGCGACGTACCGACCGTGCGGTTGCGGCTGCGGAGCTGGAAGGTCTCCTGAAACTGTCGGCGAGTGGGACTAGCGTTCGTCACAGACCCGGGAAGAGGGAGGGAACGGCATGTCCACGCTGTCAGATCGGCCGAACACGGCACTTGTGGTGATCGACGTCCAGAACGGTGTCGTCAGCGAAGCCCACGAGCGCGACCAGGTGGTGTCCAACATCAGCACCCTGGTCGGCAAGGCCCGCGCCGGCGGTGTGCCGGTGGTCTGGGTCCAGCACTCCAGCGAGCACCTCGTGAAGGACAGCGACGAGTGGCAGCTGGTCCCCGAGCTCAAGCGCGACGAGGCGGAGCCGCTCGTGCACAAGACCTTCGCCGACTCCTTCGAGGACACCGACCTCGAGGACGTCCTCGCCGAGGCCGGGATCGGCCACCTCTTCGTCAGCGGCGCCCAGACCGACGAGTGCATCCGCTCCACCATCCACGGCGCCATGGTCCGGGGGTACGACGTCACCCTGGTCGGCGACGCCCACACCACCGAAGACCTCTCGGAGTACGGCGCGCCGACCCCGGACAAGGTCATCGCCCACACCAACCTCTACTGGGAGAACCACACGGCCCCGGGCCGCACCGCCGCCGTCCAGCCCACTGCCGAGGTCACGTTCTCTGGGTAGGGTGGTTCCACACGACTGGCGAGGGTGGGTCACCACCGGGGAGTGACGCGACGGGCATCGACCGCCTGGGTGCCGACGGCAACGACATCCCGGGAGACTCGTCATGCCACATCGTGTTCTGCACCTGTCCGACACCCACATCAGCCGCACCGGCCCGGACGAGGACGGCGTCGACGGTCTCGGCGCGCTCAAAGGACTGTTGTACGACGTACGCGGGGTGCCGGAGCTGGATCTGATCGTCGTCAGCGGGGACATCGCCGACGACGGGTCCGAAGAGGGATGCACTGCGGTGCGCTCGGCCGTGGGCGAGTTCGCCGCTGAGCGAGGTGTCCCGCACGTCTACTGCACCGGCAACCACGACCGTCGCGACGGCTTCACCGCCGCCCTCGGCTGGGGCCACCTCGGTCCGGACGGCTCACCCATCGGCCGCCAGGCCGACATCGCCGGTGCGATCGCCGCGGTGAGCGACGTCGACGGCCTCCGCGTCATCACGCTCGACAGCCTGGTCCCCGGAGAGACACACGGTGTGCTGGGCGACGACCAGCTGGACTGGCTGGCCGCCGAGCTGGCCACACCCGCGCCGGCCGGGTCGATCGTCGTACTCCACTACCCGCCGATCTCCGTCGACGCGATCCCGTATCTGAAGCCCGTGGTCCTGCAAGAGCCCGAGAAACTGGCACGCGTTCTCGCCGGGACCGACGTACAAGCGGTCCTGTGCGGCCACCTGCACCACCAACTGTCCGGCCGGCTCGCGGACAAGCCCGTCTGGGTGACTCCCGGCGTGATCACCCGCATCGACCTCACGGCCCCCAGTCACCTCGCCCGAGGCGTCCTCGGCGCCGGTGCAACCATCGTCGACCTCGGCGGCCCGTTCGCCCCGCTCTGCCACACCCTCCAAGCCCGCAACCCCGACGCCGGCACCGAGGTCTACGTCTACAACCCCCTCACCGGCGCGATCGAGCACTCCTGAAGTGCTTCAGCGCAGCGTCGCGGTCTCGGCGAGGATGGTGAGCAGGGCGGCGATCGCGGGTGGGTCGGGTGGTTCGCCGTACGTCGCGGCGTAGACGTGGCGGCGGGAGCCGGGGAGCTCGGTGGCGATGATGCCCTCGGCGTGGTGGGCACGGAGGGCGAGCCCGGGCATGGTCGTCACCCCGAGGCCGGCCGCGACGAGCGCCTGCATGACCACCATGTCGTCGGACGTGTAGCCGATCCGCGGCTCGTAGCCCTCGGCGGCGCACAGCGAAACCAGGTGACTGCGGCAACGATCGCATCCGGCGATCCAGGTCGCGTCGCGGAGCCCGGCCAACTCGACCGGCTGATCGGCGGACAGCAGGTAGAGCGGATCGTCGAGCAGATGATGCAGTCGTACGCCGGACGGCTCCGGCTCGGTCTCGTCGTACCGGAAGACGATCGCGACGTCGATCGTGCCGGTGCGGAGCAGTTCGAGCGCCTCCGGCGGATGCGCGTCGAGCAGGTTGATCTCGAGGCCCGGGTGCTTGTCGCCCAGGGCCGCCACCGCCCGCGGCACGAGTGACCCGATCGCCGACGAGAAGCCGGCCAGGCGGATCCGGCCGGCGCTCAACCCGACGTGAGCGGCGAGTTCCGCGTCGACGGCGTCGATCCGGCCGATGATCTCCGCGGCCCGAGCGGCCAGCAGCCGGCCGGCCTCGGTCAGCCGGATGCCACGACCGGCCCGCTGCAGCAGCTGCGCGCCGGTCTCGGCCTCCAGGCGGGAGAGGTGGTGAGTGACGGACGGCTGCGAGTAGTGCAGTTCGCGGGCAGCCGCGGTGACCGAACCGTGCCTGGCGACGGCGTCGATGACGCGCAACCTCGTGACATCGAGCATGTATCAAATCTATCTATGAGTGAGCACGAAACTTGGCATTAGACGTTATGGGTTGACCGGCGCACGCTCAAGACATGACCACGACAACGATCTCCACCAGCGAACTGACCGACCTGATCGCCGGCGTCCGTACCGCCATCGACCAGCACGCCGACTGGAACGGCACCGCAGACCTCGTGGCCGAGCAACTGCGCCGGCATCTGCCGACTCCGGACGTCCTGACCGCCGAGCAGCGCCTCGGATCGGCGGACCGCTACCGCAGTCACACGCTGCACGTCGAGCCCGACGGCTCGTTCTCGATCATCGCGCTGGTTTGGCGCCCCGGGCAGGTGACGCGGATCCACGATCACGTGACCTGGTGCGTGTTCGGGGTGATCCAGGGGGTCGAGCACGAGGACCTGTACGACGCCGACCTGCGACTGATCGGCCAGAGCGACAACCACGTTGGTGACGTGAGCGGATTCGCGCCGCCCGGCGACATCCACCGGGTCAACAACACCTCCGACGGTACGGCGATCTCCATCCACATCTACGGCACCGACGTCACCCGGATCGGCTCGAGCGTCCGCCGGTACTACGACTGACCGCCGGGCGGAGGATCCTCCGCCCGGCGCCGGATGTCAGTCGATGAAGGCATCCAGTACGGCGAGTTGCCCGGGGGAGAGGTCGATCGAACCGGCCATCACGTTCTCCTCCAGATGACGCTGACTCGACGTACCGGGAATCGCCAGGACGTGGTCGCCCCGGGTGAGCGTCCACGCCAACCGGATCTGCGCCGGCGTGGCACCGTGATCGTCCGCGATCTCCTGAAGCGCGTCGTTGATGGACACACCACCGGCCTCCCGCGACTCCGCGGTGAGTGCGAAGAACGGCACGAACGCGATCCCATGCTCGCCGCAGTCGCGCAGGATCTCGTCGTTCACGCGGCCGAAACCGACGCCGTACCTGTTCTGCACCGCGACCACCGGCGCGATCTTCTGAGCCTCCGCCAAATGATCGGTGCGGACGTTCGACAACCCCAGATGCCGGATCAGGCCCGTCTCCTGCAGCTCTGCGAGGGCTCCGAAGTGCTCGGCGATCGAGTCGAGCCGGGCCTGACGCAGGTAGACCACGTCCAGCGTCTCCAGCCCGAGCGCCCGCAGATCGGCCTCGACCAACGCGCGCAACTGATCGGGACGAGCCAGCCCGGCCGGCGTCGGACCGACCTTCGTGGCGATCACGAGCTCATCCGCGTACGGCGCCAGCGCGCGGCGGATCACCTCGTTCGCCCAGCCGAGGGACGTGAAGTCCCGGGGCCGGTCGGACGGCGCGTAGCTCGGGTAGAAGCCGGCGGTGTCGAGGTGGTTCACACCGAGCTCGACCGCCCGGCGCAGCAGCGCGATCGCCCGGTCCTGCGCGTCCGGTCCGTCGCCGTCGCTGCCCGCGAGCCGCTTCGTGCCGAACCCGATCCGCCGGATCGTCCGGTCGCCGAGTCGCCAGAATTCCGCCGACTTGCTTTCGCGAATTCCCTCTGATAAGTTTGTTGGTAGAGTGACATTCTTTTGCGAATTCTGCATTCGGCCAGGATAAGCCCTCGAGGGAATTCCGTCCAGTATTTCCCGGCATTCTTCTGCGCTGATGCGCTACTCTCCCGACGTGGATCTCACCGAGCGGCAGCAAGCTCTCCTGCAGGAGTGGCTTCCGGGCGCCGAGGTGGTGACGGATCACAGCTGGGGCTTGGTGGGGACGCTCGTCCTCGAGCTGGACGTCGACGGCGAGCGGTACGTCGCCAAGGCCGGCGACACGTCCGACACCAACATCGCCCGGGAGTTGCGGGCGCACCGGACCTGGCTGACGCCGTGGACGACGCGGGGGAGAGCACCACAACTCGTCCGCGCCGACGACGACGCCAAGCTGATCCTGACGCGCTTCCTGCCGGGGGAGCTGGTCCAAGGTACGCCGGCCGAAGGGGACCCGGACACCTATCGGCAGGCCGGCGAACTACTCGCCGAATTCCACGGGCAATTCGCCGTACCGGACGAAGAGTACGAGCAGCGCGAAAACCGGCGGTCGCTGAACTACCTGAGTAAATCGCACACGATCGACCCGGATCTCGCCGATCGATTGCGTTCAGAGATTGAATCCTGGCCGACGCCACCGGCTTCACTCGTGCCGACGCATGGTGACTGGCAACCTCGCAATTGGCTGATCCACGACGGAATCGTCGGCATCATCGATTTCGGCCGCACCGAACTCCGGCCGGCGTACACGGATTTCGCCCGGCTGGCCGCGCAGCAATTCCTGTCCGCCCCGGGCTTGGAGCCGGCATTCTTCGACGGCTACGGCAGCGACCCCCGCAACGCCGAAACCTGGCACCGCGCCCAGCTCCGCTGGGTGGACCCGACCGAGAACACGGGACGCATCAAAGCGGCCGGCGCGGAAGGGCTGGTGCACCCGATCCAGGCCGACGCCCACAAGCTCCCGTTCTCCCACGGCTTCTTCGACGCGATCGTCAGCATCGGCGCGTACAACTACTTCGGTACTGGCGTCGACTACCTCGGCTACTGCACCGAGTTCCTCCGCCCGAGCGGCTCCATCGGGGTCATCGCCCCGGGCATTCGCAACACGCCGGGTCCGACGATGCCGCCGTACCTGGCTGAACGCTGGGGACCGGACCTGTGCACCTGGCTGCCGCCGGACTGGTGGCGCGGCCACTGGGAACGAACCGGCCTCGTCACCATCGAAACCGCCGACATGGTCCCGCACGGGTGGGAGGATTGGCTGCATTGGTTGGAGACCTGTGCCGAAGTTGACCGCGGCTACGCCCCGGACGAACAATTGCTCCGCGCCGACCAGGGCGCGCATTTGGGCCTCACCAGACTCGTAGCCCACAGAGCAATTCCCCATGAGGTACTTGCCGGAGGAGCGTGTTGAACGTGCGCAAGGTCGTCGTGTACGAGCTGTTGTCCCTCGATGGTGTCGCGGAGCAGCCCGACGGGTTCTTCACCGACTGGGACGACGTGATGGACGGCAACCTCGGCGCCGTCATCGCGGCGCAGGACTCGGTCATCCTCGGCCGGCGCAGCTACGACGAGTGGACCACGTTCTGGCCGGACAGCGACACCGAGCCGTTCGCGTCGTTCATCAACGGGGTCGCGAAGTACGTCGCCACGTCCACGCCGCTCGATCGGCCGTGGGCCAACACGACTGTGGTCGACGGCGACCTGGTCGAGTTCGTGCGGGATCTGAAGAACCGGCCCGGCGCCGACATCGGCGTGCATGCAAGCATCTCGGTCGTCCAGGCACTGCTGGCCGCGGGCGTCGTCGACGAGCTCAGGCTGGTGATCGCACCGACGATCGCGAGCAGCGGGCGGAGGCTCCTCGACGGCTTGCCGGCGATTCGGCTGGAGTCGATCCGAAGCACGACCTCACCGACCGGTTATCTGCTCGTCGACTACCGCGTCGTCGGGTAAGCCTGGACCCAACCCGGCGTCGACATTCGTCAAGAGAGCAACCCAGGATCACTCGCCCAATTGATCGCGGCGGCGGGTCAAATAGGCGGTCTCGGCGGTATTCCCCGCCAATTCGATGGCTTTGTCGTACGCTGCGCGCGACTTCTGACTTTGGCCGAGCCGACGGAGTAGATCGGCGCGGGCCGCGTGGTAGGCGTGATAGCCGGCCAGGTTGTCGTCGAGACGGTCGACGGTCGCCAGCGCGACCTCCGGGCCATCGAGCTCGGCGACCGCGATCGCGCGGTTGAGAACGACGATCGGTGACGGGTCGATGCGGACGAGCTGGTCGTACAGGGCGACGATCTGCGACCAGTCGGTGTCACGGATGTCGCGGGCAGAGGTGTGCACGGCGTTGATCGCGGCGAGGATCTGGTAGCGACCCGGCGGCAGCCCGGTGGCCAGGCGCTCGCGCACCAACTGATGGCCCTCGGCGATCATCGCCGCGTCCCAGGCACCACGGTCTTGCTGATCGAGGGGGACCAGCTCACCACTCGCCGACACCCGCGCAGTACGACGGGCCTCGGTCAGCAACATCAACGCCAGCAGCCCGGCCACCTCACCGTCCTTCGGCATCAGCGCACGAATCAGCCGGGTGAGCCGAATCGCCTCGGCAGTCAGATCATGGCGCACGGGATCGGTGTCGGCGCCGGTCGCCAGGTAGCCCTCGTTGAAAACGACAAAGAGCACCGCGAGTACGCCGGATACCCGCGCTGGGAGGTCCTCCGTGGACGGCACCCGGTAGGGGATCCGAGCAGCCTTGATCTTGGCCTTCGCGCGCGTGATCCGTTGCCCCATCGCGGTTTCCTGCACCAGGAAGGCACGCGCGATCTCCGGCACGGTCAGTCCGCCGACCATGCGCAGCGTCAGCGCCGCGCGAGTCTCCATCGCGAGAGCAGGGTGACAGCAGGTGAAGATCAGCCGGAGCCGTTCGTCGTCGATGGCACCGAGAGGCTCGGGCGCGTCTTCGTACGCCATCTGAGCCTCCTTCTGCTTGTCGTGGCGCTTGTTCTCGCGCCGGAGCCGGTCGATGGCCTTGCGATTGGCGGTGGTGGTCAGCCAGGCGCCGGGGTTCGGGGGTACGCCGTCGGCCGGCCACCGCTCGACGGCGGTCGCGAACGCCTCGGCCGCGGCCTCCTCGGCGATGTCCAGGTCGCCGAACCGCCTGGTCAGAGCGGCGACCACCCGCGCCCACTCGTCGTGATGGGCCCGGGTGATCGCCTCTTCGACGTCGCTCACTGGAACGGCCGCACCTCGATCTTCCGATCGCAGACCTTCGACGCCTCGGTGGCGAGCTTGAGCGCCACGTCGAGATCGGGGGCCTCCCACACCCAGATGCCGGCGAGGTACTCCTTCGACTCCACGAAGGGCCCGTCGGTGAACACCGCCTGCTCGCCCCGGTTGTCGATGACCGTGGCCGCGCTGGTGTCCGCGAGTCCGCCCGCGAAAACCCAGTAGCCGTCGGCGATCAGTCGTTCGTTGAACGCGCTGATGGCAGGCTGCCTGTCCGTGCTGCCGGGATTGCTCTTGTCGTCGATCACGGAAACCAGGTACCGCATGTCAGATCATCTCCTGTGGTTCGGTGCGCCCTCGTGGGCGACCATTCACCCCTGCAACGAACACGTTCGCCCCGATCCGACACCACAGCGCGAACTCCTTTCAAGAACCACCGTGGGGAGGGCCAGGAACCTACTAGTTGACATAATGTCGCTTATCGGCGCTATGACTAGCGCTGTTACTAGAGTCCCTTGGCGGCGACTCCGTGCTTCTCGAAGTGCCCGAGCAGCAGGTCGTGGCCCTGTGTGAAGTCCCATTGCTCGGCGATCATGCCAGCTTCCCGGGCCCCGTCGACGTTGCGTGCGTTGTCGTCGATGAACAGGATCGTCCCGATGTCGGCACCGATCCGGCCGGCGGCCCGGGTGAAGAACGCCGGATCCGGTTTGGCGACGCCGAGGTCGTACGAGTAACAGCTCACGTCGAACAGGTCGTCGTACCCGAGGGCTGTGCGCATGTGGCCGCCTCGGTAGCGTTCCTGGTTCGTTCCCAGGTGGACGCCGTACCCGTTCTGCTTGAGTGATTGCACGATGCCGATCGATTCCTCGATGACCGCGATGTTCTGCCAGACAGCGGAGTACACCTCGGCGACCGGTGTGACGACGCCGTACTCGTGGAGGGTCGCTTCGAGGACCGGCATGTAGTCACCGCGGCCGGCCAGCATCGGCAACTCGTCGACCCAGGTCTTGTGGAGGAACTCACGGGACCTGTCACCGAGATACGGCTCCATCGCCGCGTACCAGCCTCCGGGCAGGTCTTGCAGGACGCCGTCGGCATCCAGGAGCACGTGGTGAACGACCATGGAAGCGATGATGCCGCAGGTGTATTTGCGTTGCGTCGTTCGGGTCGGCGCCCTAGCGTGACGATGCATGACCACTCAGCTGTTCGCGTTGAGTTTCGATGCACATGACCCGGCTCGGCTCGCGGGCTTCTGGGCCGGCGTTCTGGGGTGGGAGCTGGGTGAGGATCCGTTCGACGGCGTGACTCTGCTGCCGAGTGACGACACCGGGTTCCGGCTCCGGTTCCTGGCGAGTCAGAACGAGAAGCTCGGGCCGAACCAGGTGCATTTCGACCTGACCAGCCAGTCGCTGGAGCAACAGCAGGAGACGGTGGCGAGGGCGCTGGAGCTCGGCGGGCAGCACATCGACATCGGTCAAGGGCCGGATGCGGATCACGTCGTACTCGCTGACCCGGAGGGCAACGAGTTCTGTGTGATTGAACCGGGCAACAATTTCCTGGCCGACTGCGGGTTCATCGGTGCGCTGTCGAGCGACGGCACGCAGGAGGTCGGGTACTTCTGGAGCAAGGCGCTGGAGTGGCCGTTGGTCTGGGACCAGGACCAGGAGACCGCGATCCGTTCGCCGCACGGCGGCCCGAAGATCACGTGGGGCGGCCCGCCGGTGAACCCGAAGAAGGGGAAGAACCGGCTGCACTTCGACCTCGCTCCCCCGGCCGGCGGCGATCAGGACGCCGAGGTCGAGCGGTTGATCTCGCTCGGGGCGACCCGGGTGGACATCGGCCAGGGTGAGACCAGCTGGGTCGTCATGGCTGACCCTGATGGCAACGAGTTCTGTGTACTGACGCCTCGGTAGACCTCCCGTGGACCGCGTTTGGCGGATGTCGGCGGACGAGCTTGCGGCCGAGCGACCCGATGGGGCCACGGAGGACGTGCACTTCACGCAGACGTTCGTACGCAGGATCGTGGAGCGGTATTCGGCGGTGGGCGACGTCGTCCTGGATCCGTTTGCCGGGTACGGGACGACGTTGGTAGTGAGCCGGCAGCTCGGCCGGAAGGCGATCGGGGTCGAGTTCCTGCCGGAGCGGGCCGCGCTGATCAGGGAGCGGGTCGGGCCGGATGGCGTGGTCGTCGAAGGGGATGCGCGGGAGCTCGATCGGTTCGGGATCGGGTCGGTGGATCTGTGCGTGACGTCGCCGCCGTACATGAGCTCGGTGGATCATCCGCAGAACCCGCTGACGGGATACACGACGCTCGATGGCGACTATGCGACGTACCTCGACGAGCTTCTCGGCGTTTTCCTCGCCGTCAAGCGTTGCCTGCGCGCCGATGGCTACCTGGTGATCAACGTCGCGACCATCCGAACGGGGGATCTCGTCACTCCGCTCGCGTGGGACCTCGCTCGGGGGCTACTCCCCCATTTCGCCTTTCGCGGCGAGACCTACCTCGAGTGGGATCGTCCCGCGGACTTCATCAGCGGTGACTACTGCCTCGTGTTCCAGCAAGTGCCGCCTCGATGATGCCGGCCCGCGGCTCCAGGGACGGCACCTGATCGAGCGGCACCCACCGGGCGTACGCCGTTGTGCCGTCGACCTCGGTCGTGCCGAGCGATCCGCCCGTGATCGTCGCTGCGAAGACCACTCCGACGCCCTTGTACGGACGCCCGTCGTGATTCGTGCTCGGATGGGTCACGTGGTTCACGGCGACCGGGGCCCCGACGTCGACCGTGTACCCGGTCTCCTCGAACACCTCCCGCGCCACCGCCTCCGGCAGCGACTCCTCGTACTCGACACCGCCGCCCGGCATCGTCCAGCACGCCGCGGCTGTGTCACTTCCGACGAACCAGGTCAGCAGCACGCGCTGATCCTCGTCGACGATCAGCGCGTAGGCGGCCACCCTGGTGTTGTACTCGGTGAAATGCACCGCCCGACAATACAGTGCGTGGCGGTTGCTGACAGCAACCAACTGGCGCGGGGGAGGTCCACTCCCCCGCACCGGATGGTCAGCTGTCCTGGATGAGGCCGAGGACGTTGCCGTCGGGGTCGGTGAAGGTGGCGACCAGGCGGCCGTTGCTGACGTCGCGCGGGGACTGCTTGACGGTGCCGCCGGCGGCGGTGACCTCGGCGAGCTTCGCCTCGATGTCCGCGACGTGCCAGTACGTGACCGGCGAGGTGTCGCCGCTGTTCGGGACCAGGCCGATGTGCTGCCCCTCGGCCTCGAAGCCGACGTAGTACGGCGAGTCCGCCATCGGCTCCACCCCGAGCAGAGCCGCGTACACCGGCTTGGCCTTCTCCAGGTCCGACACCGGGTGCAGAACGGTCTTGATGCCTTGCGTGGTAGTCATTTCGTCACTCCAGAACTGTTGGGCCTTGACTGACACCCACGCTATTCGCCACCCACCACACCCGCTTCTCGATTCCTGACCGGTTCTCAGACGGTCGCGCCTACTTGGCGACGTAGTCCGCGAGGTGCTTGGCGGTGAGGGTGGTGGGTTTGGCGATCAGGGCCGCGGGGGTGCCTTCGAAGACGATCTTGCCGCCGTCGTGGCCGGCGCCCGGGCCGAGGTCGATGATCCAGTCGGCGTGCGCCATCACGGCCTGGTGGTGCTCGATGACGATGACCGACTTGCCGGCGTCGACCAGACGGTCCAGCAGGCCGAGGAGTTGCTCGACGTCGGCGAGGTGGAGGCCCGTGGTCGGCTCGTCGAGGACGTAGATGCCGCCCTTCTCCCCCATGTGCGTGGCCAGCTTGAGCCGCTGGCGCTCTCCCCCGGACAGTGTGGTCAGCGGCTGGCCGAGGCTCAGGTAGCCGAGTCCGACGTCCGCGAGGCGTTCGAGGACCTTGTGGGCGGCCGGCGTACGCGCGTCGCCCTCGGCGAAGTACTCCAGCGCTTCGGACACCGGCATCGCGAGCACCTCGGCGATGTTCTTGCCGCCGAAAGTGTACTCCAGCACCGACGCCTGGAACCGCCGGCCCTCGCACTCCTCGCACGGGGACTCGACCGTCGCCATCACGCCGAGCTCGGTGTAGATCACGCCGGCCCCGTTACAGGCCGGGCACGCGCCCTCGGAGTTCGCGCTGAACAGCGCCGGCTTCACGCCGTTCTCCTTCGCGAAGGCCTTCCGGATCGGATCGAGCAGGCCGGTGTACGTCGCCGGGTTGCTCCGCCGCGAGCCCCGGATCGCGGCCTGGTCGATCGCCACCACGCCTTCGCGGTCGGACACCGACCCGTGGATCAGCGAGCTCTTGCCCGACCCCGCGACCCCGGTCACCACGACGAGAACCCCGAGCGGTACGTCGACATCGACGTTCTGCAGGTTGTTCGTCGAGGCACCACGCACCTCCAGCGCCTCCGAGGACTCCCGCACGGACGGCTTCAAGGTCGCCCGGTCGTCCAGGTGCCGTCCCGTCAGCGTGCCACTCGTCCGCAGCTTGTCGACGGTGCCCTCGAAGACCACCTCGCCACCACCTGAACCGGCACCCGGTCCGAGGTCGATGACATGGTCGCCGATCGCGATCGCCTCCGGCTTGTGCTCCACGACGAGGACCGTGTTGCCCTTGTCGCGCAGCTGCAGGAGCAACTCGTTCATGCGCTGGATGTCATGCGGGTGCAGGCCGATGGTCGGCTCGTCGAACACGTAGGTGACGTCGGTCAGCGAGGATCCGAGGTGGCGGATCATCTTCGTCCGCTGAGCCTCACCACCGGACAGCGTGCCCGCGGGCCGCTCGAGCGACAGGTACCCGAGCCCGATGTCGACGAACGAGTCGAGCGTGTCGCCGATCGCCTCGATCAGCGGAGCCATCTTCGGCTCCTTCAGCTCGCGGATCCAGGCGGCCAGGTCGCTGATCTGCATCGCGCAGAGGTCGGCGATGTTCTTGCCCTTGATCTTCGACGAGAGCGCTTCCTGGCTCAGCCGGGTCCCGCCGCAGTCGGGGCAGGTCGTGAACGTGATGGCCCGCTCCACGAACGCGCGGATGTGCGGCTGCATCGCGTCGACTTCCTTGGACAGGAACGACTTCTGGATCTGCGGGATCAGCCCGGTGTAGGTGAGGTTGATGCCCTCGACCTTGATCTTGGTCGGCTCCCGGTAGAGCAGGTCGTGCAGTTCCTTCTTGGTGTACTTCTTGATCGGCTTGTCCGGGTTGAAGTAGCCGCAGCCGCGGAAGATGCGCCCGTACCAGCCCTCCATGCTGTAGCCGGGGATCGTCAGCGCGCCCTCGTTCAGCGACTTGGTGTCGTCGTACAGCGCGGTCAGGTCGAAGTCGGTGACCGAGCCCATGCCCTCACAGCGCGCGCACATGCCGCCGGCGTAGACCGCCTTGCGCACCACGGTCTTCTCGCCCGCGCCCTTGTCGGCGACCATCGACCCGGTGGCGGTCCGCCGCGGGACGTTGAACGAGTACGCCGTCGGCGGCCCGACGTTCGGCTTCGCGAGCCGGCTGAACAGGATCCGCAGCATCGCGTTCGCGTCGGTGGCGGTGCCGACGGTGGAGCGCGGGTTCGAGCCCATCCGCTCCTGGTCGACGATGATCGCGGTGGTCAGGCCGTCGAGGACGTCGACGTCCGGACGGGCCAGCGACGGCATGAACCCCTGAACGAACGCGCTGTACGTCTCGTTGATCAGCCGCTGCGACTCCGCCGCGATCGTGCCGAACACCAGAGAGCTCTTGCCCGAGCCGGACACCCCGGTGAACACCGTCAGCCGGCGCTTCGGGATCTCGACGCTGACGTCCTTCAGGTTGTTCACCCGCGCGCCGGTGACGCGAATCAGGTCGTGGCTGTCGGCGAGCGGCTGGGCCTTGCTCATCGGTGTCTCCATCTTCTTCGGGACAGCGTCGGGCTGCGGTCGAACAGGGCGGGGCTCAGGAAACCTGGTTGATGCGGATGTGGTTGCCGGCGGGATCGCGGAAGGCGCAGTCGCGGACGCCGTACGGCTGGTCGGTCGGCTCCTGGATGACCTCGGCGTCGGTGGCCTGCAGCCGCTCGAACACGGTGTCGATGTCCTTGGTCGCCAGCACGAGGGTGGCATAGGTGCCCTTGGCCATCATCTCGCTGATGGTCCGGCGCTCGTCCTCGGTGACGCCCGGGTCGGCGCCCGGCGGGTACAGCACCACGGAGGTGTCCGGCTGGTCGGCCGGGCCGACGCTGATCCAGCGCATGCCCTCGTACCCGACGTCGCTGCGGACCTCGAAGCCGAGGATGTCGCGGTAGAACGCGATCGCCGCCTCCGGGTCGTTGTGTGGAAGGAAGCTCGAGTGAATCCTGATGTCCATGGGCGTCACGCTACGTGCTGATCGCCGGGGATGCTTCTCGATTCCTGATCGGTCGGGTCACCTGTTTCGCGACGCACGACGGGATGCCGATGGTCGCGTCGGCCGCGCGCTCCTTGTAGACGCTCGGCGGCATGCCGACCAGTTCGGCGAAGCGGGTGCTGAACGTGCCGAGCGACTGGCAGCCGACCGCGAAGCAGACGTCGGTGACGCCCAGGTCGCCGATCCGCAGCAAGGCCATCGCCCGCTCGATCCGCCGCGTCATCAGATACCCGTACGGCGACTCTCCGTAAGCGCGCTTGAACTCCCGGCTCAGGTGGCCCGACGACATGTGAGCCCCGCGGGCCAGCGCGTCGACGTCCAGCGGTTGCGCGTACTCCCGATCGATCCGGTCCTTGACACGCCGCAGCCGCGCGAGGTCCCCCAAGCGCTGCGCATCCGTCGGACTTCCGGTCATCCCTGAAATCGTGCCACGTCCCGCCAAGGAAGTCATTTACCGCAGCTGCGGCCCGTTGCGGTGGCTAGCGGCCGGTGGTGCCGTCGAGTTGTTCGCGGATGATGTCGGCGTGGCCGGCGTGGCGAGCGGTTTCGCCGATGACCGCGAGGATGGCCCAGCGGAGGTCGTGGGTCCTGCCGTTGCGGGTGACCGGCGCGTCGGGGTCGCCGATGCCGGCGATGATCTCGTCGGACCTGGCGCAGGCGGCGCGGTAGTCGGCGCGCAGGTCCTTCAGAGTGATCCCGGGGTCCACCTGCATCGACCGCTTGCCGCGCTGCGCCTTGCCGCCCGCGACCACCTCCTCGAACCAGAGCGACTCGGCGAAGGTCAGGTGCTGCACGAGTCCGGCGACGTTCGTCCCGGAGTCGACGGTGCTGCGGCGGGCGTCCGCCTCGCTCAGCCCGGCCAGCTTCTTCAGCACCCCCGCGCGCAGCCCGTCGAGGGTCGCCTGCAGCTGGTCGAGCTCCCTGCTCATGACGCGCAGGGACCGACGGTGGAGATGAGTCCGTGGTGGTCCGACACAGGAATCTTGTACCAGCGGCTGTCGTCGGAGCACCAGCCCGGCTTCACGAACAGGTGGTCGATCCGCACGAACAACGCCGCCCACCTCCCGATCTGTGACGGGCGGCCCCAGCCGTCCAGCATCGCGTCGTCGAGGTCCTTGGTGAGCAGCCGGTAGTCGCGACCGCGGTCGGTGGTGTTGAAGTCGCCGGCGACCACGACCGGGCGATCGTCCCGCGCGACCCGCGCCGCGATCTGCTCGATCAGCCGGTGATGCCCCAGGACGGTCGTCTGGTACGGCGCCCCGCTGTCCGCGACCGACCGGTACGACGACCCGCCCGACGTCCACCACGGACGCGGTACGTGGACCGCGATCAGATCGAAGGTTCCCGACGGAGCCTGGACCCGGAGCACGTAGCCGGGCAGCTCCGGCCCCGGCCGCTCGAGCACCGTCAGCGGCCACCGGCTGAAGATCCCGATCGCGGGTCCGTCCCAATCGACCACGTGCACCGGGTAGTCCTGGGACAGCCGCTCGGTCAGCGGCGGGCCGATCTCGGAGACGACCAGCACGTCGGCGCCGAGCCCGACGAGGTTGTCGGCGCCGTCGAGCTCGCCACTGCCGATGTTCGCGGCCGCGACCCGGAAGGCGTGCGCCCGGTCGACGGTCCCGGCTCCGTCGGGCACCCACGGCAGCACTGTCGCGACGATCCCGACGACCAGCGTCGAGACCGCGAAGACCAGCGCGGCCTTGTGCCGCCGACCGACGATCCCGACGATCAGCGCGGTCAGCACCGCAAGGACCGGCAACACGATGGCGACGACGTCGGTCACCACCCCGAGCCGGTCGCGCAGCAGGAACCAGGTCCACGGCAGCAACCCGGCAACCGCGATCCCGGCGTAGCGTCGCACTCGCGACGTTTGATTCCCCACGTGCATGTCGACTCCCCCCACCCCACAGACAGGCTATGTCGGCTTCCCGCAGATCGAAACCGGCTTCGCATGAACAACGGGAGGAGGACAGTTCAGCGGCGGGTTCCCCAATTGAGATAGGCGACGTTCGCCAGCAGCCATCCGAAGCCGATCGCTCGCTGACCGTCACGTTCGGGGGTGGCGTTGGGCGGTGACGTATTGCTGGCTAGACCACATTCTCCCGCGGTCGCGGGCTTACGGCAGGTCGACCTCGAGTGGCAGGTTCTTCAGGAAGTCGGCCGCGTCGAACAGCGCGCCCGCCGAGGCCACGCCGGTCGCGCGGGTTTCGCCGGCGAGGATCCGTTGAACGGCCTCGACCGCGAGCGGTGCCGAGATCGCGTAGATGTCCTGCCCGCGGGCGGTCGCCCGTCGCTCGTCGTCGCCGGTGCGGACCAGGACGTCGACGACGAAGGTCTGGTCGGACCGGCCGAGCGCATCGGCGGCCACGGGCGCCGGCGTGTCCTCGTTCGCCAGGTCCCCGGCGGCCTCGACGGTCATGTAGGTGCGGACCTCGGGTACGGCGAGGTGGCTCGGGACCGTGATGACGTCAGCCATGGTGAACTCGGCGATCACGCGGCGCCGGCCGAGCGGCTCCGGGAAGGTCCAGTCCTGCTGGACCGGCTTGTCGTCGTGGTACTGCAGCTTGCCGTCGCTGAATCGCACGCGGCGGCCCGCGCGGCGGTCGTGCGAGACCTGGCCGGCGGCGCGCGTACCCGGGGTGGGGTGCCAGCTGCTCAGCCCGTACGCGACGTGCACCTCGTCGGCGGTGGAGCGCTCTCCCAGGGCCGCGGTCGTGAGCAGGTCGCCGAGGCCGCCGTAGAAGGCCATCGCCGGGAGGATCAGCGTGTCGCTGTGCCGGGCGAAGGTCAACACGTTGGCCTCGAGTTCCGCGGCGACGTCGACGTACGGGATCCGCGCCCGCCCGGCCGCCTCGATGACCGGGTCGGCGGTCACGGCGAACGGGCCGGCGGTGTTGATCACCGCCGCGGCGTCCTTCAGCGCCCGGTCGAGCGCCGACGGGTCGTCGACCGCGGCCGGGCGGACGTCCACCTCTCCCCAGGCGGACGCCAGGGTCCCGAGGGTCGTCGCGTCGCGGCCCGAGACGATGGTCGGGACGCCGCGCCGCAGCAGCTCCTCGACGACGAATCGGCCTGTGTGTCCGGTTGCTCCGTAAACCACCACTGCGTTCATGTACCGAGTCTTGCCGTCCGGCGCCTCGATCGTGAGAGTCCGGAACGACACCATGCGTACACTTTCGGACATGCACACTGTGGCGCTGGCGGCCGCCGGGAACCTGCTGCACTTCGAGTTCGGGATCGCGTACGAGATCCTCGGCAACCCACCGCTCGACGCGACCGAGGACTGGTACGACGTCGTCCTCTGTGGACCGGGGCCGGTCCAGGTCGGGCCGTTCATGGTGGAGCCCGACGACGGCCTGGAGCGGTTGGCCCGCGCGGACACCGTGATCGTGCCGGCCTGCGCCGACGTCGACGAGCCGCCCCCGGCCGCGTTGGTCGATGCGGTGCGTGCGGCCCACGACGCTGGGGCCCGGATTGCGTCGCTGTGCACGGGCGCGTTCGTACTCGGCGCGGCCGGTCTGCTGGACGGTCGGCGCGCAACCACGCACTGGGGCCACACCGCGGCGTTGAGCGCGCGTTATCCACAGGCCGAGGTCGATCCGGATGTGCTGTACACCGACAACGGGAGCGTGCTCACCTCAGCGGGCAAGGCGGCCGCGGTGGATCTGTGTCTGCACCTCATCCATCTCGACCACGGCGCGACGGTCGCCAACACGGTCGCTCGGCGGCTCGTCGTACCGCCGCACCGGGCCGGCGGGCAGGCGCAGTTCGTCGCCACGCCGGTGCCGGTCAGTGGGGATCACACGCTCGCGAACCTGCTGGCCTGGGCGCAGGCACGCCTCGACCAGCCGCTGACCGTGACCGACCTGGCCCGGCACGCGAACACCAGTCCCCGCCACCTCGGCCGGCTCTTCCGTTCGGTGACCGGCCAGACGCCGCTCCAGTGGCTCCTGACCCAACGGGTCCGCCGCGCCCAGCAGTTGCTCGAGGCCACCGACAACAGCATCGAGTCGGTTGCCGTCGCCACCGGCATGGGCACCGCTACGACCCTCCGCCGCCAGTTCAAACGAGTCGTCGGAGTCCCGCCCGACACCTACAGACGGTCCTTCCACACCACGTAGGCTGCGTCGGTATGACGAGCTACCCGAGGCGGATGCACACCGCGTTGGACACCACGGACGCGCGGGGTTTGGCGGAGTTCTACCGGGAGTTGCTTGGGTTGCGTTATCGCGCCGGCGACGAGCCGCCGGCCGACGGCGCAGTTGACGATGCGGACTGGCTGGTGCTGGTGGACGACGCCGGGAATCGCCAGCTCGCGATCCAGCGGGTCGACGAGCTGCCCGCATCGACGTGGCCCGCTCCCGGCGTACCGAAGCAGCTGCACATCGACTACGCCGTACCGTCCGTGGACGAGTTGCAGCGCCACCGGCAGCGGGCCGAAGACCTCGGCGCTCGGCTCCTCCTCGACCGCACCACCGACGACTCCGAGCCGCTCTACGTTCTGGCCGACCCGGCCGGGCATCCGTTCTGTCTCCTGGTCGGCACGCCGTGAAGGCGGGGTACGCCGACGTCAACGGGCTCCGGATGTACTACGAGATCCACGGCTCGGGCGGGACGCCGTTGCTGCTGTTGCACGGCGGGTTGTTCAACATCGATCTGCAGTTCGGCGCGCTGTTGCCGGGTCTGTCGGAGAAGCGGCAGGTCATCGCGACGGACTTCCAGGCGCATGGGCACACCAATGACATCGACCGGCCCTTGGGCACGGTCGCGCTGGCGTCCGATGTCGTCGGGTTGCTGGAGCATCTCGACGTACCTCGGGTGGATCTGTTCGGGTTCAGCGTCGGGGGTGCGGTCGCGTTGTACCTGGCGATCAAGCATCCGGAGCTGGTCCGGAAGGCGGTCATCTCGTCGGTGTCGTTCCACCCCGACGGCGACCGGCCGGAGAACGCCGCCGTCGGTGAGATGAAGGTGGAGATGATCGCCGGTACGCCGATGGAGGCCGAATACCTGGCGAAGTCGCCGCACCCGGACCTCGAGCACCTGCAGACCCTGCTCGACAAACTAGGCGGCTACGACCGGGGTGTGTCCGGCTGGACCGACGAGGACATCCGCGGCATCGCCGCCCCCACCCTGCTCACCTTCGGCGACTGCGACGCGGTCACCCTCGACCACGCCGTCCGCTTCCTCCAACTCCGCGGCGGCGACGTCAACGGCGACTTCACCGGCGTCCCCACGTCCCAGCTGGCCATCTTCCCCGGCACCACCCACTTCAACGGCCTCACCCGCACCAACCTCGTCCAAGACACCGTCACCACCTTCCTCGACGCGAACTAGCCCGCCGCGGTTAGGCTGCGTCGCGTGATTCGTGAGGCTGGGGCCGGCGACTTTCGTGCGGTGATGGGGCTGTATCGGCAGTTGCATCCTGGGGATCCGGTGGTGGAGGACGGGCGGGCTCGGGAGGTGTTCGGGGAGATTCTCCGGACGCCGGGGTTGCGGGTGTTCGTGCTCGAGGTGGACAGGGTCGTGGTCGCTACGACGTACCTGAACGTCATGCCCAACCTGACTCGTGGGGCGGCGCCGTACGCCGTGGTCGAGAACGTGGTGGTGGATGCGGCGAGGCGCGGGCAGGGGCTGGGGAAGGAGATCATGGCCGGCACGCTGCAGGCGGCGTGGGAGGCGGGCTGCTACAAGGTGATGCTGATGACCGGGTCCCGGACTCCGTCGACGCATGCGTTCTACGAGCGGTGCGGATTCAGCCCGCACGAGAAGACGGGGTACACCGCCCGGCCCGATCGGTGAAGGTCAGCGGCTGAGGCGGAAGACCGGCCAGGCGATCTCGGTGCGCCAGGCGGCCGGGTCCGGGGTGTCTCGGGGGCCCACGGCGTAGGTCTCTTGGACCGGGCCGGCGACGGTCAGGGTGTGTTCGACAGCCCAGGTAGCGAGGCGGCCGTACGTGACGTCGATGTCGTCGTGGGGACCGTGGTGGATCGTGGCGGCGAGGTCGGTGGCGGGGAGTTCAACCGGGTGGATTCGGCCGGTGGTGGGTGGATCGGCGACCGGGTGGTACACGAGGACGGCGCCGCGGCCCTCGGTGAAGAGGGCGTTGTCGTACTGACCGCCGGGTGGGCCGAGACGGCGATCCACGGGTACGGCGGAGTCGAGCTCGGCCATGGCGCCGTCGTACCAGTGCAGTACGCCGGCCAGGTCGACCACATCGGTGATCGCGGCAACCATCCGGGCCGGCTCGGTGCGCAGGTCGACCACGAGATCGCCGGGGTCCGGCCGGAGCAACCGCTGCAGCGACGTCACCGCGGCCCGGGTCCGATCGAGTGAGGCCTGGAGCCGGTCCAGATGCGCGGCGATCAACTCGGCGCGGGCGTCGGGATCGTCGGTACCGAGGATCTTGCCGACCTCGGCCAGCGGTACGTCGAGTTCCCGCAGCCGATGGATCACCTGCGCCGACGGGATCTGCTCGGTCGTGTAGTACCGGTACCCGCTCCCCGGATCGACCGTGGCCGGCTCGAGCAGACCGCTCTCGTGGTACCGCCGTAGCGTGCGCACACTCAGATGCGTCGCCTGCGCGAACTCACCGATCGTCAACCCCCGATACACCCCGCCACTGTGCACCCTCCCCCGGCGAGAGAGTCAACTCCTTGACCCTCGCCCGAGGAGAGCCACCACCGTGGTCAGCATGTTGCCTGAACCGATCACCAAGTACCTGACCGCTCACACAGCCCGCGACCTCGACGAGGCCATGCAGTGGTACGCCGACAACGCCGAAGTCACCGACGACGGCAAGACCTACCGCGGCCACGACGAGATCCGCGCCTGGCTCGGCCGCGCAGCCAGCGAGTACACCTACACCAGCGAACTCATCGGCACCCGGCAGGTCGACGGCACCACCTACGTCGCGACCCATCACCTCGAGGGCGACTTCCCCGGCGGGACTGTCGACCTCGACTTCACCTTCACCCTCGAGGACGACATGATCACCAGGCTCGTCATAGCCTGAGGTCGTGGAGCGAGCACTGGCCGAGCTACGAGCGCTGATCGTCGCGGCGGCCGGTCGCGAGCACACGGTCGACGGCCTGCTGCTGTCGATCGTCGAGGCACCGGCTCCGCCGATGTCCTCGCTGGCGACACCGACGTTCGCGCTCGTCGCGCAGGGCCGAAAGCGGCTCGCGGTCGGCGACCAGGTCTTCGAGTACGGCGCCGGCGACTACCTCGTCGTCTCGGTCGACCTCCCGGTCACCGGCCACTTCGTCGAGGCGTCGAAGCAGAAGCCCTGCCTCGGCGTCGGGCTCGAGCTCCGCCCGGACCGGATCGCCTCGCTCCTCCTGGACTCGGCCGACGACCAGACACCGGGCGCACCGGTGCAAGGGCTCACCGTCAGCCGCGCGCCCGCCGAGCTGGTCGACGCCGTGATCCGCCTGCTGCGCCTGGTCGACGAGCCCGACGACGCGCGCGTACTCGCGCCACTCGTCGAGCGCGAGATCCTCTGGCGGCTGCTGCGGAGTCCGCAGGGTGCCGCCGTACGGGAGATCGGGCTCGCGGACAGCAGCCTGTCGCACGTCGCCCGGGTGATCCGCTGGATCCGCGACCACTACACCGAGCCGTTCCGGGTCGAGGAGCTGGCGACGATGGCGCGGATGAGTACGTCGGCGTTCCACCGGCACTTCCGCACGGTGACCGCGATGACGCCGATCCAGTTCCAGAAGAAGATCCGCCTCCAGGAAGCGCGGCTGCGGCTGCTCGGGCTGGGTGAGGACGTGACGAGCGCCGGGTACGCCGTGGGCTACGACAGCCCGTCCCAGTTCAGCCGCGAGTACCGCCGCGAGTTCGGTACGCCGCCCAGCCGCGACACCGCTCGTCTCCGCGAGGAAGCACCACTGCCGTAAAGCAGGATCGTGCAAGCACCGGCGAGCAATGGTCTACCAACTCGTCAAGCATCACGCGTGTACTGGACAGGTACCTGTTCATCACGTCGTAGGAGAAGAACACGATCATGCAAATAGCTGTGATCACCGGCGGGAGCTCCGGCATCGGGCAGAGCGCGGCCTTCGAGGTCGCGAAGCGCGGTATCGGGGTGATCCTGACCTACCACGGCAACCGCGACGGCGGCCTGGAGACGGCCGCCCGGATCGAGAAGGACGGCGGTACGGCGGTTGCCCTGCCGCTGGACGTCGGCCGCGCCGAGACCTTCGGGGACTTCAAGACCGCGGTGACGGACGTGCTGGCGCAGTGGGGCCGGACCTCGTTCGACTTCCTCGTCAGCAACGCCGGCGTCGGGCAGCAGCCGGTGATGTTCGAGGACACCACCGACGAACTGTTCGACCAGATGCTGCGAGTCCACCTCAAGGGTCCGTACTTCCTCACCCAGACCCTGCTGCCACTGATCGCGGACGGCGGGTCGATCGTCTACACCAGCAGCACCTCGGCCCTGCCGACCACTCGGCCGGAGCCGGGCTACTCGGTGTACGCGAGCATGAAGGGCGCCCAGGTGGTGCTCACCCGCTACCTCGCGAAGGAGCTCAGCGCCCGCGGCATCCGGGTCAACGCCGTCGCTCCTGGCGTGACCCGGACCCGCCTCGGTGATGATGCGTTCGCCCGCTACCCCGAGCTGATCCCACCGATCGCCGACCGCACCGCCCTCGGTCGTATCGGCGAACCGGACGACCTCGGCAAGGTGATCTCCTTCCTGCTCTCCCCCGACAGCGGCTGGATCACCGCCCAGACCCTGGAGACCTCCGGCGGCTACGACCTCTGATCGCCCCAGGGGTCACCCCACCCCGTGGCGCGAGCCGCGCGGTAGTCCTTGGACGACTTCGGCACCACCGTCCGCTCGCGTGAGCCGGCGGTGGTGCAGAGATCGAGAATCACCTGCCCCTTCGGCCGCACCGGCCTGGTGATCACCCGGGCTTGCGCCGGCTGGGCGGGAGCGCGGGTGGCGACCAGGTAGGTGAACTTCTCGTCCTCGAAGTTCCGCGTCCCGTCCTTCAGCACCCGGTGCAGTTCGGTGCGCGGCAGCCGTACGGCGAAGTGACACCAGTCGGCCGGACACTCCAGCTGGTGCGGGCAGGGTGCGGCGATTGTCAGCCCGAGCTCGATCAGCTGGTCGCGGGCTTCGAGCGTACGGCGGTGCCCGCGGGGCGTGCCGGGCTCGACGATCACGACCGTGCGGGCTGTGCGTGCCGCGGTGTCGACGAGCTCGCGGCGGGCGGCGTCCTCGAGCTCGTTGAGAACGTAGGACATGGTGATCAGGTCGACCTGTTGTGATGGCGTCCAGTGGCGGAGGTCGGTGGCCGTCCAGGTGATCTGGTTGCCATCGGCAAGCTGTTGACCGAGCCGGAGCGCGGCCGGCTCGCGTTCGACGATCTCAGTGGTGATGGCCGGCCAGATCACGGCGGCGGCCCAGGCCGCGGATCCGGTGCCGCCACCGAGGTCGAGGTGGGTGGTGACGTCGCCGCGGACATGGCGGTCCGTCGCGACGAGCGCCGCGTGGATCGCCCGGAAGGTGGCCGGCATTCGCACGACGGCGTACGCGAGACAGTCGAGGTCGTCGCGCAGCCCGGGCGTGCTGTCGTCGATCAGTTCAGACCGGTAGCGGTCGGACAGAGCGGTGACACGGCGGCGCAATGCGTCGTACTGGACACCGTCCAGGACGCGTACGAGGGCAGCATGAAGTTGGGTGTCCACGGAGGACATGAAGAATCTCCGGTTCGGTCGGCACGGAGTGCGCACAGGCGCACGAGACCCGCGGCCTGATGCCGCGACGCACCAACCGGTCCGGAAGAGCTGTCAGGAAGCAGCAGTCGAGGAGGGATTGGCGCGGAACCGGATAACCATGCAAGCCATCACGCACCTCCTCGAATCAGAACGATCACGACTCTAACCAACCGCGCCCCGGGTCCGCGCCTGATTTTCAGCGACTCAGGTAGGTGCACAGGCACACCTTGTTGCCCTGCGGGTCGGCCAGGACGGTGAAGGCCGGCGCCTCGTCGTCGTACGCGATCGTTCCACCGGCCGCCAACGCGGCCTCGAGCCGGGCCGGGACCACCTCAGGCGGAAGCCAGAGGTCGAGGTGGAACCGTTGGCGGGGCGTCTCGTGCGGATCCGTGCCCTGGAACCACAGGTTGGCGATGCGATCGCCCGGACCGAAGACGTCGTTGCCCTTGTGCGTGCCGCCGGTGAGTACTGCGGCCCAGAACGGACCGATCGCCTCCCGGTCGGCCGTGTCCAGGGCGACCTCCAGCTGAGCCACGGCCGCCGGGTCGGGCTTCAGGCCGAGCGACTGAGCGATCACACTGATCTGCCGCGAGACGTCCACATCGAGTTGCGTGACGTCCACACCGATCTTCACGTCCACGAACGTCCCGGTCAGGCGGACGTCCGGGTCGAGCCCGACCGCCGCGCAGACCTCGCCGACGGCACCCGCGAACGTGAGCGCGTCCGCGAACGACTCGACCAGGAAGGACGCGTGGAGTCCCTGCGCGAGCCTGCGCCAGTCGTCCAGTCCGGCGTCCTGGATCTCTTTCCCGCTCAGCATGTCCATGGCCAACCCCAAAGAATCGCGTTGTGGATGAGGCTAGGACGCCCCGCCGACAGTTTCCGCACGGAGTACCGCGAGGTCGCGCTCGGCGTACATCCGGTGCTCCCACTCCTCACTCAGGATGCAGCTGAGGCAGTCGCTGACGCGGTAGCTCTGCGACTCCGGATAGCCGGGTTCGGTCACCGGGACCGTCATCTCGGTCAGGCGCTCATCCGTGAGGTCCGCGATGAGCGCGCGTACCGTCTCCATCCGGTCGGCGCGGAGGGCGAGAACCTCGTCGAGCGACGGCCGTACGGCGCGATCGCGGGGGATGGACGGTTCGTCGTACATCTCGTCGTGCGGGAGATCCAGCGGGTCCCACGGAGCCGGGTCGCCGAGGACGGTACGCCGTACCCAGGCATCCGTCGCGAACACCAAATGCCGCTGCGTCTCGATGAACGACCACTCGCCGTCGACCGAGGCATGCAGCAACTCCGGCGGCAGCGCCCGCGCCTTCTCGACCGTCCCGGCCCACAGCTGCTCGAGCAGCTCCCACGCTTCCCGGTACCCGTCGGCGTCGGCCGGGCTCATCTTCTCGCGGCCCGGATAGCGGCGGTTGAGCTCGGCGTTGATCAGAGGTACGACGTCCACGCCCCAGACCCGCAGGTTCCGGATGTCGCCGTCGATCGAGGCGTCGATCATCACCGCGCGGATCGTGGCCCCGTTGAGGTTCACGTTGTCGAACCGGGCGCCGGCCAGGTTGACGTCGTGGAACACCGCCTCCCGCAACGACGAACGCTCGAACCGCACACCCGCCAGGTCCTGGTCGCTGAACTCACTCACCCGGCCAGCCTCGCACGAGCCACTCCGGGGAGAGAATGGCCAGAACCAGGATCACCGCCTTTGATCGAACGGAGCGGCATGTACCGCAGGCTCGTCCTCAAGCTGTCCGGGCAGGCGATCGCCGGCCCGAACGAGTTCGGTTTCGACAGCGACCGGCTCACCCACCTGGCGAACGAGGTGATCGCGCTGCACGCCACCGGGGTCCAGGTCGCGGTCATCGTCGGCGGCGGCAACGTCTTCCGCGGCAACCGGTCCGGCGAGTGGGGCATCGACCGGGTCGAGGCCGACAACATCGGCATGCTCGGCACCGTGATCAACGCGGTCCTGCTCCGTGGCCGGCTGACGGCGCTCGGTGCGGCCGACGTCCACCTGATGACCGCGATCCCGATCAACAACCTCGCCGAGCCGTACATCCGGCTCCGCGCCCTCCGGCACCTGGAGAAGGGCTCGATCGTCCTCCTTGCCTGCGGCAACGGCCAGCCGTTCACCACCACCGACTACCCGGCCGTCCAGCGCGCCGTCGAGCTCGGCGCCGACGCCCTCCTGGTCGCCAAGAACGGCACCGACGGTGTGTACGACGCCGACCCGAACCAGCACCCCGGCGCCCGCCGCTTCGACCACCTGACCTACCAGGAAGTCATCGACCGCGGCCTCGGCGTCATGGACCAGTCCGCCTTCATCCTCGCCCGCGACCACCACCTCCCCCTCCATGTCTTCGACATCGACGGCCCCTCCACCGCCGCCGCCATCACCGCCGGCACCCCCATCGGCACCTTGATCAACTGAGCCGACGGCTGGTGGGGTGGATGTAGGGGTGGGCTAAAAGGTTTTGCTCGTTGTTCCGGGGGCTGCTGTACTCGGTGACGTACCCCAGCAGGTGTCTAGTCAAGGAGTTCTGTCATGCGACCTCGCTTCATGTCTGTCGCGGAAGGAATTGACACCTGTTCAAGGGACATGAAGCTGCGTGAAAGTACTGAACCTCGGGATTCTGGCGCATGTCGACGCCGGTAAGACGAGCCTGACCGAGCGGCTGCTCTTCGCCGCCGGAGTCATCGACGAGGTCGGGAGTGTCGACGACGGCAGCACCCAGACCGATTCGCTCGCGCTGGAACGCCGGCGCGGGATCACCATCAAGTCGGCGGTCGTGTCGTTCGCGATCGGTGACGTGACGGTCAACCTGATCGACACCCCCGGCCACCCGGACTTCATCGCCGAGGTGGAGCGGGCGCTCAGCGTGCTGGACGGCGCGGTGCTGGTCATCTCGGCCGTCGAGGGCGTGCAGGCGCAGACCCGCGTGCTGATGCGGACCCTCCAGCGCCTGAAGATCCCGACCCTGATCTTCGTCAACAAACTCGACCGGTCCGGCGCGCAGTACGACGCCGTGCTCAAATCCATCGCGGACAAGCTGACCCCGGCCATCGTCCCGATGGGTGAGGCGGCCCACCTCGGCACCCGCGACGCGACATTCACCGAGTCGTACGGCGCGCTCCTCGAAGTACTCGCCGAACGCGACGACGACCTCCTCCGGAAGTTCGTGGAAGGCGAGCAACTCTCCCACCGCGCCCTGAAGCGAGCGCTGGGGCGCCAGACGAAGCAGGCGCTCGTGCACCCGGTGTACTTCGGCTCCGCGATCACCGGCGCCGGCACCGAGGCGCTGAGCCGGGGAATCCACGAGCTACTCCCCCGCGCCGACACCAACGACGAGCCGCTCGACGGCGCGGTCTTCAAGGTCGAGCGCGGCCCGGCCGGCGAGAAGATCGCGTACGTCCGGATGTTCTCGGGTACGGCGCGAGTCCGCGAGCGACTGGGGTTCGGGGCCGGCGCCGAGGCGAAGGTGACCGCGCTGCGCGTCTTCGGCCACGGTGGCGCGACCCCGGCCACCGAGGTCAACGCCGGTCAGATCGCCCAGGTCTGGGGCCTCGCCGATGTCCAGATCGGCGACCGACTGAGCGATCTCCGGAACATCACTGCCACTGGGCGACCAGAAGGTTCCGGAAACCCCGGGATCTTCGCCCCGCCGACGTTGGAGACCGTGGTCTTCCCGCAGCAAGCCCGGGACAAAGGCAACCTCCGGGTCGCGCTGACCCAGCTGGCCGAGCAGGACCCGCTGATCAACCTGCGCCAGGACGATCTGCGCCAGGAGATCTCGGTCTCCCTGTACGGCGAGGTGCAGAAGGAGGTCATCCAGACAACGCTGGAGACCGAGTACGGGATCGGCGTCGGCTTCCGCGAGACGACCACGATCTGCATCGAGCGCCTCAACGGCCCTGGCGCGGCGGTCGAGTTCAAGAAGAAGGACCCGAACCCGTTCCTCGCCACCGTCGGACTCCGGGTCGAGCCGGCACCGGTCAACGCCGGTGTCACCTTCGAGCTCGAGGTCGAGCTCGGCTCGATGCCGTACGCGTTCATCAAGGCCGTCGAGGAGACCGTGCACGAGACGCTCGGCCAAGGCATCCACGGCTGGCAGATCCCGGACGCGCGGGTCGTGATGACGCACTCCGGCTACTCGGCGCGGCAGAGTCACGCGCACGCCGTCTTCGACAAGAGCATGTCGAGCACGGCCGGCGACTTCCGCAACCTGACGCCGCTGGTCCTGATGACAGCCCTGCAGCAGGCGGGTACGACGGTCCACGAGCCCATGCACCGCTTCGAGCTGGAGATCCCGACCGACACGACCCGTGCCGTACTCGCGGCTCTCGCCAGGCTGCGCGCGATCCCGCAGGTACCGGCGCTGGCCGCGGAAACCTCAACCCTGGAAGGAGAAATCCCCGCGGCCGCCGTGTACGAGCTCGAACAGCAACTGCCCGCCCTCACCCGGGGCGAGGGCGTGCTGGAGTCGGCGTTCGAGCGCTACCAGCCGGTCACCGGGCCGATCCCGGACCGGCCGCGCACCGACCACGACCCGCTCAACCGCCGCGAGTACCTGCTCCACGTCCAGCGCCGGGTTTGATGCCATGGACAACCGTCGCGCCGAGCTCGTCATCAGCGGTGACCCGAGCAGTCAGGCCCTGCTCCGCCAGTACGGCGGCGGCCAGCGGGGCCTGATACTCGCTCATCTCGACAAAGACATGCCCACCGGAAGCGAGCCACTCCGGCGCCTCGGCCGCCACCCGGCGCAAGGTAGCCAGGCCGTCCGGGCCGCCGTCCAACGTGACGTGCGGTTCGTACAGCCTGGCCTCCGGCGGCAGCAATCGGATCTCGTTGGTGGGCACGTACGGCACATTCGCCAGCAGTACGTCGACCTGCCCGCGCAACTGCTCCGGTAGCGCCGAGAACAGATCCCCTTGATACACGGACCCACGCCACGGGACCAGGTTCCGCCGGGCACACCGAACCGCGGCCAGCTCGATATCGGCGGCGTACAACGACACCTGCCGCTCGGCCGCGATCGCCGCAC
Organism: Kribbella sp. NPDC048837; assembly: GCF_055586945.1. NCBI lineage: Bacteria > Bacillati > Actinomycetota > Actinomycetes > Propionibacteriales > Kribbellaceae > Kribbella > Kribbella sp. NPDC048837. Next base: position 278,704 of record NZ_JBVJHF010000001.1, read on the forward strand.
CCAGGGCACCCGACCCACACCCCAGATCGAGTACGACGGCGCCCGGTGCGGTCACCTGCAACGCCTCGGCGACGAGGAACTCCGTCCGGCGGCGAGGAATGAACACGCCGGGATCGACCGCGATCCGCAGCCCACGGAACGACGCCCAGCCGAGGACGTGTTCGAGCGGCAGCCCGGCGACGCGCTGGTCGACCATGGCGGCCACCTCGGCCGCGTCCCGGGCCGTGTCGACGATCAGCGCCGCCTCGTCCTCGGCGAAGACGCACCCGGACGCACGCAACCGCTCGACCACGTGGCTGAGCTCAACAGGAGAAACAGAAGATACAGACACAGAACCCCTTCGACCTACGAGGCTCCCGCGGTCAGCGTGCGATGCCAACCACTCGAGGCGGGAGCAACCAACCTGCCCTATCGGTGATCGGTCCCACCTCCTCAGTCCGTTGTTCCTGGTGCGAACCACCTTACCCGAACGCGTTCACTCCGGTGAGCTCCGCGGACACCGTCCACAGCCGGGCCGCCGAGACCGGGTCGATCGCGTACGGCCGGACGCCCGGGGTGTCGTCGGTGGACACCTCGGCGATCTCGCAGTCCTCGCAGAAGACGCCGCCCAGGCCGTCGAGCTGTGGTGAGGTCGCGGCCCAGACCTGGGTCGCGGCGCCCTGCTCCGGCGACTTGAAGCCGGGGTTCAGCGGGTTGCCGTCCTCGTCGATCCAGCCGAAGGCGACCATCTCCTCCCGCGGCAGGTGCCGCTGCAGCGGGGTCAGGATCCCACCCGGGTGCAGCGCGAACGCGCGCACGCCGGAATCCTTGCCCAGGGCATCGAGCTGGACGGCGAACAGCACGTTCGCGGTCTTCGCCTGCCCGTACGCCTGCCACTTGTCGTACCCCTGCCGGAACTCCAGGTCGTCCCACCGGATGTCCGAGCGCCGGTGCCCGGTCGACGACACCGACACGACCCGGCCGCCACCGTCCGCGGCGATGGCCGGCCAGAGCCGGTTCACCAGCGCGAAGTGCCCCAGGTGGTTGGTCGCGAACTGCGCCTCCCAGCCCGGGCCGACCCGCGTCTCCGGAGCGGCCATGATGGCCGCGTTGTCGATCTGGATGTCGATCGATCGCCCGGACGCCAGGAAGCGGTCCGCGAACGCCCGCACACTCTCGAGGTCGCCGAGATCCAGCTCGTCGACCTCCGCGCCCGGGACATCGGCCAGCGCCGCGCGCGCGGCGTCGGGTCGCCGGGCCGGTACGACGACGTGCGCACCGGCCTTGGTCAGCGCACGGGTCGTCTCCAGGCCGAGACCGGAGTACCCGCCGGTGACGACCGCCAGCTTGCCGGTCAGGTCGATGCCGGCGAGGACGTCGTCCGCGGTGCTGTCGTGCCCGAACCCCGAACCGATCTTGTGCTGTGCAGTCATGGCTTGGACTCTACGAGTTTGAGCGCACTCTAGGTCAAGGCGCCGGTCACGCGTCCAGGTGCGGGTTCTCGCGCAACGACTCGGCCAGTCGCTGCAGAGCAGGGTTCGGGCTGTCCGGACTCCAGCACGCATGCAGCGTGACCGAGTGTGCGTCGGCCGCGTCGAGCTCGCGGTAGCGCACTCCCTCGACCCCCATCGCCATGATCGACCGCGGGATCAGCGCACAGCCCAGACCGGCCCGGACGAGCGCGAGCATCGTCGGCACTTGCGAGGCCAACTGGCTGACGGCGTACCGGTCCATCCCGATCATCGCGGCGCAGATGTCGTGCAGGTACTGCGAACCCTCGGGGCTGTAGCCGATGTAGTCCTCGGTGGCGTCGGCGAGCGTGACCGGGGTGTCGCCGGTTGCCAGCGAGTGGTCGGCGGGTACGGCGAGGACCAGGTCCTCCGAGTGCACGAGCACCGACTCGAACTGCGATGGGATCGGCGGCCGGACCAGGCCGATGTCGATCTCCAGGTTCGCCAGTGCCTCGAACTGGGCCGGGCTGACCAGCTCGGTGAGTTCCGCGGTCACCGCCGGCGTTCGCTTCCCGACCATGGTGAGGAAGTCCGCGAGGACGGCGTACGCGCCGATGGCGGTGAAGGCGATCCGCAGGGTCCCGGTCTGTCCGTCCGCGGCGCGGCGGGTCGCCTCGGGCGCGACCTCGAGCAGCGCGAGCACCCGGCGGGCGTGTTCGAGGAAGACGTCGCCGGCCGCGGTCAGCCGCACGCCGCGACCGGTCCGGTCGAACAGCCGGACCCCCAGCGATCGCTCCAGCCCCTGGATCTGCCGGGTCAGCGGCGGCTGGGTCAGGTTCAGCCGCTGAGCGGCGCGGCCGTAGTGGAGTTCCTCGGCGACGGCGACGAACCCGCGGAGTTGCTGCAGCGACAAGTCCATACCGGCACGGTATCGGTTCATGCGAAATAGGGCTTGGACCTGCATAACGGAAAGCGCCTACCGTCAAGGTCACGCCCTACCGAAGGAGCCTCCACGGTGCCGAAACTCGCAGCTCTGATGACCCCCGAACGCGCCGCCGACGTGATCGACGCCCCCACGCGCCGGCTGCTCGAGGAGCGGTTCGAGGTCGTCTGGGCCCAGTCCGCCCACGCCGCCGGACCGGCCGCGCCCGGCAGGCCGCCGGCGCTCGACCCGGCCGCCGTCCCCGAACTGGTGTCCGGCGCCGACGTCCTGCTGACCAGCTGGGGTACGCCGCACCTCGGCAAGGAACTGTGGGCCGACGGCAACGGCCCGAAGGTGATCGCGCACGCGGCCGGCACGGTCAAGAGCCTGATCGACCCGGTCATCCTCGACCAGGGTGTCGCGGTCTTCTCGGCCGGCCCGCGGATCGCCTGGTCCGTGGGCGAGTACTGCCTGGCCGCGATGCTCACCCTGGCCCGCCGCCTCCCGCGCTTCGACGACGCTGTCCGCCAGGGCGGTTGGAAGCAGACCGGCTACCGCGGTCATGAGCTGGCCGGCGCGAAGGTCGGCATCGTCGGTGCCAGCAGCACCGCACGCGCGCTCATCACGCTGCTCAAGCCCTTCGGCTGTGACGTCGTCGTCTATGACCCGTACCTGACCGCCGAGCGGGCCGGCCGGCTCGGCGTCCGCACCGCCGACCTGCCGGAAACGGTCGAGAGCGCCTTCTTGACGATCCACGTCCCGAACGTGCCTGAGACCAAGGGCATGATCACCCGCGAGCTGATCGAGCGGGTCCCCGACGGCGCGGTCGTGGTGAACTCGTCCCGGGGCCCGGCGATCGACCAGCAGGCGCTCCTCGACCACGTTCTCGACGGACGTCTGTACGCGGCCCTCGACGTCTACGACCCCGAGCCGCCGTCCTTCGACGCGACCATCCTCCAGGCGTCGAACCTTCTGCTCAGCCCCCACGTCGCCGGTGACACCGAAGAGGGCCACCTCGCCCTCGCCGGGTACGTACTGGCGGACGCGCTCCGATGGCTCGAGGACGGCAGCCGGGGACCGAGTTTCGTCGACCCGGCCCTCTGGTCGATCGCGGCCTGAGAGGACGGCGATCATGTCCCGCATCACGCAGGTCGAGGTCTTCCCGGTCGCGGTCCCGTTCGCCCGCCGCTTCGTCATCGGCAGCGGAGCCGTCGGCGCCCCCGACGACGCACCTGACCAGGCCGCTGCGGTGGTGTTCGTGAAGCTCACCACCGAGGACGGCATCGTCGGCTGGGGAGAGCAGAGAGCGCTGCCCAGCTGGAGCTACGAGACCGCCGAGACCATGGCCGTCGTCATCCGCAGGCACCTCGCGCCGATCCTGCTCGAGCTCACGCCGTTCGACGTCGAGCTGTTCCACCAGCGCGCCGCGAAGCGACTCAGCCCCGCGGTGTCGAACGGCTTCCCGTTCGCCCGCGCCGCCGTCGACGTCGCCATGCACGACGCGGCCGGCAAGCTCGCGGGAGTGCCGGTGCACGCCCTGCTCGGCGGCAAGGTGTACGACGAGATCCCGCTGTGCTCGGCGATCGGGGTCGGCGACCAGGACGCGGTCCGCGAACACGCCCTCCAGTCGTCGGACTATGCGGCGTACAAGGTCAAGATCGGTGGCGATCTCGACGCCGACGCCGCGGCGATCCAGACCGTTGCAGAGGTGGCCGGTGGCAAGCCGCTGTGGCTCGACGCGAACCAGTCCTACCGGCCGAGCGCGCTCAAGCAGCTCCTCGACCGGACGGCGGGCATCCGCACGATCCACTGCGTCGAGCAGCCCGTGCCGAGCACCGACACGCTGGCGATGCAACGGCTGCGCGAACTCATCGACCTGCCGATCGCGATCGACGAGGGCAGCTTCTCCGCCCAGGACCTGGCCCGCGCGATCCGGCTGAACGCGGCCGACCTGGTCGTGATCAAGGTCTGCAAGTCCGGTGGTCTGCGCAACGCCCTGAAGACCGCCCAGACCGCGCTCGCCGGTGGCGTGGAGATCCTCGCCAGCGGCCTGACGGACTGCGGCGTCGCGTTCGCCGCCGCACTGCACGTGTTCAGTCAGCTCGAGCTCGCCTTGCCCGCCGAGCTCAACGGGCCGGAGCTGCTGTCCGATCTGTACGTCGAGGGGCTGAGCATCACCAAGGCCGTCGCAACGGTCCCCACCGCCCCTGGATTGGGCGTTCAGGTCGACGAGGAGCGGATCCGCGCCGAGTCGATCGACCTGCTCTATCGGTGAGGAGAAACATGGCAACGAAGCTGTCCCGCCGCGGCTTCCTCGAGCTGACCGGCCTGGCCGGGCTCGGGCTGGCCGCGGCCGGATCTGTCGCCGGCTGCTCGTCCGGGCCGCCGTCCGGCGCGGCCACCTGGTCGATGTGGTCGAGCAGCGCCGCGGAGAAGAAGGTCTGGGAAGCCTTCAGCAAGTACGTCGAACAGCAGCTCAAGGTGAAGTCCGTCCCGACCCTGACCCCGTCCAACGGCTACCCGACCAAGCTCGACCTGCAACTGGTCAGTGGCACGGCCGGCCTGGTGACCGCGATCAACGGCACCCTGATCCCGACGTACGCCGCCCGCGGCGCGCACCGGCCGCTCGACGACCTGATCGAGGCCGATCCCGACTTCAGTCTGGACGACTTCTACCAGCCGAGCCGCCGGATCTCGAGTTTCAACAACAAGACCTACGCGATCGGGTTCGACGTCGCGCCGACGGTCATGTACTACAACAAGACGCTGCTGCAGAAGCAGGGCGTCGAGCTGCCCTCGAAGACCGTTCCGATGCCGTGGGCAACGTTCCGGGAGCTGGCGATCCAGCTCACCAGGCCCGGTCAGCAGTACGGCTTCACCTGTGCGCCGGCGATCGACGACCTGGTGTCGTGGATCTACTGCGCGGGCGGCAACGTGATGAACGACGACGCGACCCGGAGCACGCTGGGCGCCCCGGAGGCGATGGAGGCTCTGCAGTTCGTCATCGACCTGTTCGTGAAGGACAAGGTCACCCCGCCGATCAAGAACCTGGTCACCGAGAGCTCACTGTCGAACTTCATGGAGGGCAACGTCGCCTTCATGCAGAACGGGCCGTGGCAGGTGGTCAACGTGCGCAAGGCCAAGTTCGACTGGGACGTCATCCCGTTCCCGGCCGGTGCTGTCGGCAGCACGCCGCGGGTGTCCGGATCCAGCTTCTCCATACCATCGGGGGTCCGCGAGGGCGCCGAGCTCGACCTCGCGTGGAAGCTGATCAAGACCCTGACCAGTACCGGGGCGCTCGACATCTACGCACAGGCCGGCCGCAACAACCCGGCCCGGCTCAGCGCCGGCAGCGCGTTCCAGCCACCGCCGGACAACCTCGGCATCGTCCAGCAGATCCTGGCCGGCAAGCTCGCCGGCGGACACGCGTTCGACGTCACCACGAACTGGAACCAGGTCAAGCAGTTGCTCGGCCAGGACCTCCCCCGAACCTTCCTGGGACAGGTCTCGGTGCCGGACGCGATCACCGGCCTGACCCCACGTCTCGACGTCCTGATGCGCCAGCACCAGGACAACATCCGCCAAGCCACCGCCAGGAAGGGGTGACCACGATGGCTGTCGACACCGCACCGGCACCCACCACCGCCGTACCGCGAAGGACCACTTCGAGGCCGACGCCACGCTGGCGCAGCCGGGAGACGCTGACCGCCTGGCTGTTCCTCCTGCCCAGCCTGATCGGCTTCCTGATCTTCACCGCCGGTCCGGTCCTCGCCGCCGGCGTGATCTCGCTGCTGGACTGGAACCTGTTCAGCGCGCCACGGTGGGCCGGGCTGCGCAACTTCGCCCGCCTCGGCCCCGATCCGACGTTCTGGTCCGCGCTCGGCAACACGGCGTACTTCACCTTCGTGAGTGTGCCGCTGACGATCGTCGTGAGTCTCGCGCTGGCCTTGCTGCTGAACCAGGGGCTGCGCCGGGTCGCGGTCTTCCGCTCGCTCCTGCTGTTGCCGTACGCAACGATCACGGTGGCGGTCGCGTTCGTCTGGATCTGGCTCTACATCCCGCACGACGGCCTGGTGAACGCCGTGCTCGGCTGGTTCGGCATCAACGGGCCGGCCTGGCTGATCTCGGACAACTGGGCGATGCCGGCACTGATCCTGATGAGCGTGTGGAAGAGCTTCGGCTTCAGCATGGTGGTGTTCCTCGCCGGGCTGCAGGCGATCCCGCAACAGCTCTACGAGGCCGCCCGGGTGGACGGGACCTCGTCCTGGCAGAGCTTCCGCAACGTCACGCTGCCGATGCTGTCCCCGGCGCTCTTCTTCGTGATCGTCACCTCGGTCATCGGCTCGTTCCAGGTCTTCGACCAAGCGCTGATCATGACCAACGGCGGTCCGGGCACCCGCACCACCACGCTGGTCATGTACATCTACCGGACCGGCTTCGAGAACTACGACCAGGGGTACGCCGCGGCGCAATCGCTGGTGTTGTTCGCCTTCATCGTGGTGATCACCACGGGACAGTTCCTCCTCCAGCGCAGGTTGGTGCACTATGACAACTGACGTCCGCCGCAAGCTGATCGTCTTCGCCTGCTTCCTGGTCACCGCGATCACGCTGGTCCCGGTCGTGATGATGGTGCTGGTCGCGTTCCAGTCCGACGCCGAGTCGATGGCGGCCAAGCCGTCGTTCTGGCCGAGCAGCTGGCACCCGGAGAACCTGACCCGCGCCTTCGACCTGGTGCCGCTGGGCAAGTACCTGCTCAACACCGTGTACTTCGCGGCCGGCACCACCCTGCTCGAGACCGTGACGGCCGCGCTGGCGGCGTACGCGTTCGCCCGGCTGAACTTCCCCGGCCGGAGCTGGCTGTTCGGGATCTACCTGGCCACGCTGATGATCCCGTCGCAGGTCACGCTGATCCCGCAGTTCGTGCTGGTCGCGAAGCTGCACGGCATCGACACCTGGCCCGGGATGATCCTGCCGCACGCCTTCACCGCACTGGGTGTCTTCCTGCTCCGGCAGTTCTTCCTCGGCATCCCGCGGGACTACGAGGAGGCCGCCCGGCTGGACGGCGCGAACCGGTGGCAGGCGTTCGTCCGGGTGATCGTGCCGCTCGCGATCCCGGCCATCGCGACGCTGGCGGTGTTCAAGTTCATCGGCCAGTGGAACAACCTGCTCTGGCCGCTGATCATCTCCAACAGCGACGCCACCCGGACCGCGTCCGTCGGGCTGCAGGTGTTCCAGGACACCAACGGCACCCAGTGGAACCTGTTGCTGATGGCAGCCACCGTCACCACGATCCCGCTGATCATCCTGTTCTTCCTGACCCAACGCTGGTTCGTCCGAGGCATCACCATGAGTGGGCTGGGAGGCCGCTGACCAATGACCTATCTGTGGTCCGTTTTCACGAAACCCTGGGCAGGGCTGCCGGGTGACGAGCTCGGGCGATTGGTGGCCGGGCTCGGGTTCGCCGGTGCCGAGATCCCGGTCCGCGACACCGCGTACGTGACCGCGGCGACGGCCGGGGCCGAGTTGCCGAAGTTCACCGCGCAGTTGCGGGCCGAGGGCATCGAACCGATCAGCGTCGCCAGTGACCTGTCCGAGCGGGTGTTCGCCGCGTGTGCGGAGGCCGGCGTACCGATGATCCGGATCATGGCCGAGCTCGGGCCGGACGGGTACGCCGCCTCGGTCCGGCGCAACCGGGTCATGCTCGAGGAGGCGGCCGCGCTCACCGAGCGGTACGACGTCCAGGTCGGTGTGCAGCCGCATCACGGGCGGTTCGTCGCGTCGACGCTCGGCGTACTGCAACTGCTGGACGGGTTGCCGGAGCGGTTCAAGCTGGTCTGGGACGCGGCGCACGACGCACTCGCCGGCGACCATCCCGCGGTGACCCTCGAGCTCGGCGCGGAACGCCTCGGCATCGTCAACCTGAAGAACGTGCATTACCTCCGCATCGACGGTGTGTGGAAGCCGTACTTCGTGCAGGCCGAGGACGGACTGTCCGACTGGTCCGCGGTCTTCGCGGCGCTGCGGAACATCAACTACACCGGGCCGATCTGTCTGACAGGGCAGTACTCCGATCCCGCCGTACCGGTCGAACAGCGGCTCGCAAAAGATCTCCACGCAGCTGTCACATCCGCCGCGCAGCATCCGTCAAGGGAGTGAAATCAACACCTGACCTCGATGGAGAACCTCCCATGAACGCACGCATGACCAACCCCGCGATGATCCTGCCGGACGCCACCAAGGGCATCCAGAACATCTACAAGGCCATCGGCCAGTCCGGTGCCTCCGGGACGACACTCGAACTGGTGCACCTGCGGGCCAGCCAGATCAACGGCTGCTCGCCGTGCGTGTTCGGCGGGATCAAGTCGGCGCTGAAGAACGGCGAGACCGACGAGCGGCTGCACCAGGTCGCGGCCTGGCGCGACTCCGACCTGTTCACCGACGCCGAACGCGCCGCGCTCGAGATGGCCGAGGCGGCGACCCGGCTGGCGGACCGGCCGAACGCGGTCACGGACGAGATCTGGGACGCGGCCGCCGACCACTTCGACGAGAAGGAACTGTCCGCGATCGTCCTGATGATCGCGCTCACCAACATGTTCAACCGGATCAACACGACGGTTCGCGCACCTGCCGGTGCCACCTGGTAATGGTTAGCTGGGCGCCGGATGTCGAGAAGGCATCCGGCGCTCCGACGTCCCCGGGTGAATGGAGGCACGCGATGAAGTACATGCTGCTGATCTACGGGAACACGCAGACCTGGGACGCCCTGCACGAGGAGGGCATCGACCAGGTGCTCGACCAGCACCGGAAGCTCTCCGAAGAACTGAAGGCGAACGGCGAGTACGTCGACGGACTCGGACTGACCACCAGGGACGCCCGGGTGGTCCGGGTCACCGACGGCATTCCGGCCGTGACCGACGGGCCGTTCACGGAGGCCAAGGAAGTCCTGGCCGGCTACTACCTGGTCGACTGCAGCCTGGAACGGGCGACCGAGATCGCCGCCAGGTTGCCGGAGGCGCGATTCTCGCCGATCGAGATCCGTTCCTTCACGGATCCCATGCCGGAGAACTCCTGAGACTCACTGCCGGGTGCGTCGGCAGGAAACCGGGCTGCTCCAGGGACTTGCCGGCCTCAGCTCGGCGTTGGGACCTGAGACCGGCGAGTCACTGACTCAGCCCATGCGTGTCCGGTGGGGGCTGCCCGACGCGAGGATGACCCCACCTGAGGCAGGCTGATCACCCCTGCCCCGGCCACCCCGGACGAACACGGTGGCACCCCGCTCCGGTGCCTGGGCACCGTCGCCGAGTCGCAGCGTGGTGGTCATTCCGTTGCTCAGTCTGAGCACCGCCACGCGTCGCGGCCGGACCGGCTGGATCGACGAGCTCACCTCGTGGATGCCGGTACACACCGCCGGTTGGATCGCAGCTCGTCCGAGTCCCGCGTTGCCGTGACTCCTCACATCACGGCACTGCTCGGCGAGCCTTGTCATCGCTGACACACTTCCCCCTTCTCATCGTTACTGCCCCCGAGTGACGGTAGACGCGGCCGCCGGTACGACGCGACGACCGCACACTCCCCGTCCTTCCCGCACCCGGAAACGACGCGGAAGTGATCCAGCAACCCTTGCTGAGAGTGACGGCGAATTCAAGGGATCGTGACCGGAATCCCGCGGGCCGGAACCGCTGTCCAGCGTCGTTCAACCGACCACCGAAGCCACTGGTACAACCAACGTTTGCCTGCGGAGCCGACGCGGGAGAACGCACAGCCCGCCGGCGCCGAGACCGCCCGAGCCAGGTTGCGGCCAGGACCGCAAGCACCGGTTATCGGGTGGTGCTGATGCGTTCGATGATCCGGTGCGGGATCATCACTCGGCGGGGCGCCGCGGTTTTTTCGGCCATCCGCTCGCCGAGCAGATCGAGGGCCGCCGCGACGAAGGCGCGCCGGTCGAAGTCGACCGTCGTCAGCGGCGGGATCATGAACTGGCTCTCCAGGATGTTGTCGAACCCCGCCAGCAGCGTCTGCCCGGGGACGGCGACGCCCGCGCTCCACAACGCCGACGACGCCCCGGACGCGAGTGAGTCGGTGAAGCAGAAGAACGCATCCGGCAACTCGTGGTCCGCCAGGTATTTCCCCACCACGGTCGCGGCACCCTCCGGCCGCCACCGGTCCAGCCCGATCTCGAGCGAAGGATCGACCGGTATGCCGGCCTCCTCGAGCGCCTGGCGGTACCCGGCGGTCCGCAACCGGGACGCCGCCGTACCGGGAGCTTGGGCGGAGCCGGCCAGGACTCCTGTGCCACTCGAGCCGCGCGGGACCTCCGGCGTACCGATAGCCGCGATCCGGCGGCAGCCCTTGGCGAGCAGGTGCCTGGTCATGTCACGGGCGGCCGCGACGTTGTCGATCGCGACCTGACTGACCAGATCCTGATCGACGTCACCGATCAGGACGACCGGCGGCAGCGGTCCGGCCGACAGGACCGCGCTGTCGTCGAGGTTCACCGGGTTCAGGATCAGGCCGTCGACCAGGTACGCGCGGGCCTTCGACAACAGCTCGAACTCCCGCTTCGGCTCGGCCGCGGTCTGCTCGATCTGCACACCCCAGCCGCGCTCGTGGGCCAGCTCGACGACCAGGTGGACGATCTCCGCGGAATACGGCCGGAGCAGGTCGGGCAGCGCGAGCGCGATCATGCCGGAGCGGCCGTTGCGCAGGCCGCGAGCGCTCATGTTCGGCACGTAGTCGAGCTCGGCCAGCGCACTCTCGACCCGCGCGCGCGTCTCCGGCCGGACGAACACGACGCCGTTGATCACGTTGGACACCGTCTTCGGGGAGACCCCGGACAGCTTGGCGACATCTTTGACGGTGGCACGCATGTCGCCCATTGTCACACCTGGCGACGTTGTCATGGATTTCACCGAGTCATGAGCGCGCCGCCGTTCACCTGCAGCACCTGGCCGGTCAGGTGCCGGGCGGCCGGGGAGGCGAGGAAGTGGATCGTGGCGGCGATGTCGTCCACCTGCCCCTCCCGCTTCGTCATCGTTGCCGCGAGCAACATCTTGCGCCGCTCCGCGGTCAATCGGCCCTGGAAGAACTCGGTCTCCGCGGTGAAGCCTGGGGCAACGACGTTCGAGGTGATCCCGCGCGGCCCGAGGTCGGCGGCAACGTCCTGGTTCCACAGGGCCAGCGCCGCCTTGGAAGCGCCGTACGAGCCCGGACCGCGAGCGCCCGCGATCGAGCCCAGATGCACCACCGCGGTCGTGAGTCGCGGAGCCAGCGCGGTCGTGGTGAGGACGGCGCTGAGCAGATTGGCTTCCAGGTTGGCCAGCCAGTTCGCCTTCAGTTGCTCCAGGCCACCCTCGGGCCGGCCGAAATCGGTGTTGCCACCGGCGTTGTTGACCAGCACGTCGACCCGGTCCGGGAGTACGTCGAGCATCCGCTCGACCTGCGCCGGGTCGGTCGCATCACACACCACTCCCCTGGCTCCGAGGTCGGCCGCCGTCTTGGCCAGCACGTCCTCCCGGCGGCCGGTGATCACCACCTCGTCGCCGTCCGCGCGGAACCGCTCGGCGGTCGCCCGCCCGATTCCGGTCGCTCCCCCGGTCACCACGATCACCCGCGTCATCGCCAGTTCCTCACGTTTAGGTCTAAATGTTTAGCCCTAAACGTATCATGCTGACTGTGGCAGACACCTATCCCCTCGACGGCCCGAGCCCGTACCCGGCGGCGGAGATCGCCCGCGCCTGGCAACGCGAACGGCCTGGTACGCCGACCGACTCGATCGAGATCGTCACTCCCCTGTGGCGGCTGGCCAAGCTCTTCGCGGACGACCGGCGACGGCTCCTCGCGGATCTCGGCGTGGATCCGGCCACCCTGGATCTGCTCAGTGTGCTGCGCCGGGCGGGAGCGCCGTACGAGTTGAGTACGCGCGAGCTGAGCCGCCGTACTCTCGTCACCGCCGGAGCCATCTCGCAGCGGGTCGCCCGCGCCGAGGAGTCCGGACTCGTCACCCGCCGGTCGGCCGGCGACGGGACCCGCGGGGTGGTCGTGACGCTCACCGAGGCCGGCCACGACCTGATCGAGCGGACCGTCGACCGGGTGCTGACCCGCGAGTCCGAACTGGTGGCCTCGCTGTCCCCCACCGGCCGCGCGCAGCTCGCCGCGCAACTGCAGGAACTCCTCGACGAGGTCGCGGAGCAGGCCCGGAAACCTTCGTCCGTCGTATAAGCTTTTCACCTCCTGCAGGAAGAGGATTCCGGGCAAAGTTCCTACGGATGCTTCAATGTCACAATTGAAGGATGCCTGTTGCCGACAGTCACGATTCCATCCAGGTCCGAGGCGCTCGCGAGAACAACCTGAGCGGCGTCTCCCTCGACATCCCGAAACGCCGGCTGACCGTCTTCACCGGGGTCTCCGGTTCCGGCAAGTCGTCCCTCGTCTTCGACACGATCGCCGCCGAGTCGCAGCGGCTGATCAACGAGACCTACACCGCGTTCGTCCAGAACTTCATGCCGAGCCTCGGCCGGCCGGACGTGGACTCACTGCGGAACCTCTCTGCCGCCATCATCGTCGACCAGGAGCGGATCGGCGCGAACGCCCGGTCCACGGTCGGCACCGCGACCGACGCGCACACCATGCTCCGGGTCCTGTTCAGCCGCGCGGGAACGCCGTACGCCGGGCCGCCGTCCGTCTTCAGCTTCAACCGGGCCGAGGGCATGTGCCCGGAGTGTGAGGGCCTCGGGCGGACGACCGAGCTCGACCTCGACGAGCTGGTCGACCGGGCCAAGAGTCTCAACCAGGGCGCGATCAAGGCGCCCGGCTACGCGATCGACAGCTGGTACTGGCAGCTGATGGCGGGTTCGGGCCTGTTCGATCCCGATCTGCCGCTGAAGGACTACCCGGACGGGAGCTGGCGGCAGTTCCTCTACCAGGAGCCGATGAAGGTCAAGGTCGGGAAGAGCAATCTGACCTTCGAGGGACTGGTCACGAAGATCAAGCGGCAGTACCTCGGCAAGGATCCGCAGTCGATGCAGAGCCATGCCCGGGCGTTCGCGGAGCGTGCGATCCACCAGACGACCTGCCCCGCGTGTGGCGGCGTGCGGCTGAACGAGGCCGCGCGGACCACCACCGTGGACGGGCGCACGATCGGCGAGTGCTCGGCGATGCAGATCAGCGATCTCGCCGAGTTCGTTGCCGGGATCAAACATCCGGGCGTCGGGCCGATGCTCGAGGGGCTCCGGCAGACGCTCGACTCGTTCGTCACGATCGGCCTCGGGTACCTCAGCCTGGACCGCGAGTCGTCCACGCTGTCCGGCGGTGAGGCGCAGCGGGTCAAGCTGGTGCGGCATCTCGGGTCCAGCCTGAGCGACGTCACGTACGTCTTCGACGAGCCCACGGTCGGCCTGCATCCGCACGACATCCGGCAGATGAACGACCTGCTGCTGCAACTGCGGGACAAGGGCAACACCGTCCTGGTCGTCGAGCACAAGCCGGAGACGATCCGGATCGCCGATCACGTCGTCGACCTCGGCCCGGGAGCCGGTCTGGCCGGCGGACGGCTCTGCTACGCCGGCGATCTCGACGGCCTGACCAAGTCCGGCACGCTCACCGGCCGGTACCTGGACCACCGGGTCAGCCTGCGCGACGACGTACGCAGTCCGACCGGCAAGCTCACGATCGAGGACGTGACGCTGCACAACCTGCGCAACGTCAGCGTCGACGTCCCGCTCGGCGTACTCACGGTCGTCACCGGGGTCGCCGGATCCGGCAAGAGCTCACTGATCCACGGATCACTGGCCGGCCGGGACGGCGTGATCATCGCCGGGCAGGAGCCGATCCGCGGGTCCAAGCGCAGCAACCCGGCGACCTACACCGGGCTGCTCGACCCGATCCGCTCCGAGTTCGCGAAGGCGAACAAGGTGAAGCCTGGCCTGTTCAGTGCGAACTCGGTCGGCGCCTGCCCGACCTGCAAGGGCATCGGTCTGGTGTACACGGATCTGGCGATGATGGCCGAGGTCGCGTCGGTGTGCGAGGACTGCAACGGCGCCCGGTTCACCGCGGAGGTGCTCGCCTACCGGTTGCGTGGGAAGAACATCAGCGAGGTGCTGCGGATGACCGTCACGGAGGCGCGGGAGTTCTTCGCCAGGGGGCCGGCGCGAGCGATCCTGGATCGGCTGTCGACGGTCGGACTCGGCTACATCGGGCTCGGCCAGCCGCTGACCACCTTGTCCGGTGGCGAACGGCAGCGCCTCAAGTTGGCGATCAACATGGGCAAGACCGGGTCGATCTACATCCTCGACGAGCCCACCACCGGCCTGCACCTGGCCGATGTCGATCAGCTGCTGAGCATGCTCGACACACTGGTTGACCATGGCAACACCGTGATCGTCATCGAGCACCACCAGGCCGTGATGGCCCACGCCGACTGGCTGATCGACGTCGGCCCTGGTGCCGGTCACGACGGCGGCCGGGTCGTCTTCACCGGCACCCCGGCCGATCTGGTCGAGAGCAGCCCGACGATCACGGCCGAACACCTGCGCGCGTACGTCGGCGCCGGGCAGGCCGTTGCCTAGCGCACCAACTCGGCGGCCAGCGTCTCGATCAGGTCGTGCCAGGTGCTGAGGTAATCCGCGGCGGGGCCGGTCTGGGTGAGGACCAGGCGGGCTCCGCCGTTGCCGTCGCGCAGCGACCACGTCACATCACCCTGCGCCCATGGGTAGCTGAGCCGCTCGGCCGCCACCACCTCCGCGACCGGTCCGGGGTCGATGCCCTTGGCAACGAAACCGGCCGGCGGCGGACTCCCGGCCGCAGGCGTCTCCGCGCCGGTGAGCAACTCCCAGACCGCCTCCTTCGGCTTCACCAGTTGCCGCTCGAACCGTACGCCGCCGTCGTCGGTCACCACGCCCTTGTCCAGCCCGTACACCTTCACGAAGTGCTCGTGCAGCACGGCGTAATCACGCTCGGGCACCGATCCGCCGAGCACACGGACGAGCGCGTCGAAGCACAGCGTCCAGCCGCCGGAGAAGCTCGCGGATCCCGGACGATCGTCGTACGTCGCGGTGAGGTGCAGTGTGCAGCCGTCGGAGGAAGGGACCAGCTCCCAGCGCAGGACCTCGTCGCCCCAGGTGTACTCGAGCAGCTTCGGTGGATCGTACGCACGGATCACGCCACTGTTCTCCACGTCGACCGGCGCGCCCGGGTCGGTCTCGAAGGTGAACGTCACCGGCCCGTCCAGCCGCAGGTCGAACTCGACCGCGGCCGGGAACCAGCCGGCCAGCTGGCCCGGCTCGGTGATCGCCCGCCAGACCTTCTCCACCGGATGCCGCAACTCCCGGCGCATCCGCAGCACGGTCCGCCCGTTCTCGGTCCTCAGCGTCTCGGTCATGGCTCCATATATACCCGACGAGGCATATACGATCAACCGCCGAACCTGGTCAGGTCCGCGAGCTCGCCGGTGAGGTCCGTTCGTGCGCTCGGGTCGAACAGTTCGTACGAGCGGTCGGCGTGCCGCCAGGAGCCGATCACCCGGCCGCCTTCCAGCACGGCCGGCCGGAGCATGCCGCCTCCGGGGTATACGCGCTGCTGGAACTCGGCCGCCAGCGCGTGCCGCCGATCCCGGTAGCCGAGCAGATAGGCGTCGAACTCCCCCACCATCCGCACGTCCCGGCACCCCGGCAGGTCGTCAAGCGCCGCGAACTCATCGCCATCAACCTCGAAAGACACCGTCCCCGCCGCGTGCAGGCCCCGGCGCGCGATCGGCACCGCCAACCCCGACCAGGTCGCGAAGTCCTGCACCGTCGCCGGGCCGTACGCAGTCAGATAGCGCCGGGCCAGTGTCTCGACATCGCCCTCCTGCACGAGCGGCTTGCCCAGCCAGTCGCTGACCGCGACCCAGGTGTCAGTCCCAGGGCCGTAACACAGGCGGCCGAGCAGACCGGTGTGCCGGATGAGGGCGTACACCGCCTGCCCCTTCGGCTCGTCGATCAGCTTGTGCCGCACCAGTACGTCGGCCAACTGGGCCCGCGTCGACGGTCCATGGCTGAGCAGGTGCGTCTCGAGGCGGTCGGCGGCCTCGGCCCGGATCGCCGCGCTCAGACCGAGTTCGCCGTACCGGCGCTCGGTGTCCTTGATCAGCTTCGGTCCGAGCAGCCCGAGCAGGAGGCCGGCGTCCTCGACCGTGACGAGCTGGAGTGTGCCGCGCATGAACCATCCCCGGACGACCGAGCGGTCGATCTCCTGGGCGTGGGTGACGTCGGCGGCGGTGGTCGCGGTGGAGCGGGCCCGGACCGCGTGGGTGGCGCCGCGCCAGGTCTGGGCCTGGAGTCCCCCCGTCCGGCGCACGACGTCGGCCACCCCTCCGGGGCCGGCCTCGTTCACCGGACGCGCAAGGCAGTTGGCCTGCATCCGGGCTGCCAGTAGCCAGTCCACAGACCTCCGCGTCACTCCAGCATGACACCACGAACCGGCCTGGTCCGCACCTCGAAAGCACGAAACCGCCCCGGCCGGTCGGCCGGGGCGGTTTGAGGGGAAGCTATCCGCCGAGCGCGGGCGCGACCAGGTTGGCGTAGTTGGCCTGGCCGGTGACGTTCGGGTGGTAGGACTCGCTGACCGGGTTCGACAGGCCGTTGATCCACTCCGGGCTGCCGCAGACGGAGTGGCCGATGAACGCCGACGTCGGGTTGACGAACGAGAATCCCGCGGCGCTCGCCGCGGCGAGGAGCTTGGAGTTCAGCAGGTCGGCGGTCGTGTTCAGCCGGGTCATCTCGTCCGGGCTGAAGAACGTGCCGGCGTTGCAGTCGGTGCCGTTGAACAGCCGCGGGTACCCGACCACGACCACCCGGGCGGACGCGGCCCGGCTCCTGATCGAGGAGTACAGACCGTTCAGCCGGCCGGGCAGCGTGTTGTTGATGATCGACTGGGCGTTGGCGACCGCCCCGGTGCAGTTGCCGAGCCAGGACGGCTTCGCGCACTCGGTGATGACCGACGAGAACCCGGCGTCGTTGCCACCGACCTGCACCGAGACGATGTTCGTCGCGCTCGTCACCGACGGGAGCTGGTTGGCGGTGACGTCGGCGACGCGGGCTCCGGAGCAGGCCACGAAGGTGAGGGTGGCGCCGATCCGGGCCGCGTCGAGGTACGGGTACGCCTTGACCGAGCGCTGGCAGGACCCGCTGCTGGAGATGTAGGTCCGGGTGCCGACGCCCGAGGCGTAGGAGTCGCCCAGGGCGACGTAGTTCGACGCCGCGTGGGCGACGCCGGGGGTGAGCAGCGTCGCGGCGCCGAGAGCCGCGGCGGAGAGCAAACTGGCGATGGATTTCATGGGCGGACCGCCTTTGCGTGCGAGGGGTGGCGACGAAGGCACTCAAAGTCACCTTCGCCGACTCGCCAGTAACACACAAGGGTCTGGTAAGAAATTCACCGCCAGTTGCCGATTCCGGTTGGCCGCGTTTCGGAACTGCTAGTCGTTCCAGGACGACAGGCCCGGGCCGGGCGGCAGCGGGTAGCAGCCGTCGGTCAGTTGGACCCGCCCGTCCGCGGGCAGCAGACCACTCTCCACATAGATGGTGTTGGGCAGCGCGGCGAGCACGTGGATGTGTGCACCACCGCCGTGCGAGGCGTACGGCACGCCGAACCCGGCAGCCATCAGCCCGATCTCCAGGCAGTCGGTGAGCCCGCCGGCGCGCCGGAGGTCGGGCTGGATGACGCCGACCCCACCGCGAGCGATCAGGTCACGGAAGGCCGCCTGCCCGTACCGGTTCTCACCGGTCGCGATCGGGATGTCCAGCTTCTCCGCCAGCCGGACATGGCCGTCGGTGTCGGCGGCCGGCAGCGGCTCCTCGAACCACCGGCAGTCGAGCTCCTCGTACACACGTCCCCGCCGCAGGGCCTCGGAGTACCCGAAGGCCTGGTTGGCGTCGACCATCAGCGGTGCGTCCGGGCCGATCACCGCGCGTACCGCCTTGATCCGGCGGACGTCCTCGGTGAGCGGTCCGCCCCCGACTTTCATCTTCACACCGCGGAAGCCCTGCTCCATCGCCTTGGCCGCCACGGTCTCCAGGCCCGTGACGTCCAGCTCGAGCCACCCCACCATCGCGTACGTCGGGATCGCGGTCCGCTGCGCCCCGAGCAGCTTCCACACCGGCACGTCCAGCGACTTGCCGAGCAGGTCCCACAACGCCAGATCGATCGCCGAGATCCCGTACGACGACAGCCCGGCCGTGCCCTGGTAGTCGGTCAGGGTCTGCAGCTTCTGCCGGATCCCCCGGATCAGCGCCGGGTCCTCGCCGACGATCACGGGCGCCAGTTGCTCGGTGATGATCTTGGCCAGCACCGCCGGCGAGCTCGCCACCCGGCCGAAGTACGTCGTACTGACCCCGCTCACGCCCTCGTCGGTGTCGATCCGCACGCGGGTCTGCCCGTTGCGATCGAGCAGCTGGATCGCGTCGCGGACCGCGTGCGCCTTCGGCTCCGACACGACCTCGACGCTGATCTCCTTGATCTTCATCGTCACCCCTTGCCCGCGAGGACGTCTTCGACCTTCTGCTTGACGCTGCCCAGCGCCGCTTCGGCGGTCTTCTTGCCGCTCCACACGTCGTCCAGCACCGGACGGTAGATGGTCCGGGCGCGTTCGATGTAGCGGCTGAAGTTCTCGTTCACCGCGTTGTCGAGTGCCTGGGTGACCATCGGCAGGTTGGACGGCGCCTTGTCGTCGGGCTTGAACAGCGCCGCCGAGCTCTTGGCGACCGGCATGAAGCCGCGCGACTCGGCGAGCAGCTTGGCCGCGTCAGCTCCGGCGCAGTACTTCAGGAAGGCCCACGCGGCGTCGGGGTCCTTGGACGCCTTCGGGACTGCCAGCACGGTCAGGGTGTTCACGGTCGTCCGGCTGACCTTCATCGGCGTCGGGAAGATGTCCCACTTCACCTTCGCGTTCTTGCGCAGGTACGGGACGCCGCTGGTCAGTGCCAGCAGCATCGCGGCCTTGCCGGTGCCGAGCTGGGACAGCGCCCAGTTCGGCGTCTGCCGCCCGGCGGTGACGGTGGCGAAGTCCGGGTGGGCCTTGTGGACCAGGGCGAGGTCGGCGACCCACTGGATCGCCTCGGCACCCTGCGGCTCGGCCAGGGCGAAGCGGGTCGCGTCCTTCGAGTAGATCCCGTCGCCACCGTTGCTGGTCGGGAAGACCGTCTCCAGCGACGTGTCGGGGAAGACCAGTGCTCCCCAGCGCTCGCCGTTCGGCTTGGTCAGCTTCTTCGCGGCGTCGACGAAGTCGTCCCAGGTCCAGCCGCTCTTGGCCCAGTCCTTCGGCGGTAGCTCGACACCCGCCTCGGCGAACGCGTCGGTGTTGCAGTACAGGACACCCGGGTTGGTCATGATCGGCCAGGCTCCGTGCCCGCCGTCGGGCTGCTTCGCGAAGTTGTAGGCGACCGGGAAGTAGTCGTCCGGCTTGATCCCGTCCTTCTCCAGGTACGGCCTCAGGTCGAGCAGCGAGCCTTCCGCGTAGTACCCGCGGACGTAGTCGTCGTTGATCCTGATCACCGTCGGCGCCGCGCCGGACGACAGCACCGTGCGCAGCTTGGTGTCGTAGTCGTCGCCCGGGATGGACTGGATGTCGATCGTCTTGCCGGCGCTCTTGGCCCAGTTCTCCGCGACTGTGTAGAGCGGCGTACCGCTGGTGGTGTCCCAGGTCATGAAGGAGGCCGTACCTCCGCCGCCGCCTCCGCCGCCACTGGCACCGTTGCCGCCACAGGCGGCGAGCGGGAACCCGGCGGCGAGTGCGCCGCCGCCGATACCGAGGGCTCTGAGCAGGGATCGGCGGGAGATGTCTGATGCGGTCATGGTCTTTCCTGTTCTGTCAGGGGTTCAGTTGGTGCGCAGTTTGGCGACCGCGTCTTCGTCCAGCTCGATGCCCAGACCGGGCAGTTCCCACGGGGTGATCTCGCCGTTCACCGGGACGAGCGGGTTCTGCCAGATCGGCACGTCGTCGAGGATCGGGTTGTGCTCGATGTTGTATTCCTGCGGGTAGACGCAGGACGGCGTACTGACCCAGAGGTGGGCGTGCGCCGACGTGCCGATCGTCTGCTGGGTGTTGTGCACGGTGATCGGCTTGGTGAAGGTGTCCGCGAGGACGGCGATCTTCTTGAACTCGGTGATGCCGCCGCACTTGATGACGTCGGGCTGCAGGATGTCGACCCGCCCGGTCATGATCAGGTCGCGGAACTGCCAGGTGGTGTACTCCTGCTCCCCCGCCGCGATCGGGATGTCGACCGCGTCGGCCAGCCGTCCGTACGCCGCGTAGTCGTGCGCGGCGAGCGGTTCCTCGAAGTGCCAGACGCCGAGATCCTCCAGCGCGTGGGCCAGTTTGATCGCGGTGTGCTCGTAGTACGCGTTGTTCACGTCGACGAGGATCGGGAAGTCGTCCCCGACCAGGGCCCGGACCGCGGTCACGGTCGCGATGGTCTGGTCGAAGCCGTCGTCGTGCATCCACGGCGTGGACGAGTGGATCTTGTAGCCGTGGAAGCCCTTCTCCTGGAAGGACTGCGCGCGCTCGGCCTCCTGCTGCGGGGTCATCCCGCGGGCCATCGAGCTGGCGTAGACCTTCGCGCTCGGGCGGTACTTGCCGCCGAGCAGTTTGTAGGTGGGCAGCCCGGCGGCCTTGCCGAGCAGGTCCCACAGGGCGATGTCGATGCCGGCGATCGCGTTCAGCTGGGCGCCGCCGGGGCCGAGCTTGTACGGCTTGGTGTACAGCCGGCGCCAGAGCCGCTCGATGTCGGTCGCCTCCTCGCCGACGAGCAGCGGCGCGAGGGCCTGCTCCACGACACTGTGCGAGACGTGGGCGTTCATCGGGCTGACCTCGCCGACGCCCACCAGCCCCTCGTCGGTGTGGACCTTCACGATGTGGAGCTTGTCGAGCAGGATGATCGATTCGATTCGGGTGATCCGCATGGCTATCCCTTCAGGCCGGACATCGTGATGCCTTGGACGAAGTACTTCTGGGCCAGCAGGAACAGCAGCAGCGGCGGCAGGATCGTCAGCGTCGCGGCGGCCATCATCAGGTTGGTCTGGGTGAAGTACTCGCCCTTGAACAGCGCGAGCGCGATCGGCATCGTCTGCAACCGCGTCGAGTTGAGGAAGATCAGCGGCCCGAACAGGTCGTTCCACGAGCCCATGAAGGTCAGCGCGCCGACCGCGGCCAGGGCCGGTTTCACCTGCGGCAGCATGATCCGCCAGAAGGTGCCGAAGGTGGACGCGCCGTCGAGCTTGGCCGCCTCCTCGAGCTCTATCGGAACGCCGCGGAACGCCTGCCGGAGCAGGAACGTGCCGAAGACCGGCGTCAGGACGTTCGGGATCCAGAGCGGGTAGTGGGTGTCGATCCAGCCCATCTCGCGGAACAGCATGTACTGCGGGACCAGGTAGACGATGCCCGGGATCATTGCCGTCGACAACAACAGTGCGAAGGCCAGGTTCTTGAAGGCGAAGTTCAGCCGGGCGAAGCCGTAGCCGGCCAGCGACGCGAACACCAGCAGGAAACCGACGTTCAGCGCGGCCAGCTTGCAGCTGTTCAGGAAGAACGGCAGCAGCCCGTTGCCGGCCTGGGAGTAGTTGGCCCACTGGAAGGTGGACGGGACGAACGTCGGCGGCGACTGCAGTACTTCGTTCTCCGGCTTGAGCGATGCGCTGATCATCCAGAGCAGCGGCATCGCGAACACCACGGCGAAGAACAGCAGGACGACGATCAGCACGACGCGGCGTGGGATGTGCCTCGGTCGGCGGTTCACCGGAATCCGGAGGGCCTCAGTTGTCATAGTGCACCCACCGTTTCTCCATCTTCCACTGGATCGCGGTGACGACACCGACGATGACGAACAGCACCCAGCCCATCGCGGACGCGTAGCCCAGCCGGCCGTGCCCGAAGGCCGCCTCGTAGATCTGGAAGATGAACACCGAGGTGGCGTTGTTCGGCCCGCCGGACGTCATCACGTAGATGATCCCGAACACCTGGAACGAGGTGATGAACTGCGTGATGGTGAGGAAGAACAGGCTCGGCGTCAGCAGCGGGAACACCACCGACCAGAACCGCCGCCAGGCCGACGCCCCGTCCACCGTGGCCGCTTCGATCAGCGACTGGTCGATGCTCTGCAACCCGGCCAGCAGGATCACCATCGGATAGCCGACGCCCTGCCAGAGCGCGACGATGATCACCGCGATCAGGGCGGTCTTGGTGTCGGACAGCCAGGCCGGCCCGTCGATGCCGATCGTCTTCAAGGTGGAGTTGAACAGGCCGTTGTCCGGGTTGTACAGCCAGAACCAGACGAAGCCGATCGCGACGACGTTGGTGACCGCGGGCGAGTAGTACAGCGTCCGGAAGATGCCGATGCCCTTGATCTTCTGGTTGCACAGGACGGCGAGACCGAGCCCGATGAAGATGGTCAGGACGACCACGACCACCGTGAAGATCACCGTGTTCTTCAGTGACGGCCAGAACGTGTCGTCGGCGGTGAACAGCTCCTTGTAGTTCTCCAGGCCGAGGAACTTCGGTGCGTTCAGCCCGGACCAGTTGGTCAGCGACACCACCAGAGAGGCCGCGACCGGTAGGAGCTGGAAGAACAGCACCCCGAAGATGACCGGTCCGACGAACAGCCAGCCGGCCAGATTCTGCCGCTTCGGTTTGACCTTGACCCGTTTCCGGGCCGGTGGCCCGCCCTCGACGTCGGGCGGTTTGACGGAAGGAAGGACTGCGTTGACCATCGGTCACACCTCGATCCCGATGTACTTCTCCTCGAGGAATTCGAGGATGCCTTCGGAGCTGCCTTCGCGACCCAGCCCGGACTGTTTCGTCCCGCCGAACGGGGCCGCGGGATCGCTCAGTACGCCGCGGTTGACCGCGACCATGCCGGCGTCGATCTTCTGCGCGACCGCGAGCGCCTCCGCGGGATCGCCGTACACGTAGGCGATCAGGCCGTAGATGGTGTCGTTCGCCATCGCGATCGCCTCGTCGACGTCGCCGAACGACACGATCGCGGTGACCGGGCCGAAGATCTCGACCTGGTTGATCTCGCTGCCGTGCCGGACGCCGGTGAGCACGGTCGGCGGGTAGAACGCGCCGACCTCGGAGGGCTCGCCGCCCAGGGTCAGCTCGGCGCCGTCCGCGACCGCCTGGTCGACCAGCCGGGCGACCTTGTCCCGTTCTTCCGGTGACACCAGGGCACCGAGGTCGTTCGACCGGTCGGCGCCCGGGCCCATCGCGAGCTCCTTCATCGCCACCGTGATCCGGGTGGTGAACTCCTCGACGAGCGACTCGTGCACGTAGAACCGGTTGGCCGCCGTACAGGCCGAGCCGCCGTTGCGCATCTTCGCGACCATCGCGCCCTCGATCGCGGCGTCCAGGTCGGCACCGGGCAGGACGACGAACGGCGCGTTCCCGCCGAGTTCCATCGACGAGCTGACCACCTGGTCCGCGGCCTCCCGGAGCAGCACCCTGCCGACTTCGGTCGAGCCGGTGAAGGACAGCTTGCGTACGGCGGGATGGTGCAGCATCGCGCTCACCGCCGGACCGGCCGGCACCGGCGTCACCAGGTTGACGACTCCCGCCGGCACACCGACCCGACGGAGTACGTCGACGACGTACGCGGCGGTGAGCGGGGTCTGGCTGGCGGGCTTCAGCACCACCGAGCACCCGGCCGCCAGCGCGGGCGCGATCTTGCGCGTCGCCATCGCGGCCGGGAAGTTCCACGGCGTGATCAGCACCGACACGCCGATCGGTTCGCGCCGCACCACGATCGTCTTGTCGCCCGACGGCGAGAGCCGGTAGTCACCGCCGATCCGGACCGCCTCCTCGGCGAACCAGCGGAAGAACTCGGCCGCGTAGGTGGCCTCGCCCACCGCGTCGGCCCACGCCTTACCGTTCTCGGCCACGATGATGGCGGCGAACTGCTCACGCTCGGCGGTCAGGATGTCGAAACAGGCCCGCAGGAGCTCGGACCGCTCGCGCGGCGGGGTCGCCGCCCAGCCGGCCAGTGCGTCCGCCGCGGCATCCACCGCCGCGAGGCAGTCGGCCTCGGTGGCCGCCGCGAACCTGGCCAGCTCGGAACCGTCGGCCGGATCGTGCACCGCGAAACGCTGACCGTCACTGGCGGGCCGCCACTGACCATCGATGAACAGATCGTGCGGAGAGATCATCTGGTGTACTCCAAACGCCCGGTGAGACTCCGGGTCAGAACGGGTTGCTGCGATCGCCGGCGTACGCGGCCCGAGTGATCTCGGTCAGCGCGTCGACATCGAGCGGACGGGGGTTGTTGTCGACGAGCCGGGCCGACTTCAGGCCCATCGACGCGACGTAGGACAGCTGGTCCTCGGCCAGGCCGAGCTCCTTCAGCGTCGGCGGGATGCCGATCCGGTCGAGCAGGTTGTCGACCGCCTCGATACCGGCGACAGCCCGGGCCTCGGGACTGCCGGAGGCCGCGACGCCGAAGATGGTCGCGATCTCGGCGAACTCCTCGACCCGGGCAGGTGCGTTGTAACGCATCACGTACGGGAGGAGTACGCCGACGCCGAGACCGTGGGCGGTGTGGGTCAGGGCGCCGAGCGGGTACTGCAGCGCGTGCGCGGCCGCGGTCCCGGCGACTCCGAGTGCGTATCCACCGGCGTTGGCCGCGAGCATCACGTCGGCCCGGGCCTGCGCGTCACTCGGGTTCTCGAACGCGGCCGGCAGCGCGTCGGCGAGCAGAGCGAGGCCCCACCGGGCGTAGGAATCGCTGATCACGTTCTTGCCGACGAAGACGCGGTTCTCGCCGGGAGCCGATGGCGGCCGCCGGATCGCGGTGAACGACTCGACCAGGTGCGAGACCGCGTCCGCGCCGGCGCTCGCGGTCAGGCCGGGCGGGCAGGTGTAGGTCAGTTCGGGATCGCAGATGGCGACCATCGGGATCAGGTGCGCGGACGAGATCCCGGTCTTCAGTTCGCGGTGGCTGTCACTGAGCACGCAGACCGGGGTGACCTCCGAGCCGGTTCCACCGGTCGTGGGTACGGCGATGATCGGCATCACCGGCCCGGGTACGGCGTTCTCCCCGTAGTACCGCTCGAGCGGGCCGCCGTGGGTCAGCAGGAGGGCGATCGCCTTGCTCATGTCCAGGCAGCTGCCGCCACCGATGCCGACGATCAGCTCGATGCCTTTGTCCTTCGTCGCGGCGTAGCACGCCTCGATCCCGGCGGCCGGCAACTCGGCCTCGGTGTCGGACCACACGGTGACCTCGAGGCCGTGATCCTTCAGGTCGCTGAGCAGCTCGTCGAACTCGGCCGAGGCCGCCAGCCGCTCGTCCGTGCAGACCAGGGCCTTGCGTCCGTACTCGGCAGCGTAACGGCCGAGCACTGCTCGCTGGCCGGCGCCGAACACGACGGTGCGGGGGGCTCGCTGGACGCCGAAGGAGGCAGGGGTGATCGTCATCGTTGCAGGTCCTTGTCCGGTCGTGGGCGGGTCATTCGGCCAGAACAGCTTCAGGTCGTGCTCCGGTGCGGGCCGCCTCGAGGGCGGTCAGCTCGCGCCACAGGTCGTCGGCGATCTCGATGCCTTCGGCAACCGACTCCTGGTAGCGGGCGCGGGCGCCGTCGCCGGGGACGGCCACCGGCGTGTCCGGGTCGGCGGGCCGGCTGCGGCGTACCTGGTCCAGATACTCGGAGGCGGAGTGCCCGCCGCCGCTCATCAGGATGAACAGGTCGCCCTTGTTGCTCGGGCGGGTGTCGTCCAGCGTCCCGCCGACGGCCGTTCCGTAGGCGGCGCCGGTCAGGAAGGTGACCATCGCGCCCAGACCGAGTCCGAGCCCGTAGCCCTTCGGTCCCCCGAACGGTGCGATCGACCCCGTCTTGGCAGCCACCGGATCGACCGTCGGCTGACCGTCCGCGTCCAGCGCCCAGCCAGGCTCGAGCGGTACGCCGCGGAGCGCGTGGTCGTGCACCTTCCCCATCGAGATCTGCGACGTCGCCATGTCCAGCACCAGCGGATGCGGCTGCGCGGGGACGCCGAGGGCGAGCGGGTTGGTCCCGAGGATCGCCTCGGTCCCACCCCACGGGTGCACCAGCGCCTCGCTGGTCGTCATCCCGAGGCAGACCAGACCGCGTTCGGCGATCCGGCCGGCGTAGAAGCCGAGCATGCCGAGGTGGTTGTTGTTCGTGATCGAGCAGACCGCGACGCCGTGCCGTTCGGCCGCCGGAACGACGGCCGCCAGCGCGCGGTGCGCGACCACCGGACCCAGGCCCTGCTCTCCGTCGACGGACAGGTAGCACGGGCTGAGCCACTCGTGCTTGCCCGTGTTCGTCGGGCTCGCCGTCCCGTTCCCGAGCCGGCGGAGCAGCCTCGGCAGCCGGAGCAGGCCGTGCGACGGCACCCCTTTCGCCTCGGCGACGACCAGGAGCTCTGCTTGCTGAGTTGCGGCGGAGGCCGGCACTCCCGCGGACATCAGGAGGCGCTCGGCCAGGGACTGTGCTGTTGCGAGGTCTGTGCGCATTCGCGGCCATCCCAGGGTTGACCTTGCAGGTTTTTGGAGGCTAGATCAGATCAGATAGGATTTGCAATGGTCTGTGAATACGAATCCACAGATTTCTGCCGATCGGATGGACACCTCATGAGCCCACGCGACACCGAGCGTCCCGGACGCACCCGGATGAGTGACGTCGTCTACGAGCAACTACAGACTTTTCTGCTGGATGGCGTGATCCAGCCGGGCGAGCGGATCCGGGTCGACGAGCTCAGCCGCCGGCTCGGGGTCTCCCAGACGCCGGTCCGCGAGTCGCTGAACCGGCTCGAGGCCGAGGACCTGGTCACCAAAACGCATCTGATCGGATATTCCGCCAGCCCGAAGCTGACCCCGGAGCGGTTCGAGGACCTGTTCGAGGCGCGGTTCCTGATCGAGCCGTACTGCGCGGGCCTGGCGGCCGGCCGGCACCAGCGCGTCGAGGTCGAGCAGATCGCCGGGATCGCCGCCGACCTGCAGGCCCGGTACCAGTCCGGCACGATGTCGTACGGCGCCTTCGCCCGCAAGGACGCCGAGTTCCACCAGGCGATCATCGCCGCCACCGGGAACAGCTACTTCGGCGAGATCTTCGCCAAGCTGCACTGCCACCTGCAGTTGTTCCGGCTGCTGCGCGACTCCCGGGTGACCGAGGAGGCGCTGGAGGAGCACGACCTGATCGTCACCGCGATCCGCCGCCGCGACACCGAGGCCGCCGACCGCGCGATGCACGCGCACCTCAAGGCCTCCCGCGGCCGCCTCAGGTCGGCGTTCGAGACCGCCCCGCAGGCGGAAGCACTCCCCGAGGAGGCCGGCACGAGCTCCTGATCAGCGTGCCGGGCCGGTCAGGGTTCCGGCCCGGTCAGCGTTGCGGCCGGTCAGCGTTCGGGGCCGGGGACGGAGAGGGGGTCGAAGCCGTAGGGCAGCTCGAGGCGGTGGGCGCTCATCAGGCCGGCGTCGCCCAGCAGGTCCCGGGTCTTGCCATCGGCAACGATCCGGCCGCCGTCCATCAGCAGGCTGCGCTCACACAGCTGCAGCGCGTACGGCAGGTCGTGCGTGATCATCAGCAACGTCACGTCCAGCCCGGACAGGATGTCCGCGAGCTCCCGCCGGGCCGCCGGGTCCAGGTTGCTCGACGGCTCGTCGAGCACGAGGACCTCCGGCCGCATCGCGAGTACGGTCGCGACCGCGACGCGCCGTCGCTGGCCGAAGGACAGGTGATGCGGCGCGAGGTCGGCATGATCCTGCATCCCGACCTGGACCAGCGCCTCCTGCACGCGGTCGTCCAGCTCGGAGCCGCGCAGGCCGAGGTTCGCCGGGCCGAAGGCAACGTCGTCGCGGACCGTCGGCATGAAGAGCTGATCATCGGGGTCCTGGAACACCAGGCCGACCTTGCGCCGGACGACGGACAGGTGCTCGCGGTGCAGCCCCGTCCCGCCGATCTCGATCCGTCCGCTCCCGGTGCCGCCGGCCACCGAGCCGAGGATCCCGTTCAGGTGCAGGACGAGCGTGGTCTTCCCCGCGCCGTTCGGCCCGAGCAGCGCGACCCGCTCACCGCGCTGGACGGTGAAGTCGACACCGAACAGCGCCTGCCGCCCATCGGGATAGGCGAAGACCAGACGCTCGACGTGGATCGCAGGGCCGCTCACAAGCCGACCACCCTAGTCGCGACCGCGATCAGCACGGCAGCCAGGGAGATCGTCATGCCCTGTAGCCACTGCGTACGCGACGCACCCGCGACGCTGAGCGGGGGCATGCGTCCGGTGTATCCGCGCGACCGCATCGCCAGATGCACCCGCTCACCCCGCTCGAAGCTGCGCACGAACAATGCCCCCACTCCCCCGGCGACCGCTTTCAGATGACCGACCCGGCCGCCCGCATAGCCGCGCGACTCGCGCGCGATTCGCATCCGGTGCAGGTCGTCCGACACCACGCTCAGATACCGGACCATGAACGACAGGATCGCCACGAGCGTGGCCGGCAGCCGCAACCGCTCCAGGCCGGCGAGCAGGTCACGCGGCGCGGTCGTTGCCGACAGCAGAATCGCCGCGACCACTCCGAGCGTGCCCTTGGCCAGCACGTTCCAAGCACCGAGTACGCCGGACTCCGACAACTGCAGGCCGAGCACAGTCACGGTCGGCCCGGTCGCGACGAACGGCAGCAGCAACGCGAACACGATGAACGGCGTCTCCACGGCCAGCCGCCGGGACACCACCACCGCCGGCACCTTCGCGACGACCACGGCCGCCACGAGCATCACGGCGTACAGGCCGAAGGCCCAGAAGGCGGCCGCGGGCGTGGAGACGACGGCGAGCACGAACACGAACAGAGCGACCAGCTTGACCTGCGCCGGAACTCGATGGACCCGGCTGTCCACCGCTACGAGGAGACCGTCACCAGTCACGATGCCTTGCTCGCTCGTAGCGAGGCGAGCTTGGCGATGGCCAGGCCGACGACGATGGTGACAAGTACGCCGATGATGCCGGCGAGCGCGCCGGAGACCTGGGCGTTGCCGATGCCGCTGATGCCGTAGTCGGCGAGCGGACTGCCCGCGACCGCTGAGTCCTTGGCGGCGCTCTCGAAGCCGAGCTTGGCACCGACGAACTCCAGCCCGTCCGGGTGAGCGCTGGCGAACAGGCTCAGCCCGCCGGCCACCACGAGGCTGACCGCGATACCGACGCTCAGCGACCGTCCGGCGGGCCTGGCCGCGATCGGCTTGTCCGGCGAGACCGTGGAGGTGTTGCCGTCGGCGTCGACGAGGATCAGGTCCCGCTGCAGGTGCCGGGCGGCGTACACAAGGTCGGGCCGGGTCGCCACGACCGCGCTCAGCACGGCGGCGGTGATGACGGCCTCGCCGATGCCGACCAGGATGTGCCAGCCGACCATCGCGGTCGCGAGCTTGCCGATCGGGATGTCGACCGCGCCGCCGATCGCGTACAGCCCGGTGAACGCCAGCGCGGCGACCGGCACCGACACCAGCGCGCCGACGGTGGCGGCGGGTACGACGCTGCCCAGGCGCCGGGGCAGCACCCGTAGGACCGCGCGGGTCAGGCAGTACCCGACGAGCACCGTGATCAGGCCCATCAGCGTGATGTTCGTCCCGAGGGCAGTGAGCCCGCCGTCGGCGAACAGCAACCCCTGGACCAGCAGCACCGTCGACATCACGAGCACGGCGGTCCACGGGCCGACCAGGGCGGCCGCCAGCGCACCACCGAGCAGGTGCCCGCTGGTCCCCGCGCCGACCGGGAAGTTCACCATCTGCACGGCGAACACGAAGGCCGCGGTCAGCCCGGCCAGCGCCGGCCCGGTCTCGCGGATCTCCCGGTTCGCCCGCTGGAGGCTGAAACCGACCGCACCGGCCGCGATCAGGCCGGTGGCGACGGACGTCGGCGCGTCGAAGAAGCCATCAGGAACATGCACGGGCTCATTCTTGATCTAGTTGCGACCCGTTCGCAACAAGCGGTCTCACAACTCGCTCAGCGCCGCCCCGATCGCGCGGTGGAAGGTCGGGTAGGCGTAGATCATCTGTCGCAGAGAGTGCACGGGAACCCGCGC
Source organism: Kribbella sp. NPDC048837 (assembly GCF_055586945.1). NCBI lineage: Bacteria > Bacillati > Actinomycetota > Actinomycetes > Propionibacteriales > Kribbellaceae > Kribbella > Kribbella sp. NPDC048837. Next base: position 309,099 of record NZ_JBVJHF010000001.1, read on the forward strand.
ATGCACCGCGACCGCCAGCCCGCTGAGCACCTCGCCACCCATCGGTCCGGCGCTGGTCGCCCCGACCAGGATGCCGCTCTCGTTGTCGGCGACCAGCTTGATGAAACCTTCGTTGCCGGCCTTGTGGATCCAGCCGCGGGTCGACGCCGGGATCGGTGTCACCCCGGTGCGGACGTCCAGCCCCGCGTCCCGGGCCTGCTGCTCGGTCAGCCCGACCGCGCCGATCTCGGGATCGGTGAAGGTCACCCGGGGCATGGCGTGGTAGCTCGCGGTCGGTGCGTCCGGCTCCTGGAGGATGTCGCGGACCGCGATGTCGGCCTGGTACATCGCGTTGTGGGTGAACACCCCGACGCCGGTGACGTCGCCGATCGCCCACACCTTGTCGCCGGCCCGGACGTGCTCGTCGACCTCGATCCGGCGGGCCTTCGGGTCCAGCCCGAGGTGCTCCAGCCCGAGGTCGTCGGTGGCGATCCGGCGACCCGTTGCCACCAGCAACTTCTCCCCGGTGACCGCGGACCCGTCGTCGAGCGTGATCGTGAAGGTGTCCCCGGCGTACCCGATCTGCTGGGCGTGCACGCCGGTCCGGAAGGTGACCCCGTCGCGCTCGAGCGCCTCACGGGCCAGTACGCCGGACTCCGGCTCCTCCATCGACAGCACCTCGGCCGCGCCCTCGACCACGGTCACCTTCGACCCGAACCGGGCGAACACCTGGGCCAGTTCCATCCCGATCGCACCACCGCCGAGAACCACGAGCGAGGCCGGGAGCGTGTCCGCCTCGATCGCTTCCCGGTTCGTCCAGTACGGCGTACCCGCCAGGCCGTCGATCGGCGGGACCGACGGGATCGTGCCGGTCGCGATCACCAGACCGCGGGACGCCTCGTACTCGCGGTCGCCGGCCCGGACCGTGGTCGGACCGGTGATCGTGGCGCGGTCCTTGATGATCGTGGCGCCCTTGTTCACCAGCCGGTCCACCGCGACCTTGTCGTTCCAGGTGTCGGTGGCCTCCTCGCGGATGCGCCGGGCCACCGGAGCCCAGTCCGGCTCGACCGTCGCCTTACCGGCCATGCCGTCGACGCGGCGGGTCTCGGCGAGCAGGTTCGCGGCCCGGATCATCATCTTGCTCGGGATGCAGCCGTAGTAGGGGCACTCGCCTCCCACGAGGCGGGACTCGATCCCCACCACCCGCAGCCCGGCCTGCGCCAGCCGGCCGGCCGTCTCCTCGCCGCCGACACCAACCCCGATCACGACCACATCAACGTTGTCAGCCATGCCGCCCAATCTCGCAGACCGGCCCGGACCGGCCAAGCGCTGAGCCTGCGTGTCATCGCGCGGTAAGGATCCGTTCACCGCGCGGGGCTACGGTCCAGGCTCAGAGAAGTGGGGATCGCAGTTGTTCGATTTCTCGGGTTTCGGCACCATCAACCTCGAAACCGTCATCGCCGCCATCGCCCTGATCGGTACCGCCGTCGCCTGGCTGCTCGACCGCTACGTGCTGCGCCGCAAACGGCTCGTCTACCGGGTCCAGGTGGACGCGCAGATCGGGGTCTACCCGAGCCAGGACAAGACCCAGCGGATGGTCGACGTCGAGGTGCGGCACCAGGGCGCCGTGGTCGAGGACCCGAGCATCGTGCTGCTCCGGCTGGACAACGCCGGCGGGATGGACATCGACCCGCACGACATGCACGAGAAGGTGTCGTTCGCGTTCCCGGACCGCACGATCGTCGGGCTGAAGGTGACCGAGGCGCACCCGAAGTCGCTCGGCGAGATGCTGCAGCGCCGGATGGTCCCGGCCAACTTCGTCGACACCAGCAAGCTGGTGCTGCCCCGGATCGCGATCAACCGCGGCGACCACTTCAAGTTCCTGCTGGTGCTGTCCGGGACCGGCAAGGGTGTGAGCCACTCCGGCTACCTGGCCGGCGGGTCGACCGGTGGCGGGGTCTACCACGAACCGCGGCCGCGCGGGCCGGGGCGACGTACGTTGATGTTCGGTGCGTTGTCCCTGGTGCTCGTCGGCGCGCTGGTCGCCTTCTTCCTCGTCGACGTGCTGCAGCCGCCGGACGACTGCGTGTCGGGTCAGCTGCGGGTCATCGGCTCGACGGCGGTCGAGCCGACCATGCGGGAGCTGCGGACCGCGTACGCGGCCGAGTGCACGCACGCCGACATCACCATCGCCGCGAACGGCAGCCGGAGCGGCGTGCGCAGCCTCGACGAGATGGATGCGAAGGCCGCGGGCAACGTCATCGCGATGTCGGACGGGCCGGCCGAGGACGCACCCAACCTGCGCGGCGAACCCGTCGCGGTCGTGGTCTTCGCCGTGGTGCTGAACCGGTCGGCCGACGTCACCGCGCTGAGTACGACGCAGTTGCGCGAGATCTACAGCGGGAAGCTCACCAACTGGAAGCAGGTCGGCGGCCGGGACCTGCCGATCCGGATGGTGAGCCGGGTCGGGCCGGACTCGGGATCGCGGCGGGTGTTCCGGGAGAAGGTGCTCGGCGGTGATCAGGAGCTCGGGATCTCCTCCGACGACTGCCGCAGCGACGACGACGCCAGGGTGGCGACGTACCACCGCTGCGAGGTCGGGACGACGGAGGAGCTGCTGACCCGGGTGAACGAGATCGACGGCGCGATCGGGTACGCCGAGCTCGGGGGCGCGCGCAAGTTCCCCGAGATCGCGATCGCGACGGTCGACAACGTCGTACCCGATCCGTCGAAGGTCGCGTCGGGGTCGTACAAGTTCTGGGAGGTCGAGCACGCCTACACCTACCAGGCGCCGGAGGCGGGGTCGCTGACCGCGGCCTTCCTGGACTACCTCCGGTCGTCGCCGGCCCGGCCGGTGCTCGAGCGCAGCGGCCTGGTCCCGTGTGGGGATCTGCCGACCGGGTTCTGTGGTTAAGGTGCAGGCATGTACGTGATCGCGCACCTGAGTGACCCGCATCTCGACGGCTCCGAGGAGGCGCGGGACCGGCTGCGGCGGATCACGTCGTACCTGCGCAGGTTCCGGCGCCCGGTGGACGTCGTCCTGGTCACCGGCGATCTGGCCGACCACGGCCTGGAGGCGGAGTACGCCGAACTCGCGGCGGAGCTCAAGTTCGACGTGCCGGTGCTCGTGCTGCCGGGCAACCACGATGTGAGTGCATCGCTGCGAGCCACGCTCACGTCGTTCGTCGACGCGGACGGTGAAGGGCATCCGGTGCACCAGGTCCGGGACGTCGGCGAGGCACGGTTCGTCCTGCTCGACACGACCGTCCCCGGGGAGAACCACGGCTTGCTCCCGGAGGAGTCGCTGGCCTGGCTCGACGGCGTACTGCGGGAGCCCGTGGAGGGACCGCTGTTCGTCGCGTTCCACCAGCCACCGTTCGACCTGCATCACCCCACGATGGATCAGTGGATGCTGCGGACCCGGGAGCCGTTCGCGGCGGTCCTCGACGGTAGGCCCGTGACCGCGCTGTTCGCCGGTCACGTCCACAACGCCATCTCGGCGACGTTCGCGGGGATCCCGCTGCGCGTCGCACCAGGCATTCGCTCCGCAGTGCCACTCCCCTTCGAGCCCGCGAGCGCGGCCGGCACCCTGGTCGACCCCAGCGCCCATCCGGGCTTCGCCCTCCACGTTCATGTGGACGGCGAACCGCTGCAGACCGTCTACCGGTACCCGGTCCGATGAACGACCCCGTCCTTCGAATCATCGGTCGGGTCGAGTCGCCGCTCACCACGCGCGCCGACGCACCACGACAAGGTGACGAGGGAGCCCCCGACGCCTGGGTCGTCTTCGACGAATCCGTCCGGCCCGCCCTCGCCGACCTCGCGGCCGGTGACGAGGTCATCCTGATTACGTGGTTCGACCGCGCCGATCGGGGCGTCCTCACGGTCCGGCCTCGCGGCGACGTGTCGCGGCCGCCGACAGGTGTCTTCAGCACCCGGTCTCCCGACCGCCCGAACCCCCTCGGCCTGCACCGGGTCACGGTCCTCGCCGTGCAGGGCGACCGGGTTCAGGTGAACAATCTCGAGGCCCTCGACACCACCCCGATCGTCGACGTCAAGCCTGTTCTCGGCGACATCACCGACCGCTGACGGGTGACCGGGCCGGGTACGGACCGGTCAGGTAGGTGTTGACCTCCGCGACCGTGCCGTCGGCGTCCCGGATCACGTGCCGCAGCCCGTTCCATCGGGCGACCTCGACGCCGATCGCGATCATCCGCAGCCGGCTCGCCCCGGAGGCGAACGGCTCCGCAGTGTCACACCGCCGCGTGTACCACGTGCCGCCCTGGTGGTAGGTCTCCACATCCGCGTGCAGCTCGTGGGTGTTGTCTGGTTCGTACTGGTCGCACGATGTCACTCCGGCCCCCTACAGCTAGAAATCCCGCCACCGAAGTCCATCACCCCGCACCCACCCGCCACCGCTGCCGAAAGTCCCGGATCCCCGGGACCTCGGTCCTGAACGACGAAGCCCCGGACCGCCTGGTCCGGGGCTTCGCTGACAGCAGCGATCAGAAGTTGATCATGTGGCCTTCGAGGCCGTGGAAGGCTTCTTGGAGAGCCTCGCTCAGGGTGGGGTGGGCGTGGACGTTGCGGGCCAGTTCCTTGGTGGTGAGGTCCCACTTCTGGGCCAGGGTCAGCTCGGGCAGCAGCTCGGTGACCTCGGGGCCGATCAGGTGCGCGCCGAGGAGCTCGCCGTACTTGGCGTCGCTGATCACCTTGACGAAGCCGGTCGGGTCGCCGAGGCCGTGCGCCTTGCCGTTCGCGGTGAACGGGAACTTGGCGACCTTGACGTCGAAGCCCTCCAGCCGGGCCTCCTCCTCGGTCCACCCGAAGCTGGCGATCTGCGGCTGGCAGAAGGTCGCCCGCGGGATCATCTTGTAGTCGAGCTCCATCGTCTCGTGCCCGGCGATGGTCTCGGCCGCGACCACGCCCATCGCCTCGGCCGCGTGCGCGAGCATCAGCTTCGCGGTCACGTCGCCGATCGCGAAGATGTTCGGCATGTTGGTTCGGCAGAAGCCGTCGATGCCGATCGCGCCACGCTCGGTCAGGTTGACGCCGATCTTGTCCAGGCCGTAGCCGTCGACGCGCGGCTGGAAGCCGATCGCCTGCAGCACCTTGTCGGTCTCCAGTGTCTGCTGGCTGCCGTCCTTGCCGGTGACGGTGACCTTGACCTTCTCGCCGGAGTCGTCGATCGAGTCCACCCGGGTGCCGGTCAGCACGTCGACGCCGAGCTTCTTGTAGGCCCGGGCCAGCTCCTTGGACACCTCGGCGTCCTCGAGCGGCATGACCCGCTCCAGGAACTCGACGATGGTGACCTTCACGCCGTAGTTGGCCAGTACATAGGCGAACTCGACGCCGATCGCACCGGCGCCGGCGATCACGATCGAGCCCGGCAGCTCCTCGGTGAGGATCTGCTCCTCGAACGTCACCACCCGGTCGCTCAGCTGGGTGCCCGGCAGCAGCTTGGTGGTCGCGCCGGTGGCCAGGATGCAGTTGTCGAAGGTGACGGTCTCCGAGGAGCCGTCGTTCAGCGTGACATCGAGGGTGTTGGCGTCGGTGAACGAGCCCCAGCCGTCGAACTCGGTGATGTTGTTCTTCTTCATCAGGAAGTGGACGCCCTTGACCCGGCCGTCCGCGACCTTGCGGCTGCGCTGCACCGCGGTCGGGAAGTCGAAGCTGACCTCGCCGCTGATGCCGAAGGTCTTCGCCTCCGCCCGGAAGATGTGCGCCAGCTCGGCGTTGCGCAGCAGCGCCTTGGACGGGATACAGCCCACGTTCAGGCAGACACCGCCCCAGTACTTCTTCTCGATGATGGCGGTCTTGAGGCCGAGCTGGGCAGCGCGGATCGCCGCGACGTACCCACCCGGACCCGCGCCGAGGACAACAACGTCAAAGTGCGAGGCCATGGTGTGAACTTTAGTGGGTCGCACCAGCCGTTCTGACAGCACGGTCGGGCACTGTGGCCTGGCTCATGGTCACGTTCTGTCGACCAGGGTTCCGTCGGCACCGTTAGGCGCCTACGCTGGGCACGCGCGGGGGCCGTCTCCTCCCGCGCGCGTGAGGAGACGACGAGGGGGCCTGATGGTTCTGGGGAGCCGTCGGGGGCTGCGGTTCGCGGCACTCGGCACACTGCTGGCAGCGGTAGCGCTGCCGGCGTACGCCGACGACCCGACACCCCCACCACCCGCGTCCGTCACCGACGTGAACCGCTCTCTCGAGCAGCTCCAGGCCGAGGCCGCCGCGGTCCAGGCCGACTTCGCCAAGGCGACCATCGCCTACACGACGGCGCTCAAGGCCGCGCAGGCCGCGGAGGCCGTCGCGAAGAAGGCGGAGGCCAGCGCGACCGTGTCCAAGGGCAAGGCGGACACGGAGCGTCGCCAGCTCGGGCTGCTGACCGCGCAGGCCTACCAAATGGGAATCCCGACCGTGCTCGGCACCGAGTCGATGCTGTGGTCGCTGGCCCCGATCGCCGAGAACCTGCAGGAGATCGCCGACCGGCAGACCGCCATCACCCAGCTCGGCAGCACCCAGGTCTCGCAGTACCGGGCCGCGATGGAGGCCGAGGCCGAGTCCAACCGGCTGACCGCGGACGCCGCCACCAAGCGCGCCGCCGCGAACGAGGCCGCCGGCAAGGCGAAACAGCTCAGCGAGGAAGTGCAGCAGAAGGCTGCCCAGGCGGCGTCCGCGATGGAAGGCCAGGTCGCCGATCTCGACGGTGCCTCCGAGCTGTCCAAGCAGCTCCAGGTCGCCCGCAACCAGCAGGCACTGATCCGCTGGAAGACGTACCTGACCGAGCTGGCGACCGCGAAGGTCACTCCCCCGGCCGCCGCCGTCCTGAAGAACCCGGCCAAGCTCCCGACCGGGCTGCGGCCGCTCACCCGCCGGGGCGCGCCCGTCGCCGGTGTCGCGTCCGTGGTCGACGGTGGCCGGGCCGTCCGGGTGCTGTCCGCCGAGACCATCCGCGCGGTCAACCAGGCCTTCAGCCTGCTCGGCAAGCCGTACGGCGTGGCCGCGACCGGCCCGGACAAGTACGGCTGCCTCGGTGCGGCGCGGGTCGCGTGGCAGCCCTACACGACGCTCCCCAACCTGGTCGGCAAGGTCTACCCGGACTACCAGGCCGTGCCGACGGCCCTGGTCCAGCCGGGCGACCTGCTCGTGATGGGCAGCAAGTCGCTCGGACTCGTCCACATCGGCGTCGCCCTCGACAACGGCGAGATGATCGCCGCCGACGAGGCGAAGGGCTCGGTCGTCGTCACCGCCGTCCCGGACAACCTGTACGCCGCCCTCCGCCCGACTCTCGGCGCGCCGGCCAAGCCGCAGGTCGCGCCGGTCGCCTCCTCCGGCGCCGTCGCCTTCCGCTGCGGCAACACCGCGACGTCGTACAACGTCGGCTCCGGCGCCTGGACCTGGCCGCTGGCCGACGGGGCCTACGAGATCGGTACGCCGTTCGGTCAGGCCGGGTCGCTGTGGTCGACCGGCTTCCACACCGGCCAGGACTTCCCCGCCGCCGTCGGTACGCCGGTCCGCGCGGTGACGTCCGGTGTCGTCCGGGTCGAGCACCCGGCCTGGGCCGGGAACCTCGTGCGTATCGACCACGGCAACGGCCTGGAGACGCTCTACGCGCACCTCAGCAGGATCGACGTCGCCGACGGCCAGCAGGTGAGCGCCGGCCAGCGGATCGGCGCCGTCGGCACCGAAGGCAACTCGACCGGGCCGCATCTGCACTTCGAAGTCCATCTCGGCGGCGAACCGGTCAACCCGATGCCGTTCCTGGCCACCGGCTCCGCGAGCATCGGCTGGGGTGGCTACAGCAACGGCATGATCCCGGCGAGCAAGCTGTGCACGATCGGGTTCGGCGGCCACCTGCTCCGGTGCGACGCGGCGGCGGCGTACGTGCGCCTGGCGGCCGCCTACCGCGCCCAGTTCGGCAGGACCCTCTGCATCACCGACTCGTACCGCTCGTACTCCTCCCAGGTCGACCTGTACGCACGCAAGCCGTCACTGGCCGCACTCCCGGGGACGTCGAACCACGGCTGGGGTGTCGCGGTCGACCTGTGCGGCGGCATCGATCGGTACGGCACAGCGCAGTACCAGTGGATGAAGTCGCACGCTCCCGCCTTCGGCTGGGTGCACCCGGGCTGGGCGGATCAGGGCGGCAACCGCGAGGAACCGTGGCATTGGGAGTTCGGGAACCCGGCCACCGCGTAGTCTTGGTTCGTGGCCGAGCAAGAGAGTCCCGACCGCACTGATCACAACATCACCCTGGACGCGAAAGACGACCGGTGGGAGTGGCGGCGCCGGATCCGGGAGAACCCGAAGAAGCTCCTGTTCTACCGGATCGGGGTGGGGGTGGTCGGTGGTCTGCTGATCATCGCGGCACCGCTGACCGGCTGGCTGCCGGGCCCGGGCGGAATCCCGTTGTTCATCGCAGGCCTGGCCGTACTGTCCAGTGAGTTCGAGTGGGCCCAGCGCCTGCTCTACCGGGTGAAGGACTGGGTCAAGGCGCTCACCGCCTGGACCGGCAAGCAGCCCGCCTGGCTGAAGGCACTCGGCACGGTCGCGCTCTTCCTCTGTGTGATCGTCGCGCTCTGGCTCTACCTCGCCGTGCTCGGGGTCCCGGGCTGGTTCCCGGACTCCTGGGAGTCATTCCTGGGCAAGCTCCCGCTGCTCGGCTGAGCCATAGTCCGGCAGCTCGATGAGGTTGCTCATCTTCTGGGCCATCTTCAGCATCTGGTTGAGGAAGAACCGGGTGTCGAGCATCCGGTTCCGCGCGGTGATCCCGAAGCGGGTGGCCGGCGCGAGGAACTGACCCGCCCGGCTGCCGTCCTGCGTCGCCGAGACGGCCTTGCGCAGGCGTGCCTCGTACCGCTCGAACGCGACCCGGTGGTCGTTGCCCGCCCGCGCCAGCTCCCCCGCCAGGATGTACGCCCCGACCACCGCCGTCCCGGTGCCGAGTGCTCCGAAGGTGGCGCCGTACCCGGCGTCGCCGAGCAGCACCAGCCGGCCGGACGACCAGCGATCCACGTGCACCCGGCTGATCGAGTCGAAGTACAACTCCGTTGCCGTCGGCAACCCGTCGAGCAGCGTGGGGACGTGCCAGCCGACGTCCGCGAAATGCTCGCGAATCAAGGCCTTCTGCTGGTCCAGGTCGCGCCGGTTGTAGCTCAACTCGGGTGACTTGAAGACGAACAAAGTCTGCGCCAGCGCCGGGTCACGCCGGTCCTCGCCCACACTGGCCAGCTTGCCCGGCACGTTGTAGTTCAGCGAGTCGCCCGTGACGCCGAGCGTGTTCGGCACCTCCCAGCCGGCCACGTAGTACCCGTGATGACGCTCGGTCACCCGCTCCGCCGGCCACGCGAGCCGGCGTACGACCGAGTGGATCCCGTCCGCGCCGATCACCAGGTCGTACGTCTCCTCCCGCCCGCTCTCGAACCGCACGTCCACACCACCGGGGTGCTCACGCAGGCTCGCGATCGAGTCACCGAACCGGTACGCCGCTGTGCCGCGACTGTGCTCGTACAGCACCCGGGACAGGTCGGCCCGGAGCACCTCGAGCTCACCGCCCGCGAACTCGATCGGCAACCGCATCAGTTGCCGTCCGGACTCGTCGACGAACCGCATCGCCGTACCGCCCGTCTGGAGCGCCCGCAGATCCTCGAGCACGCCCATCTTCCGCAGCACCTCCTTGTTCACCTCGCCGCGGAAGTCCACCGCGTATCCGCCCTTCCGCAGCGCCGGCGCGATCTCGACCACGGTCACGTCGTGACCGGCCCGTCCGAGCCACAGCGCCACCGACGGGCCTGCCACGCTCGCACCCGATACCAGAACCTTCATCGCATCCTCCCGATTAATTGTGTCCGCCGGACACAGTAATGTGTATGGTAGACACAGTTCAAGCCGACACGGAAGGACCACCGATGACCGAGCTGCTCTGGGGCACCCAGCCGGCGCCGAGCCGCGGCCCGAAACCGGCGGTCACGCTGGCCGGGATCGCCGGGGCCGCGATCCGGATCGCCGACGCCGAGGGGCTCGACGCGGTCTCGATGCAGCGGATCGCCGGGGAGCTGCCGGTCACCAAGATGGCGCTCTACCGGTACGTGCCGGGCAAGACCGAGCTGATCGCGGTGATGAGCGACCTGGCGATGGGTCCGCCACCGGAGCGCCTGGGCCTACCGTGGCGCGAGGCGCTGTTCACGTGGGCGATGGACCTGTACGAGGGATTCACCCGGCACCCCTGGCTGCTGCAGTCGACCATCGGACGCCGCCTGCTCGGGCCGAACGAGCTGGCCTGGATCGAGCGCGGCGTCGCGGCGCTCGCCGACTCGGGCCTGCGCGGCGGCGAGCAACTCGACTCGATCCTGGTCATCACCAGCCACGTGCGGAACATCGCCCAGCAGTCCACCACCTTCCCCGGTCACAGCGTCGGCCTCACCGAGGAGGAGGTGACCCGGTCGCTGGCCGGGATCCTCAGCACCGAGGCCGAGCGGTTCCCGAACCTCACCGCGGCCATGCGCACCGCGGCCGGCAGCGAGAACCAGGGTCTCGAGTTCGGCCTCGACCGCATTCTCGACGGCCTCGAGCTGCTGATCAGCGGGCGGAAGGACTGAGCTTCTTCGAATTGAAACGTTGCCGATAGGCCGACGCACTGAGCCCGTAGTGGGACTTGAATCGGCGGGCGAAATAGTTCTGGTCCGGCCAGCCGACCGACTCGCCGATCCGGTTGATCGGCAGGTCCGTGTGCAGCAACTGCTCGGCCGCGAGCTCCACGCGATGCCGGGACAGGTAGGCCATCGGCGGCAGTCCGGTGACCGACTTGAACAACCGGACCAGATACCCCGGCGCGAGATGCAGCGCGTCCGTCAGCTCGGTCAGCGTCCACGGCCGGGCCGGATCGGCCTCCATCATCCGCATCGCATCCAGTACGGCGGGATGGGTCTGCTCGCGTCGTTCGTCGCCCTCGCCGACCGTCCGCGCGACACAACTCAGGAACAGCGACAGCCAGCCGATGACCTCTCCGCGATGCCGGCTCAGCGGCTGGTTGCGCAACTGCCGCAGGCCCTCGAGATGGCGGACAGCCTCTTCCAGAGTGGCCGGATCGAGATGCGTGGAGAGGATGCCGCGACGTTGCGCGGAGAACGGCCCGGTCCACAACAGGTAACCCAGTAAGGGATCTTCGCGCGCCCACGCCAGCTCGTGCCGAACAAGATCGGCCGAGAAACAACAGTTGTACACCTCGAGGGCGCGGCACTCCTGGTACTCGTGCCACACCCCGGGCCGCAACAGGATCGCATCGCCGACCCGCAGCCGCTGCCGGCCGGCCAGGCTGTGATGGACGCCTTCGCCACCGATCACCAGGGCCAGCTCGAAGAAGCTGTGCGTATGCAGCGGATGGGAGTCTTCGTGCACGTGAGGACCGGCGTGCACTGCCGTCCCTTCGACGAAGTGCAGCACCGTCCCGCGGGTCCTCACCGGCTCGTCGGCCATGCCTCACGATACGGGCCGAGGTGCATTTTGTGCTACCACGAGTGCACTCCGGGCTAGTGCCGGAGGACTACCGGCCGCAGGATCGGGGAACAGGCGAAACGTCCCCGCCATCAATCCGCAACAGAACGCGATGTTTTGTCAGAGCACCCAATGAATCGTTTCACTCGCCGGTAGGAGTCACATGTCGAACCTCGCCGCACCCACGTCTCTCCGCTTCGAGCATCAGGCCGCCCCCGTCCTGGGTATCGGCACCGCGACACCACGGTTGTCCTGGCAGGTCCCGGCCGCGGACGCCGGCTACGCGCAGACGGCGTACGAGGTGGAGATCACCACGGGCACGACGCAGGCCTACACCGTCCAGTCCCCCGACCAGGTCCTGGTGCCCTGGCCGGGCGACCCGCTCGCCTCCCGCGAGTCCGCGCAGGTCCGGGTGCGCGTCCGCGGCAACGACGACTGGAGTGAGTGGAGTGAGCCCGCGACCGTCGAGGCCGGTCTGCTCGACCCGGCCGACTGGACCGCGCGGTTCGTGAGCCCGCGGGACAACGCCCTCGGCTCCCCCGCCCCGCTGGTCGCCGGTGCCGCCGATCTGCCCGCCGGGATCGTGAAGGCTCGCCTCTACTCGACCGCGCACGGCGTCTACCGCGCCGAGCTCAACGGCGAGCGGGTCGGCGACGAAGAGCTCGCGCCCGGCTGGACGGCCTACCAGTACCGGCTTCGCTACCAGACGTACGACGTGACGAGCCTGGTCCGGGACGGCGCGAACCGGCTGGAGTTCCTCGTCGGCAACGGCTGGTACCGCGGCCGGCTCGGCTTCCAGGACCAGAGCCAGGTGTACGGCACCCGCCTCGCCGTCCTCGCCCAGCTCGAGGTCACCACCGCCGACGGGCAGGTCCACACGTTCGGCACCGACGACAGCTGGACGACCCGCGAGAGCGCGATCACGGCCGACGACCTGTACGACGGCCAGAGCACCGACCTCCGCCGTACGCCGGGAGCGGCCGGACCGGTCGACGTCCTCGACGCCGACCTCGGCCTGCTCGTCGCCCCCGACGGACCGCCGGTCCGGATCACCGAGGTCGTGCCCGCGGTCGAGATCAGTACGTCGCCGTCCGGCAAGACCCTCGTCGACTTCGGCCAGAACGTGGTCGGCCGGGTCCGGCTGACCGTCCGTGGTGGCGCCGAGGGCGACCAGATCGTCCTGCGGCACGCCGAGGTGCTCGAGAACGGCGAGCTCGGCGTCCGCCCGCTGCGGACCGCCAAGGCCACCGACACCTACGTCCTGGCCGGATCCGACGAGGTCACCCTCGACTCGCCGCTCACCTTCCACGGCTTCCGGTACGCCGAGGTCACCGGCGTCGGCGACCTGCGCAAGGAGGACCTCGAGGCGATCGTGGTCGGCAGCGACCTGCCGCGGACCGGCTGGTTCGACTCGTCGCACGACCTGCTGAACCGGTTCCACGAGAACGTCGTCTGGGGTATGCGCGGCAACTTCGTCGACGTCCCCACCGACTGCCCGCAGCGCGACGAGCGGCTCGGCTGGACCGGTGACATCCAGGTCTTCTCCCCCACCGCGAGCTTCCTGTTCGACACCGCCGGCTTCCTCACCAACTGGCTCGCCGACCTGGCCGCCGAGCAGCAGAAGGACGGCTCGGTGCCGTACGTCGTCCCGGATGTCCTGAAGAACAAGGCGCCCGCCACCGCGGCTTGGGGTGACGCGGCAACGATGGTCCCGTGGGTGATCTACGAGCGCACCGGCGACGCCGCCCTGCTGGCCCGGCAGCTGCCGAGCATGCGCGCCTGGGTGGACAAGATGGCCGACCTGGCCGGCGGCGATCTGCTCTGGTCCGGTGGCTTCCAGTTCGGCGACTGGCTCGACCCGACCGCGCCGCCGGAGAACCCGTTCCGCGCCAAGGCGGACCCGGACGTGCTCGCGACCGCGCATCTGGCCCGCTCGGCCGAGGTGGTCGCCAAAGCCGCCGAGGTCGTCGGCGACACCGAACTGGCCCGCGAGTACGCCGACCTGGCCGCCCGCGTCCGGCAGGCGTTCGCCGGCGAGTACACCACCGAGGGCGGCCGGGTATTGAGCGACGCGGCAACCATCTACGCCCTGGCGTTGCAGTGGGCGCTGCTGCCGACCCCGACCCAGCGCGAGCGGGCCGGCGAACGCCTCGCCGACCTGGTCCGGACGTCGGGCTTCCGGATCAGTACCGGATTCGTCGGGACGCCGCTGATGGCCGACGCGTTGGCCGATACCGGACATCCTGACCTCGCTTACCGCCTCCTGCTACAGACAGGCTGCCCCTCTTGGCTGTACGCAGTGACGATGGGCGCGACGACGGTCTGGGAACGCTGGGACAGCATGCTGCCCGACGGCAGCATCAACCCCGGTCAGATGACGTCGTTCAACCACTACGCACTGGGTGCCGTCGCGGACTGGATGCACCGCCGGGTGGCGGGCCTGGCCCCGGGCGACCCCGGCTACCGGACGATCGACGTACGCCCGCTCTTCACCTCGCACCTCACCAAGGCCTCGGCCAAGCACCTCACGCCGTACGGCGAGGCCGCGGTGGAGTGGACGCGGTCCGGCGGCGAGGTCCGGCTCAGCGTGACCGTGCCGGTCGGGTCGACGGCGAAGGTCGCCGTACCCGGTGAGAGCGAGCCGGTCGAGGTCGGGCACGGCACGCACGCATGGACCGCGACGGACCCGTACGGCGAGACTCCCGCACTGCCCGCCGGACCCACCGTCCGGCAGCTGATGGACCACGAGCCCAGCTGGGACACCTTCGTCGCGGCGGCCGTGGAGACCGAGGTCGTCACCGACGACGCCGACCTGGCCGCGCGGCTCGAGCGCTACCTCGACCTGCCGGCCGGCCAGCTCGTCGACGCGATCAGCCGGCGGGACTTCTCCCCCGCGGCCCAAGCCCTGCAGGCGAAACTCGATGCCCTGCTCGACAACTGATCCCTTCCACCGATGTCCGCCCCGCTGCAGATGCCCTGAAGAAACACTCCCTTGGAGGTCAAGATGACGTTCCGCCCTGGCACGAGAGGACTGGCCGTCATTGCCGTCTGCTCGCTCGCCCTGACCGCGTGCAGCGCGGGCAGTCTCGGTTCCAGTGACGACGCGGGCGGGGGCTCGGTCGAGATCACGTACCTGACCACGAACCAGGATCAGGACGTGAAGGAGGCCGAGCAGCTCGCCAAGGACTTCCACGCGAAGAACCCGACCATCACCGTCAAGGTGGAGACCCGTCCCGGTGGCACCGAGGGCGACAACATCATCAAGACCCGGCTGTCCACCGGGGACATGGTCGACGTCTTCAACTACAACACCGGCTCGCTGTTCAACGCGATCGCACCGCAGAAGAACCTGCTGTCGATGAACGACGAGCCGTGGGTCGCCGACCTGGACGACAACTTCAAGAAGACCGTGACAGCCGACAACCAGGTGTACGGCGCACCCGTCGGCGGCTTCATGGGCGGCGCGGTGCTCTACAGCATCCCGGTCTACACCAAGCTCGGGCTGCAGGTGCCGACGACCTGGGCCGAGTTCATGGCCAACAACGCCAAGATCAAGGCCGCCGGCGGCGGTGTCGCACCGGTGATCCAGACCTACGGCGAGACCTGGACGTCGCAGCTGTTCGTCCTCGGCGACTTCCACAACGTGGCCGCCGCCGAGCCGGACTTCGCCGACAAGTACACCGCGAACCAGGCGAAGTACGCGACGTCGCCGGCCGCGCTCAAGGGCTTCGAGCACACCGAGGCCGTCCACGACGCGGGCTACGAGAACAAGGACTTCGCCTCGGCGAAGCTGCCGGACGGCCTCAAGATGCTTGCCACCGGCAAGGGTGCGCACTACCCGATCCTGTCCGGTGTGGTGGCGAACATGATCGCCACCTACCCCGACGCGGCCAAGACCGTCGGCCTGTTCGCGCTCCCTGGTGACGACGCGAGCAAGAACGGTCTGACCCTGTGGACCCCGGGTGGTCTGTACATCCCGAAGACCACCGAGGGCGACAAGCTGGACGCGGCCAAGAAGTTCATGGCCTTCGTCGCCAGCCCCGACGGGTGCAAGTCGCAGTCCGAGGCGGGCGCGCCGACCGGTCCGTACGCCGTCAAGGGCTGCACGCTGCCGGACGACGTACCGCAGGCGATCAAGGACATGCAGCCGTACCTCGACAAGCCGGGCGCGTCCAGCCTGGCGCTGGAGTTCCTCTCGCCGGTGAAGGGCCCCTCGCTGGAGCAGATCACCGTCGAGGTCGGCTCCGGCATCCGGAAGGCGAAGGACGGCGCCGCCCGGTACGACGAGGACGTCAAGAAGCAGGCCCAGCAACTCGGACTGGCGGGTTGGTGAGGTCGGTGACCATCACCTCCTCGGCTCGTCCGCGCGCTGGCGCTGACGCGACCCCGGCCGCTTCGGCGGCCGGGGGGAAGGTCTACTCGCCGTACTCGTTCTGGTTCTACCTGCCGACCGCGGTGATCTACACCGTCCTGTTCCTGGTGCCGACGTTCGCGTCGTTCTACTACAGCCTGACCCGGTGGAGCCTGTTCGAGTCCAAGTTCATCGGGCTGGAGAACTTCGTCACGTTCTTCCAGGAGCCGGCCCTGGTCAAGGGCTTCACCAACACGCTGATCTTCGCCGTCGTGACGTCGGGCTCCAAGGTCGTGCTCGGCCTGCTGCTCGCCGTCCTGCTCACCTCGCAGATCGTCGGCCGCGGGTATCTGCGCTCGGTGGTCTTCTTCCCGGTGCTGGTCAGCACCGTCGGCGTCGGCCTGCTGTTCCAGGTGCTGATGAATCCCGAGCGCGGCATCATCAACGGCGCCCTGGGCGTCCTCGGCATCACCGGGCCCGGGTGGCTGACCGACCCGAAGTGGGCGCTGATGTCGATCGCCGCCGTCGACGTGTGGAAGGGCGTCGGGCTGGCGACCCTGATCTACATCGCCGGGATCGTGTCGATCCCGCGCGAGTACATGGAGGCGGCCCGGGTGGACGGCGCCGGCTCGTGGGAGACGTTCCGCCGGATCGTGCTGCCGCTGTGCAAGCCGGCCACCGTGACCGTCATCATCCTGTCGCTGATCGGCGGCCTGCGGTCGTTCGAGCTGATCTGGGCGATGACGCGTGGCGGCCCGGGCTTCACCTCGGACGTGATCTCGTCGGTGATCTACAAGCAGTACCAGGCCGGGTTCTACGGCCTGTCGACGGCCGGCAACGTGATCCTGTTCCTGGTGGTCACCGCGATCATCCTGCCGCTGTCGTGGTTCCTGAACCGCAAGGAGGTGGACCTGTGAGCACCGCCGAGCTCGTCAACCACAGACCCGGCCGCAAGTACCTGCTCAGCGCGGTCGCGATCGTGTCCTCGATCGTGGTGTTCATCATCCCGTTCGCGTTCATGGTGATGACCGCGGTGAAGGACCGGACGCAGGCCGCGGACCTCGACTTCGCCTGGCCGCACCAGTTCCGGTTCGTGCAGAACTTCGTCGAGGTGGTCCAGGCCCGCGACTACATGCTGGTGATCGCCTTCATCAACAGCACGATCCTGACCGTGGTCAGTGTGGCCGGGATGGTGGTGCTGGCGGCGATGGCCGGGTTCGTGCTGCAACGCCGCAAGAGCAAGTGGAACGGCTTCATCAACTTCCTGGTGCTGTCCGGGCTGATCATCCCGCCGGCCGTCGTACCGACGATCTGGGTGCTGCAGAAGCTGGGGCTGTTCCGGACCATGCCGGGGCTGATCCTGATCGAGATCGCGTTCGGGCTGTCGTTCTGCATCCTGCTGTTCCGGGCGTTCGTCGCGACCATTCCGAAGGAGCTGGACGAGGCCGCGATCATCGACGGGGCCGGGCCGTTGCGGTTGTTCTTCCGGGTCATCTTCCCGCTGCTCAGATCCGTCATCATCACCGTCGTGGTGGTCCAGTCGGTCAACGTGTTCAACGACTTCGTGAACCCGCTGTACTTCCTGCCCGGTGACAAGAACGCGACCGTCCAGCTGACCCTCTACAACTTCTCGGGCCAGTTCAGCACGCAGTACAACCTGCTGTTCATGGACATCCTGCTGATCACGATCCCGCCGCTGATCATGTTCCTGTTCTTCAACCGCCAGATCGTGGCCGGGATGACGTCGGGGGCGATCAAGGGGTGAGCGCGGCGGGCAGGCGCTCGGCGAGTTGCTGGTAGTCCTGCAGTGAGTTGTAGGCGTGGGCGGAGAGGCGGATGTAGCCCCGGCCGCCGAAGCCGGTCAGGGTGATCTCCGCCTTCAGGTCGCGGGACACGCGCTCCTTGATCGCTTCGCCCGCGCCGAGGTCGACGCTCGAGGGCAGCTCGACCAGGCGCATCGTCGGCGCGGGGTGGGCGACCTCCGCCACCCCGGTGCCGAGCGCCTTCGCCACCACCTTGGCGCCCTCGTCGAGCATCGCGCTCAGCTGCGCACGGCGTACCGGCCAGTCGAGCTCGGCCAGCACCCGCAGGGACTCGGGCGCGGCGATCCAGGGCGTGTAGTCGTACGTGCCCTGCATGTCGAAACGCTCCGGCAGGCGCTCGTCGTACTCCGACCAGGACACGATCAGCGGAACCGTTGCCGAGCGCCACTGCTCGGCCACCACCAGCCCGGCGGTCGCGCGCGGCGACGCCGGCCACTTGTGGAAGTTGCCGGTCCAGAAGTCGGCGCCGTCGGCCGCGGGGGCATCGATCAACGCCGGGGCGTGCGCACCATCCACCACGACCGGGACACCCCGGTCGTGACACACCTCGACCAGGGCCGCGATCGGGAACACCGCGGCGGTGCCCGAGCTGATCTGGTCCACGATCAGTACGGCGGCGTCCTGCAGCTCGGCCGCGATCAGCGCCACGACCGTCTCGTCGTCCGCCTCCAGCGGTACGTCGACCACGACCACGTCGGCCCGGTGGATCCGTGCGAACCGCTCGGCGGCGTACCGGACCGCGCCGTACGCGTGGTTGGTCAGCACGATCCGGCTGCCCGCGGGGATCGGCAGCGTGGCGAGCGCGGCCGTGACGCCGGCACTCGCGTTCGGCACCAGCGCGAAGCCCGCCGGATCGGTCCGCAGGTACGACGCCAGCTCGAGGCGGCTCGTGGTCAGCTGGGCCGCGACCGAGCGGAACCACGCCATCGGGTTCACCTCGGTCGCGGTCCGCAGGGCAGCCAGCACGTCCTGGGTCCGCCGCGGCACAGCGCCGTACGAACCGTGGTTGAGGTGCAGGACCTCGGGGTCGAGGGTCCAGAGGTCGGGGCGGGGGGTGAGTAGCGTCACCACCCAAACGGTACATACTTCCTGTCGTGTATCCCTACCTCGACCACGACGGGCCGATCGCGATGGCCCATCGGGGCGGCGCGCTGCACCCGGACAACATCGGCTACGAGAACTCGATGCACGCGTTCCAGAACGCGGTGGACCTCGGGTACCGCTACCTCGAGACCGACCTGCACGCCACCAGCGACGGCGTCGTGATCGCCTTCCACGACAGCAAACTGGACCGCGTCACCGACGGGACCGGGGTGGTCGCCGAACTGCCGTGGTCGGAGGTGAGCAAGGCCCGGATCAACGGCCACGAGCCGATCCCCCGGCTGGACGAGCTGCTCGAGCACTTCCCGGACATCCGGTTCAATCTCGACATCAAGGCGGAGAACGGTCTGCAGCCGGCCGCCGACGTCCTCCGTTCGGCCGGCGCGATCGACCGGGTCTGCGTCTCGTCGTTCTCCCAGTCCCGGGTCCGGCGGATCCGCAAGCTGCTCGGTCCCCGCCTCTGCACCGGGTACGGCGAGTGGGAGATCGTGCTGATCCGGTTCCTCCCCTTCGCGGTGGCGTCGAAGGGTGCGTGCCTGCAGATCCCGCAGGGGTACGGGCCGCTCCGGGTGCTCACGCCCGGGCTGATCAGGCGAGCGCATGCCCGGGGCAAGCAAGTCCACGTCTGGACCGTGGACGATCCGGCCCGGATGCGGCGGATGCTCGACGCCGGGGTGGACGGCATCATCACCGACCGGACCGATCTGCTCCGCGACGTCCTGATCGAGCGGGGCGAGTGGCACTGAAGTGTTATCCGCGGGTACGCCGCGAAGTCCCCGGGACCTGACACACTTCCGCGCATGGGACTTCTCTCCGCCCCGGCTGCGGTGGACAAGCGCGAATACTGGGGTTTCAGTCTCTACGACTGGGCGAACTCCGGCTATGTGACCACAGTCGGCACGGTGCTGTTCGCGCCGTACCTGACCTCGGTCGCCGAGCAGGCGGCCTGCGGGTACGTCGGGACCACGGACAAGCCGTGCCACACCAACCTCGACATCCTCGGGGTGGGGATCTCCCCCGGCTCGCTCGCCTTCTACGTCGTCACGGTGGCGACACTGGTGTCGGCGTTGTTCCTGCCCGTGGTCGGGGCGATCGCGGACCGGCTGACCCGCAAGAAGCTCCTGATGTGCGCGTTCGCCTGGACCGGCGCGCTGGCCGCCTGCTGCATGGTGTTCGTCGGCGGCGGCCGCTGGGCGCTCGGCGCGCTGCTGTTGTTCATCGGCAACCTGTGCCTGGGCTCGTCTCTCGTCGTGTACGACTCGATCCTGATCGACATCGCGCCACCCGACCAACGCGACGCCGTCTCGTCGCGAGCCTGGGCGTTCGGGTACGCCGGCGGGTTCATCCTGCTGCTGGTCAACCTGGGCGTGGTCACCGCGCACGATGCGTTGGGGCTGAGCCAGGGCACCGCGGTTCGCCTCAGCCTGCTGAGCGCCGGGCTGTGGTGGGGGTTGTTCACCTTCTTCCCCTTCGTCCGGCTGCGGGACCGTCCACCGACCAGCGTCGTCCCGGTGCGGAGCGGGAGTCTGGTGCGGCAGAGCTTCGGGCAGCTGTCGGCGACGCTCAAGCACATGCGCAGCTACCGGATGACGCTGCTCTTCCTGGTCGCGTACCTGTTCTTCAACGACGGGATCCAGACGGTCATCTCGGTCTCCTCGACGTACGGCGAGAAGCAGCTCGGGTTCGAGACCCAGATCCTGATCGCGACGATCCTGCTCGTCCAGTTCGTGGCGTTCTTCGGGGCGCTGGCGTTCGGCCGGTTCGCCCAGCGGTACGGCGCGCACCGGACCATCTCCGGCGGCCTGGTGATCTGGATCGTGATCGTGATCGCCGGGTTCCTGCTGCCCGCCCGCCAGATCGTCCCGTTCCTGGCCATGGGCGCCGCGATCGGCATCGTCCTCGGCGGCACCCAGGCGCTGTCCCGGTCGGCCTTCAGCCAGCTGATCCCGAAGGGCCGCGAGGCCGAGTACTTCTCGCTCTACCAGGCCGGCGAACGCGGCACCTCCTGGCTCGGCACCCTGGTCTTCGGCCTGGTCCACCAGATCACCGGCTCCTACCGCCCGGCCATCGTCGCCCTCGGCCTGTTCTTCGTCGTCGGCCTGATCCTGCTGTCCCGCGTCGACATGCGCCGGGGCATCACCGAAGCCGGCAACGCCCAGCCCACGATCGTCTAGCCCACCATCATCTAGCCCGGTACGACGGAGCCGACGAGCTTCCGGACGTCCTCAAAGGTGGGGCGTTCGCCGGTGCGGTCGGCGAACATCATGACACCCCTTCGCGCAGCCCGCCTCGGTGGTCACCGCACGACTCGTCAGCGCCTCCGGCCCGTCCCGGAGCAGGACCCGCTCGGCCGCGTCGAACAGCTGCTCGCGGGCATCCCGCAGCGCCACACCTGTCGAGGCGGTCGTCGCGGGTGTGCCCGGGCGGGACGTCCTGGACGTCGGCTGCGGCACCGGGATCACCTCCCGGCAGTTCCAGGCGGCGGGGTGCCGGGTTCTGGGCGTGGATGTCGACGAGCGGATGGCAGAGTTCGCCCGGGGTACGGGCGTCGACGTCGAGGTGTCGCAGTTCGAGTCGTGGGACGCGGCCGGCCGGACCTTCGACGCGGTCGTCGCCGGCATGACCTGGCACTGGATCGATCCTCGCGCCGGAGCAGCGAAGGCAGCCCGGGTACTCCGGCCGAACGGCAAGCTGGCCGTGTTCTGGTACGTCCTCCAGCCGCCGGGCGAGCTGCGCGAAGCGTTCGCCGCCGCCTTTCGCGACGCGCTCCCCGACCGCGCGGTGAGCCCCCGGGTCGCCGCCTCGCCACTCGGTGCCTACGAGCGGTTCATCGACGGAGCGGCCGAGGGCCTCGCCGCGACCGGTGTGTTCGGCAGCTTGGAGCGGCCGACGTTCCCGTGGAGTCGCACGTACACCCGCGACGAGTGGCTGGACCAGGTCCGGACCGGCGGGAACGCGAGCCAACTCGCGCAGGCAGGCAAGCTCGACGAGATCCTCTCCAGACTCGCAGACGCCATCGACGCCGTCGGTGGCGGCTTCACCATCGACTCGGTCGCCGTCGCGCTCACCGCCACCCGGAACTGACGTGCGCCCGGCCGGGGTGCTGGCCGGGCGCACGGATCGTGGGAACTAGCGGGACGAGGGGGTGGCGCCCGGGTTGCGGAAGCCGCCTCCGAAGGCGCCCTGGCGGACGGTGGTCGCGGTGATCGAGCCATCGGCGCTCTGGCCGCTGACGACGACCTGCTCGCCGGCCTTCAGGTCGGCGGCGGTCCCCTTGGCGGTGATCTCGTACGTCGTGTCGCCGGTGAGCTTCACCGTGACGTTGCCGTTCTGCGTCTTCACCACGAGCTCGGTCGCCGTCGCCGACACCACCGTGCCGATCGCCGCGCCACCGCCCTGACCGCCGCCACCCGGGAACTGGCCCTGCCCGGCGCCGTTCTGGCCCCGGTAGCCGCCGTACCCGCCGCCGAAGCCACGGCCGCCGGCCTGCGGCTGGTTCGACGTACTGTCCGAGGCGAAGGCCGCGTGCAGGCCCGCGCCACCGGCCAGGCCTACGGCCAGGACCACGATGCCGGCCAGGATCGCCGTCGCCAGCGGGAGGTTGAGGCTCTTCTTCGGCCTCAGCGCCGAGTCGACCTCCTCGTCGGACCCGATCTGGGCGAAGTCGTCGGGCGTTTGGTTGGACATCGGAGAGCCTCTTTCACTCGTGACGTAGTGCATCGATGGGACGAAGACCGGCGGCTCGGTGCGCCGGCATGC
Source organism: Kribbella sp. NPDC048837 (assembly GCF_055586945.1). Lineage (NCBI taxonomy): Bacteria > Bacillati > Actinomycetota > Actinomycetes > Propionibacteriales > Kribbellaceae > Kribbella > Kribbella sp. NPDC048837. Next base: position 331,611 of record NZ_JBVJHF010000001.1, read on the forward strand.
TGCCGAAGAACAGGCCGACCGCCGCGGACACGCCGAGCGCGAGTCCGATCGACGACGGCACCAGCACCGGCTCCACACCGGCCAGCTGGAAACGGGTGACGATCAGCGCCACGCCGACCCCGACCGCGCCGCCGATCAGGCTGAGCAGGGTCGCCTCGATCAGGAACTGGCCGAGGATCGTCCGGCGTCTGGCCCCCAGCGCCTTGCGGATGCCGATCTCGCGGGTCCGCTCGGTGACGGTGACCAGCATGATGTTGGTGACCCCGATCCCGCCGACGACCAGGCTGATCGCGGCGACGGTCGCCAGCAGCGCGGTGAACGTCGCCGCGGTGTCCTGGCTGGTCTGCAGGATCTGTGCCGAGTTGGTGATCCGGAACGGCGAGGTCTGGTCGGCCGGCACCTGGTGCCGCGCGGTCAGCAACTGCGTGACCTCCGCCTGCGCGGTGTCGACGCGATCGGTGGCCGCCGCCTGGACCACGATCTGGCTGAGTGCGCCGTATCCGGCCTGGGTCGCGCGGAGCGTGCTGATCGGCATGATCGCGGTCGCGTTCGGATCCGAGAACCCGGTGCTGTCCTTGCTCGCCAGCACCCCGCGAACGACGAAGTCGATGGCGCCGAGCTTGATCGTCTGACCGACCGCGCTCGCGGGCCGGGTGAACAGCTCGGTCGCGGTCGTCTGCCCGAGCAGGACGACCCGTTCGGAGTTGTCGACGTCCTGCTGGGTGAAGGACGCCCCGATCCCGACCGGCGTGTTCGTGGCCGGCAGGTACTCCGGCGTCGTACCGATCACCTGGCCCACCGTGTAGCTGGTGTCGCCGTTCGTCGCCGTCGTACCGCTGCTCGTCATCACCGGAGCGACGGCGGACACGTCAGGTGCCAGCCGATCGTCGGAGAGCGCGGCCACGTCGTCGAGGGTCAGGCTGTACTGCTGGGCCGCCGGCCCGGCCTGGCCGCGCTGGAAGCCGCCGCCACCGCCGGTCGTGGACACCGTGAGCAGGTTGGTGCCCATCGCCTCCAGCCGGGCCTGCACGGCCTTGCCCGAGCCGTTGCCGACAGCAACCAGGACGATGACCGCGCCGACGCCGATGGAGACGCCGAGGATGGTCAGCAGGGAGCGGAGCTTGTTCGCGTTGAGACCGCGCAGGGCGGCCCCGAACAGGTCGCGAGGTGACATCAGCGGGTCACCTCGTCGGCGACGATCCGGCCGTCCGCGACCTGGATCAGCCGCCGGGCCCGGGCCGCCACCTCGTGCTCGTGGGTGATCACGACGACCGTCCGGCCGTCGGCGTTCAACTGGTCGAACATGTCCAGCACCTCGTCGGTCGAGTGCAGGTCGAGATTGCCGGTCGGTTCGTCGGCGAGCAGGATCCGCGGTCCGGTCGCCAGCGCCCGGGCGATCGCCACCCGCTGCTGCTGACCGCCGGACAGCTGGTTCGGCCGGTGGCCGGCCCGGTCGGACAGGCCGACCAGCTCCAGCGCGCGGCCGGCCCGCTGCCGCCGCTCCGCGCGGCGCTGGTGGGCGTAGGTGAGCGGGAGCTCGACGTTCGCGAGCGCGGTGGTCCGCGGGATCAGGTTGAAGGACTGGAAGATGAACCCGATCTTGCGGCCGCGGACGAGGGCCTGCTGGTCCTCGGTCAGCCGGGCCACGTTGCTGCCGTCCAGCCAGTACTCGCCCCGGCTCGGGACGTCGAGGCAGCCGAGGATGTTCATCAGGGTCGACTTGCCGGATCCGGACGAGCCCATCACCGCGACGTACTCGCCGGCCCGGACCTGCAGGGACACCCCGCGGAGCGCGTGGACGGCGGTCTCGCCGCTGCCGTACGTCTTGGTGACGTCCCGGATGTCGATCAGGACGTCAGCGGCCACGGTTACCCCCGCCCGTGCCGACGCCCGGGAACTGGCCGCCGCCGGCGCCGGCGAACTGCCCCTGACCGAACTGGCCCTGCCGGCCCTGGCCGGTCTGGTTCGTGGTCCCGCCGATGGTGCCCTGGAGCAGCTCGATCCGGTCGCCCTCGTTCAGGCCGGAGACGATCTGGGTGTAGCTGTCGCCGCGGACGCCGATCTTCACCTCGCGGGTCCCCGAGCCGTCGGCCATCGTCACGGTGTACGTCGTACCGCTGGTTGCGACCGCCGTGGTCGGGACGTAGAGGGCGTTGGTCGCCTTCGCGGTCTGGACGGTCACGTTCGCGGTCTGGCCGATCCGCGCGTTCGCCGGGAGCTTGGCCAGCGAGAAGGTGGCCGAGTAGGAGACGACGCCGTTGGTGGTGGTCGGGACCGGCGAGACCGAGGCCAGCGACGCGGTGAGCGTCGTACCCGGTTCGGCGTTGAGCGTCACGGTGGCCGACTGGCCGGCCTTGATCTTGATCGCGTCCGCCTCGGCGAAGGCCGCGACGACCTGGAGCGCCTTCAGGTCGGAGATGTCGACGAAGCCGGAGCCGGAGGAGGTCGTCGTACTCGAGGTGCTGGACCCTGAACCTTGACCTGAGGTCGAGCCTGAACCACTGCCGGAGCCTGACCCCGATCCGGAGCTCGAGCCGCCGGTGACGGAGCCGACCGAGCCGTTGATCGCGGTGATCGTGCCGGCGATCGGCGCCTTCAGCGTGGTCGCGTCGACCGCGGCCTGGGCCCCCTCGACGTCCTGGTCTGCCTGCTCCTTGTCCGCCTTGGCCCGGGCCAGGCTCGCCTCGGCGTTGCTCACGGCAACTTCCGGGTTCTGGGTCTGGCCCTGGTTCTGGCTCTGCTGCTGCCCGTTGGTGGGCGTCGGGGTCGGCGAGGCGGAGGCCTCCTCCGCGGCCTGCTCGGCGTCCTCGGCGTCGTCGAGCGACTCCTGCGCGGCGGTGACCGAGTTGGCCGCCGCGATCTGGTTCTGGTCGGCGATCCGGAGCTGGCGCTCGGCGGCGGACGGGTCGACCTTCGCGATCGCGGCGCCCTTGGCCACCACCTGGCCGACCTTCACCAGGATCTGGGTGACCGTGCCCGAGGTCTCGAACTGCGGTGACGCGGTCTGGGAGCTCTGCAAGGTGCCACTCGAGCTGACGCTCGCGGTCACGTCGCCACGGGCCACCTCCGCCGTCGGACGCGTCGCGCTGGCGGCCGGCGGATCCTTGCGGAAGAACAGGAAGTAGGCGGTGATGGCGATGGCCAGGACGATGGCCACCAGGGCCACATTGACGAAGCTGAGGCCACGGAGTTTGTGGCGGGGTAGCACCATGGGAGCAGACGCTAGGGCGGTTTGCTGAGGAACTGATCCTCGATTCCTGGCAACTGCCTGTGAACTGTGCATCGGTTCGGTGCGTCGTACCTCGGTCGGTTCGCGACACACCGTGAGGTGTGAACGCGCGATGACAGGGCGTCACGACGGTGCTGTCAGGTGCGTACAGAGGGCTCGGGCATGCCAAAATGGGAATGATCCGGGCCGGCCGACCGTTGGCACGGATGACGATCTCGGAGGTTTGACATGTCTAATCGCGTACTGCGTGGTTCGGGGCTGGGTGGGGTCAGCTTCGAGGATGACCGCGGCGTCGAGTTCGCTCCGCGCCAGATGATCACGTACGACTGCCCCCGCGGCCATGTGGTCGAGGTCACCATGGCGCACGACGCCGAGGTGCCCGCGGTCTGGGAGTGCCCGCACTGCGGCAGCGAGGCCGCCCGGTCGACCGGCGAGAAGCCGGAGCCGAAGCAGGAGAAGCCGGCCCGTACGCACTGGGACATGCTGCGCGAGCGCCGCAGCATCAGCGAGCTCGAGGAGCTCCTGGCCGAGCGCGTGGAGCTGCTCCGCAAGGGCGAGATCGGCCCGGCGCACCTGCACCGCACCAAGCGCACCGCCTGATTCACGGCCCCGACGGGCTCTCACCGCAATGGCGCAGTGGGAGCCCGTTTTTCATGCCCGTTTCCTGCCCGGTTCCTGCCCCGTTCCTGCCCGGAGAGGTGTCCGACGTGATCACGACTGCCATCACCGCCGAGCTCCTGCGCGGCGCGCTCGACCTGGAGCCGACTTCTCGCGGCCTGCTGCCGCATCGGTTGCCGGGGTGGGCGCGGAAGCAGTACGACGACGGGCAGCTGGAGATGGCCGAGTCTCAGCCGTCCGGCGTACGGCTCGTGTTCGGGACCCGGGCGACGGTCGTGGAGCTGGAGACGCTGCCGACCAAGCGGGAGTATGTCGGGGCTCCCCCGCGGCCGGATGGTGTTTACGACCTCGTCGTCGACGGGAAGTTGACGGCGCAGGCAACTGCCGCGGGTGGTGATGTCATCACGATCGACCTGGTCACCGGGGCGGCCGAGCGCCGGCCGGGTGAGTCGGCCACGCTGCGTTTCGACGGACTGAGCGACGTACCGAAGACCGTCGAGATCTGGCTGCCGCACAACGAGACGACCGAACTCGTTGCCCTGCGCACCGATGCTCCCGTTGAGCCCGTGGCCAGTGGCCGGCGGGTGTGGTTGCATCACGGCAGCTCGATCAGCCACGGGTCGGACGCCACCAGCCCGACCGCGACCTGGCCGGCGCTGGCCGCGGCTCAGGGTGGGGTGGAGCTCATCAACCTCGGCTTCGCGGGCAGCTCGTTCCTGCAGCCGTTCGTCGCCCGGACCATCCGCGACACGCCCGCAGACCTGATCAGCCTGAAGCTCGGCATCAACATCGTGAACACCGACTCACTCCGGCTCCGCAGCTTCACCCCCGCCGTCCACGGCTTCCTCGACACCATCCGCGACGGCCACCCCGACACGCCGCTCCTGGTCATCTCCCCCATCCTCTGCCCGATCCACGAGGACACCCCCGGCCCCACCGGCTGGGACCTCTCCGCCCTCGCCGAAGGCCAACTCCGCTTCACCGCGACGGGCAACCCCGAAGAGATCCCCGCCGGCAAACTAACCCTCTCCGTCATCCGCACCGAACTCGCCCGCATCATCGCCCAACGAGCCGCCGAAGACCCCCACCTCCACTACCTCGACGGCCGCCTCCTGTACGGCGCCCCCGACAACGCCGCCCACCCCCTCCCCGACGACCTCCACCCAGACGCCGAAACCCACCGGGTCATGGCCACCCGCTTCACCACCCACACCTTCACCCCCAAGTCCCCCTTCGCAGCAACCGTGGACTAACCCACGCGTGCTACGCAGCCGCTCCTCCGTCGCGCCCGCTACGCGCGCTCCCACCCACCCGAAGCACCTAGCAGGCTGCCGCCTGCGCCCTGCAGGGCTACCGCCCCGCACCCCGGCGTGACGACGCGCTCATGCCCTCCCCGGACGTACCGTCCGCGCCCGCTTGCCGATGACCGACCGGCCCACAGGCGACCGCACCGATCACATCGGAAGTTGCCTGCACCCTTGTGCGGCATGCGCTCGACCGGGTTGGTGCAATCTGGTCAAGTTCCTCGAGGACGCTCTCCCCGCGCCGTAGGCGTGGACTGCTGTTCCGCCAACCGCTCTCTCTTCTCGCGCTCGCGCCGATCCATCCGCCGGAACAGTGCCCGATCCGCAAAGAACACGTAGATCCTGAGCCCAATCCCGATGACCGCGCCGAGGGGTAGCAGAACGAACAGGACAAAGTAGGTCACTAGCTGGATCACGAGGTCCTCCCCCGCTGACATCTCTGATCAAGCCCACCGTGTTACATCGTCGCGGCGGCGCGGCGACCCACCAACGATCACCAGCGGCACCCGTAGACCTGCCGCGCGGTGCGACTTGGCACCCGGTGGTCGGGCTGGTTAGGCGGCCGCGGCTGGGGTGGGTTGCAGGATTTGGCGGAGGGATTTGCGGCTTCGGTGGAGGCGGGACATGACGGTGCCGGGTGGGACGCCGATCATGGTGGCGATCTCGCGGACGGTGAAGCCTTCGAGCTCGAAGAGGAGGAGGGCGCTGCGGTAGTGCTCCGGCAGGGACGCGAGGGCCTGGCGGAGGTGCTCGTCGAGCATCGGGCCGAGGACCGCGGCTTCGGCTGAGGCCTCGGCGTGGCGGCGGTCGACGGCGTTGTTCGGCTGCCAGGCGCCCGGGATCGTCTTCGGCTCGTGCAGACGCTTGCGATAGCCGTTGATGAACGTGTTCCGGAGGATCCGGTAGAGCCAGGCGGTCAGGTTCGTCCCGGAGCGGAACCCGGAGAATCCGCAGTACGCCCGCAGGTAGGTCTCCTGCAGCAGATCGTCCGCGTCGGCCGGGTTCCCGGTGAGTCGGAGCGCGGCGGCGCGGAAGCGCGGCAGCAGCGGGATCGCCTCGGCTTCGAACCGGGCCTTCAGCTCTTCCGCGGTGGACGACGTCACACTACGAGAGTCACCCCGGTCCGTCTCGTTGTCGTCGCGGAGAGCCTCCATCCCACCCTCCCACTGACCGGACGTCGGACTACCTGCTGGCAGGCATCCCGTCACCTCGGTTAGCGTTCGTCCAAGGGAAGCGTGGTGGGATGGAGCGTGGCCGGACGAATTCAGCGGTCGTCCGCCGGCTGACTGGATTGCTCGCAGCCGGCCTGCTGGTCGCTGCCGTGACCGGGGTCATCAAACTCGCCGAGCCGCACGTCCCGACCCTCAGCCTGCTGGTGCTCTATCTGCTCGCCGTACTGCCCATCGCGATCTTCTGGGGTACGGCGCTCGCCGTCGTCACGGCCGTGCTCAGCGTGTGGGCGTACGCGTCCTTCTTCGTCAGCCCACTCGCCGACGTGCAGAACGCGATCGGCCTGGGGGTGTTCCTCGTGGCGGCGGTGGTCGTCGGCGAGCTGGCGGCCCGGCTCCGGCGGGCGGCACTGCAGGCGCGGCGACTGTCCGACGAGCAGTCCGCGCTCCGGCGGGTCGCCACCCAGGTCGCTCAAGGAGTGTCGCCAGGTGTCCTGTTCGACACCGTAACCGAGGAAGTGGGGCGACTCTGCGACGCCGATCTCGCGCGGATGGAGCGCTACGAACCGGACGGGACGGTCACCGGTGTCGCGGCCTGGAGCCGGGTGCCCGCCCACCTGGTGGTGGGGGAACGCTTCGACCTCGACGGGCTGAGCGTCGCCCGTGAGGTACGCTCCCGCGGCGAACCGACCCGGCTGGACACTTTCGCCGGCGCGTCAGGCACCATCGCGGAGGAGGCGCGGGCCCTCGGGATTCGTTCCTCGATCGGCTGCCCGGTCACGGTCGGCGGCCGCCTCTGGGGCGTCGTCGCCGCCTCCACGACCAGGGACACGCCGTTCCCGGCCAAGACCGAGGCCCAGATCGCGGCCTTCACCGAGCTCGTCGCCACCGCGATCGAGAACGCCGAGGCCCGGGCCGAACTGATGGCATCGCGCGCCAGGGTGGTGGTCACCGCCGACCGGACCCGCCGCCAGATCGAGCGCAACCTGCACGACGGCGCCCAGCAACGGCTCGTCTCACTCGCGCTCCGGCTGCAGACGACCCAGGCGAAGGTGCCGCCTGAGCTGGTCGAGCTGACCGGGGAGCTGGACCAGGTGCATCGCGGACTGACCGACGCGCTGGACGAGCTCCGCGAGACGGCGCGCGGCATCCACCCGGCGATCCTCGCCGAGGGCGGCCTCAGTCCAGCACTGAAGTCGCTGGGCCGCCGGTCGGCGATCCCCATCCGCCTGACGCTCCGCGCGGAGCCGCGGCTGTCGGAGCGGCTCGAGGCGAGCGCCTACTACTTCGTCTCCGAGGGTCTGACCAACGCGGCGAAACACTCGCGTGCCTCGCTGGTCGCGGTCACCACCGACATCACCGGCGACGCACTCCGGGTCGAGATCCGCGACAACGGGCAAGGCGGCGCGGACTTCACCCGCGGCACCGGGCTGATCGGCCTCCGCGACCGGGTGGAGGCACTCGGCGGCCGGCTGGACCTCCACAGCCCTCGCGGCGCCGGGACCACCCTGACCGCGGAGTTCCCGCTCGCCGGCACCTGACAGTCCCTACGGTGGGTGGCCGGACGGACAGAGAGTCGCGTTAGCCGGAATGCGCAGGCTCACCCGCCGCGTGATGCTGGGGCCATGGCCTTGCGCTGCTTCATCGTCGACGACAGCATCGAATTCCTCGAGGCTGCCCGGTTCCGGCTCGAAAGTGACGGGATCACCGTGGTCGGTGTGGCCTCGACGATCGAGCAGGCTCTCCGGCAACTGGACGACGCCGCGCCTGACGTCGTACTCGTCGATGTGAGCCTCGGCAGCGAAAGCGGCCTCGACCTGGCCCGGCGGATAGAGACCGAGACGGACGTGGATCCCGCGCGGGTCATCCTGATCTCCACCCACGCGGCCGAGGACCTGATCGACCTGGTCGAAAGCGTGCCGGCCGCGGCTCTGCTGCCCAAGACAGCGTTGTCGGGCGTCGCAATTCGCCGGATCCTCGACGTCACGTAGAACTGGGTCCTTGCACTGCGGCGGATGATCTCTACCGTGAAGACATGACGATCGACTCGGCCGGCGAGCGCGACGCGGCCCGGACCCGCGTGCTCCTGGCCGAGGACGACGTACTCCTGCGCCAAGGGCTGGCCAGCCTGCTCGAGCAGTCCGGGTTCGAGGTCGTCGGGCAGACCGGCGACAGCGCGTGGATCCTGCCGCTGGTGCGGGAGCTGACGCCCGACCTGGTCGTGGTGGACATCCGGATGCCACCGACGCACAGCACCGAAGGGCTGGACGCCGCGCGCGAGATCCGGCGGGAGTTCCCCGACGCCGGGATCCTCGTCCTGTCGGCCCACGCCGAGGTCGAGCACGCGATGGAGCTGCTGGCGTCCGGCCAGCGGATCGGCTACCTCCTGAAGAGCCGCGTGACGGATGTCGGCGACTTCATCGAGACGCTGGAGCGGATCCTCCGAGGTGGCTCGGTGATGGACCCTGCCCTGGTCCAGGAACTGGTCCAGGCCCGCCGGGCCGACGACCCGCTCGCCGAGCTCAGTCCGCGGGAGCACGAAGTACTCGCGTTGATGGCCGAGGGTCGCTCCAACGGCGGCATCGCGCGCCAGCTCTGGGTGACCGAAGCGACCGTGGAGAAGCACGTCCGGCACATCTTCGCCAAACTGCGGCTTCCCGAGAGCAGCGCCGACCACCGCCGGGTGCTGGCCGTGATCACGTACCTCGACTCGCACTGAGTACCGGTCAGCCAGCCCCGGGGTTCCGGTTAGCGGGTACTCCGTCTGGACGCTGGCCGTGCAGACGCCCGCCGTCCGATCCCGGATCGTAGTGACGAGACCAGCGGCCTGGGGACGACCAGAGGGACCGATCGCGATGTTCACGACAAGGCCCCGGCGCGGAGCCGACTGGTGGCGCACGGCCGTCATCTACCAGGTCTACCTGCGCAGCTTCCACGACTCCGACGGCGACGGTGTCGGCGATCTTGCCGGCGTGCGCGCGAAGCTCCCGTACCTGCGGGCCCTCGGAGTCGACGGCATCTGGCTCAACCCGTTCTACCCGTCACCGCAGCACGACCACGGGTACGACGTCTCCGACTACTTCTCGGTCGACCCCCGCTACGGCACCCTCGACGGTTTCGACCGTCTGGTCCAGGACTCGCACCGGCTCGACCTGAAGGTCCTCATCGACCTGGTCCCGAACCACTGCTCGACCGAGCATCCCTGGTTCGCCGCGGCGCTGGCCGCCGGCCCGGGGAGTCCCGAGCGCGAGCGCTTCCACTTCGCCGACGGCCAGGGAGAGAACGGCGAGCTGCCGCCCAACAACTGGCGCTCCATCTTCGGCGGCCCCGCGTGGCAGCAGGCTCCCGACGGTCAGTGGTACCTGCACAGCTTCGCGCCGGAACAGGCCGACTTCAACTGGCGCCATCCGGACGTGGCGGCGTACTTCGAGCAGGTACTGCGCTTCTGGTTCGAGCGCGGCGTGGACGGCATCCGGATCGACGTGGCGCACGGGTTGCACAAGGCAGCCGGCCTGCCGGACCACGAGCAGGCGATCGACGACGAGCTCACCGGCGACCCGGTCAACCCGCACGCATGGAACCAGCCCGAGGTGCACGAGGTCTGGCGCCGGTGGCGGCAGATCGCGGATGGATACACGGTCTTCACCGGCCGCGAACGCGTGCTGGTCGGCGAGGTCGGCGTACTCGATGCGCGGGAACTCGCGCTCTACCAGCGCCCGGACGAACTGCATCAGACCTTCTACTTCGAGTTCCTGCGCGCGCATTGGGACGCACAGATCCTGTCCGACGTCGTCGACCGCGGGCTGGGCACGATCCAGGACGCCGGCTCCGCGGTCGCCTGGGTGCTGAACAACCACGACATGCCGAGATCCGTCACGCGCTATGGCGGCGGGGCTCCGGGAGCTCACGCCGGTGACGTCGATCTCGGGACGGCTCGGGCGCGGGCGAGCGCGTTGCTGATGCTCGCGCTGCCGGGAGCGGCGTACCTCTACCAAGGCGAAGAGCTCGGTCTGCCCGAGGTCACGGATCTGCCGGAGAGTGTGCTGACCGATCCGATGTTCCACCGCAGCAACGGCGTACGCCGGGGCCGGGACGGCTGCCGGATTCCGTTGCCCTGGGCAGCCGGCGAGGACGCGTTCGGATTCTCCCGGTCGGATCCGTGGTTGCCGCAGCCCGACTGGTTCGCCGCGCATGCTGTGGACCAGCAGTTGAGCGGGAGCGAGTCGATGCTGCAGCTGTACCGCGAGGCACTCAGTTTGCGGGGGCGGCTTCCGGCACTCGCCTCGAATCACTTCGGCTGGCTGGCGACGGAACCCGGCGTACTGGCCTTCACCCGCGGCGATGGTTTCTGCTGCGTGGTCAACTGCTCGTCGCGAGTCGTCGCTCTGCCGGTCGACGGCGAGCTACTGCTGGCGAGTCATCAGGAAGCCGGCGACAAGCTTCCGCCCAACAGCGCGGCGTGGTACCTGCACACGCCGTCGACCCCCACCAGGCTGGCGGGCCTGGCGTCTTGAGAGAACCCCTCCAACACCTCGGCGCCAGGCCTGCCCTCCACAGGAGTTCCCCATGCGACAGATTCGGATAGCGAAGGTCAATCGCAGAAAAGACAGACGGTACGACGACGACGCCGTGCTCCCGCTTGACGCCAGGGACCCGGACATCGTCAAAGCCAAACAAGCCCGCCTCAGACGCGAAGAACACCTCCGGTAGCGCCGGTTCCGTGGACCGGCTGACCAGACACGGCACTGAGGTCAGAGCTGTGTTCGATCTCCTGGGACACGACGAGAACGATCTGACGGCTGCGCTCGGATTCACGCTCGCGAACTGTCCTGCCCTGCTGGAGGCGATCGTCCGCCGGACAGCGCCGGGGCTCGGACGGCTTGCGCCCGACGCGATCACCATCGACCTCGAGGTCCGTGACAAGGTCGGCCGCACGGACTTGGAGATCGTTGCTCCAGGCGCCGTACTCGTCTTCGAAGCCAAGCGCGACTGGCTGCTGCCGTCCGTCGAGCAGCTCGCGAACTACGCGCCCCGGATCCGGGCCCACGGAGGCGGAGTCCTCGTCACCCTGTCGCAGGCCAGCGAGGCTCTGGCCGGAGCTCAGTTGCCGCCCGAGATCGACGGCGTACCGGTGATCCATCTGCCGTGGCGGCGTGTTCTCGCCGACATCGCCGCGGTCCGGTCAGACTGCCGCGGCCGCGAGCGCTTCTGGCTCGACCAGCTCGATACCTACCTTGCGGGAGTGGTCAACGTGCGCAGCGTGGCAGACAGCTGGACGTACTGCGTCGTCCTCAACGAGGAACGTCCTGGCGGCGGAGGCGCGCTCACCTTCCGCCAGTTCGTCACCGACGAGCTGTGCTACTTCCATCCGTACGGCGTCGGCGGCTGGCCGACCGATCCGCCCAACTTCATGGCCTTCCGCTGGGGCGGGTCGGTACACCGGATTCACCGGGTCGTCACCGCCGAGGTGGTGCCCAGCCTCCTTGATCGGTGGCCGGACACCCCGGCGACCGAGGACACGACGCGGCCGCATGCGATCTACGCGCTCGGTCCGCGCATCCCGCCGTTCGACCCGATACCGAACGGCGCGCCGTACCGCGCAAATCGGCTGTGGGTCCTACTCGACCAGCTGCAGACCGCCCCCACTCTCGCGCAGGCACACGAACAGTCGAAGGCATTGAACAGCTGACGATCAGGCTTCGCCGCCGGAGCCTAGTTGGGTGAGGGGATGGCATTCGCCGGCTCCTGCGAACCGCTCCCCCAATCGGCCGATGCGAATTCCGATGCGCGGGCTACTGGTCGCGGTTATGGTCCGTTCGTGGCCCCGACCGACGACGACATCGACGCTTTGCGCCCGATCTCGATCAGGGACGGCATCGTGACCAGACCCGCTTCGTCCTGGTCGCCGACCGTCCACGCATTCCTGCGGTACTTGCGCGGACAAGGACTCGCGTGCGTACCAGAGCCGATCAGTGTCGACGGCAACGTCGAACGGCTCGTGGTCATCGAGGGTGAGGCCGGCGCGGACGGCTGGGCGCACCAGCACTCCGAGGCTGGGCTACGCTCAGCGGCCCGGCTGCTGCGGACGCTCCACGACGCGTCGATCGGCTGGGAGCCACCACCGGATGCGGTCTTCTGCGCGCCCGACGTGGAATCCGAGGCCGAGACCGTCTGGTGTCACGGTGATGTCGGCCCCTGGAACATGGTGTGGCACGGCGACGAGGCCGTCGGCCTGATCGACTGGGACTTTCTGCATCGCGGACCGCGGCTCGATGACGTCGCCTACGCACTCCAGTGGTTCACACCCGCCCGCAGCGACGAGATGGCGCTGACCTGGCACCACTTCCCCACTGTCCCCGACCGGGCCGCGCGCGTACGCGTCTTCCTGCAGACCTATGGCGGACTGCCGTCCTTCGACGTCGCCGAGGCGATCGCCACCCGGATGGAGGCAACCATGGCCATGGAGTTGTCGCTGGCCGAGGCCGGCGTCGAGCCGCAGCGGACCTGGGTCGCCGACGGCAGCCAGGAGTGGGCCGCCGGCGAGGCACGATGGGTGCGCGAGCACGCCCAGCTGCTGACGCCCTGATCCGTTCTAGAAGCCCGGTTCCTGACGACTGCGAAACGTCAGAAGGCCTTCGATCCCGCGCAGGAATGTCTCGCAGACGGGGTTCGGATCCGTCAGGCAGCCGGCGGCCATCGCGCCGTCGCGCAGCATCACGAAGTGCCGGGCCGCCGGTTCTGCGTCGATCTTCCCGGTGCCGGCGAAGAGCTCGGTGATCGTTGCCAGGAACCACTGCCGATGCCTGAGCACGGCCTGGTGGACCGGATGGGCCGGGTCAGGGTATTCGGCGGCGGCGTTGAGGAACGCACACCCCCGGAAGCCGGGTCTCTGGATGTCACCGGCGATGGACCGGCCGACGCTTCGCAGGATGTCGTCCGGGCTCGCGTCCGGAGTCCGCGCGGCGCTCACCTGCGCACGGAGTGCCTCGTCGGCCTGCGTCAGGTAGGCGACGATGAGGTCGTCCTTGCTCGGAAAGTGCCGGTAGAGCGTGGCCCGCGTGACCTGTGCCTTCGCGATGACGCGGTCGACGCCCACGGCATGGATGCCTTCGCCGTAGAAGAGCCCAGTGGCCGTGTCGAGCAGTCGAGCCCGTGCTTCCGACATTCCGTTCCCGTCCGATCTCTGAAGTGCTGTGGCGAGCGTAGCAGATAGAACGATCGGTCTTGACAACGACAGACACGCTGGTGCAAGCTCCCGGTGTACCGATCGTTCTATCTATCCCTTTGAGAGAAGGATCCGATGTCCAGCTCAATCGAAGCCGTCGACGCGGGCCGCGCCGGCACCGCGGCTGATGCCACCAGCAGCACCAAGACGCTCCGCACTCTGTACTACGTCCGCTTCGGATTCGCCGTCAGCTGGGCGATCCTGATGATGGCGATCGGCAAGACGATCAATCCGGGAACTGTCGCCCTGCTGGTGATCTACCCGCTGTTCGACCTCGCCGCGGCCGTGATCGACGTCCGCTCCTCGGGCAGCACTCGGCCGAAAGCGCTGCTCTACATCAACATCGGTCTGAGTCTGCTCACCGCCATCGGGTTGTCCGTCGCGGTCGCCTCCGGGATCCCGAGTGTGCTGCGGGTGTGGGGCCTCTGGGCGATCACCGCGGGCATCGTGCAGTTGATCGTCGCCATCGTGCGCTACCGGCTCGGTGGCCAGTGGGCGATGATCCTCAGCGGCGGCATCTCCGTCATCGCCGGCAGCAGCTTCATCCTGATGGCGGGCGGGCCGAAAGCTTCACTCACCACAGTCGCCGGCTACGCGATCCTGGGCGGCGTCTTCTTCCTGATCTCCGCCATCCGTCTGCACCGCCTTGCTGCGAAGGCGAACTGAGATGACGAACTCCGACTTCGACGTCGTGGTCATCGGCGCCGGACCGGTCGGCGAGAACGTTGCCGACCGGGTGGTGCAAGGTGGCCTGACCGCGGCGATCGTGGAACGCGAACTGGTCGGCGGGGAATGCTCCTACTGGGCCTGCATGCCGACCAAGGCGCTGCTCCGCGACGCCGCCGCCGTACGCGCCGCTCGTGCACTGCCGGCCGCGGGCCAGACCGTCACGAGTGACCTCGACCCGGCCACGGTGCTGGCTCGGCGCGACCGATTCACCTCCGGCTGGAACGATTCCAGCCAGGTCGAATGGCTGAACCACGCAGGGATCGCCCTGATCCGCGGACACGGACGCATCACCGGCACCCGTACCGTCACCATCACCCACGCCGACGGCACAACCACAGCGGTGCACGCACGCCACGCGGTCGTGATCGCCACCGGCAGCAGCGCCCACATGCCACCCATTCGAGGACTGGCGGACGTGGCACCGTGGACAAGCAGGGAGGCCGCCGCCGTCCAGACCATCCCGAATCGGCTGGCCGTCATCGGTGGCGGCGTCGTCGGGTCCGAGATGGCCACCGCGTTCAGCGCCCTCGGCTCGCAGGTGACACTCGTCTCCCAGAGCCGGCTGCTGCCGGGTGTGGAGCCGTTCGCCAGTGACCATGTGGCCGCTGCCCTCCGAACGGCCGGAGTGTCGGTTCACCTGGGCGTCGACGCCATCGAGGCCCGCCGGGACGAGTCCGGCACGGTGCACCTCACCCTCTCCGACGGCACAACCGTCGAGGCTGACGAAGTTCTCGTCGCCACCGGACGTACACCCAACACCAAGAACCTCGGCTTGGATCAGCTCGATCTCTCCCCCGGAGACTGGCTGCACGTCGACGACACGCTCACCGTTGTCGACGACGCGGGCAAGCCTGTGGACGGTGGCTGGCTGTATGCCGCGGGCGACGTGAACAAGCGAGCCGTCCTCACCCATCACGGCAAGTACCAAGCTCGCGCCCTGGGAGACGCGATCACCGCACGAGCCCGCGGCGAGAAGCTCGACCTCGATCCGTGGGGACGCCATGCGGTCACCGCCGACGAACGCGCCATCACCCAGGTGATCTTCACCGATCCCGAAGTTGCCGCCGTCGGCCTGTCCGCCGAGGCCGCCTCGGCGGCCGGCAAGGAGATCCGGGTCGTCGACCAGGACCTCGGGGCGGTCGCCGGCGCCGCACTGCACGCCGACGACTACCGCGGCCAAGCCAGGATGATCATCGACGACGACCGCAACACCCTCATCGGCTTCACCGCCGTCGGCCCCGACGTCGCCGAACTTCTCCACGCCGCGACCATCGCGATCACCGGCGAGGTCCCGCTCGACCGGCTCTGGCACGCCGTCCCCGCCTACCCGACCATCAGCGAGGTCTGGCTCCGCCTCCTCGAAACCGACGGGCGCGACCGGTAAGTCCAGCGCACGAGGGTCATCCACCCGAGGCGGCGAGCCCCGGACGGCTCAGGGGTCGCGTGGACTCATCCACGGTTCCTCTCACCACAGTCGCTCGTGGGAGAGCGCCGACCTCGGCAGTCGACCGCGCGATCAGCGCGCCCGCGGGCGCGAGCCCCGCAGGTCGCGGAGCACGCGTGGGAAAGAAACTACTTGTCGTCGGGGTCGATGACTTCGCCCTGGATCACGTCGTCGGAGGACGACGGCGGCCGGGGTTGCGTGGGGCCGGGGATGAAGTTGCCCAGGTTGGTGGTGCCGAACTGCGTGGCTACGCGGCGGTTGAAGAAGCCGGACAGGGCTCGGCGGGCCAGCGGGCGGGTGAACGGGAGGACGAAGAAGAAGCCGAAGATGTCGGTGACGAAGCCGGGGGTGAGCAGGAGGGTGCCGCCGACCAGGACGAG
This sequence comes from Kribbella sp. NPDC048837, assembly GCF_055586945.1. NCBI lineage: Bacteria > Bacillati > Actinomycetota > Actinomycetes > Propionibacteriales > Kribbellaceae > Kribbella > Kribbella sp. NPDC048837. The sequence goes on from NZ_JBVJHF010000001.1 coordinate 347,709, forward strand.
GGCCGCGTCGGAGAGTTCGCGGCCGGGCATCTTGCCGGACTGGAACGAGGTCTGCAGTGCGTTCCAGGCACGCTTGCCTTCACGCTTGATCAGCCACGCGCCGAGCGCGCTCTCCACGAGCAGCAGCCCGACCGTCGGCCAGCCGCCGATCACCTGGCCGACCTGGATGATCACGTAGATCTCCAGGATCGGCACCACCAGCAGCGCGAGCGCCACGAACCACGGCATGTCCTACCCCTTCCGGCCTAAGACACCAGCGTACGGAACGGGTGGGTACGGCGGACCCTGAGCGGACCCTGGCTCAGACCGGAACCTTCTCGCGGCTGGGCGTCGCAGCCGGCGGAGTTTGCGGACCGTCGGTACGCCGCCGGCGCCGGGCGACCAGCGCCAGCACGATGCCGAGCAGTCCGAGGCCGGTCAGGATCCACTGCGGCCACCCGCCGATCGTGGTGGCGAGCGTGTGCGTGTCGCGCACCGGGACCGTGGCGACGTACACGTCCGGCACGAACTGCGCCGACTTGTGCTCGACGGTCCCGTCGGGCCGGATCACGCCGGAGATCCCGCTGGTGGACGCGATCAACACGGTCCGGCCGGTCTCGATCGCGCGCATCCGGGTGATCGCGAACTGCTGTTCCGGCTGCCCGGTCCCGCCGTACGTCGCGTTGTTGGTCTGCACGATCAGGACCTGGGCGCCACCGTTCATCAGGTCCGAGATCACGTTGTCGTAGGCGAGCTCGAAGCAGATGATGTCGCCGTACGTCACACCGTTGATCGGCATCACGCCCGGGACCTTGCCGGGCGCAGTCTGCCGGCCGATCATCTCCAGCCGCTTGATGTAGGGCAGCAGCTGGTCGCGGAACGGGATGTACTCACCGAACGGCACCGGGTGCCGCTTCGCGTACCGCTGGCCGGGGCCGGTGACCGGGTCCCACACGATGCCCGTGGTCTGCCGCTCGTCCGGACCGGGGCCTTCGGTGACGGCACCGACCAGGATCGGTACGTCGACGGCCTTGACCGCCTCCTCGATGTCGGCGCGGGTCTCGTCGTCCTTGTACGGGTCGATGTCGGTCGAGTTCTCCGGCCAGATCACCAGGTCCGGCTTCATCTCCGTGCCGTCCTGGACCCGCTTCTCCAGGTCGAGGGTCGCGCTCAAGTGGTTGCGCGTGACCGTACGCGCGCGGCCGAGGAACTCCAGCCCCTTCCCGGGGACGTTGCCCTGCACCATCGCGGCCTTCACCGTCTTGCCGTCGCCCTCGGTCGACAGGGTGATCAGCGAGCTGCCGAAGACGATCGCCAGGCCGGCCACGAGCGCGACGGCCCGGAGCCGCAGGCGGCTCGCCGGCCGGAGTACGGCGTACAGCAGGACGCCGACGAACGCGATCACGAAGCTCAGCCCCGGGATGCCCACGAAGGCGGCGAGCTTGCCGAGCGAGAGGTCGGAGAACGCCCAGGCGAGCTTGCCCCACGGGAAGCCGCCGAACGGCACCGAGGCGGTGGCGAACTCGGTCGCCACCCACAGGCACGGGATCCACAGCATCCACAGCTTCAGCTTCAGCACCTGGGTCGCGAACAACCCGAAGACGGCGTAGAAGAGCCCCTCGAGGATCGCCAGCGCGACCGCGGCGTCGCCACCGATCACGGTGATCCACGGGATCAGGACCGCGTAGTAAGTGATGCCGAAGCCCGCACCGATCAGGAACCCGCCCTTGGCGGAGGCACCGTTCAGCGCGGCCAGGAACAGGGGTACGGCGACGATCGCGAGCCAGGGGTGGTCATGCGGTTCGAAGGCCAGACCGAGCAGCGCGCCGGCCGCGACCGCCACGGCAACCCTCGGCAGCAACCGCCCCAGAGCCTTCAACCGGTGCACGCGGTAACCCCTTGTCCTCACTGATCCGGCGGACGCCGGTCGCACGACCGTACAACGTCCCGGACACGCAAATGTATCCGGTCAGTAGCCATTCGGCACCGATCGCGGAACGTGAGGATGTCGTCACGAAAGAGGAAAGAGGCTCGGCGCTCCTTCGGACCAACCGCCGGCCCGCTGGCTGCGAACCGCCCGGCTGTTGTCTACTGGGCGCCGAACCTCTTCCACCTCTGCCCCGCGGGGGGCTCACCACCGGCGATCTCAGCCCCCGTCGACTCAAGCCTGGCTCTGGCCTGGTCAGCGTCGCGGGATCATCCGGTGGCCGAACTTCATGTGACCGTTGATGAAACGGGATATGACGACTCCCAAAACGATGCTCGCTGACGGCGACCGTGTCAACCTCTGCACCGGCTCCTTGAGCCCGTTGTAACACGATCGGCCGCCTCGCAAGGGAAAACGAGAATCTCTCAGCCCCGTCACGTTACAGAGCCGTCTCGGCACTCCACGTGATCGTTACCCAGGGCAACTAATCGTCACCCAACCGGTACGACGACCGTCCCCTTCGCGCGCGTGATCACCAGCGGTTCGGCCAGGACCTCGGCGGCCGACTCGGACCGGTCCGACCGGCCCCGGCAGACGACGTACGCGCTGAAGTCGAGGTCGCGGCTGCGGTTGCCGACCCGGGTGATCGTTGCCGTTACCTCCACCACGTCACCGGCGCGCAGCGGCTGCAGGAACTGGACGTCGGAGTACGACGCGAACAGGCCCTCGTCGCCGTCGGCCTGGATGCAGACCTCGGTCGCCACGTCACCGAACAGCGCGAGCACGTACGCGCCGTCGACCAGGTTCCCGGCATAGTGCGCGTGGCTGTACGGGATGTACCGCCGGTGCGTCGCCGTCAGTCCGATAGTTGCCTTTGACACCTTTTATGCCGTCTTCCTGTGCGGGGTCCGCTTGGTCACGAGTGCGTCGACCAGATAGCTGGCCACCTCGCCAGGCGTCGTACCGCGGCCGAAGACCCGGTCCACGCCGAGCTCGCCGGCCATCTGCTCGGTGAAACGGGGGCCTCCGGCAACCAGCACCGGCCGCGCGTCCTCGGCGTACGCCTCCCGGAACGCGGCCGACATCTCCTTGGTGTTGAGTACGTGCGCCTCCCGCTGGGTCACCACCTGCGACACCAGGATCGCGTCGGCCTTCTCCGCCCTCGCCCGGCGGACCAGCTCCGGTACGGCGACCTGCGCGCCGAGGTTCACCACCTTGAGCTCGCGGTAGTACTCCAGGCCCTTCTCCCCCGCGAACCCCTTGATGTTCATGATCGCGTCGATACCGACGGTGTGCGCGTCGGTGCCGATACACGCACCGACGATGGTCAGCCGGCGGCGCAGCGTCTTGCGGATCGCGAGGTTCACCTCCTTCGGCGACAGCAGCGGGTAGTCGCGCTCGATCACCTCGACCTTGCTGGTGTCGACCAGGTGGTTCACCGGGCCGTAGACCACGAAGAAGGTGAAGTCCGGGCCCATCGCCTTCGAGTGCACGACGAGCGCCGGGTCCATGCCCATCTTGTTCGCGAGCTGGACGGCGGCGCCCTCGGCCCGCTTGTCGTGCGGGACCGGCAGCGTGAACGACAGCTGCACCATGCCGTCGCCCGTGGTGTCGCCGTACGGCCGGATGATGCTCACTGGTCCTCCTCCAACAGCTCGATCGCCGGGTTGTAGTACTCCATGGACCGGCGGGCCACTCCGTCCAGACCGCGGCCCGCGTCCTGCGGGCGCTTCATCAGACCGAAGGTGCCGTCGCCGATCGCGTTCAGCAGACCGTCGTCGACGATCTCCTCGAGCAGTTCCACCGACTCCCCCAGCACCTGCCGGGCCCGGGACGCGATGAAGCCGTCCGGGGCCGGCCGGAAGTCCTCATGAAGGTTGCCGGCGGCACCCAGAACGTAGCGGACGTTCTGCAGGGCCAGGTCCCGGTCGGAGATCCACGGCGTGACCACCGCCTCGGTCATCATGCCGACCAGCAGGATGCCCTGCCCGGTCATCGCGCCGACCAGGTTGAAGAACCCGTCCAGCAGGTACCCACGGAACACGTCGCCGGTCATGTGCCGGGTCGGCGGCATCCACTTCAGCGGCGCGTCCGGGAACAGTTGCCGGGCCAGCATCGCGTGCGCCAGCTCGAGCCGGAACGAGTCCGGCAGGTCGGGGTTGATCTCGAACGCGTGCCCGAGCCCGAGCTGCCAGTCCTGCAGCCCGGCCTCCTTGGCGAAGTACTCGTTCAGCAGCTGCGACACCGTCACCGTGTGGGCGGCCTCGACCGCGTCGGCGGTGGTCAGGTAGTTGTCCTCGCCGGTGTTGATGATGATCCCGGCCCGGGCGTGGATCTGCCGGCTGAACCGCTGGTCGACGAAGGTGCGGATCGGGTTGATGTCGCGGAACAGGATCCCGTACATCGAGTCGTTCAGCATCATGTCCAGCCGCTGCAGCCCGGCCAGCGTCGCGATCTCCGGCATGCACAGCCCGGACGCGTAGTTCGTCAGCCGGATGTAGCGCCCGAGTTCCTTCGACGACTCGTCCAGCGCCGCGCGCATCAGCCGGAAGTTCTCCTGCGTCGCGTACGTCCCGGCGAAGCCCTCGCGGGTGGCGCCTTCCGGCACGTAGTCCAGCAACGACTGCCCGGTCGAGCGGATCACGGCGATAACGTCGGCGCCCGCCCGCGCCGCTGCCTGGGCCTGCGGGATGTCCTCGTAGATGTCGCCGGTGGCAACGATCAGGTAGATCCACGGCCGCTGCTCCGGGTCGCCGTGCCGCTTGATCATCCGGTCGCGCTCACGCCGCCGCGCGTCGACCTTCTTCAACCCGGCGGCGGCCGCCTTCCGCGCCGCCGCTCGCGCCCGTACGGCGTCCCGTCCCTCGGGCAGCCGGAACGTCACCGACCCCGAGGCGGCCTTCTGCGCCAGCACAGCCAGGTCCTCCGCCTCGCCACGGACCAGCGCGTCCCACACCGGCAGGGCAAGGCCGTGCTCCAGCCCCACATCCGCACGGACCGTGTCCGCGAGCCGGTTGACCCACGGGATCCCTTCCGTGTCCGCGCCGGCCAGCCCGGCCAACCGCAGTACCGCTCGCTCGACCGACACCGTCGTGTGCTGCTTGGCCAGGTTGACGATCGGGCGTCCGGCCTTCCGGGCCAGGCTCCGCGCCTTCCGGACGGTGACCGGATCGAGGTCGAGCTTCTTCTCCGCACGCGTCACTGCGACCATCCTTCGGCTTCATAGACCACGCGGCCGCCGACGGCGGTACGCAAACAAGTGGGGATGCCCTCGCTCAGATCCGGCAGCACCGGCACCCCGGCACGCGGGTCGGTCGACCAGGCGGCGACGCGCTCGTCCGGCGTCTGCACGACCAGGTTCGCGTCGCTGTGCCAGATCGCGTACGTCGCTGCCGTGCCCGGCGCGAGGACGCCCGCGTCATCGATCCCGGCCGCCCGCCACCCACCGCGGGTGTGCGCCTGGAACGCGGCCCGCACGGTCACCCGCTCGGACTTCTCGTGATGGAACGCGGCCGCCCGCACCGCCTCCCAGCCACCGAGCTCGGTGACCGGCGAGTCCGAACCGAACGCCAGGACGACGCCGGCCCGGGCCAGTGAACCGAACGGGTTCATCCCCTGCCACCGGTCGCCGACGCGCTCGGCGTACATCCCGTCCGGGCCGCCCCAGAGCGCGTCGAACACCGGCTGCACGCTGGCGACGACACCGCAGCGGGCCAACGTCGCGATCGTTGCCTCGTCGACCATTTCGACGTGCTCGAGCCGGTGCCGGGCGGCGACGAGTGCTTGCACGCCGACCTTCTCGGCGGCGAGCTCGAAGCCGCGGGCGATGTTGTCGAGGGCCTGGTCGCCGATGCAGTGGAAGCCGGCCTGGACGTTCCGCTCGGTGCAGGCGATCACATGCTCGGCGATCTGCTCGGGCGTCAGGTAGGCGTGACCGCGGCGGTCCGCGCGATCGGCGTACGGCGTCCGCAGCGCGGCCGTCCGCGAGCCGAGGGCACCGTCCGCGTTCAGGTCACCTGCCAGGCCCGCCAACCCGTAGGTGCCGATGTGCTCGAAGACACCCGGCTCACCCCAGTAGAGCGTCGCCGACAGACCGAGCTCGCCGGCGATCTCGCGGACGAGCGGCAGCTCCCAGAGCGGCCCGATGTGCGGGGCGGCCATCTCGTGGAAGGCGCCGATACCCTTCGCCGCCATCGCCTGCAGCGCAGCCCGGATGTCCTGCCGGCGCTGATCGGGACCGATCAGTTCGCTCAACGCGTCCCGGACCGCGTGATGCGCGTCCCGCTCCACTCGGCCGCTCGATTCGTAGCCGTCGCCCACAGCCGACGGCACCAGCGCCGAGGAGATCACTCCGGAGTGGCCGTCGACCCGGGACAGGTACACGCGGCGACCGCCCGCCGCACGGTCCAGCTCCTCTGCCGTCGGAGGGCGACCTTCCGGCCACTTGGTCTCGTCCCACCCGGCACCATCGATCACCGCATCGGCCGGGAGCTGCGCCGCGAAGCCGGCAAGGCGATCGAGGGCCTCGGCCAACGTGCCAGTGCCGGCGAGGTCGAGGCCGGTGAGCAGCGCGCCGGTCTGCGCGGTGTGGACGTGGGCGTCGACGAAGGCCGGCGTGACCAGCTTGCCGTCGAGGTCGATCACCTCGTCGGCGCCGTCGGCGTACGAACCCGCGCCGGTGTCGTCACCGAGCCAGGTCACCACACCGTCGTCGAAGGCGATCGCGGTGGCGTGGGGGTCGACGGGTGAGTAGACGGAACCGTTCGTCAGAAGTGTGCGCACGAACTAATCCTCCGCCAGCCTGCTCTCGAACAGTCCGCGGACACCCGGCTCGGCCCGCAACAGCTCGATCGCGTAGTCCGCGTGACCGGGCACGTACCCGTTGCCGACCAGCATCGTCACGTCCGCCGCGAGACCTTCCGCGCCGAGTGCCGCGGCGGAGAAGGACGTGGCCATCGAGAAGAAGATCACCGTCCCGCCGGCCGCCGTCGAAAGGACGGCTCCGTGCTCACAGCCCGGTACGTCGACGCAGACAACGGTGATGTCCGCCGGTCCCCCGGCCTCCTCGACCGCCTTCGCCAGCGCTACCGGATCACGGGCATCGGCCAGGGTGACCGCGTCAGCGATCCCGGCCGCGGTGAGCCGCTCGGCCTCGGCCGCTACGGGAACGATTCCGATCGTGCGAGCGGCGCCGGCGGACCGTGCCGCGGCCAGCGACAACGACCCGGATTTGCCTGCGCCGCCAATAACTGACACGACAGGCTTTGTGCCTTTGTCGACATACTGGCGCACCACGCGAGCGGTCAGCGCCGGTGCGCCGCAGACGTCCATGACGGCGAGCGACAGCTCGGGCTTGAGGTCGTCGGGCAGCTTCGCGACGATTGACCGGGCGAACAGGATCGCGTGGCCCTGCGCCGGCACCTGCTCGCTCTTCCCGTCCCAGCTCGCGAGCTCGTCGGTGATCCGCAGCGGCGTCAGGGTGAGCGACACGAGCGTGGCGACGCGGTCACACTTGCGGACACCGAGGGGCGACTCCGGGCCGACCTCGTCGACCACGCCGACGAGCATGCCGCCGGAGCCGGTAACCGGGTTCTGCATCTTGCCGCGGGTCCCGACGATGTCGAGGACCGCCCGGCGGATCGCCGTACCGTCGCCGCCGTGGGCCTCGGCGAGCTGGCGGTAGGACGCGGCGTCCAGATTCAGCCGCTCGACCGCGATCCGGATCTCGTCCGGCCAGATCTCGGCGCGCGCGTCCAGCGTCTCCGCCGCCTGCGGCAACACGCCGGACGGCGCGAGTACGCGATGCAGTCCTACCGGGCTCGATGACACGGATCCTCCTCGTTGCGGTCAGGCAAAATACTACTGATAGAGCTGTGTGACGAGAATTCTTGCGGCGTACTGTTGGATCTGAGGGAAGTTCTATCGCTATCCTCACATGTGACCGCATCACCCCTGAAGCCCCCCGGAGCCCGAATGACTGACTTGATCAGCCCCGATGTCGCCGTACCGGAGCCTGCCGACCTGGCCGGCCAGCCGTACGCGTACCGACGGGCCGAGCTGGTGGAGCCGGACTGGACCCGGCTGCCCGGGTGGAAGGACGTCACGGCCGAGCAGTGGCGCTCGGTGCAGTGGCAGCGGTCGCATTGCGTGAAGAACGTCAAGCAGTTGCGTGACGTGATGGGGGACCTGCTCGAGGAGCGCGTCTACGAGGATCTGACCCGGGACCAGGCCGAGCGGGCGACGATGTCGATGCTGCTGCCGCCGCAGATGCTCAACACGATCGTGCCGAACGGCGCCGCGGACTACACCGAGGCGTTCTACGCCGACCCGGTCCGCCGCTACATGCTGCCGGTGTTCAGCGACCGTCGCGCCGACTGGCCGTCGCACCCGCACGCAACCCGGGACTCGTTGCACGAGCACGAGATGTGGGCCACGGAGGGGTTGACCCACCGGTACCCGACCAAGGTCCTTGCGGAGATCCTGCCCACGTGTCCGCAGTACTGCGGACACTGCACCCGCATGGACCTGGTCGGGAACTCGACCCCCGTGATCGACAAGCTCAAGTTCGTCGCCAAGCCGCAGACGCGGCTCGACGACATGCTCGACTACCTGCGTCGTACGCCGGGCGTCCGCGACGTCGTCGTGTCCGGTGGCGACGTGGCGAACATGCCGTGGCCGCGCCTCGAGGCGTTCCTGACGAGCCTGCTCGAGATCGAGAACATCCGCGACATCCGGCTGGCCACCAAGGCACTGATGGGGCTGCCGCAGCACTGGCTGTCGGACGACGTCCGCGCCGGGGTCGAGCGGGTCGCTCAGCTCGGACGTCAGCGCGGTGTGATGATCGCCATGCACACGCACGTTAACGCGGCCCAGTCGGTGACGCCTTTGGTGGCTGAGGCAACGAAGGCGATGTTCGAGGCCGGTCTCCGCGACGTCCGCAACCAGGGCGTGCTGATGCGCGGCGTGAACGACTCGGTGCCGCAGCTGCTGGACCTGTGCTTCGCGCTGCTCGATGGCGCGACGATCACGCCGTACTACTTCTACATGTGCGACATGATCCCGTTCTCCGAGCACTGGCGGGTATCGGTCAAGGACGCGCAGCACTTGCAGCACGGCATCCTCGGCTACCTCCCCGGCTTCGCCACCCCGCGGATCGTCTGCGACGTCCCGTACGTCGGCAAGCGGTGGGTGCACCAGTTGTCGGAGTACGACGAGGTCCGCGGCATCTCGTACTGGAAGAAGAACTACCGCACCGGGATCGAGCACCAGGACCCCGAGGCGCTGAACCGCACGTACGAGTACTACGACCCGATCGACACGCTCCCGGCCGAGGGCCAGGAGTGGTGGACGCAGCACGCCGGCACCTCGCTGGCCGAGGCCGAGAAGCACGCCGCCGCCTCGCGCTCCACCGCCGAGGCGCAGAAGTTCCTGCAGATCAACTGACCCCCGTTCCGCCTTCGGTGCCACCAATGCAGGGGGTGGCACCGGGGGTGTTCTCTCGTTGCCTGCCGCAACTTGCTCGCTCCGTCGCCGGCGGTGCACCGGCTGAGCGCTAGTCTTCCGTGTCGTCCATCGTTCGGCATGTCTGGGGCATGCCGAGAGCTCGGGAGTCTGTGTGCGGGTCGTCCGCTCTGTCGTTGGTGTTCTGCTCGCCCTCATCGGTCTTCTCGTCGGTCTGGCCGGCGCCGCGGCCGCGTTCTGGCTGATCGGTCCGGACGACACGGTGAAGTCGGGTGATCAGCACCTGACCAGCAAGGGGCTTGCGATCGCGAGCTCGCCCGAGTTGCTGGACCGGCACGGGCCGGTGCTGCACGTCGAAGCCCGGTCCACTGATGGCAAGCCGGTGTTCGTCGGCGTCGGGCGGGACTTCGATGTGGCCAGCTATCTCAAGGGGTTCGCGCACACGTCGCTGGTGCAGGTGCAGTACCCGATCTCGCTGACCACCCAGGAGAAGAAGGGGACCGCTGGTCCGCTCGCAGCACCGGCTGGGCTCGACTGGTGGGTTGCCAGGGCGAACGGGGCTGGGACTCAGTCGATCGAATGGCCGATCAGTGACGGGCCGTACGACGTGGTGATCATGAGCGCGGACGGGAAGACGGCGCCGGATGTGCAGGTGGATCTGGGGATCGAGATTCCGCACGCGTTCGTGGCTGCGCTCGGTGTGTTCCTGGCCGGAGTGATCTTGGTTGCCGTCGGCATCTTGCTGATCCTGTTCCGGCGGCGGCGGCCGACTTCAGCGCAGCCGGTGTTCGCGGGGTCCGCCGTACCCGGGCCGCCGCCGTACGTCCAGGGGCCTCCGTCCCAGCCGGTGCGGCGGGTTGTGGGGATCGGGGTGGCGTTGAGTCTCGTCACCGGGTGTTCGGCGATCCCGCAGCGGGACACCGTCGAGAGCCTCACCCGTCCGGCGGTTAGCGACGAGACCGCGGCCGCCGTGGTCAAGCACTACAACGAGGTCAACAACGCCGCCAACCGCCGCCGCGACGACAAGCTGATCGCGACCGTCGAGGCCGGGAACGTGGTTCGGGAGAGCCAGGCCGGCTACACGATCAGCCGGACGCTGGACAAGGCCGGCAAGGACCTGATCAAGCCGTTCACGTACACCAAGCCCGTCGTCGGCGCACCGACGTACGGCACGTACCCGATGCACTTCGTCGTGTCCGCGGGCATCTCCGACACCAAGGACTACCGCTACCTCGGCGTGTGGGAACGCACCACCGCGGGCAGCCCGTGGATGCTGACCTTCGCCGCCGCTCCCCCGGTCGCGGTCAAGGTCCCGGACATCACCGGCCTGCGCACCGTCACGAACGCCGACGCCAGGCGACTGACCGCCGCGCCACAAGCCGCCGCGACCGCCCTGGCCGAGTACCTGACGGTCGGCGCGAAGTCCCCGCGCGCGGCGTCGTTCACCCCGAATGCCAGCGTCACCAAGGTCCTCGCGAGCGTCGCCGACTGGCGCAAGAGCGCGGCGAAGGAGCCGAAGATCTACCAGAACGTGACCGAAGAGTTCAGCATCGACACCCCACCGACCGCGTTCGTCACCAAGTCCGGCGCGGCCCTCGTCTTCGCCACCGTCACCGAGGACTTCAAGCTCGAGATCGGCTCCAACTACACCTTCAACTGGTCCAGCGGCGACCCCATCGGCTTCAGCCCTGCCTCCGTCAAGTACCAAGGTGGCCTCACCCGCACCACCCTCCACGACGCCGTCCTCCTCGTCCCCGCCAAGGGCGCCGGCAAGATCACCATCCTCTCCTTCGAATCCCAACTCATCGACGCCGGCGGATACTGATACGAGGCAGCTGAGTACGCCGACGACGTCGATGCCGTCTACCTCGGGCTGGCCCAGTCGTTCTTCCTCGGATCGGACATCAACACCGTCGGCTCCGGGACCGAGGTGTACTCGCTGATCCGCGCCAGCGACCGCGCACCCGGGGACTACCTCAACACGTTCTTCGACACTGGGACGGAGTACCAGCGCGACGTCCAGTAGCCGACAATGGTGGTGTGAGCGCATTCGTGGTGGGCGTCAGCCGGGATTCCGAACATCGGTTCAGCAAGCCGGCCGCCGACTCGATCCGCGTGGTCGAGGGCATCGGCGTCGAGGGCGACTCGCACGCCGGCCGGACGGTCCAGCACCTGCACCCGATGCGCCTCGACCCCACCCGGCCGAACCTGCGCCAGGTCCACCTGATCCAAGCCGAGCTGCACGACGAGCTGCGGGAGCTCGGGTACGACGTGAAGCCCGGCGAACTCGGCGAGAACATCACCACCCGCGGCGTCGACCTCCTCACCCTCCCCCGGGGCACGCGCCTCCGGATCGGAGCCGAAGCCGTCCTCGAGGTCACCGGGTTGAGGAGCCCCTGCCACCAGATCAACGACTTCCGCCCCGGCCTCCTCAAGCAGGTCATCCACACCGACCCCGACGGCAACGTCATCCGCAAGACCGGCGTCATGTCCATCGTCCTCACCAGCGGAGACATCACCCCCGACGACCCGATCGAGGTGGTCCTCCCCGACGGTCCCCGGGTGCCGCTCGAGGTGGTCTAGCCGGGCACGCCCATCAACTCGGGCAACTCGGCGAAGGACTTCACGGTTGGCCCGGGCCAGGCGGGGTGGCTGTCGGCGTGCTCGAGCGTCCGGATCGCGTGCATGCCGAGCCCAGCCGCGGCCGCGAGCTCGTTGTCCCGACCGTCTCCGACGAACACGCAGTCCCCCGGCGACACTCCCAGAGCACCGCACGCAGCCAGGTAGATCGCCGGCTCAGGCTTCGCCGCGCCGATCTCAGCGGAGAAGGCCGTGGTGTCGAAGTACGGCGCCAGTGGACTGTCCGCCCATTGCATCTGCGTCTCCGCCGTGATGTTGCTGACCAGTCCGATCCGCCATCCAGCCGATCTGAAGACCCCCAACGCGGCGAGCGTCCCGGCCGGCGCCGCAGCGAGCAGCCGTCGGGACAGCCCACGCCGCAAGTTCGTTGCCTCCCGCACCTGCTCCTCCGCCGGCGTCACCTCACAACGCCCCACGATCACCCGAACCGTGGCCGCCAGATCGCCGTACGCCCCCACGAACCGCTCGTACGCCGTGACCTCGAACTCGCGAGCGAAGTCCCCAGGATCAACCCCCAGCAACCGCGCCATCTCCGCATGAACCACGTCCCGCTCGGTGTCACCCCCGGGCACCAACGTACTGAACAAATCCGTCAGAAGAACTCGGCGCACGCACCCGACCCTATCCCCGCTTCCCGGAACAAAACCGCCACCCACAGCAAACTACTTACCGCAAACCACCAACACCCCAGCCAGAAACCACCCGTCCGGGACACTGCCCTCCTAGCATCTGCCTGCGCTGCCCCAGCGCCACACACGCACGTCGCCAATACCCTCACCGCCCGACCACATGGCCCTCTCCGATCACGCCGAGCCGTAAACCGATCCGCGCCGCCGGCGGAGCCGGCCGACAGAACTGCCGCCGCCGAAGGCGGTGTCCTTTGGGAGACGTTGGGTTAGAGGGCTGGGGGGCGGCGTTCGTACGGGGTGCTGAGGACGATTGTGGTTGTCGTGGAGACGTTGGCTCGGGCTCGGATGACGGCCAGGAGGTTTTCGAGGGCCCCGGGGGAGGCGACGCGGACTACGAGGATGTAGCTGGAGTCGCCGGCTACCGAGTAGCAGGACTCGATCTCGCGGACCTCACGGAGGCGTTCGGGCGAGTCGTCGGGCTGGGACGGGTCGATCGGGCGGATCGAGATGAGCGCGGTGAGCGGGAGGTCGAGGGCGGTGTGGTCGACGGTTGCGGCGTACCCCTGGATGATGCCGCGCTGCTCCAGCCGCTTGACCCGCTGGTGCACCGCCGACGTGGACAGGCCGGTCGCCTTTCCGAGGTCGGTGAAGCTCATCCTGCCGTCGCTGGCGAGCAGCCCGACGATCTTGCGGTCCAGGTCCTCCATCCTGGAGACACTACTTGAGTACGGCGCGCGCCCGCATGCGTTCTCACGTCAGCGAGACAGCGTCAGCACCACCCCGGCATGGTCGGACGGCCACAAGCCGGTGACCGGATCCTTGGCGCTGCTGTCCGCACCCGTCACCTCGCCGGCGATCACGCGAACGTGCTCACCGGGTGCCGGCCGGGCGAAGATCATGTCGATCCGGTGGTCGAACGACGGCGGCGCCGGTTCGTCGACAGTCTCGTTCAGTCCGGACGTCCACCCCTCCGAGGCGGGCCGCCAGGTCAGCCAGAGATCGGTGAACCCGCCGGGACCGGTGATGAAGTTGTACGGCCCGTTGTGCGGCGTCCTGAGCGGATCCGTCGGTTTGACCGAACTGTTCAGCGGATCGGAGTTGCAGTCGCATCCGATGATCGTGGTCCGCCCGCGATCGCCCGCCGGGCCGGTCAGCAACTCCACCGCCTGGGCCAGCGCCAGATCCGAGCTGAACGCCTCGAGATGAGTGTTCACGAACCGGAACGACCGCCCCGAGCCGTGCGCGACATCCACCCAGTTGAAGCCGCGAACGAACGACGCTTGCAGACCGGCCACCGAGAGCACGAGTTTGTGGTCGTACTGCCCGCTTCCCGAGTCGAGCACCCGCAGGTTGCTCGAGGCACGCAGCAGGATCACATCGCGCATGGTGAGCCGCACGTCCCGCCCGTCGGTCGCCGAACCCGTGAACGGGTTGCCGAGGAAGGCCGGCGCCTCCACGTCGGATTCCTGCTGTACGACGACCGCCTTGTACGGAACGCCTTGCCGGCGGAGATCCTGGAGCAGGATCGCCAGGAAGTCGTAGTCGACCGTGGTCGCGTTGAGCGCCCCTGGACTGCCCGAACCCGGCAGCTCCAGCGGGCCGTGCCGCCACAGCGCCACCTCCTGGACGCCGATCAGATCCGGCTTCGCCCCGGCGATCTCACGGGCGAGGAGTTGACTGCGGCGCGGGAAGTTCGTCCGGTCGACGATGGCCCGGGTGAGGTGGTTCGCGTTGCCGAGGGCGACGAATGCCGCGGCGCCGGTCAGCCCGGCGGTCGCCTCGATCGGTCGCTGGATGTCGGCACCCAGATAGATGTTGCGTGTCATCACGCTGACCGGCTTGTCCACGACGGCTCCGGCAGGTGCGGCCTGCAGGGGTACGGCGATCAGCCCGAAGACTGCGATGGCGACAGTGAACCTGTACAACCGTGACCGGCGCATACGATCCCCTCCCTGGGTGACGCTGACCCGATCCTTGGCCGGTCCTGGCGGTGTGGCAAGAGCTCGTCGCAGTTGTCGGCGCGCTGTGAAAGCATCTGCCCATGGCTGACAGACCTCAGCGGTTGATGCTGCTGGACACCGCGTCGCTCTACTTCCGCGCGTTCTTCGGCGTGCCGGACACGATGAAGGCCGCCGACGGGACGCCGACGAACGCGATCCGCGGGCTGCTCGACTTCATCGCCCGCCTGGCCGAGAACCACCGGCCGACCCATCTGGTCGCCTGCTGGGACGACAACTGGCGCCCGTCGTGGCGGGTCGCCCTGATCCCGTCGTACAAGGCGCAGCGGGTCGAGTTCGTCACGCCGAAGGGTGAGCAGGTCGAGGACGTCCCGGACCGCCTGGAGGTTCAGGTGCCGTACATCCGGGCCTGCCTGGAGGCCCTCGGCATCGCCGTGGTCGGCGCGCCCGACCACGAGGCCGACGACGTGATCGGCACCCTCTCGCACCAGGCGACCATGCCGGTGGACGTGGTCACCGGCGACCGCGACCTGTTCCAGCTGATCGACGACAGCCGCGGCATCCGCGTCGTCTACACCGCCGCGCGCGGCGTCGGCCGGGCCGATGTGTACGACGAGAAGGCACTGCTCGCCAAGTACGACGTCCCCGCGAACCGGTACGCCGACTTCGCCACCCTTCGTGGTGACGCCTCCGACGGACTGCCCGGGGTGAAGGGCATCGGCGAGAAGACCGCCGCCTCCCTCGTCACGGCGTACGGCGACCTGGACTCGATCCGCGCGGCCGCGGCAGACGCGAGTACGCCGATGTCCGCGTCGGTGAAGCGGAAGATCCTGGAGGCGGCCGACTACCTCGATGTCGCGCCGAAGGTCGTCGCGGTCGCCAAGGACGCGCCGGTCGGCTCGTTCGACCCGGCGATCCCGCACGAGGTGAAGGACCCGGAGCGCTGGCTCGATCTGGTCGAGCTGCTCGAGCTCGGTGGGAGCGCGCAGCGGGTCATGACCGCGCTCAACCTGGGACCGAAGGCATGAGCGCTACCCGCGAGCTCGCCGGGCGGTTCGGCGAGGAGATCGTCACGCTCCGGCGCGCGCTGCACCAGGTTCCGGAGTACGACCTCGAGCTGCCCAAGTCCCAGCGTCTGATCCTCGACGCGCTGGAGGGTCTGCCGTTGGAGATCACGCTCGGCAAGGAGCTGTCGTCGGTCACCGCCGTACTGCGCGGTGGTCGCGGACCGGGTCCCGTCGTGCTGCTGCGTGGCGACATGGACGCGCTGCCGGTGACCGAGCGCGTCGACGTACCGTTCGTGTCCCAGCATCCCGGGATGATGCATGCCTGCGGCCACGATCTCCATGTCGCGGGGCTCGTCGGCGCGGCCAAGATCCTCTGCTCGCTGCAGGCGGAGCTGCCCGGTGACGTGGTGTTCATGTTCCAGCCCGGCGAGGAGACGTCCGGCGGAGCGCCGATCATGATCCGCGAAGGGGTTCTCGACGCGGCCGGCCGGCGCGCGGATGCGGCGTACGGTCTGCACGTCGGGTCCGCGGGCCAGCCGTTGGGGATGTGGAGCAGCCGGCCCGGCTCGTTCATGGCCGCGGCCGACCAGTTGCACGTGCGCGTGGTCGGAGCGGGTACGCACGGATCGATCCCGTACCGGGGCAAGGATCCGATCCCGGTGCTCTGCGAGATGGTCGGGGCGTTGCAGACCATGGTGACGCGGCAGTTCGACGTGTTCGACCCGGTCGTCCTCACGGTCGGGCGGATCGCGGGCGGGACGAAGGAGAACATCATCCCGGACGACGCGTTCTTCGACGCGACGGTACGGACGTTCTCCGCCGAGGCTCGCGCCAAGGTGCAACTGGCCTCGGTGCAACTGGTCGAGTCGCTGGCGGCCGCGCACGGGCTGACCGCGGAGGTGGACTACCAGATCGGCTACCCGGTGACGGTCAACGACGCCGCGGAGTTCGAGTTCGCCCGGGACACGATCGTCGACCTCTTCGGCCCCGACCGCTTCCGCGAACGCCGCAATCCGCGGTGCGGCGCCGAGGACATGTCGTACGTCCTGCAGGAGGTCCCCGGCGTCTACCTGAACCTCAGCGCCTGCCGCTCCGCCGACCCGGAAGCCGCCGCCGACAACCACTCCCCCTTGGCCGACTTCGACGACTCCATCCTCCCCGACGCCTCAGCCCTCCTGGCCGAACTCGCCGTACGCCGTCTCGCGCGGACCTGACGCGCCGGAGCCCGGGCCAAAAGCCCCGGCTCAGCGGCCGAGGCCGGCGTTGCGGGCTCGGATGATGGCTTCGGCGCGGTCGGCGACGTGGAGTTTGGCGAAGATGTTCGAGACGTTGTTGCGGACGGTCTTCGGGGAAAGGAAGAGCTCGGTGGCGATCTGGGCGTTCGAGCGGCCGGCCGCCACCAGGGCGAGGATCTCGTGTTCGCGGGTGGTGAGCTGCGGGAAGGGGCTGCCCGGGGTCGCGGCCGGGGCGGCGGCGAAGAACTCGGCGACCCGCCGGGCGATCGCCGGTCCGAAGATCGCCTCGCCCTGCGCGACGGCCGTGATCGCGCGGACGATCTCCGCCTGGTTCGCACCCTTCAGCAGGTAGCCACGGGCGCCGGCCCGCATCGCGGCGAACAGGGTCTGGTCCTCCTCGGCCATCGTGAGTACGACGACGCCGATATGTGGACTGTCCGCGGTGATCGCCCGCGTCGCCTCGATCCCGTCCAGTCGCGGCATCTGCACGTCCATCACCACGACATCCGGCTGCACCTCCCGCGCGCGGTCCACGGCCTCCACCCCGTCGGCCGCCGTACCGACGACCTCGACGCCGTCCAGCGACCCGAGCAACGCGGCCAGCCCGTCGCGGTAGACGGGATGATCGTCGGCCAGCAGCACCCGCACGCTCTCACCCATGAACACCCTCCGGTACGGCGTCGAGCGGCAACCGGACCCGTACGACGGTGCCGCCGCCCGCCGGACACGTGACACTGCAGACTCCCCCGAGCTCGGCGGCCCGTTCCCGCACCGACAGCATCCCCACCCCCGCCTGCACCTCCGCGCCGATCCCGATCCCGTCATCGCTGACGGACAACTCGAGCGCCGATCCGTCCAGCTGCAGGGTGATGTCGCACCGAGCGGCGGCCGCGTGCCGGGCCACATTCGTCAACGCCTCCGAGGCGATTCGGAACGCCGCCACCTCGACGCCCGCCGGCAGCGCGCCGAGCTGGTCCGCGTCGACAGACACCGCCAGACCGCTCAGCCGGAACCGCTCCGCCTGCTGCTCGATCGCCCGTACCAACCCGAGCTCGTCCAGCGCCGGCGGCCGCAGATCGTGAACCAACCGGCGTACGTCGGCCAGCGCGGCGGCGACCTCCATCGTCGCCTGCTCCAGCATCCGATCCGCCTCGGCCGGAGCCGACTTCGCCAGGTTCCGGGCAGTCTCGATGCGCAGTGCCACCGCGCCCAGGCTCGGGCCGAGGCTGTCGTGCAGGTCGCGCCGGAGCCGCCGCCGCTCCTCCTCGCGCGCCGCGACCAACCGACTGCGGCCCTGCTGCAATTCGGTGCTCAGCTCACTGGCCCGCGCAGCCGCAGCGGCCTGCCGGACAAGGTCACCCAGTAACCGCTGGTCCCGCTCAGACAACGCCGTACCGCGGCCCGGGCAGAACACCAGCCGACCGACCGACTCGCCGCGATAGCCGACAGCCAGCGCGTGGGTCGGGCCAACCTCCCGGCCGTGCTCGACGATCGCCAGCCCTCCGCCGGACCGCTCGATCTCCACGCGTACGTACGGCAACCGGAATGCCTCCGCCACCGTGCGGGCGACGGCACGCAGCTGCTCGTCCGGGTCGGCCGCCGACTCCAGCCGTTCGGCCAGCGCGGACATGGTCGCGTACGGATCGTCACGGGAGCCGCGGACGAGACGTCGTACCCAGCGCCAGAGCCGGCTCCGCAGCGGCGCGTAGACCACGGCGACGACCGCGATCGCCACCAGCGCGGCATCGCGCTCACCCAGCACACCGCCGGCCACCGCGAACACGGCCAGGTCGACCCCGACCACGAGGACCGCGAGGACGCCGTACAGGAAGGTGGCCGAGAGCAACCGATCTACGTCGTACAGCCGATGCTTGCTGACGGCGACGACGATCGCGGCCGAGGTCAGCGCGATGGCGAGGGCGAACAGGAGCGCCGAGACCGCGGGTGGATTCTCGAGTGGCACGACCAGCACGATCAGGTCGACCAGGGCGGCCCACATCAGCCAGCGGATCTGCGCCCGGCGTTCTCGCGACGCGGCCCGGTAGCGGTGGACGGTCACGGCGAACGGTACGACCAGGCTGACGATCACCCCGGCGTACGCAACCCGGAGCAGCGCGGCCCAGACGTCGTACGGCAGATCGACGCTGAACGGGTCGAGGTTCAGCGCCCGGATCTCGGGTGGGAGCGCGGCGGACTGATAGCGCTCCATCACGTCGATCGGTGCGACGAGCAACAGCAGCGGGAGCAGGGTGGTGAGGGCGAGGCTGGCGATCGACAGACCGCGCCACAGTCGCGCGGTGGGCAGCCTGCCGTCCGGGAAGAGCAGGATCAGCAGCGGCAGCCCGAGCAGGAGGAACGCACCGAACCGCGAGTAGAACCAGTACGCCGCTGACGCGCCGGGCAGACCCGGCGACGTGTAGATCGCGTACGCCGCCCAGCTCGAGGCGAACCCGTCGACGATCCACAACAGACCCGACCCGGTCAGGATCCAGGCGATCGGGTGCCGCGGGAGCCGATGCAGCAGGAGCAGACCGGGGATGACTTGAGCCAGTCCGGACAGGACGGCGGTCCACCCCGCGTCGAGCTCGGCCGCGGGCGGAATGTCGGTGCCGTTGCGCAGGTCGAGGACGACCGTCGCGACAGACAGCAGGAGCGCGACTGTACCGAGTACAGCCGGCCCCCATCCCCTCCGTGCGTCCTCCCCCATCGCTGCATTGTCACCCAAAGTGTGTCCCGCCGTCCCGGGTCAACTGTCCCGTCGTACGTCGGGACAGCTCGAGGGACCGCGGACCCTGTCTCGCGGGTCAGCCGGCCCCGAAGACTCGGAGGCCATGAGACAGACCTCAGGGGGAGGAACCGGAATGACTACAACACCTGCGAAGGCCCGCACCGATGTGGTGCCGTCGCTTCAGGTGCCGGCCGGTCCGGCCGAACGCACGATCCGCCGGCTCGGTCTCGGCCTGACGGCCGGGACGCTGACGTGGGCCGCGAGCATCTTCGCGTTCACCACGGTGACCGAAGGGGTGCCGGAGCGGATCGGCGATCTGACCGGGCTCGCGTTCCAGCTGGGCGTGTTCTGCCTGCTGGCGATTCAGTACCGGACCCGTGCGACCGGGACGTCGACCGTACTGCTGAAGGTGGAGGCGGTGATCCTCGGGATCGCGAGCGTCTGGTCGCTGCTGCACGGTGTGCTCCCGTCGAACCTGCAGGACGCGGCGTGGCTGGTCCCGATGGACATCTGCTGGCCGTTGTCGATGCTCGGTATGGCGGTGATCTCGGTGAAGATCGCGCTGGCCGGCCGGTGGCGGGGCGTCCTGCGCTGGTGGCCGCTGGTCGCGGAGAGCTGGGCGATCGTGACCGTACCGTCGATGATCCTCTTCGGCGACGGGGCTTCCCGGTGGATCGGCGGGACGCATCTGCTGATCGGGTACGCGACCTTGGGTGTCCTGCTCGCCCTCCGGCCGGACCTCGTCGTACCGAAGAACTGAGAACCGGGCGGCGCCACCCCTCTGTGGGGTGGCGCCCGCTCTAGTTCAGTTGGGCGTCGAGCCAGGACATGAAGGCGCCGTAGTCGGCACTGATCGACATGATGATCTCGGTGCCCTGCTCACTACGGCTCATCCGCGCGATGGAGTCGAGCGCGACCCGCTCCCGGGCGAACCGGATCCCCGGCCACAGAGTCGCGGCCGCGAGCGTGAGCGCGTCATGCTGCATCGAACCGGGATAGTGCTCCATCCACCGGTCGAAGTGCGCTCGCAGGACCTTCGCCCAGGTCGGCGTGTCCGCCTGAGCCCACCGCTGATAGATCGGCGACTCGCGCGTGATCTCCATCGCCGGGTTGAACGTCACGTCGGAGACAACCAGCGTGGGAAGCCAGGGCTCGAGCGCCGGCACCATCCGGATCGCGGCGTCCGGATCAACCCGGAAGTTGTGCTCCGCCCGCGCCGGATCCCGATACTCGATCGCCCCGCCCATCTGCGTGACAACCATCCGCGCAACCAACTCGGGCCGCTCCGCCTGCAACGCCGCCAGATTCGACAGCGGCCCCATCCCGACCCACCGGATCCGTCCCGACACCGACGCGCACACCGCGTCAACCGCCGAAACCACATCATCGTCCTGCTTCGGTACGCCGGCCGGAAACAACCCGTCGACGAAATACAGCCTGCTGTTCCCGAGATCCGACCCGGCCACCACCTTCACATCCGGCCGCCCCACCAGATCCAGCAGATACCGAACGAACCGCGCCCGCTCCCCGCCGTACTCATCACTGGTGATCACCAACGCCAACTCGGCCACCCGCCGAGCCGCCACCACCAACGCCACCGTGTCATCCGGATCCCCACCGGCATCGGTATCGATGATCATCGGCGCCCGCGCGATCGGCGGCGGTCCGGCCGGCGGTGGTGGCCCGCCCGAAGTCAGCGAGTCGGCGAGGTCGCCGAAGTCCTCATGACTCTCGCCCAGCCCAACGAGTGCCAACCAGTCGCTGGTCGGATCCCCTTCGCTCCGGCTGCCACCCATGCGTACCTCCGCCTGTCTGTGCTGAGCTGAGAACATTCTGTACGAACACCCGCTTGTCGTCGTCGCTGCCACAACGGTCGTAGGCAGCCCAGATCCGAGCGCCGGCATTCGCCGGAACCCGTGCGTGCGCCAGCGTTCGCTGGAGAAGCTCCGCGTGTTGCTTGTCGGTCCTGTGGACGAAGGAGTCGAGAAACTCCTTGAGCCGCGGATCGGTCTCGCCGCCGCCGATCCAGGCGCGAATCTCGGCACGGTATCGCCGGGCACCGGTCTCCAGTCCGGTCCGGTAGTCCATGCCCGAGTCCCGGAGCATGGCTGCGTGCTGCGCGCAGTCCGCAACCGCGAGGAGATTCACCACTTTCGCGCCTTCGCGCACTCGCAACTGCCGAAGCCGTGGTGAGACGCGTCCCTCGCTCAAGCCCACGAGCAGAGTCGGCTCGTTGCGTTGCCCGGTCTGTGCCGGGCCATCGGCGCCGATCCGCACCGGACTCGTCATCGGACCGTCGAGCAACTCTTCGACGCTGTTGAGCGCGAGCTGATGAGCGAAGGTCTTCGACTCGTCGGCAGGAAGGTCGTAGAACGGACGGCCTTGCCGCGACTCCGAGGCGGTCAGGTGAACCTCGTAGCCCTTCTTGCTGCCCGGGTGGGGATCGTGCGGTGATTCGCCGAAGAACGCGTACCGCCCCGTGAAGGTCGTCTCGGGGTAGACCGCCGCCAGTAGCTCCTGCACCGTGCCCTTGAAGCTGGTGTCGAACACCGAGACCCGGCTCTGCGGTAGGCCGACTGGCACGTGGTGCGCCTGCAGGTAGTCGCTGAGCACCCGGAATCCGCCGATCGTGTCCGCGGGGTCCACCCGGGGCGCCACGCGCCGGTAGCCGTGGACCTGAGGAAACTCCAGACCCTGGTGGTTCTCCAGATCCTGGAGTGCGTTCTCGACGAGCGCCCGGGACAGCACGACGTTCGAGACGTGCCGCTTGACGAACCGGGGGTCGAGCCTGGCCATCGCCAGCGCGAGATGGTGTCCGTCACGCCCGAGTGCGACGACGCGGCCGGTACGACGTGAGCCGACGTCGGCACGCAGGTCCGCCAGCATGTCGTCGGCGATCCTGACCATCATCGGCGCCGGAAACTCGTACGCGACAACGTAGGCGTCGCGCAATGTGTCGAGGTCGCCGTGGTCGGCGATCCCCAGTCTGGTCGCCACCCGGTACGCAGCCGCGGCGCCTCGGGCGCGGACGGATTCTGGAGCTTCGGTCGCCATGCCTCAAGTAGCGCACATTCGGCGCCGACGCCGCAGAAGTTATCCACAGGCTGCGCACCGAAGCTGCCTTCGCAGCGCCCTGCGGCGCCTCACCCGTCCCGGTCTCTTCCGGCCGCACCGACCGCCACCGCCTCAACCACAGCGCGCTGCCTCAAGCGCTACATCGCCCCGCGAACTCCTACCCCACATCCACCAAGCCCTCACCCCAACTGCTTGACGATCTATAGGAGCGTAGTGAAGATCCGGCTGGACCTCGGTCAGTCGAT
Organism: Kribbella sp. NPDC048837; assembly: GCF_055586945.1. Classification (NCBI taxonomy): domain Bacteria; kingdom Bacillati; phylum Actinomycetota; class Actinomycetes; order Propionibacteriales; family Kribbellaceae; genus Kribbella; species Kribbella sp. NPDC048837. The sequence goes on from NZ_JBVJHF010000001.1 coordinate 370,593, forward strand.
GCCTTCGACGATGCGGAAGTCGCGCTCGACGCCGTCGGAGAGGGCGACCAGCGCCTCCTGGTAGGCCGCACTCTCGTGCGCCGCGACGGCCTGCTCGAAGCTGTCGAACTCGACCAGGACGGTGCGCTCGGCGATTCCGGCGTCATGCGCCACGACCCGACCGCCACGGACGAGCGTCCGACCGCCCCCGGCCTTCACGGCCTGAGCGGCCAGCTTGTTGTAAGCAGCCAGCTTCTCAGGGTCTGAAATGGTGCGATAGGCGCTGACCCAGTAGCCCTTGGGCATGGAACCTCCAGTGTTGGGATGAGTGCATCTGACTTACGGGTTGGTCTCGGACGAGCGTCGGCGGGCGAGAGCGAGGCTTGTCAGCGTCGTGATCGCCATGGCGCCGATACCGACCAGCGCCGCGGTGGTGTAGGCGCTGTCGTCGGGGAAGAGGTGGCCGGGGCCGGTGCCCGCGGCGAGGATCAGGCCGCCGATGGCGCTGCCCAGGGAGTACCCGACGCTGCGGACGACGTAGTTGAAGCTCATGGCGCTCGACGTCTCGCTCTTGGGGGTGACGGCCAGGATGACGCCGGGCATCGCGGCCGAGAAGCCGCCGACGCCGAAGCCGAGCACGGCCATCGCCGCGAACAGTTCGGCCAGGTCCGACCGGGCCGCCGCGAACAGGGCGAACCCGCCGCCGACCACGACGGCGCTGCCGGCCAGGAGCAGGGGGTCGGCGATCCGCGTCCGGACCCGCGGCGTGAGCTTGCCGGCAACGAACCCCAGCACCGAGAACGGGATGAGGACCAGCCCGGCGACGAAGGTCGTCAGCCCGAAGCCGTAGCCGGCGCCGTGCGGCGTCTGCGCGTACCGGGTGATGAGCGTGAGCAGGAGGTACATGCCGATCCCGCCGACGAACATGGCGAGGTTCGCCCCGGCGACCGCCGGGTGCCGCACCGCCCGCACATCGACCAGGGGCGTCGTGCTGCGCAGCTCGATGACGGCCCAGACGCAGAGCAGCACCATCGCGACGACGGCGAGGCCCGCCGCCACGGCGAGGTGCCGGCTCCACAGATTCCGTTCGCCGGCGAGGAACAGCACCAGGAGCAGCGCAGCGGCCAGGACGGCCGCGCCTGCCACGTCCACGTGGGCGGAGCGGCCTTCGGGGGCTTCGGGCATGGAGCGCCACGCGGTCAGGAAGGCGACGGCGGTGACGACCAGGCCGAAGCCGTAGGCGGCGCGCACCCCGCCGAGTTCGGCGAGCAGCCCGGCGAGGGGGTAACCGACGCCGACCCCGATGATCGAGACCACCGAGATCAGGGCGATGGTGGCCGCGCTGCGCGGCTCCGGGAGATGGTCGCGGGCCACGCCCATCATCAGCGCCGTCAGACCGAGTCCCACACCTTGGGCAGCCCTGCCGACGAGCAGCCATCCGAACGGCAGTGGGAGCACGGTGAGCGCGCTGCCGGCGACGACGACCGCCAGCGTGACGAGAATTGTGGCTCGCCGGTGGGGGCCTGCTCCGAGCCGGCCGAGGACGGGCGTGGCGACGGCGCCGCTCAGCAACGCGATGGTCAACGTCCACTGCGCGCTGCCGAGCGAGACGTGGAACGTGGTCGCCACGCTGGTGATGAGCGGCGCCCCGAGGCTGGCGACCGCTGCCACGACCAGCGCGATGAACATCAGGGCGGGGACCAGCAGCCGCGCCTCGGAACGCGCCACCGGGAACGCCTTCACCGGGACCCCGCCGACCGGCTGCCCGGTCACTGCTTCGGCCCTTCGCGGTCCTGGCTTTCGAGCTCTGCCAGATGCTTCAGCGCCGGAAGGGCCGCCACCAGCGCCTCGACTTCGTCGCCGGTGAGCTCGCCGATCAACCGCTCGAACGCGTCGACGCCCGCCTGGCGCCGCGTCCGGACGTAGGAGGCGCCGGCCTCGGTCAGGCACACCAGCGTGACCCGCTTGTCGGACGCGTCGCCCCACCGCTCGACCAGGCCGGACTCCTCCATCACCCGGACCAGGGCGGTCATCGCGGGCTGGGTGACGCCCTCGACCGCGGCCAGATCGGTGATGCGCCGCGGGCCGGTCCGGTCCAGGGTGGCCAGGGTGGCGGCGGACGTCAGGCTCATGTCCCGGGGCAGGCGTCTCGTGGCCCTGGTGGCCAGGCCGTAGAGGGCTGCCCCGATGGCGGCGGACGCGCCAGGAGCGGTGTCTTGACGACTCATGCTCGAAGCATAACAGTTTTATATTCACAGCTTATGGACATGGTCGACCGGCGCGCCCAAGGCCTCACCCCAACTCCTTGACGATCTACAGGAGCGTCAGGCCTGGAAGGGGACGCCGGACTGGCGTCCCCTTCCTCGGTTATCGGCGGGCGGCTGGGGCTGCTAGTGGGGTGGCGATGGCGGATTCGTCGATGTCTACTACGGCGCCGCTGAACTGGGCGTTGTAGAGGCGGGCGTAGGCGCCGTCGGCGAGGAGGAGCTCGGTGTGGGTGCCTTGTTCGACGATGGCGCCGTTCTCCATGACGAGGATGAGGTCCGCGTCGCGGATGGTGGACAGCCGGTGGGCGATCACGAAGCTGGTGCGGTCGGAGCGGAGCGCAGCCATCGCTCGCTGGACCAGGACCTCCGTGCGGGTGTCGACCGAGCTGGTGGCCTCGTCGAGGATGAGGAGCTGCGGGTCGGCGAGGAACGCCCGGGCGATGGTGAGGAGTTGCTTCTCACCGGCGCTGACGTTGCTGCCTTCCTCGTCGATCACCGTGTCGTACCCGTCGGGCAGGCTGTGCACGAACCGGTCGACGTACGTCGCCTTGGCCGCGGCCAGCATGTCCTCCTCGGTGGCGTTCAGGTTGCCGTAGAGGATGTTGTCCCGGATCGTGCCGCCGAACAGCCAGGTGTCCTGCAGCACCATGCCGATCCGCGACCGCAGGTCGTGCCGGGTCAGCTCGGTGATGTCGACACCGTCGAGGGTGATCCGGCCGCCGTTCAGCTCGTAGAACCGCATCACCAGGTTGACCAGTGTGGTCTTGCCGGCCCCGGTCGGGCCGACGATCGCGACCGTCTGGCCGGGCTCGGCGACCAGGCTCAGGTCGGTGATCAGCGGCTTCTCCGGGTCGTACGAGAACGACACGTGCTCGAACTCGACCCGCCCGCGGGCATCGGTGACCTTCGCCGGTGTCGCGTCCTCCGGCACCTGCTCCTCGGCGTCCAGCACCTCGAAGACCCGCTCGGCCGAGGCGACCCCGGACTGCAGCAGGTTCGCCATCGAGGCCACCTGGGTGAGCGGCTGGGTGAACTGCCGCGAGTACTGGATGAAGGCCTGGACGTCACCCAGCGACATCGTGCCGGAGGCGACCCGCAGACCGCCGACGACCGCGATCACCACGTAGTTGACGTTCCCGATGAACATCATCACCGGCATGATCAGCCCGGAGATGAACTGCGCGCCGAACGCGGCCTGGTACAGCTCCTCGTTCTTCTGCGCGAAGCTCGCCTCGATCTCCTTCTGCCGGCCGAAGACCTTCACCAGCTCGTGCCCGGTGAACGCCTCCTCGATCTGGCCGTTCAAGGCGCCGGTATGACGCCATTGCGCGACGAACCGGACCTGCGACCGCTTGGCGATCGCCGCGGTCAGGATCATCGAGATCGGGATCGTGACCAGCGCGATCAGGGCGAGCAGCGGCGAGACCACGATCATCATCGTGACCACGCCGACCACCGTCAGCAGCGACGTGAGCAACTGGCTCAGGGTCTGCTGCAGGCTGGTCGAGATGTTGTCGATGTCGTTCGTCACCCGGCTGAGCAGCTCACCGCGGGGCGCGCCGTCGAAGTAGCTCAGCGGCAGCCGGTTCAGCTTGTCCTCGACCTCGGACCGCAGGGCGAGGATGGTCCGCTGGACCACGCCGTTCAGGATGTAGCCCTGGGCCCAGGACAGGAAGAACGCGCCGACGTACAGGCCGAGCACCATCATCAGGACGTTGCGCAGGGCATCGAAGTCGATGCCGACGCCCGGGATCAGGTCGATCCCGCCGAGCAGGTCGGCGAGCCGGCCGTTGCCGGAGGCCCGGGTCTGCTCGATCACCTGGTCCTTGGTCAGGCCGGCGGGCAGTCCCCTGCCGATCGCGCCGGCGAAGATGATGTCGGTGGCCCGGCCGAGGATCTTCGGACCGAGCACCGACAGGCTGACGCTGCCGACCGCCAGCAGGATGACGCCGGAGACCTGGAGCCGGGCCGGCCGCAACCGCCCGAGCAGCCGCTTGGCCGACGGGAGGAAGTTCAGCGACTTGTCCCCCGGGATCCCACCGGGTGGCCCGAACGCACGGCCGGTCGTCGGCCGCTCGGTCGCCTTGACGGTCGTCGCGCCGCCGGCCGGCGCCGGCGCCTGACCGTTCGGCGCCTGTCCGTTCGGCGCCTGACCGTTCGGTGCCTGTCCGTTCGGTGCCTGTCCGTTCGGAGAGGCGGCCGGGGCTTGCTTGTCCTCGCTCATGCCGCCTCCTCCGCGGATCGCTGGGACTCGACGATCTCGACGTACGTCGGGCAACTGTCGAGCAACTCCTGATGGGTCCCCTTGCCGACGATCGCGCCGTCCTCGATCACCACGATCTGGTCGGCGTCGATGATCGTGGACACCCGCTGGGCGACGATCACCATGCAGGCGTCCGCCGTGATCGGCCGGAGCGCGGCCCGCAGGCGGGCGTCCGTGGCCAGGTCGAGCGCCGAGAACGAGTCGTCGAACAGGTAGATCTCCGGTTTGCGGACGAGCGCCCGCGCGATCGCCAGTCGCTGCCGCTGACCGCCGGAGACGTTCGTACCGCCTTGCGCGATCGGCGCGTTCAGCCCTTCCGGCATCGCCTCGACGAAGTCCTTGCCCTGGGCAATCTCCAAGGCTTCCCACAGCTCGTCGTCGGTGGCCTCCGGGTTCCCGTACCGCAGGTTGCTGGCCACCGTCCCGGAGAACAGGTACGGGCGTTGCGGCACCAGGCCGATCCGCTCCCAGAGGGCCTCCGGATCGATGTCGCGTACGTCGATGCCGTCCACCAGCACTCGCCCTTCGGTGGCGTCGAACAACCGCGGGACCAGCGACAACAGCGTGGTCTTGCCCGCGCCGGTGCTGCCGATGATCGCCGTCGTCTGCCCCGGTGACGCAACGAAGTTGATGTTGTGCAGCACCGGCTCGGCGGCCCCGGGGTACTTGAACGAGGCGTTGTCGAAGACCAGCTGGCCGCGTCCGGTGAAGGTCGTGATCGGGGTGACCGGCGGCCGGACCGAGGACTCGGTGCCGAGCACCTCGGCGATCCGGTCCGCGCAGACCGAGGCCCGCGGCACCATGATCATCACGAACACGCCCATCATCACCGAGAACAGGATCTGGATCAGGTAGCTCAGGAACGCGGTCAGCGCGCCGACCTCCATCGTCCCGTTCTCCACCCGGGAGGCCCCGAACCACAGCACCGCGATGCTGGACAGGTTCAGGATCAGCATGACGACCGGGAAGACCAGCGCCATCAGCCGGCCCGCTCGGATGGCCGTGTCGGTGAGGTTCTGGTTCGCCACGCCGAAGCGCTCGACCTCGTGCGGCTCCCGGACGAAGGCGCGGACCACCCGGATGCCGGTGATCTGCTCGCGCAGCACCCGGTTCACCCCGTCGATGTTCTTCTGCATCTTCCGGAACTGCGGGACCATCCGGCTGGCGATGAACCCGATCGAGGCCGCCAGCAACGGCACGGCGACGGCCACCAGCCAGGACAGGCCGATGTCCTCGCGGACCGCCATGAACACGCCGCCGACCATCGTGATCGGTGCCGCGACCAGCATCGTGCAGGTGGTGACGACCAGCATCTGGATCTGGGTGACGTCGTTCGTGCTGCGCGAGATCAGCGTCGGTGCGCCGAACTGGTTCACCTCGCGGGCGGAGAACTCGCCGACCCGGTGGAAGACCGCGGCCCGGACGTCGCGGCCGAACAGCGCCGCCGTCTTGGCACCGAAGTACACCGCGATGACCGTGCAGATGATCTGCAGCAGGCTGACACCGAGCATCCAGCCGCCGGTGGCCATGATGTAGCCGGTGTCGCCCTTGGCCACACCGTTGTCGATGATGTCGGCGTTCAGGCTGGGTAGGTAGAGGGAGGCGATCGTCCCGACCAGTTGCAGGGCGACCACCAGGGACAGGTTTCCCACGTACGGACGCAAGTGCGTACGCAAGACGCTAACTAACATCAATCATCCCCAGAGTCGTGATGGCGGCCGCCGTCGAGCGCGGGCTCGGCGACGTCCCCGGTGGCCGGCGGCTGATCTCGATTTGGACAGCTCACCGCGTCCGGGCCGGTCGTGCGCTTGCGGACACCGTCGAAGGCGAAGTCGACGATCTCCTCGGCGGTCAGCGCCTTGCCGCCGGAAATCATTGGGTGGGTGGCCGAGAAGGTGAGCATGCCGATCATCCGGACCACCTCCTCGGGCGAGCACCTCAGCTGGTCCGCGTCCGGCCGGAGCAGCTCGGCGAACGCGGCGTTGGCGAGGTCCGACTGCCGCTTGCGGCGGGCCTCGTCCATCGGTGTGGACTTGAGATCGGGTGGGCGCCGCAGCCGCAGCGCGAACATCAGCTTGAAGACGCCGCGCAGCCGGTTCTGGCCGACCTCGACGGCGGCGATGGTCCGCTCCCGCAGCGGCAGCGAACGGTCGATCCGCTCGAGCGCCGTGATCAGGTCGCTGGTGTCCATGGCGGACGCCATCGTCGCGTCGATCAGCGCGTCCTTGCTCCCGAACGCGCGGAAGATCGTGCCTTCGGCGATCCCGGCCGCCTCGGCGATCTGCTTGGTGCTCACCTCGGTCCCGTACTCCTCCAGCAACGGCAGCGTGGCCCGCACGATGGCGGCGCGCCGTTCTTCGGGTGGGAGTGGAGTCGCTCGTGGAGTCACGCTTCGAGGTTAACTGAGTGAGTACTCACTCACAACTATATTCATACTTGTGGCGCAGACCGGTTCGCCACCAGCGTGGAAACGCCGTCCAGGAGCCGTTCCAGACCGTATTCGAACGCGTGATCGGAGTCGTACGGGGCGTCGAACTCATTCCCGACCGCGGTCCCGACCCGTGACGCCAGCGGGAACTTCTTGCTGTCGCCGATCTGGTCCAGGTGCGGTACGTGCGCCAGCCACCACTCCTTGTCCGTGATCCCGGACCGCTGGATCACCTGCCGCGCCTCCACCGCCGTACGCACGGCGCCGTGCACGTACCCGTTGACCAGGGCGACGGTGTCGTCCATCTCGATGTCGGTCAGCCCGATCCCGTCGACCGCGGCCAGCTCGTACTCGTACTTGGCCATCACGTTCGGGCCGAGCGGCGGCCGGCTGACGGCGACGTGCAGCATCCAGGGATGGCGGAGATACAGCTCGCGGTTCTCGCGGGCGACCTCGTCGAGCCTGGCCCGCCAGTCGCCGTCGACGTCGCGTCGCGGGAGTTCGCCGTACACGGCGTCCAGCATGACGTCGAGGAGCTCGCCCTTGCCGGGGAAGTAGCGGTACAGCGTCATCGCGCCGGACCCGACCTCGTCGGCGACGCGCCGCATCGACAGCGCGGCGAGACCCTCGGTGTCGGCGACCCGCAGTGCGGCCTCGACGATCTGGTCGACCGTCAGGGCCGGCTTGGGTCCGCGCGTCGGCTGCGGACGCCGGCGCCACAGCAGTTCGAGACTCTTCGCCGGGTCCCCGCTGCCGCTGTACTCCTGGTTCATGGGCGCGCTTCTTCCGGATTGGCTAGGTGGTCCGGTTACCTCGTACACTGTACCCAGTTAGGAAAGGGTTTGACCTCAAGGGTTGTCGAGGTTCTAGCGTCGGGTTTTGTCGGTGGTGTCCGGAATCATCGACTTCCCCGATCGACCGATTCATCGGAGCACAGCCGTGAGCATGGAGATGACCGCGTGGAACTCGCTGTACCACGCGATGCACGCCCAGGACGAGAAACGCCCGTTCTCACGGGCCACACTGAAACGCATCCTCGCCTTCGCGCGGCCGCACCGCAAGCAGCTGGTCTGGTTCCTGGTGCTGAGCGTCGTCGCGGCCGTCCTCGCGGTCGCCACACCGGTGCTGGCCGGGAGGGTGGTCGACGCGATCGTGGGCGGCAAGGCGTTCAGCGTCGTGCTGCAGCTGGCTGTGCTGATCGCGGTGATCGCGATCGCCGAGGCGGGGATCAGCATGCTCACCCGATGGCTGTCGGCCGGGATCGGTGAGGGCCTGATCCTGGACCTGCGGACGGCCGTGTTCGACCACATCCAGCGGATGCCGATCGCGTTCTTCACCCGGACCCGGACCGGCGCATTGGTCTCCCGGCTGAACAACGACGTGATCGGGGCGCAGCGGGCGTTCAGCGACACCCTGTCCGGCGTGGTCAGCAACGTGGTGATGCTCGTGCTGACGCTCGTGGTGATGCTCGGGGTGTCGTGGCAGATCACTCTGCTCGCGCTGATCCTGTTGCCGGTCTTCGTCGTACCGGCCCGCCGGATCGGGACCCGGCTGGCCGGGCTGCAGCGGGAAGCGGCCGACTACAACGCGACCATGAGTACGCAGATGACCGAGCGGTTCTCGGCGCCGGGCGCGACGCTGGTGAAGCTGTTCGGACGGCCGGCGCGGGAGTCGGCGGAGTTCGCGATCCGGGCGCGCCGGGTGCGGGACATCGGGGTGCGGACGGCGATGGTGCAGTGGATCTTCGTCACCGCGCTGACGCTGGTCTCGGCGCTGGCGCTGGCCGTGGTGTATGGGCTGGGCGGGTTCTACGCGTTGCGCGATCAGCTCGACGCGGGTGCGGTGGTGTCGATGGCGTTGCTGCTGACGCGGTTGTACTCGCCGCTGACCGCGCTCGCGAGCGCGCGGCTCGAGGTGATGACCGCGCTGGTCAGCTTCGAGCGCGTCTTCGAGGTGCTGGATCTCGAGCCGCTGATCAAGGACAAGCCGGACGCGGGCCGGGTGCCCGAGGGGCCAGTGTCGGTGGAGTTCTCCGGCGTCAGGTTCGCGTACCCGTCGGCGGACAAGGTCTCGCTGGCCTCGCTCGAGGAGGTCGCGAAGCTCGACACCCGCGGCGGGGTCGAGGTGCTGCACGACCTGTCGTTCCGCGCCGAGCCGGGGCAGATGGTCGCCCTCGTCGGCTCGTCCGGGGCCGGCAAGTCCACGATCGCGCAACTCATCCCCCGCTTGTACGACGTCGACGCCGGCGCGGTGAAGCTCGCCGGAGTGGACGTCCGTGACGTGTCGGCCGAGTCGCTGCGGGACACCCTCGGCATGGTCACGCAGGACGGCCATCTCTTCCACGACTCCATCCGGGAGAACCTGCTGCTCGCGCGGCCCGAAGCGACCGAGGACGAGTTGTGGGACGCGCTCACGCGGGCGCGGCTGGGTGAGCTGATCCGGTCGCTGCCGGATCAGCTGGACACGGTCGTCGGCGAACGCGGGTACCGGCTGTCCGGTGGTGAGCGGCAGCGGCTGACGATCGCCCGCCTGCTGCTGGCGCAGCCGCGGGTGGTCATCCTCGACGAGGCGACCGCGGCGCTGGACTCGACCAACGAGGCCGCTGTCCAGGCCGCACTCACCGAGGCTCTCGCCGGGCGGACCGCGGTCGTCATCGCCCACCGGCTTTCCACGATCCGTGCCGCGGACCAGATCCTGGTGATCGAGGCCGGCCGCATCCTCGAGCGCGGGACGCACACCGACCTTCTCGCCGCCGGTGGTCGCTACGAGGAGCTGTACCGCACTCAGTTCGACCAGCCCGACACCGAGGACACCCCGGAGGCACTCACGGTCTAGGCACGGTCCTTCCGTTCGAGTTGTGCCTTCTCCCCGGCGCAGACCAAGGGAGAAGGCACGAGGTCCTGGGGAGATCCCCTGATGTTGGTTGAGTAGGAGGGCGTTGGGTTGGTGGGTACGGGGCAGGAGTTGGCCGGGTGTGCGGTGGTGTTCAAGCCGGCGGATCCACCACGGGAGGGCCGGGTCGCGTTCTGGGATCCCGAGGGTGGGCCACTCCCCCTCGGCGTCGGTGAGCAGACCGAGCTCGACCTGGTCGTCGACGCGTCACCGCGCTCGGTCCGCGCCATCGAGCTCCCGATCGGCCAGGCCGTCCCCATCCTCGGCCGCGCCCGCCAGGCAGCCGCCGCCCACCCGTCCGCCGCCTTCTGGGGCGGCGCCGCCCTGATCGCCCTCCAGCTGGTTGCCCGAGGCAAGCTCCTCCCCGGCCTCTCCCCCACCGGCCACGACGCCTGGCGAGTCGGCCCCCTCGACCCCACCGACATCACCCGAATCCTCGAACTCGCCGAGGCCATGCCGCCGTCGGCCCGAGCCCTCCCCCTCCCGCCCGACGCATCCGTCCGTCCCACCGCCGGCTCCCCCGACAGCACCGGCACCCCTGTCGAGGCCGGAGGCTCCGCCACTCCAGCTCCGACGGCTGTGCGGCTGCCGGTGGCGGAAGATTTGTTGCGGGGGTTTCTGGATGCCGTGGCGGATGGCATGCCCAGGTCGCCGGCGGCTGCGAAGGCGCACCGGACCGGGGTGTTCGCGGGTGCCGCGCCGCAGCGGGCTGAACGTCTTCGGTCGTGGGCGGATGAGGTGTCGGTCGGGCTCGACACCGGGGTGCGGATCTCCTTGCGGATCGAGATGGCCGACTCGCTCGCCTTCAGCGCGGTCGTGCAGCTGCACAGCTTGAAGGATCCGACCCTCGTGCGTGACGCGTACGACGTCTGGGCCGAAGACGTCCCCGGCTTCGGACCGCGGGCCCGGATCGACACCACGCTCGCGATCCGCCGAGCGGCCCGCGTGTGGAACCCACTCGGCCGGCTGCTGGATTCCGCCGTACCGGATCGGATGGAGCTGGCCGACGAGGAGGTCGGCGAGTTGCTGGCCGGGTCCGCGCAGCGCTTGGCGTCGGCCGGCGTGGACCTGCACTGGCCGCGCAGCCTCGGGCGGGCGCTCACCGCGCGAGCGGCGATCACGTCGAAGAACGGACCGCCGAGCAACCTGCCCGGATTCTTCAGCGGCGGCGCGACCCTCGACTTCAGCTGGCAGGTTGCGCTCGGCAACGATCCCGACAGCGAGCCACTCACCGAAGCGGAGCTGGACCGGCTGGCCGAGGCGACCCGCCCGGTGGTCCGGCTGCGCGACCAGTGGATGCTGATCGAGCCCGACCTGGCCCGCAAAGCCCGGGAACGCATCCTCAAACCGGTCACCGCGATCGACGCCCTCGGTGCCGCGCTCACCGGCAGTACGGAGATCGACGGCCACCAGATCACCGTCACCCCGACCGCGTGGCTCGACGACCTGCGCGCCCGGATCGCCGATCCGGAGCGCGCCGACGAGCCGATCGACGCGCCGGCCGGACTCCAGGCCACCTTGCGCGACTACCAGCTGCGCGGACTGCGCTGGCTCGCCCGGATGACCTCCCTCGGCCTCGGCGGCTGCCTCGCCGACGACATGGGCCTCGGCAAGACGATCACGCTCATCTCCCTCCACCTCCATCGACAACAGTCGGACGACACCGCCGGCCCCACTCTCGTCGTCTGCCCGGCATCGCTGCTCGGCAACTGGGAGCGTGAGGTCCAGCGGTTCGCTCCGGGTACGCCGGTCCGGCGCTTCCACGGTTCGTCGCGGTCGCTCGACGATGCGCGGGAGGGTTTCGTGCTGACGACGTACGGGACCTTGCGGCGGGACGCCGTACGGCTGGCTGAGCATCGGTGGGCGCTGGTCGTCGCGGATGAGGCGCAGCACGTGAAGAATCCCTCGTCGGGTACGGCGAAGGCGCTGCGGACCGTCCCGTCGCCGGCGCGGGTGGCACTGACCGGCACCCCGGTGGAGAACAACCTGTCGGAGTTGTGGGCGATCCTCGACTGGACGACGCCGGGGCTGCTCGGACGATTGGGCACGTTCCGGACACAGTGGGCGACGCCGATCGAGGCGGACAAGGACGACGAGGTCGCGCAGCGGTTGGCGAAGCTGGTCCGGCCGTTCCTGCTCCGCCGGCGCAAGTCCGATCCCGGGATCGCGCCGGAGCTGCCGCCGAAGACCGAGACGGATCAGCCGGTGTCGCTCACTCGTGAGCAGGTCGTGCTGTACGAGGCGACCGTCCGCGAGCTGATGGCGGAGGTGCAGGCGAGCGACCGGATGGCGCGACGCGGCGCGATCGTCAAGCTGCTGACCGGGCTGAAGCAGATCTGCAACCACCCGGCGCAGTACCTGAAGGAGGGCGAGGACGCGCGCTTGACCGGCCGATCCGGCAAGCTCGAGCTGCTCGACGAACTCCTCGAGACGATCGTCGCCGAGGACGGTAGCGTGCTCGTCTTCACGCAGTACGTCGCGATGGCGCGGCTGCTCGAACGTCATCTGGCCGAGCGCGGGATCGGGACCCAGCTCCTGCACGGCGGGACGCCCGTACGGCGGCGCGAGGAGATGGTCGAGCGTTTCCAGGCCGGGGAGGCGCCGGTGTTCCTGTTGTCGTTGAAGGCGGCGGGGACCGGGCTGAACCTCACGCGGGCCGATCACGTCGTGCACTACGACCGGTGGTGGAATCCGGCGGTCGAGGACCAGGCGACGGACCGTGCGTACCGGATCGGTCAGACGCGGCCGGTGCAGGTCCACCGCTTGATCGCCGAAGGCACCATCGAGGACCGGATTGCGGCGATGCTCAGCAGCAAACGCGAGCTCGCCGAAGCAGTCCTCTCCGGCGGCGAGGCAGCCCTCATCGAACTCTCCGACACAGAACTAGCCGACCTGGTCCAACTCCGCGGAGGTCTCCGATGAGCCGGGGTCGCGTGGCTGCGCGAGGAGGTCTCCGATGACGGAAGCGCGGGGGTTTGTGGCTTTTGGGGCGCAGCGGCGGAGCACTCGGGGGCGGTCGTGGTGGGCTCAGGCTTGGGTACAGGCGCTCGAGGACACCTCGCTGGATGCGGATCAGCTTCGGAAGGGGCGGCGGTATGCCAACTCCGGGCAGGTCGGCGCGATCACGATCAGCGCGGGGCGGATCGCGGCGATGGTCTACTCACCCGACGACACGTACGAGGCCGTCGTCCACGTGGACGAGCTGACCGAGGACGCGTGGAGCCGGTTCCTCGATCAGGTCGCCGCACGGGCCGGGCACATCGCCGCATTGCTCGACGGTGACATGCCGCATGACCTGGTCGAGGCCGCCGCGGATGCCGGCGTACCTCTCCTGCCCGGCATCGGAGATCTCGACCCGAGCTGCACCTGCGACGGCTGGGAGCTGCCCTGCCAGCACGCGGCCGCGCTCTGCTACCAGGTCGCCTGGCTGCTCGACGACGACCCGTTCATCCTCCTCCTGCTCCGCGGCCGCTCCCGCGAAGACCTCCTGGACCAACTCCAAGCCCGAACCCGGTCCGCGACGACAACACGCGCCGACGGACCGGGGCGCTCACCGGCGGACGTGCGAGGTGACTCACCTGCCGACGGTCTGGGTAGGTCACCGGCCGACGCTCCGGGGGTCTCGCTCGGCGACGTGCTCGAAGCCTCGGTGCGCGCCTTGCCGCCGGTGCCAGATCTGCCGCCGAAGAGCACCGTCGACGACCTGGCCGTGAGCGGGATCGAGCCGCCGCACGGGTTCGCCCCGGCGACCCTCCCGCTGCTCGTCCTCGACGCCTCCCGCCGAGCCCGTGCACTCCTCAGCGCCCTGCTCCACGGCACAACGGAGCCGCAACCACTCGACGAATGGGCGGACGCGGTGCGCCTCGCGGCGGACTTCCCCGAGCTCACCACACCGTTGGCCGAGGCGACCGGACAAGATCTTGCCCTCGGCATCCAAGCCTGGCGGTACGGCGGCGCCCCCGGCCTCGACGTCCTCGAGCACACCTGGACGCCCGACCCAGCCGACCTCGCCCGAGCCCGCTCCGAGCGGCCGACGACGACCTCGCGATCAGCACCACCGGCAACCAGCTCACGGTCGGCAACGACCTCCAGCTCCGGCTGGACCACCTCGGCCGCTGGCATCCCTACCGCCAGGTCGACGGCACCTGGACCCCGTCAGCACCGGCCACGACGGACCCACTCGCCGCCCTGGCCACCGACTGGTAAATCCCGTGCGCCGCCGGCGACAGCCCACTAAGGTGACGAAGACTTCGGAGAAGGAGGTGAGTTGATGATTGCGCCGACCGGTGTCTTGGCATGCCCGATCGTCCAACTCACCGTGGGACCTGCCTGACGCAGCTCCCCCTTGCCCGAAAGGGATTCCGTTGTCCATCACCTGGAACACCCGCGTCGAGACTCCGGCCGACGTCGACACCCTCCGTGACATCACTCGCGATGCCTTCGGCCGGCAGTTCGAGGTCGACTTCCTCGACGCCCACCGCGCCGACCCGATCGCCTGGCTCCCCGGGCTCATGATCGTCGCGACCACCCCCGACGATCGGCCCGTCGCCTACGCGCTCCTCACCCGGTGTCACATCGGCGACACCCCGGTCCTCTCGCTCGGACCGGTCGCCGTGCTCCCGGCGTACCAGAAGCAAGGTGCCGGCAGCGCGGCCGTCATCGCCGCACTCGCCACAGCGCGTGATCGTGGTGAGCAGAGCGTGGTGGTGCTCGGGCACGCCGAGTACTACCCGCGCTTCGGGTTCCGGCAGGCGACCGGGTTCGGCGTGCATCATCCGGAGTACGACGGCCCGAACCTGATGGCGCTCGCGCTCGACGGTCTCGCCGTACCGGCCGGGGATCTGACCTACCCGGTCACCGCCTGACCGACACCCGCGCCGCCGGAGGCCGTGCTGCAGCGTCCGGCGGCCCGGGCGGCCGTCGGGTGTTGAACGTTCCACCCGGAGTACGGCGGGAGATCGTAAAAGGTTCAGCCAAACTCGCCGAATCACTTGCGCAGGTCCCTTGTATACATGAAACAGTCATCGGGACCGCCTACTCAGGAGCCCACGATGACTCGTCGACCTTCGTTCGCACTGAACCGCTCCAGTTGGAGCCACCGCCGCCGCACGGTGACCGCAACCGTCGCGGGGGTGATCGTGCTGGCCCTCGCCGGAACCGCCTGCTCCCCCGTCGAACCGGCCGGCAGCGACAGCGGTGGTGCGACCCAGTCGGCGTCCGGGCAGGACGTGTTCGGCGAGCCGGCCGACGCGGCGCAGGTCAAGCAGGGCGGCACGCTCACGGTCGCCCTGTCCGCCGACCCGGACAAGCTCGACCCGACGCTGTCGCGCAGCCTGTACTCGCGCTACGTCTTCCACACGATGTGCGAGAAGCTCTACGACCTCGGCCCGGACGCGAAGATCGTGCCGCAGCTCGCGACCGCGCTGCCGACCATCTCGGCCGACGGCCTCAGCCTGACCATCCCGCTCAAGCAGGGCGTGAAGTTCGCCGACGGCGGCACGCTCGACTCGAACGCGGTGAAGATCTCGATCAACCGCGGCCTGACGCTGGCCGGCTCCGGCCGCAAGAGCGAGCTCGGCCCGATCACCTCGATCGAGACCCCGGACCCGAACACCGTCGTGATCAAGCTGTCGAAGCCGTTCGCCCCGCTCACCGCGGCGCTGGCCGACCGGGCCGGCATGGTGCTCAGCCCGGCCGCGGTGGCCAAGCTCGGCGCGAACTTCTCCACCGCGCCGGTCTGCGTCGGCCCGTTCAAGTTCGCCAGCCGGGTCGCCCAGAACTCGATCAAGGTGGTCAAGGACCCGCTGTACTACGACGCCGCCAAGGTGCACCTGGACGCGATCGAGTACCGGATCATCACCGACTCGAGCATCCGCTCGGCCAACCTGAAGTCGGGTGACGCGCAGGTCGCCGACTCACTCTCGACGCAGGACGCGCCCACGCTGCAGAAGGACAGCAGCGTGACCGTGCTGCAGTCGCAGTCGCTCGGGTACCAGGGACTGACCATCAACATCGCCAACGCGAACGGGATCGGCAATCCGCTCAAGCAGCTGGACACCCCGATCGCGAAGGACCCGCGGGTCCGCCAGGCGCTCGCCCTGTCGATCGACCGCGAGGCGCTGGTGAAGTCGATCTTCAACGGACTGAACACGGTCGCCTGCTCGCCGATCTCGCCGAAGAGCGAGTTCACCTCCGACGCCGCGCAGGTCTGCCCGCCGCACGACCCCGCGAAGGCGAAGCAGCTGCTGGCCGACGCCGGCGTGAGTACGCCGTACAAGGTCACGATGATCACCTCGAACAACCCCGACAGCCTGCGGCTCGCGCAGGCGCTGCAGGCGATGGTCAAGGACGGTGGGTTCGACCTGGTGATCAAGCCGGTCGAGTACGCGTCGCTGCTGGACCAGCAGGACCGTGGTGACTTCGAGCTCCTGCAGCTGGGATGGTCCGGCCGGGTCGACCCGGACGCGAACATCTACAACTTCGTCGGCACCACCGGCAGCCAGAACGTGGCCGGCTACAGCAACCCCGACGTCGACAAGCTGATGACCGACGCCCGCCAGTCCACCGACAAGGCCCGGCGGATCAAGCTGTACGGCGACGTCGTCACGAAGCTCCAGCAGGACGACCCGCTGATCTACATGTACCGCCAACGCAACCTCACCGGCGTCTCCAAGAAACTGCTCGGCATCCAGGTCTACCCGGACGGCGTGATCAGGACGGCCTTCGCAGGATTCGCCAAGTGAGGGGGTATCTCCTCAATCGGTTGTGGCAGTCGGTCGTCACGTTGGTGCTGGCGACGATCGTGGTGTTCGCCGGCGTCCGCGCCCTGCCCGGTGACCCGGCGCTCGCGCTGGCCGGCGAGGACCGCGATCCGGAGTCTCTCCGCGCGATCCGGCAGCAGTACGGGCTGGACCAGTCGTGGCTCGTGCAGTTCTGGCAGTTCGTCAGCCACGCGGCGCGGGGAGACCTCGGGCAGTCGATCCGGACCGGTGAGCCGGTCCGGACGATGATCGTGAGCGCGTTGCCGGTGACGATCGAGTTGTCGGTGCTGGCGATCCTGGTGGCGAGCGTCATCGGGGTCGGCGCCGGCATCGTCGCCGCCGTACGACGTGGACGCCCGGCCGAGTGGGCCGCCAACGCGCTCGCCCTGCTCGGGCTCTCGGTGCCGAACTTCTGGCTCGGGCTGATGGCGATCCTCTACCTGTCCGTTGCCCTCGGCCTCTTCCCGGCGTCCGGCTTCGTGCCGTTCTTCACCGACCCGGTGGCGAACCTGCACCACCTGATCCTGCCCGCGCTCATCCTCGGCACCGGCCTGGCCGCGGTGATCATGCGCCAGACCAGATCCTCGATGCTCGACGCCCTGAGCGCCGACTACATCCGTACGGCGGAAGCCAAAGGCCTCCCGCCCCGCGAGGTGATCGGCCGGCACGCGCTGCGCAACAGCCTGATCGTGGTCGTCACGATCGTCGGCCTCCAACTGGGCGCGCTGATCTCCGGTGCGGTCGTGACCGAGCGGATCTTCGCGCTCCCCGGCTTCGGCAAACTCACCGTCGACGCCGTCTTCCAGCGCGACTACCCGGTGATCCAGGCCGTCGTCCTCGTCACGGCGACGGCGTACATCGTCATCAACCTGCTCGTCGACCTGCTGTACTCCGTCATCGATCCGCGGATCCGCGTCCGAGGTGATGCCTGATGGCCGTAGCCGAAGCTGTCACCGCCGGCACACCGCTGCGCAGCAATCGCAGCAAGGTGGTACGCCGGATCCTCCGCAATCCGCTCGCGATCACCGGCCTCGTCGTCCTCGGCATCGCCGTGATCCTCGCGGTGTTCGCCCCGTGGCTCGCACCGCACGACCCGACGCAGACGCATCTCGACCAGGCGTTCGCACCGCCGGGCACCGCCGGCCACCTGCTCGGCACCGACGACCTCGGGCGTGACGTCCTCACCCGGATCATGTACGGGCTTCGCGCCTCGCTCCACGTCGGCCTGCTCGCGGTCGCGACCTCGCTGGTCATCGGCGTACCGCTCGGCCTGATGGCCGGGTACTTCCGGGCGATCGACGCACTCATCTCCCGCTTCACCGACCTCGTCCTCGCGTTCCCGTTCCTGATCCTCGCGGTCGGGCTGGCGGCGATCCGCGGCGCGAGCCTCGGCAACGCGGCGATCGCGATCGGCATCGCGCAGATCCCGGGCGTGATCCGGATCGTGCGGTCCGAGACGCTGCGGCTGAAGTCGCTCGACTTCGTCTCGGCCGCGATCGTGGAGGGTGCCGGGGACGCCTGGGTGCTGGGCCGGCACATCCTGCCGAACGCGGCCTCGGTGATCATCGTCCAGGCGACCGTCGCGATCCCGGCGGCGATCCTCGGCGAGGCGGTGCTGTCGTTCCTCGGGCTCGGCATCCAGCCGCCCGCGCCCAGCCTGGGCACGATGCTGTCCGACGCCCAGCAGTTCGCGTCGCGGGCGCCGTGGGCCGCGGTGATGCCCGGCGTGGCGATCATGCTGCTGACCCTGGCCTTCAACATCGTCGGCGACAGTCTCCGCGACGCGCTCGACCCGAAAGCGAGCCGCCGATGACTGTGTCAACGAAGAGGCCAGTCCTGGAGGTCAAGGATCTGTCCGTCACCTTCCGGACCGAGGACGGCCCGCTGTCGGCCGTCGACCGGGTCAGCCTGGACGTCGGCGACGGCGAGGTGCTCGCGGTCGTCGGCGAGTCCGGCTGCGGCAAGAGCGTCACCGCGATGAGCCTGGCCGGCCTGCTCCCCCGGACCGCGACCGTCGAGGGTTCGGTGTCGCTCGACGGCACCGAACTGATCGGCGCGGACAAGCGCACGCTGCGGTCGATCCGCGGCCGCGAGGTCGCGTACATCTTCCAGGAGCCGATGACGTCGCTGAACCCGGTCTTCACGGTCGGCCACCAGATCGGCGAGGTGCTCCGCACCCACGTCGGCCTCGGCCGCCAGGCCGCCCGCGACCGGTCGATCGAGCTGCTCAAGCTGGTCGGCATCCCGTCCGCCGAGCGCCGGATCGGCGACTACCCGCACCAGCTCTCCGGCGGCATGCGCCAGCGCGTGATGATCGCGATGGCCGTGGCCTGCGACCCCAAGGTCCTGATCGCCGACGAGCCGACCACGGCCCTCGACGTCACGATCCAGGCCGGCATCCTCGACGTACTGCGTGGGCTGCGCGAGCGTCTCGGGACGAGCATCGTCCTGATCACCCACGACCTCGGAGTGGTCGCGGACCTCGCCGACCGGGTCGCGGTCATGTACGCCGGTCGCGTGGTCGAAACCGCCGACGTCCACCAACTGTTCGCCAACCCGCAACACCCCTATACAGCCGGCCTCCTCGGCGCATCACCGGCGGCCGGCCGCCATGCCGAGACTCATCGACTGAACGAGATCCCCGGTCTCGTCCCGGTGCTGACGGCGCAGCCCGACGCCTGTACCTTCGCCGACCGCTGCCGCAGAGCGGTCGACACCTGTACGACGTCCCAGCCGGAACTGACGGGTGGTCCGCACCGGGTCGCTTGCTGGAACCCGGTCCGAGAACCAGTGGAGGTGTGATGGACACCCACGCCCTGGAGGTCGAAGACCTCGTCATGCACTTCGGACCGGTTCGGGCCGTCGATGGTGTGACGCTGCGGATCCGGCAAGGCTCGGTCGTCGCACTGGTCGGCGAGAGCGGCTCCGGCAAGTCCACTGTCGGCCGGTGCATCGTCAGGCTGCTCGAACCGAGCGGTGGGACCGTCAGACTCGCGGATGCCGACATCACGCACCTCAACCGCCGCCAGCTCCGGCCGCACCGGCGAGACGTGTCCATCGTGTTCCAGGACCCGGCCGGCTCACTCGACCCGCGGCTGTCGGTCGGAGACATCGTCGGCGAGCCACTCCGGCTGATGCGCCGCAAAGACATCTCCACCAAGGTTGCGGAGTCGCTACGCCGGGTCGGACTCCGGCCGGAGGTCGCACAGCGGTCGCCGCACGAGCTGTCCGGCGGTCAGCGTCAGCGAGTGAGCATCGCCCGCGCACTGATCTCTGAACCGCGCCTCCTCGTGGCAGACGAGCCGACCAGCGCACTGGATGTGTCGGTGCAGGCAGCTGTGCTCAACCTGCTCGCGGACCTCCAGCGAGATCTCGGCTTCGCCTGCCTGTTCATCACCCACGACCTCTCCGCCGTGGAGTACCTCGCCGACGAGGTCGCGGTGATGTATCTGGGCCAGTTGGTCGAGCAAGGACCGCGGTCCCGCATCTTCGGCGCGCCAGCGCACCCCTACACCCAGGCGCTGCTGTCGGCGGCGCCCGTACCCGACCCTGCCGAGCAGCGGGCGCGGAAGCCCGTTCTGCTCGGTGACGATCTCCCCTCCGCCATCGACCCGCCGCCCGGGTGCCGCTTCCACACCAGGTGCCCGGTCGCCATCGACACATGCCGGACAGTCGTGCCGGAGTCGCGGGTGATCGGAGAGGGTGGACACCAGGTGGCCTGCCACCTCGTCAACGACGACGGCACCGGACCCGACGTACGCACAGTTCCCGAAGGAGCAACCCGATGACCTTCACCACCCGGCCCACGCTGCGCGGCACGTTCGGGATGGTCTCGTCCACGCACTGGCTGGCATCCCAGTCGGCGATGCGGATCCTCGAGCTGGGCGGCAACGCGTTCGACGCGGCCGTCGCGGCCGGATTCGTGCTGCACGTTGTGGAACCGCATCTCAACGGACCCGGCGGTGAGGTCCCGGCGATCGTCGCCACCGCGGACGACCCCACACCGCGCGTGCTGTCCGGTCAGGGCGTCGCACCGGCCGGAGCGACGATCGAGCACTACCGTTCGCTCGGTCTGACGCTCGTACCCGGCTCCGGACCGCTCGCGGCCACCGTGCCGGGAGCGGTCGACGCATGGCTGCTCCTGCTGCGTGACCACGGCACGCTGTCGCTGCGCGTCGTACTGGAGCTGGCTATCGAGTACGCACGCAACGGTCACCCCTTGGTGCCGCGCGTCGGTGACACGGTCAGCACGGTGCAGGAGCTGTTCGAGGAGCACTGGCCGACGTCTGCCGCGCTGTGGTTGCGGGACGGTCGCCCGGCGACGGGCAGGTTCCGCAACGAGGCGTACGCCGCGACGCTCGAGAAGCTCGTGACCGAGGGCGAGGCGGCCGGCGCTGACCGGCAGGCGCAGGTCGAGCGGGCGCGGAAGACCTGGCGGGAGGGGTTCGTCGCGGAGGCGGTCGACAAGTTCTCCCGGCTGCCGCACCGCGACTCCAGCGGCGAGGACCACGGCGGCCTGATCACCGGCGACGACATGGCCGCCTTCCAGGCGAGCTGGGAGGAGCCGGCGACGGTCGACTGGAACGGGTACACCGTCGCCAAGACCGGGCCGTGGGGCCAGGGACCGGGGTTGCTGCAGTCGCTCGCCGTACTGACCGAGCTGGGCGACGTCGACCTGGACAGCGCCGAGGGTGTGCACACGACGGTCGAGGTGATGAAGCTGTCGTACGCCGACCGCGAGGCCTGGTACGGCGACGGCGCCGACGTCCCGCTGAAGACGCTGCTCTCCCCCGCGTACGCCGCCGAGCGGGCCAAGCTGATCGGCCCGGACGCGAGCCTGGAATTGCGACCGGGTAGCCCGGACGGCCGCCGGCCCGTCCTGCCGTCGATTGCTGTGGGCAACGATCTCGGCGACGCGACCACCGGTGAGCCGACCGTCTCGTCCGGTGGGGTCACCCGCGGCGACACCTGTCACGTCGACGTGATCGACCGCTGGGGCAACATCATCTCCGCCACGCCGAGCGGCGGCTGGCTGCAGTCGTCGCCGACCATCCCGGAGCTCGGGTTCTGCCTCGGGAGCCGGGCGCAGATGTTCTGGCTCGAGGAAGGGCTGCCGGCTTCGCTGGCGCCGGGCAAGCGTCCGCGGACGACGCTCACGCCGACCTTGGTCCTGCGGGACGGACAGCCGGTGATGGCCTGTGGATCGCCGGGTGGCGACCAGCAGGACCAGTGGCAGCTGCTCTTCCTGCTGCGGCATCTGGGCAGTGGGATGGACTTGCAGGAGGCGATCGACGCGCCGGCCTGGCACACGACCGGCTTCCCGTCGTCGTTCTACCCGCGCACCACGGAGCCGGGCGGTCTGGTGATCGAGAGCCGCGTCAGCGCCGCCGTACGCGATGAACTCGCACGCCGCGGGCACGTCGTCACCGAAGGCGATCCGTGGAGCCTCGGCCGGTTGTGCGCCGTCCGCAAGGAGGCGGACGGCGTGCTGGCCGCGGCGGCCAACCCCCGCGGCATGCAGGGGTACGCCGTCGGTCGCTAAGCGCTTTCGGGCCGGCTGCTCATCGCGGCCTTGGCGGCGGCTGCCACGTGATCGCGTGCCGCGATGGTGGCCGCCGCCGAGTCGCCGGACTCGATCGTGTCGACCAGGCGGATGTGTTCCTCCCACGAGTGCGGGGCGCGCTGGGCGGCGCCGACGCGGAAGACCCAGTGGACGTGGTGGTACATCGCGGCCGAGATCGACAGCAGCCAGCGGTTGCCGCTGACCTCGATCACCGCGCGGTGGAAGGCGCTGTTCAGCTCGGCGACCTGGTCGAAGTCCTTCGCATCGGTCGCCGCGCTGGCCTCGTCGAGCAGCCGGCGCAACCGCGCCACGTCGGCCGTTGTCGCCCGCTCGGCCGCGAGTCCGCCCGCCAGCGTCTCCAACTGCTCCCGGACGGCGAACAGGTCGCGCACCGCGGTCTCGTCGAGGGTCGCCACCACGGCGCCCCGGCGCGGCAGGATGTGGACGAAGCCCTCGGCCGCCACCACGCGCAACGCCTCCCGCACCGGATTGCGCGACACCCCGAAGTCGTCCGCGAGCCGGGTCTCGGTCAGCCGTTCACCTTGCGCGTACTCGCCGTCCACGATCCGCCGGCGCAACTCCGCGAGTACTTGCTCGCGTAGCGCCACATGGTCGGCACCGATCGTACGCACGACGTCGTCACCCACACCCCCACCCGGCTGCTCCACCCCTTGCTCCTCTCCCCGTTCGGCTTCGCGCCACGGTAGCCGATGTGCCGAGCCTCGGCACGTGATCCCGGCGAGCGTTATGTTGACGACTTGAGCATCAGACTGACTCCCCTGGCGGATCCCGACTACCGGCCGTTCAGCCGCCGGATCGCCTGGCTCGCCGCGGACGCCGACGGCAACCCGGTCGGATCCGCCTTCCTCCGGCTCAACAGCCGGGAGACGCTGTCGCAGCTGGCCGAGCTCCAGCTGAACGTCCACCCGGCCGAGCGCCGCCGTGGTGTCGGCTCCCGGTTGCTCGATGCGGTCGTCGAGGCCGCCCGCGAGCACGAGATCCGGACGCTGCTCGCGGACGCGACGGCCGGCTCCCCCGCTGACCGGTTCCTCCAGCACCACGGCTTCGCCATCGGCCTCACGCTGATCTACGCGCGACGCCAGTTGTCAGACGTCGATCCCGTCGTCCCGGACGTGCCCGGCTACCACCTGACCTCCTGGCGAGGCGTCGTCCCCGATGAGCTGGCGGAGACGTTCACCGACGCGCGGACAGGTATGAACGACGCGCCGTCCGGCGACATCGAGTACGGCGACGACCCGTGGGACGTGGCGCGGACCCGGTACGCCGCCGAGGTGATCGAGCAGCGCGGCGAGCACCTCACCACGGTGGCAGCCGTCGAGGACGCCACCGGCACGATCGTGGGCTTCACCGAACTCGTCGTACCCGGTGACGGCAAGGGCGACGCCCAGCACTACGGCACCGCCGTACTCCAGGACCACCGGGGCCACGGCCTGGCTTTGTGGATGAAGGCCGAGCAGATCCGCCAGGCCCGGCGCGATTTCCCCGACCTGTCAGGTCTGCTCACCGACACCGTCAGCACCAACACCCCGATGCGCCGCGTCAACGCCCGCCTCGGCTACACGCCCGCCGAGACGGTCCACCGCCGCACCCTGGAGCTCTAGCTACTGCCCGAGGATCTTCTGGACCGCTGCGGTGGTGATCGGGTGGTAGCCGGGCCGGGCCTTGGCGAAGACCTCGGCGGCGAAGGCCCGGTCGGTGCCGGCGAGCGCCTGGTAGACGGGCAGGACCAGCTTCATCCGGCCGACGTTGGTGAGGAACTCGGCGAGCTCGGCGTACGCCGCCTCGTAGCTGCTGGCGGCGACGACCTGGTACCAGCGCCGGGCGATCTCGCCGTTCGCCGTACCGGTCAGGCCGAAGGCCCGGTCGAGCTGCTGCAGCAGGAGCGGGCTGAGTACGTCGGGGGCCGCGTCCAGGAACCGCAGCCACTCCTGCGTGGTCCACTCCTCGGCACCGGCCGGAAGCTCACCGGTCGTCAGCCACCGGCTCCGGGCGCTGTCGACCACCTGGAAGCGCTCCGACACCGCTCGGCGGGCGAACGACGGGATCCCGGGCTCGTCCAGCCAGGCGGCCAGCTCGGCGTCCGTCACCACGCTCGGGTGCGGATCGAGCAGGTGCTCCCGGAGGTGCTCGACGAAGTCGTCGGTGGTGATGCTGCGGAACGCGAACCGGTCGAAGTACCCGCGGAGGAACGGGTCGAACACCTCGCGCGAGAACCGCTCCTCCAGCCAGGACAGGAACCACGACCCCTTCAGCGGCCCGGTCGACGTCGTCCCGTGGTACTCGGACCGGTGGTTCAGCCCCGGCAGCTCGACCGCCAGCTCGGCCGGTGTCAGCGGGTCCAGCTTCACGACCGTCGCGTGCTGCTTGATCGCGGTCTCCATCACCGCGAACTCGGTGCCGTAGACCGCCTCGACGATCCGGTTCTCGACGTACGACGTGAAGCCCTCGTTCAGCCAGATGTCGTCCCAGCTGTCCTGCGTGACCAGGTTGCCCGACCAGCTGTGCGCCAGCTCGTGCGCGACGACGCTGACCAGCGACTTGTCCCCGATCACCACGGTCGGCGTCGCGAACGTCATCCGGGGGTTCTCCATCCCGCCGTACGGGAAGGACGGCGGCAGCACGAGCAGGTCGTAGCGGCCCCAGCGGTACGGACCGAAGAGCTCCTCGGTGACCCGCATCATCTGCTCGGTGTCGGCGAACTCGGTCGCCGCCCGCCGCGTCATCTCCGGCTCGGCCCACACCCCGGACCGCTCACCGATCGGCTCGAACACCAGGTCGCCCGCGGCGATGGCCAGCAGGTACGACGGGATCGGCTCGGGCATCACCACGTCGTACGAGCCGGTCCGGCGCGACGTCGTACCGTTGTCGGCGCTCATCAGGACCATCAGCTCCGGCGGAGCGGTGACGTGCGCGGAGTAGCTGAACCGCACGCCCGGAGTGTCCTGCACCGGCACCCAGCTGCGGGCGTGGATCGCCTGCGACTGGCTGAACATGAACGGCATCACGCCGCCCGACGTCATCGAGGGCTCGAGCCACTGCAGACCGGTCGCGGTCGGGGCCGTCCGGTAGCTGACCCGCACCCGCTCGTGCAGAGCCGTGCGGATCGTCAGCGCCGAGCCGAGCTCCTGGTCCGGCACCGCCAGGCTGTACTCCAGCGGCTCCCAGCCGTCGGCCGTCGCGCCTTCGACCGTGATGACGGTCAGGTCGCGGGTGTCGAGGACGAGCCGGTCACCGGAACCCGACCAGGCGAGTGTGTGGGTGGCAGTACCGGCCAGCACCTTCGCGCTGAAGTCCAGCTCGACGTCGAGTTCGAGGTGGGTGGTCCGAACCAGGGCAGGTTCGGCGTAGGAGTGGCGATCGTGCGTCACGGATAACTCCCCGAGTCAGGTGTCCGGGGAACAGTACCCACGCCACAGCCCGAACAGGCGGCCATTCTGAGCCAGCCGCACCATGGTGCCAAAACCCTGGTTTGATCCTGACGCCGATTGCGGAAACCGGGGTGGCTGCTAGCAGACTGTGACCATGATGTCGCAGGGAAGTCCCGAGCTGGTGCTCAAGCGGCGGCCGTTCGGTTCCTGGCTGCTCGGGCCGGCCGACCAGAGCACGCGGCTGCTGCGCTTCCGGCTGCAGGTCCTGATGACGACCTTCTCGATCGGGACCAACCTGATCGGTGCGCTGGTCGTGTTCGTGCTCGCCGTCTTCGTGCTGCCCGGGCCTCCCCTGCTCGATCACCTCAAGCTCTTCGAGGCGATCGCCATCCCGCTGTACTTCGTCCTCGCGGTGGCGATCGGCTGCATCTTGAGCACGCGGCTGACCCGGCGGGTGACCCGGTGGGTGGAGCAGGAGCGCCCGGCCACTCGCGAGGAGCAGATCGCCACCCTCCAGCTTCCACTGCGCCTGACGCTGATCGAGGTGCTGCTCTGGCTCGGGGCCGTGGTCATCTTCACGGTGATGACGCTGGTGCTCCAGCCGGAGAACGCGCTACGCATCGCGGTCACGGTCTTCGACGGCATGATCATCACGTGCGCGGTGTCCTACCTGCTGACCGAGTTCGCGCTCCGGCCGGTCGCGGCGCGCGCGCTGGTCGACTCACCGCCGCCGCGCCGCCTGCTCGCGGCCGGCCTGAAGGCGCGGACGGTGTTCTTCTGGGCGGTCGGTTCCGGGGTGCCGGTCGCCGGGCTGATGCTGGCCGCCATCCTCGCGTTGATCGAGAAGGACGTTTCGTCGACCCGGCTCGCGGTCGTGATCCTTGCCCTGGGCATCGTGGCACTGGGCAACGGCTGGCTGCTCACCATGCTGTCGGCGAAATCCGTGGTCGCACCGGTCCGCTCCGTGCGCACCGCCTTGAGTCTGATCGGTGAGGGGCAGCTCGACGTCAGCATCCCGGTCTTCGACGGCACCGAGCTCGGCTCATTGCAGGCTGGCTTCAACCGGATGGCGGAGGGTCTGCGAGAGCGCGAGCGGATCCGGGACGTGTTCGGGCGGTACGTCGGTCCTGGCGTCGTTCAGGAGGCACTCTCCAGCGATCAGCTCGGTGGTGAGGAGCGGTTCGTCGCCGTACTGTTCGTCGACCTGGTCGGGTCGACCGAGCTGGCCGCGGATCGGCCTCCGGCCGAGGTGGTCCGGCTGCTGAACCGCTTCTTCGAGATCGTGGTCGACGAGGTGGACCGGCAGGACGGGTTCGTGAACAAGTTCGCCGGCGACGCGGCGCTGGCGATCTTCGGCGCGCCGGCTGAGCTGCCGGACGCGGCGGGGAGCGCCCTCTGCGCGGGCCGCGAGCTGGCCCGGCGGCTGACCGAGGAGTTGCCGGAGGCAACGGCCGGCATCGGCGTGACGGCCGGGATCGTGGTCGCCGGCACGGTCGGCGACGTACGGCGGCACGAGTACACGGTGATCGGCGACCCGGTGAACGAAGCCGCCCGACTCAGCGAGCTGGCCAAGTCCGTCCCCGGCCGGCTGATCGCCTCGATGACCGCGGTGAACGAATCAGCGCCGGCCGAGGCCGGGAACTGGCAACCCAGCGACCAGGTCACCGTCCGCGGCCGCTCCGCGCCGACCCACCTCGCTATCCCTCAGTGATCAACTGGTGCAGGAGTGCCGCTCCGTGCAGCATCGCCTTGGTCTGGCGGTCGTGGGCGGCGCGCCGTTCCGCGATCGCGTTCCGCAGAGCCTCGGTGCTTCCGGTACGGCGAAGTCCGTCGAGCACCGGCTTGATCTGCTCGAAGTAGTACCGCCCTTGCCGCAGCATGTGAATGACCCGCGCATCCCGCACCTGCTCCGGACCGTACCGCCGGTACTTCGTCCCCGGCTCCCGTGTGGGCGCCAGCAACCCCGCGGCCTCCCAGACCCGCAGCGCCGACGTCCTGACACCCAACCGGTGCGCCAACTCCCCCACCAGCAACGACGGGCCGCTCACCGGCGACTCGTCCACGTACTCCGCGGCCATCGCACCGAGCGCCTCACTCGCCGCATCGGTCGCCAGTCGCTGCTCGTGCAGCGCCGCATGCGCCGCATCCACCAGCCGATAGGCCAGTGCCTCATCCCCGTCGTGCACGGCCCGCATGATCTCCGTGGCGGTGTCCGCACCGAACCCCGGAGCCAACGCCCGATAGGTCAGCAGCGCCGACAGATGTTCAGGACCGTACTGCCGATACCCGGTGTCGGACCGCGGCGCCGCCGGCAGGATCCCGGCCGCCTCGTAGTTCCGCACCAACTGGGTCGAGACCCCGGCTCGCCGCGCCAGGTCGACCGGCCGTAGTCCCATGACGCTAGCGTCCGCCGGACACGTCGACAGTTGTGCCGGTCATGTACGACGAGCGGCTGGAGGCGAGGAAGGCGATCACCTCGGCGACCTCGTCGGCCTTGCCGGGTCGGGCCAGCGGCGGCGTCGTACCGATGCGGTCGAGCCGGCCCGGCTCGTGGATGTCGGTCTCGATCAGGCCGGGGCGGACACCGAGCACCCGGACGCCCTCCTTGGCGACCTCGTTGGCCAGGCCAACGGTGAGCGCGTCGACGGCCGCCTTGCTGGCCGCGTAGTCGACGTACTCGCCGGCTGAACCCAGGACCGCCGCGCGCGACGACACGTTGACGATCACTCCGCCGGAACCGCCGTACGCCGTGGACATCCGTCGTACCGCGGCACCGGCGACCAGGAAGGCGCTGATCGAGTTGATCCGGAACACGCGGTCCAGCCGCTCGGCGTCGTACTCCGCGACCCGGCCCGACGGCGACACGATGCCGGCATTGTTGATCACGGCACCGATCGGCCCGAGCTCGGCGGTGACCGTGTCGAAGAGCCGCTCGATCTGGTCGGCCTCGACCACATCGGCCTGGACGGCGAGCGCCCGCCGGCCGAGCCCCTCACACGCCTTCACCACCCGCGCCGCCTCGTCCGCCCGGGTGCGGTAGTTGACCGCGACGTCCCATCCGTCCGCCGCGAGCGCCACCGCGGACGCGGCACCTATTCCCCGGCTCCCGCCGGTGACCAGCACGACCCCACTCTCAGTCATGCCCCTACCCTGTCATGCCTCAGGAAGCGGGACGCACCGTGAACTGCAGCTGGGTCTCCGTGTCGCTGAATCCGACCGCGCGGTAGATCCGGATCGCGAGGTAGTCCGGGTCCGCGACCATCACCAGCGTCCGCGCCCCACCCTCGGTCAGCCCGTACGTCGACGCGCGGTGGACCAGCGTGCTCGCGAGCCCGCGGCCGCGGTCCTCCGGCGAGGTCTGCACGTTCTGGAACCGGGCCAAGCCCTTGCCGTCGAACATCAGCCCGAGCGAGCTCTGCAACCGGTCACCGTCGAACGCTCCGAACCACTTCCCGTGCCCGGCCTCCACCAGCGCGCGCTTCGCCGCCAGCTTCCGCCGGGTGAACAGGATGTACGCGTCGTCCACCTCCATGTCGGCGGTTGCCAGGCTCTGCTGAATTAGCTGCTCCCAGTCGTCGTCACCGTCCAGGAAGCGGTACGTCGCCTCCTCGTTGGGCCGGCTCGGTGCGACGACCTCGCTCGCGGTCATCACCACGCTCCGCTCGATCTCGAGCCCGGCCGCGATCACATCGTCCTCGGCGCCGATCTCCGCGTCCACGCTGTCGATGCCCAGGGCAACGTGCTGCGCGGCCGGGAACTCCCGGCGGAAGGTCTCCAGGCGGGTCTTCGCGTCACCGGGCGCGAACGGCGTGCGGTAGAGCAGGAAGTTCCCCCACCAGAAGCCCGGGTTGTCCGGCGTGCGCACCACGACGTACTCGCCGGCATCATGGAAGACGCTCCCGCTCAACTCCAGCAGCAACAGGTCGGTCCGGTATCCGAGGCTCTTGATCTCCACGCTGCCATCCTCACCGAGCCGTCAACCGCATTCCGGTCGGCAGCGCGGTCCGGTCGGCATCGCGTTCGGTCGACATGGCGTTCCGGTTGACATGCAGCCAATTGGCTGCCTAATGTGGTTAGGCAGCCAGATGGCTGCATGAACGGATCGGAGCGGGATGGACGACGAGGTGTTCCGCGCGCTGGCCGACCCGAGCCGCCGGCAACTGCTCGACATGCTGAACGCGCGCAACGGGCAGACCCTGCGCGAGCTCTGCGCCGGCCTCGACATGGCCCGGCAGTCGGTGAGCAAGCACCTCACCGTGCTCGAGGCCGCGAACCTCGTCAGCACCGTGTGGCGCGGCCGGGAGAAGCTGCACTACCTCAACGCCGAGCCGATCAACGCCATCGCGGACCGCTGGATCAACCGGTACGACCGGCGCCGGGTCCAGCTGTTCGCCGATCTCAAAACGGCTTTGGAGGCCGAACCCATGAGCGACAACGACTTCGTCTACACCACCTACATCAAGACCACGCCGGAGCGGCTCTGGCAGGTCCTGACCGACCCGAAGTTCACCGATCAGTACTGGCACGTGCACCACGAGACCGACTGGAAGCCAGGCTCCGAGATGGTCTGGCACCTGGGTGACGTCGCGATGGCCGGCCCGGGTCAGGTGGTGCTCGAGCACAAGCCGTACAGCCGGCTCTCGTTCACCTGGCACCACATCACGCCGGAGTTCGCGAAGGCGGTCGACATGGACGACGACCTCTACGAGAAGGCCCGTCACGAGCCGCTGTCCACGGCGATCTTCGAGCTCGAGCCGGTCGACGACCAGGTCAAACTGACCGTCATCCACACCGGCTTCGAGCCCGGCAGCGCCATCCGCGAGATGGTCGGCGACGGCTGGATCCGGCTGATCTCCGACCTGAAGTCCTTCGCCGAGTCCGACCTCGCGGCGAAGTAACTACGAGCGCTTGTGGATGAGCACTACGGGCGCTTGTGAATGAGCAGTGGCAGGACGGCCGCGGCACCGGCCTCCCGGAGCTTGGCCGCGGCCACGGTGACCGGCCACTGCGACGAGCTCGCGTCGACAAGAAGGAGGACCGTCCGGGCAGTGACGGCCTGGGCGGCGGTGCCGTCGACCGACAGTCCGTCACGCCAGACCCTCGCTTCCTCAGCTGAGGACAGGTCATCGGTGAACCCGCTCCGGTCGACCGTCAGCTCCGCCCGGTCCAGGCGTCCGACCGTGGCAACGTGGTCCGCAACCGCGGACGTCAGCTCACGATGACCCGCGGCCGGTAGTGGTACGACGACCTCGGGACGGCCGGACCATGACCCGCGCCAGCGGGACAGCGCGGACACCGCGCCGGCCTTCAGTGCTTCGAGGGCATCCCCTGTCGGCGATCCGTTGAAAGCATCCTGCAGGACTTCGCGCCACTCGGGCGCGTCGGCGTACACGATGATCCGGCCGGGCTCGGCCGCGAGCTCGGCCGGGATCTTGCCCCGCGCTCCGAACGCGCCGCCCGGCCACATCTTGCGCGGCTCCAGCACATGCACCTCGCCGCGCAGCAGCCGCGTGATCGTCGCCACCGTGTCCGCATCGGGTCTGGCCGCCAACGGATCCGGCAACTCCCCCAGGCAGACCGAGCACCGGCCGCACGGCTCGGCCGACGGATCGTCCAGCGACTCCTGCAGAAGTTGCATGAGGCAACGGTCTCCGTGGGTGTACGCGCGCATGATGTCGGCCTCGCGGCGGCGGACCGCGACGATCCCGTCGTAGTGCGCCGCGTCGAAGGTCCACTCCGCCCCGGTCCGGACCCAACCCCGCTCGACCCGGTCGACGACTCCGTCCACCGCCAACTGCTTCAGCATGAGCTCGACGCGCGTACGACGCAGTCCGGTCTCGGCCTCCAGCGCCGGAACGGTGGCCGGTTGATCGGGCCCGTAGCCCTCCAGGCCGCGCAGCAAGCGCTGCACGTTCTCCGGCACCGGGATCGTCGCGGTGGCGAAGTAGTCCCACACCCCGGCGTCCGCGTCCGACGGCAGCAACGCCACCACGGCATGGTCGATGCCTCGACCCGCACGTCCGACCTGCTGGTAGTACGACACCGGCGACGGCGGCGAGCCCACATGCACCACGAACCCGAGGTCCGGCTTGTCATACCCCATACCCAACGCCGACGTGGCGATGAGCGCCTTCAACCGGTTGTCCCGCAGCGCGTCCTCGAGGTTCTCCCGCTCCCCCGCGTCCAAGCCACCCGTGTACGCCGCGACCGGTACGTCGCGACCGTGCACCTCCTGAATCACCGCCGCCAGCCGCTGCGCGTCGGCCACCGTCAGCGTGTACACGATGCCCGAGCCCGGCAGCTTCGGCAGGTGATCGACCACCCACGCGAACCGATCCAGCGGCGACAACGCATCGACCACCGCCAACTGCAGACTCGATCGCGCCAACGGCCCGCGCAGCACCAGCGTCGACTCCCCGAGCTGATGCGCGACGTCCTCGGTCACGCGCGAGTTCGCCGTCGCGGTCGTCGCGAGGACCGGTGTCTTCGGGTTGAGCTGCTGCAGGACGTCGGACACCCGCCGGTAGTCCGGCCGGAAGTCATGTCCCCAGTCCGACACCGCATGCGCCTCGTCGATCACCAGCAGCCCGACCTGACCGGCCAGTCCGTCGAGCACCCGGCGCCCGAAGCCGGGGTTCGCGAGCCGCTCCGGCGAGACGAGCAGTACGTCGATCGCGCCGGAGCGCAGGTCGTGTTCGATACTCGACCACTCGTCGATGTTGTTCGAGTTCAAGGTGGCGGCGCGCAGGCCGGCGCGGCTCGCGGCCGCGACCTGATCGCGCATCAACGACAGCAACGGCGACACGACGAGCGTCGGGCCGGCTCCCTCGGCCCGTCTGATCGCGGTCGCCGCCCAGTACACGGCTGACTTGCCCCAGCCGGTCGCCTGCACCACGAGCACTCGCGCGGCCGGCTCGCAGAGGGCAGCGACCGCGGTCTCCTGATCCGCCCGCAGCCGCGCACTCTCCCCCGCGATCGCCTGGATCACGCCGCCCGCGATCTTGGCGCGCTCGTCGGTCAGAGTGTGCGTCCCGCTGGTGTCAGCCATGCCGAAACCCTAGACGCCTTCACCTACAGTTCGCCGAGCCCGACGGCCGCTCTGTGGATAACCGCCCGGATCAGGCGCACTGGACCACTGCCTGGATCAGGCGCATTTCCCGGGGTGACACGGTTCGCCCTCGGCGGTCACCAGTCGCTGCGGACCCGGGCCCTTCGCCGCCAGAGCGTCGTACGGATTGGCCAGGGCACAGCGGTCGAGGGACAGGCAGCCGCAGCCGACGCAGTCCTTGAAGTCGTCGCGCAACTGCTCGAGGTGCAGGATCCGCCGGTCGAGCTCGGCCTGCCAGCACTCGGAGATGCGTTCCCAGTCCGCGCGCGTGGGCGTCCGGCTCTCGGGGAGCAACGCCAGGATCGCGGCCACCTCGGCGAGCGGGATCCCGACCCGTTGCGCGATCCGGATCAGTGCGACCCGGCGGAGCGTGTCCCGCTTGTACCGGCGCTGGTTCCCCGACGTACGGCGGCTCAGGATCAGGTTCTGCCGCTCGTAGAAGTGCAGAGCCGAGATCGCCACGCCACTGCGCTGCGACAGCTGTCCGACTGTCAACTCACCCGGCTCGATGTCCATCGCTCATCCCTCCAACCTCAACCTAGATCGAGGCTAGCCGACGAGCTAGGCCGTCACGAGTCGGCGCCCGATGCTCGCGGACATGAGCGCGGCCGCGGCGCACAGTCCGCCGGCCAGGTACCAGGCCAGGTTGTAGCTGCCCTGCGCGTCCCGGATCCAGCCGGCACCGGTCGCGGCCAGAGCCGCACCGATCTGGTGCGAGGCGAACACCCAGCCGAACACGATCGGCCCGTCGACTCCGAACCACTCGCGGCACAGCGCCACGGTCGGCGGCACGGTCGCGACCCAGTCCAGCCCGTAGAAGATGATGAACACCCAGACGCTCGGCTGAGCCGTCGGACCGAGTAGCGAAGGCAGCACCAGCAGCGAGAGACCACGCAGCGAGTAGTACGCGATCAGCAGGTACCGCGGGTCCCACCGGTCGGTCAGCCACCCGGAGACGATCGTCCCGCCGACATCGAACACACCGACGAGCGCCAGCAGCGACGCCGCGGTCGTCGCGGGCATGCCATGGTCGTGCGCGGCAGTGACGAAGTGCGTGCCGATCAGCCCGTTCGTCGACGCGCCACAGATCGCGAACCCACCCGCCAGCAGCCAGAACGCCGGCCGCCGCATAGCGGTCCGCAACGCGTTGAGCGCCCGCAGCGCACTGCTGCCGGTCGACTCGACCCGCTGACCGGCCGTGCTGCCCTCAGGGGCGCCGTACGCCCGCAGTCCGACATCGCTCGGGTAGTCCCGCAGGAAGAACAGCACCAGCGGTACGACGGCCAACGCCGAGCCGGCCGCGACGAGCGCCGGGACACGCCAGCCGTACTGGCCGGCCAGACTCGCAATGAGCGGCAGGAAGATGAGCTGACCGGTCGCACCGGCCGCCGTCAGGACTCCGGTGACCAGACCGCGGCGGTGCACGAACCAGCGACCGGTGATCGTCGCGACGAAGGTCATGGACATCGAGCCGGTCCCGATGCCGACCAGCAGACCCCAGCAGAGCAGCAGCTGCCACGACGCGGTCATGAAGACGGTCAGTCCGCTGCCGAGCGCGATCAGGACCAGCGCTCCAGTGACCACCCGGCGCAGACCGAGCCGGTCCATCAGCGCGGCGGCGAACGGTGAGATCAGGCCGTAGAGAAGCAGGTTGATCGACACCGCCGACGAGATCGTGGCATGCGACCACCCGAACTCGTCGTGCAGCGGATCCAGCAGCACACCCGGCACCGACCGGAAGCCGGCCGCCCCGATCAGCGTCACGAACCCCACCGCGGCGACTGCCCAGGCCAGATGCACCCGGGCAGCCTTCTTCGTCTCCAGAATCTGCGTCACGCGGACAGGGTGCCAGTTCGATCATGGTCGAACCAGTGGCCGGAATGCCATCATGTGTCAAGATATGGCCATGCCTGCGAAGCGTCACCTGAGCTCGGTCGGTCCCCACGTCGTCGCCGTCCTGGCGCTCGAGCCCGTCGTCGGGTTCGACCTGACCATCCCGCCGACCGTGCTCGGCGCGGCCACGAAGGCCGACGGCACCCAGCTGTACGACGTCCGGATCTGCGGGCTCGAGACCGGGCAGCCGGTCCGGGCCGGCGCCGGGTTCAACCTCATCCCCGACTACGGTCCCGAAGTCCTCGCCGAGGCGGACACCGTCATCATCCCGGGCACCTACATCGCCAAACCGCGCTACGAAGGCACGCTGCCGGACGAGCTGGCCGACGCGCTCGCGACCATCCGGCCGGGCACCCGGATCGCCTCGATCTGTACGGGCGCGTTCGTCCTCGGCGCGGCCGGGTTGCTCGACGATCGGCCGGCGACCACCCACTGGGAGCGGGCCGAGCTGTTCCGCAGCGTGTACCCGCAGGTGAACCTCGACGAGGACCGGCTGTTCATCGACGACGGCGACATCCTCACGTCCGCCGGGCTGGCGGCCGGCGTGGACCTCTGCCTGCACCTGATCCGCCGCGACTTCGGCAGCGAGGTCGCGAACCGGGCCGCGCGGCACTGCGTCGTACCGCCCTGGCGAGACGGCGGGCAGTCACAGTTCATCGAGCGCGTCGTACCTGAGGAAGGCAGCGAGGGCACCGCGCCGACGCGAGCGTGGGCGCTGGAGCGGCTCGCCGACGAGCTCAGCCTGCCGACGCTGGCCGCGCAGGCGCAGATGAGTGTGCGCACGTTCAGCCGGCGCTTCAAGGCCGAGACCGGGCAGTCGCCAGGCACGTGGCTGTTGCAGCAACGCGTGCGGCACGCGTGCCACCTGCTGGAGACGACCGACCTGTCCGTGGATCGCGTCGCCGAGTCCGCGGGCCTCGGCACCGCTTCCTCCCTGCGTCATCACCTCCGCTCCGAGCTCGGGGTCTCTCCCCTCGCCTACCGCAAGACCTTCCGCGCGGGCTGATCGCTCAGAGCACGACCAGCTCGTGCGGCCGGTTGTTCATCGACTCGACGCCGTCTGCGGTGACGACCACGATGTCCTCGATCCGCGCACCCCACCGCCCCAGCTGGTAGATGCCCGGCTCGACGCTGAACGCCATCCCCGGCTCTAGCGGCAACGCGTTCCCACTCACAACATATGGCTCTTCGTGCACGTCGAGCCCGATCCCGTGTCCGGTCCTGTGGATGAACAGGTCGCCGAACCCGGCTGCCGTGATCACGTCCCGCGCGGCCGCGTCGATCGACTCCGCCGGCACGCCCGGCCGGACCGCGTCCACGGCCGCTTGCTGCGCCTCCTGCAGTACGGCGTACGTCGCGGCGACATCGGCGTCCCGTGGTGCGCCGACGGCGTACGTCCGGGTCGAGTCGGAGTTGTAGCCCTCGGCAACGGGTCCGCCGATGTCGACGACCACCACGTCACCCGCCTCGATCACCCGGTCGGACAGCGCGTGGTGCGGGCTCGCGCCGTTCGGCCCGCTGCCGACGATGACGAAGTCGGCGAGCACGTGGCCCTCCTCGACGATCGCGGCCGCGATGTCGGCGCCGACCTCCGCCTCGGTCCGGCCGGGACGCAGCCACTCGCCGACGCGCGCGTGGACGCGGTCGATCGCCGCACCGGCCTTCCGCAGCGCCTCGATCTCCGCCGCGTCCTTCCGCATCCGCAGCTCACGGACGATCGGCCCGGCCAGCACCTGCTCGGCCTTCGGCAACGCGTCCCGCAGCGCGAGCACGTGCAGTGCCGGGGTGAAGTCGCTGACCGCGACCCGCTCGGCGGCACGCAGGCGATCCGCGGCGACGCCGTACGGATCGTCGCCGTCGACCCAGGTGACCACCTCGACGCCCAGCTCCTCCAGCGGCGAGCCGGCGAATCCGGGCGCTTCGAGCTTCGGTACGACGAGGGCCACCGGACCGTCGGCCGGGATGACCAGCGCGGTGAGCCGCTCGAACGAGCCACCGGCCTGTCCGATCAGATAGCGCAGGTCGGAACCCGGCGCGATCAGCAGACCGGTGCCGGCGGCGGCCTCACGGGCGCGATCCAACCGGGCACGCAGGACATTGGCTTCGGGAGCGGGACCTTGCGGTGTGCGACTCGACATGAGGCGACTCTAAAACTGTCGGCGAGGGTTGCTACAACTGGTCCGGCTTGGACGAGGATTGGCGAGAGGTGATCACGATGACACTGCACTTCGTGTCCTACGGCGACGGCGTTCCGGTGCTCGCGCTGCACGGCTGGACACCCGACCACCGCTTGATGACCGGTTGCCTGGAGCCGATCTTCGCCGAGCTGCCCGGATACCGGCGGCTGTACCCGGACCTGCCGGGCATGGGCAAGAGCCCGGCCGGCGACATCGACAGCTCCGACGGCATCCAGGCCGCCGTCCGGGCGTTCATCGACGAGCAGATCGGCGCCGAGCCGTTCATCCTGCTCGGCGAGTCGTACGGCGGCTACCTCGCGCGCGGGCTGGTCGCCGAGCGACCGGAGCAGATTCTCGGCCTCGGTCTGATCTGCCCCGTCGGCACGCTCAAGCACGCGGACCGGACCCTGCCCGAGCATGTCGTCCTGCGCACCGAGCCGGGCGTCCTCGAGTCACTGACCGAGGGCGAGGACTTCACCGACCTCGCGGTGGTGCAGACGGCGGCCGCACTGGCGGCGTACCGCTCTGATGTGGCACCGGGCCTTGCCGTCGCTGACACCGCGGCGCTCGACCGGATCCAGCAGAACTGGGTGTTGTCGATCGGCCCGGAGAGCGGACCGGTCTACCCGGGACCGACGCTGATCGTGTGTGGCCGCCAAGACTCGGTGACCGGGTACGCGGATCAGTACGCGCTGCTCCCGCACTACCCGCGCGCCACGTTCGCCGTGCTCGACGTCGCCGGGCACAACCTGCAGCTCGAGCAACCACAGTTGTTCGGTGCCTTGATCCGGGAATGGCTGCAACGCCTGCCATCGGCGGCTACCAGCGGGTAATGTCGGGCCCATGGTGACTGGGAAGCGTCCGATCGGGTGGCCGTTGCTGGTAGCACTGACCAACGGACGCGCCCGGATCTCCGACGAGCGGCTGGCCGCCGCCGTCCGGGATCGGGTCATCCTGGTGACCGGTTCGTCGTACGGGATCGGCGAGGCGACCGCGCGGCGGCTCGCCCGGGCCGGGGCGACGGTGCTGCTGGTGGCGCGGACGGCCGATCAGCTGGAGGTCGTGGCCGGTGAGATCCGGGCAGCCGGCGGGACGGCGTATGTCTACCCGGCGAACCTGGCCGACCCGGCGGCGGTCGAGGAGCTGGCGCGCGCGGTGCTGGCCGACCACGGGCGAGTCGACGTACTCGTGAGCAACGCGGGCAAGTCGATCCGGCGGTCGATCGCTGACTCGTACCAGCGCTTCCACGACATCGAACGGACGAACGCGGTCAACTACCTC
The DNA here is from genome assembly GCF_055586945.1 of Kribbella sp. NPDC048837. Taxonomy (NCBI): domain Bacteria; kingdom Bacillati; phylum Actinomycetota; class Actinomycetes; order Propionibacteriales; family Kribbellaceae; genus Kribbella; species Kribbella sp. NPDC048837. The sequence continues at coordinate 408,594 of NZ_JBVJHF010000001.1, forward strand.
GGCCCGGCCAAGCTCGTGCTCGAGCTGCTGCCGTCGATGCGCGAGCGTCGGTCGGGGCACATCGTGAACGTGTCGACGGCCGGCGTACGGACTCCGCCGATGGCGCGCTGGTCGGCGTACCTGGCCTCGAAGAGCGCGTTCGACGTCTGGCTGCGGTCCGTCGCGCAGGAGATCCGCGGCGACGGCGTGACCACGTCGACCGTCTACATGGGGCTCGTGCACACGCGGATGAGCGAGCCGACACCGCTGCTGAACAAGATGCCCGGGCTGACCCCGGAGCAGGCCGCCGACCAGGTCTGTACGGCGGTCGCCGAGCGGCCGCACAACATCACGCCGCCGATGGTCCGCCCGGCCGATGCCCTGGGCAACTTGTTGCGCGTCCCCACGGACCGGTTGTTCGAGCAGTACTTCCGACGTACCGGCGGTCGCAGCAAGCGAGGCAAGCCATGAGAACGCTCCGCCCGATCGGGCCGATGCGGCCGCCGGAGTGGCTGCTGCAGGGCGCGGCGGAGGTCGGCGGGCTGTCGCTCGCGCTGATCAAGTCCGGCGTCTGGCGATCGGCCCGGCCGGGGCAGCTGATCGCCGTCGAGCGCGCCCTGCGCACCTGGGGTCAGTCGATGGCCGCGCTCGGGGCGATCGCGGCGATCCGCTACCCCGACCGCGCCGCCCTCATCGAGGGCTCCGACCAGATCACGTACGCCGAGCTCGACCACCGCTGCGAGCGGATCGCGGCCGGCCTCCACGACCGCTACCAGATCGTTGCCGGTAGCAAGGTTGCGGTGCTGTGCCGCAACCACCGCGGCTTCCTGGAGGCGACACTGTCCGCATCCCGGGTCGGCGCGGATGTCTTGTTCGTGAACACCGAGTTCGCTCCCCCACAACTGCAGGCCGTTCTCGAGCGCCACCGCCCGGACCTCCTCATCCACGATGCCGAGTTCGCTCCCCCATCCGGCATCCGGTCCGTCCGCTCAGACCTCAATGACCTGGCTGGATCGACAGCTCCTCCCGCACCGGCGCCGGAGTCGCCCGGTCACATCACGATCCTCACCTCAGGAACCACGGGTACGCCGAAGGCCGCGCCCCGGGTGCCGACCGCGCTCGGTCTGGCCGGGTTGACGGCGAGCGCGCTCAGCCGGTTCGGTCTCCGGTCGGGTGAGCCGATGATCATCTGTCCGCCGCTGTTCCACGGGCTCGGGCTGCTCACCTCGATGCTCGCGCTCTTCCTCGGTTCGCCGCTCGTACTGCGTCCGCGGTTCGACCCGGCCACGGTGCTCGCGGATGCGGACGCGACCCGGGCCGGCGCGATCGTCGCCGTACCGGTGATGCTGCGGCGGATGCTCGACCTCGGGTCGACGGAGATCGCGGAGTACGACCTGCGGTCGCTGCGGGCGGTCATCTCCGGCGCGTCCGCGCTGGGCGCGGCGCTGGCCGAGCGATTCATCGAGCGGTTCGGGCCGGTCTTGTGCGATGCGTACGGATCGAGTGAGGTCGGCATCGCCACGATCGCGACGTCGGCCGACCTGATCGCGGCGCCCGGCACCGTCGGCCGCCCGTGTCTCGGCAGCTCGATCCGGATCCTCGACGACCACGACCGCCCGGTGCCGGCCGGCGAGACCGGGCGCATCTTCGCCGGCGGCGGCCTGGTCTTCGGCGGCTACTCCGACGGCTCCAGCAAAACTGTCGTCGATGGCCGGATGAGCACCGGCGACCTCGGCCACCTCGACGACGCCGGCCGCCTGTTCGTCGACGGCCGCGAGGACGACATGATCGTCTCCGGCGGCGAGAACGTGTACCCGGTTGAGGTCGAGGAATGCCTCGCCACCCACCCCGCCGTCGCCGAAGCAGTGGTCACCGGCGTCCCCGACGAGGAATTCGGCCAACGCCTCGTGGCCTACGTCGTACTGCACGAACCAGCCACCGAGGAAGAGCTCCTCGCCCACGTCAAAGCCAACCTCGCCCGCTACAAGACCCCACGCCAGATCGTCATCCTCGAGGACCTCCCCCGCAACGCCACCGGCAAGGTCCTCCGGAACAGACTCACCCCGCCGTGAACAGGGTGCGGAAACGGGTCATCCGCTCGAGGGCGTCACGCTCGTCGCCGAAGGAGACGGCCAGGGTCTCGGCACCGGCTTCGGCCAGCTCGTAGGCCGACTGGACAACCGGCCCGGGATCCCCGCTGGACCAGTCGAGCCGCGTCCCCACCCGCACCCCGCCGGCCGCCCGATCCGGGCCGCCGAACTCAGCTTCCAGTGCGCGGAGGCGAGCCACAGCCGCGGTGAAGCCGGGCGCGTCCAGGCCGAGGCCTTGCCACTCGTCGCCGAAGCGCGCGACCCGTCGCAACGCGGCGAGCGTCGTACCGCCGATCATGATCGGCAGCGGCCCACGCAACCTCGGCTCGAACACACCGCCCAGATCCTCGCCGGAGAACAAGCCTCGAACGATCGCGAGGCACTCGTCTGTCCGCCGCCCGCGATCCTCGAAGGACGCACCCACCGCGGCGAACTCGGTCGCGTCCCACCCGGCGCCGATCCCGAGGACGAGGCGCTCACCGGACAACCGGTGCAGCGTCGCGGCCTGCTTCGCGACGACGTACGGGCCGCGCATCGGCAGCACCAGCACGGAGGTGCCGAACCGGATCCGCGTCGTCCGGGCAGCCAGGAACCCGATCGTCACCAGCGGCTCGTACACACCGCCGTACGTCGGCCCGAACTCACCCGGCGGCAGCAGATGATCCGGCAACCACGCCGTGCCGTACCCGAGGTCCTCAGCGGCGACCGCGAGTTCGACCAACCGCTCCGGGGGCATCGCCGCCGATTCGTCGGGCAGGACCACCTGAAGCTCCACCATGCGACCGACCCTAACCGCCCGGCCCGAGCGCGGCGGTCGGCCTCGGTTCGGCGAGGACGAGTGACGGACGTGGGAGAGTGAGCCTGTGAAGATCCTGGTCGGTTATGTGCCAACTCCCGAGGGTGAGGCTGCGCTTACCGCGGCGGCCGCGGAGGCCGGGTTGCGGGGGGCGTCCGTACTGCTCCTCAACACCAGCCGCGGTGATTCCTACATCGACGCCCGCTACGCCAACGCCGATGAGCTGGCCGCAGCCGAGGCCAGACTTCGCGAGCTCGGCGTCGAGGTGTCGATCCAGCAGGCCGTCTCCAGCGGCGACGTGGCCGGCGAACTCCTCAAAGCCGCCGCGGCCGAAGACGTCGTCCTGATCGTCCTAGGCCTCCGCCGCCGCAGCCCCGTCGGCAAACTCATCCTCGGCAGCACCGCCCAAAGAGTCCTCCTCGAGTCCCCCGTCCCAGTCCTCGCCGTGAAGTCGACCCACGAGTAACCACCCTGCTCGCCGGCTGGTGGGTAAACCGGGTGAGGGGGTGGGGTGGGGCGCCTAAACTGGGGGGGTTATGCCTGATGCCCGGACCGAGTTGTCGAGTCCTTCCCCAGTCGCCGGTCCCGTGCAGGGACGATCAGTTGACGGTTCTTCGCAGGAGCCTGGTGTACGTCGCCGGCCGCGGCGTCGGCGCAAGCCGGGGGGTGCGCCACGGAGCGGCAACGGCTCGCCGGAGGCTGCCGCCGTGGAGAGTGGCACGACGGACGACCTGCCGGCTGAGAGTTTGGGTGCGGTGGCGGGGCGGCTCGAGGGGCTGACGGCTGCTGATCGGGAGCAGCTGGGGCGGCGGCTCGAGCGGGTTCGGACGACCAAGGACGCGGGGAAGCGCGAGCAGGCCCTGCGGAGTGTGATCGGCGCGGTCGAGCAGGCCGAGCGGCGGGTGGAGGTACGGCGGGCTGCCGTGCCGGAGATCTCCTATCCGGAAGAGTTGCCGGTCAGTCAGCTGAAGGACGAGATCGCGGCGGCGATCCGGGATCACCAGGTGGTGGTGATCGCGGGTGAGACGGGCTCCGGGAAGACGACGCAGATTCCGAAGATCTGTCTCGAGCTGGGCCGTGGCGTGCTGGGGATGATCGGGCACACCCAGCCGCGGCGGCTGGCGGCGCGGACGGTGGCGGAGCGGATCGCGGAGGAGCTCGGGACCGAGCTCGGCGAGACGATCGGGTTCGCCATCCGGTTCACCGACAAGGTCAGCGATCGCTCGCTGGTCAAGGTGATGACCGACGGCATCCTGCTGAACGAGCTGCAGCGCGACCGCGACCTGACCCGCTACGACACCCTCATCATCGACGAGGCGCACGAGCGCAGCCTGAACATCGACTTCATCCTCGGCTACCTCAAGCGGCTGCTCCCCCGCCGTCCCGACCTCAAGGTGATCATCACCTCGGCGACCATCGACCCCGAGCGGTTCGCCGAGCACTTCGCCGACAGCCAGGGCACGCCGGCGCCGATCGTCGAGGTCTCCGGCCGGACGTACCCGGTCGAGGTGCGCTACCGCCCGATCAACGACCCGGACGACCCGAGCACGATCGACCGCGACCAGACCCAGGCGATCCTGGACGCCGTCGACGAACTCGAGTACGAGGCCGACGGCGACGTCCTGGTGTTCCTCAGCGGGGAACGCGAGATCCGCGACACCGCCGACGCGCTGAACGACAAGTTCAAGAGCGATCGGCGGAACACCACCGAGATCCTGCCGCTGTACGCGCGCCTGTCGAACGCCGAGCAGCACCGCGTCTTCCAGCCGCACCCGAACCGCCGGATCGTCCTCGCGACCAACGTCGCCGAGACCTCGCTGACCGTCCCGGGCATCAAGTACGTGATCGACCCCGGTACGGCGCGGATCTCGCGGTACAGCCATCGCACCAAGGTCCAGCACCTGCCGATCGAGCGGGTCTCGCAGGCCAGCGCCAACCAGCGCACGGGCCGCTCCGGCCGGACCAGCGACGGCATCTGTATCCGGCTGTACTCCGAGGAGGACTTCGAGAACCGCCCGGAGTTCACCGACCCCGAGATCCTGCGCACCAACCTGGCGTCCGTCATCCTGCAGATGACCTCGATCGGCCTCGGCGACATCGCCGCGTTCCCGTTCATCGACGAGCCGGACAAGCGCAGCATCACCGACGGCCTGCAGCTCCTCACCGAGCTCGGCGCGATCGAGGCGGCCAAGGCCTCCGACCGCCACCGCCGGCTCACCCCGATCGGCCGCCAGCTGGCCCAGATCCCTCTCGACCCGCGGCTGGCCCGGATGATCGTCGAGGCCGACAAGCACGCGTGCGTCCGCGAGGTGATGGTGATCGCGGCCGGGCTGTCGATCCAGGACCCGCGCGAGCGTCCGACCGACGCCGAGGCGCAGGCCCAGCAGGCGCACGCCCGGTTCCGTGATCCGAACAGTGACTTCCTCGGGTACCTGAACCTCTGGAACTACCTGAAGAAGCAGCAGAAGGACCTCTCCGGCAACCAGTTCCGCCGGATGTGCCGCAGCGAGTACCTGAACTATCTGCGCGTCCGCGAGTGGCAGGACATCTTCGCCCAGCTCCGCCAGGTCGCGTCCCAGATCGGCGTGACGCTCAACAGCGGTGAGCCCGCGGACCCGCAGAGCGTGCACGTCGCGCTGATGTCCGGCCTGCTCAGCCACCTGGGCATGAAGGACCCGGCCAACCAGCACCAGTACCTCGGTGCTCGCGGCACCAAGTTCGCGATCTTCCCCGGCTCCGGCCTGTTCAAGAAACCGCCGCAGTTCGTGATGGCCGCCGAGCTGGTCGAGACGTCCCGGCTGTGGGCGCGGGTGAACGCGAAGATCGAGCCGGAGTGGGCCGAGGACATCGCCCAGCACCTGATCAAACGCTCGTACTCCGAACCGCACTGGGAACGCAAGGCCGGTGCCGTGATGGCCTACGAGAAGGTCACGCTGTACGGCGTACCGATCGTTGCCCGGCGCAAGGTCAACTACGGCAAGGTCGACCCGGAGGTGTCGCGCGAGCTGTTCATCCGGCACGCGCTGGTCGAGGGCGACTGGGACACCCACCACAAGTTCTTCCACGAGAACCGCAAGCTGATCGAGGAAGTCGAGGAGCTCGAGGAACGGACCCGCCGCCGCGACCTGCTGGTCGACGACGAGACGCTGTTCGCCTTCTACGACGAGCGGATCGGCGCCGAGGTGGTCACCGGGACGCACTTCGACACCTGGTGGAAGAAGGCCCGGCAGCGGGACCCCGACCTGCTCGACTTCGAGCGGTCGCTGGTGGTCCGCGAGGGTGCCGAGGTGCGGGCGGAGGAGTTCCCGCTGCACTGGACGCAGAACGGGATGACCTTCGACCTCACGTACGCCTTCGAGCCCGGTACGGACGCCGACGGCGTGACCGTGCACATCCCGCTGCTGGTGCTGAACCAGGTCACCGCGGACGGGTTCGAGTGGAGCGTGCCCGGGTTCCGCGAGGAACTGGTCACGACGCTGATCAAGTCCTTGCCGAAGGCGATCAGGCGGAACATCGTGCCCGCGCCGGACCACGCCCGGCAGATCCTCCCCCACCTCGACCCGGCGTCGGGGCCGCTGACCGACGCGATGGCCCGCGAACTGCGGAACCTGCGCGGCGTCGTGATCGAACCCGCCGACTGGGACTGGACCCGGGTCCCCGAGCACCTGCGGATGACGTTCCGGGTGATCGACGACCAGGGCAAGACGGTGGCCGAGAGCAAGGATCTCGCCAAGCTCAAGGAACGCCTGAAGCCGAAGACCACGGCGGCGATCTCCAAGGTCGCGTCGAAGGCGGTCAGCGGGCTGGAGCGGTCCGGTCTGACCGACTGGACCTTCGGCGATCTGCCGCGCAGCTTCTCCGAGCACCGCAACGGCCTGACCGTGGCCGGCTATCCGGCGCTGGTCGACGAGGGCAAGACGGTCGCGATCCGGCTGCAGGAGACCGAACGCGACCAGGCCGCCGCGATGTGGAACGGCACGCGCCGGCTCCTGCTGCTGACGATGCCGTCGGTGATCGACGTCGTCCAGCGGAACCTGACCAACCAGCAGAAGATGACGCTGATGGCCGGCCCGCACCGCAACGTCGGTGAACTGCTCGACGACGCGATCGCCGCGGCCGTCGACCAGCTGATGGCCGCGGCCCACGGCCCGGCCTGGAACCTCACCGCGTTCTCCGTACTGCGTGACGCCGTACGGTCGGAACTCGCGGACACCGTCCTGACGATCCTCCGCCAGGTCGAGCAGGTGCTGGCCCACGCGCGCGCCGTGGACAAACAGATCTCGCGAGCATCGAGCCCGGCGCTACTCGCGGCGTTGTCCGACGTCCGCGGTCAGTTGGAGAGTCTGGTCCACGCCGGCTTCATCACCGAGACCGGAGCCCAGCGGCTGCCCGACCTGGTCCGCTACCTGCGCGGGATGGAACAGCGCCTGGACAAGATCGGCGCCAACGCGATGCGCGACCGCTCCGGCATGGCGATCATCCAGAACCTCACCGACGAGTACCAGAAACGCCTCCAGGCTGTCCCCACCGGCAAGTACCCGAGCCCCGAACTCCTCGAAGTCCGCTGGATGCTCGAGGAACTCCGGATCAGCCTCTTCGCCCAGACCATCGGCACGCCGTACACGGTCTCGGAGAAGCGCATCCGCAAGGCACTGGCGGCAGCCTGACGGTCGTCGAGCCCGTGACGCGCCGCGGCTTGATCGATCGTTGATGTCGGGGCGGGATCGTCGGGAGATGACTGGACGGATGGTGAAGGTGCGGGCCCTCTGCGCGCTCGCTGCGCTTGTCATGACGCCGTTGGTGGCTGTGCCTGTGGCCCCGGCGAGCGCCGTCACGACCGGTGACTGGACCCAGTTCCGCAACGGGGCCGCTCACCAGGGCGTCAACACCGCCGAGGCCGCGCTCTCGGTGTCGACTGTCAGCGGGTTGCGGCAGGAATGGGTGACGAAGATCGGGGGCAGCGTCTGGTCCTCGCCGGCGACCGCCGACGGCCGGGTGTACGTCGGCGGGCTGGACGGCCGGCTGCACGCGCTCGCCGCGACCACGGGCCAGCAACTGTGGGCGAAACCGGACGACGCGTTGAGCGGCGACTGGACGTTCACGTCGCCGGCCGTCGGCGACGGCCTGGTCTACCTGGGAATCAACCGGCCCGCGGCCGAGATCTGGGCGTTCGACGCCGTCACCGGCGCGACCCGGTGGCGCACCGGAGCCTCGGTCAGCAACATCAACGGGTCGCCGGTGGTCGCCGGCGGAGTGGTGTACGCCGCCACCACCGAGGACCAGGTGCTCGCCCTGGACGCCGCCACGGGTGCGCGGATCTGGGACGTGAAACCGAACGGCGGCAAGGGATCCGGGTTCTACTCGGCCCCGACCGTTGCCGATGGCAAAGTCTTCGCGGCGTCGCTCAACCAGCGCGTCTACGCCCTCGACGCGGCGACCGGCGCAGTCCTGTGGTCGTTCCAGACCGGCGGCCACAACTCCTCGACACCGGCGGTCGTCGACGGCACGGTGTACTTCGGCTCCCGGGACGGCAACGTGTACGCCGTGAACGCCGAGACCGGCGTACAGCGGTGGAAGGTGCGGTACGGCACGAACATCCTCGCGTCCTTCCAGTCCTCACCGGCGGTCGCCGACGGCACGGTCTACATCGGCACGAACAACGACCGCCGGGTGCTCGCCCTGGACGCGGCGACCGGCGCCGTGCGGTGGAGCTTCCGTACCGGCGGCGTGGTGATGTCGTCGCCGGCGGTGGCGAACGGGGTGGTGTACGTCGGCTCGGACGACCGCGGCGTCTACGCGTTGCGGGCCACCAACGGGCAGCGGCTCTGGTCCGCCCGGGTGTCCGGCGCGGTCGACTCCGGTCCGGTCGTCGCCCAGGGCAAGGTCTACGCGGGGACGTACGGCGACAGCGGCGGCGGGAACGTCTACTCGTTCGCACTCAGGCGCTGACCGCTGCCGTGCGGTCCGGCCTGCTGAAGCGTCTCCCTGAGCAGTCGCAGGCACCGAGCCGCACCGCGCCGATCGTCGGTGCGTTCACAGATCGCCAGTGCGGCCCGCAGGCACTCCAGGGCCCGGCCGGACCGCCCGAGGTCGCGGTGGACGAGACCGAGGTGGGTCAGGCAATGCGCCTGGCCCGCCTCGTCGGTCAGCTCGCGGAACATCGCGAGCCCCGCGCTGAGCCCCGCGAGGGCCTCGCCGGGTGAGCCCGCAGCCTCGTAGACCTCACCGAGATTCGTCAACGCGGCCGCGCGCCCGCGGCGGTTGCCGAGTTCGGCGAAGATCGCCTCCGACTCGGCGAGGCAGCTCAGTGCCTCGTCGTACCGGCCCAACTGCCCCAGGACCGGTCCGAAGTTGTTCAGGTAGACGCCCTGGCTGTGCGGGTCACCGAGCGTACGGGCGATCGACAGCGCCCGCGACAGGCACTCGGCGGCCTGGTCATAGCGTTCGAGGCTGTCGTAGATGGTGCCGAGCCCGTTCAGACACGAGGCCCGGCCGCTGTCGTCCCCGGCCTCGGTGAACAGTTTCAGTCCGGCCCGCAGGTGATCGCTTGCCTGGTCGAAGTCGCCCTGCAGTTCGTGGGCCGCGCCCAGATCGCGGTGCGCGAAGCCTTCGCCGTACGCGTCCTTGGTACGACGTGCGACCGCCAACGCGGTCTGGTTGAGCCGGATCCAGTCGGCCCGATGACCGCGGATGTGGAAGAACGCGAACAACGCCCGGGCCAGCTGTCCCGGAATCTGGTCCGGCACACCGTCGGTCGTCGCCGCCTGCTCGGCCGTCGCGAGCAGGTTCGCCCGCTCGCTCTCGAACCAATCCAGCGCCGCCGTGACCCCGGTGAACGCCGAACCACCTTCAGCCCACGCACCGGCGGTACCCCGCCGCGGGTCGCCGGGCCGCAGCGTCGCGGACCCCGACCAGGCGGTCGCAACCTGCCAGCGCATCGCCCGGGTCAGTACCGCGGTGAGCTCGTCCTGCGAGCGCTTCGCCGCGACCTCGCGGGCCAGGAGTCGGAGCAGCTCGTGCAGCCGGTATCGGCCCGGCGCAGGGCTCTCCAGCAGTTGCGCGTCGACCAGCAGCTCCAGCACCGGCGTCGGATCAGTTGCGCCGAGCAACCGTTCGGCGAACGGCGGGCTCAGGTCCGCCGCATCGGGCAGGCCGAGCAGACCGAACGCCGCCGCGGCCGCACGCTCGTCGGCCGACCCGGCGGCCAGCGACCGGTGGCCGACCAGCAACGACGCCCGGACATCGAGGTCTCCGGCGCGCAACTCGTCGAGGCGGCCGCGGGCGTCCGCGAGCCGCCCCGTCAGGGTCCGGACCGGCCAAGCCGGGCGAGCGGCCAACCGCGCGCCCGCGATCCGCACCGCCAACGGCAGTCCACCGCACAGCGCGACCAGCTTCCGCGCGGCGGCCGGATCCGCGGCGATCCGGTCCTCCCCAGTGAGCCTGGCCAGCAGTGTCAGCGACTCCCTGGGAGCCAAGGGCCGAAGGTGCAGATACCGTACGCCGTCCACCGTCGCAAGCACCCGCCGACTCGTCACCAGGACCGCACACCCGGGTCCGGCGGGCAGCAGCGGCCGGACCTGGGCCGCGTCCGTCGCGTTGTCCAGGACGACCAGCACCCGCCGGGTCGCCGTCTCGGCCCGGAACCGGCCGGCTGCCTCGGCCACGTCGTACCGTCCGGCATCGGGGACGTCGAGCGCCCGCAAGAACCGTCCGAGGACTCCGATCGGCGTCCCGTCCGAGGACAGGTCGGCGTACAGCTGGCCGTCCGGGAAGCTGGTCGCGACGAGGTGCGCCGTGTGCAGGGCGAGCGCGGACTTGCCGATTCCCGCGACGCCGTCGATCGCGGCGATCGGCGGGGCGCGGTCGTCGGGCTCGCCGCACAGGATGCCCGCGAGCTCGGTCACCTCGGTGCCGCGGCCGGTGAAGGTGGCCACGTCCACCGGCAGATGGCGCGGGACCACGGTCCGTCGGGCCGATGACACCTGGTCCGGTAGATCGAGGACCGGGTCCGCGGCCAGCATCCGCTCGTGCAGGTCGCGGACGGCGCGAGCCGGTTCGGTGCCGAGCTCGCCGGCCAGCCGGTCGCGGAGCCGCCGGTACGCCGCGAGTGCGTCGGCCTGGCGGCCGGCCCGGTACAGAGCCAGCATCCACTGCTGCCAGAGCCGTTCGCGCAGCGGGTTCTCCTCGACCAGGGCGTGCAGCTCGGCGGCGAGCTCGGCGTGCTGGCCGAGGGTGAGACGGGCCTCGACCAGCGCTTCGCTGGCCGCGAGGCGGCGTTCCTCCGCCACGACGAGGCGGCCGTCGGGGTCGGCGTCGACGGGGACGTCCTCGAGCGGGCGCCCACGCCACAGGGCAAGTCCCTGGGTCAGCTGATGGGTGGCGGCGATCGGGTCGCCGTCGCGCAGCGCCTGCTCGCCGCGGGTCGTGAACTCCTCGAACGCGAGCAGGTCCAGGTCGGCGGCGCTCACGTCCATCCGGTACCCGGCGGCCTCGGTGACGAGTTGCGGGGGCCCGGCACTGAGTTGCAGCTCGCGGCGGAGCGTCGACACATAGGTGCGGAGCGCCCCGACGGCGGTCGGCGGCGGGCGTCCGGGCCAGACGGTCTCGACCAACCGGCCGGCGGTCAGCGGGCGGTTGGCGCTCACCAGCAGCACCGCGAGGACAGCACGCAGCTTCGGCGAGCCGAGCCGGACCGGATCGCCCTGCCCGTCGCGAATCTCCAGCGGTCCGAGCACCTTGAACCGCACAGTGCGCCCCTCCCGTCCTCACCTTCACCAACGAATCACCGTGCCGAGGGGTTCAGCGCCCGCATCCGCGAGAGTCAGGAATCGAGCAGGCGGCGGCCGTGGTCGTGGACGGCGGCTCGTAGTTCGGGCGGGTCGAGGATCTCGAAAGGCCAGTAGAGACGGGCCACTTGGGCTACGAGGGGGCCGAGCTCGTTCGCGGCGAAACGGACCTCGCAGGTGCTGGCGTCGATCGGGTCGACCACGCCTTGGTGGGGTGGGATCACCCTGCTCACCGTTGCGGCGCCGGCGTGCACGCGGATCCGGGCGACAATGTCCCAGGGCGCCACTCCGGTGCCTTCGGCAACGAGTGTGACCGGGTCGGGCGGGTTCTCGAAGCGGTAGCGGGCGCCGGTGAGGACCGGGTGCGCGATGCGGTCGACGCGAAAGGTTCGCCAGGCCTGCCGATCGCGGTCGCGCGCGACGAGGTACCAGCGCCGGCCGGTGTGGACGATCTGCAGTGGCTCGACGCTGCGCTCGGACTCGGTGCCGTCGTGGGTGCGATAGCGGAAGCGGATCCCTTCGACATCACGACAGCCGACGGCGAGCGTGACCAGCACCTCGCCGTCGACGGTCGGCAGCTCGCCCTGCGGCAACTGGGTGGTGTGCGCGCCGATCGCGGCGACCTGCGCGCGCAACCGGGCGGGCAGCACCTGATGGAGTTTGGTCAGCGCGGAGATCGCCGCTTCCTCGACTCCCGACACCGTCGTGGTCGTCGCGACGCGCAGGCCGACCGCGATCGCCACCGCTTCCTCGTCCTCGAGCAGCAGGGGTGGCAGCCGGCCACCGGGTCCGAGACGGTAACCACCGCCGATCCCGGCTTCGGCGTCGACCGGGTAGCCGAGTGATCTGAGCCGGGTGACGTCACGCCGTACCGTGCGGGGCGTGACGTCGAGCCTCGCCGCCAGTTCGGCGCCGTCCCACTGCGGGCGCGACTGGAGCAAGGACAACAGGCGGAGCAAGCGGGCCGCGGTATCCATCGCATCGTCATTCTGCCCGACCTGCGGACCGATCCTGTCCGCAGGTCGTCCTACGGTGGCCCCATGACGACGCTCTCGCAGAATCTCCTGGACCTCTCCGACTTCGCCTGGCAGCGGCTACGTGGCCGCGTCGAGGGCCTGACGGACGAGGAGTACTTCTGGGAACCGTTCGACGGCTCGTGGTCGGTCCGGAAGTCCGACGCCGGTTTCGTCGCCGACTCGGCCCGGATCCCACCGGAGCCGCCGCCGTTCACCACCCTGGCCTGGCGGATCACCCACATCGTCGACATGTTGCAAGGCGACCGGACCGCGACCTGGTTCGGCCACCAGCCCGCAGCGGAGGACGGCGTACCAGGCGTGCCGGAGAACGCGAAGAGCGCGCTCGCTGCTCTCGACCACGCGTACGACGTCTGGCGCCGGCGCCTCTCCGCGCTCAGCCAAGCGGACCTCGACCGGCCGATGGGTGAGATCGCCGGTCCGTACGCCGAGAGCGACGGCACCTCCTTCGCCCTGCACATCCTCGACGAGCTCATCCACCACGGCGCGGAAGTGGGAACCGTCCGCGACTTCTACCGAGGAGTGCGAGCAGAGGATCCCTTCGCGGCTGCCCTTGCCTGCGAGGTGACACCCACTGAGCGCCCGGCGCTGCTCGCCGAGGCCGCCGCGGCCCAGCGGTGGGAAGTCGTCCCGCAGCTCGCCGATCTGGGCTTCGGCATCAACGAGCGGACGGCGGACGGGGTCTCCGCGGCTCACCTGGCCGCGGGAACCGGCTCGCTCGAGACGCTGCGGTTCCTGGTCGAGCACGGCGCGGACCTGTCGGCGACGGATCCGCGGTTCGGTGCCGACGTCCTCGGCTGGGCCAAGTGGTTCCAGCAGCCGGAGGCGGTCGCGTATCTGGAGACGCTCTGATCAGGGCACGAACGCTCGTTGGGAGCGGTGGCGGAAGTCGCGCGGCGAGAGCTGGTGGGCTGTGGTGAAGCAGCGGGTGAAGTAGGACTGGCTGCTGAAGCCGCAGCGGGTCGCGATCGTGGCGACCGGAGCATTGGTTGCCGCTAGCAAGGAAGCGGCGTGCTCGAGGCGGAGGTCGGTGACGAAGGCCGTCGGCGTCACGCCATATGCCGAGCGCATCGAACGCGACAGGTGTGCCGGACTGACGCCGGCCAGTTCCAAGAGGCGCGGCACACCGCCACGGAGGTTGTCCTCGGCCCGCATCGCCGTACAGGCCTTGGCGAGCCAGCTCGGCGTGCCCGGACCCGCGGCGTCGTCCGCCGGCGCGAGCAGCTCGAGGAGGTCGATCCAGAACCGGACCAGGTCGTAGGGACCTGGATCGTCCTGGAAGCGTTCCAGTGCGCGATCGAAGACGGCGATCGCCTCAGCAGCGCGGAAGGTGACCGGCCGCCGCGCCGACGCCCAACTGGCGGTCGGGTTCGTCCGGGTCAGGTCGAGGAACCCCGACCAGGCCGAGCTCGGGAAGGCGACGTTGACGAACTCCAGCCCGTCCGGCGCCGAGCCACGGACCGCGTGCCGGTCGCTCGGCCGGACCAGGACCACGTCCCCGGCGCGGAGCTCCTCGACGCCGGTCGGCAGCAGGTGTTCGCCGCGGCCCGACACCACGCCCATGAACTCGTGGAAGTCCGCATGGGTGTGCAACTCGGTGTCCCGGGCCCGGGCCGGGATCCGCACGCGGGCCGCGTGATACGGCCGGCCGAACGCGTGCGACTCGAACCGCAACGCCTGATCCACATCAACACGCTACAAGTTCTCGTCAGTTCGCTGCTAGTGGGCGACCGGCCCCGGACAGCAGCATGGAGGCATGTACGAGACCGACGGCTATGTCATCTTCCGCACTGTCATCGACGACCAGCTGATCAAGGAAGTGAACGACCATGTCGAATGGTTGCAGGCCCGGCATCCCGACGTACGGCCCGAGCAGCTCGGGCACGTCTACCTGCGCGACGATCCGTTCTGGGTCCGGCTGATCAGCGACGAGCGGCTGCTCGACATCGCGGAACAGTTCGTCGGGCCGGATCTCGCGTTGTTCGCGTCGCACTACATCTCCAAGCCGCCGTACTCCGGTCAGCCGGTGCTGTGGCACCAGGACGCGGCGTTCTGGCCGCTCGATCCGATGAAGGTCGTGACGCTGTGGCTGGCCGTCGACCACTCGACGCCGGAGAACGGCTGCGTCCGGGTGATCCCCGGGAGCCATCGGGGCGAGGTGGCCGGGATGCGGGACAACACCGAGGTCGAGAGCGTGCTCGGGAAGGAGATCGCGGTCGAGGTCGACGGGTCCGCGGCCGTCGACATGGTGCTCGCGCCCGGCGACGTCGAGGTGCACCACCCGAACATCGTGCACGGGAGCAACGCCAACACCTCGCCGAACCGGCGATGCGGGCTGACGATCCGGTACATCCCGACCTCGACGCGGATCACCGACCCCGAGGTGCCCTACCCGAGTGCCTTCCACCTGCGCGGCGAGCCGGGCGTGAACAGCTACCAGCCACGACCGACGTACGTCGAGGGCCGCCACTTCGCGTTCACCGGTAGCAGCGAGTGGGCCTGAGACAGGCAGAAGCCCGCCCCGGCCGGGTGGCCGGGGCGGGCTCTGTGCGAAGGACTACTCGAGACAGATCCTGAACGGGTGTCCCGCGGGGTCGGCGTAGATACGCCAGCCGCGGGCGTTGTCGGCGGGTGGTGGATCCAGGGGGTCGAGCGGCTCGGCCCCGAGCGCGACCACGGTGGCGTGGCCGCTGGAGAGATCCTCGACGATCAGGTCGAGGTGGAGATCCTGCGCGTCGGTGCCGGGCCACGTGGCCGGCACGTACTCCTCCGAGCGCCGGAAGGCCAGCGTCGAGAACCCGAGCGACGAGCCGGGGCCGGTCAGGCTCCGCCAGTCGTCGTCACCGTTCTCGTCGATGTCCAGCCCCAGCAGCGCCGAGTAGAACTGGGCTAGCTCGAGTGGGTCCAGGCAATCCAGCACCACCGAGCCGAGCCGCCCGGCAGTACTGCCCGGCTGCTCTGCCACCTGCGTCATCTGTCCTCCAGCTTCTGTTTCATGACTGCCCGCCCGCGTCGGGGCAGGACCGGCCAGGGCCCATCTGGTCGGAAGGCCCGGCCGCCTACGATGACAGGTCGGACGGACAGTTCGCATCTTTCGACACGCCTTCTTGACCGGTCAGCCGGTCGCGGACAGTGAACGGCCGTTCCGATTACCGGTGAATACCCTCTACGGAGGTAGCACGGCGGCGCTCGGAGAGCTTGCGGATCTTGGCCCTGGTGCCGCAGTCGGCCATCGCGCACCAGCGGCGCGAACCGTTCCGGCTGCGGTCGAGGAAGAGCCAGCCGCAGCCGCCCTCGTCGACCGGACAGGTCCGCAGCTGCCGCGGCTCGACGGTCCGCACCAGGTCGACCGCGGCGAACACGAGCCGGTCCGGGATCATCAACGCCGGCGCCGTCCCGACGCGCAGGTCGGCGACCCCGGCGGCTCCGGTCGCCACATCGGTCCGGCCGACCATCATGGACCGGGCCGCGGCCGCGGCCCAGCGCAGCATCAGCCGCTCGTACGTTGACTCCTGGGCGGTTTCCGCCAGCACGGGTACGGCGCCGGCGGCACGCGGAGCCAGCACGAGATAGGCCGCCTCGCGGATCTCGCCGGTCGCGCGCAACGCCTTCTCGGCGAGGTCCGGCGAGCGCTCCCAGACGGCCGCGATCGCCTCCTCCTCGGCCGGATCTACGAGCTCGATCCGGCGGCTCCAGGCGAGCAGCTCGGCGGGCCGTCTCAGATAGTCGTAAACGTCGAGACTGCCGGGAACGCGGGGCGTTACCGTGTTCACGAGGTCCAGGGCGGGATGCCCACCGACAATCCTGAGCTCGTCGTGAAAACTGTCGGTCATGGGTGAGATGCTACCACCATAACGTCGTTCACTGGAATCACAGGTGAGATCATGCCCATCACATCCCGCCGGGCCAACGCGGCCCTGCTCATGCTCGCGCTCAGCACGTTCTCGTACGTGACCATCGAAGTCCTGCCGATCGGCCTGCTCACCGTCATCGCCGCCGACCTCGGCCGGTCCCGGTCCGACGTGGGTCTCCTGGTGACCGGGTACGCCACGGTCGTGGTGATCGCCTCGATCCCGCTCGCCCGGCTCACCCTCCGGCTCCCCCGCCGGCTCGTGCTGGGCAGCACCCTCGGCGTCCTGACCGTGTCCACCGCGCTCTCCGCCCTCGCACCGACGTACGAGATCCTCTTCGCCAGCCGGCTGCTCACGGCGCTGTCGCAGTCGCTGTTCTGGGCGATCGCCCCGCCGATCGCGACCAGCCTGTTCCCACCGCAGGTCCGCGGCCGGGTGGTGGCCCGCCTCGCGATCGGCACCGCCCTCGCGCCCGTCCTGGGCATCCCACTCGGCACCTGGCTCGGCGAACAGGCCGGCTGGCGGGTCCCGCTCGGCGTGATGGCCGGGCTCGGGGCCGTGGCCTGCGCAGGGATCCTCTGGCTGCTCCCGGCCGTCGGTGGCCGCAACGGTGCCACCGGTCTCGGCAGCTCGCCGGACCTCCGTCGGTACGTCGTGATCCTGGCCAGCTCGGCGATCGGCGTGACCGGCTTCCTGACGTTCAACACCTACGTCACGCCGTTCCTGCTGGACATCACGGGCCTGGCCCGGGATGCCCTCGGCCCGATGCTGCTCGCCAGTGGAGTGGGTGGCCTGGCCGGGACGCTGATCGTCGGCCGGATCCTCGATCGCTACCCGTGGGGATCGGTGGTCGTCTCGTACGCCGTTCTCAGCTGTGCACTCGCGGGCCTCTACGTCTTCGGCGGCCACCTGGTGGCCACCATCGCGCTGCTCGCCGTGACCGGCCTGGCCTTCAGCGGAATGGCCGTCGCGGTGCAGAACCGAACCCTCCTGGTCGCACCGGGCAGCACCGATCTCGCTTCGGCCGGCACCAGCTCCGCCTTCAACGTCGGCATCGCCGCCGGCGCCTTTGTGGGCGGTGCACTGATCGACAACGCCGGCGTGCGCAGCGTGGCCGTTGTGGGCGCTCTGCTGGCGGCCGCGGCGGTCCTGACACTCCTGTTCGAGCCGATGCTGGCTCGTCGCCGGGTGGCGGTGGCAGAGTGCGAGCATGACCGACCTGGGCGACAGGTTTGTGAAGAGGCGGCCTGACGCCCCGGCGGGGTTCTTCGAGGTCGAGGCGGCCGGCCTGCGGTGGCTCGCCGTACCCGCTGGTGCCGCCGTCGCGGAGCCGCTCGACGTCTCCCCCGGCCGGCTGACCACGGTCAGGCTCGACCTCGTTCCGCCGACCGGAGCCGCGGCTGACGACTTCGGCCGGCGGCTGGCCGTCACACATGACGCCGGCGCTCGGCACTTCGGCGTACCGCCGGACGGCTGGGACGGCGACGGGTACATCGGCACGATCGGACTGCCGCACGCGGCCGAGCCGTTGAAGTCGTGGGGCGAGTTCTACGCGAACCTGCGGCTCCGGCCGTACCTGCGGACGGCGTACCAGCACGGTGCGATCGACGGGCACCAACTGCAGGTCTTCGAGCGGGTCTGCACGCGGTTGGAGGCCGGGGAGTACGACGACCCGTCCGACGAGCCGTGCCGGATCCACGGCGACCTGTGGTCGGGGAACGTGGTCTGGGCGGCGAGCGGCGTACACCTGATCGACCCGGCCGCGCACGGCGGTCACCGGGAGACAGACCTGGCCATGCTCGGCCTGTTCGGCCTACCGCATCTCGAACGGGTGCTGCGCGCGTACGACGAGGCACACCCGCTCGTGGACGGCTGGCGTGACCGGGTCGGGCTGCACCGTCTGCACCCCCTCTTGACCCACGTGGTCATGTTCGGTGGAAGCTACGTTCCACAAGCCATTGCGATGGCTCACAAGTATGGCTGAGTCACGACCTCCGGAGGCCACCCTGATCCCCCAGCCCGTCACCCAGACCGCCCTGCCCGACCAGACCTTCACACTGCAGTCCGCTGCGACTGTCGGACTGGTCGGCACCTCCGAGGATGCAAGCAGGGTGGCTGACCAGTTCGCCGCCCAGCTACGCCTCTCCACCGGCTTCCCACTGCCCGTCGAGCCGGGCGCCGGCACCATCACGCTCTCCGCCGACGGACCGGACTCACTCGGCGCGGAGGGCTATGAACTCCGCGTCGACAGCACGGCAGTGACCGTCACCGCCGCCACCGCCGAAGGCCTCTTCCGCGGAGTGACCACCCTCCGGCAGCTCCTCCCGGCCAAGGCTGCCGCCGACACGGAGCAGGCGGGTCCGTGGGAGATCGCAGGCACCGAGATCTCCGACGCTCCGCGCTACCCCTACCGCGGCGTCATGCTCGACGTCTCCCGGCACTTCTTCGCGGTCGCCGACGTCAAGCGCTACATCGACCTCGCGTCGCTGTACAAGCTCAACCGGCTCCATCTGCACCTGTCCGACGACCAGGGCTGGCGGATCCAGGTGGACTCCTGGCCCGAGCTGACGAAGTTCGGCGCCGACTCCGAGGTCGGTGGCGGCGAAGGCGGTCACTTCACCAAGGCCGACTTCGCCGAGATCGTCCTGTACGCCGCCGACCGGTTCATGACCGTGGTCCCCGAGATCGACACACCGGGACACACGAACGCGGCGCTGGCGTCGTACGCGGAGCTCAACGCCAACGGTGAGGCACCGGCGTACTACACCGGCACCGAGGTGGGGTTCAGCTCGCTCACCGTGGACAAGGACCTCACCTACGAGTTCCTGGACGACGTGTTCCGGGAGGTGGCCGAGCAGTCCCCGGGCGACGTGATCCACCTCGGCGGGGACGAGGCGCACTCGACTCCGCACTCGGACTACCTCACGTTCGTGCCGAAGGCGGCCGAGCTGGTCGTCAAGCACGGCAAGCGGGTGATGGGCTGGCACGAGATCGCCGATGCCTCGCTGCCGGACGGCAGCATCGTGCAGTACTGGGGAACCGACGACCCCCGGGCCCAGGAGCTGGCCCACAAGGCCGTCGCCCAAGGGGCCGAGATGGTGATGTCACCGGCCAACCGCGCGTACCTGGACATGAAGTACGACCAGGACACGCCGTACGGCCTCGACTGGGCCGGGCTGATCAGCGTGGAGAAGTCCTACAGCTGGGATCCGGCCACGCTGATCCCGGACGTCCCGGAGAGCGCTGTGATCGGCGTCGAGGCGCCGCTGTGGACGGAGACCCTCGACGAGATGGCGAAGGTCGAGTTCATGGTGTTCCCGCGGCTGCCGGGGGTCGCCGAGCTCGGGTGGTCACCGGCGTCCGCGCTGGACTGGACGACGTACAAGGACCGGCTCGCCGAGCAGGGGTCGCGCTGGGACGTGCTCGGCGTGAACTTCTACCGCGCGCCGGAGATCGACTGGCGTTAGCGCTGCAGGACCCGCTCCAGGAGCCACGCCGTGGTCTGGTCCAGGTCCTGTTCGGCGATGGTGTGGTGCGTGGCGTCCGCGTCCGGGGCGGCACGCACCTCCAGCCGGTAGACGTACCGATCGGGCTGCGGCCGGCCGGATCCCAGGTCGGCGGCGTCGAGCGCCTGCACGGCCGCCTCGAGCCGGTCCGCGTCCGGCTCGGCGCTGGTGTCGAGCTCGCCGTGTGCCATCAGGCCGGCGAATCCTCCGCTGCGAGTCACTGTGACGATCAATCCAGCCTCCTTGCGGCTCACCCTTGCGTCCCGCGCAACGAATGTCCAGAGTCGCGCGACACGCCGGAAAAGTCGATCAGAATCACACGCCCATCACCCGGCGTACCGGTGGATTGTCCTTCGTTGCCATCCCGCCGCCCCGCGGTGGAACGGCGAATCAGCAGGTCGGCGCGGGGTTTCCGGGTCCGGGCCGGCCACGCCGGGACTGGATCCGGTCGGCCACGAAGCGTAGCGGGCGGCGACAATCAGCGACACGTGTTCGTGGTCACCCCTTCCACCAGGCCCCAGATCGGCTACAGTTATCGCGTTGCACTTTTGGACTCCCACTGACTTTCGCTGTGCTGCATGGCCGGTTCTGTCTTCTGGGGCCTTTCGGCGACACGTGGCTCATGAGGTGTGGGTCGCGGTTTGTTACAAGCCATCAAGGAGATAGACACAAATGGCTGTCGGTACTGTCAAGTGGTTCAACGCTGACAAGGGCTTCGGCTTCATCACCCCGGATGACGGTGGCGCGGACGTGTTCGCGCACTACTCGGCCATCCAGACCTCGGGCTTCCGTTCGCTGGACGAGAACCAGCGCGTCGAGTTCGAGATCACCCAGGGCCAGAAGGGCCTGCAGGCGGAGAACATCCGTCCGATCTGATCCTGGATCACCCTTCTAGCAAGTGATCGAAGGGCCGTACACCACACCGGTGTGCGGCCCTTCGCCAGCTCCGGGCGCCCGGTGCCCAACAATGGGACCGTGACCGAGCGCTACAGCCGCCCCGACGAGGACCCCGGCGAACGGCTGGACCGGCAGTGGAACGAGCTGCTCCAGGAGCTCCGGCTGGCCCAGACCGGTACGCAGATCCTGTTCGCCTTCCTACTCAGCATCGCCTTCCAGACCAAGTTCCAGGACGCCGACGCGTTCACCCACCACACGTACGCCGTGACGCTGATCGCGTCCGCGCTCGCGGTCGGCCTGTTCCTCGCGCCGGTGTCGTTCCACCGGATCGTCTACCGGCACATGCTCCGCGACCGGATGCTGCCGATCGCGAGCCGGATGGCGATCGCCGGCCTGGTCTTCCTGGTCCTGGCCACGGCAGGCGGCGTCCTGCTCGCCCTCGACGTCGTCCTCACCCGGATGGCGGCGATCATCATCACCGCCATCGTCCTGCTCTGGTTCGGCGTCTTCTGGTACGCCGTCCCCGCCTGGGTCCGCCGTACTAGCGCAACCGCGAACGGACGCACCTAGAAACGGCGCGCTCCAGGATCCAAATGCTCGAGCAGTGCCCGCACGTCGTCTTGGTCCATTCCTGCGGCCAACAGGGCCGGCTCTTCTTCCGGATCAGCTAGTTGTTTGACCGATGGGTCGTCCAGGATCTGCCCCATGAAGTCGAGCTTCTTGGCCAGCCGCTGCGCGACGATCTCGTCAACTGTTTCCGCCGATGCGAGAACAGTGACGCTGGTCTGAGTGCCAGGCGCGAGCCCCAGGCGGTGGATGCGGTCGAGGCTCTGCAGGTACCGGCCAGCCTGAAAGTCGCGGTCAACGAAGACAGCGTCGTGACAAACATGATGCAAGCTGATGCCTTCGCCGAGCGTGGCCGGGTTGGACACGAGGACTGCACAATCCGGGTCCTCCCGAAAGCGCTGGATCTCCTCGTCGCGGTTCGCCGTACCACCGTGTACCGCGGCCGGCTGGTACCGGCTGAGCAGCGCCTGGAGGGTCGCGATACTGCGGACGAAGCTGGCCCAGACGAGCGTCTTCCGTCCAGCAGCAGCGTTCGCCGCCACGATTGACATCGTCTCTTGATACTTGGGAGGGACCTCGTACTGCGGCAGGCGACGGAACAGGATCGACAGCGGGCCACCTTCTGGCACCTCGAGCGGCGGCACCTGGAACGAGAGAGGCTCGTACGGGCTCGATCCTTCGACGAGCAGGGCCGGACTCGTCGCAGCCATCAGCAGTCGGAGGACGGCCCGGCCGAGCGACTCGAAGTCCTTACTCTCTGCCGCCGCGCGGGCGGACATGTTGCCGATCAGCGCGTCGTAGATTTCTCGATGCAACGGAGGCATAGGCAGCTTGCGGATCCGGGTCTTCGCCGGCGGAAGACCAAGCTCGTGCTTCGTAGTGCGTGTATACAGCGGCCGAAGCACAGTGCTGGCGTAGGCAAGGTCACCACCATCGACCGCCTGCGTAACGACCCGGCGTCCGTATCCAGGCCAGACGAACGACAGCAGGTTCTCAAGGTCCTTTGCGCCGTTTGGAGCGGGCGTGCCGCTCAGGATCATCCGCACCCGACTGAGCGGACCGAGCGCCATGCACGCAGCTCCGTAGACGCCTGCACCGCCGAGCTTCATCCGATGCGCCTCATCGAGCACGAGCATCGCGGGGGCAGCCTTCAACCATTCGGACAGCACGCTGAGCGACCTGTCTAGCCGCTCATAGTTGATTAGCACGATGTCCACCCCCGCAGAAGGCCTCTTGTCCACAATCTCGACCGACAGAGGGTGCTCAAAACAGACCTCAGCCTCCTCTGACCACGCCTGATACGCGGACTTCGGACCGACCACGAGCATGCGTGACACCTGGCTGCGTTCCCGGAGGGCAGCGAACACGGCCAGGGAGACCCTCGTCTTCCCAGCACCCGGGACGCTGAAGTTCGCACCATGTTTGATCGACAGCAGCCTGGCTACGTCCCGTTCCTGAAACTTCGTGAGATCGCCAGTCCACCCCGAGCCCAGCATGCTCCGTACGCTCGCTGGGTCGATCTGCTCGCCGAGCGGAGCCCCGCTCAAGAGCTTGCCGACATCGTCAGCTGAGTCCAGAAGGTCCTGAATCAGGACAGCGAAGTCGGGCTCCCAGACCACACCCTCGGGATCCGGCCACTCCGCAAGTGCCGAGATGCCCGCGACGAACCCGTCGATGGGCACGGCCGCCGAGAGCTGGTCAACCATCCGGCCAGCCGGAAACCTCGACATCAAGCGGCCGAGCGCCGACCGATGAGCCACCACGCATCGCAGCAGAGCCTGGGTACGAGTGAAATCGAACCCGATGACGAGTCCTGCGCCGGGACCTGGTTCCACTCAGATGCCCTTCCCGAACTCCTCGAGCAGCCACGACACACCATCGCCCGGGTCCTGCACGGTGCGACGGGTTTCGAGTGCCAGCTTCTGAAGACTCTTGCGCAGACTCAGCAGGGCATCATCGAAAGCATCTTCATCCAGGCTCTGGGTGGCGCGCGAAAGCACCACATCAGTCACGCACTGATCGACGTCCGCGCTGGCATCCAGCAAGCGTCTCGGCGCAGCTTGCTTCCGCTTCATGACGCGTCCATCCCGGCCAGCCTTGTCGATCGCCTGTTCCATTGCCTGCCTTAGGTCACGAAGGTCGGGGCCGCCTTCGGCCTGTGGCCGGCCTGCGCCACCGTCGCTCGCCGCCCGAGCTCTAAGGATGGCGTCCGTGAATGCCTTCGCACTCTTCAAGGAGCCTGACTCCTGCCTGACCGAGCGACCAAGACCAGGGATTGCAACGCCCCCGGCGGGCGAATTGGAGGTCACGTCGGCCGGCACGAGCGACGCGAGGTACCTGTCCTCGAAGCCTGGCTCGATGAATCGCACGTCGGTCTTCGAGAAGCCCAGCATGATCGCAGCCACGCGGCTTTCGAGCAGGAGCTCTGCCTTCTCGGGGTTGGTGGCCTGAGTCTTCTCGTATGCGCGGTGCAGCTCGCGCAGCTTCTCTTGGTGGTCCTCGAAGGAGATCAGGGGAAGGCGAGCACCATTCACCTCGCTCCTCTGGATCATCGACTGGATGCATGCAAGAACCCACTGATCTTGCTTGCAGCGCGCCGCAGTGGTCCGGAACGTCGTCGCGATCATCGCCAGCGGCGTGCCGGCGTCGACCAGCTCCTGGACCGCCAGAAGACGGTTGATATAGGAGTAGTCCCGCCGGTGCTCCTTCCGGAGCTGCAGGGACAACTCGACGGCCGCGATGTCATCCCAGTCGCACGATCCCGGCAACACGGCAACCCGCATCTGGTGGGTGGGGCCATGCAGGTCGAGCAATGCCGCTCGGCGGGTGTTGCCGTTGACCAGCACTCCATCGTGCGTGACCAGACCGGGCTCGCTCTGGCCGTACTCTCGCAGGCTCTCGGCCAGCTCGATGAACTCTGGGTCTATGCGCGACGGATCCGAAGGCTGGGCCTTCAGCAAGCTTTCCAGATATGCCTGACTCCCCGTGCTCCAGGGGTCAGCCTCAAGCACCGCATCGCGGCTCGCATCGTGGCTTCGCTGAGCGCGGACCCGATGGGTGGCCGGGTTGTAGTGCAAGTCGCCAACTGGGAGCTGGATGACATCGAGGTGCCTCGGCAATCCACGCCACTCAATCGTCAGTGTCTCGCGCGGACCATCGCCCTCGTTAAGCTCCTTGAGCCGCCGCTTCACGAGTGCACGGTTCTCGTCCGCGTTGGCCGGCCGGCCGTAGTCCTTCGTCACGTGTGATCCTTGCCTGTCGTTCTCGTCAGCGGAGCTTCTCACAGATCAGCACTAGTCCACCCCGAGTTCGGCTCGGACCGCTGCGCGAGACTCCCCCGGCAGTGTTCTGTAGTTACTCCACAGCCGTTCCAGCCGGCTGAACTCCCGGGCGTCGGCGCCCACCCAGCCTGCCAGGATTCGGCGCTCAGCGACGCTCAATGCTCTGACGCTCGCTATCACCGTTGCCGCGCTCGCGTCGAGCTCACGTCCCCCGACGCGGCAACGGTTGCACTCCGTGATGAGCTCGATGTCCACACTACCGTCCGGTCTCACGACCTTGCGCCGTGCGATGTCAAGCTGAGCAGCCTCGTAGGTCCCGGCGTACAGCTCGCCCGGGGTGATGCCGCACGACCGGCACATGTGCCCGTCCGCGGAGAGCACCTGCCGGCGCCGGGTCGCACCGATCGCAGCGGTGCTCTTCGAGCGCTCGCCGGCCCGGCCCGGCTCCCACACCGCAACTCCGGGCGTCACGAAGCGTTGCTCGTGCGAGCCGAGGGCTGGGTCTTCTCGGTTGGTGTCGATCCGCCAACCGAAATCCCGCAGATCACGGAGACGGCGATCCACCTGCGATACTCCTGGAAACGCCCGCCGGAGCGACTCCTTCGTGAAATCATTCCCCTCGCCGACCACCTGAATCAGCCACAGTGCGACCCGCTTCATGGTGCCAAGCGAATCATCCTGCCACGACGGCGCGGCCATCTGTCCTCCACTGGTCAGTAACCGGTCACGCCCTCCGGCGCGAACGTACGAAGCAGTTCTAACACATCACACAACCCCCGGGAGCGGGTTTACAGCAAGTGTAAACACTTCTAGCCGCAAGCACCGTCTCCTAGTAGTTCAATTCCTCACTACAAACTCTGTCGCCACTGATTCCCGTGTCCCGCCGGAGATTGTCCACGACAGGGTCTACGATGCTGCAGGACAGGTGATCTAGGGCCTGCTGTGCAGAAGGGAGAACGATGGCTGCTCGCGGACAGATCGCCGCGCCGTACGCAGCGGATGCAACGCCTGAACAGTGCGAGCTCGCGGGCGCACTCCGCCTGCTGTACGCCGCCATCGAGCCGGCCAACATGCGTGCCTTTAGCAACGATCTCGGCTACTCCGTAGCCGCGGTCTCACACTACTTGCACGCGCGCCGGATTCCGTCGATGCGGACGATCGAGCGGATGTACGCTCTGGCGCTCAAGAGTCAGGCCGCGCGCGGGAAGGCCCGACTTCCTTGCAGCATGGACGATCTCCGTCAACTTGAGGCTGCGGTACGGCTCGAGGCTACGGTACGGCGCCACCGCTACTCATCCGGCCTTGTCAAGCTGGCCGTCCCGGTGTCACAGAAGGGGGACCGGCGCAACAGCCTGGCCGTCGACACTGGAGCGTCACGGGGGGACCGGCGCAACGGCATATCGCCGGGTCCGCCAGCCGCAGCACCGGCCGCGCCAAGCCTCTCGTCGGACTCGGTCGTAGACGAACTCCTCGACGCTCCGCCGGGCGATCGACTCAGCGCTCTGTGGCATCTCGGCGGCAGCCTGTCCGACGAGGAGCTGGCCGCCGCGCTCAGGAACCTCGTCCGCGCCGGGCTCAGCGATGAAGTCGACACGCTTCTGGGTGGCGCGCGGGACCACGGGAAGAACATTTCCGGGGTAATCAAGGTACTGGTACTGGTGGCGTAGAATCAGCCGGACAACCGAAACACGGATGGAGGAATGCTGGCAGCCAGGCAAAGCTGGATAACTGAATAGCGCAAGTGCGAGTCGGAATAGACATTGCCGATTTGCCTTGAGTTCATGCTCTCTCAAATATTGAGTTAGTCAGAGAGTTAATGCTACATGCCCTTCTCCAGAGCAAGAGAAGTGCCCAACCGTATAGGCGTGCAAACCACCGGCTGGGCACTCCCTTTTCTGGTCACTCATCCTCGCAATGGAAAGAGTAACCATGTCCAAGTATAGGCGGCGCAGGTCAAACGCCCGCTCGAACACCCGGCAGTCTGGCTCGGCTATCCGGCAGTCAGGGCGACGCCGGCGTCGCCAGACGCTCCTGCGCGGGATCCACAGCTGCTACTCGGCCCCGGGTGAACGTCTGCCGGACCGTATCGCCCGCTTCGTTGCCGGCGCCGTTGTTAAAGCGGCGGCGCTCTATCTGATCAAAGAGTTGGTGGAGTGGCTCCTGCCGATGCTCAGTCACTGACTGCGATCACGGTCCGGTGCTCCGGGTATGGCACCCGGGGCACCACTCCGTGCCCTAACCCTGCAGGAACCGGGCAGCGACCTCCTCGAGCACACGCTCGGAGCCCGCGTAGACGCCGTCAGGGCGGGGCCAGTGGGTGATGACGTCGGTGAAGCCGAGGGCGGCGGCGCGGCTGACGACGTCTTCGAAGGCGTCGGGGCCGGCCAGGGAGTAGCGGGCCGAGTCGAGGGCGAGGTACCGGTCGAACGGGCGGCCCTCGAGGACGTCGTCCAGCCGGTGGCTCAGGTCGGTGACGGCGGCGAACCAGGTCTCGAAGTCCGGGGATTTCGGGCCGGTCGTCACCCAGCCGGCGCCGTACTGCACGGCCAGGCGGAGTGACCGTGGTCCGTTGGCGGCCATGATGAACGGCACCCGCGGCTGCTGCACGCACCCGGGCAGCGTTCGGCCGTTGCGGGTCTCGAAGTACTCGCCCTTGAAGTCGACGCCGTCGGTGGTCAGCAGCTTGTCCAGCAGCTCGACGAACTCCGCGAACCGGTCCACCTTCTGCCGCGGACTCAGGTCCGGGCCGCCCTGGATCGTCGCGTCGAGGCTGCCGCCCGAGCCGATCCCGCAGAGGAACCGCCCGTCGGAGACGTCGTCGATGGCGAGGATGTCCCGGGTCAGCGCGAGCGGGTGCCGGAAGTTGGGTGAGGTCACGAAGGTGCCGAGCTTGATCGTGCTCGTGACCAGCGCGGCCGCGGTCAGCGTCGGCGTCGTCCCGTACCAGGGCGAGTCCTGCAGGCCGCTCCAGGTCAGGTGGTCGTAGGTCCACGCATGGTCGAACCCGTACTCCTCCGCCCGCCGCCACAACGGCGCGGCGTCCTTCCACCGGTACTCCGGCAGGATCGTGATCCCGAATCGCATGCCCGCACCCTAACGAATCTGCCCGGGACCACGATTCGTCGCGGTCAGACCCCCGGACGGCCAGGCGTCTCGAAGGTGGCCAGGGAGCTCGTGCCGATGCTTCCCAGCCACACCTTGCCGTCGCGTTCGCGGACGCCGGTGGGCATGTGGAAGCTGGGGTGCTTGGCGCGGAGGTCGTGGACCACGGCGCCGGTCTCGTCGTACGCCTGGATCTCGATGATGTCGGCGGCCTTGGGCTTCAACGCGTCCGGCAGGGCCCAGACGGCCTTCCGCAGGACGGGATGCTTCGGCAGCAGCAGATCCAGCAGCGCGTTGCGCGGCGAGCCGACGGCGACCCAGATGAGTCCGTCGGAGCCCCGGGCGATGTTGTCCGGCAGTCCCGGGATCGAGGCGACCTGCACAGGCTCGGCGTCGTCGACGGTGAGGTCGAGCTTGAACAGCCCGTACGCCGCTGTCTCGGCCCAGAAGAGGGTACGGCGGTCCGCACTGAGCGCAACGCCGTTCGGGAAGGCACGGCCGGTCGTCAGCCGGGTCACCTGCCCGTCCGGGGTCAGCCGGTACACGCTGCCGGTCGCGGAGTGTTCGAGCAGGTCGGCCATCCACTCGTCGATGCCGAACCGCGTGGACGAGTCGGTGAAGTAGATCGTGCCGTCCTCGGTCACGTCCGCGTTGTTGCAGAAGCGCATCGGCCGGCCGTCGATCTCGGCCAGCAGGGTCGCGATCCGGCCGTCCTTGTCCAGGGTCAGCAGGCCGCGGTTCGCGTCGCAGACCAGCACCTTGCCGTCGGGCAGCCACTCCAGCCCGAGCGGTCGGCCGCCGGTGTCGGCCACCGTGGTGATCGTCTTGCCGTCGGCGCTGACCCGCAGGATGCGTCCGTCGTACAGACCGGTCAGCACGCTGCCGTCGTCGTCGATCAGCGTGTCCTCGGGGCCCTCCCCCGGCAACGCGACCGTTTCCACGTCGACGTTCTTCGGGTGCCGCACCGGCGGCGTCGGCGGCGGAGTCCAGCGAACGGGCGCGATCGACGACTTCATGCCGCAGACCTTAGCGCGCTGCGTCCGGATGACCACAAGACGCCACAGCCCGGACCGATCCAGGATCGGTCCGGGCTGCGAACGACGTGCTTAGAAGATGACCTCGCCGCGGGCACGCCGGGCGCGGAGCTTCTCCAGGGCCTCCTCGAGGATCTCGGCCGCCTCCTGCTCGGAGCGCCGTTCCTTCACGTAGGCCAGGTGGGTCTTGTAGGGCTCGATCTTCGGCGGTGGCGGTGGGTTGTTCACATCGGTGCTGGTCGGCAGACCGCACCGCGGACAGTCCCACGCCTCCGGAATCGACGCCTCGACCGCGAACACCGTCGCGGTCTCGTGCCCGTTGGCACAGAAGAACACGATGCGCTGCCGGGGCGCGCTGTCGCCGCGCTCCGCCTCGCCCATCGGGCCGGCACCGACCCGGCTGCCACGAATCGCACTGCCACCACCCGCCACGGGAACCTACTCCCCCTCAGCCGAGCTTGTAGAGCAGGCCGAGCGCGACGATGGCGGCGAACCAGACCAGACCGATGCCGATGGTGATCCGGTCCAGGTTCCGCTCGGCGACCGAGGAGCCGCCCAGGCTGGACGACACACCGCCACCGAAGAGGTCCGACAGACCGCCACCGCGGCCTTTGTGCAGGAGCACGAGCAGCGTGAGCATGAGGCTGCAGACGATCACGACGATCGAGAAAGCGAGAATCACGAGGAGTAGCCTAACTGAAGGTCCAGGTAACGGCAGATACCGGCGAACTCGTCGGCCTGAAGGCTCGCACCTCCGACCAGGCAGCCGTCGACATCCGGTTGGGCCATGATGCCACCTGCGCTGGCCATCTTCACCGATCCGCCGTAAAGAATCCGTACCGAGTCGGCCACCGAGGGTGAGATCGTCTCCTCGATCCGGCTCCGGATCGCCGCGATGACCTCCTGCGCGTCCTCCGGGGTGGCCACCTCGCCGGTGCCGATCGCCCAGACCGGCTCGTAGGCGATGACGAGCTTGCGGACGTCGTCCGGCTTGATCCCGGCCAGCGCGCCGTCGATCTGCCCGATGCAGTGGTCGACGTGACCGCCGGCCTTGCGGATCTCCAGGCCCTCGCCGACGCAGACGATCGGGGTCAGGCCGGCCTCGAGCGCCTTGGCCGTCTTGGCGTTGACCAGCGCGTCGTCCTCGTTGTGGTACTGGCGGCGCTCGGAGTGACCGGTGAGCACGTAGGTGCAGCCGAGCTTGCTCAGCATGGCCGCCGAGATGTCGCCGGTGTAGGCCCCGGCGTCGTGGGTCGACACGTCCTGCGCGCCGTACTTGATCTTCATCCGGTCACCGTCGACCAGCGTCTGCACGCTGCGGATGTCGGTGAACGGCGGCAGCACCGCCACCTCGACCCGCTCGAAGTCGTGCTTCTTGTCCTGCAGCGTCCACGACAGCTTCTGCAGCAGGTGCACGGCCTCGACGTGGTTGAGGTTCATCTTCCAGTTGCCCGCCATCAACGGAGTCCGGGCAGCTGTGGTGTCAGCCATGTGGGTCAGTCCTCTTCCAGTACGGCGAGCCCCGGGAGCTCCTTGCCCTCCAGGTATTCGAGCGAGGCCCCACCACCGGTGGAGATGTGCCCGAACTGCTCGTCGGCGAAGCCTAGCTGGCGCACGGCCGCGGCGGAGTCACCGCCACCGACCACGCTCAGCCCGGTCACCTCGGTCAACGCCTGCGCGACGGCCTTGGTTCCGCCGGCGAACGCGGCCATCTCGAACACACCCATCGGGCCGTTCCAGAACACGGTCTTCGCGCCGGCGATCTCGGCCGCGAACGCCTTGCCGGACTCCGGGCCGATGTCGAGGCCGAGCTGGTCGGCCGGGATCGCGTCCGCGCCGACCACGGTCGCCGGCGAGTCCGCCTTGAACTCGGGCGCGACCACGATGTCGGTCGGCAGCACGATCTCGACGCCCTTGGACCTCGCGGTCTCCAGGTAGCCCTTGACCGTGTCCAGCTGGTCGTCCTCGAGCAGGCTCTTGCCGACCTCGTGGCCCTGCGCCTTCAGGAAGGTGAAGACCATGCCGCCGCCGATCAGCAGCTTGTCGGCCTTGGCCAGCAGGTTGTCGATCACGGCGAGCTTGTCCGACACCTTCGCGCCGCCGAGCACGACGACGTAGGGACGGGCCGGCTCCTCGGTCAGCTTCTTCAGTACCTCGACCTCGGCGAGCACCAGGCCGCCGGCGGCGTGCGGCAGCTTGCGGGCCACGTCGTACACGCTGGCCTGCTTGCGGTGCACGACGCCGAAGCCGTCGCTGACGAAGACGTCGGCCAGGGCCGCGAGCTCGTCGGCCAGCTGGTCGCGCTCGGACTCGTCCTTGCTCTCCTCGCGCGGGTCGTACCGCACGTTCTCGAGCAGCAGCACCTCGCCCTCGTCCAGCTCCTGTACGGCGGTCTGCGCGGAGTCACCCGTGACGTCGCCGGCGAAGTGCACGGTGATGCCCTCGGGCCGCAGCAGCTCACCGAGCCGCTCGGCCACCGGGGCCAGCGTGTACGCCGGGTTCGGCTCGCCCTTGGGGCGGCCGAGGTGCGCGATGACGATCACCTTCGCGCCGGCCTTGGCCAGCTTGATCAGGGTCGGCAACGAGGCGCGGATGCGGCCGTCGTCACCGATCACCTCGTCCTTGATCGGCACGTTCAGGTCGGAGCGGACCAGCACCCGCAGGCCGGCCAGGTCGCCGAGGTCTTCGATGGTCTTCACAGTTCGGCTTTCCTCAAAGAGACGCGCCTGCGTCCGGAGCCAGCACCAGGCTGTCCGGACGCAGGCTGTGGGTGAACGTCAGAGCGAGGCGCCGACGTGGTTGACCAGGTCGACGAGGCGGTTGGAGTAGCCCCACTCGTTGTCGTACCAGCCGACGACCTTGACCTGGTTGCCGATCACCTTGGTCAGGCCGGCGTCGAAGATGCAGGAGGCCGGGTCGGTGACGATGTCGGTCGAGACGATCTCGTCCTCGGTGTAGGTCAGGTAGCCCTTGAGCGAGCCCTCGGTGGCGGCGGCCTTGTAGGCCTCCTTCACCTCGTCGACGGTGACCTCGCGGCCGACGGTGACGGTGAGGTCGGTGGCCGAGCCGGTCGGCACCGGCACGCGCAGCGCGTAGCCGTCGAGCTTGCCCTTGAGCTCCGGCAGCACCAGGCCGATCGCCTTCGCGGCACCGGTCGAGGTCGGCACGATGTTCAGCGCGGCGGCGCGGGCGCGGCGCAGGTCCTTGTGCGGGCCGTCCTGCAGGTTCTGGTCCTGGGTGTACGCGTGGATCGTGGTCATCAGACCCTTGTCGATCGTGAACGCGTCGTGCAGGACCTTGGCCAGCGGGGCGATGCAGTTCGTGGTGCAGGACGCGTTCGAGATCACGGTGTGCTTCTCGGCGTCGTACAGCTCGTGGTTCACGCCCATCACCACGGTCAGGTCCTCGTTCTTCGCCGGGGCGGAGATGATGACCTTCTTGGCGCCGTTGTCGGCGTGCGTCTTGGCCTTGGTGGCGTCGGTGAAGAAGCCGGTCGACTCGATCACCACGTCGGCGCCGACGTCGGACCACTTCAGGTTCGCGGGGTCGCGCTCGGCGAACGCCTTGAAGCTCTTGCCGGCCACGGTGATGTCGTCGTCGGTGGCGGAGACCTCGCCCGGGAAGCGGCCCAGGATCGAGTCGTACTTCAGCAGGTGAGCGAGGGTCTGGTTGTCGGTCAAGTCATTGACGGCGACGACCTCGATGTCGGCACCGGACGCCTGCGCGGCGCGGAAGAAGTTACGGCCGATCCGGCCGAAGCCGTTGATACCTACGCGTACGGTCACGGGACTGCGTCTCCTCAAAACTAGCTGTCGAGCACTGCCGCTACAGCCCGAAGACTAGCCCAACAGCCCACTGGACCAACTGGTACCGTCCACATCAGACCACCATGACCGGCCGGTAGCTCCACGAGCAGACCACCCGCACGCGACACTGCCCCGGAAACCTCCCGGGGCAGTGGTTTGCATACCAGTTCTCCGCTGGTGACGTGGGATCAGGCGGGGTCGAGCATCTCGGGGGTGAGGTTGGCCTCGGTGTTGGGGATGCCGAGGTCGGCGGCGCGCTTGTCGGCCATCGCGAGCAGGCGGCGGATCCGGCCCGCCACCGCGTCCTTGGTGAGGGCCGGCTCGTGCAGCTGACCGAGCTCCTCGAGGCTGGCCTGCTTGTGCTCGAGCCGCAGCTTGCCGGCCACCTGCAGGTGATCGGGTACGTCGTCGCCGAGAATCTCCAGCGCTCGTTCGACCCGCGCGCCCGCCGCGACCGCCGCGCGGGCGGAGCGGCGCAGGTTCGCGTCGTCGAAGTTGGCCAGCCGGTTAGCGGTCGCGCGGACCTCGCGGCGCATCCGGCGCTCCTCCCAGGCCAGCACGGACTCGTGTGCGCCGAGCCGGGTGAGCAATGCACCGATCGCGTCGCCGTCGCGGATCACCACGCGGTCGACGTTCCGCACCTCGCGAGCCTTCGAACCGATGCCGAGCCGACGGGCCGCACCGACCAGAGCGAGCGCCGCCTCCGGACCCGGGCAGGTCACCTCGAGCGAGGACGATCGGCCGGGCTCGGTCAGCGAACCGTGTGCCAGGAACGCACCGCGCCAGGCCGCCACCGCGTCACAGGACGCACCGGACACGACCGCCGGTGGGAGACCCCGCACGGGCCGGCCGCGGTTGTCGACGAGACCCGTCTGTCGCGCCAGCGCGTCACCGTCGCGGACGACGCGGACGACGTACTTGGTCTGCTTCCGGATTCCGGACGGGGAGATCACCACGACGTCCGACGGGTGCCCGAAGATCTCGGCGATGTCCTTGCGCAGCCGCCGGGCCGCGGCACCGCTGTCCAGCTCCGCCTCCACGACGATCCGGCCGGACACCAGGTGCAGCCCGCCCGCGAACCGCAACACGGAGGACACCTCGGCCTTGCGGCAACAGGGTTTCGTGACCTGGATACTGGTCAGCTCGGACTTCACCTGTGCTGTCATCGCCATAGAAGGCATCCTCCCACCGTTGTCAAAGACCCTCGGGGGCCACATCACTCCAACGGAGTGACTAGTCACCCGTTACGCCGGTCTGCAACCTTTCGTGTGGCTGGTCGCGTTTCTCCGCCGACAGTGTGACAGGAGGGGCATGAAAGCACGGGACGAAGCCGAGTTCACCGAGTTCGCCGCGATCACCTTGCGCCGGCTGCGGCGTACGGCGTACTTGATGTGTGGCGACTGGCACCGGGCGGAGGACGCGGCCCAGGACGCGTTGGTCAAGGTGTACCGGCGCTGGAACCGGATCGAACGCAAGGAGAACCTGAACGGCTACGCGCACCGCGCCGTCGTGACGGCGGTCTTCGACCAGTCCAGGAAGCCGTGGCGCCGCGAACGCCTGCACGACCCGGACGACCACCACACCGCGGTGCCCGATCTGGCCGGACCGGTCGACGACCGCCTGCTCGTCGTGCAGGCACTCGCAACACTTCCGGCCAGCCAGCGGGCCTGCGTCGTCCTGCGGCACTACGCAGACCTCAGCCTCGAACAGACCGCCGATGTCCTCGGGATCGGCGTCGGCGGCGTCAAGAGCCAGACCTCCCGCGGATTGGCCCGCCTCCGCGAACTACTCGGACAGACCGAAAGGAGCGCCTCATGAGCACGGACATCGAACGCATGCTGGCCGCCGCCGCCGACGACTCGGACCGGCCACTGCGGACCGACGTCGACGACATCCTCGTCCGCGCGCGCCGGTCGGTCCGACGCGGCCGGATCGCCACCGTCTCCACCGCTGCGGTCACCACGGCCGCGATTCTCGGCGGCCTCGCGGCCTGGTCCGCGAACCGTCCCGAGAGCGCGGGACCGGCGGGCCAGACCATCACGATCGACGTGCAGACCGGCCGGATCATCGACAACGAGACCGGCAAGACCGCCACTCCGGCGCCTCCGGTGAGCCCGCTGTCCGATGCCGAGGTCCTCAGCCGCTGCACGAAGTACGACCACAGCTGGGAGCACCTCGTCCAGTCGCACAAGAAGACCATCGACATGGCCGGCCCGGTCGACGCGCGGTGGAAGCTCGTGGTGAAGAGCGGCGACCAGTCCGCGCTGAACGCTCTGTTCCTCTCGCCGGACCAGTCGATCGTCTCGATGTGCACCATGGCCGGTCCGGCGAAGCCAGAGAGCTTCGGGCGCACGAGCGCCTCCGAGGTCGTGGCCAGGAGTCAGATCCGGATGCCGGTGACCATGAACGACGGGCTCCGGATTCCGGTCCCCGGCGTCGCCCGCGTGCTGGTGGACGTCGCCGGCGAGAGCAATCCCCGGGAGGCCCTGGTCGGAACCGACGGATTCGCCACCCTCAGCCACCCCGGCCAGGACGACAAGCTGATCGTCCTGAACCGGGTTCGGGCCTACGACGCCGGCGGCACGAAGGTGTACGACCGGGTCACCAAGCCGCCCACTCCCCCGGCGCAGCCGACGGTCGACCCGTCGGTGACCGTCAAGACCGTCGCGCCGATCACGCCGCGGGTCGTGCTGACCAAGGATCCGCGGACCGGCAAGCCGCTCGCTGCCATGCCGCCGGTCAGTCCGCTGACCGACGAGCAGGTGACCACCCGGTGCCGCGGCGTCGACGACATCTACTTCAAGGACCTGGGCTCGCACGGAGCATCGACCCCGAGCACCGCGGTGATCAAGGCTGCCGGGCCGGTCACGAAGAACTGGCAGGTCGCGCTCAAGACCGGCACCGGCGACAAGCTCACCGCCGTCCTGGTCTCGCCGGACAAGCGGGTCTACGCCTGGTGTCACATGCTGACGCCGACGGCCAAGGGCGCGTACGACTACACCCGGGGGACCGTGCAGGCCAACGGGAAGTTCGCGGACGGCTTCGACTTCGCGATGGTGCCGGACGGCGTCGCGCAGATCATCGTCGACCTGCCGCAGGGACCGACCCGCGCGCTGCTCTCGAACGGCTACTACATCTGGGGTCTGACCGGCGGGAACTCGGGGATCAAGACCGTCCGGGTCCGCGGGTTCGATGCCGAGGGCAAGCAGGTGTACGACGCGAAGAAGTCGGTCGACGCCGACTTCGACTGAGCCGGCTAGGCGAAGATCTCGCGGTAGACCTTGGCGAGTTTGTCCGGGGCGTGGTGGAGGTGGCGGTCGTCGTCGGCGATGTCGGCGATGACCACCTCCGCGCCGAGGGATTCCGCCGTACGGCGCAGGGACGCGGGATCCGGGACGTGGCCCGCGTCGGCGAGGACGACGTCGATGCGCAGCTCGGGGGCGTGCGCGGCCAGCACCTCGAGGTGGGTCTCGGGTGAGAAGCCGTCGGTCTCGCCCTTCTGCTCCCCCAGGTTGAGCGTCAGCAGCCGGCGGGCGCTGGTCTGCTCGAGGGCGCGGGACAGCGCGGGCACCAGCAGGTTGGGGATCACCGACGTGAACCACGAGCCCGGGCCCACCACGACCCAGTCGGCTTCCGCGATCGCCACCAGGGCCTCGGGGCACGCGGGCGGGTCGGCCGGATCGAGCGCGACGTCGACCACCTGCCCCTCGGTCGTCGCCACCTCGGCCTGACCGCGGATCTCGGTGATCACCTCCGGATGCTCCGGATCCAGCCCGAGCACCCGCGCGGTGATGTCCAGCGGTACGGCGGACATCGGCAGCACTCGCCCTTGCGCGCCGAGCAACCGGGCCACCCAGTCGAGTCCGTCGACTGCTTCGCCGAGCAGCTCCCACAACGCGACGATCAGCAGGTTGCCGACCGCGTGGTCGTGCAGCTCACCGTTGCTGCGGAAGCGATGCTGCAGTACGTCGGCCCACGTCCGGCCCCACTCGTCGTCGCGGCACAGCGCGGCCAGCGCCATCCGCAGATCACCCGGTGGCAGGACGCCGAGCTCCCGGCGGAGGCGTCCGGACGATCCACCGTTGTCGGCGACGGTGACGACCGCGGTCAGCTGGTCGGTGACGTGACGAAGCGCGGACAGGGAGGCGGCCAAGCCATGTCCCCCACCCAGTGCGACAACCCTGGGAGCCCGAGTCACTCCCGCCCCAGATCCCGGTGTACGACCAACGTCGGTGACCCTCTCTCACGCAGCCTGCGGGCGATCTCCTCGGCCATCGCGACGCTGCGGTGCTTTCCCCCGGTGCAGCCGATCGCGACGGTGACGAAGCGCTTGCCCTCGTTCAGGTAGCCGGTCCGCAGGGTGTCCAGCACGTCCACGTAGTTGCGCAGGAACTGCTGGGCCAGCGGATGGCCGAGGACGAAGTCTGACACAGGCTTGTCCTGCCCGGTCATCGGGCGCAGGTCGGGCTGCCAGTACGGGTTCGGGATGAAGCGCATGTCGGCGACCACGTCGGCGTCGACCGGGATCCCGTACTTGAACCCGAACGACACCACGGTCGCCCGCAGCTCGGCGTTCTCCTCGTCGCCGAAGGCGTTCACGATCTTCGCGGCGAGCTGGTGGATGTTCAGGTTCGAGGTGTCGATGACCAGGTCCGCGCCGGCCCGGATGTCGCCGAGCAGCTCGCGTTCGCGCTGGATGCCGGTCAGCAACCGGCCCTCGCCCTGCAGCGGGTGCGGCCGCCGGACGCTCTCCTGCCGGCGCACGATCACGTCGTCGGAGGCCTCGAGGAACAGCGTCAGCGGCCGGTAGCCCTTCAGCCGCAGGTCGTGGATCGCCGAGCTCAGCTCCTCGAAGAACAAGCCGGTCCGGACGTCGACCACGACCGCGAGCCGTGGTGCCGCGCCGCTGCCGACGACCTGCTCGACCAGGGTGGTCAGGAACATCGGTGGCAGGTTGTCCACGACGAACCAGCCGAGGTCCTCCAGTACGTCGGCGACGGAGCTTCGTCCCGCGCCGGACATCCCGGACACGATGATGAGGTTGCCGCCAGTGTCGTCCATCAGCTCTCAGTTCTCCCTGGGTCCCCGTCGGGCGCCCCGGCCGGCGCCGGGACGTCGTCGCCCAGTATCTCGCCCGTGGCCGTGTTCACCGACGGCGCCCGGCCGGTTTCGGCCTTCGTTGCCGCAGCGTTCACCGCGAGTACGACGGACTCCGCGGTCCGCCGGCCGAATCCGGGCAGGTCGGCGACCTCGTCGATGGTGGCCCCACGCAACTTCTTCAGCGAGCCGAAATGCCGCAGCAGCGTCTTCC
The DNA here is from genome assembly GCF_055586945.1 of Kribbella sp. NPDC048837. Classification (NCBI taxonomy): domain Bacteria; kingdom Bacillati; phylum Actinomycetota; class Actinomycetes; order Propionibacteriales; family Kribbellaceae; genus Kribbella; species Kribbella sp. NPDC048837. The sequence goes on from NZ_JBVJHF010000001.1 coordinate 446,634, forward strand.
GGCGGACCTCGCCGAGCCCGGGGACCTCGTCCAGCACGCTCTCCACCATCGACTTCGACCGCCGGTTGCGGTGGTGGGTGATGGCGAACCGGTGCGCCTCGTCGCGCAGGCGCTGCAGCAGGTACAGCCCTTCGGACGTGCGGGAGAAGATGACCGGGTCCTCCTCGTCCGGCACCCAGACCTCTTCGAGTCGCTTGGCCAGGCCGACGACCGGGATGTCGCCGAGCCCGAGCTCGTCCATCGCCTGCCGTGCGGCCGCGACCTGCGGCGGACCACCGTCGACGACGACCAGTCCGGGCGCATAGGAGAACTTGCGCGCGCGCCCGGTCTCCGGGTCGATCAGGGCGGCCGAAGGATCCTCGTCCTCCTGCAGCGTGGCCCGCTCGTCGAGCAGTCGCCGGAACCTCCGGGTCAGCACCTCGGCGATGGACGCGACGTCGTTCTGCCCGTCCACCCCCTTGATCACGAACCGGCGGTACTCGCTCTTGCGAGGCAGGCCGTCCTCGAAGACGACCATCGAGGCGACCACTTCGGTCCCCTGCAGGTTCGAGACGTCGTAGCACTCCAGCCGCAGCGGCGCCTCGGGCAGGTCGAGCGCGGCCTGGATCTCCTCGAGCGCCTGGTTGCGGGTGGTCAGATCGCTGGCCCGCTTGGTCTTGTGCATGGTCAGCGTCTGCAGCGCGTTCCGCTCGACCGTCTCCATCAGAGCCTTCTTGTCGCCGCGCTGCGGGACCCGGATCGAGACCCGCGCGCCGCGGATCCCCTCGAGCCACTCGGTCAGCGCGTCGGCGTCCTCCGGCATGGTCGGGACCAGGATCTCCCGCGGGATCGCGTCGACCGAGTCGTCGGCGTACATCTGCTGGATGAAGCGGGAGACGAGGTCGCCGGTGGTCGCCGTACCGTCGGCCTTGTCGGCGATCCAGCCGCGCTCACCGCGGATCCGGCCGCCGCGGACGTAGAAGATCTGGACGGCGACCTCGAGCGGGTCCTCGCTGAGCGCGATCACGTCGGTGTCGGTGCCGTCGCCGAGGACGACCGCGTTCTTGGCCAGCGCCTTCTCCAGGGCGGCCAGGTCGTCGCGGATCTTCGCGGCCCGCTCGTACTCCAGCTCGGCCGCCGCGGCCTTCATCTCCTTCTCCAGCCGACGCACGTACGTCGCGGTCTGGCCGGAGAGGAACGCGGCGAAGTCGTCGACGATCTTGCGGTGCTCCTCCTGGCTCACCTGACCGGTGCAGGGCGCCGCGCACTTGCCGATGTAGCCGAGCAGGCAGGGCCGGCCGATCTGGCGGTGCCGGTTGAAGACGCCCTTGCTGCACGAGCGCATCGGGAACACCCGCAGCAGCAGGTCGACGGTCTCCCGGATCGCCCACGCGTGGCTGTAGGGACCGAAGTACCGCACGCCCCTCTTCTTCTGGCCCCGGCCGACCATCACCCGCGGGTAGTCCTCGTTGAGGGTGATGGCGAGCCACGGGTACGACTTGTCGTCGCGGTACTTCACGTTGAAGCGCGGGTCGTACTCCTTGATCCAGGAGTACTCCAGCTGCAGCGACTCGACCTCGCTGGCGACCACGGTCCACTCGACCTTCGAGGCCGTCGTCACCATCGCCTGGGTGCGCGGGTGCAGGTTGACCAGATCCTGGAAGTACGACGACAACCGGGCCCGCAGGTTCTTCGCCTTGCCGACGTAGATCACCCGCCCGGCGGAGTCGCTGAAGCGGTACACACCAGGCGAGTCGGGAATCGACCCGGGAGCGGGACGGTAGGAGGACGGATCAGCCACCCGACCACCCTAGTTCGGGATGCCGACAAATCCGGAATTCCGCGAAAGTCTCAAAGGCGACTTCAATGACAGACTTGAAGGCATGACTGTTGAAGAGATGGATCGACTGATCCGCGCCGACGACGGCATCCGGGTCCTCGAGGCCCCCGGACGCGATGAGCTGTCCCAATGTGCACTGCACGACTTGTTCTACCTTTACGACCCGGCGGCCGACCTGCCGCCGGAGCGGCAGCAGCCGTTCGCCACCATCGTCACCGGCGACCACTACGAGCACGTCTCCCGGCTCGACGAGCCCGGCGCCTGGCGGCTCAACCTCGGCCTGACGAAGGCGACGTACACGTCGTTGTTCGGTCCGGTGCCGACCGAGCGCGACGCCGACTGGGTGCTGGACTCCGGACATGACTACTCCGAGCGGGACAAGTTGATGCCACATCCGTTCTACGCCTCACAGCACTGGGTGTGCATCGTCTCCCCCACCGAACTGGCGCCACTGCGGCCACTGCTGACGGAGGCGTACGAGTTCGCCGCCCGCAAGTACGCCAACCACGCGGCCCGCCAAACCCAGTGAACGTTGCGGTCGTGTTGCGGGTTGGACCATAAGCCCGGTTTGACCCCCGGTTGGGATGAGCGCGGAACCTAGCCTGTCACGCAGGGTAGATCGGCAGGACCTTTGCGTGAGGCAACCGGGCCTTGCGCTGACTCGAGGGAGTTCCGCCCATGTTCCCCACCATCCGCGGACCGCGTGCCGTGCTGGGCGCGGTCGCCGCGTCCGCGCTCGCCGTCACCGGGATCGTCGCCACCGCGGCCGGGAGTGACGCAGCGCAGACCACCGCGGTCACCATCCGCGGCGCCGGCAGCCCGGAGGCCGTCCCCGGCAGCTACATCGTCGTTCTGAGCGGCCGGCGTTCGCAGGCCGAGACCAGGGCCACCAACGCGAGCCTGGCGACCAGCTACGACGTCAAGGTGCGCGATCAGTACGACGCCTCGATCAAGGGCTTCTCCGCGAACATGAGTGAGGACCAGGCCAGGAAACTGGCCGCGGACAAGCGCGTCGCCTACGTGCAGCAGAACCAGCGGATCACCGTCGCCCAGGACGACCCGCCGTGGGGCCTGGACCGGGCCGACCAGCGCGACCTGCCGCTGGACAAGAAGTACGAGGCGTCCACCACCGCGGACAACGTCAACGTCTACGTGATCGACACCGGGATCTACGCCGCACACAAGGACTTCGGCGACCGGGCCTCGGTCGGCACCGACACCGTCGGCGACGGCCAGAACGGCGTCGACTGCATGGGCCACGGCAGCCACGTGGCCGGCACCATCGCGGGATCGACGTACGGCCTGGCCAAGGGCGCCAAGGTGTTCGGCGTCCGGGTGCTCGACTGCAAGGGCTCCGGCACGACCGAGACCGTGGTGGCCGGGATCGAGTGGGTGACCAAGAACGCGAAGAAGCCCGCGGTGGCGAACATGAGCCTGGGCGGCGGCGCCGACGACGCGCTGGACGCGGCGGTGAAGGCGTCGGTCGACTCCGGCGTCACCTACGCCGTTGCTGCCGGCAACGAGAGCGCGGACGCCTGCCAGAGCTCGCCGGCCCGTGAGCCCTCGGCCATCACCGTCGGCGCGACCGACGACCATGACCAGAAGGCGACGTTCTCCAACTGGGGCAAGTGCGTGGACCTGTTCGCGCCGGGCGTCGACATCACCTCGGTCGGCATCACCGACCCCGACGCGACCGCCAAGATGAGCGGTACGTCGATGGCCACGCCGCACGTGGCCGGTGGGGTCGCGCTCTACCTGGCCGACCACCCGGACGCGACGCCGGCCGATGTCGCGACCACCCTGGTCGGCGCGTCCACGCCGGACAAGGTCGGCGACCCGGGCACAGGTTCCCCGAACAAGCTGCTGTTCGTCGGCAAGGTCGACCCGACGCAGAAGTAACCGTCACCTGACCACGAAGGGCCCGGCCTCGGGGTGGCCGGGCCCTTCGCGTGCGCTCAGGCGGACTGAACGATATTGCTGCCTTCCACGGCCACGGCCACCGCGGGGAGCGGCGACTGGGCCGGCCCACTGACCGGGCTGCCGTCGGCAATGCTGAAGTGGCTGTTGTGGAACGGGCAGACGATCTGCCCACCCTCGACCGATCCGATCGGGTTGCCCTGGTGAGTACAGACCGCGGAGAAGCCCTTGTACTGGCCCGCGGTCGGCTGGGTGACCACGACCTTGGCGTCCTTGAACACCTTCCCGCCACCGACCGGTACGTCGGACGTCGGGCCGAGGACCGTCCCCCCGCTGGCCGGCGCGCTGGAGGACGGCGCACTCGAGGACGGTGCGCTCGAGGACGGCGCGGTGCTCGTCGGGGCCGAACTGGTGCCGGTCGTGGCCGGCGCGGCGCTGGCGCCGCCCCCGCCCGCTTCGTCGCTGCCACCGCAGGCGGCGAGGATCGGGGCGCTGGCACCCGCCAGCGCGACCATCGCCGCGCAGCGGAGCACCGACCGCCGATCCCGCAGCGCCTCGGGCGCGGCTGCGCCGGACGGCTGCGTCGTGGGTGGTGCCGACATGGTGTCATCGCTCATGAATCTGGACCTCCAGGAGCCTGCGGGTCAAAGTAGTTGAACGCTTTTGCATCTTTGTTGTAGCCGACCCATCCAAACCGGCCGGATACCGAGTCAAACGACCGGATCAGCCGATCGGTTCAACCATCCACGGATTCAACCGCCGTTTGAGAGTTCGCTGTGAATCAGCTGACAGCGCGCGTGACCGGCCCGCGGGACGCGGGCGGCCTTCGTCCTCCTTGTGGAACCGATGCGCGAGACACTGCAGTGGTGGCAGAGGTCGAGACATGACGAGCACGAGCGAAAGTTTCGCTGTTGTCGAGGTGATCGCGGATCTCGCGCCGATCTGGCTACCCGGCTGTGTCGTGGACACCGAGGAGCGTACGGTCGAGGTCGGTTGGGGACGAGGCGCAGTGCAGATGTCCGCGGTCGTGGGCGTCGGCGAGATCGTCGATCGTTGCCTTCAGCTCCCCCATCGACGATGGCCGGAACAGATCGAGGCCTGGTTGCGGGCCGTCGTCGCCGAAGGCGAGCTCGCCACCGAGGAACACCGGTACGGCGACGTCGCCGAGCGGCAGCGCGCTCTGCTGGTGCAGCGCGGCTGGTCGGCGCGGACAGCCGGCCCGGTCGCGGACGCGTTGATCCCGTTCGGCGAACACTTCGAGGTGGTGGTGTTCATCCGAACGGGCGTGGAGCTCCGGCGACTGACCGTCGTACGGCGGTCGATGCTCGGGCTGGGCGATCCGGGCGTGCCGTCGCCGGTGCAACTGAGTCTGACGGAGATCGCGGACCTGGAGCCGGTCGACCACGACGGGTTCGCCGTCCTCAGCCGGGACGGCGATCCGCTGGTGTCGATGGCGATCGTCGACCGGGAGCACTTGTTGCCGCAGGCGGCATTGGGGGCGGGGGTGCTGGTCGGCGTGCCACGGTTGTGCACCGTTGCCTACTGCGCCGCCGATGCCGGACAGGATGAGGCCGACGCGTTGGCGCGGTTCGTCACCCAGACCTACCGTGACGCGCCGGACCAGTGCTGCCCGGATCTCTTCTGGTTGCAGGGTGACCGGATGGTTCAGGTGCCGGTGACGCTGGCGACACCGCCGACCGTCGTACTGCCGTCTGCCTTGAAGCCGCATCCGCGCCGGACCTGGCTGCGGCAACTGTTCGGCCAGGTCTTCGGCCGCTGAGCGTCAGCTGGCGGCGCGTCTCCTCGCCGGCGCCTTCTTGGCCACGGTCTTCTTAGCAGTGGCCGTCTTCTTCGCAGCCGTTGTCTTTGCGGGCGTGGTCTTCTTGGCCGCCACCGTCTTCTTGGCGGGTGCCGACTTCGCCGCCGCGGCCTGCTGCTTCGCGCTCGGCTTGGCCGCGCGACCCGCGAGGATCTCCGCGAGGAACTCACCCGTGTACGACGCCGGGTTCGCCGCGACCTCCTCCGGCGTACCTTCCGCGACCAGCGTGCCGCCCCGGCGTCCGCCGTCCGGGCCGAGGTCGATGATCCAGTCCGCGGTCTTGATCACGTCGAGGTTGTGCTCGATCACCAGCACCGAGTTGCCCTTGTCCACCAGGCCGCCGAGGACGCCGAGCAGCTTGCGGATGTCCTCGAAGTGCAGGCCGGTCGTCGGCTCGTCCAGCACGTAGACCGTCCGTCCGGTCGAGCGCCGCTGCAGCTCGGACGCCAGCTTCACCCGCTGCGCCTCACCACCGGACAGTGTCGGCGCGGGCTGCCCGAGCCGGACGTACCCGAGGCCGACCTCGACGAGCGTCGTCAGGTGCCGCGAGATCGCCGGGATCGCGGCGAAGAACTCCGACGCCTCCTCGATCGGCATGTCGAGCACGTCCGCGACCGTCTTGCCCTTGTAGTGCACCTCGAGCGTCTCGCGGTTGTACCGCGCGCCGTGGCACACCTCGCACGGCACGTAGACGTCGGGCAGGAAGTTCATCTCGATCTTCAGCGTGCCGTCACCCGAGCAGGCCTCGCACCGGCCGCCCTTGACGTTGAAGGAGAACCGGCCCTGCTGGTACCCGCGGACCTTCGCCTCCGGCGTGTCCGCGAACAGCTTGCGGACGTGGTCCCAGACTCCGGTGTACGTCGCGGGGTTGGAGCGCGGCGTCCGTCCGATCGGTGACTGGTCGACGTGGATGACCTTGTCGACCAGCTCCATCCCGGAGATCTTCGTGTGCCGGCCCGGCACCGCGCGAGCGCCGTAGATCTGCCGCGCGAGCGATGTGTAGAGGATGTCGTTGACCAGCGTCGACTTGCCCGAGCCCGACACTCCGGTGACGGCGACGAACACCCCGAGCGGGATGGTCACGTCGATGTCCTTGAGGTTGTTCTGCCGGGCGCCGTACACGGTCAGCTCGCGGCCGTCGGTCAACGGGCGCCGGACCGGGGGGATCGGGATCTCCCGCCGGCCGGACACGTACTGACCCGTGATCGAGTCCGGGTGGTTGCGCAGGTCCTCGACCGTGCCGGACACCACGACCTGGCCACCGTGCTCACCGGCACCCGGGCCGATGTCGACCACCCAGTCGGCGTGGTCGATGGTGTCCTCGTCGTGCTCGACGACGATCAGCGTGTTGCCCAGCTCCTTCAGCCGGATCAGGGTGTCGATCAGCCGCCGGTTGTCCCGCTGGTGCAGACCGATCGACGGCTCGTCGAGCACGTACAGGACGCCGACCAGTCCGGAGCCGATCTGGGTCGCCAGCCGGATCCGCTGCGCCTCGCCACCGGACAGCGAACCCGCCGGCCGGCTCAGCGCCAGGTAGTCGAGCCCGACGTCGAGCAGGAACCGGAGCCGCTCCCCGATCTCCTTGACCACCCGCTCGGCGATCTGCTTCTCCCGCGGCGACAGCTCCATCTGCACCAGGAACGCGTGCACCTCGTCGATCGACATCGCGCTGATCTCGGCGATGTTCTTCCCGCCGAGGGTGACCGCGAGCGAGATCGGCTTCAGCCGCGCACCGTTGCAGGCCAGGCACGGCACCTCGCGCATGTACTCCTCGAAGCGCTCCCGGCCGGTGTCGCTGGACGCCTCCGCGTGCCGGCGCTCGACGTACGGGATCACGCCTTCGAAGGTGGTGTAGTACGAGCGCTCGCGGCCGTAGCGGTTCTGGTACGAGACGTGGACCTGCTTGTCGTGGCCGGTGAGCAGCGACTTCTTAGCCTTCGCCGGCAGCTCGCCGAACGGCGTGCTCGTCTTGATCTTCAGGTCCTTCGCCAGCGCGGTCAGCAGGCGCTCGAAGTACTGCGAGACGTTCTGGCCGGACCAGGGCTGGATCGCACCCTCGTCGAGGGACTTCGACGGGTCCGGGATCAGCAGCTCCGGGTCGACCTCCATCCGGGTGCCGAGACCGGTGCACACCGGGCAGGCGCCGTACGGCGAGTTGAAGGAGAAGGACCGTGGCTCCAGCTCGTCGATCGCGAGCGGGTGATCGTTCGGGCAGGCGAGCTTCTCGGAGAACCGGCGCTCGCGGTGCGGGTCGTCCTCCGGGAGGTCGACGAAGTCGAGCACGACCAGACCGCCGGCCAGACCGAGCGCGGTCTCGACCGAGTCGGTGAGCCGCTGCTTGGCCGAGCTCTTCACCGCGAGCCGGTCGACGATCACCTCGATGGTGTGCTTCTTCTGCTTGTCCAGCTTCGGCGGCTCGGTCAGCTGGATGACCTCGCCGTCCACGCGAGCGCGCGAGAACCCCTGACCGGTCAGCTGGCGGAACAGGTCGACGTACTCCCCCTTGCGGCCGCGCACGACCGGCGCGACCACCTGGAAGCGGGTGCCCTCCTCGAGCTCCAGCACCCGGTCGACGATCTGCTGCGGGGTCTGGCGCGCGATCGGCTCACCGCACTCCGGACAGTGCGGGCGACCGGCCCGGGCGAACAGCAGCCGGAGGTAGTCGTAGACCTCGGTGATCGTGCCGACGGTGGAGCGCGGGTTCCGTGAGGTGGACTTCTGGTCGATCGAGACCGCCGGCGACAGACCTTCGATGAAGTCGACGTCGGGCTTGTCCATCTGGCCGAGGAACTGCCGCGCGTACGCCGACAGCGACTCGACGTACCGCCGCTGGCCCTCGGCGAAGATCGTGTCGAAGGCCAGGCTGGACTTCCCGGACCCGGACAGGCCGGTGAAGACGATCATGGCGTCCCGCGGCAGGTCGACCGAGACGTCCTTCAGGTTGTGCTCACGCGCTCCGCGCACGATCAGACGGTCAGACACAAGCTCACTCTCAGCCGTTCTCGAGGGGTATGCGGGACATGCCCGGTCATGCTAACGAGGCCCACCGACAAAAACTTCCGGCGCCGGATCCTGCCATCACCTTCGAAAGTATATTCGATCGCGGAGAGTGGTTCTGGCAACCCGGCCGGATGTGACCTGGCGGGTCCGGAGTGCGAGGATCGGCGGTATCACCGACATCTTGGGAGGGCGCATGCCGGAGTACCACGGGAACGTCAAGGTCGGCGGCCCGGCGCAGACGCACGAGCTGGCCAATCTGATGATCACCAAGGTCGCGGTCGGGCCGATGGACAACAACGCCTACCTGCTGCGCTGCCGGCAGACCGACGAGCAGGTCCTGATCGACGCCGCCAACGAGGCGGACACGCTGCTCACGCTGATCGGCGACGGCGGCATCGCCCGGGTCGTCACGACCCACCGGCACGGGGACCACTGGCAGGCGCTCGCCGAGGTCGTCGCCCGGACCAGCGCCACCACGGTCGCGGGCCGGTACGACGCCGAGGGCATCGAGGTCCCCACCGACCAGCTCGTCGACGACGGCGACCACATCTCGGTCGGCAAGTGCACCCTGCGCGTCATCCACCTGGTCGGCCACACCCCCGGCTCGATCGCCCTGGTGTACGACGACCCGGACGGTGCCCCACACCTGTTCACCGGCGACTCGCTGTTCCCCGGCGGCGTCGGCAACACCCAGGGCGACGCCGAGCGGTTCACCTCACTGCTCGACGACGTCGAGAGCAAGCTCTTCGGCACCCTCCCCGACGAGACCTGGGTCTACCCCGGCCACGGCTCGGACACCACCCTCGGCACCGAGCGCCCGCACCTGAAGGAGTGGCGCGAGCGCGGCTGGTGAGAGGTTCGATCGGGACTCGAGCGCGTCGAGTCGTCGCTCGGGACCGCACTGACGATCCGGCGTGACGGCGCGTCGCGATGAGATCACCCACAACGGACGATGCACGCCGGTCCGGAGGCTCCTTATCGTCGGGGCAACGGCGCGATGGCTGCGCAGGGAAGGAAGCCTCCGATGCGTTCCTCGTTCGACAAACTCATCTCGTGGACCGGCTTGTTGCTCGCCGTGACTCTGTTGCTGGCCGGCGCCCTGCTGACCTGGGCCTACGTGTTCATCAACAACGAGGTCGAGGGCCAGCTGTCCATCCAGGGCATCACGATGCCTCAGGGGCAGGCGCTGGAGTCGCTGCCCCAGGAGGACCGCGACGCGCTCGAGCAGTACGCCGGCAGCCCGCTGGACACCGGCCCCGAGGCCAAGGCCTACGCCGACCACTACATCCTCGTGCATATGAACGCCGCCTCCAACGGCCGCACCTACCAGGAGGTCAGCGGCGCGTACCAGGCCATGAGCCCCGCAGAGAAGGCCTCCCCGCAGGGTCAGGTGGTCGCCGGACTGCGCGAGACCTTGTTCCAGGGCAACACGTTGCGCGGTCTGCTGCTCTACGGCTACGCGTTCGCGACGATGGGCACCATCGCCGGCATCGCGGCGATCGCTGCGTACATCGTTGCGATCATCATGCTGGTTCTCGGCGTGCTGGGCCTACGCCACGCCCGCCGGGCCGCGGCAGCGGAGCAGGCGAGCCCGACCGGCTCGCGGGGTGGCGAGTCCAGCGCCCAGGCCTCACCGCCCATCACGACCTGAGACACCTCAGAACGGGACACGATGAGTGCGACGCCGGTGCCGGATCAGCACCAGCGTCGCCCCTCCGCACTGAGCGCCCCCACCCCGCCGATCGGCTGGTGAAGCGCTAGATCCGCGAGCGCGCCGCTTCCACCTGCTCGCGGACGTTCACAGCGCCGACCGAGGCCGCCAGCTCGGCCGCCTCGTCAGCCAGTGCATGTGCGTCGTCGGAGCGCCCTTGGGCGGTGGCCACGTAGACGAGGCCGACCAGGTTGGCCGCCACGCCGGCAGTGAAGCCGAGGGTACGGCGGAGTGCGGTGGACTCCTCGAGGAGCGCGCGGGCGTCGTCGAGATCACCGGCCATGTGGGCGGCGACGCCCAGGTGGCGGAGGGCGTAGGAGAGGGTCAGCTGGTCGCCGGTCTTTCTGGCCAGTTCGCTCGCAACAGTGAGGGGTGGGACGGCGGAGGTGTTGTCGTCGCGGACGACCTGGTGGAAGCAGCCGACCCAGAACTGGGCGTCCGCTTCGCCGCGCTCGTCACCCAGGGCGCGGTAGAGGTCGGCCGCCCGCTCGAAGGCCGGCAGCTCCTCGGAGTTCTCGACATGGGTCTCCAGGTAGCGGCCGTGCATGATCCGGCCACGACCGATCAGCAACGCGGCCTCGACCGCGTCGAGCTCACGATCGGCCTGCGGCAGTCCGGCGTACTCGCCGTTGAAGATCGCTCGCTCGTACAGTTCCTTGGCCCGCACCAACTGTTCCATCCGGCAGATCCTAGGCTGCCGGCGTGAGCAACTTCGCCGAATACGAGCCGGACGCCGGCCGGCAGGTCCCTGACAGTCCGGTCGAGATCCGCCCGATGGGCGCCGACGACCTCGACACCTGCGCCGAACTGATCGTCTCGCGCACCGGCGGACCCGTCGCGGAGCGCCGAAGCCGCCTGCTGTCCGACCTCCACGATCCGACCCGCTACTCCGTCGTCGCTTGCGTCGGGACCGAAGTCGTCGGCTACGCCGCCGTGATCCACCACGAGATCTCCCCCGACGACCCGCCAACCACCGCCCCCACCGGCTACTACCTCGTCGGGCTGATCGTGTCCCCCCACTGGCGACGCCACGGCATCGGCGAGCTTCTCACCACCGAACGCATCCGCTGGACGGCAGAGCGCTCCGACGCCGTCTACTACTTCGCGAACCTCGCGAACAGCCCAATCCTCGACCTCCACCAGAGCTTCGGCTTCACCGAGGTCACCCGCGACTTCACCTTCCCCCGCGCCCCTCTCAAACCCGGCACCGGCGTCCTCCTCCGCGCCGAACTGAGCTAGCGGTCGGTCAGTTCGGTGGGGTGGGCTATGACATCCACGAGGGCGTTGTTGCGGATGGCGGTGATTTCGGTACGGCGCGAGATGGCGTCGGCGAAGAGCAGTCGCTGGAGGGACTGGGCGTCGCGGAGCTGTACGCCGTCGACGGCGAGCACCAGGTCGCCGGTGCGGAGGCCCGCGTCGGCGGCCGGGCTGTTCGCGATCACCTCGACGACGCGCAGGGCCGTGCGCTGGTCGAACCGCTCGGCCAGCGCGGGGCGCAGCGGCGCCGGCGTCGTGACGAGTCCGAGGTACGCGCGGCGCACCCGGCCGTCATGCAGCAGTGAGTAGATGATCCGGCGCGTGGTCGGGTTGACCGGAACCGCCAGACCGAGCCCGATACCGGCCACCGCGGTGTTGATGCCGACCACCCGGCCGTTGCCATCGGCAAGCGCTCCGCCAGAGTTGCCCGGATTCAGCGCCGCATCCGTCTGGATCACGTCCTCGATGATCCGCTGCGCCGATCCGCTCCGCACCGGCAGCGCCCGGCCGAGCGCGCTCACCACACCCGCGGTCACACTCCCGGCCAGCCCCAACGGGTTGCCCACGGCAACGACGAGGTTCCCGACCTTCAGGTGGTCGGCGTCGCCGTACTCCGGCGGATCCGGGATCTCCCGGTCGGCCCGCAGTACGGCGAGATCGGACAGCCGGTCGACCCCGACCACCCGGGCCTGTGCCGTCGTCCCGTCCGCGAAGTCGGCGGTCGCCTGCTCACCCTCACCGACCACATGCGCGTTCGTCAGCAGGTGCCCGTCGCCGGTCAGCACCACGGCCGACCCGGACGAGTCGCCGCGCCGGCTGTGGATCCGCAGGCTCGCCACCCGCGGGATCAGGTGCTCGGCCACGCCCGAGACCACGCGGGAGTAAGCGTCCAGTACGTCGTCGTCGGCCATCTCGTCAGCCATGATCCAACCTCCCGAATTACATCATTACACCGCAAGCAAGCCCGGGCCATCGAGTGAGGCGGCCCACAATCCTGACCGATCGGTTGAAAACTGGCCGATCGGTCAGGATCATGACTGACATGGCAGTCACCACCCCGGCCCGGGAACGGACCCGGCACGAGATCGTGCGGCAGGCGATGGACCTGTTCCAGGCCAAGGGCTACAACGCGACGTCGCTGCAGGACATCGCGACCGCGGCCGGCTGCTCGAAGGCGACGGTGCTCTACCACTTCAGCGGCAAGGCCGCCGTCCTGGCCGCCGTGCTCGAACCGGCCACCGCCGACCTCGCCGAGCTCGTCGCGGCGGCGGAGAAGCTGTCCGGCGCCGCGGCGCAGGAGTTCGCGATCCAGCGCTTCATCGACCTGGCCGTGGTGCACCGCGGCGTGATCGACGTGCTGCAGGACATCATCCCGGTGATCGAGCAGGTGCCCGAGATCGCCGGACTGGTCGCGGACGGCATGCGCCTGACCGACTACCTGGCCGGCTCGGACGACCCGCTCGAGCGCGACCTGGCCAAGTTCGCCGTCAACGGCCTGCTCGGCGAGTGCCGGCATCCCGGCGAACGCACCGACGACGAACTGCGGAGACTCTGCGACATCGCCCTGCGGCGACTGCTCAGACGCGGCTGACCCGATCCCCCGGCCACCGGCACAGCGCCGGCGGACGGTTCCCCCTGCCCGTACGCCGTACCGACTCGAAACGGACGCACTTCCCGATGGCCACTCTGCTGTACCGGCTCGGCCGGTTCTCCTACCAGCGCCGGCGCCTCGTCGCCGCGGTCTGGACGTTGTTCCTCGTGCTGCTGGGTGTCGGCGCGCTGACGCTGGGCGGCAAGACCACGAACACCTTCTCCATCCCGGGCACCGAGTCGCAGCGCGCACTGGACGCCCTCAAGCAGGAGCTGCCGGCGGCCAGTGGCGCCTCGGCCACGGTCGTGGTGAAGGCGCCTGACGGCAAGACGCTCGCCGACCCGGCCGTGAAGGCCGCCGTCGGCACGATCGTCGCCGAGGTCGCGAAGGTGCCCGAGGTGGTCGCCGCGATCGATCCGTTCACCAGCAAGGCGATCAGCCCGGACGGCAGGACCGGTCTGATCAGCGTCCAGTTCGCCAAGCCCGCCGACGAGCTCGCCAAGGACAGCACCAAGGCGTACGACGCACTCAGCGGACTGAGCTCCGGCGATCTTCAGGTGGTCCCGGGCGGCCAGGTGGTCGGCGGCGTACCCGAGGTCGGTGCGACCGAGGTGATCGGGGTCGCGGTCGCGGCCGTCGTCCTGGTCGTCACGTTCGGGTCGCTGGTCGCGGCCGGGATGACGTTGCTGACCGCGCTGCTCGGCGTACTGGCCGGCATGGCCGGACTGTTCCTGGTCACCGCCTTCGTGGATGTGTCGTCGACCGCGCCGATCCTCGCGCTGATGCTTGGACTCGCGGTCGGCATCGACTACGCGTTGTTCATCAGCTCGCGGCACCGCAGCCAGCTTGCCGAGGGCATGGATCCGGAGGAGTCGGTCGGCCGCGCCACCGCGACCGCGGGGTCGGCGGTGTTGTTCGCCGGTGCGACCGTCGTGATCGCGCTGGCCGGGCTGAGCGTGGTCGGCGTACCGTTCCTGACCGCGATGGGCTTCGCGGCCGCCGCGACCGTCCTCACCGCGGTGCTGGTCGCGCTCACGTTGCTGCCGGCCATGCTCGGGTTCGTCGGGAACCGGGTGCTCCCCCGCAAGATCCGCAAGGCGCCGACGGCGGCGCCGGTCAAGGAGGGCTTCGGCTTCCGCTGGGGCCGGCTGGTGACCCGGTTCCGCGTCCCGATCGTTGCTCTCGGCATCATCGGGCTCGGAGTCCTCGCGATCCCGGTCAAGGACATGCAGCTCGCACTGCCGGACGGCGCCTCGGCCGCGGCCGGCACGAACCAGCGGGTCGCCTACGACCTCACCGCCGCCGCCTTCGGCCCGGGTGCGAACGGTCCGCTCGTCGTCGTGGTCAAGACCGACAACGCGGCGACCTCCGACGCACTGGTCAAGCAGGTACTCGCGAAGTCGCAAGGGCTCACGGATGTCGTGGCGGCCCAACCCGGCCCGGCGAGTGCGGACGGAACGACCCGGCTCCTGCAGGTGATCCCGAAGAGCGGGCCGGCGTCCGAGGAGACCTCAGCGTTGGTGAAGAACCTCAGGTCCGCGGTACAGCCGCTCGCCACCGGCGACGCGAGCATCTCGGTGACCGGCAACACCGCGGTCGGCGTCGATGTGTCGAACAAGCTGTCCGACGCGCTGCCGACGTACCTGCTGGTCGTCATCGGGCTGTCGTTCCTGCTGTTGCTGCTGGCGTTCCGGTCGCTGCTGGTGCCGCTGAAGGCGACGCTCGGGTTCGTGCTCACCGTCGGTGCGACGTTCGGCATCACGGTCGCGGTGTTCCAGCTCGGCTGGGGCGCGGAGCTGCTCGGGGTGGACTCGCCCGGTCCGCTGGTCAGCTTCCTACCGATCATCATGCTCGGCGTGCTGTTCGGGCTGGCGATGGACTACGAGGTGTTCATCGTGTCGCGGGTCCGGGAGGAGTTCGTGCACGGTAAGCACGCGACGGAGGCGACCATCGAGGGTCTCGGCCACGGCGCCCGGGTGGTGACGGCGGCCGCGCTCATCATGGCGTCGGTGTTCGCCGGTTTCATCATGGTGCACGACCCGATCATCAAGGCGATCGGCTTCGGCCTCACGATCGGCGTGCTGATCGACGCGTTCGTGGTCCGGATGACGCTCGTACCCGCGGTCCTGTCGCTGCTCGGCGACCGGGCCTGGTTCTTCCCGAAGTGGCTCGACCGGATCACGCCGACGGTCGACATCGAAGGCGACAGCCTGCGCGTGCCCGACGAGCCCGAGCCGAAGGAACTCGCCGGCGTCCACTGAGACGGCTGGAGCCGGGACGACGAGAGGGGCACCGACCGAAGTCGGTGCCCCTCTCAACGTCGGGCTGCCGAGATTTGAACTCGGGATCTCCTGTCCCCCAGACAGGCGCCTTACCCGGCTAGGCCACAGCCCGCAGCTCAACTCCGGGGAGGTGAGCGAAGTAAACCTTACCCCATCCGAGGGACCGGTTCTGACCGGGTCGGGTCAGCGCTTCTTGTTCTTCTGCCGGGCCCGGATCTGGACGTGCACCGGGCTGCCGACGAAGCCGAAGTCCTCGCGCAGCCGACGCTCGATGAACCGCTGGTACGACGCCTCGATCTGGCCGGAGGTGAAGATCGCGAAGGTCGGCGGCATCGTCGTCGCCTGGGTGCCGAACAGGATCTTCGGCTGCTTGCCCGACCGGACCGGGTGCGGGTGCGCGGCCACCAGCCGGCCGAGGAACGCGTTCAGCTGGCCGGTCGGGACGCGGGTCTGCCAGCCGTCCAGCGCCGCTTCGACGGCGGGCACCAGCTTCTCCATGTGCCGGCCGGTCAGGGCGCTGATGTTCACCCGCGGCGCCCACCGGAACTGCACCAGGTCGCGGTCGATCTCGCGCTCCAGGTAGTACCGCCGGTCCTCGTCGACCAGGTCCCACTTGTTGTACGCGATCACCAGCGCCTTGCCGGCCTCCTCGACCGCGTTCATGATCCGCAGGTCCTGCTCGGACATCGGCTCCGACGCGTCGATCACGACCACGACGACCTCGGCCCGCTCGATCGCGGCGTTGGTCCGCAGGGAGGCGTAGTACTCGTGGCCCTGCGCGTTCTTCACCTTGCGGCGGATGCCGGCGGTGTCGATGAACCGCCACTCCTTGCCGCCGAGCGTGATCAGCTCGTCGACCGGGTCGACCGTCGTGCCCGCGACGTCGCTGACCACGACGCGGTCCTCCTTGGCGACCTTGTTCAGCAGGGAGGACTTGCCCACGTTCGGCTTGCCGACGATCGCGACCCGGCGCGGACCACCGGACTCGGGGTCACGCTCCGGCGGCGCCTCGGGCAGCGCCGCCAGGACGGCGTCCAGCATGTCGCCGGTGCCGCGGCCGTGCATCGCGGAGACCGGGAACGGCTCGCCGATGCCGAGGCTCCACAGGTTCATCGCCTCGGACTCGACCCGCTGGTCGTCGACCTTGTTGGCCGCCAGCACGACCGGCTTGCCCGACTTCCGCAGCACCCGGACGACGGCCTCGTCCGCGTCGGTGATGCCGACGGTGGCGTCGACCACGAACAGGACCGCGTCGGCGGCGTTGATGGCGACCTCGGCCTGGGCGGCGACCAGGGCGGCCATGCCGACCGCGTCCGGGTCCCAGCCGCCGGTGTCGACGACCGTGAAGCCCCGGCCGGCCCAGTTGGCGTCGTACGACACGCGGTCGCGGGTGACGCCCGGGGTGTCCTCGACGACCGCCTCGCGGCGGCCGATGATGCGGTTCACCAGCGTGGACTTGCCCACGTTCGGCCGGCCGACGATCGCGAGCACCGGCAGCGGTCCGGCGTCCTCACGGTCGTGCGTAGGCTCGGCGAAGTCGTAGCCGGTGGGCAGGTCAGTCATCAGGGTCCTTCTTGTCTGGCACGCCCGGGAGGGGGTGGCCGGTGGCTGCGACGGCCGCCCTCACATGGGCCCGCAACACGTCGCCGATCTGGTCGGCAACCGCCCGTACGTCGGAATGCCTCCTGGGAAAGGGTACGCGGTCGATCGTGAAAGGCTCGCCATAGACCACGTCGACCCGGCTCCCGGCCGGTGGAAAACCCTCCACGTCGCCGTGCGGCAACCGGGTCCCGAGCAGGGCCACCGGCAGGATCGGAGCGCCGGTGACCATGGCCAGATAGGCCACTCCGACCCGGATCCGGCCGAAGTCGCCGGGGCCCCGGGTCCCCTCCGGGTAGATGTTCAGCACCCGGGCGTCGCGCAGCACCTTGATCGACTTCCGGATCGCGAGAACGTCGTACGACGACCGGTCGACCGGGATCTGGCCGATCCGGCGCAGGATCTTGCCCTGCAGGCCGCCGAAGGCCTCGATCTTGCCGAGCTGGTGCAGCATCCGGGGCGCGATCGCCCCGAGCAGCGGCCCGTCGAGCAGGCTCAGATGGTTCGGCGTCATCAGCACCGGACCGGTCCGTGGGAACCGGTCCTCGTGGTGGATGGTCAGCCGGTACTTGTGCCGGAAGTACGGCTTGGCGACCAGCCGCGCCGGCAGCGCGAGCCGGTAGGGCAACGAGGCCAGGTCGTCTGTGCGAGGCAACTCCAGGTGCCCCGTCAGTTCTGCTGTCATGACTCCCGGTCGCCGGTGACGGTGTGGGCCGCCTCGGCCTCCTTCGCGAGTCGGCTGATCACGTCGACGACCTCCTCCAGGGACAGATCGGTGGAGTCGATGGTGACCGCGCCGTCGGACGCGACCTGGAACTCCGAGACGGTCGCGTCGTCGGCGTCGCGGCGGACGATCTGGTCGCGCAACTGCTCGGCGGTGACCGACCCGGTCGCCAGCTCGGCGCCGCGGCGGGCCAGCCGGGCGTCGGTGTCGGCCGTCAGCAGCACCTTGAGCTCGGAGTCGGTGGCGACCACGGTCGCGATGTCGCGGCCCTCGACCACGATCCCGCCGCTCGGCTGGGCGGCGTCGATGATCGCCCGCTGGCGCGGGATCAGGTCGGCACGGACGTCCAGGTTGGTGGCGATCTTGGAGACCGCCTCGCTGATCCGGGGCTCCCGGATCGCGGCCGTCACGTCGGTCCCGTCGGCGATCACGAACTGCCGCTCGGGGTCGGTGCTGATCTCCAGCCGCAGCTCCCGGGACCGCTGCGCGACGGCCGCGGTGTCGTCCAGGTCGAGGCCGTGCTCGAGCGCCGACCAGGTCACCGCCCGGTAGGTCGCGCCGGTGTCCAGGTAGCGCAGACCCAGCCGGCTGGCGACGCCTCGCGCGGTGCTCGACTTGCCGGATCCGCTCGGGCCGTCCACAGCGATGATCATGCCCGAAGATTACCTGGGCCTGGGGACAACCCGGGCATCTACCGCCTGCCGGGGACTACCGGTGGACGACCCAGCCCCGCTCGGTCAGTACGTCGACCAACTGGTCCACCGATCCCGGTTTGACCGCCAGCTCGACCTCACCGACGGGGCGCCCCGGACTGTGGTCGATCCGCAGGTCTTCGACGTTCGCCCCGGACTCGGCCGCGTCGGCGAACAACCGGGCGAGCTGACCGGGCCGGTCGGGGATCGTGACCAGAACGGTGACCAGGTCGATGTGCGGCGTCCCGTGCTTGCCCGGCACGCGGACCGCACCCGAGACCCCCAGCCCGAGGATCGAGGTGAGCTCCTCGGCGGCCTCTTCCTTGCCCAAGGCAACGAGTAGGCGGTCGAGCTCGCCGCGGATCTGCTCCAGCAGGCCGGTCAGGGCGGTCGAGTTCGCGGACACGATCTGGGTCCACAGCTTCGGGTCGCCGGCCGCGATCCGGGTCACGTCCCGGACGCCCTGGCCGGACAGCTGCAGGTGCGAGCTCGGCGCGTCGGCCAGCGTGCCGGCGGCGAGCGCCGACATCAGGTGCGGCAGGTGCGACACCCGGGCGACGCCGAGGTCGTGGTCCTCGACCGACAGCTCGACCGTCCGCGCCCCGGCGGCCTCGGCCAGCCGCCGGACCAGCTCGACCGCCTCGGGCGCGCTCGTCTCGTGCGGGGTGATCGCCCAGGTCGCGCCGTCGAACAGGTCCGCCCGACCGGCCAGCGGACCGTTCCGCTCGGAGCCTGCCATCGGGTGACTGCCGACGTACCGGCTGAGGTCGCCGGTCAGCCGGCGGGCGTCGGCGAGCGGCTTGGACTTCACGCTGGCGGCGTCCGTGACGACCGCGTCGGTCTGCTCGAGCTGCTCGGCGATCACCGCGCCGACGTGATCCGGCGGTACGGCGACCACGACCAGCTGCGGCTCGATCTGGACCAGTCGCGATCCCGCGCCGATCCGCTCGGCCATCAGCGCGTTGTCCGGGTCGGCGTCGACGAGCTCGACCACGACTCCCAACCGCGCCAGCGCCAGGCCGATCGACGTACCGATAAGTCCGGTGCCGACGATCCGCACCGGCCCGCGCAGCTCACTCACTGGGCGCCTGTCAGGTCTGGACGGAGAGCGACGGCGCCGTGCAGGTAGACGTGCTGGATCTTCTCGCGGGACCGCGGGGTCTCGGTGTGCACCATCAGCCGGACCACCCGCGGCAGCGCGTGCGGCACGTCGATCTCCTGCATGCACATCAGCGGTACATCGGTGAGCCCGATCTGCCGGCCCGCCACGGCCGGGAACTCCGAGTGCAGGTCCGGCGTGACGGTGAACAGGATGCTGATCAGATCCTCGCTCTCCAGATCGTTCGCCTCCAGGACCGCCTTCACCAGCTCCGCGGACCGCGTGAGCAGATGCTCGCGCTCGTCCACCTCGAGCTGGGTAGCACCCCGGATCGCCCGTACCGCCACGTGCTCGCCTCCTTGGTTCGTCTACCTCAACCCTAGGGCAGAGTAGTCAAGGAGTGGACAGCCGTCTCGGATCCACGGATCCGGAAACCCCCCTCCCCGGATGGAGCACCTGATGCAGACCCTCCCGACCGGACCCGTCGACGCCACCGTGCAGCGCTTCCCCGAGGTCACCGACGAGTTCGTCGGGTCCTTCCGGCGGAACGGCTTCGCGGTCCTGGACCACGCCGTACCGCCTGAGCAGGTCGCCGCCCTGAACGCCGCCGCCGAGCAACTCTGCCGCGGGGAGCTCGGCCGGATCGCCGACGGGCCGCGGATCGGCCCGGGCGACGACGTACTGCGGCAGTTCCTGTGCATCCACTATCCGCACAAGGTGTCGGACGCCGCGCTCGAGGCGCTGCACGCGCCGCGGATCGTCCGGGCCCTGACCGCGGTCATCGGCCCGAACGTCAAGGCCATGCAGTCGATGCTGTTCATTAAGTCCGAGGGGAAGCCGGGGCAGGCCTGGCACCAGGACGAGTTCTTCATCCCGACCCGCGACCGCTCGCTGACCGCGGTCTGGATCGCACTCGACGACGCGACGGTCGAGAACGGCTGCCTGTGGGTGCTCCCCGGATCACACCACCGTGGCGTCATCTACCCCGACCGCGAGCAGGACGACCCGCGCTTCGACTGTACGTCGGAGGCGTACGACTTCCCGTACACCGACGACCAGGCGGTCGCCATCGAGGTCCCGGCCGGCTCGGCGGTGATCTTCAATGGCTACCTGCTGCACCGATCGCTGCCGAACAGCGGTCGGCACGGGTTCCGCCGGGCGCTGGCGAACCACTACATGAGCGCGGAGTCGCTGCTCCCCTGGCACTCGCTGCCACCCGGCGTTCACATCGCCAACCACGACTTCCGCGACATCGTCATGGTGGCCGGGACCGACCCGTACGCCTACAAGGGCATCGACGACGTGGCTCGGCCACACTCACGCCCGGACAAGGACGGTGGCTGCCACCGATGAGCTAGGAGGCAGCCGCCTCGGCGGCGTCGACGGCCTGCTCCAGCAGCAGGGCGATCGTCATCGGCCCGACGCCGCCGGGGACCGGCGTGATCAGGCGGGCGACCTGGACCGCCTCCTCGAAGTGGACGTCGCCGACGTTGCCCTCGTTGTAGCCGGCGTCGACGACGACCGCGCCCGGCTTGAGCCAGTCACCGCGGACGAAGTTCGGCTTCCCGACCGCGGCGATCACGATGTCCGCGGTCCGGACGATGTCCGGCAGGTCCGTGGTCCGCGAGTGCGTGTAGGTGACGGTCGCGTTCGATGCCAGCAGCAACATCCCGACGGGCTTGCCGAGGATCGGGCTGCGGCCGATCACCACCGCGTGCGCCCCGGCGATCGGTACGTCGTACGCCTCCAGCAGCCGGATGATCCCGCCGGGCGTCGCGGACCGGAACCCGGGATCGCCGAACGCCATCGCGGCGAACGACCGCATCGTCACGCCGTCGACGTCCTTGGCCGGGTCGATCGCCTCGAACGCGGCCCGCTCGTCGATCTGCGCCGGCACCGGGTGCTGGAGCAGGATTCCGTGCACCTCGGGGTCGTTCGAGAGCTTGTGAATCTCGGCGACCAGTTCCTCGGTGGTCGTCTCCGCGGGCAGGACGACGCTCCGCGACGCGATCCCGGCCTTCTTCGACCGGTTCTGCTTCATCCGGACGTACGTCGCCGACGCGGGGTCGTCGCCCACCAGTACGGTCGCCAGACACGGCTGCACGCCGGTCCGCTCCCGCAGTACGCGGGCTCGCTCGGCCGCCCGCGCCACCATCTCGGCGGCGAGGTCGGTCCCGATCATCAGTTCAGCGGTCATGGCGCGCTCCTTCGGGCGTCGACTACAGGTCAGCTGCCCAGGCGCGCGGCGCGGCCGGATGTCCGGCAGACCGTTCCCCGGTGGTCGTCCACCTCAACGCCAGTCGCGGTCCACCGCTCAGGATACCGAGTCGGTCACTCTGCTGATGAAAGCGTCGGCAACGCCGTCGCCGATCCGCGGGTGGGTGGTGGAGTGCGGGAGCCGGATGTCGCGAATCTCCTCGGCCTGCGTGACCAGGTGGCTGATCTGGTCCCGGCCGGTGGCGACATCCGAGCTGTTGCCCTCGGCGCCGGCTTCGAGGACGCGCAGGGCCTGGCGCAGCGCCTGCCCCCAGTAGAAGGCCGCGTCGAGCCAGGCGTCCGCCTCGTCGGCGAAGGCCGGGTCGATCACGCCCTCGCGGATCTGGGCCGGAGCGTTCTCGATCGCCTCGCAGTACGGCTCGAGGTCCGCGATCGCGCCGGCCAGGTCCCCGGCCTCCCAGGTCCGCCAGAACGCGGCGGTCTTCGCGGACAGCACCGGCGCGTTCACCAGGTGCAGCTTCCCGTCGTACGTCGTGAGGTCGGCGAAGACCTCCAGCGCCGCGATCGTCGCGGCGTCTCCCCCGGCGCGTTCCGCGATCGCCGCATGCCAGGACGCCTGCTCGTCGTACGTCGCGGGGTTCCAGCCGAACTCCGCGAACGAGTAGAGGGCGAGCTTGCTGGCCGCGGCCTGGTTCATCGGGTTCGAGATCACGCCGACGACCTGGTCGGCGAGGCCCGGCTCACGGCCGCTGTACGCCGCCAGCGGGATCCGCCCGTGCGCGTAGTCGTTGACCGGGTAGTTGTCCCAGATCAGGATGTCGTGCCCGAACACGGCCTTCGCCTCGGCCGCCTGCGCACTGGTGATCGTCTCCGGGACGACGCCGATACCGGTCCAGTGCACCACCACGGCACTGTCCATCTGCTCCCGCAGCGCCTGCTTGTACGGCGTCTCGTCGACGTTGTAGTACTCGGTCGGGACCATCTGCAGGGGCGCGAGGTCCGGCTTGGTCTCGACCCACTCGCGCTGGATCCGGTTCAGCAGCTCGCTCTGCGCCAGCCCGGCCCCACCGCCGCCGGGGCCGAACTTCTGCTCGTCCTCGGGGCTGTGCCACTGCTCGTACTCGATGTCGTCCAGCGCCACGTTGAACGCCCGCGCACCGAGCGCGTACAGCGCCTCGAACTTGGCGATCAGCGCCTGGAAGTCGGCGTCGTCGGTGTAGCGGATCGACAGGCCGGGCGAGAGCGCGAAGGTGAAGTCGACCTTGTTCCGGGCGGCGCGGTCGATCAGCTCGCCTAGCTCGGCCAGCTTGTCGGCCGGATACGGGTCGCGCCACTGCTCGCGGTGGTACGGGTCGTCCTTGGGGGCGTACTCGTAGGTGTTCATCCGGTGCGCGCCGAGGTAGTCCAGGTGATCGAGCCGGTCGGCGTGCGACCACGGCGTCCCGTAGAAGCCCTCGATCGAGCCGCGGTACCGCATCGTCGGCCAGTCGCGGATCTCGACGCCGTCCACCTGGTTGCCCTGGACAAGCTGTGCGAAGGCCTGCGCGGCGTAGAAGGTGCCGCGGGCATCGACCCCGTCCAGCACGACCTGCTGGGCGCCGACGGCGACGACGTACCCCTCGGCCGGCAGCAGACCCGCGGGCGCGACCCCGAGCTGCTCGAGCGTGTCGGCGCTCCCCCCGAGCCAGACGGTCACCTCCGCCTGTCCCTCGAAGACGGTCCGTACGCCGGCCTTCGTGAGCGTCTCGCGGACGACGCGCTCGGCGTCCGCGTCGGTGGTCGGGCCGTACATCAGCCCGACGGTGTCGCCGAGGCCGAAGCCGTCGTCGCGCGGGGTGGTCTGCTGAGGCTCAGGTGTCATCACAGCTCCTACGACCTAGAGAAGCCCTGCATGATCGAGGGCGAGGTAGGCGGCGTCGATCCCCGTCATCGCGCCAGGGGTGCGCAGCTCGGCGCGGAACGCGTCCAGCGTGAGCTCGACCGGGACACAGTCCTCGGTCTCGTCGAGCGCTTGTTTCCCGTCCGGACGGCAGCCGCGCGCGATCGCGACGTACTTGCGGTAGATCGACGACGCCGACGACCACTGCCACGTGACCAGGTCGAGCGACTCGCAGGTGTACCCGGTCTCCTCCTCGAGCTCCCGCGCGCCGGCGAGCGCCGGGTCCTCGCCCGGCTCGACCAGTCCACCCGGCAGGTTGGTGACGACCCGGTCAGGTCCGGCCCGGAACATCCGGATCGTGACGATCCGGCCGTCGGGGGTCAGCGGCAGCACGGTGATGCCGGAGGTGATCCCCTCCGCGGACTTCGGGCCGAAGACGTCCCACTCGACCTCGCGCCCGTCCGGCAGCCGGTACCGCCGCAGGTTCACGGTCAGGAACCGGTGGAACCCCGGCTCCTCGTCGAGCAACTCCCACGGCAGCGGGTCGCCGGGGCGAGACAGCGCAGCCGCCGCGGAGTCCGCGGCGGCTGCGCCATCGATCTGCTTGCTCACAGCGGCCGGTTGTCGCCGCCGGGCTCCTCCGGTGGAGCGACGGGAGCGTCGTCCTCCGGCGGGGCCACCGGTGCGTCGTCAACCGCGGCAGGTGTCGTGCTCTCCTCGGCGACCGGCGCGTCCTCGGTCGTCTTGGTGGGCTCGGAGTCCGGGCGGGACTCGGACAGGATGCGCTCGAGGGTCTCCTCGGAGATCCGCTTGAACTTGCGCACCTGGGTCCGGGTCCGGTCCAGGACCGCGACCTCGATCTGGTCCGGGGTCAGCTGGCGGACCTCCGTGCCGTCGTGACCGAGCGCGTCCACCGCCAGCCGGAGCGCCCCGGCCAGCGAGATGCTCTCTTTGAAGTGCTCGCCGACATAGTCCGCGACCTGGTCGGCCGGGCCACCCATCACGGCGTACCCGCGGACGTCCGCGATCGAGCCGTCGTAGGTGAGCCGGTAGATCTGGTCCTCGGCCGCGCTGGCGCCGATCTCGGCGACCAGGATCTCCACCTCGAGCGGCTTCTCACCGCCGGAGGAGAAGATCGCGCCGAGAGTCTGCGCGTACGCGTTGGCCAGCGCCCGGCCGGTGACGTCGCGCCGGTCGTAGGAGTACCCGCGCATGTCGGCGAGCCGGACGCCGGCGATCCGCAGGTTCTCGAACTCGTTGTACCGGCCGACGGCGGCGAACGCCATCCGGTCGTAGATCTCGGCGACCTTGTGCAACGCGGGCGAGCGGTTCTCCGCGACGAACAGGATGCCGTCGGCGTACTGCAGGGCGATCGCGCTGCGGCCCTTGGCGATGCCCTTGCGGGCGAAGTCGGCCCGGTCGCGCATCAGCTGCTCGGGCGAGACGTAGAACGGAACGCTCATCGAAGGTGTCGTCCTCTAATCAGTCGGTCGATCGGGATCAGGTCAGTGACGCCGAGGCCGGGCCGTCGGGACGCTGGTGCCGCGCGGCCCAGGCCCTGTCGACGATCGCGGCGACCTCGTCCTCGGGCAGCCGCTGGTAGCCGTCCGCGGTGACCACACCGACCACGGGGAAGATCCGCCGCAGCATGTCCGGACCGCCGGTCGCGGAGTCGTCGTCGGCGGCGTCGATCAGGGACTGGATCACGGCCGTGACGCACTCGGTCACGGACGCTTCCTCGTGGTAGAGCTTCTTCAGCGCGCCACGGGCGAACACCGAGCCCGAGCCGACACTGTGGAAGTGGTGCTCCTCGTAGCGCCCGCCGGTCGGGTCGTAGGAGAAGATCCGGCCACCCTTGATGTCCGGGTCGTAGCCCGCGAACAGCGGGACCACGGCCAGACCCTGCAGCGCCATCGCCAGGTTGCCCCGGATCAGCGCGCTCAACCGGTTGGCCTTGCCGTCCAGGCTCAGCGTCGCGCCCTCGAGCTTCTCGTAGTGCTCGAGCTCGACCTGGAAGAGCCGGACCATCTCGATCCCGAACCCCGCCGTGCCCGCGAACGCGACCGCGGAGTACTCGTCGGCGGGGAACACCTTCTCGATATCACGCTGGGCGATCACGTTGCCCATCGTGGCGCGCCGGTCGCCGGCCATCACCACGCCACCGGGGAAGGTGGCGGCGACGATCGTCGTACCATGCGGGACGTCGTTGGAAAAGTCGGCCTGCCCCAGGCTGCGCCGCCCGGGCAACAGGTCGGGCGCGTGCCCGGCCAGGAAGTCCATGAACGACGAGCCGCCCGGGGTCAGGAAGGCTTCCGGCAACCGGCCGGAGGCATCGAAAGTCATCGAGCGGTTCACTCCCCACCCTTTTGCACGAAGCCGCGGACGAACTCCTCGGCGTTCTCCTCGAGCACCTCGTCGATCTCGTCGAGGATCGAGTCGACGTCCTCGTCGAGTCGCTCCTTGCGCTCCTGGACGTCCTCGGACGCCTCGACCTGCTCGACCTCTTCCTCGGTCGACGAACGCTTCGGCTGCTTGTGCTGCTGACCGCCGTCCTTCGCCATGACACACCTCCTTGAACCGCTGGAGAGGCCGCCCAACCGACCTCTCTACAGCGACCCTACCCGGCCGCACCCCCAGTAATGGTGCGAACCAGGTCACTCGCGGTGTCGCATTGGTCGAGAAGGGCCCCGACATGCGCTTTCGTGCCGCGCAGCGGGTCCAGGGTCGGGATCCGCTGCAGCGATTCCTTGCCCGGCAGATCGAAGATCACCGAGTCCCAGGAGGCGGCCGCCACCTGCGGCGCGTACTGCTGCATGCAGCGACCGCGGAAGTACGCCCGGGTGTCGGTCGGCGGGTGCGAGACCGCCATCCGGATCTCCTCGTCGGTGACGAGCCGCTGCATCCGGCCGGACTTCACCAACTTGTAGTAAAGACCCTTGTCCGGGCGCAGGTCGGCGTACTGCAGGTCGACCAGGTGGAGCTTGGAGTCGTCCCAGTCCAGGCCGTCGCGGTCGCGGTAGGACTGGAGGAGTTTGTACTTCGCGACCCAGTCGAGCTGGTCGGACAGCTTCATCGGGTCCGTGGCCAGCTGGTCGAGCACCTGCTCCCAGCGGTGCAGCACGTCCTTGGTCTGCCGGTCCGCGTCGTCGCCGTACTTGTCCTCGACGTACTTGCGGGCCTGCTCCAGGTACTCCGTCTGCAACTGGACCGCGGTCAGCTTGCGGCCGTCCTTGAGCGTCATCAGGTGCGCACAGGTCGGGTCGTGGCTGATCTCGTGCAAGGCCGTGACCGGGCGGTCCACGCCGAGGTCGTCGGTCAGCCAGCCGTCCTCGATCATCGCCAGCACCAGCGACGTGGTCCCGACCTTCAGGTACGTCGAGATCTCGGAGAGGTTCGCGTCGCCGATGATCACGTGCAGGCGGCGGTACCGGTCCGGATTCGCGTGCGGCTCGTCCCGGGTGTTGATGATCGGGCGTTTCAGCGTCGTCTCCAGGCCGACCTCGACCTCGAAGTAGTCGGCCCGCTGGCTGATCTGGAAGCCGTGCTGGGTGCCGTCCTGGCCGATGCCGACGCGGCCGGCGCCGGTGACCACCTGACGGCTCACGAAGAACGGCGTCAGGTGCCGCACGATCGACGCGAACGGGGTCGACCGGCGCATCAGGTAGTTCTCGTGGGAGCCGTACGACGCGCCCTTGTTGTCGGTGTTGTTCTTGTACAGGTTCAGCGGTGGGGCGCCGGGAATCTGGCGGGCCTGCCGGGCGCCTTCCATGATCACCAGCTCGCCGGCCTTGTCCCACACCACGGCGTCGCGCGGATTCGTCGTCTCGGGCGCCGAATACTCCGGGTGGGCGTGGTCGACGTACAGCCGGGCGCCGTTGGTGAGGATCACGTTCGCCAGGCCGGTCTCCTCGTCGGTGAGCTGGCTGGAATCGGCCACCTCCCGGCTGAGGTCGAAACCTCGCGCGTCCCGCAGCGGGTGCTCCTCGTCGAAGTCCCACCGGGTCTTGCGCGCGAGCGGCTGCGTCTGGGCGTAGCCGTTCACCACCTGGCTGGAGGTCAGCATCGGGTTCGCCCCGGGCTGGCCTGGAACCGAGATGCCGAACTCGGTCTCGGTCCCCATGATCCGCCGAACACTCATGCGAACGAGCCTACGCGGTAGGAGCCACTAAAGCGGTTGCTGTGTCCACAGGGTTACGTGTGAAACTTCCCGCGTGGACGAAATGGTGGCGATTCTGGACGAGGACAACGTGGTCATCGGAGCGCGGCCCCGATCGGTCATGCGCCGCGAGAATCTGCGCCACGCCGCCACCGGCGTGGTCGTCCGGAATCCGGCCGGCGACATCTACGTGCACCGCCGTACGCAGACCAAGGACGTCTACCCGGGCCGGTACGACTTCGCCGCCGGCGGGGTCGTCGCGGCCGGCGAGGACCCGTACGACGCCGTCGTACGGGAGCTGGCCGAGGAGCTGGGGATCTCCGGCGTGGAGCTGACCGCGCTGCCGGAGGGTGACTACGCCGACGACAACACGACGTACCACGCGTACCTGTATACGTGTGTCTGGGACGGTCCGGTGGAACACCAGCCGGAAGAGGTCGAGTGGGGCGCCTGGATGTCCCCGGCGGAGCTCGTCGCGCGACTGGACGACCCCTCCTGGTCCTTCATGCCCGACGCCATCGGGCTGCTGGGAGCCTGGGTCCGGAGTCTGGTGTGACCATCGTCCAGGGCTGGGACAGCCACGCCTGGATCGACGGCCCCTGGATCCACCGCTCGCCGCGCCGCGCGGAGGTCCGCCCCCGGCTGCTGGCCGAGGCCACACTGCTCCCTTGGCTCGCCCCACAGCTCCCCCTGCCCGTCCCGGTGCCGGAGCTGACTGCGGACGGCGTACGCCATCTGATGCTGCCGGGCACGCCGCTGGAGGACGGCAGTACGGCGCTCGGCCGCGAGCTCGGCGCCTTCCTCAAGGCCTTGCACGCCGTGGACCCGGCGGAGGCGGTGGCCCATGGTGCCCAGGACGCCGAGACCGCGTTCGCGGCCAAGGACGTGTTCCTGTCGGAGTGCCGGGAACGCGTGGTGCCGCTGCTACCGGGCGAGCTGCGGACCAAGGCCACCGAGTTGCTGGACCGTGTGGCCCGCCGTCGGACGGCTCTCGTCCACTGCGACTTCGGTCCCGACCACATCCTGGTGACGGACGACCGGGTCACCGGCATCATCGACTGGACGGACGCCGAGATCGGCGACCCCGCGCTGGACCTGTGCTGGCTCTTGAACGACGCACCGGCCACGGTCCGCGACGGCGTGGCGGAGACCTACGAACCGACCGCTGAGCTGCGCGAACGATCCTTCGACTGGTCCAGGCTCGGTCCCTGGTACGGCGTACACCGCGGGCTCCTGCTGGACCTCCCCGAGGATGTCGAGCACGGACTCGGCGACATCCTGGCCGCGCTCTGATGCAACCATCGGGCCGGTATCCGGTCATTACCCGATGTGAAGATCATCCTGACTGACGATGTGGAGCCGGTCATGGCCACGGGATCCGATCCGGAGCTGTGGGACCGGTTGCGGAGCGGGGACCACTTCGCGCTGGGCGAGCTGTTCGACCGCTACGCGGACGACGTCCACGCCTTCGCGTTCCGGCGGACCGCGTCCTGGAGTACTGCCGAGGACGTCGTCCAGGCGACGTTCCTGAACACCTGGCGGCGCTTCCAGCGCAACCCGCCGGGCCCGCTGACCGGGCCGAGCGCCCGCGGCTGGCTGCTGATGGTGGCCGGCAACGAGTGCCGGGCCCTCTTCCGTACGGCGAGCCGGCTGCGCAGACTCCTGGACCGCCTGCCCGACCCGGCACCCGACGACGATCACGCCGGGGAGGTCGCCCGCCGGCTGGACGACGAGCGCCGGATGTCGGCGATCCGTCGTGCCACGGCCAAGCTCCCCCGGCACGAACGCGAGACCCTCGAGCTCGTCGTCTGGTCCGGCCTCACGATGGCCGAGGCCGCCGACGCCCTCGGCGTACCGGTCGGAACCGTGAAGGCCCGCCTGCACCGCACTCGTCGCCGTTTCCCCGACCTGCTGACGCGGGTCGCTCTCACCGAGGAGCTCTCATGACCACGCAGCTCGACCCGCCGCCCGTCCCCCCGCTGGACTCGTCCCGGCGGTCCCGGCTCCGCAACCAGGTGATGGACAAGTCGATGCCCGAGCGCGGCCACTCGACCCGGCGCTGGGTCGCCCCGGTGGTGGCCGTCGGAGCCGTCGCGGCCGTGGTGGCCGGCACGCTCGTCATCACCAGCCGGTCTTCGAGCGACCCGGGAGTTGCCGGAGTCGCCGCGACTCCGGCCCGGGTCGGAGTCGACCTCGGAGCGGTTCCGCGGGCCGACTGGTCGAAGCTCGGCAACGAATGCACGTTCCCGAGGGAGACGGGCACCGCCAGGGTGCTCTGGAGCCGCCACGTGCGAGGGATCACCAAGGACAGCACGGCGTCGGTCGCGGTGGCCGTGAACACGGCGGGAAGTCACCCCTCCATCGCCAAGCTGGGGTTCAGGGTCTGCATGACGCGTACGCCGGAGTCCGCCCGGCTCGGCGCTGTCGGAACGGTCGCTGTCATCGCCGACAAGGCCTGGAACGCCCGCCCGACGGCCGCGCAGGGCCTGGTGGTGCTCGGCATCAACGACACCGACCTGACGGCCGACAGCGGCACCCTGCAGGCGTGGACCATCTACCGGGCCCGCCCGGAGATCGCCAGGGTCGAGGCCCGGTACGTGTGGAAGGGTCAGGTCGGCGAGTGGACCAGCGGCGTCGTCGACCGAGGCTTCGCCTACACCGAGGTCCAGGCACCCGGAAAGTTCAAGAACGGCGACCGCCTCAAGCAGGAGGTCCGTGCCTTCGACGCCGCCGGCCGGCCGGTCCCGGTCAAGCTCTAGTCGCGTGGGGCGGGTCAGCGCCGGCGGTAGGCCGACCTGCCCGCCAGCCGCGAGAACGAGCGCGCCAGGTTGACCCCGACCAGACCACCCCAGCAGACGATCACCGCGATCGTGCCCTCCTGAGTGGCCGCGATCGCGGTGATCGGAACCCCCATGACCACGGACACGATGGCGAGCGCGAGACCACCCGGATCGTTCTCCCGGCTCTCTTTCACCGGCCTGGCCGGCGCGGCGACGGGGACCTGGGCAGCACGCGCATCCAGCTTCTCCAGGAAGCTGTCGATGAGCTCCGCTTCGTACTCCGGCCCCAACTCCTGCCGCGCGGCCACCGCCGCCCGCAGGTCCTTCCGCACCTCATCCGTCGCCATACCAGCAAGCTAAGCCCGGCCCACCATCCCCGTAATCAGGGAAACCCCGGTCGCACCCCTCAGGTGAGCCCGGACATCCGGTGCGCGATCGCGGCGGCCTCGATCCGGTTGGCCGCGCCGAGCTTCCGCAGGATGTGCGACACGTGGACGCCGACCGTCCGGACACTGATCACCAGCGCGGCCGCGATCTCGCGGTCGGTGCAGCCGCGGGACAGCAGGGTCAACACCTCGGCCTCGCGGGCTGTGAGCCCGAGATCCAGACCTTCGGCGGGTTCCGCCTCGGCCCCCGGGACCATGAGCCGCAGTCGGGCCAGTTCCGCGAGCAGTTCGAGTTCGCGCCTCAAGGGCTGCGCACCGATCCGGACCGCGACCTGATAGGCCGAGCGGGCCGGAATGCTCGCTTCGTCCCGGGACGCTCCGGCCGTGACCAAGGCCTCCGCCTGGCGCCACTGACAGTAGGCGGTGAGCGGTGCACGGTCCTGGTGCGCCCACCGATCCGCGGCGTCGGCCCACAACTCTGGACCGGCGCCACCCCGAGCGCGCTCGTACTCGGCCTCGGCCAGCCCCAGCCAGGCAGTGCTGACCGGCGTGACCGACACCGCGTCCTCGGCTGCGCGACGGGCGTTCGCGACCAGTTGGTCAGCGCGGTCGAGCACGCTCCGCTCCGCGTCGGCATCGCGCCGGGTCCTGGCCACCGCGGCGAGCTCAGCCTGTGCTCGCAGCCCCTTGGCACAGAACCACACCCGAAGCTGGCCGGCCTCGACGGAGCCCATCCGTTCCAGCGCCGCGCTCGCGTGCTCCGCAGCGTCGGCCCATCGCCGTTCGCATAACGCCAGTTCGGCCAGGTCGATGTCGTAGATGCCCAAACCCCGGTCCGGACGCAGCGTCTCGAGGGCGGCGTCGATGTGCTCCCGAGCCGCCTCGAAGTCACCACGGCCGACCTCGAGATCGGCGCGCAGCATCAGCAGCATGTACGGGAAGCTCGCCATCGTCGACCGCAGCGCGGCCGCGCTCAGCGCATCGGCCTCGTCCCACTCGCCCAGCGCCAGCAATGCCTCGATCAGATTCGAGACCAGTACGGCGCTGTCGATGCCGTACCGGTGGATCGCCTCCAGACCCCGGCGGCCGACCTGGACGGACTCCCGGAGCCGACCGAGCATCGTCAGGGCGTCGGTCAGATTGACGTACACCCGATCCAGCCCGACCCGGTCGCCGATCTCCTCGGCCAGCCGCAGCGCCTCGCGGAGATCGGCCAGGCCTTCCTCCGTCCGGCCCAGATAGACGAGGTCGGCGCCATGCACGGTCAGCGCCCGAACCAGAGCCTCGCCGGCATCGGCCTCACGCGCGAGCGCCAACGCCTTCTCAGCGAGCAGGACGGACTCCGCATGGCTCCAGGCGACCATCAGTCCGCCGGCCAGCGAGGCGAGCACGTACGCCCGATCCGGCAACGGCTCAGCCGGTGCGAGCTCGACCGCCCGCGCCAGCGCCGCGAGTCCGGCCAGATCGCTGCCGATCTCGTGGAGGTATTCCCCCAGGCGCACCTGCAGCAGCGCCGCCCGACGCCGATCGCGGACGCCGGCCAGGTCGATCGCGCGCCGGGCGAGCTCGACCGCCCGCGGGCCCTCGCCGGTGTCGCTGGCGAGCTCGGCGGCCCACGAACAGAGACCGCCCAGATCGGACCCGGCGAGCTCGGCCGCGTTCGCCACCGCCGGCCACAGCGAGATCGCTCGTTCCAGATGCGCCCGCGCCTCGGCGAGACCGGCGACCGCCACCGCCTCATGGGCAGCGGCGACCGACGCGGCCAGCGCCTCCGCCGCGCGCCCCGCGGCCGCCCAGTGCGGTGCCAGCTCGGCCGGCGCGACCGAGCCGCTGCGAGCGAGCTCCTCGGCGAGGCGTTCGTGGATCTCCTCGCGCTCCCCCGGCAGCAGGGTCGAGTACACCGCCTCGGCCAGCAAAGCGTGCCGGAACCGAAAGCTGCTCGTCGCCGCTTCGGCGACCAGTACGCCGTGCTCGACCGCCTGCCGCAGCGCCGCACGAACGTCCTGTTCGGGCATCACCGCCACCGCTCGCAGCAGCGAGTATCCGACCTCCCGGCCGGCGGCGGACGCGATCCGGACGACCGCCCGGGCCTGCTGGTCGAGCCGGTCGACCCGTTGTAGCAGGAGCTCGCGCAAGCCTCGCGGCAGAGCACCACCGCCGGCCGCGGCGATGAGTTCTTGCGCGAAGAACGGGTTGCCCTCGGACCGGGCCACGATCGCATCGGCGTCGGCCCGGGGCGGGACGGCGTACGACGTGACCAGCGCGGCCACGTCGGCACGGTCGAGCGGCCCGAGGTCCACGAGCAGCGCCGATCCCGAACGCCGTACTCCGCTGGCGAGCCGGAGCATGCGCTCGGCCGACGACGGCTCGTCCGCCCGGTACGTCGCGACCAGCAGCACCGGCCGGTCGTCGACGTACTGCGCGAGATACACCGCGAGATCGAGCGTGGACGTGTCGGCCCAGTGCAGGTCCTCGAGGACGAGCATTACCGGCGCGGACTCCGCCCGGTCCGTGAGCAGATCCAGGATGTCCTCGAAGACACGGAACTGCTGGCCGTCCGCCCGCGGAAGGTCACCGAACGGACGCAGCGCCTGCGCGAACGGCTGGTACGGCAGTTCCGTGCCGACCAGGTCGATCGAGCGCCCGAGCAGAACTTCGAACCCGGCGTCCCGGGCGCGGGCGCACAGCTCGGACGTCAGCCGGGTCTTCCCGATGCCGGCTTCGCCCGCGATCAGGACCGCCCCGCCCCGGCCGGCCCGGGCAGCGTCCAGCACGCCCTCGAGCGCCTCGAGTTCACGGGCGCGCCCGACGAACACGTCGCTCGCGCGAGCCTTCATCCGGCCAGTATCACGCGGCCATCGCCGGATACGTAGGCGGCGAAGCAGGGATACGTAGCTCGTTCCCGATGCCGCACCGGCCGGCCCACGGTGACGATCGAGTCGACCGGACGAACCGAGGAGGGGCCATGACCGCAGTCATCGAGCAGCCGACGATCCACACCCTGCGAGGCGGCGGCGGTCTGCGCCTGCACGTGCGCGAATGGGGCCGGCCGGACGGGCCACCGATCGTGTTCATCCACGGCCTGTCGCAGAGCCATCAGTGCTGGTGGAAGCAGTACGAGAGCGCGCTCGCCGGCGAGTTCCGGCTCGTCGCGTACGACCTGCGCGGCCACGGCATGTCCGAGGCGCCGCTGGAGCAGGAGCACTACACCGGCGCCGGTCTGTGGGCCGACGACCTCGCCGCGGTCATCGAGCAGTTGCGCCTCGACCGGCCGGTCGTGGTCGGCTGGTCGTACGGCGCGTTCGTCATCTGCGACTACGTGCGCGCGTACGGCGAAGACCGGATCGGAGGCATCGACTTCGTCGGCGGCGCGGTCCGGCTCGGCCCGGCGGCGTTCGGCACCTTGATCGGCCCCGGCTTCCTGGACAACTTCCCCGATCTGATCGCGGACGACCTGCCGTCCAACATCCGCGGTGCGCGCGGCCTGATCAAGGCCTTCCCGGCCACCCCGTTCGCCGCCGACGACACCGAGTTGTTGCTCGCGGCGAGTATGTCCGTCCCGGCCCGGATCCGGGCCAACCTCGCGGCCCGCGAGATCGACGAGGACGACGTACTGCGGACCCTCACGGTGCCGCTGCTGGTCACCCACGGCCGGGCCGACACGGTGGTGCTCCCGGCGATGGCAGAACACGTGCTGGCGACCTGCCCGACCGCCGAGGCCGCCTGGTACGACGGCGTCGGCCATACCGTGCACCTGGAACAACCCGGCCACTTCAACCGCGAACTCGCCGAGCTGAGCCGCCGGGTCACCGGGTAGGCGGGCTCCTGGAATGCCGAACGGCCGCCGGCAGTCGAGAGACTGACAACGGCCGTTCGCCGGGTTTCGTTACAAGTACTGACCGGTGTTCGTGGCGGTGTCGATGGAGCGGCCGGGCTCGGTGCCCTGCTTGCCGGAGATGAGGGTGCGGATGTAGACGATCCGTTCGCCCTTCTTGCCGGAGATGCGGGCCCAGTCGTCGGGGTTCGTGGTGTTCGGGAGGTCTTCGTTCTCCTTGAACTCGTCCACGCACGCCTGCAGCAGGTGCTGCACCCGCAGGCCCTTCTGGTTCTCGTCCAGGTAGGCCTTGATCGCCATCTTCTTGGCCCGGTCGACGATGTTCTGGATCATCGCGCCCGAGTTGAAGTCCTTGAAGTACAGGACCTCCTTGTCGCCGTTGGCGTAGGTGACCTCGAGGAACCGGTTCTCGTCGGCCTCGGTGTACATCCGCTCGACGGTGCGCTGGATCATCCCGTTCACACACTCCGCCTTGTCGCCGCCGAACTCGCTCAGGTCGTCGGTGTGCAGCGGCAGGGTGGTGGTCAGGTACTTCGAGAAGATGTCCCGGGCCGCCTCGGCGTCGGGGCGCTCGATCTTGATCTTCACGTCCAGCCGGCCGGGCCGCAGGATCGCCGGGTCGATCATGTCCTCACGGTTCGAGGCACCGATGACCAGGACGTTCTCGAGACCCTCGACACCGTCGATCTCGCTCAGCAGCTGCGGGACGATGGTGTTCTCCACGTCGGAGGAGACACCGCTGCCGCGGGTGCGGAACAGCGAGTCCATCTCGTCGAAGAACACGATCACCGGCATGCCCTCGGAGGCCTTCTCCCGGGCCCGCTGGAAGACCAGCCGGATGTGCCGCTCGGTCTCGCCGACGTACTTGTTCAGCAGCTCCGGGCCCTTGATGTTGAGGAAGAAGGACTTCTGCCCGTCCACCCCGGTCCGCTCGGCGACCTTCTTGGCCAGTGAGTTCGCGACCGCCTTCGCGATCAGCGTCTTGCCACAGCCCGGCGGGCCGTAGAGCAGGACGCCCTTCGGCGGCTTGAGCTCGTGCTCGAGGAACAGGTCCTTGTGCAGGTACGGCAGCTCGACCGCGTCCCGGATCTGCTCGATCTGACCGCTCAGACCGCCGATCTGCGTGTAGTCGATGTCCGGGACCTCTTCGAGGATCAGCTCCTCGACCTCGGACTTCGGGATCTTCTCGTAGACATAGCCGGAGCGGGGCTCCAGCAGCAGCGAGTCACCGGCCCGCAGGGCCTGGTCCATCAGCGGCGAGGCGAGCCGGACGACCCGCTCCTCGTCGGCCTGCGCGATCACCAGCGCCCGCTCGCCGTCGGCCAGCAGCTCCTTCAGCATCACCACGTCGCCGACGACCTCGAAGTCGCAGGCCTCGACCACGTTGAGCGCTTCGTTCAGCATCAGTTCCTGGCCGAGCTTGAGTGCGTCCAGGTCGACCGACGGGCTGGCCGCGACCCGGAGCTTGCGGCCACCGGTGAACACGTCCAGCGTGTCGTCTTCGTTGCGTCCGAGGAAGGTGCCGAATCCGGACGGCGGTTGGGCCAGTCGGTCGACTTCCTCCTTCAGGGCGATGATCTTCTCTCGCGCCTCCCGCAGCGTGTCGGCCAGCCGCTCGTTCTGAGCGGTGACACTCGCCAAGGAGGCCTGGGTTTCGGACAGTCTGCTCTCGAGCGACCGGCTGTCCGCCGGGTGCTCGAGCAGCCGACGTCGCAACGCCGCGACCTCGGCTTCCAGGTACCGGACCTGGTTACGCAGCTCTGCCGCGGTAGGACTCTCGTCTCCAGCCACGATCATCACCTCACCATGTGGGGCTCGACCCTATGGACCTTACCCAGAAAACCTCGCCGGGCAAGCTGTATCCCATCACGTGTCGGTTGCGGATGAATCCGTTGCTCCCGGCATGTCTTCGGACTTTTCCGTACGACGAGGCCCTTGGTAATCGTCGCCGTACGCGCCGGGCGCCGGACGCCGCTTCTTCCGGGGTGCCTGCACCCCGTGCGCCATCCGCCGAGCCGTGACCAGGAACGCCGTGTGACCCTGCATCCGATGGCCCGGCCGCACTGCCAGGCCCTCTACATGCCAGTCTCGCACGAGCGACTCCCACGCGCGCGGCTCAGTGAACTCGCCGTGTGCCCTCAGCGTCTCCACGAACCGGCTCAGCTGCGTCGTGGTGGCCACGTAGGCACAGAACACCCCACCGGGTGAAAGTGCCTCAGCGACGGCGTCAACGCACTCCCACGGCGCGAGCATGTCCAGGACGACCCGGTCCACGTCGCGCTCGTTCAGCTTCTCGACCAGGTCGCCGACCTCGAGCCGCCAGGCCGGGTGCTCGCCGCCGAAGAAACCGGTCACGTTCTTCCGCGCCACCTCGGCGAAATCTTCCCGCCGCTCGAACGAGACGACCTGCCCGTGGACGCCGACCGCCCGCAGCAGCGCGGTGGTCAGCGCACCGGAACCGGCACCCGCCTCGACCACCTTCGCACCTGGGAAGATGTCGGCCATCGTGACGATCTGCGCGGTGTCCTTCGGGTAGATCACGGCCGCGCCCCGCGGCATCGAAACCGAGTAGTCGGCCATCAGGGGCCGCAACGCCAGGTACTCGACGCCGCCCTTGGACTTGATCACCACCGCGTCCGGCCCGTCGATCAGGTCGTCGTGGGCGATCCCGCCCTTGGTGGTGTGGAAGATCTTCCCGCGCTCCAGGAACACCGAGTGCCGGCGGCCCTTGGAGTCCTGCAGGGTGATCCACTCCCCCGCCTGCAACGGGCCGTGGTGGACCCCGGAGAACGCCTGGTCAGGAAAGTCACGCAAGTCAGCCATAAGGCGCTCACCTTAACTTCGGGCCGCCCGTCGGCAGTAATTCAGCGCCCGCGGAACGCGCGTTCGATATCCGTGGTGGCGAGGACGCCGTACACCGCGCCGTTCGCGTCGAGGACCAGGTACTCCGAGGCCGGGTGCTCGCGGAGCGTGGCGAGGATCTCCTCGCCGGTGTCGTTGATGCCGATGATGTGGCCCGCGCCGATGCGGGTCGCGACCTCGCTCACGGTGGTCCACGGACGCTGGTTCGGCGCGACCGCCGCGACCGCGGACTCGGACACCAGCGCGTGCGGCTTGCCGTCGCCGTCGATGACCACGACCGCCCCGGCCTGGGCCTCACCGGCGAGCCGGACCGCTTCGGAGATCGGCGTACCGGAGTGGACCGCGATGGCGCGGCGCGCCATCGTGCGGACCTGCAGCGCGGGGAGCTTGCGGCGCAGCCGGGCCTGCATGAGCGACGCCGTCGAGCCCATCCAGAGGAACCAGCCGACCAGCACCGCGATGACGAAGTCGATCAGGCTCGGTTGGCGGTCCCAGATCTCCTCGATCAGGACGGGCGCCGCCAGCACCAGCATCGCGAGCACCCGGCCGGCCCAGGCGGCCACGACCGTGCCGGTGTGCATGTTGCCGGTGATCTTCCAGACGACGGCCCGCAGCACCCAGCCGCCGTCCAGCGGCAGGCCCGGGAGCAGGTTGGTCACGCCGACGATCAGGTTCGCGATCCCGAGCTCCCAGAGCGCGACGTACCCGACGCCCTCGTCGATGGCGCGGGAGCCCAGGTAGGCGAGCCCGCCGACGACCAGTGAGGCGAGCGGGCCGACCACCGAGACGGCGAATTCCTCGAGTGGTGACTTCCGCTCGCCCTCGATGTGCGTGCCGGCCGCGAAGAAGCCGAGGTTGATCTCGGAGACCGGGATGCCGAACCGCATCGCCATCAGCGCGTGGGCCAGCTCGTGGAGCAGGATCGACAGGGTGAACGCGACCACGAACGCGAACGCGGCCAGGTAGCGCCAGCCGCCCAGGTCCGGGAACTGCTGGCCGATGATCGCGGCGAACCCGATCGCCAGCAGCATCGCCACCGGCAGCCAGGTGAACCGCATCGTGAGCTTGATCCCGCGGATACGACCGAGAACCCAGGTCCCCGGCGGTGGGCCGGCGGGCTGGGCGGGGTTCTGAGGATCACGCGGTTCTGGCATCGACCCAACGCTACTTGCCCGGAGGTAACACCGTGCTACATACCCGCCTCAAACGCCCACGTCGAGCGTGGCGACGTACCCCTTGCTGGTGTCCCCGGTGACGGTCGCGAGCTGATGTACGCCGTCGTCGTCGCCGAACACGTTGTCGTTCTCGAGCGATGTCTGCGCCAGGTTCTGCGCGCTGCCGTCGTACCCGTCGGTGGCGTACACGGTCTCGCAGGCGTCCTTGGGGAGGGCGAGCTGGGAGGTCCGGGTGATCTTCCCGGCCGCAGTCGCCTCGTTCAGGCTCGCGTAGACCTCGAAGTGGATGTGCGGCCAGCGGCCCATGTACGCGGCCGGGAAGATCGTGGTGAAGGTGACCTTGCCGGACCCGTCGGCCGCCTGGACGCCGCGGAGGTAGTTCTCGTCGGTCGCGCCGTCGGAGTAGAGCGAGTACCGGCCCTCGGCGTCGCAGTGCCAGAGATAGACGGCCGCGCCTTCCAGTGGCGTGTCTTTGTCGGCGTCGAGCACGGTCAGCTCGACGGTGAGCGGTACGCCGGTCG
Organism: Kribbella sp. NPDC048837; assembly: GCF_055586945.1. NCBI lineage: Bacteria > Bacillati > Actinomycetota > Actinomycetes > Propionibacteriales > Kribbellaceae > Kribbella > Kribbella sp. NPDC048837. The sequence continues at coordinate 485,955 of NZ_JBVJHF010000001.1, forward strand.
CCACGCCGGAGGCGGATCCGAAGGACTTGGTGATGTCGCTGCGGACGATGCCGGACTCGGTCAGCACGTTCGGCCCGTTGGAGCCGTCGCCCGGATAGGGTCCGCCGGTCTCCTCCGGGATCTCGTCGACCTCCGTCGTACCAGTGGTAGTGGATGCGGTCGGCGTACCGGACGTGGCGGTCGGCGAGGTCGTGGTCGTGGTGGGGTCGGCAGTGACCGAGTCGGTGTCGTCGGCCGAGCAGCCGGCCACCGCGGCCAGGCCGGCGCCGGCGAAGAGGCCGAGGAACCGCCGGCGGTGCAGCGTGCCGAGGTCGTACTCCAGGCCCAGATCGTGTTCACGGGGTGGCTTCGGTGGTGGCGTCATGCAACCAGCCTGACAAGCGCGGCCGATGGTCTTCCGAAAGTTCGCTGGGAGTTCGCTGTGAACGGTTTTCCACAGGTCCGGGTGGTGCGTACACGAAGTGTCGGTCGCAGCGCCTAGGGTTTCGGTATGAGCGTTGCAGCCGAGGTCGATGTGCATGGGCACCCGCGTGGCGCGTTGTCGCCGTCGCGGGCCGCGGACTTCATGAGCTGCCCGCTGAAGTATCGCTTCCGTGTCATCGACCGGCTGCCGGAGAAGCCTTCGTCCGCCGCGGTCCGCGGCACGGTGGTGCACGGGGTGCTGGAGCGCTTGTTCGACCTGCCGCGCGGTCAGCGGACGCTGGAGCACGCGGCCGAGATGCTCGAGCCGCAGTGGCAGCAGGTGCTGGAGGCCGAGCCCGAGGTCGCCGAGCTGTTCGCCGAGGACGCGAGCGGCGAGGAGCTGGCGAAGTGGCTGGCCGAGGCGCATCAGCTGCTCGGGAAGTACTTCACCCTCGAGGACCCGAACGCTCTCGAGCCGGCCGAGCGAGAGCTGTACGTCGAGACCGCCCTGGAGTCGGGCCTGGTCCTGCGGGGGTATGTCGACCGCCTGGATGTCGCGCCGACCGGTGAGATTCGCGTGGTCGACTACAAGACCGGCCGGTCGCCGTCGGAGTTCTTCGAGGCCAAGGCGCTGTTCCAGATGAAGTTCTATGCGCTCGTGCTCTGGCGGCTGCGCGGCGTCGTGCCCGCGATGCTCCAGCTCGTGTACCTCGGCAACGGCGAGATCGTTCGGTACGTGCCGGACGAGGCCGACCTGCGTGCCTGCGAACGCAAGGTCTCAGCACTGTGGACGGCGATCACCCGGGCACTCGAGTCCGGCGACTGGCGGCCCAGCCCCGGTCCGCTCTGCGAGTGGTGCGACCACAAGGCCCTCTGCCCGGCCTGGGGCGGCACGCCACCGCCGCTCCCGACCCGCTCGGTCGAGGAGGTCGCGGCCGAATCCGCCGGGGTGGATCTGGTCGGCGTCGACGGCTGAGGCCAGCCACCCGGCCGCGGAGGAACCCTGGGTGGATAGCGTTCGTCGCATGAGTGTGGGCGACACGGCTGCGGTGCGAGCTGTTGGGGTGTGGAAGCGGTACGGCGGCGGCCAGACACAGGTCGACGCGCTCGCCGACGTGACCGCCGACATCGGCACCGGCCGGTTCACCGCGATCATGGGTCCTTCGGGGTCCGGCAAGTCGACCCTGCTGCACTGCCTGGCCGGCCTGGACAAGCCGACCGAGGGACAGGTCTTCCTCGGCGACGTCGACCTCACCCGGCTGCCCGAGAAGCAGCTCACGCACCTGCGCCGGGACCGGATCGGATTCGTGTTCCAGGCGTTCAACCTGGTCCCGACCCTGACCGCGCTGGAGAACATCACGCTGCCCGTCGATCTGGCCGGCCGCAAACCCGACCACGACTGGCTCACCACGGTGATCGACACGATCGGCCTGTCCGACCGCCTCGGCCACAAGCCGTCGGAGCTCTCCGGTGGCCAGCAGCAGCGGGTGGCGTGTGCCCGCGCCCTCGTCTCCCGGCCGGACGTGGTGTTCGCCGACGAACCGACCGGCAATCTCGACTCGCGCTCGTCGGCCGACGTCCTCGGTTTCCTGCATCGCTCGGTCCGTGACTTCGGCCAGACCGTCGTGATGGTCACCCACGACCCGACCGCGGCCTCGTACGCCGACCGGGTCCTGTTCCTCGCCGACGGACGGCTCCAGTCCGAGCTGCACGACCCGACGGCCGACGCCGTGCTCGACACCATGAAGCAGCTCGACCCGGCCGTGGCCGGCTGATGCTCAAGCTCGGCCTCCGCTCGGTCCTCGCGCACCGGCTCCGCTTCGTGCTGTGCACGGTCGCGGTCCTGCTCGGCGTCGCGTTCGCGAGCGGCGCGATGGTCTTCACCGACACACTGTCCACCGCCCTGAAGAAGAACTTCACCACCAGTACGGCGGACATCACGGTGACGCCGGCCAGTCCGATCGAGGCCGCCACCAACCGGCCCGCGACCTTCCAGTCCTCCGTGGTCGACCGCGTCGCCGCCGTACCGGGAGTCGCTAGCGCGAACCCGCAGTTGCTGGTGAGCGACGTACAGATCCTCAGTCCGGACGGGGAGCCGATCGAGACCTACGGTCTGACCAGCTTCGGCGCCGCGTGGCCCCGGGACACCCGGAACGCGCCGTTCAAGGTGGTCGACGGCCAGGCGCCTTCGGGGGTGGCTGAGCTCGGCCTCGACCAGTCCACCGCGACGCGGGAGGGCTACGACCTCGGCGACCAGGTCCGGGTCGTCACGCCGACCAGAGCCGTCACCGCCAAGCTGACGGCGATCACCACGCCCGGTCTGTCCGGGGTGTCGGCCGGTGCGCCGCTGGTCACGTTCGACTCCGTGACCGCCCAGCTCCTCCTGCTCGGCAAGCCGGGCTGGACCTCGATCAGCGTGGCGGTCGCACCTGGCTCGGACCCCGGCACAGTGAGCAAGGCGATCGCCCGGACCGTCGGCGACTCGGTCAAGGTGCGTACTGCGTCCCAGGTCGCGGCCGACGGGGAGCACGACCTGGACAACACCTTCGGCGGCTTCAGCACCGTGCTGGTGATGTTCGCCGGCCTGGCCCTGTTCGTCGGCACCTTCCTGATCGTCAACACGTTCGCGATGGTCGTCGCGCAGCGATCCCGCGAGCTGGCGATGCTGCGGGCGATCGGCGCGTCCCGCGGCCAGGTCACCGGTGCGGTCCTCGCCGAGGCGCTCGTCATCGGTGTGGTCGGCTCGACGCTCGGCCTGCTGATCGGCATCGGCGTGGCCGCGGGCATCCGGTTCTTCTACCAACGTCTCGACCTCCAGATTCCGACGGCGGCGCTCCAGATCAGCCCGGCCACGGTGATCACGTGCTACGTGATCGGCGTCGGCGTCACCATCGCGGCGGCATTCCCGGCCGCTCGCCGGGCCGGGAAGCTCCCGCCTGTTGCCGCGATGCGCGACGACGTGGCGCTCCCGGAACGCTCACTGCTCGTCCGTGTCCTGATCGGCGGGTTCCTGCTGCTGATGGCACTCGTGCTCACCCTGATCGGCCTGAACGCCGGTGACCTTCCCGGCGCCGTACTGATCGGGCTCGGCGCCGGCCTCGCGGTCCTCGCCGTCGTGATGGTCAGCCCACTGATCAGCAAGTACGTCGTGCGCGCGCTGATGTGGCCGCTCGGTCGCAAGGCCGCGGTGACACTCGGTCGACGCAACGCGGAGCGCAATCCCCGGCGCACGTCCGCCACGGCCTCCGCGCTGATGATCTCGGTCGCGCTGGTCAGCGGCCTGCTCGTGATCGCCGCGTCGGCCAAGGCATCGATCGACAAGAACATCGCGGACGCCCTCGGCACCTCCGAGCTCGTCATCACGTCCGACGGCCCGGACAGCTTCAGCACAGAGGTCGCCGACCGGGTCGCGAAGGTCTCCGGCGTTCAGTCGGTCCACCAGGTCCGGCAGCAGGCGGCCCAGGTCGGCGACACGTCGGTGCAGGTCAGTGGCGTCGGAGACGGCACGCTCGACGGACCGATCGTCACGAAGTTCGACGCCGGCTCGGCGGCCGCGCTGCGCGACGGCCAGGCCGTGCTCCCCCGGAATCTGGCGAAGACCCTCGGCCTGAGCGTCGGCAAGACGTTCGATCTCGCCATGACCACGGGCAAGCACCGGCTCACCGTCGGCGGCATCCTGGCCCCGAACCGGCAGCTGAACACGATCGTGCTCTCGCTCCCGGCGTACGAGGCCGTCGGCGGCACGCCGAGCGACACGGTGCTGTACGTCGAAGTTGCCCAAGGCACCGAAGTGGGGCCGGTCGGGGCCGCCGTCCTCGGGCAGCTGAAGGACTATCCGTCGATCCAGGTCCGCGACCAGCAGGGGTACGCGGCCGGCGCGCGTGGACCGGTCAACGGCATCCTCGCCGCGATCGGCCTGCTGCTCGCGCTGGCGATCCTGATCGCGATCCTCGGCATCGTGAACACGCTCGCACTCGGCGTGGTCGAGCGGACCCGTGAGATCGGCCTGCTGCGGGCGATCGGGATGGACCGCCGGCAGCTGAACCGGATGCTGCGGGTCGAGTCGATCGCGATCTCCCTGCTCGGAGCCCTGCTCGGGCTGGTGATCGGCGTGGTGTTCGCGGCGTCGATCCAGTCCGCGATGGTCGACAACGGGCTCAACGTCCGCGACATCCCGGTGCTGCAGCTGGTCCTCGCGGGAGTGGTCGCCGCCGTTGTCGGCGTACTCGCTGCGGTCTGGCCGTCACGGCGTGCAGCCCGTCTCGACGTCCTGCGAGCGATCGCCTCGGAGTGATCGTGAAGTAAAGCCAGGCACTGTTTTCACAGGTAGCCTGCGATTGTGCCGGGGACTGTGCAGTCGATCGAGCGGGCTGCGGCCGTGCTGCGACTGCTGGCTGCGGCGCCCGACGGACTGGGGGTCGCCGACCTCGGCAACGCACTGGGGCTGGCCAAGACGACCGTGCACGGCATCCTCCGCACCTTGCACCAGGTCGGCTTCGTCGAGCAGGACCACAGTGGCGCGCACTACCACCTGAGTGACGCCTTCGGCCGGCTCGGCGAGAGCTATCTCGATCCGAACGAGCTGCGCAGCCGGGCGATCAACTGGGCCGACTCCCTCGCCTCCCGCAGCGGCGAGGTGGTCCGCGTCGGCCGCCTGCTCGAAGGCAAGGTCGTGGTCGTCCACCACGTCTTCCGCCCGGACGACAGCGACCAGGACCTCGACGTCGGTACGACGCTCCCGCCGCACGCGACCGCCCTCGGCAAGGCCGTGCTGGCGTTCGACACCAGCGGTGCCGCGCGGCCGCACAAGCTGGAGGCGTTCACCACCCGCACGATCACCGACCCGGCCCGGCTGGCCGACGAGCTGGCCGCGGTCCGCGCCCGCGGCTGGGCCGGTGAGTTCGAGGAGTTCACCGTCGAGCTGGCCGGCATCGCCGCTCCGATCCGCGGGCTCGGCGGCCTGGTCGTCGGCGCGGTCGGGCTGACCGGGCGGATCGAGCGGATCTGTGACAGCCGCCTGCGTCATCGCGCCGACCTGGTCAGCATGGTCCGCGCCACCGCCGAGGCGATCGGCCGAGACCTGCGGGAGGACACCTGATGGTTCGACGGGGGTGGCACGATGGCTGAGCAGTACGTGGCGGCCGTCGACCAGGGGACGAACTCGACACGGTGCATCCTGTTCGATCGGCGCGGCCGGCTGGTGTCCGTGGCGCAGCGGGAGCACCCGCAGCTGTTTCCACGGCCGGGGTGGGTGGAGCACGACGCCGGGGAGATCTGGAACAACGTGACCCGGGTGGTCCCGGCGGCGATCCGGCAGATCGGCGCCGTACCGTCCCAGATCGTTGCCATCGGCATCGCCAACCAGCGGGAGACCAGCCTGCTCTGGGACCGGATCACCGGCCGGCCGATCGGCCATGCGGTGGTCTGGCAGGACACCCGGACCGACCGGCTCGTCACCGAACTGGCCGGCGACGAGGGCCCGGACCGGTACGCGGACCTGTGCGGCCTGCCGTTGACGACGTACTTCTCGGCGCCGCGGATCCGGTGGATGCTCGACCACACGCCCGGCCTGCGGCAACGGGCCGAGCGCGGCGAGATCTTCTTCGGCACCATGGAGAGCTGGCTGATCTGGAACTTCACCGGCGGCGCGTCCGGCGGACTGCACGTCACCGATGTGACGAACGCCAGCCGGACCATGTTGATGAACATCGAGACGCTGGAGTGGGACGACAGGTTGCTGGAGGCGTTCGACGTACCGCGGGCGATCCTGCCGGAGATCCGGCCGTCGTCCGGGGTCTTCGCGACCGCGACCGAGGTGCTGCCCGGGGTCCGGATCGGGGCGGCGCTGGGCGACCAGCAGGCGGCGCTGTTCGGGCAGACCTGCTTCAGCGCGGGCGAGGCGAAGTGCACGTACGGCACCGGCTCGTTCCTGTTGCTGCACACCGGGCAGGAGATCGTCCGGTCGAAGCACGGCATGCTGACCACGGTCGCCTACCAGATCGGTGACCATCCGGCGTCGTACGCGCTGGAAGGATCGATGGCGGTGACCGGCTCACTGGTCCAGTGGTTCCGGGACGGGCTCGGGATGATCCACACGGCGGCCGAGATCGAGACACTGGCCCGGACCGTCGAGGACAACGGCGGCGCGTACATCGTCCCGGCATTCTCCGGCCTGTTCGCGCCGCACTGGCGCAGCGAGGCGCGAGGGGTGATCGCCGGGCTGACCGGCTACATCACCAAGGGACACCTGGCCCGCGCGGTGCTGGAGGCGACCGGGTTCCAGACCCTCGAGGTGGTCGACGCGATGAACGCGGACTCCGGGATCGCGCTGACGGCGTTGAAGGTCGACGGCGGGATGACGGCCAACAACCTGCTGATGCAGTTCCTCGCCGATCTGCTCGACGTCCCGGTGGTGCGCCCGATGGTGACCGAGACCGTCTCGCTCGGGGCGGCGTACGCGGCCGGCCTGGCCGTGGGGTACTGGCCCGATCTCGAAGGGCTGCGCAGCAACTGGCATCGCGCCGGGCAGTGGGTGCCGCACATGGATCCGGCCCGGCGGGCGACGGAGTACGCGAACTGGAAGGCCGCGGTGCAACGCACGTTCAACTGGATCCGCCCCGAGGACCAGGAGCTTTAGCAAGTCTTTCGGCGTGCCTCGAAGAGCGTCAGCCGTGATGCCGTTGTCAAACGCTTGATATCTGCCGCCGACAGCCTTGGGGAGGGCCGTCCCAGCCGGCCCTCCCCAACGAGTCGTCAGGCCGGCGAGACGATGTCCGGTGCCTCGAGGCGGACCTTGTCGGCGGACTCGTCGTCCGGCTGGTCCTGGGAGTCGCGTTCGGACTGGACGCGGCGGAGGTAGACGGACACCTCGCGCTCGATGGTCGCCTCGTCCCAGCCGAGGATCGGGGCGACCAGGCGGGCGGCGGCCTCGGCGGCGCCGACACCACGGTCCCAGGCCTCGATCGAGATCCGCGTCCGGCGGGCCAGGATGTCGTCGAGGTGCCGGGCGCCTTCGGCCTTGGCGCCGTACACGATCTCGGCCTTCAGGTAGTCCTGCGTGCCGGGCAGTTGCTCGCCGAGCGACGGGTCCTCCTCGACCAGGGCGAGGACCTCGTCGATCAGAGAACCGTACCGGTTCAGCAGGTGCTCGATCCGGGCCACGTGGAGGCCCGACCGCTGCGCGATCAGGTGCCGCTGGTTCCACTTCGCGTGATAGCCGTCGGCGCCGACCAGCGGGGTGGTCTTGGTGACCGACTTCGGCACTCGGCCGTCCAGGGCCGCCGCGGCCGCGTCGATCGCGTCCTTGGCCATCACCCGGTACGTCGTGTACTTGCCGCCGGCAACGACTACCAGACCCGGCGCGGCGTGCGCGACGACGTGCTCGCGGGACAGCTTGGACGTGCTCTCCGACTCACCGGCGAGCAGCGGCCGGAGTCCGGCGTACACACCTTCGACGTCCTCGCGGGTCAGCGGCGTCGTGAGTACGGCGTTCACGTGATCGAGCAGGTACTCGATGTCCTTGCTGGTCGCGGCCGGGTGGGCCTTGTCCAGGTGCCAGTCGGTGTCCGTCGTACCGATCAGCCAGTGCCGGCCCCACGGGATGATGAACAGCACGGACTTCTCGGTCCGCAGGATCATCCCGGTGCTGGACTGGATCCGGTCCTTCGGGACGACGAGGTGGATGCCCTTCGAGGCGCGGACGTGGTACTGCCCGCGCTCCCCCACCATCGCCTGGGTGTCGTCGGTCCACACACCGGTCGCGTTCACGACCTGCTTGGCCCGGACCTCGAACTCGCGGCCGCTCTCCAGGTCCTTCGCCTGCACTCCGGTGACCCGCTCGCCCTGGCGCAGGAAGCCTGTGACCTTGACCCGGTTCGCGACCAGAGCGCCGTACGACGCCGCCGTCCGGGCGACTTCCATCGTGTGCCGGGCGTCGTCGACCTGGGCGTCGTAGTACTGGATGGCGCCGACCAGGGCCGACTTCTTCAGGCTCGGCACCAGCCGCATCGCACCGCTCCGGGTCAGGTGCCGGTGGAGCGGCAGGCCGGCGCCGTGACCCGAACTGACGGCCATCCCGTCGTACAAGGCGACGCCGGCACCGGCGTAGAACCGCTCCCACCAGCGGTGCTGGAGCGGGTAGAGGAACGGCACCGGCTTCACCAGGTGCGGTGCCAGGCGTTGCAGCAGCAGCCCACGCTCCTGCAACGCCTCGTGCACCAGCCGGAAGTCGAGCATCTCCAGATAGCGCAGACCACCGTGCATCAGCTTGCTGGACCGGCTGGAGGTGCCGCTCGCGAAGTCGCGCGCCTCCAGCAGTCCGGTGGTCAGGCCCCGGGTCGCGGCGTCCAGGGCCGACCCGGTGCCGACCACCCCGCCACCGATCACCAGGACGTCCAGTTCCCGTCCGTCGGCCATCGCGTCGATCGCTTCGGCCCTCGCTTGCGGTGACAGAGCCACTACGCCCACTGTGCTGTTCCTTCCGATTCCGTGTCCTGCTGTACCGAACTGGCGTGCGTCAGTCGACGTCGACCCAGTCAAGGGTGCGCTGGACGGCCTTCTGCCAGCCGGCGTACCCCTTGGCGCGCTGTTCGTCGTTCCACTGCGGCTCCCACCGCTTGTCCTCGTTCCAGTTCTGGACGAGTTCTTCCTTGTTCTTCCAGAAGCCGACCGCCAGGCCGGCCGCGTACGCCGCCCCGAGCGCCGTGGTCTCCGCGACGACCGGCTTGCTCACCGCCACGCCGAGGATGTCGGCCTGCATCTGCATGCAGAGCTCGTTGGCGGTGATGCCACCGTCCACCTTGAGCACGTCCAGCTTGACGCCGGAGTCCTTCTCCATCGCGTCCGAGACGTCCTTGCTCTGGTAGCAGATCGCTTCCAGTGTTGCTCGGGCCAGGTGGGCGTTGGTGTTGAACCGGGACAATCCGACGATCGCACCGCGGGCGTCGGACCGCCAGTACGGCGCGAACAGACCGGAGAACGCGGGCACGAAGTACACGCCGCCGTTGTCCGCGACCTGCCGGGCCAGCGTCTCGGTCTCCGCCGCGCCGGAGATGATGCCGAGCTGGTCCCGCAGCCACTGCACCGCGGACCCGGTCACGGCGATGGAACCCTCCAGCGCGTAGACCGGCGCCTCGTCGCCGAACTTGTAGCACATCGTGGTCAGCAGGCCGGCCTTCGACCGGACCAGCTCGGTACCGGTGTTCAGCAGCATGAAGTTACCGGTGCCGTAGGTGTTCTTCGCCTCGCCCGGGTTGAAGCAGACCTGGCCCACGGTCGCCGCCTGCTGGTCGCCGAGGTCGCCGGTCAGCGGCACCACGCCTCCCAACGGGCCGTTCGCGAGGGTCTCGCCGTACTTGTTCGGGTCCGACGACGGCCGGATCTCCGGCAGCATCTGGCGCGGGATGTTGAAGAACGAGATCAGCTCGTCGTCCCAGTCGAGCGTCTCCAGGTTCATCAGCATCGTGCGGCTGGCGTTCGTCACATCGGTGACGTGGACGCCGCCTTCGGTACCGCCGGTGAGGTTCCACAACACCCAGGTGTCGGTGTTGCCGAAGACGGCGTCACCGGCCTCGGCGGCGGCGCGGACCCCGTCGACGTTCTCGAGGATCCATTGGATCTTGCCGGCCGAGAAGTACGTCGCCGGCGGCAGGCCGGCCTTCTGCCGGATCACGTCGCCCTTGCCCTCGCGCTCCAGCGCGGAGGCGATCCGGTCGGTCCGGGTGTCCTGCCAGACGATCGCGTTGTAGTACGGACGTCCTGTCTTGCGGTTCCAGACCACCGCCGTCTCGCGCTGGTTGGTGATGCCGAGCGCCGCCAGGTCGCTGGCCTGCAGACCCTGGGCGTTCATCGCGGTCCGGATCACCGAGCTGGTCCGCTCCCAGATCTCCACCGGGTTGTGCTCGACCCAGCCGGCCTGCGGCAGGATCTGGTCGTGCTCCAGCTGGTGGATACCCCGCTCGTTGCCGGAGTGGTCGAAGATCATGAATCGGGTGCTCGTGGTGCCCTGATCGACGGCACCGACGAAGTCAGCCATGGAAAGTCCTCTCCTCACAGTGCGCTGTGGTGCGATGCGTCATGCCGCGGTCTCCTCGTCGGGCACCCGGCCCGGCTCCTCGTCCACGTCGCTGACCGGCAGGTTCCGGCCGACCAGCAGGTCGTAGAGGAGCGCGCCGATGAGCGCGCCGATGATCGGTCCCACGATCGGGACCCAGAAATAGGGATCCCCGAACTGGTCTTTGAAGGCCCCTCCGTAGCCGGTCAGGTAGGAGGCGAGCCGCGGCCCGAAGTCACGGGCCGGGTTGATCGCGTAGCCGGCCAGCGTGCCCCACGCCATGCCGATGCCCACGACCAGCAGGCCGATGATGAACGGACCGAGATTCGCCGCGGGGGCGGTGTTGCGCAGGTCGACGATGGCCAGGATGACCATCATCAGGATCGCGGTACCGATGATCTGGTCGAGGAAGCCGCCCCACATGCCGACCCCGAGCTCCGTGCTGCCGTTGCCCGGCAGGGTGGAGAACACCCCCTGGCTCTTGATGGTCAGGCCGGGGTCGAACTTCTCCAGGACCTTGTCGTAGTTCCAGCGGACCACCAGAGCCGCCGCGAACGCGCCGAGGAACTGTGCACCGATGTACGGCAGCACCTTCCGCCAGGCGAAGCCGCGGAACGCCGCCAGGGCGATCGTCACCGCGGGATTGATGTGGGCGCCGCTGATCCGGGCCGACACGTACACGCCCATCGTCACGCCGATACCCCAGGCCCACGCGATCGAGTCGTGATCCCCGATACCCCCGGCCACCACTTGAGCCACCACGCCCACACCGAACAGGATCAGGATGAACGTTCCGGCGAACTCCGCGGAACACTCCCCCAGAAGGGTTCTTGCTTTGACCGCTTCGGTCGTAGCCATGCCGAACCTCCCTTCCACGCCGTGACGACCACGGCTGGCTGGAATGTAGAAGCGTTCGCGAGGCGGCACAACGCTCGTCGTTCGACATTGTCGAACGCTCTCCGCCCGGCCGGTCGCTGCGACACTCGGTGACGTCACAGCAGCGAACAGGTACCTCCCGGCCCGGCGATCACGGCCCGCAGCCCCGGCTCGCCGGCATCGACGGGCAGCTCCACCCGCAGCGCGTCGAGTACGGCGCGCACCTCGTCCGGGTGTGGATGCGTGGCCCCGAACTCGACCAGCTCCGCCGCCGGCAGCCCGGACGCGGCCGGATGACGACTCGAGCCCCAGTCGATCAGGAACGGCACGATCCCGTCGTACGGCGCCCGCTCTGCGACCGTCAGCCGCCAGCTGAGCACGTCACCGGTGGGAGTGGTCCGCGACATCGGCACGATCGGCCCGAGGTCCGCGCCCGCCTGCCGGGCGGCCGCCGCCGCGGCCTCGATGTCGTCCGGGTGGATCGCCCAGGTCACCAGCCGCTCGCCCTCGAGCTCGTCGACGCCGAACGGCACCGGCTCCGTCGTCGCCGGGTGTTCCAGGTCCGGGCCGATGATCTCCAGGTAGGCGGTCGGACCGAGCCCGACGAGGTAGTTCCGGGTGCCGCGACCCTCGTGCCGCCCACCGTCGGCCGGCTGGACCCCGGTCGCCTCGGCGAACCAGGCGACGGTCGCGGCCAGATCGTGGGTGGCGAAGGCGAGGTGATCCAGCGGACTCGGCATGTCCCGACAGTACGACTCCGGGTGGACCAACCATTTGAGACGCTCAGGACGTCAGGGCAGGTGACGATGTCCGACGGAGGGGACTTGATGGGCGACGCCGGGGAGTTCGCGGAGTTTGCTCGGGGGCGGCACGGCGCGTTGTACCGCTATGCGTACCTGCTGGCCGGAGAACGCGGGCTGGCCGAGGACCTGGTGCAGGAGGCGCTGGTGAAGACGTACGTCGCCTGGCGGCGGCTGCGGGACCCGGGGAACGCCGAGGCGTACACGCGAAGGGTGATCACCACGACCGCGATCAGCTGGTGGCGGCGGAAGTCGTGGAACGCCGAGCGGCCGAACGACGATCTGCCCGAACAACTGGCGCCGTCCGAGGACACCACCGCGCGGGTCTGGCTCTGGCACGAGCTGCGGCAGCTGCCGCCCCGGCAGCGGGCGGCGATCGTGCTCAGGTACTACGAGGACCTGACCGAACCGCAGACCGCCGAAGTCCTCAACTGCTCCGTCGGCACTGTGAAGAGCCAGGTCTCGGCCGCGTTGAAGAAGCTCCGCGCCCGCCTCGGCGACGACGCAATCCTCCTGGACAAGGCCGGAGTCACCCGATGACCGATCTGCTCAAGGACACCCTCACCGACCGGGCCGCCGGCGCCGAGCCGCCGGAGCTCGACCTCGACGCGGTCATCGCGCTGGGCGAGCGCCGCCTCCGCCGTCGCCGCACCGGCACCCTCCTCGGTACGGCGTTCGTCGCGCTCGCCGTGATCGCGGCCGGGCTGACCGCGGTCCGGATCATCCGGGCCGACCCGGAACCGGCGGCCAAACCACCCCTCACGTTCACCGACCGGCGGGTGACGTACGCGCTGAACGGCATCATCCACTACGGCGACGCGGAGATCGCGACCGGCACTGCCCGCCTCGCGCGCTTCGTGCAGACCGACGCCGGCTTCGTCTTCGCCGACGGCGGCGAGATCAAGCTGGCCGACGGCCGGACCACCCGGAAGCTGGCCGACGCCACCAGCACCAGCCCGTTGGCCGCGTCCGGCCCGCTGGCCGGCTGGGAGGAGCCGACGAGCACCGGCTCCCGCACCGTCATCCGGGACCTCCGCACCGACAAGGTGGTGTACGACGTCAACCACCCGGGCGGTCTGCACACCACCCCGGCCGACGCGCCGACCAGCCTGGTCGCCATCGACGGCGACTCCGCGTACTTCACCACGGCCGGCGGACTGCTGCAGCTGGACGTGCGCACCCATGTCGGACAGGTGATCCGGCCGACGCACACAGTGTTCAAGTCCCTCACCGTTTCCTCCAGCATCTACGTCTACCTGACCAACGGTCCGGAGGGCATCGGAAAGTACGTCTCCATCAAGCAGCCTCCGAATCAGCGCGTCGGGCGGGCCCTGCAGGAGTACAGCTCCGCCCCGCTCACTGTGGGCGTCTCGACCGTGGGCTCGTCCATCGTTGTCGCCACCAGCGCCAGCCTTCGGGTCTACGACAGCAAAGGCCGTCCGCATGTGACCGTCACCGGCGCGCAGCCGAAGACGTTCGGGCAATGGCTGAACGACACCACCTTCACGGCCGCCGACGCGCCGGGGCGCGACCAGCCCGTCAACCTGCTCAAATGCTGGGTGCCCGCAGGCCTCACCCTGAGCTGTGGCATCGCGAAGTCCGCTGTCGCCGCGAACCCGGAAGATCTCACCTTCCCGTCGAACTGATCGCCGCTGCCAACCGATCGGCCCGGCTCCGCGTCCAGGGAGTTGGATCTTCTCGGCTTTGGAGGGGTTGGATGAGTGTGTCGCTGCTCGGAGGCTGGTTTCCGGCGCTGCTGGATGTCGTGGCCGCCGGGACTCTACTGGCCGCGGTGGGGTGGCGGGACGGGCGGTGGCGCCGGCGGACCGTCCCGCTCGTCGCGGGCGGTGCGGTGCTGGGGACGCTGCTTGCGGCGTACCCGGGAGCGCGACTGGTCGGGATGAACGATCCGCTGCCGTTCCGGGTGTGGCTCTGGTTCGGTTTCGGCCTGGCCGCACTGGTCGTGCTGGCCGTCGGCTGGCGCAGTGCGCGGTGGTGGCGGCGCGGAACGGCGGTCGTCGCGATCGCGCTCGCCTCCCTGGTCTGCGCGAACCAGATCAACCAGTTCGTCGGGTACTACCCCACCATCTCAGCGGCTGTGAACGACTGGACCGACACTCCACTGCCCGGTCAGGAGTCGATGGCCGGGCTGGCTCACCAGGCCGGTACGGCGAAACTCCCGCGGGCCGGTCGACTGGTCGCGGTCAACATCCCCGCGACGTACAGCGGTTTCCGGCACCGGCAGGAGCTCGTCTACCTGCCGCCGATCTGGTTCCGCGGCCGGCATCGCCCGGCGCTGCCGGTGGTGGAGATGATCGGCGGCGAGCGTGGTGGCCCGGGTGACTGGGTCCGGCTCGGCAACGCCGTACAGGTCTCGGACGCGTACGCCCGCCGGCACCACGGGTACGCGCCGATCCTGGTCTTCACCGACCCGATCGCGAGGTTCGACAACGACACCGAGTGCGTGAACGGCCCGCGCGGCAACTCCGCCGACCACCTCGACCAGGACATCCCGCACTTCCTCCAGAACACCTTCGGCGCCTCGAAGAATCCGCACCAGTGGGCCGTCGCCGGGTTCTCGATGGGCGGCACCTGCGCCCTCGACCTGGTGGTCGAGCATCCGTCGATCTTCACCCACTTCATCGACATCTCCGGCGACCTGGCCCCGTACACCGGCGACCCGGCCCAGACCCTGTCCGACCTGTACGGCGGCAACGTCGCGGCCGAGCACGCGAACGAGGCGCTCCTGGTGATGCATGCCCACGGCCCCTACCAGGGGGTCAGCGGCCAGTTCCTCACCAGCACCGCCGAGCTCAGGCATCAGCACGAGGCCGCGGAGCTGTCCAAGGCGGCCGCCAAGGTCGGGATCTGGTCCCGGGTCACAGTCTCCCCCGGCACCCACGTGTGGCAGTTCGCCGGGCCCGCCTTCGCGTCGGCCTATCCCTGGCTGGCGAACCAGCTCGTCACGAAATCGGCGTGATCCCCAGACTGCGACGGTTCACCACCGCGCTGCTCCTCGCCGTCCTGGTCAGCACCCTGGCCGGCGGAGCGCCGCCACAATTGCCGATAGCAACGACCACGCAGCTCCAGGTGGTGGCACTCGGCGACTCGGTCACCTCCGGCACCGCCTGCCGCTGCGCCGCCTTCCCCGCGATGTACGGCGTACTCCTGCACGAGCACACCGGCGACACCGTCTCGGTCGACAACCTGGGCGCCGGTGGGCTCGACTCCACCGGCCTCCTCAATCGGCTCGACCAGGCCGGCTCCCGCACCGAGACAGCGACCTCGACGGCCGACGTCGTACTCCTCACCATCGGTGCCAACGACTTCGGCGACCACCACGACGACATCACCACCGGCCGGTGCACCGACACCGACTGCGTCGCCGACGAGCTCGAGCAGCTCAGCACCAACCTGCACCGGATCCTCGACCGGATCGGAGCACTCCGCGCCGGCCGCGCGACCACCGTCCTCGTTACCGGCTACTGGAACGTCTTCGAGGACGGCGAGGTCGCCCGCCGTACCTTCCCCGCCACCGGCCGGGCCGCGACCACCGACCTGACCCTGCGCGTCAACGCGATCATCGCCGACGTCGCCGCCTCGACCGGTGTCACCTACGTCGACCTCTACGCAGCCTTCGAGCGACCCGGTACGGACGTCACAGCCCTGCTAGCCCCGGACGGCGACCATCCCAACGCGGCCGGCCATCAGCTGATCGCCCAACGGCTCGCGAACACAGGCTTGCCCAGGGCAACCTTCCACTGACCGTCAGCTGGGGTCGGTGTCCGGGCTCGGGGCTGGGGCGACCGGCTTGTCGCTGGGCTGGTTCTCCGGGAAGTGGCACGCGGTCTGGTGCCCGGGAGCCAGCTGGAGCAGCGGCGGCTCGGTGGTCTTGCAGATGTCCTGGGCCTTCCAGCACCGGGTGTGGAAGCGGCACGCGGGCGGCGGGTTGATCGGGCTCGGGACGTCGCCCTGCAGGCGGATGCGCTCCTGCTTGCCCTTGCGCTTGGTGTCCGGGACCGGGACGGCCGACAGCAGCGCCACAGTGTAGGGGTGCATCGGCTTCTCGTACAGGTCGACCCGGTCGGCGAGCTCGACGATCTTGCCGAGGTACATGACCGCGACCCGGTCCGACACGTGCCGTACGACGGACAGGTCGTGGGCGATCATCACGTAGGTCAGGTCGAACTCGGTCTGCAGGTCCTCCAGCAGGTTGACGACCTGGGCCTGGATCGACACGTCCAGCGCGGACACCGGCTCGTCGGCGACGATCAGCTTCGGCCGGAGAGCGAGCGTCCGGGCGATGCCGATGCGCTGGCGCTGCCCGCCGGAGAACTCGTGCGGGTAGCGGTTGTAGTGCTCCGGGCTCAGGCCGACCAGCTCGAGCAGCTCCTGGACGGACTTCTTCACGCCGTGCTCGGTCTTCACGTGCTGCAGCCGGAACGGCGCGCCGACGATCTTGCCGACCGTGTGCCGCGGGTTCAGCGAGCCGTACGGGTCCTGGAAGATCATCTGCACGTCGCGCCGCAGCGGACGCATCCGGCCCTCGCGGAGGTGGCTGATGTCCTGGCCTTCGAGGATGATCGTGCCCGACGTCGGCTCCAGCAGGCGGGTCAGCAGCCGGCCGGTCGTGGTCTTGCCGCACCCGGACTCCCCCACCAGCGACAGGGTCTCGCCGCGGGTGACGTTGAACGTCAGACCGTCGACCGCCTGGACGGCGCCGACCTGGCGCTGCATCAGGCCCTTGCGGATCGGGAAGTGCTTCACCAGGCCGCTGACCGACAGCAGTTCCTCGCCGATCTTCGGCGCGACAACGCCCGGGACGGCGGTGGGGTCGGTGCTCGCAGTCGTCACAGTCGTCGTCCTGTTCACAGCTTCGGCTTGATGTCGGTCTCCCAGGCTTGCTTGCGCTGCTCCGGGGTGAGATGGCAGGCGACCATGTGACCGTCGCCGATGTCCAGCAGCTCGGGACGCTCGGTCTCGCTGGCGCCGCGGGTCAGGTGCGCGTAGTCGCAGCGCGGGTTGAAGGGGCATCCGCTCGGCACGTTGATCAGGCTCGGCGGCGTGCCCTTGATCGGGATCAGTCGCTCGCTGCGCTCCCGGTCGATGCGGGGCATCGAGCCGAGCAGACCCCAGGTGTACGGGTGCTGCGGGCGGTCGAAGATGTCCTCCGCGGTGCTGTACTCGATCGCCCGGCCGGCGTACATCACCTGGATGTCGTCGGCCAGTTCGGCGACCACGCCCAGGTCGTGGGTGATGATGATGACCGCCGAGTTGAACTCGCGCTGCAGGTCCCGGATCAGGTCCAGGATCTGCGCCTGCACGGTCACGTCGAGCGCGGTGGTCGGCTCGTCCGCGATCAGCAGGTCGGGGTCGCAGGACAGCGCCATCGCGATCATCGCGCGCTGCCGCATACCGCCGGAGAACTCGTGCGGGTACGCGTCCACGCGCTTGTCCGGCTGCGGGATGCCGACCCGGTCGAGCATCTCGATCGCGTGCTTGCGCGCGACCTGCTTGCTGACGTGGTTGTGCACCCGGTACGCCTCGATGATCTGGTGCCCGACGGTGTAGAACGGATGCATCGCGGAGAGCGGGTCCTGGAAGATCATCGCCATCCGCTTGCCGCGGAGCTGCCGAACCTCCTCGGGCGTCGACGAGACCAGGTCCTGGCCGTCGAGGAAGATCTCGCCGCTGATCTTGGCCGCACCCCGTGGGTTCAGGCCCATGATCGACAGGCTGGTCACACTCTTGCCCGAGCCGGACTCGCCCACGATGCCGAGCGTCTTCCCGCGCTCGAGCTTGAACGAGATCCCGTCGACCGACTTCACCACTCCGTCGTCGGTCGGGAAGTGCACTTTCAGATCGCGCACGTCGAGGAACGCCTCGCCTCGCTCGATCCGCTGCACGGTGTCTTGTTTCGGCTCGGTCACGAGATGCGCACCCTCGGGTCGACGATGGCGTACATGAGGTCGACGATCAGGTTCGCCAGCACGATGAAGAACGCGGCGACCAGAGTCACGCCGAGCACCTTGGGCAGATCGTTGGCCCGCAGTGCGATGACGGCGTACTGACCGATGCCGGGCAGCGAGAACGTCGTCTCGGTCAGGATCGCACCACCCAGCAACAGGCCGAGGTCCAGGCCGAAGATGGTCAGAATCGGGGTCAGTGTCGCCCGCAGGCCGTGGCGGGTCACCACGGTCCGCTCGGTCAGGCCCTTGGCCCGAGCGGTCCTGACGTAGTCCTCGTTCATGGTCTCCAGCATGCCCGCCCGGGTGAGTCGTGCATACGCCGCGGCGTACAGGAACGCGAGTGTGGTCCAGGGCAGGATCAGGTCGTAAGCCCACTCGAGCGGATTGGACGCGTCCATCGGGTTGGCCCCGCCCTGCGCGGTCCAGCCAAGACCGTAGCTGAAGATCGACAGCGCGAGCAGACCGGTGAAGAAGATCGGTAGCGAGACACCGGCCAGCGCCACTGACATCAGTGATCGGTCCAGCACCGATCCACGTCTGAGCGCCGAGATGACACCGGTGCCGACACCGGCGATCAGCCAGATCACGGCAGCACCGACCGCCAGCGATATCGTGACCGGTATTCGGTCGACAAGGTCCGGCCAGACCGGCTGCTGGGTGAGGAACGAGTAACCGAAGCACGGCGCCGGGCAGCGCTCGGTGGAGGGACCGTAGTTGTAGTCCTGGCCGACGACCAAGCCCTTGATGAAGCGGCCGTATTGTTCGTACAGCGGGTCGGTGAAGCCCAGCTTGACCGCCGTCTCGTGGATCTGCGCCTCGCCGGCGCTCTTGCCGACATAGCGCGACGCCAGGTCGTCCGCTGTCGCGCCGCCGAACCGGGGAACCAGGAAGAAGATCGAGAACGTGACGGCCGTGACGATGAAGAGCAGGACCACTGCTCCGATCACCCGGCGGACTAAGTATGCAAACACCTGGTCGGCGTGGTGGCCGGTGGTCCCTGGGGATCACCGGCCACCGCTAGCCTTCACCTACCTCTGATTGGGAAGTGTCGATCGAACGGCGGGCCGACTACTTCGGAGCCACGCCGAGTGCGGTGTAGTCGTACATGTTCTGGCTGTCGCTGATGAACACGTTCGTGAGCGTATCCGGCCGGTACAGCAGGCCCTTGGCCCAGATGCCCGGCAGGACGGCGGCCTGCTCCATGACCTTCTTGTCGACGTCGACCCAGATCTTCTCGCGGGCCGTCTTGTCGGTGGTCTCCAGGGCCTTGTCGATCAGCTGGTCCACCTCAGGGATCTTGATGCCGAGGTTCGTGTTACCACCGGCGGCCCGAATGACCCGGCTGTCCACGATCTGGCTCAGGAAGCCGAAGCCGTCCGGCCAGTCAGCACCCCAGCCGTAGACGATCAGACCGAGGTTGTTGGCCTTCGCGAAGTCCGGCTTGCCGGCGTACAGCTTGGTGTAGTCACCGGTCGGGTAGGGCTTGGTGGTCACGTTGATGCCGACCCGCTTCAGCGACTGCTGCAGCGACTCCGCGGTCGCCTTCTCCTTCGGCCGGTCCGCGCGGTAGCTGATGTTGGTGCTGAAGCCGTTCGGCATTCCGCACGCCGTCAGCGCTTCCTTGGCCTTGTCCAGGTTGCCGTTCTTGTCGGTCTCGAAGCCGTAGTCGTCGAACTTCTCCGCGCCCGCGACCAGCGGCGGCATCAGGTTGGTGGCGATGTCACCACCGACCGGACCGCCGTACGCGCGCTGGTAGCCCTCGTGGTCGGCGGCGTACAGCACGGCCTTGCGGCAGTTGATGTTGTCGAACGGCTTGACGTCGCTGTTCAGCACGGTGAACCACAGCCGGGGGGCTGCGGCGTTGTCGGCGTGAGCCTTGAGGTCCGGGTTCGCCAGGACCTTCGCCTGGGTCTCCGCGGTGACGCCGGTGCCTGCGATGTCGACGTCGAGGTCACCGGACTGCAGCCGGTTGTCGATGTCGGCGCTGTTCACGTTGTACGCGACGGTGATCTTGTCCGGCAGCGCCTTGCGGCCCGAGTCCGGGTCGGTCGCCGGGTCGTACTGATCGTTGCGAATCAGCGAGATGCCCTTGTTCGGGTCGTTGCTCTCGAACTTGTACGGACCGGTGGCGATCGGGTGCAACTGGTACTTCGTTCCGGTGTCCTTGGCCTGCGGCACCGGAGCGGTGGACGGCAACTGGGCGAAGTAGTCGAAGCCGGCGAACGGCTTGTTCAGGTGGAACACGATCGTCTGGTCGTCCGGCGTCTCGATCGCCTTCGCGATGCCGGCGAGCGCAGTGTCCTTGTAGGGGCTGAAGTCCTTCGGAACGTCCAGCAGGAAGTCGTTGAAATACGTCGGGCCGTTCGGGAAGGTCGTCTTGTCCATCGAGCGCGCGACGGCGTACTTGACGTCCTTGGACGTCACCGGCGTGCCGTCCTCGAACTTCACGCCCTTGCGGATCTTGTAGGTCCAGGTCTTCGCGTTGTCGCTGGGCACGCCGAGGGTCTCGGCGAGGTCCGGAACGACTTCCGTGCCGCCCGCGCCGGGAGCCGACTTGAAGACCGTCAGCGGCCGGACGTAGTTGCGGATGAGGTTCCAGGACAAGCCGTAGTAGGTGTCACCCGGGTCCGTGGAGTCCCACTTCTCGGTGATGGCCATCCGGAGCGTGCCGCCCTTTTGGTCGGTCGGCTTGAACACCTTTCCGACGGCCGCGTTGTACTCGGCCTTGGTGGCACCGGCGGTGCTGGTGCCGCCCCCGGCGTCGTCGGAGCCCCCGCAAGCCGCGAGGCCCAGTGCGACGACCGCACTGACGGCGGTTGCCGTCGTGATGCGATTCCATCTCATCTCTTGTTGCACCCCTTTTTTCGTGAGAGCCAGGCTCCCTGGTTGGAGGTAGGTCTCAGTGCGAGCGTGGGTCGAGGGCGTCCCGCAGCCCATCACCGAACAGGTTGAAGGCCAGCACCGTGATGAAGATGGCCAGGCCGGCAGGCACCATGTAGAGCGGCTCGACCTGGTACCAGTTCGCGGCCCCGGACAGCATGTCGCCCCAACTGGAGGTCGGCGGCCGGACCCCGACACCGAGATACGACAGACCCGCTTCGAACAGCACGTTCGTCGGAATCAGCAGAGTCGCGTAGACCAGGATCGGTGCGACCAGGTTCGGCAGCAACTCGGTGAACAAGATGTACGGGCGCCGCGCACCGAGGCTGCGGGCGGCGTCGACGAACTCCCGTTCGCGCAGCGACAGCGTCTGGCCGCGGATGATCCGTCCGATGTACGGCCAACTGAAGAACCCGATGATGAAGACGATCAGCGCGACCCGCAACGAGTCTCCCTGGAGGCCGAAGGCCGAGTCCGGGATCGCACCGACCAGGGCCAGCGCGAACAGCACCAGCGGGAAGGCGAGGAAGATGTCCATCAAGCGACTGATGAGGGTATCCACCACGCCGCCGAAGTAGCCCGCGATGACGCCCATCACGACCCCGATCACCACCGCCACCAGAGTGGCCAGGAAGGCGATCAGCAGTGAGATCCGGGCGCCGTACACGATCCGGGCGAAGATGTCGCGACCGTTCACCGGCTCGATCCCGAACGGGTGGTCCCAGCTGATCCCGTTCCACTTGCCGATCGGCGTCTGCAGCGACGGGTCGACGAGGTCCTGGTGGAAGTCGTTCGGTGTGACGCCGACGATCTTGCAGATCAGCGGCGCGAAGACCGCGACGAGGATCAGCAGGAGCACCACGACGCCGCCGGCCATCGCGACCTTGTCACGCTTGAGGCGCATCCAGGAGATCTGCCAGAGCGAGCGGCCTTCGATCCTGCGTACACCCGCGACGACGGCCTCCGGCTCGGCTGCCGACGATCCGGGTTCGACGTCGAGTGGGGTAGTCACGCGATGGGTTCCCCTGCCTGATTCAGTACGGACCGGTACGAGACCGGTTTGGCTGGCTGCCGCCTAAACCTGCCGCCATTACAGTGCGGAGTCAAACGCCGGAAGGGCTGCGTTGCCCGATCGTGATCGTCAGGAAATCGTCCCGTATCGTGGACAATCCGCAGTAAACCACGGCGCCACACCCACGGTCGCCGCCACCTCGCGAACCGTTACTGTCATGGCATCTTTGTGTCATTTCCGCAGCGCGGACAGATGCAGGAACGAGAGCGGGTCGACCGCCGCCGGGATATTCTCCACATCCTTGCCCGCAACTACGGTGAGTCGCCCCTGCCAGCTCGGGACGACCGGCGCCTCGTGGGCGAGCACGCCCTGGAGCTGCCCGACCAGGTCGTCGCGCTTCAGCCCGTTCTGCTCGGTCGCTTCCTGCTGCAGCAGCTTCGCGGCCGCCGCCGAGCGGTAACCGTTCTGGAACGCTCCGTTGCCGGCGACGAACGGCGCCAGGTAGTCGTCCGCGTCCGGGTAGTCCGGGATCCAGCTCCCCTGGAACAGGTCGTACGCCCCGGCCCGGGTCAGCTGCTGGTACTGCGGCCACTCCGCGCTCCGCAGCGTCACCCGGAACAGCCCCGAGGCCTCGAGCTGCCGTTTCAGCTCGAGCACCTCGGCCTTCGCGCCGGCGCCGTACTGCGTCGGCGTCCAGCCGACCGTGAGCGGCACCGGCACGGTGATGCCCGCGTCCTTGAGGATCGCGGCGGCAGCCGTCTTGCTCGGCTGCTTGTACTCGGTCTTGAACGCGTCGACCTGCCCGCCGAACCCCGGCGGCACCACGGAGTACAGCGGACTGACGTGGTCGCCGTACGCCTTCTTGGCGATCGCCGGGCGGTCGATCAGCTGGGCGACCGCCCGCCGGACCGCCGGCTGCCGCGCGACCAGGGACTTCATGTGGAAGGCGAAGAACCGGATCTCCGCGTAGTCCGACTCGGTCACCTGAACCTGGTCCGACTTGCGCAGCTTGTCCAGCAGGCTCGGGCCGAAGCCGTGGAAGGCGAGGTCGGCCTTGCCGGTGGTGATCGCCTGGTAGAGCGCGGTGGAGTCCTTCAGCTGGTCGATCTGAACGCCGTCGTTCTGCGCGCCGCGCGGACCGCGGTACCCGGTGAACTTCGCCAGGGTGAGCTCCTCGCCGGGCTTGTACGCGGTCAGCTGGTACGGGCCGCTGCCGATCGCCTTGCCCTCGAGCAACTTGTTCGCCGGGTACGACTCCTCGTCCACGATCGACGCGGCGGTCGTGGTCAGCAGGTACGGGAGCCGGGCGTCCGGGGACTTCAGGTTGAACACCGCGGTCAGGTCGTCCGGCGTACTCACCGACTTCACCGAGCCGAACAGGCCGGCCGCGCCACCGGGCGTCTTCAGCCGCAGCATCCGGTCGAAGCTGAACTTCACGTCCGACGAGGTCAACTCGTGCCCGTTCGGGAAGGTCAGGTGCTCCTTCAGGCTGCACGTGTACGTCGTCGGCGAGTCGAACTGGCAGTCCGCGGCGTCCGGCACCGGGGTCGGCTTGCCCGGCATGATCGTCAGCAGGGTCTGGTACAGGTTCGCCTGCACGGTCCGCGAGCTCACGTCGTACGGCCCGGCCGGGTCGAGGGACCCGATCGCGTCGGTGGTGACGAGCCGCAGCACCATCAGCTTCGGCGTCGGGTCACCCGGGTGCGGCGCGTTGTCGTCCGGCTGCCCGCACGCCGCCAGCGACACGCCCACCGAGCCCACCGCGACGGCCGCCGCAACCCGGCGCACCCACTCGCTCACCATCTCTCCCATCCCCAGCCCATGACCCGTTCAACGCCCCAAGTGTCCCGTGGTGATGGTTGCTCGAACGATTGCGGTGTCCAGGTGCGTGCATCGCAAGGCGGAGCGGCGTCCTCGATGCGGGTTTCATCGTGGACGCTGCTCCAACGCCGCGAGGCGCGTGCCTGGGTGCCGCAAGCGTCGAGCAACCATCACCACGGGACACTTCGGCACCAAGTGACGGTAGCTCGTCAACGGAGCAGGTCGCGAAGGGACTCCGGGGTGAGGGGTTCGAGGGAGGTGACCACGAGCCGGCGGGGCGCCTCCGGGATCGACACCCACTGCGGTACGGCGACGACGTACATGCCGGCCGCCGTCCCGGCCTGGGTCCCGGTGACCGAGTCCTCGATCACGACGCAGTGGGCCGGGTCGACGCCGAGCTTCGCCGCGGCGGTCAGGTACGGCTCCGGGTGAGGCTTGCCCAGCGTCACCTCGTCGCCCGCCACGATCACGTCGAACGGATCCGGCGGCAGGTGGCCGAGCACCGCGTCGATCATCACCCGGTACGACGCCGACACCAGCGCGCACGGTACTTCTTCCTTGCGCAGCGCCTGCAGCAGCTCCATCGCGCCCGGCTGGAAGGTCACCTCCCGGCGGAGCGACTCGACCACCTCGGAGAACATCCGGTCGGCCAGCTCCTCCGCGGTGATCACCCCGGCCGGGATCCGCGACATCCACACCTGCACCGCGTCCCGCAGATCGCTGCCGATCAGCCCGACGCAGTCCTCGACCGTCCAGGTCGCACCGAGCTCGGCCAGCAGCCGCAGCTGCACCTCCGCCCAGACCTTCTCGGAGTCGACCAACGTCCCGTCCATGTCCCACAGCACCGCTTGCAGGGGTGGCAACTCCAGCTCCTCCGAAAGGTCTCCCGCCCGAACACGTCGTACCCATTCTCCCGTCCCACCCCAGGTCAGGACATTCCGGGTCTCACCGACACGTTCCGCTGGACGTGAAACCCGGCGCAGCGAACCGTCCGAGCACGTAGGCTGGCAGTCCGGTTTCCGGCGACCCCGCCGGATGGCTACAGAGACGACAGGGGGCCTGCGAGTGGTTGACCTCGCGAACCTGAGGGACCCGGTCGTGATCGCCGCGTTCGAGGGCTGGAACGACGCGGCCGAGGCGGCCACCGGTGCGGTCGACCACCTGATCGACGAGTGGGACGCGGAACTCGTCACCGCGATCGACCCCGAGGACTACTACGACTTCCAGGTGAACCGCCCCCAGGTCGGCTTCGACGAGGACGGCGTACGGCGGCTCACCTGGCCGACCACCCGGGTGTACCTGGCCCGCCCCGAGGACAGCGACCGCGACGTCCTGCTGATCCGCGGCATCGAGCCGAACATGCGCTGGCGCGGCTTCTGCCAGGAGTTGCTCGAGGTCGTCGACGAGTCCAACGCGCAGATCGTCGTCGTCCTCGGCGCCCTCCTCGCGGACTCCCCCCACACCCGCCCGATCCCGGTCTCGGCCAGCTCGTCCGACCCCGAGCTCAGCGCGTCCTGGAGCCTCGAGCCGTCGACGTACGAAGGCCCCACCGGCATCACCGGCGTCTTCGCCGACCTCTGCGGGACCCTCGGCGTACCGTCGGTCTCGATCTGGTCCGCGATCCCGCACTACATCGCCGGCACCCCGTGCCCGAAGGCGTCCCTCGCACTCCTCGGCAAGGTCGAGGCACTGCTCGACCTCCCGATCCCGGAGGGCGAGCTGCCGGAGCTGGCGCGCGCCTGGCAGCGCGGGGCCGACGAGCTCTCCGAAGAGGACCCGGAAGTCGCCGAGTACGTCCAGTCGCTCGAGGAGCAACGCGACACCGCCGACCTCCCCGAGGCGACCGGCGAGGCGATCGCGGCCGAGTTCGAGCGCTACCTGAGGCGGCGCAACAAGAACCACCCGAGCGACTAGAGGTACTGGGTCCTTCCCACGCGAGCTCCAGCAGTCGCTCCTACGTCGCGCCCGCTCCGCGCGCTCCCACCCACCCGAGGTTCCTTTCGGGCTACCGCCCGCGGTGCGCGGGCTTGCGCCCGCCGGGTGGGCTGGCTTGCGCCGCCGGGTGGGCTGGCTTGCGCCCGCCGGTGTGCGGGCTGCCGCCCGCGTGTTTGCGCTCCTGCGTCGCGCGGTCGGCTGCCTGGCCGGCGCCGGTGAACGCGGCGACCCGGTCACACCGACCGCGCTGACGGCGTGACCCACGGAATCACCCACACCCAGCCTGCGGCTGCCCAGCGGAGCCGCTCGGCGCGCGGCCGGGTCTACAGCTCGCGGGCGGCGGTGGTGATGACGTCGTCCAGGACTGCTCGGGAGGTGGTGAGGTCGGCGATCATGCGGTCGATGCGGTCGCGTTCCGCCGTCAGCGACGTGACCAGCTCCGGGGTGGCGCGCTCGTTGGGGCCGCCGTCGGGGTCTCGCATGCACGGGAGCAGCTCGGCGATCTTCCGGCTGTGGAGGCCGGCCGCGAACAGCTCCTGGATCAGGATCACCCGGTCGACGGCGCGTTCGGCGTACTCGCGTTGGCCGCCGGGACTGCGGTCCGACACGAGGAGGCCCTGCTGCTCGTAGTACCGCAGCGACCGCTCGCTCACCCCGGTCCGCCGGGCCAGTTCCCCGATCCGCATCGCCGATCCTCCCGAAGGGACTTGAACCTGACACTGATGTCAGATTTTACCGTGCCGGTATGACGCTCTTCGACTACAGCCCGATCACCGAACGCCCGCGGCTGACCTGGCCCGACGGCAAGCGGGTCGCCTTCTACGTCGGCCTCAACATCGAGCACTTCCTCCCCGACCAGCCGTCGACCAGCATCTGGCCGCTCGACCTCACACCGGACCCGTTGAACCACGGATGGCGCGAGTACGGCGCCCGCGTCGGCATCTGGCGCACGATCGACATCCTCGACCGCCACGGCCTCCGCGCCAGCGCCCTGGTGAACTCGATGGTTGCCGAGCACAATCCACAGATCATCAAGGCCGGCGTCGAACGCGACTGGGCCTGGCTGGCGCACGGCTCGACCAACTCGATCCTGCACACCGGGTACGCACCGGATGAGGAACGCCGCATCCTCACCGAGATCACCGGCACCATCGAGACCGCCACCGGCCACCGCCCGCGCGGCTGGATGGGCCCGGGCCTGACCGAGACCCACAACACCCCGGAACTCCTGGCCGAACTCGGCTACCAGTACGTCCTCGACTGGACCAACGACGACCAGCCCTACCGCCTCAACGTCCCCGGCATGCTGAGCGTCCCGTACACCGTCGAGCTCAACGACCTCGGCCTGTTCCTCCGCGGCCTCACCGGCCCCGACTTCCTCCAGATGGTGAAGGACCAGTACGACGTACTCCGCGCGGACTCCGAGCACACCGGCCGGGTGATGGCCCTGGCGCTGCACCCGTTCGTGATCGGGCAGCCGTTCCGGGCGAAGTACCTGGACCTGGCGCTGGAGTACATTGCGTCCCAGAGCGACGTCTGGTTGACGACGAGTGACGACATCGCCGCCCACTATGAGACATAGTGACTGTGTCACCAACAGTGGCGCAATGGTGGTGATCGGCCTATTCTCGTCCGGACGAGGGGCCAGGGATCACGGGGAGCACGGACATGCGCAACGAGCGGGGCGGGAGCTCGGTCCCGGCCTTGGCGGTGCTCGTCCTGCTCGGCGTCGTCGCGGTGGTCGGGGTGTTCGGCGGCAAGAAGCACGAGGACGTCGACCTCACCACGCTGACGGCCTCGACGACCGCGACCACGATCACCACCGCGCCGCTCGACACTCAGCCCTTCGCCGGTACAGACGGTCTCGTTGTCCACCCGCGGGCGGAGACCGCGCTGTACAGCGCACCGGACGCGGACGCCTTCGCCAAGATCGAACCGACCCAGTTCGGACCGACCTGGCTGCCAGTGGTCGAGCGGACCGACGGCTGGGTCCGGGTGCTGCTGCCGTCCAAGCCGAACCGCTCCACCGGCTGGCTACCGGACGAGGATCTCGATCGCGCATCCTCGTCGTACCTGATCCGGGTGCACACCAGCTCGCGCACCATCGAGCTGTTCCAGCAGGGCAGGCGGCTCGGTGAGTGGAAGGCCGGCGTCGGCGCGAAGAAGACGCCGACTCCGCCGGGACGCACGTTCCTGCTCGGTTCGATCATCGACAACAAGCGGTCGGCCTCGCCGATCGTGCTGCCGTTGGGTGCGCACAGTCCCACTCTGGACACGTTCGGTGGCGGACCTGGTACGGTCGCGATCCACGGCTGGCCGCGTCCGGACGTGTTCGGAGCGGCGATCAGCGCCGGGTGTGTCCGCGTGCCCAAGATCGCGCTCGCCCATCTCCAGAAGGTTCCGCTCGGGACGCTCGTCCTGATCGACAGCAAGTAGAGAGCTGAGGACACCCGTGATGCGACCAGATCTCGCCCGGACCGTCACCACGGTCGCGGCCGTCGGCGGCGTCGTGGCGTTCACCCTGGTCGCGAGTGCGCCCGCGGGCAACGCGGCCGCCCGGCCGTCCTCGGCGTACGCCGTCAGCGCGGAAGGCCAGTTCCCGATCGCCAAGACGCCGTACGCCGAATCCCTCGACGGGAAGCGCCAGACGTCGTCCGCGCTCGAGCTGCCGAAGAACCCGCTGCTCTCGGTCCGGGCCGGGAACGCGACCGCCGGCAACGACTCGGCCTCGGTTGAGCTCTTCGACATCGTGGTCGGTCCGGACATCCTCAGTCAGGTGAAGATCCCGCCGGAGCTGAAGCAGAGGTGTGCCAACCTGCCCGCCCAGGGCGCTGACGACCTGCCGATCCCCGACCTGCCGCTGCCCGATCTCGGCCTACCGCTGCCGAAGCTGAATACGAAGGACCTGCCGGTCAAGAACCTGCCTGACCTGTGCAACCTGCTGCTCACGCCGCCGAGCTCGCTGCTCGAGATCGACGCCGTGAACGTCTACTGCTCGGGTGATGAGGGTGGTGTCGACATCGGCTCGCTGACGCTGCTCGGCCAGAAGCTCGCGCTGCCGTCCACGAAGCAGGGTGCGACGATCCCGGCCGCTCCGCTGGCGACGATCAAGGTCAACGAACAGGCCCAGCACTCGGACGGTTCGTTCACGATCACCGGCCTGACGATCGACCTCGGCGGCGGTACGCAGGTCATCCGGCTGGCCTCGGCCACCTGCGCCAAGCCCGCGGCGGAGCCGAAGCCCACGCCGAAGCCGACGCACCCGAACAACCCCGCTCCCCCGCAGCTCGACACGCCGCCGGCCGCGCCGGTCCCGACGCCGGTCAAGACCCACCAGCCGGTGACCGGCTAGAGCTTCACTCCGAGGAGAGCGTCGACGGCCTGGGCGACCAGGCCGGGCGCCTCGGTGTCGTCGCCGTTGGTCGAGGCCCAGGTGTCCACGGCCGACAACGCCGCGACCGTGTCGAGGTCGTTGGTGAGAGCCGCGCGTACGGCGTCAACCGTGGCGGCACCGTCGGGACCCGAACCGCGGCCGACCGCGCCGCGCCAGACGTCGAGGCGCTCCTGCGCGTCGAGCAGATCGGACGACGTCCAGAACCAGTCTGTGCGGTAGTGATGCGTGAGCAGCGCGAGCCGGATCGCCATCGGGTCGGCACCGGCGAGGCGTTCCTTCGACACCAGCACGAGGTTGCCCTTGGACTTGGACATCTTCTCGCCGTCCAGACCGACCATCGCCTGGTGCACGTACGCCCGCGCAAACGGGAACTGGCCCGTCGCCACCTGCGCACCGCTCGCCGACATCTCGTGGTGGGGGAAGATCAGGTCCGAACCGCCACCCTGGACGTCGAACGTCATGCCGAGATGTTCGAGCGCGATTGCCGAACACTCGACGTGCCAGCCCGGGCGACCACGGCCGAACGGCGAGTCCCATGCCGGCTCCCCCGGCCGCTCATGCCGCCAGAGCAGGCTGTCCAGCGGGTCGCGCTTGCCGTCGCGATCCGGGTCGCCGCCGCGCTCGGCGAACAGCTCCGCCATCGTCTCGCGGTCGTAGTTGGAGACGCTGCCGAACGCCGCGTCCGCCTTCACCGCGAAGTACAGGTCGCCGTCGACCGAGTAGACCGCACCGGCCCGCTGCAGGTCCTCGATCGCCCTCGACACCAGGTCGATCGACTCGACCACGCCGATGTAGTGCTGCGGCGGGATCACCCGCAACGCGGTCATGTCGTCGCGGAAGAGCTGGATCTCGCGGTACGCCAGCTCGGTCCAGTCGATGCCGGTCGCCGTCGCCCGCTCGAGCAGCGGGTCGTCGACGTCGGTGATGTTCTGCGTGTAGTGCACGTCGTACCCGGCGTCCCGCCAGAGCCGGTTGACCAGGTCGAACGTCACGTACGTCGCCGCGTGGCCCATGTGGGTGGCGTCGTACGGCGTGATGCCGCACACGTACATCCGGGCGGTTCCGCCGTCGGCCGGCGGCACCTCGACCAGCCCGCCCGAGGCGGTGTCATAGAGGCGCAGCCGCCGGGCCGGGCCCGGCACGACCGGGATGTCTGGTTTCGTCCACGCCTGCATGTGTCGGAGCTTATGCCAGTCCGGTTTTCAACGACGCGACACGGTTCCATTCCCTGGTCCGGCGGCCGGTGCGCACCTCGCGGCGGTTAACCTCGCCCCCGATGAGCGCAGACGTCAGCCCCGAGTTCCAGGCGCACGGCGGCTGCCCCGGCCGTGGCGCCAACCACGCCCATCCGCGACTTCGGCCCTGAACACGGCATCACCGAGTTCACCACCGACAGCCCCGACCTGAGCGCCTTCCCGCAAACGGCACCACCATCACCACCGACTTCGACCCCCACGGCCGCCTAGCAAACGTGAGCGTCCAGCCCGCCTAGAACGCCGGCCAGGGGATTGCGGGCCAGTCGTCGCTGGGTTGCGGGAAGGTGCCGGTCTTCAGGAGGGTTGAGCAGCGTTCTCTGGTTGCGGTCAGTTCGACGGCGGTGATGAGGTCGCAGAGTTGTTGGCCGAGGCCGCCGGCTAGTTGGTCGGCCAGGCGGCGTACGTCGTCCAGGAGGTCGGGCGGGATCGGGTCGCCCGCCCAGCCCCACAGGACAGTGCGCAGTTTGTCGTCGGCGTTGAAGGTGACGCCGTGGTCGACGCCGTACACGCGGCCGTCGCCCGGGTTCAGGACGTGGCCGCCCTTGCGGTCGGCATTGTTGACCACGGCATCGAATACCGCCATCCGCCGCAACGCGTCGTTGTCCGCGTGGACGAGCGTCACCGGGTTGTGCCGCCCGTCGAGCGCGTCGAGGACGCCGACCCAACCGTCGGGCACGCGACCCTGCGGGACGATGTCGACCAGCTCGGTCTCCCCCGGCCCGGCCTCGGCCTCGTCGATCCAGAGCTGCACCATGCCCTCGCCGAGCGGCCCGTCCCGCAGCAACGTCGGCGGCACGATGGACCACCCGAGCGCTTCGGAGACGACGTACGCCGCGAACTCCCGCTGCGCCAGCGTCCCGTCGGGGAAGTCCCACAGCGGCCGCTCCCCCTGGACCGGCTTGTAGACCACCGTCGCAGACTCGCCGGCGAGGCTCACCGAACCCTGGAAGGTCCCGTTCGACGCGGCCACCAGGCGTCCGTGCAAGGACAGCTCCCCGGTGGCGAGCAGGTCCGGATCGATCATTCCGGCAGGTGCCTGCGGTAGCCGTTGGCGCGGGGGCAGATATGGCCCTCGGCATCGATGGGCCGGCCGCAGAACGGGCAGCTCGGCCGCCCGGACG
This sequence comes from Kribbella sp. NPDC048837, assembly GCF_055586945.1. NCBI lineage: Bacteria > Bacillati > Actinomycetota > Actinomycetes > Propionibacteriales > Kribbellaceae > Kribbella > Kribbella sp. NPDC048837. Next base: position 517,472 of record NZ_JBVJHF010000001.1, read on the forward strand.
CGACCAGCGCGACCGCCCGCCGGGCGAACGCGCGGGCCTGCTCCTCGGTGATCCGGACGATGAACACCTCGGCGTCCTCGGACTCCATCGCGGCCGTGACCGGATCGGTCTCCTCCAGGTCGGCCTGCTCACCGGTGACGACCGCGAAGACCTCGATCACGACTCGCTCGGCATCGGCCTCCCAGGCCAGCGTCATCGTGCCGGCCCGGAACTCCTCCTCGATCGGCTGCTCGAGCGGATCGGTGTCGTCCACCGAGCCGGGCGTGATCGGGTCCCGGTCGAACCGCCGGGCGACCTCGTCCAGCATCACGTCCAGCCGCTCCGCGAGCGCCATCACCTGTTCCTTCTCACAGGCCACCGAGGTCAGCCGGGCACCGGCCCGGGCCTGCAGGAAGAACGTCCTCGCACCGGGTTCCCCCACGGTGCCGGCGACGAACCTGTCGGGTTCGTCGTACGAATGAACAACGCGCGCCATGTGTAGACCCTATTACCGTCCGCCGACCACCGCGTCGGAAGACTGTTTCTTGGTCCGGCCCTTGGCCGGGGGCTTCGGGATGAGGGATGCCAGTTCGCTGCCGGAGTCGTTCAGCCGGACCAGGAACGGGCGGGTCGCGGTGTACGTGATGATCGTGGTCGACGCGGTGTCCACCACGATCCGCTGGAAGGTGTCCAGATGCTGACCCAGCGCGTCCGCCACGATCGACTTGATCACGTCCCCGTGCGACACGGCGACCCAGATCGCGCCGTCGCCGTGGCTCTTGGCCAGCGCCGCGTCATGCGCCCGTACGGCGTCGACCGCGCGCTGCTGCATCGCCCGCATCGACTCGCCGTTCGGGAACGTGACCGCGGACGGGTGCTGCTGGACCACGGCCCACAGCGGGTCCTTCGCCAGGGTCGCGATCTTCTGGCCGGTCCAGTCGCCGTACCCGCACTCGGTCAGCCGCCGATCCGTTGCCGGACGCAACCCATCGTGGTGTTTCGCGATCGCGGCCGCGGTCTGCTTGCAGCGATCCAGCGGTGAGGTGACGAGCGCGGCCAGCGGCAGCTCGGCCAGCCGCTGCGCGACCGCCTCCGCCTGCTTGACCCCGGTCTCGTCCAGCTTCACTCCCGGCGTCCGGCCGGCCAGTGTGCCGGACGTGTTCGCGCCGGTGCGTCCGTGCCGGACCAGAATCACCGTGGGCATGAGGTGCACGTTATCCGGTCTGCTCAAACGGCGGTGCCATGATGGGGGCGTGATCGTGGACTGCGGCGTGTACGCCGAGGGGGAACGGCAGGACCTGCCCCGGGATCCCGAGACCGTTGCCCAGGCCATCGACGACGACGGCGAGTGCTTCGGGTGGGTCGGGCTGCACGAGCCGACGGACGCCGAGATGCGCCGGGTCCAGCGGCTGTTCGGCCTGCACGAGCTCGCGGTCGAGGACGCGCTGAAGGCCCACCAGCGGCCGAAGATCGAGCGTTTCGGTGACGCGATCGTCGTCGTCCTGCGGACGCTCTGGTACGTCGACGAGGGCGACGCGGTCGAGACCGGCCAGCTGAGCGTCTTCATCGGTCCGCGGTACGTCGTGACCGTCCGGCACGGGGAGGGCGGGGAGCTGGCCACGGCCCGGCACCAGCTGGAGGAGCGTGCGTCGCTGCTCGGCCATGGTCCGGCCGCCGTACTGTGGGCGATCTGCGACTCGGTGGTGGACGACTATGAGACCGTCGCGGAGTCGGTCGAGATCGACGTCGACGAGATCGAGAGCTCGGTCTTCTCGCCGGAGCGTACGAGCGACGCCGAGCGGATCTACAAGCTCAAGCGCGAGGTGCTGGAGATGCGGCGCGCGGTCCAGCCGCTCCGGGAGCCGATGGAGCAGTTCGCCCACGGTGTTCCCGGCATCAACCCGAAAGCCGCGCCGTACTTCCGCGATGTGGCCGACCACGTCAACCGCGTCTCCGACCAGACCGAGGGCCTCGACACGCTGCTCAGCTCGGCCCTGAACGCGCACCTGGCCCGCGTGTCGGTCCAGCAGAACGACGACATGCGCCGGATCTCCGCCTGGGTCGCCATCGCCGCGGTGCCGACCATGGTGGCCGGCATCTACGGCATGAACTTCGACAACATGCCCGAACTCCGCTGGCACTTCGGCTACTACGCCGTCCTCCTCCTGCTGGCTGTCACCTGCACCACCATGTACCGCTTCTTCCGCAAGGTCGGCTGGCTCTAGGTCGCCGTGATCGTGCTGGTGGCCAGGAGGATTATCAGGACGATGCCGAGGAGGATTCGGTAGAAGGCGAAGACCTCGATGGTGTGTTTGGCGACGAAGCGGAGGAGCCAGGCGATGGAGGCGTAGGCGACGATGAAGCTGACCACGGTGCCGACCAGGAGGGGGACGGCGCCGACGCTGCCGTTGAGGGCGTCTTTCAGTTCGTAGACGCCCGCGCCGACCAGGGCGGGGATGCCGAGCAGGAACGAGATCCTGGTGGCGGCCACCCGGTCGAGTCCGCGGAACAGGCCGGCCGAGATCGTCGCGCCGGACCGCGAGATGCCGGGGACCAGCGCCAGGCACTGGACCAGCCCCATCACCAGCGCGTCGACGAACGTGATCCGCGTCAGCGGCCGTGACTTGGTGCCGACGCGCTCGGCGGCGACCATCACGAACGACCAGCCGATCAGTGCCGCGGCCACCCACCACAGGCTCCGCAACGGCCCCGAGATGATGTCGCGGGCAAGGAACCCGACGAGGACGATCGGCATCGATCCGACGATCACGTACCAGCCCATCCGGTGGTCGAACTCGCCACGGTGCTCGGGCTTGACCAGCCCGCGCACCCAGGCGACCGCGATCCGCCGGATGTCTTTCCAGAAGTACAGGACGACGGCCAGGATCGCGCCGATCTGGATCACGGCCGTGAAGCCGGTGATCGCCGGATCGTCGATCTTCAGGCCGAGCATCTTCGACACGATGGTGAGATGCCCGGTGCTCGACACCGGGAGGAATTCGGTCAGACCCTCGACGATGCCGAGGATGATGGAGTCCCAGATCGTCATCAGTGGCCGGCTCCGGACAGCTCGAGGGCCTCGGCGACGGTGCGCAGGTCGGCGATCCGCTGGTCGACGGTGGAGGCGAACGGCGTGATCGCGACGGTCGTCGCCCCGGCCTCGGCGTACGCCGTGAGCTTCTCGGCCATCCGCTCCTTGCTGCCGAGCAGCGAGATCGAGTCGATGAAGCCGTGCGGTACGGCGGCCATCGCCTCGCGGTGCTTCTTGTCCAGATAGAGGTCCTGGATCTCCTTCGCCTCGTCGGCGTAGCCCATCCGGACCGCGAGCGCGTTGTAGAAGTTCTTCTCCCGGCTGCCCATGCCGCCGATGTACAGCGCGGCGTACCCACGGATCGGGTCGGCCGCGGCCTGCAGGTCGTCTCCGGTCATCACCGGTACGGACGCGACGACGTCGAAGCCGTCGAGCCCTTCCTGACGGACCTCGCGGCCCGTCTTGATGTGCTTCAACTGCTCTCCCAGATAGGCGGGGTCGTTGAGGATGCCGAGCCAGCCGTCGGCGATCTCGCCGGCCAGCTCGAGGTTCTTCGGGCCGACCGCGGCCAGGTAGATCGGTACGTGGTCGCGGATCGGCCGGACGGTCAGCTTCAGCGCCTTGCCGGGTCCGTCCGGCAGCGGCAGCGTGAAGTACTTGCCCTCGTACGCGACGGTCTCGCGGCGGAGGGCGGAGTTCACGATGGCAACGTACTCACGCGTCCTGAGCAACGGCTGAGAGAACCGGACGCCGTGCCAGCCCTCCGACACCTGCGGCCCGGAGACGCCCAGTCCGAGCCGGAAGCGGCCGTTCGACAACCGGTCCAGCGTGGCCGCGGTCATCGCGGTCATCGCCGGCGTCCGGGCGGGAATCTGGAACACGGCCGCACCGACGTCGATCGTGGTGGTCTGGGCCGCGATCCAGCTGAGCACCGTGGCGGCGTCCGAGCCGTACGCCTCCGCGGCCCAGGTGACCGAGTACCCGAGCCGCTCGGCCTCCTTCACCAGCCTCAGGTGGTCCAGATGGTCGTCGCCGCCGAAGACGAAGCCGATGTTGAGTCCGAGTCGCATGACTGGCGAGCCTAGCGAGCCGTTGTCGGTGGCCCGCAATAGGCTCGGGTCATGCAGCAGCGCTATCTCGGTCACAGTGGACTGGCGGTGAGCAGGCTCGGCCTGGGCACCATGTCCTGGGGCCGCGACACCGACGAGCACGAGGCGCGCGAGCAGCTCGCCGCGTTCGTCGCCGCCGGCGGCACGCTGATCGACACGGCGGCGGCGTACGGCGACGGCGACAGCGAGCGACTGATCGGGTCACTGCTCGGTGACGTCGTGGAGCGGGACGACCTGGTCATCGCGACCAAGGCCGGGTTCAGCGTCCGCCGGGGCGAGCGGATCACCGACACCTCCCGCGGTGCCCTGCTGCGTGATCTGGAGGGCTCGCTGCGACGGCTCGACGTCGACCACATCGACCTGTGGCAGCTGCACACCTGGTCGGACGACGTACCGCTGGAGGAGACGCTCTCCGCGCTCGACCACGCCGTCAGCTCCGGCAAGGTCCGGTACGTCGGAATCTCGAACTACGCCGGCTGGAAGTCGGCCCGGGCCGTCACCTGGCAGCAGGCGTGGCCCGGCCGCGCCGTGCCGGTGTCCAACCAGGTGGAGTACTCGCTGCTCGCCCGCGACGCCGAGGCGGACGCAATCCGCGCGGCCGGCGGGCTCGGGATCGGGATCCTGGCCTGGTCGCCGCTTGGCCGCGGTGTGTTGACTGGGAAGTACCGGACCGGGATCCCGGCGGACTCCCGGGCGGCGTCTCAGCATCTGTCCAGATTCGTCGACCCCTATCTCGACGGCCGCGGTTCGGGCATCGTGGAAGCGGTCGCACGAGCCGCCGACGGGCTCGGCTGGACCCCGCTCGAGGTGGCGCTGACCTGGGTGCGGGACCGGCCGGGAGTGTCGGCGGCGATCGTCGGGGCCCGGACGGCGATGCAGCTCAAGTCGGTCCTGGGTGTGGAGGAGCTCACGCTCCCGCCCGCGATCGTCGCTGCGCTGGAGGATGTGTCATAGGCAGTTGGAGGTGCGGATGGCCGAATACGAGTTGCAGCAGTTCGAGGTGTCCAGGACGGAATCGCGTGGCGCGGTCCGTCGTTTGCTGACCGAGCACGCCGAGTACGGCGGCTGGGAGCTGGCCCGGCTGAGACGCTACCCCGACGGCACCCGGCGAGTGTGGCTCCGCCGCCGCATCATCCGCGTGATGCGGACCCTCTGAGCAACGCGGTCACCAACTCCCGGCGACCGCCGACGCCGACCGCGTCGTACGCCGCTCGCACGTGCTCCTGCACCGTGCGCGGCAACAGCCACAACCGCCCGACGATCCGCCGCGCGGAGAACGTAGACCGACGGCTTTGTTGGTCTCAGTCGTGTTCATGGCACCGATGCTCCGACCGCCCGGCCTCCCGGCGTACCCCGATTAGTTGGGGTTTCGTGTCGCTGGAATATCTCTGCGACAGAGGTATTCTGAGGGGCATGAGCACCGACGTCCTCGCCGAGGAGTTGCTGGCCGCCATCGGCCTGGTGCGTCGTCACCTCCGCCGATCCGCGGGCCGGCCCGGGGCGCTGTCGACGCTGACCGCCTCGCAGGCCGAGCTCGTCCGGACGGTCCGCCGCAACCCGGGCATCTCGGTGACCGAGGCCGCCGCCGAGCTGGGCCTGGTCGCGAACACCGTGTCGACCCTGGTCGGCCAACTCAGCGAGCGCGGGCTGCTCGTGCGCGCCCCCGACGAGTCCGATCGCCGTGTCGCCCGGCTGACCCTGACCGAGCCGGCTCGTGAGCAGGTCGAGGCCTGGCGCGACCGGCGTACGGCGCTGGTCACCGAGGCGCTCGACGGCCTCGAGCGGGACGAGCGCGACGCACTGCGGGCCGCTTTGCCGGTGCTCGGCGTACTCGCGGAGCGGTTGCACCCCCAGCAAGATCAACGTGCCCTGGTCCAGCAGGGAGAGGAGCGAGGATGAGTGCGGACGCAGCGCCCGACGCAGTCCCGGCCGTCCAGATCGACGGCCTCAGCCATCGGTTCGGAGACCATCTTGCCGTCGACAATCTGGACCTCACCGTCTCACCTGGCGAGTGTTTCGGGCTGCTCGGTCCGAACGGTGCCGGCAAGACCACCACGCTGCGCGTCCTCAACACGCTCTATCCGCCGCAGACCGGCACGGTCCGGGTGTTCGGGCTGGACGTCCACTCCGACGCGATGTCGGTACGGCGGATGCTCGGGTACGTCCCGCAGCAGTTGTCGATCGAGGGGGCGCTGACCGCGCGGGAGAACGTGTCGTGGTTCGCCCGGCTGTTCGACGTACCGCGTCGGGAGCGGGCCGCTCGAGTTGCCGAGGTGCTCGAGATCGTCGACCTGACCGACGCGGCCGACCGGCTCGCGTCGACGTACTCCGGTGGCATGGTGCGCCGTCTGGAGCTGGCTCAGGCGTTGGTCAACCGGCCGGCTCTGCTGGTGCTGGACGAGCCGACGGTCGGGCTCGACCCGGTCGCCCGGGACTCGGTGTGGGCGCGGGTTCAGGAGATGCAGGAGCGGTACGGGATGACCGTGCTGCTGACCACGCACTACATGGAGGAGGCCGACCTGCTCTGCGACCGGGTCGCCCTGATGCACGAAGGCCGGCTGCGCGCGGTCGGTTCGCCGGACGATCTCAAGGCCGAGCTCGGACCGGACGCCAGCCTCGAGGACGTGTTCCGTCACCACACCGGCGAGAGTCTCGCCGCTGCCGAGAAGGGAGGCCTGCGCGATGTCCGTGGCACCCGTCGTACCGCCCAACGCATGGGCTGAGACCAGGCCCCGGGCCGCCGTCCGGCTGCTCTCCCGGATCGCCACGTTCTGCCTGGTCGAGCTGCAGAAGCTGCGGCACGACCGGACCGAGCTCATCACCCGCGCGATCCAGCCGATCCTGTGGCTGGTCATCTTCGGCCAGACGTTCAGCCGGATCCGGGCCATCCCGACCGGCGACGTCCCGTACCTGGACTACCTCGCGCCGGGCATCATCGCGCAGTCCGCGCTGTTCGTCGCGATCTTCTACGGCATACAGATCATCTGGGAACGCGACGCGGGGATCCTCACCAAGCTCCTCGTCACGCCGAGTCCGCGGTCCGCGCTGGTGGCCGGGAAGGCTTTCGCGGCCGGCGTACGGACGATCTCGCAGGCGATCGTCGTCATCATCGTCGCCGCACTGCTCGGCGTCAGCATGACGTGGAACCCGCTGAAGCTGCTGGCGGTCCTCGTGGTCGTCGTCCTCGGCGCGGCGTTCTTCTCCTGCCTCTCGATGACCATCGCCGGCCTGGTCCTCCGCCGCGACCGCCTGATGGGCATCGGCCAGGCCATCACGATGCCGCTCTTCTTCGCATCCAACGCGTTGTACCCCGTCAGCCTGATGCCCGACTGGCTCCGCGTCATCAGCCACGTCAACCCCCTCACCTACGAGGTCAGCGCCCTCCGCGGCCTCCTCATCGGCCAACCCACCAACTACTGGCTCGACTTCGGAGTCCTCACCGTCGCCGCCATAGCCGGCATCTGCGCCGCCGCTTCCCTCCTCGGCCGCCTCGCCCGCTAGACCTCCCGCACACACCCCCGCGTGCCACGCGGCCACTCCTCCTTCGCGTACGCCCACGCGTGCTACGCAGCCACTCCTTCGTCGCGGCCGCTCCGCGCGCTCCCACCCACCCCCGGCTCATCGCCGGTCTATCCCTTGCGGGCTGTCGCCCGCGCCCAGCGCGCTGCCGCGCGCGACCAACCACACCCGGGGAGCGCCCGTCGCGAGACGACCGCCGTCACGAGGACGGGTGACCGGTGACCGTGGACCGGGAACGGGGACCGAGAACGGGGACCGGTGACCAGGAACCAGGAACCGGGAACGGTGACCAGGAACCGGGAACGGGGACCGGCCACCGGTGGCCGGTGGCCGGGGTTCACAGGTCGTGCTGGATCCAGACGTTGGGCTCAACGTAGACGGCGTGGTTGTGTTGAACGTCGCAGTGGACCGGGACGAGGGCCTTGGGGACTATGACGTCGCCGGTGGTGTCGAAGGGGAGGCCGGTCCAGTCTCGCCACTCGGCCAGGGTGCCGGCGATAACCATGGACCTGGGGGCGATCTGGAGGATCTTGCCGCCGGCTTTGACGTGGACGCGGAGCCACGGGTCCGTGGGGAGGCCGTCGGGTCTGAGTTGCTGGATGTAGTCGGTCATCGGCTGGTTGGCGTCGGTCTTGCCGTTCGGGCGGACCGGCGCGAACAGGATCTGGTGGCCCTTGGCCTGCACCGCGGCGCGCATGGCCGCGAGCATCTGGTGGGAGAGGCCGCGGCCTAGGTGGCTGGGGCGGATCAGGATCTCCAGGGCACTCGACACGTTCGGGCGGCGGTCGTTGCGCAGGTCCCAGAAGCCCCAGTGCAGGACGCGGTCCCAGCCGCCGGTCGGCAGCTCGGTGCGGTTCTCGTCCGGGAAGACGAACGGGATGCTCCGGCCGTGCGCGACCAGCTCGCCGTCCTCGGTCGCGACCACGCACTGGTCGGGGAACTGGACCGGCACCTGCCCCATGAACGCGTTGCCGATCGGATCGTTGTGCATGAACTCCGGCCAGGCGTCGCCGAACTCGTACATCCGCTCGAGGTACTCAGGCCGCTCGGCCAACGTGGTGATCACGATCTCGGACATGTCTCGCAGTCTGGCACCGCAGCAGGACCACTGCCGCAACCGCGGTGGTGATCACGCCGGCTCCGACAAACGAGTGCTCGGCACCGGCCGCGGCGATGATCGGTCCGCCGGCCAGCAACCCCGCCGAGCTGCTCGCGCTCACCACCACGCTCTGGCCGGACAACAACGTCCGCCGCTCGGCCCCGGCCGACGACTCCGTGATCAGGACGGAGATCGCGGCGATCCCCAGTACGACGGTCAGCCCGGAGAGCCCGCCCATCACGGCGATCACCGGCGGGGTGGTCCACAGGCCCATGCCGACCCAGCACAGCCCCATGGTGGCCCAGGCGATCGACGCCACCGGGACCGGCCGGATCCGCCGGACGACGGCCAGCGAGATCGCGGTCCCGATCACCGAGCCCACGCCGTACCCGGTCATGCCGGCGGCCAGGTAGATCCCCGGCCGGCCGCGCTCCTCGCCGATCACCGACAGGCCGAGGGTGAACGCGAACCAGGTCACGCAGCCCGTGCCACGGACGATCCAGCCGTACCGGACATCCCGGCGTTCTCGGAGGCTCGCCCGGATCGACGGCGTCGCGAGGGCGTCGGGAGCACGCTCTCCACGAACACTGCACGCCAGCAGACCGGCGACGAGCACGGTGACCGCTTCCACCCACAGGAGCCCGTTGGTAGAGCCGGTGGCTACTGCCAACGCGCCGAGGACCGGTCCGAGCATCATGCCGATCCGGCGCAGACCGTCCTGCCAGGTGAGCAGTACGACGGCCTTGCCCGCACCCCAACGGTCTCCGGTGTCGGCCAGGAGGGCCGACCGTCCCGGGTTGGACAACGCGTCACCGCAGCCCAGCAGGAGACCGCTGACGACGAGCAGCGCTGGAGTCAGCAGACCGAGCGCTGCCGCCGTAGGCACCATCGCGAGGGCCACCGCCGACACTGCGGCAACCACGGCCAGCCTCGGGCCCGAGTCCACCCACTGGCGCGCCCTGCGTGCCCACCATGGCGAGAGCAGGACGGGTACGCCGGCGGCACCGCCGACCAGCCCGGTCGCCGCGACCGAGCCCGTCTCCCGCAGGATCACCAGCGGCAACGCGACCTGCGTGAACCGGAGCGCGAAGTCCGCCGCTCCCCCTCCGGCCAGCAGCGCCAGTGCCGCGGACCTTGGTCTCATGCCCTTGATTCTTCGGGTTCGGGGACACCTCAGGTACCCATCCGGTCTTTGGTGGTTGCCATAGGCTGAACCTATGGCTTCATTACCATCGGTCGACGACCTCCGGCTGGTCCAGGCCGTCACCCGGACCGGGGCGGTCGGTACCGCCGCCCGCGAGCTGCGCATCTCGCAGCCGTCCGCGTCCCAGCGCCTGAGCCGGCTCGAGCGCCTGTGCGGCACCAAGCTGTTCGAGCGCGACACCCGCGGCGCCCGCCCGACCCCGGCGGGCGCCGAGCTCAGCCGCCGGGCCGACCACATCCTCGGCCACCTCGAGGAGGTGTACGCCGCCACCCGGGCAGCCGCCGCCGGTCACCGTCTGGTGATCGGTACGTTCAGCAGCATCGCCCCGATCCTGTTCCCGGTCCTCGACGCGGGCCTCCCCGATCTGGAGATCGAGCAGCAGGTCGACCACGGTCATTTCCTGGTCGAGCGCGTCGCCGAAGGCACCATGGACGCCGCCTTCGTCGCGATCGCCGAGCAGATGACATTGCCCCGCGGCACGATCGCCCGTCGCGTCGGCCGCGACGAGCTCGTCCTGTTCACCCCGCCCGGCGCCCGCCCGCCGGGCCGCGGCCGGCAACCGCTGAAGGACCGCCCGATCGCCTTCTCCACCTAAGACCGAGGGGCCGAGGACATCCACGCCCGCCTGGTCGGCCTGGGTGCCATCCCGCGCCGCGGCGTCACGCTGAGCACGACAGTCGCGATGGCCCGCCGCCGCGCCCACCTGGCCATCGTCCCCCGCAGCGCCCTGGCCACCGAACTTCGCCCCGGCGAACACCTCACCCCCGCCCCCTTCCGGTACCGCCTCACCCTCTCCGTCGTCACCACCCCCACTCCACCCAAGCCACTGATCCGCCACCTGCCCCAACTCCGGACCACGTTGAACTTGTCGTGAACACCGGTGAGCCGCGGCCCGGTGTACGGCACACTCGGCCCTATGAACCTGGGGCGGTTGGCGCGCGGGCGACGGCTGTTGACGGCGTTCTCTGGTACGACGGTCGTGCAAGTGGCAGCCGTCGCCTTCGACGTCAAGATCCTCAAGCAAGCCAGCAAGGTGTCCCTGATGCCGCTGCTCTGGTCGTGGTCGCGGACCCAGGACGCACCACCACTCCTCCAAGCCGCCCTGCTCGCATCAGCCGCCGGTGACCTGCTCCTCGAAACCGACCTCCAACTCGCCGGCATCGCCGCCTTCGCCGCCGCCCACACCTGCTACCTCGCCGTGTTCCTCGCCACCCCGGCGGAACGCCCGTGGCGCGTGCTGGCGGCGTACACCGCTCTCTGGGCAGCCCTGATCGCAATCCTCTCGCCGGGCTTGGGCAACCAGCGGGTCCCCGTCGCCGCCTACGCCTTGTTGCTGACGGCAACCGCCATCGCCTCCCGCTGGCACAACCCGCGGAGCGGGCTCGGCGGCACGCTCTTCCTCATCTCCGACGCCCTGATCGCGCTGCGCCTGGCCGGCCGCGACTTCCCGGGCCGCGGTGCGCTCACGATGTCGACGTACGCCGTCGGCCAGTACCTCCTGACCTCCGGAGTGACCGCATCGCGAGCCGATCCTGACCGGTAGTGGTCACCGGCGTTGACCCTGCTCCGGGATCGCGATGGGCTGGCCGCATGGCGACCGTGAACGAGGTACGCAACCAGTTCCGGACACCGCCGCCCGAGGGGCGGCCGATGATGCGGTGGTGGTGGTTCGGGCCCTCGGTGGACCGGCGTGAACTCGACCGCCAACTGCAGGCGATGGCCGCGGCCGGGCTCGGTGGCGTCGAGGCCGCCTTCGTCTATCCCCTCGGCCCGGTCGACACGCCCTTCGGCTCGGACAAGTTCCTCGGCGACGTCGGCTACGCCGCCCAGCGAGCGCGCTCTCTCGGTCTCAGGTTCGATCTCACCCTGGGCAGCGGCTGGTCGTTCGGCGGTGGGCACATCGGACCGGACCTGGCCGCGCGCCGGCTCCACTGGGAGCGGCGAGAGATCACTCTCCAGGCGTACGACGTACCGGTGGTGGAGGCCTGGCCGGGAGACGAGCTGGTCGCCGCGTTCGTGGGCGATGGGTCCGCCGGCGTGCCCAGGACGTACGTCGAGGTTCCGGTGACGGACGGGATGATCCGGGTCCCGCGCGGAAACGGGCCGCGCGAGGTGTTGCTCGCGTACTCCCGGTTGACGGGCCAGAACGTCAAGCGGGCCGCGGCCGGCGCGGAAGGACCAGCGCTCGACCACTACTCGGCGGCCGCGGCGGAGGAACACATCAGGTGTGTCGCCGAGCCACTGCTGATGGCGGCCACCCCGGAGCTGGTCGGCTCGGTGTTCTGCGACAGCCTCGAGGTCTATCAGGCCGACTGGACCCCGGCCGTCATGGAGGAGTTCGAGCGCCGGCGTGGTTATGCGTTGCGACCGCGACTCTACGAGTTGCTCGTCGACACGCCCGGCTCGAAGCAACTGCGCATCGACTTCCACCGGATGCTGTCGGAGCTGTACGAGGAGAACTTCGTCGCCGTCTTCCAGCGCTGGGCCTCCGGCCATGGCGTACCGTTCCGGATCCAGAGCTACGGCGAACCGCCGGCGACGATGAGCAGCTACCGCTTCGCCGACCTGTTCGAGGGCGAAGGCTGGGGCTGGACCCGGCTGCCGGAGACCAGATGGGCCTCGTCGGCCGCGAGCATCCACGGCCGGTCGGTGGTGTCGGCGGAGGCCTGGACCTGGATCCACTCGCCGTCGTTCCGCGCGACCCCGCTCGACCTCAAGGGTGAGGCGCACGAGCACTTCTTGTCCGGGGTGAATCAGCTGATCGGCCACGGCTGGCCGTACTCGCCGTCCGGCGAACCCGGGCTCGGCTGGATCTTCTACGCCGCCGGCGCACTGGACGACCGCAACCCTTGGTGGCCGGTGGCAACGGATCTCTTCGGCTACCTGCACCGCCTGTCCTGGCTGCTGCAGCAGGGAACCCCGGTCCGCCCGATCAAGGTCTACGTCCCTGCTTCGGACGCGTACGCCGCGATGCGCGGAGACGTCGGCGAGTCACTCAACCTGTACCGCGTCGTGCGGCGGCTGATCGGTGACGAGATCCCGCGGATCATCCGGTCGGCGGGACTCGACTTCGACCTGATCGACGATGACGCGATCAGCGTGATCGATCCGGCTGGCGTCGAGCTGGTCGTCGTACCCCCGGGCGCGACGATGCCGACGGCAACCAAGCGCTGGCTCGACGCGGTCGGTGTGGTCGTCAGCGATCCTGCTGAGGCGGTGGCTCAGCTGCCGGGACCGAAGGTGGCCGCACACGAGGACATCGGTGTCGTGCACCGGCGACTCGACGACGGCGACGTGTACTTCGTCGCGAACACGGGCAACCAGACGCGGACCTTCCGCTTCGACGGGCCTGTTGAGCGGTGGGACGCATCCACCGGCGGTGTCGAGGTCGCCGACGGAGCGGAGGTGACCTTGCATCCGTACGAGGCGACCGTCCTTGTCCCGGTCGACTCGGCCGCCGAGCGCACGTCAGTCGACGAGGTGACCGTGGGCTCGGCCGGTGGCGCGTGGGTGGTCGAGTTCGCCGGCGAGACCACGCCCGTGACGCTTCCGCACCGCTGGGAGGACGACCCCGGACGGTCGGCGTACTCGGGGTCGGCTGCCTACGAGACCGAGATCGACCTGCCAGAGCTCGACACGACCACGCGCGTACTGCTCGACTTCGGCGCCGGCGACGCCGTACCAGACGGGACCGAGGACTACCTGCCGAGTAGCTCCTACCGGGCGATGCTGGTGCCGCCGATCGGAGTCGCCGCTGAGGTCTGGCTCAACGGCGGCCCGTGCGGTGTTCTCTGGGCGCCGCCGTACCGGCTCGATCTGACACCGGCAGCGAAGCCCGGGCCGAACGCCCTGCGCATCGTCGTCCACAACACCGCCGCCAACGCCTTGGCCGCGGATCCCCACCTCGCACCGCTCGTCGAGGCGGCGACAGTGCACTACGGCCGCCGCTTCGACCTGCAGGACATCGAGCACGCTGGGGACTTCCTGCACTCAGGCCTGCTCAACCCACCGGTGGTGGTCCTCCGGCATCAGGCCTGATCGAGGAAGCGGTCCAGGACGCGGGAGCCGAACTCCAGGGAACTCGTCGGCACGCGCTCGTCGATGCCGTGGAACATGCCCATGAAGTCGAGGTCCGGCGGCAGCTGCAGCGGTACGAAACCGAAGCAGCGCACGCCCAGCCGGCTCCACGACTTCGCGTCCGTGCCGCCCGACATCAGCAGCGGCGCGGTCCGGGCCTGCGGGTCCTCGGCCTCGAGGCACGCCTTCATCGCCTCGACCAGGCCACCGCTGAACTCGGTCTCCAGCGCGATGTCCTCGACCACGGTCTCGCGCTGGACCTTGTCGCCGATCAGCTCGTCGATGGTCGCGAAGAACTCGTCCTCGTACCCGGGCAGGAACCGGCCGTCGATGTGCGCCTCGGCGTCGCCGGGGATCACGTTCACCTTGTAGCCGGCATTCAGCATCGTCGGGTTCGAGCTGTTGCGGATCGTCGCGCCGAACATCCGGGCGAAGCTCCCCAGTTTCGCCACCGTCGCGGTCATGTCGTCCGGGTCGAGCTCGATCTCGAGCACGTCCTCCAGCGTCTTCAGGAACTCGCGGACCGTCGGCGTGATCCGCAGCGGCCACTCGTAGGTGCCGATCCGGGTGACCGCCTCGACCAGGTTGGTGACCGCGTTGTCGGTGTTCACCATCGACCCGTGCCCCGCCGTACCGCGGGCCTTGAGCCGCATCCAGTTCATGCCCTTCTCGGCCGTCTCGATCAGGTACAGCCGCAGGTCGTCCCTGATCGTGATCGAGAACCCGCCGACCTCGCCGATGCCCTCGGTGCAGTCGGCGACGGTGTCCGGGTGGTTGTTGATCAGCCACTGCGCGCCGTACACGCCGCCGGCCTCCTCGTCGGCGGTGAAGACCAGCCGGACGGGTCGCCGCGGCTTCGCGCCGGCCCGCTGCCGGGCCCGGACCACCGACAGCACCATCGCGTCGAAGTCCTTCATGTCGACCGCGCCGCGACCCCAGACGCAGCCGTCGAAGATCTCCCCGGCGAACGGGTCGACCTTCCAGTCCTTCGGATCCGCGGGTACGACGTCCAGGTGACCGTGGACGAGCAGCGGATCGGCCGACTGGTCCTCGCCCTCCCAGTGCGCGACCAGAGTGGCCCGGCCGGGCTCCGCCTCGTAGATCGTGGACTCGATCCCGACCTCGTCCAGCTTGGCCGCGACGTACTCCGCGGCCACCCGCTCACCGTTGCTCTTGCCGTTGCCGTAGTTCGTGGTGTCGATCCGGATCAGGTCGCTGCAGAGCTCCACCACCTCGGCGTCGGGGGTGTACGCCGTACGGTCGCTGGGGGTCGGAGTAGTCATGCGGCCCATCCTCCCCCACCGGGCGGTCCGGAACCGAGTCAGGTCAGGGTGATCGAGTCGCCGGTGACCGTGATCTGCTTCGGCGGGAGGGGTTTCGGCGCCGGCCCGTCGACCACGGAACCGTCGGCGATCGCGTACTTGCTGCCGTGGCAGTCACAGTTGATGGTGCCGTTCTCGACCGACGCGACCGGGCATTGCAGATGGGTGCAGATCGAACTGAACGCCTTGAACGTGCCCTGGGTCGGCTGCGTGACCACGACCTGGTTCGGGGCGAAGATCTTTCCGCCGCCGACCGGGATGTCCGCGGTCTTCCCGAGGACGGCGTTGGCGGGCGCCGAGGCCGCCGGCGTGTTCTTGGGTTCGCCGTACTTGGCGCAGCCGGCGACAGTGACGCCGAGTACGGCAGCAAGGACGGTGCGGCGAGCGGGTTCGTCCATGGCTCGTCCCTTCACCGGATGACTCCGAATGTGTTGAAGAACCAGAGCGACGAGGTCAGCCACAGTCCGACCAGGCCGGTGAACACGGCGCCGCCCACGACGGGCAGCAGCCAGGACGGCGCGTCCGTACGACTCAGTGTGAGCATCTTCGCGACGAATGCGCCGTAGAAGAAGCAGCCGAGGAGTGAATGGATCAGTACGCGCGGTTCGCCGTACTGGAAGCCCAATGCATAGAGGCAGTGGGCGACCACGGGGAGCGTGACCGCAACCGCGGCGCGACCCGACCAGCGGTGCACTGGGCCGACCCAGGCTCGGCCGGACAAGCCGCGGAAATGTCCGAACAGGGCCATCGCCGTCACGACCTGCAGCAGGCCGAGCACGAGCGCGAGGGTCGCCAGCCAGGCCTTCACCGACTGGAAGCTCGAGAACCCGGCGATGTTGATCGCGACACCGGTGGGATCGTGGACCCGGCCGTAGACGCCCAGAGCGACGGCGACAAGGGCACCGACCGAGAGGGGGATTGCGACCCTGCTCACGTGGTGGACCTGCACCGTGGTCATAGCACTCCTCAGAAGGTCTCGTCGCCGTTGATCGACCGCGCCGGGGTCGGTACGCCGGTGGCGAAACCAGTGGACGGATCGAGTTGCGGGGCCGGAGCGGGTGAGCCGTCGTTGTCGACGCCGACCTGGCTGCCGTCCGGCAGGACGATCCATCCGATGGTCCGGCTGCTGCCCGACGATCGGTAGAGGCCGGCCGGCGGCCCGGCCAGGTCGACTGCGAACTGCAGGGTGCGGCCGTCGAGCGTGAGCGATCCGGTCGCGGTGTTCGCATCGACTGTGGCTACCAGCTGTTCACCGGTGCGGGATCGCAGGGCGATCTGGCCGTCGGCGACCGTTCCGGTCAGCCAGGCCTCCAGGCGGCGGCCGTCGCAGACGTAGGCGACGGCCTGCTCGCCCTTCACCGCGATGGCGATAGTCGCCTCACGCTCAGTTGTCTTGCCTACGTAGACAACTGTGAGGTGCTGGGGGGTTGTCTGGGTGGCTGACGGCGGCGTGGGCTCGGTGGTCGGCGTCTCCGTCGTTGGTGGCTCTGTGGTCGGCGGCTCCGTGGTCGGCTCGGTGGTCGGCGGGGCCGTCGTTTGGGTCGCGGACGCGGTGTCCGTGGCGGTCGGCGTACCCGTCTGGGTGCTGTTCACCAGGAGCAGGGCGACGAGGCCCACGGCCGTGGCCGCGAGCGTCACCAACGGACTACGTTGCCCCATCTCGTGTCCCCCCGGAGCGCGTTGAGACGAGGATCCCGCCCAGCGCGCAACCGGTCAACGCCTGAGGTCAGAGCACCTTCAGGCCGTACATCTCCCCCAGCGGGTCGGCGATCAGCTCGATCCGCGCGCCATCGGGGTCCCGGAAGTAGATCGACGTACCGCTCTCCTCCATGTACTCCACGCCGGCCTCGTCGAGGTTCTTCTTCAGCTGCTGCCACTTGGCCGGCTCCACCGAGATCGCCATGTGGTGCAGTCCGCCCAGGACTTCGGCGTACGGACCGAGGTCGAGGCCCGGAAAGTCGAAGAACGCGAGCAGGTTGCCGTTGCCGATGTCGAAGAAGAAGTGGTTGGAGCCCTCGTAGTCCCGGTTCCCGACGATCTCGGTCAGCGGGAACTCGAGGACGCCCTGGTAGAACTTGACGGTGCGCTCGACGTCCGCGCACAGCAGCGCGGTGTGGTGCAGCCCGCGCGCGGAACTGGTCCCACCCGGTTTCAGGTACGTCGTTCTGATCCGGTCACGCTCGGCCTCGATCGCGGGCAGGTCGATATCGGTCATGGGTCCCCTCAGATCCGGAAGAACAGGTTCAGATAGCGATCGGCGACAGCCCGATCGCCCCGGATCGTACCGGCGTTGCTCCGGCCGAACGCGGTCAGGACGAAACTGCCCGGGTCGAACTCGAGCACGGTCGGCAGACCGGTCGCATCACCGGGCTCGTAGTCCATACCGTCCTCGCCGACCTGCACACGGGTGTCCCCCGCGTTCGGGCCGCTGGTGATCCGGATCCCGAGCTCGCACGGGTCCTTCGCGCCGGTGGTGTACTTCCACAGCACGAACATGAACGGCACCAGCAGGTCCGCGGCGTCGCCCGACAGCCCGTGCGCCCGCCCGGTCCCCTGCCGGATGTCCCAGGAGTGGACGCCGTAGTCCATCAACTGGAACGCGGGGAAGAAGAACGACGGCAGCGGCCCCATGTAGAAGTGCGGGACGTTGAACCCCGTCCACTCCTCCGGGCCCAGCGCGTCGAAGATCCCCATCATCTTGTCGAAGTCCACCCGCAGCCGGTCGACCAGTTCGGCCCGCGGCACGTTCCGCAGCGCGAGCGCCTGCTTGTCCACCCGCTCCGCCATCCCCGGCAGCCCGTACGCCGGTGGCACGTCCTCGCCACCCCGGGCCGCGTCGAAGGCCACGAAGTACGCCTCGGTCGTGTCCGTGATGTGCGCCACCACGTCCCGCACCTGCCAGTGCCCCGCCCCGGTCGGCGCCTCCCAGACGTCGTCGGAGTCCACCATCTCGAAGAACCGCCCGGCCTCCGCCCGGACCACCCCGAGGATCGTCTCCTTACCCTCGAAGGACATGCCGTTCCACCCGCTCACGCCCGCTCACCTCCCACCCGAGGACAACCACTTGAATTTCAAATTACGCCCCCACCACGCCGGCGTCACCACCCCAACCACCCGATGTGAATTCCACCCCTGGAGTTTGCTACTGTTCTCCGGTCGGCACCGCTGAGGCGGTCAGACCACTCGTCCGGGTGGCGGAATAGGCAGACGCGCTAGCTTGAGGTGCTAGTGCCCTTCGCGGGGCGTGGGGGTTCAAGTCCCCCCTCGGACACGCAGGCTAACCACACGCGGAGTTGGATTGATGGAAACATCAGCCACCCGCGTTTTGTGGTTGTAGGACACTTCCAGGGCCAGGGCGCCGTACAACTCAGCCAGGTCCGCTCGATCGGCCTGATCCAGCACCGCCTTCACAGCGCCCAGCTCCTGCACCATCGCACGGACGTCCACCGCACTCAGCCGCTCGGCCGGCTCCAACGCCTCCAGCCCCGCCAGCGCAGCCTTCTTCTCCGCCGTGGCAGCGTTGTATTGACTCGTCAATGCCTCGGGATCCCAGCCGGCCTCCAGAGCACGTTGAAGCCGCGTCATCGTCGCATCCGCGCCCGGGATCCTTCAACGCCCTCAACAGCCGGCTGGCCTCCTGACGCCGCTCCCAGGGCAATGACCGCAACTGGCCGATGTCGAAGAAGTCCTCGACGATCACCCCACCCAGCGGCCCCACAAACCGCTCCGCCTCCCCACCTGCCACGCGTTCGACGTCCTCGGATCCTGGTTGTCCTCCGTCGAACACCGCCCGTAGAACGCCAGCCGCCTGATCCCCTCCCCCGACACCGGCGTCTCAGCCAGCGCCTCATCCCCGACAAGTCATCCAGCGTCGACCACTCGTCGACCTCATCGCCGCTCAAGACGCCTCTCCTCCATCGCGGAAGCGTCGTCGGTCCCGCGCTCCACCTTCGCCAGCCGTACAACAATCCGGCACAGCACACGAGCCGCCTGTGGACAAAGCACCGGCACCACCACAGTTATCCACAGATCCGGGTTCCGGCTCGGCTCTTCTCGTTCGCTCGGGGACCGCCCAACCGTCATATCCGCTCAACGCCACCCAGCCGGCACGGTGCCCAACCATTCGCGTCGCTGACCATCGGAGTCCGAAAGCATGCGGTCCGCGACGACCCTTGCCGGGCCCTCACCGCGGCCGCATCGTGGGAAGCATGGACGTCAACGCGGCCGCCGTCGAGCTGTACGGGCTCACACCCGAGCAGTTCATTGCTGCCCGCAACGACCTCGCCAAGACAGCGACCGCCGCCGGCGACCCGCAGACCAGCGCGGCCGTCAAGGGACTCCGGAAGCCGACACTCGCCGCCTGGCTCGCCAACCAGCTGGTGCGAGCCGATCCCGACGGCATCAACAACCTCACCGAACTCGGCGAGGAACTACGCCAGGCCCACCTCACAGCCGACGGAACTCGCCTACGCCGACTGACTCCCCGCCGCCACGCTCTCGTCGCAGAACTGGTCAAGACCGCTCGGGCACACGCTCAGGAACTAGGCCATCCGGTGAGCGAACAGATCGCCCAGAAGCTCACAGAAACCCTCGACGCAGCCCTGATCGACCCCGGCGCCGCGCAAATCCTCCGCACCGGACACCTGACCAGCGCGCTGCGCCACGTCGGCTTCGGAGTCGTCGACGAAACCGGCCAACCAGCCCAGCTCGCGCCCCTCAAACCCAGAGTCGTACGCAGCGCCCGCCCAAAGCCGCCGGCGAAGCGGGTGGCACGGCGGGCGCGCTCGACCAGCACAGCCGACGATGCCCTGAACAGGCGCCGCGCAGAACTCGAGTCCCGCGCGCAGGAGGCAGAGGCTGACTACGCCCACGCCGAGTCCGAACGGGCGCAGGCCGAGGCAGAACTCGACGCACACGACCACCTCAAATCCGACCTCAAGGCGACCATCGAGCGCCTCACCGAGGAACTCGAGCACGCCCGCCAACAGCTCCGCGACGCCGAACGCCGCACCAGGCGCCTCCAACTCGAACGCGACCGCACCACCCGCAACGCAGCCGCCGCTCAGCGCCGCCGCGACACCAACCAGCAGCGCCTGGCGAACCTCGAAGGCTGATGGTAGCCATAAGACCGAGTAGAACATATGTTCGAACCCAAGCTATCGTGGACCCACGCTTGGTCGGTTCACGGTGCGCCCGTCCGACGACGGATCGACAGATTCGGCGTCTGGGACGGAGCGGTCAACGGCGAGTGGCTTGGCCGCGTCCGCGACAAGGACGGCCGGGTCACCTGGATCCCGGTACCGACTTTCGTCCTGCTGCCAGATAGGAGTGTCGGGTAGCACTTGAGTCACCGCGTCGATCGAGAAGCTGCGCATCCGTGCTGGCCTCGCCGCTCACCAAGGCACGTTGGCGGTCTTCTAGTCCGTTGGTCGCAGGTTCGAGTCCTGCCGGGCGCTCTAACTAATCCCGCTGGTCAGAGGCCGGTCTACCGACAAGCGCCTTCGCCACTACTGCTCCGCGTGGGGCTATCTGTGGTGCGAAGTGGGCGTGACATGGGTCAATTGGACCATCACCGGCCGGGTCTGACGACGCGCTCATGCCCGGCGGGTCTCAGTAGCGTGGTGGCATGAGCGCAGATGGGCGGACGCGGGCGTGGCGGTTTCGGCATGTCGCCACGCGGTACCTGAATCCTGTGTTGCGACATGTCGCGGGACGACTGCCGGGGTTCGGGATCGTGACTTACCGCGGACGGCGCAGCGGGCGGATCTACAGCACACCGCTGAACGTGTTCCGGCGAGACGACAAGTACGTCTTCTTTCTGACGTACGGGTCCGAGGCGCAGTGGGTGAAGAACATCCTCGCGGCCGGTTCGTGCTCGCTGAAGACCCGTGGCCAGGTCGTGCATCTGGTTGACCCCGAGCTGGTCACCGACCCCGAACTCCGCCCGGCACCGTTCCCGGTCCGGCTCATCGAACGCCGTGTCGCCGGAGTCACGCAGTACCTGACGATGCGGCCGGCGCCGAGCATCTGAGCGTGCCCTGCCAGGTACGGGAGCCCCGCTCCGATCCGAAGCACTACCCCGAAGCCGCCAACCACTCCGCGGCGACGGGCGCGTGAGGGGTCACAGAACGGCGATCGGGTTGATCGGCGACCCGGTCGCGGTCGGCAGCCGCAGCGGCGCGATGACGCACAGGAAGGTCCAGCGCGCCGTTTCCTCGCATATCCGCGCGAGGTCATCGAACTGGAGGTAGTCCAGCAGCATCACGCCGAGCGCGTGGACGGCAAGGACGTGGACGGGAAAGGCCACCCCTTCGGTCAGGCTCGGCGCGGTGTCATTGTTCCCATCACCGCCCAGAACCGCGATCTGCCGCTCGGCCAGCAGCGCCATCACCTCCGGGTGCAGCCCGGCCCGGACCGCGGCCGCATCCCAGGGCCCGCGCACTTCCCGCCGCTGCCGGTGACCCACCCGCACCAGCAGAATGTCGCCACGGCGGACGTGGACGCCTTGGTCGCGCTCCGCGGACAGCAGGTCGTCGACGGTCACGTGGTCGCCGGGGTCCAGCCAGGCCACCCCGCGAGACCGTGGTACATCGAGGAGCACCCCGCGGCCGACGATCCCGTCGGCGGCCACTCCGACGGACAGCTCGGTCGCGCCGCTCTCGGTGATGGTGTCCGCGGGCACCCCGTTGTACAGCTCGCCGTCGAAGATCACGTGGCACAGGGCGTCGAGGTGGCTGTCGGCGTTGCCGTGAATGTTCATCTCGATCCGGTCCATGCCGAACGCGACACCTCGGCCGGCCTCCGCGGCCGGTGGCCCTTTCATCTGGTGCCGGGCGGGTTCGGGGTCGTCAGGCGTCACCCGTCCCTCCACCGGTGCGGCGAGCGACACCGCGCGACCCAGCCTGACTTCACCTGCGCCGGCCACGGTTCCGGCGGAAGTGAGATAGTTCAACGCCCCTCGCCGGTCGTCCGGCCCCCAAGGCCGCTGGTTGCGCAGTTGCTCGTACAACGAACGGAACTCCGCCTCGGTCATCCGGCCCGGCGGGAGTCTGGCCTCCCCGGTGCCCGTAGGTCCCCTACCGGTCATGTCGTCAGCCTCCCCGTTTTGCGCGCCTGTGGGTAGCCCGTCGCCAGATGGCCTCTGCACCAGCGAGTCCGGCGATCGCACGGCCACCCAGAGCAGGCGCCGAACGACGCCGACGTCAAGCCCCCTCGGCCACTACGCGGTCGGGCCACGCCCGAGCCCCGACCCCGACGCCTCACTCGGCACGGCCCAACCCGGCCAAGAAGCAGAAACAGTCAAGCACCCCTGACCGGCCCCACTCCTTCAGGGATGACCTGGGGGTTTGGGTGGAGCCACCTGTCGGAATCAAACCGACGACCTTCTCATTACAAGGAGGAACGACAACGCCTCATGCGGCTCTCGACCAGCGACTTCAGTTACATTCGCGACCGCACCACGCCCCGGGGATCTCCATGAATGACACCATTTCGCACCACGAACAGCACCACGGCCGTGGGAGACACGGTCGGCGGCGCGGACTGCTCACGGCAACGTATGCGGCTCCCCTGATCTCCGGAAACGCCTCGTCCAATGTGATCCGACAGCAGGTTGATGTGGGGCGTCAGCGGTCCTTGTCGCTCGAGGATCCTCGGTGAGGCCTCGTGTTCGCTGACGTCGTGCGGCGTCTCGTCGGTGACCGATGAGCGGGTCGTCTTGGTGGTCCGGGCGGTGGCCCAGCGCGGGCGCGGCCCACGATCTACGCCAACGTCCGCTGGGGGTTGCTTCCGCCAGTGTGCTCGTCGATCCAGGTCTCGGTCGTCACGGTCCCACAGACGACGACGTGATTACCCTTCGCCAAACGACTCCACGACGTTCTCCGCCAGGATCTGGAGCGACGCGGGGCGACTGGGCTCGGGATCGACATCGCCAGGCGGTGCGCCGAGGCGAGCGGAGGGCGGGTCGACACGGTCGTGAGACCTCGAGTGGCCGCGTAGAGAGGTCGCTGGGTGGCAGACAGCGGTGACGACCCCGGCGTCCTCTCAGCCTGGTATCAACAGAAACTTGAGCTCGACTTGACGTCTTCTTGGGGTCGACCTGACCGCTCGGGCGGGACCTTGGTCGCATGACTGGCACAGGAGATCACTCCGACGGCGGCCGGGAGCGTGCCGCCGACGCGTCCCACGCTGCCTGCCGCCGCCGGCGCAGGTGGCTTCGCCGGTCGGCCGCGGCCGCGGCCGGTGTCACAGTCACCGGTGTGGCCGGCACCGGTCTGATCGTGCTGGGGTTGGACCAGGGCCCGCCGCCTTCTGGCTCCCAGGCAGGGGTCACCGCCACGCGCGGGGCTGACGACCAGCCGAACGCCGATTCGTCGCCGGCCACGATGCCGACGCCGGACTCCACATCCAACCAGCCGGTCTGCCCGCCGCCACAGGTGGCGACCGGACCAACGCCGGACCGAACCCGCACCGACCGGCCGGCTCAACCTCGCCACGACGGCGATCGTGACAGCGATGAGGGCGACGAGGATGGCGAGGACGCCGGCGCGCGCGACGCCGGTTACCGCGCGGCACCGACCAGCGTGGCGCGCGACCCTGTGGCGGCGATGCCATCGGTACCATCCGCACCGTCCGCGTGCCTGTCGCCGGCTCCGACCCAGGGCGGTCGATCCCAGCAGCCTTCCACGTCGCAGCCTCAGGTTCCGAACAACACCTCCGGGCTCGGTGGCGTCGGGCGCAACCAGCAGCCACCGGCAGGCAGGAGTAACGGATCATGACCGCGACCAGCAGGTGGTCGGACTGGAGTTGCACGGTCAGGCTGACCGTTGACGACCAGGCCGCGCTCGCCGCCACCTGTCGCGATCTGCGCGACCTGATGGGCCCGGTTGACCGCACGGGCAGCCGATTTCGGCCGGATTCCGATCTGTCCAAGGGCAACCGGAATGCCGGGATGCTGGTACCGGTCTCACGGTTGCCGACCCGGCTGGTCGGCACCGACGGCATGATCCGCGAACTCGGCGGCTGGTCGTCGGAACGGCGGGCCGCCTGATGACGTTGTGGCACCTGGCCCGCGCGGCCGGTGCGATGGCGCTGGTCTGCTTGAGCTTGTCGACCGTGCTCGGTGCGCTCGCACCGGCTGTGCAAGGCGCCGGCATGCGGTTCGGGCTCGGCTACGTTCACCGCGGGGCCGCGGTGACCGGTCTCGTGCTGATCGCCGCTCACCTTACCGCGGTGATCTCCGACAGTTACGTCGACATCAGGCCGAGCGCGCTGCTGTGGCCGCTCGGCTCCGGCTACCGCCCGGTCGCGGTGCTGGTCGGCGCGCTGGCGTTGTACGCGTTCGTGGTCGTGACCGTGGTCGGCGCGGCCCGGGGCCGGCTGGCGACGTCCCCCGTGTTCAGCCGGCGCTGGAGGCTGGTGCACGGCATTGCGTACGCCGGGTGGGCGCTGTCCATCGTGCACGGCCTCCTGGCCGGCACCGACCGCGGCTCCAGCTGGATGCTCGGACTCGACCTGGCCTGCCTGGCGGCCGTCGCGGTCGCAGTCACCATCCGGCTAAAGGCCGGCGCGGATCACCGCCGGTACCCGCTGACCGTCGCACGAGCGCGTGCGGGCCGAGATCCTAGGGAGTCAGCGATGACAGCGATCGCAGAACTGCGCCGTCCGGATCCCAGTGTGGACCATCGGTAGGCCGAGACTGCCGACCTGCTCGGACCGCAACGGACGGCTGCGATGGCCCTGCATCATGACCTGCACGGCCCGCTGCCGCAGATCGGCCGTGCTGCCCGCAGAACCTGACCGACGCCTCGGGCTTCGCGGCCGCGGCGACGCCGGCCTCCGGGTGTCGCGAAGCCCGCTGTGGGACCGCGTGGACGACCGTACGCGAAGTCAGCGCCGGGGCATCGCCGGGTTGAACCCATCCGCTTGGCCGTACCGAATGCACCGTCGGCCCGGGAAGATGAGAGCCGTCCAGGTGGATCGGCCCCCCTGAATTGCGGTCGAGGCTAGGGGGTGACGACGAAGGGTCGCATCATGTCGTTGTCCTCGTGCTCGACGATGTGGCAGTGGTGGACGTACTTCTGCGGTGTGGTGAGGCCTGCCGGGATGTCGAACTTGGCGCGGATGATCGTCACCTGGCCCGGGTTGGCGCGGACGGTGTCTTTGAATCCGCGCTCGCTGGGGTCGGCGGGCAGCATTGGTCCGGTATAGAAGGGACTTGGGTCGATGCCGCCGGATCCGCCCGGCCCACTCGGGGCGGCGGCCAGGTAGGCGGCGACGTTGAACGGGAACCGGGCCACGACCTGGAAGCCGACCAGGTGCGTGTGCATCGGGTGCGTGTCGCCGGTGAGGTTGATGTAGTACCAGTCCTCGATATCGCCGGCTGCAGGGGTCTCGGTGACCGGCGCGTCGGGATCCATGAAGCCGGACCCGTTCAGCGTCAGACGCCAGGCGGCGGTGTCCACGTTGACCTCGTTGAGGGTGATGAAGCGGCGTTTGCTCGCTGGTGGCGCCGGCAGATCCGCCTTGCGGCCGCCGACGAGCGCGGTCGGGATCGTGGGGACGACGGGTGTGCCCGCGGCGACCCGGATCTGCATCACCTGTCCCAGTGCCGGGGCCGGGGTCACGGCCGGTCTCGGCGGGTTGGTGTTCTTGACGACGAGTGTCTGTCCGGCCATGGCGCTGAAGTCGACCAGCACGTCGGCCCGCTCGCCGGGTGCCATGATCAGCGCCTTGATCGGTACCGGTGTGTCGAACATGCCCACCTCGGCGCCGATCTGCCACGTCCTCGCGCCGCCGAAGTTCATGTCCAGGATCCGCGAGTTGCAGCCGTTGATGAACCGGAACCGGTACAGCCGTGGCTGGACGTCGAGGAACGGCCAGACCATCCCGTTGACGAGCATGACGTCGCCGAAGTACTCGCCGATCCACGTCACGCCCGGGATCGGGCTGGTCGGGTACAGGAATGTGCCGTTCGCGTTGAACTGGCGGTCCTGCACCACGAGTGGGATCTCGAAGGGGCCTGACGGGAGCCCGTTCGCGTTGTCCGCGCCGCCCGTGTCGAACTGGTCGTAGATCAGGTAGGCGCCTGCGAGGCCGGCGAACACGTTCAGTCGGGTCGTCCCGAGCCCGTGATCGTGGAACCAGATCAGGCTCGCGGGCTGGTTGTTCGGATAGTGCGCGCTCTGGGTCTCGCCGGGGCGGTACAGGCCCGGCGTCGCGGCGGGGTTGCCGTCGCTGTCGCCCGAGACCACGCCGCCGTGTAGGTGGGTCAGGACGCGCACCTCGTTGCCGAACGGCGTCAATCGCGTGTCGACCGGGACCCAGACCGGATACGTTGCCGGCAGTTGGTGGGTGTAGCTGACGTCGATCGCGGCGCCGGTGCGCGCCACGATCGCCATCCCGATCGAGCCGACCTGCCCACCGAGGCCACTGCCGTCGTCATAGGCCCACAACGGCGTCGCCGGTAGCTGCGGGTGCAGCTGGCGACTGATCTCGCGCTGCGTGAACGCATACGTGTTCAGCGCTCCCGGCGACGCCACCACGATCCCGTTGCCAGGCACCGGCAGACGCGTCACGTACTTGGTGAGCTTGCCGCCCATCGCGGCCATCGCCGGGCTCGGGAGCGCCGACGGTGCGGCGAGCACGACGCCAGCCCCTACCCCATATTGAAGAAACCGCCTCCGTGTCAACTCAGACATTTCGGCCTCCCCTTCCACGCCACTTTCTTGAGAGATGTCATCCATGCCATTTGCTAAACCCGCGCCGGACAAGTCCTGACTCGGAGGTAAATCGGCCGCCAAGAAGCCACAGGACACGTACGGAGGCGGCGGCGCGCGCGGGAAAACAGTGGCGGGTCTCGAGCGCCACTCCTGCACGAGCTACGGCGGCCGCGACCAGGAACGTCGAAACCGGCTCGCGATGGTGGCAGGAGCATCACCGTTTGGCCGCGGGGTATGAATCGCCAGGTACGGGATTCCGGGATACGTCGACGGTATGCGCCCTGGTGGACCTTCGGTGGTGTGCATGCTCAGCCTTTGACAGCCTGTACCAAGAAGGCGCGGCCGTGGCGGTCGACGACCAGGGTTCGCTCCCCTCCCCCGGGATGGTCGTCGATCACCCTGTGACATGTCCCCTCCGTGGGGCCGCCAGGCCCTCAACCGACTCCCTCGCCGATGGGCCGGAATCCTGTCATTGCACAATGACACCGGCGGCGGAACTTGGGGCGAAAGTCCTCAGGAAAACCGACATTCGGCACTACCGCTGGAGGGCCGCCGAGTTTCTGCCCACTGGTTGAGTGACGGGATCATTGCAGCCGAGGAATCGGACGGATGGCAGCAACAGGCTCCGCAAAGGGAAATTGGAATACATGCGCAGTCAGGGACAGCACGATCGTCGATCCTGTCCAACTGCCCCTGCTTACCCAGCACGCGGACCACCCTCACCGACCAGGTGCACGCCCGCCGCGCGCCGCGTCTGATCGACAATCTTCCAAGCCAACAGCTGCGCGGCCCCACTGTCCTTCACTACGCGGGCGACGGTGAGCCGACCGTCTACCTGTGAGTCGATGACGTGACAGCGCATGTCGTCGCGGCCGGAGGCACTGTGGAGGAGTTCGTCGGCGACGGGTGGCGGCCCTCCGGAGAACGCAGAGAACAGATTGACTTGACCGAGCGGCGGATGCTGAATCGCCCGGGGTTTCGTGGAGACTCGGTTACTTGGATCCGACCTTGGTGAGGACGGGTGTTTCACGGTAGTGCCTGGTCGTGATGTCGGATCGGTGATTGGCATCGAACTCGGCCGGCGGGACGAGCCCGATCTCGCGGTGAAGGCGTCGATGGTTGAACCAGTCGATGTACTCGGCGACGGCGATTCCGACGTCGGCCACGTTCTTCCAGCCGCCGTTCGGACGGGTGACCGGGTTGCGGATCAGTTCGGCCTTGAACAGCGCGTTGAACGCCTCGGCCAGCGCGTTGTCGTAGCTGTCGCGCTTGCTGCCGACACTTGCGACGGCGTCGGCCTCGGCCAGTCGCTCGGTGTAGCGGACAAAGCGGGGCAACTCCACCTCGTACAAGCCCAGAGCCACCGTCGAGCGGCCATCCACCGGGGCGCAGCACGAACGGCTGCTTCAGCTTCTTGCCTCATTTGCCGACCTCGTCGGTCTCTACCACTCGTAGAAGGTGTCGACCGGGATCAGCGCCCGCTGCGACTTGAATGCGCGCCGGTAGGCCGACCAGCTTCGGGAGTTCCAGGCCGTTCAGCAGGCACATCTCCAAACCTTGCTGACACACCAGCCCAGAGCCCTCAGTTGACAGAGTTCGGTGACGGAGAACGTCCCGTTCGACTCGAAGGGGGCTCCCGCCCGGCATGCCGGGCTCGCCATGCAGCTGCCACCGCCATGACGGGCAGTGGCCAGGCTCATCCGTGCATCTCGCTCAACGTGGGTTACCGGGTCCGTACCAGGAAGTCCTCGAAAGAATTCCGGAGGCGGTGTCGGATCCGGCCAAAGGTGTTCGTAGCAGGGGTGAGCGGCCGCCCACGAGGGCGCCACACATCACAGGAGATGACACCATGTTCGGAACACCGTTGACGCCAGACTCGATCAAGGCGGAGACGGCGTACCGGCTGGAGCGGACCAAGCGTGCGTTCCGGTCGGCGCAGAGGCCCCCGGAGCAGGCCGGCCCGGCCCCAGCCGCGAAGGGCTCGCCGGCCCACCGCCGCGGCATGACCGGCTCGAACGCCGTCCCTGATCCGCCGCCCGAGATGAGGGACGGCGTTCTCACGTCCTGGGGTGCTGGTACAGGAACGTGTCACCAGCACCCCCTATTGCCGTCGCTTCCTCCGAGCCCGAAGCCACGAACGTGCTCTGGTGAGGACGACTCCGCATATCACGTAGGTGAAGAACACAGCAAAGCCGATCGCCTGCAGCAGCGAACTTCCGATCGAGTCTCCTGAGAACCACCCCAGGCAGAAGCCGATCAGTGCACCTAGTGGAGCACCGACCCGGACCAACGGGTCTCTGCCAGGAGGATTGTCAAAGGCAACCAAGAGCATGCGCACTCTTCTCGCTCTCTTCCTTCCACACGCGCTGCGTTACCTGACCCTGCGCCGGAAACACTAAACGTTCGCAGTCGGCATCGAGCAACCGCAACTCGCGCACTGCTGCGACTGTATCGGGTCGTGTCAGCCTTCAGCGGAGAGCGACTCCAGCAGCTCGGGGCCATTGTGCTTCACGTTGTTCACGGCCGGCCTTCTACACCGCGTACATGTCGAGGCTGTCGTCGACCGGTGGAGCCATCAGATCGCCGAGCTGGTCGACGTCGTGGTTGCGGGGATCGAGTCAATCAGCCCACCCGTCAGGGGTGATCGCCACGGGGCATGCGGTCGTGGATCCGGCCGAGTCACGGGGTATACCCGGAGATCAGGTCGGCGAGCTGCTCCGGGAGGCCTGGGGAAAAGTAGACGTGGCCCATGCCAGGGACGACATGCAGGTGTGCACCCGGGATGGCGGCGGCCAGAGCCTCGCCGTGGGCCAGCGTGAAGATCGGGTCCTGGTCACCGTGGACGATCGTGGTCGGGGCGGTGATCGTCGACAAGGGAGTGAGCAGGTCCGGGCCCTTCTTCCGGCCGATCAGGCCATGGTGGGCAGCGGCGGACGGGACGGTGGCCCTCGCCCAGCAGCGCTGGAGCATCGCTCTGACGGCCGGTTCGTCGAAGGGGCGGACATCGCCGTTCATGACCCGGAAGGTGGCTATGTCGGTTTCCACGCCCGGCGGGGCGCCGTCCGAGTCGGCCAGGTGCTGCAGGAAACGCGGGGTCGGCGGAGGCAGGTCGTCGGGGTCGGCGGGTTGCCCGGCCAGGGCTCGTTGCCAAACCGGACCGGGATCCTGACCCATGGGGGTGGTGGAGAGCAGGGTCAGGGAGCGTACGCGGGCCGGCTCGTGCACGGCCAGCCACTGCGCGATCACGCCGCCCATCGATGCCCCGGCGACGTGGGCCGACGGCAGCTCATAGGCGTCCAGGATGGCCAGAGCGTCGGCGGCCAGGTCGGACAGGCCGTACGGATGCCGGTCGAAGTCGATGATGCTCGAGCGCCCGGTGTCGCGATGGTCGAACCGGATCACCTGCACGCCGCGAACGACGAGGCGGTTGACCAGCGCGTCGGGGAAGGTGATGCCCTGAGCCGACGCACCCGCGATCAGCAGGACGGCGGGATGATCGGGGCTTCCGGTCCGTCCGGTCCACAAGCGCAGCGGACCGGAGGTCACGAAAGTCTCGGTCATGACACGTGACAATAGGCGATCCATCGGCGTGAGCCGACGGCATTTCCACCTCTACGGGCAACTCGCGAGCAGGCGCCGCTCACCACGAGGGTTCACCGTCCAGGCGGGCTAGGGACGCTCCTCCGGCTCCGTGGTCGAGGGTGCGGACCAGCTCGATGGGGCGGCCGCACGACAGGAGTTCGATGGCCTTGGCCACATGGCTGCTCATCTGGACAGCCAAGCCGGCAACTGACACAGACCGCCACGAGATAGCCGGCGAACTGCGGAGAGACTGCCCGGTGAACGGACCTTCCCTGTGATCGCAGGCACCCCGACGAGGGGATCAGGCGCGGACTCGGCTCTGCGGCTACAACGTCGACTCCCCGGTCACAACGGAGTACGCGGGCCCCTTCAAGTTCGCCGGCATCCTCCACGGGGTGACGGTGGACGTCAGCGGCGCCCTCATCGAGGACCCCGAGTCCGAACTACGAGCCCACATGGCGAGGCGGTAGTGGGACGCCATCATGACGGGGTGTCCGGCTGTTCAGCGGCGACTTCACGGGTTGGCGGGCGGGTGAAGAGAATGACCACGCTGACGAGGAGAACCCAAGCGGGAAAGGCTAGTTGGATCCACCGGTGTTCACCGGCGGCCACAAGTAGCGCCGCTGCGACGAGATAACCGAGGATTGCCACCCACCGGGGGAAGGCTGAAGTGCGCAGACCCACGGTACTCACCGAGATGGTGAACACTGCGGCCATGCGCATGGCGTAGACGGAAATGAGCGCCTGCGTGCTGGTCTGGCCGTACGCCCAGACGTCGGCGTTGACCTCAGCTCCCGCGAGCATCGCCGTCATGCTGGACGCGTTGACGGCGCCGATGAAGAGCATGGCCAGGAAGAGAAGCCCACTGCCCAGGAAGACGGTGGAGAACAGCCGGTCCTCGACATCGCCCAGCTGATCGCGAACGACCCCGATGAACCACAGAAAGGCGATTCCGGCGAACGGCACGAGGTGGAGACTGATCTGGATCAGCCGACGTCGCGCTGCGTCGGATTCGAGCGACTGAAGGCTGTCCGCAGAGAGTGCGACGCGGACCATCGTCAACGCTGCCAGGAGCAGCACCCCAAACACGATCCCGGCGACGGCCGCTGACCGTCGAGTTCGCCAGAATCGTGCCTCCAGCCTCGGCGCGGCGTTCATCTCGGCCCTGCCCGCGCAGTCAGCAGGGAGGCTTCGTGAAGCCCATCAAGCCAAGCAGAACCACGTGACCGAACCATGTGCCCCCCGTTCGTCAAGCTACGCCGAAGCGGCCTCCAGGGGCAACGGTCCGCCGATGTCCGGCCGACGGGGAGACGGACTGCTGCTCGGCTTCGTCGTGTCCGGACTCGGCAGGGTTCTGCTGCAGTGACATCAGATCGACCGTGCGACGGACACCAGCATGCGGTTGGTGTCCGTGAGAACCACGTCCCACGCGTCCTTCAGCGCCTCGACGCACACCGTCACTGTGACGTTGTGGATCGACTCGACCCCAGTCATCGTCGTACACCGGCCGACGATCGAGATGACGGCGCCGTTCTGCGCGTACCGGCCTGAGAAGTCCATCCGCGCCTGGCCTGCGATGTTCGAGTTCGCCGGGCTGAGGCTCTTGACGGGGTTCATCCGGACAGCGCTCAGGCGGTCGGTCTCGACCAACTGCCGCGTGACCGACCGCACGGCGGTGGTCGCCGGGTAGCCGATTGGGTTCACCAAGACGATGACCACGCCGTGTTTGGTCGGGGAAGCGACGTCGACCGAGTACTTCGTTCTGCGGTCCTTGCGCCACCCACTCGCCGGGTTCACGTACACGTCGTCGTACACCTGGATGCCCTGATCGATGTCCCGCAGCGTCCGACGGCGCTCCGCCGTCGGAGTGGGCGTCGGGGTCGGTTCAGGCGTGTACGACGGCGGTGCGGTTGGCGACGGGGTTTCGCTGGATGTCACGCCGTCGGAGTACGTCGCGGTCGGCATCGGACCGCCGACGACGGCGTCACCGCTTCCGCGCGTCGTCAAGACGACGACAGTGCCGGCTACCAGTGCGAACACCAGGGTGAGCGCGCCGGCCAGCAGCCATAGGGTCTTGCGCTTGGCGGGCGGCTGGTGGGGTGGCGGGTATTGCGGTCCACCGGGATGCAGCTGGGGCGGCGGCGGACCGCCGTACTGCGGAGGCTGGCCGCCGTACTGCGGAGGCTGGCCGCCGTACTGCGGAGGCTGGGTGTACTGCGCAGGCTCGCCGTACTGCGGTGGTCGGGCGGCGTACTGCGGTAGCGGCGCAGTGTGCGGCGGCGGTGGAGCGCCGTACGGGCGGTTCGGGTCGTTCTCCGGGGTCCAGGCAGGCGGCTGGGGGTCGCTCACTGCGAAGCCTCACTAGATCGTTCACATTTTGGGCTGGACCGGTCCCCGGCACCGGCCGCCTGAGGCTATCTCAATCGACAGACATTGGCCTGCGCTTTGCAGCAACTGGCAATGCTCAGCCGTAACCGAGCTCGTGGAGGCAGGCGTCCTCGATGCCGAAGTGGTGGACGATCTCGTGCATCACGGTGATGTGCACCTCGTCGATGACGTCGTCGACCGTGTCGCAGATCCGCAGCGCCGGTCGTGATGCGGTCCCGGAGAACGCCGCCTTAGCAGTGACCGCGTTCGGTCAGCGGGATGCCCTCGTAGATCCCGAGCGTGGCCAGTGGTTGTCCCCGGCCTCCCACGGGAGTTGGACCGGACGACTGGATGCTGCGCTGCGCAATATTGGCTACCTCTTACCCCGTGGCAAGATCTCGTGATGCTACAACTCACGGATTTCATCATCGACTGCCCGGATCCGATGAAGCTGGCGGCCTTCTACGCCGCGGTGTCAGGCCGCCCCATCAAGAACAGCCACGACAAGGACAACTGGGCCGGCATCGCCTTCGGCGAGATCGAGCTGGCCTTCCAGCGGGTGGACGGCTACCGCGCCCCGCGCTGGCCCGACGACGAACACCCCAAGCAGTTCCACCTCGACTTCGAAGTGGACGAGATCGAGCCCGAACAGCGCCGCGTCGTCGAACTCGGCGCGACACTGCAGAAGGACTTCATCGGACCCGAGGGCTACGGCTGGCGGGTCTACACCGACCCGGTCGGGCATCCCTTCTGTCTGTGCCGCAACAAAGGGGTCACGTGGACCGACAAAGGGGCGGTGTTTCCCCACTAAAGAGCTCGTTTCCTCCCCTCCTGTCGACTCCATCATGACCCGACACGTCCGGGGTGCACCGCCCGCCTTCGCGGTCCCTACGAGGTTCCAGCAGTTGCGCCCCGGCCGCTTACGGGTCCGGATTCCGCTCGCCAGGAGGGACCGGAAACAGTCGGCCAGACCAGAGCGTCGACGGCCCGCCATCTGGCAGGAACAGGAGTCCCGTGACTTCCGGATCTGCAGCGACGACCACGATGGCGCGTTCTGGGCGACTGGGCATCGACGCAGTACAAGTTCCCCGCACTGGCCCGCTGGATCGAGGTATGTCGGCGCCGCGGCCAGATCCCCACGGCCGAGAACTACTGGCAACACGTCCAAGTCAACCCCGACGACCAGTTCACCGAAACATTGATGATCTCGTTCACTCCGTCGGCGGCGAGTTGGTGGATCGGGGTCCGACCGACCTCGACTACCGCTACGTACTCCGCAGCGAGTCGTCAGCATCGCGCAGCATCCGCAGAAGGCCCGGTGAATATGCAGCGCGGCGGGACCACGACCTAACCAGCAGCGAGCGGGAGTCGGCCTCGACCGAAACGAGGCCGACTCCCCGAGCATCGAGCGAAGCTGGCCCGGTTCGCAGCCTCGGGCATCGAGCCCTCACCAGGGAGCTACGGCCCTCCAACTCCCTCTGAACAGCCGCACCAGCCCGCCAGGTGGCGCGGGAAACAGATCCAGCCGCCGGCGACCAGGAACCCGTCGGACTACGCAGCGACTCGGCGTCTCCTGGGCGGGCGCGTGCGGTCACTGCACGGCCGTTGGTTGGCCAAGCTCTCATGCCGGTAGGTGGGTGCGGAACCAATCGCGAGCCAGTTCGGCGACCCGTTCGAGTGCGCCGGGCTCGGAGAAGAGGTGGGTAGCACCGGCCACTACCTCGAGCTGGTTGACACACCGTAGCTTCCGTTGCGACTCACGATTGAGCTCGAGTACGTCGGTGTCCCGCTCGCCGACGATCAGCAGGGTCGGCGCCGTCACGTGGGGCAGGCGTTCTCCGGCCAGATCGACCCGGCCTCCGCGGGAGACCACAGCGCTCACGTCGTCGGAGCCGCCGCCCGCCGACCACACCGCGGCGGCTCCTCCGGTACTGGCGCCGAAGTACCCGACCGCGAGATCGCCGACTCCGTTCCTTCCGAGGGCCCAGTCGTGCGCCGATGTCAATCGCTCGGCCAGCAAGGGGATGTCGAAGACGTTCCTCCGATCGGACGCCTCCTCGCTCGACAACAGATCGAACAACAAGGTGGCGAGGCCTGCCCTGTTGAGGACGTGGGCGACGTACTGGTTCCGAGGACTGTGACGGCTGCTGTCACTGCCGTGCGCGAAGATCACCAGGCCGTTCGCCGGTGAGGGCACGACCAAGTCGCCGGGGAGGGTCCCGCCCGGGATGTCGATGGTCACCCGCCGACTCGTCACGATCGCTGCTGCGGTCCAGATCCGTCGGGAGAGGGCCGGCCGGCCGGGTGCTCCACTAGTGCGACTACCCGGGAGGTGATGAAGCGGGCGGTCCGGACCGGCGTACCAGAGCGGGTGACCTCGACGACCTCGGTCAGGTTCCGGGTCGTGTTGATCTCCACCCGGCGGCCGGCCTTCGTCGCGGTGATCTCGTACGTCGACACGCCGCTGCCCGTGTCAACGACGATTTCAACCCGGTCACCTTTCATGCCGCACCTCCATTGCCCACCACGCGGCGTGCGACCGCGACACATCCACTTTGCGCTTGTCGGCGCGCATTCAGATTTTCGGGGTGCGGCGCGATGCCGAGCAACCAGGCAAGGAACAGGCAGAGCGGCCACCGCCCCGGCTGCTGCCGCAGCCACCGCTGCAACCAGTGGCCCATTTTCGGCGTCCGCGCCGGTCGCGTTCGCGGCGGCGGCGGCGCGGGATCGCCACTGTCCCCTTCCGTCTCGCTCGGGCACAGTGAAGCTGCACCCCCGAATCCAGCGTGCCCGTGCGGACAATGACTGTCTACTACCGGCGACTTCGGTCTCGGCCCGACCGCCGTGCAGGTCGGGGCAGTTCCGTAAACCATCGAGAGGAAGAACGTCGACTGACCAGCCAGGCCTCGGCCACGTCGATCGTCAATGCATATTGACGTTGGTAACAGCTGTCCGCGACACCCTCCTGCCGAACAACGGCAGCAAGGTGTACTGCGGCAAGTGGAGCGCGGCGACGAGGTCCGCAGGCGTCCAGGTCAAATGGATGCGGGTTGCCACTGAGGGAGGGTCACTGTGACGAGGACGTCGTTCCACACCGACTCGCCGTGGCGGCTCTCGCTGCGAAATCGCACTTGGGCGCCTTCGGCCCGGTCGTAGTTCGACGTCCACAGCGACAGTGAGTGGTGGGTGCGGTCAGGGCTGACGGCTGTGATGGCGCTGCCGAAGGGAGGCGCCGATCAGTCCGGCGGCGGGGCCGGCGGCGAGCAGGATCGCCAGCGAAGCGTAGCCATAGTTCAGGGCTGCGGCCGTGGCGATCCCCGCGACCAGGAGCGGCCCGCCGGCGTCGCCGAGCTCGCGACCGAGTTCGGCGGTCCCCATGGTTTGACCAAGTCGTTCTGGCGGCGTCGATGCTGCCAGGGCAGCGAACCCCAACGGGGTGATCATGCCCGTGCCGACGCCGATCAGCACCGCCGCGAGGAGGACACCGACCAGGCCGGTCAGAGTCGCACACGCCAACCCGGCCGCCGCGAGTACCAGGCCGGTGCCGATGCCGGTCCGCGCGCTCAGGCGCCCGGTGTCCAGAGCCCTGCCGGCGCGGGGCTGGACCAGCGCCGCTGTGGCGGCCAGCACCGACACTGCGGCACCGGTCGCGACCGGCCCCAGACCCGCCGCCGCGCCAGTCACCGGGAGGAAACCGACACCCACCGACAGAGCCGCGGTCGCACCAGCCAAAGCGGCCGTCGGCCGCAGGAACAGTGGATCGGTGACCCGGCGAGCCAGGTCCAGCACCGTCTGCCGGGTCCGCGGTAGCGGCGGCACAACAGGCACGGCCACCAGGGCCCAGGCAGCCACCGCCAGGCCGAGCGCCGTCATCACCGCGAACAGCAGCCGGAGCCCACCGAGCCACACCAAGGCGCCGCCGAGCAGCGGGCCGAGGGTGTAGCCGATGGTCTTGTAGAAGCCGTAGCTGCCGAACGCCCGGCCATGCTTGGCGGCTGGGTTCAGCCTGGCGACCAGCGCCGAGGCCGCCGGTGAGAACGCCGACGCCGCGGCACCCTGGCCAAGGCGCGCTGCCCACAGCCAGCCGGGGCTATCGGCGATCACGTACAGCGCAGACGCCAGCGCGAAGCCGACCAGCCCGGCCAGCAGCACCGGACGCGCGCCGATCCGGTCGGCGATGGTGCCGAACACCGGCTTCAGCAGCACCTCGGCACCGTCGTACAGGGCAAGCAGGGCTCCGAGCGTCAGCAGCGATGTGACCGCATCCCCGGAGAACCCACCGAGGTTCGCTGCGACCGCATGCGCACCGAATGCCGTGGTGAACCCGGCCGCATAGAGCGGCCACATCCACCCGCCCGGTGCTGCAGCCGTGGAAGTCGTCGGCCTGGTCATCCTTGGCCGCTATGGCGCGAGGAGTTGTGGGAGGTTGCGTGCGGTGAGGGCGACGCGGGTGAGGCTGGCTGGAATTGCGCATGCCATCGTCCAGGTTGGCGACGGCGCGGCGGCGACCAGCGCGATGAGCATGCTCAGGTCGAGCAGGATCAGCCCGAGGCCGGCGGGTGCGGCGCGGCGCATCGTCGACGGATCATTGCTTCTGACAACTGTTACGAGCGTCGCCACAACGGCGAGGAGAATGACTCCGAAGGAGATGGCGGCGGCGAGTGGGATGTGCCATGTCCAGACCTTGCTGCTGATCAAGGTGGATCCCCACAGGACGGCGAACGCTGGGCTCGTTGCCAGTAATGCGAATGCGGTACGTCGCCCAGCGGATTGGCGGGCAAAGGCCGACGTGACCTGAGCCGGCCGGCCGAACTCCTCGATCGCAGCGGCGACCGCAGCCGCGGGCGCCAGGCCGCGCCGGAGGTAGTCGTCGACTGTCTCCTCCAGACCGTCCGCCAACTCCTCGACCGCGTCGGGTGGCAGTCGCCGGGCGAGCGCGGCCAGGTAGCCATCGATCAGGTCGCGGTCGGCCATGGCTCCGGCTCCAGCAGCCTGGTGACAGTCTGTGCGAACTCGCGCCAATTGGCCCGCTCCCCCGCGAGCTTGCGCCGGCCGTCTGGGGTGAGTTGGTAGCTGCGGCGCCGCCGGCCGTCCACCACTGACCATGATCCGCTGATCAGTCCTGCTCGTTCGAGGCGGTGGAGCGCGGGATAGACGGTGCCGGTGGGCAGGTCGAAGCGGCCGTCGCTGCCGTCCCGTAGCGCTTCCTTGATCGCATAGCCGTGTCGCGGTCCATCACCCAAGGTGGCGAGCAGAAGTACGTCGAGATGACCCTTCAGCACTTGCGCGTCCACCCTCATAGGTAGCTATGCTACACCAATCGGATAGGTAGTAATGCTAGCTATGGGTGGTATGTGATGAGCGAGCTCGCGATCGCGGCCGACGGGGTGGTGAAGCGATTCGGCGCGGTTGAAGCACTGCGTGGGGTCGACTTGCACGCTCCGGTCGGCGCAGTACTCGGCCTGCTCGGCCCGAACGGTGCCGGAAAGACCACGATCGTGCGAATCCTGGCGACGCTGCTCCGGCCCGACGCCGGCACCGTCCAGGTGGCAGGCCTGGACGTCGTCAGGCAACCCAAGGCAGTCCGCCGATTGATCGGCCTGTCCGGTCAGTACGCCGCGGTCGACGCTTACCTGACGGGTCGGGAGAATCTGCGGATGATCGGCCGCCTGTCCGGTCTGGGCCGCATCGACACCGCTCGCAGGGCGATCGAACTGCTGGATGCGTTCGATCTCCTGTCCGCGGCCAACCGAGTCGTTCGCGGCTACTCCGGCGGGATGCGCCGCAGGCTCGACGTGGCCGCGAGCTTGGTGGCAAAGCCGTCAGTACTGTTCCTCGACGAGCCGACCACCGGATTGGACCCTCGCGGCCGGATCGGGCTGTGGGCAACGATCCGGGCGTTGGCTGCCGAGGGAACCACCGTGCTGCTCACCACGCAGTACTTGGAGGAGGCAGACCAATTCGCGGACAGCATCGTGGTGATCGACGCCGGCCGTGTGATCGCCGCTGGAACAGCCGACGAGCTCAAGGCTCAGGTGGGTGGTGACCGGCTCGAATTGCTTCCGGCGCCAGGCATCGATCCGCAACTCCTGGCGGCAGCAATCGGCGACCTCGGATCGGGTTCGCCGATCGTGGACGAGATCGACGGACGAGTCGTCCTGCCGGTAGCGAACGGGCGGGATCTGCTCGGCGAAGTCGTGGCCCGCTTGACGGCTGCCGACGTACAGATCACCGACCTCGCGCTGCGCCGCCCGTCTCTCGACGACGTGTTCCTCGCCCTCACCGGAGAACCCGCAAGTGCTTCAGCGGCGGCACAATCCGGGAGCCGGCCATGACGACCGCGATCTCCGAGATGCAGGTCGCGTCGGTCGGTGACATCCGCGGGCTCACCTGGCTGCTGGGCGATGTGACCGTGATGACCGGGCGAAATCTGCGTCGACTGGTGCGGGTGCCGACCTTGATCGCGTTCGCGACCGTGCAGCCGGTGATGTTCGTGCTGCTGTTCACCTACGCCTTCGGAGGCGCGATTCACCCACCGGGGGTGGACAAGTATGTCGACTACCTACTGCCCGGGATCTTCGTCCTCGCGATCGCCTTCGGAGCCTCCCAAACCGGCGTGGCGATCGCCGACGACCTCGCCACCGGCATGATCGATCGCTTCCGCGCGCTGCCGATGACCAGGTCGGCGGTGCTGGCCGGGCGGACGCTGGCCGATGCCGTCCGCAACGTCTTCGTCCTGTTGCTGATGACCGGCGTCGGGTACGCGATCGGCTTCCGATTCCACGCGGGTACGGCGAACGCCGCTGCCGCGATCGGGCTCGCAGTACTCGTAGGTGTGCTCTTCTCGTGGATCAACGCCCTCGTCGGGTTGCTCGTCCACGACCCCGAATCTGCCGGGCTGGCCGGGTTGATGCCCGTCATAGCGCTCGTCTTCACCAGCTCGACGTTCGTCCCGGTGGCGACCATGCCAGGCTGGCTGGAGGCATTCGCGAAGGTGAACCCGATCACGATCACCGTCGACGCTCTCCGAGCCCTTGTCCTCGGCGGACCAACCGCCCAGCCGGTATTGCGAGCACTGGCCTGGATCACCGGTCTACTCCTGGTGACGGTTCCGGTAGCGGTGCACCGCTACCGACGTACCACTGCTGATTGAGCTCAAGGCGACCGGATGGCCGTGCATGTGGCCCTCTCAGCTGACGCGCGTGTTCAGCCCCGGGGTGCGTACATGATGATGCCGACGCCAGCCAGGCAGATCAGTGCACCGCCAACGTCGTAACGGTCGGGACGGAATCCGTCGAGGAGCACACCCCAAGCGAGCGATCCGGCGACGAAGATGCCGCCGTAGGCGGCCAGGATCCGGCCGAAGTTCGGGTCGGGCTGGAATGTGGCAACGAATCCATACGCGCCGAGGGCGAGGATCCCGCCGCCGATCCACCACAGCCCGCGGTGTTCGCGCCAGCCCTGCCAGAT
Source organism: Kribbella sp. NPDC048837 (assembly GCF_055586945.1). Taxonomy (NCBI): domain Bacteria; kingdom Bacillati; phylum Actinomycetota; class Actinomycetes; order Propionibacteriales; family Kribbellaceae; genus Kribbella; species Kribbella sp. NPDC048837. The sequence goes on from NZ_JBVJHF010000001.1 coordinate 557,951, forward strand.
CAGCCAGGCGCCGCCGATCTCGGCAAGGGCGGCCAGCACGAACAAGGCGATGGATTTCGCGACGGTCATAGCACCAACCGTAGTGAGCACAACGGGCTGAACGCTGGTGCTTGGCTGAGCCGAGGAAGGTCGGCCGATCCACTGCATTGTCGTCGCAGACGCGCAGCCGGCCCGGGTACGCTCGGCTGGCAGCAGTCCGGCCGATTCGTAGAACCGCAGCATGGTGGCCGGAACGCCGCAGCGTTCGACCACCTGCGAGATGCGACAGGTGGTCCCGACTCGAAGGTCGGCCGCTCGAGGTTCTGATCGAGCGTGCGAACGGGTCAGCAGCAGTTCTTCAGGTACGACTGGAGGTCGGCCAGGGCTGTGGCGGCGCCTTCTCGGTTGGCTCGGTAGAGGACGGTTTTGCCTTCGCGGCGGGAGGTGACGATGCCGCCGCGGCGGAGGATGTCCAGTTGCTGGGAGGCCGTGGACGAGCGACTAGCAGGAGTACTGGATTCAGAACTTCGTCCTCAACACCCTGCTCCGTGTCGACGAGCAGACCTGTTCAACTTCGTACGGCGAGCACAGTCTGCGTTCCGCGAGTACTCGCTGGCACGCGAGCGAACGGCGGCCTTCCTCGATAACCAGGAGTGTCACGACCTACCTCGCAGCGATCGGCAACTGGGAGCTCCTCCTCGCAGACTCCTACCAGGCGTACCAACTGCTCGCGCGACCGGCCGAACACGAGACTGTTCGCACGCAACAACCGGCGCCGTCGGATCCGCGCCAGGCGATTCGCGGTCGGGGGCGTGGCGCTCACAGCCGTCGCGGTGATCGCGGCGACGATGTGGGCCGTCCGCCTCAGCGGCCGGACTTCGCCGTGACAGCGACCTGGACCGGTAGTCCGGTCGCGGCACCCCACGACGACCCTAAAGGTGAAGACGGCGTCCAACACGACTCGCGGCACCTTCACGGTGAAGGTCACCGCCACCAGTGGATCTCTGACCCACCACGTTACGGCGACTTTGGTCCGCTGACCCGTACCCCGACCTCGCAGGCCGTCGGAACGCCGACTGCCGCCCTTGCCCGCGGCATCGCTACCGCCCGCTTGGGCAGCTGCTAGGAGCGTCGGCGGCTCCGAGTCGCTCGCGAATACGCAGACGGCGCGAAGAAGGACGGCGACGGTGTCCTTCCGGTCCGCGGGCCGGTCAGGCGAGTAGCGTTCGGACCATGGTCGCTGCTCTGGGAAGGTTCGTGGTCCGCGCCCGCTGGTGGGTCATCGCCGCCTGGATCGTGGCGGCCGTGGTCATCGCGATGACAGCCCCCGCCCTGCAGTCCACGCAGGACCAGTCGGAGTTCCTGCCCGGGCACTACGAGTCCGTCAAGGCGCTGACCGTCCAGCAGGAAGCCTTTCCCGAGCGCGGAGAGATCGGCGCGATCGTGGTCTTCGACCGGGAGGATGGCAGCGAGGTGACCAAGGACGACCAGGCCAAGGTGTCGTCCATCGCCGAGCAGCTCAACACCAAAGGCTACGACAACCTGGGCACCGCGGCCGCTGCCCCGCCTTCGGACAACGGGTTGGTGCAGGCGATCTTCGTGCAGGTCAAGCCGGGCAAGAACGCCTTCGACCCGGCTGCTATCGAGGACGCCCGGAGCCTGCGCGCCGACCTCGAGCCAATGGTTCAGGGGACCGACCTCCGCTCGGGCGTGACGGGACCGGCGGCCCAGTCGCTGGACTCCCAGGAGTCGTCCGAGCAGGCGCTCGTCGTGGTCAGCGTCGTGACCCTGTTGCTCATCGTGGTCCTGCTCGCGCTGATCTTCCGTAGCGTCATCGCTTGCGCCCTGCCCATCGTGACCGTCGCCCTGGTCGGGACGACCGCCACCGGGCTCATCGCGGTGGCGAACGAGGCGTTCGACCTCAAGGCCGACAGTTCCATTTCGGTGATCTTGTTCATCGTGCTGTTCGGCATCGGGACCGACTACATCCTGTTCTTCCTGTTCCGTTACCGGGAGGCCCTGCGGCTGGGCTTCGACGGTCGAGGCGCGGTGTCCCACGCGGTCGAGCGGGCCGGTGAGGCGATCGCCTCGGCCGGCGGGGCGGTCATCATCGCCTTCATGGCGATGGTGCTGTCGTCCCTGAGCATCTTCCGCTCGATCGGGCCCGCGCTGGCGATCGCGGTCGCGCTGGCCGTGCTCGCGGCGTTGACGCTGGTCCCCGCAGTCGTCGCAGTCCTGGGGCCACGGGTCATCTCCTGGCCGTCGAAGAAGTGGATGGTCGAGCCCGAGGCCACCCGGTTCCGCGCCATCGGGCGGTCGGTTGCCGCGCACCCGGTCCGCTATGCCGTCGTCTCGGCGGGGTCGCTCGCCGTCCTGTCGTTGTTCGCCCTCGGGTTCAACCCGACCTTCAACTTCTCCGACAGCAGCACCGAGAAGACAGAGTCGGGCCAGGCGCTGATCACCTTCCAGAAGGGCCAGCCCAGTGGTGCCGCCGACCCCACGACGGTGCTGTTGCGCGCGACAGGCGGCCAGCCGCTCGACGACGCCGCGCTCACCACGTACGCCTCCGAGCTAGGCACCGCAGAGGGCGTCGCGTCGGCGACGCTGACCGCCCGCACCGATGACGTCGCGGTGTTCACAGTCGTCCTCTCCGACGACCCCGCGTCCGACGCGGCGATGGCTAACGTCGAGGGTCCCGTGCGCGACACCGCGCACTCGGCCGCGCCGGACGGGACCGAGGCTTTCGTCGGCGGCACCACGTCGATCTTCGTCGACCTCGACGACGCTATGGCGCGCGACTACTCGGTCGTGTTCCCGGTTGCGGCAGTGCTGATCATGATCATCTTGGCATTGCTGCTGCGCAGCCTCGTCGCGCCGTTCTACCTCATCCTCTCGGTGGGCCTCGGCTTCACCGCCAGCCTGGGCGCGACCGTGCTGGTCTTCCAACGCCTGCTCGGAGAGCAAGGGCTGATCTTCATCCTGCCGATCTACATCTACCTCTTCGTGGTGGCGTTGGGCACCGACTACAACATCTTGATGGTGGCGCGCCTGCGGGAAGAGGCACGGGGAGGGCTCGAGCCGCGGCCCGCAGCGGCCAAGGCGATCGAGCATGCCGGTCCGACGGTCGCGGCCGCCGGCCTGATCCTCGCCGGCACCTTCGCCTCGCTGATGTTCGCCGAGGGCACGTTCTTCAAGTCTTTGGGCTTCTCGTTCTCCGTCGGTATCGCCATGGCCGCATTCGTGATGGCGCTCTTCCTGACCCCGGCGCTAACCGCACTCATCGGGCACGCCGCGTGGTGGCCCGGCCACGGGGACCGGGCCACCGACACAGTCGAGGAGCCCGCCGAGGCGCGCGTCCTGGAGAGCTGATCCGACCGGGATCGCTCTGGGCAGTTGACTACCACCGGGCCGCGCGGCATCGGTGTGCGGGCCGCAGTCGTGCGCCTTGTCCGGTGGCAAGGCGCGTTCCCGCTGATGGTTGCATCCAACGGAACGGCTCAACTGCCACCGTCGACGTGATGTCGCCACCTGTCGTCAAGACGCCTGGCTCGCGCTGCCGGAGTGGGCGGACGCGTCGTACCAGCGCAGCACTCGCAGCGCCCTCAAGGTGTTCCACCGGCTCGGCGTGCCGTCGGGTTCCTCGAACCGGAAGTGGACCGCGCCGGGGTGGGTGTTCTCGAGCAGCCAACGCCCGTCGGGTCGGCGCTTTGCGCGGACGCGTTCGATCGCTTCGGTCAGCCGCGGATCCGGAGTGCCCCCACGCAGGGCGAAGTACTCCGTGGCCTTGAGCAGGTCGTATTGCCAGCGTAGGGGGTAGGAGAACAATGCCCACTGCGGGTTGACCACCTCGCCCGTGCGTAACGACCGGAAGAGGTTGCGCCGGAGCAAGTACTCCTCTCCGTTCTGGCGAGCCCGGCGGACCTCCTCAGATCCGCCGGTATGGCGCTCCCATCTCAGCAGAGCGTCGATCACGTCCAGGGTGCTTGCGAAAGATGACGGCGCTGGGCGCGTCTCGGCCCAGCAGTTCCAGCCACCATCCGGCATCTGGTCGGCCAGGAGCCGCTGCACCACCGGGTCGACGTCGACGTCCAAGTAGGCACCGATCAGAATCGTGCCGGCGTTGATGCAGCAGTCCGCTTCGCCGGCGAAGAACGGCAGCCCGTCGTACTCCCAGCGGCAGTTGCGGGCCACCAGGTGTGCGGTCTCTTGCATCACCGGACTTTCCGGGGGTATGCCCAGGTGGCACAGGTCGAGCAGGACCGGGTACGTCGCGGTCCACGGCTGGCTCGGCTCGGCACTCGACCCGTCGGTCGGTGCCTCGGCCGGTTCTGGGTCGGGTGACGGGAAAGGTGGTGGTGGCTCACCGGCAGCCAGAGCCCGCGCAGTGGCGGCTGCGAACGCCGCGGTACCCGGAAAGCAGGCCCCGTTCGCCCACAGGCCATCAGGAGCCCGCAGCGCCAGCAGCCGAGCACCCCAGCCCTCGTGCTCCACCCGCGATCGCTCGGTCGCCACCTCGGTCTCCGAGGCGTCGACGAGGTCGCGCAGCACCTGCCAGCGGATCGCCGGATCGCCCTGCAGCAGCCACTGGACAACCGGATCGTCCTCGGCCATCGGCGGCGTTCGTGGCTGGTAAGGGCCCTGATTCTCCGTCGGCTCCATCCCTGAACCTCACCTACGCCCGACACTACGAACGCCGGAGGCGCCTTCGCTGAGGGCAACCAACGCTTCCACGGCGCAGTTGCGCAGGCGTTGCTCGTCGAGTCGCCCGTTCCGGATCGTCCACCCTCCGAAAGGTAGCGGACCGTCAAGCTGATAGACCACCGCTCATCGGGCTATGGATTCCACCCTTTGTGCGCGTTCGCCGACCACGGACCCGACAGATCGGGCGACTGCCTGAGGAGGCGGCGCAGAAGCTGGCCGCCGATCTGGAATTGCAGTACGGGCCCCGGTCGCCAGACCACATCCGCCGTGTCGACCGGGCGTCCGATCCAGGGCTGACGTGAGCGTGATGTGCGACACGGGACGTCACAGTCGCGATGGCTGCGGTGTCGTATGGATGACCGCGGATCGCGGCCCGGCGTGGAGGATGACCAGGAGGTCGAGCCATGCACCGCCGATGGAGGAACCTGCGAGCAAGGGTATTCCCCGACCACTGGTCGCTGCTGTTCGGCCAGATCGCCTTCTACAGCTTCGTTGTGATCGTGCTCAGCGGCGTGGTCCTGACGGTGTACTACGAACCGTCGGTCGATCACGTCGTGTATGACGGACCGTACGCACCGCTGCACGGCGTAGACATGTCGCGGGCACTGGATTCGACCATGGCGATCACCTTCGAGGTTCGCGGTGGGTTGCTGATGCGCCAGGTCCATCACTGGGCCACGCTGATCATGGTGGCGGCGATCACGCTGCACCTGTTGCGGCTGTTCTTCACTGCCGGGTTCCGTCGGCCACGGCGCCTGAACTGGCTCGTCGTCGTCGGGCTGCTCATCGTGATGCTGGCCGCATGCCTCACCGGCACTTCACTCCCCGACGACATGGCGTCCGGCACCAGCCTCGCCGTACTGGACGGTGTCCTGCAGGCGACTCCGCTGGTCGGCTCTGGCCTCTCGGCCCTGCTGTTCGGTGGGCAGTTCCCGGGCGATGTGATCTCGTGGTTCTACCCGTTGCACATCGTCGTCCTGCCCGCCGTACTTGTCGTCCTCTTCGTTGTCGGTGCGGTCCTCGCGCTCAGGCACAAGCCCGCGCAGTTCGCCGGCCCCGGGCGTACGGAAGAGAACGTGGTGGGACGTCCGGCGACTGTGGCCGCGGTCAAGAGTGTTGGCCTGTTCTGCTTCGTCGCGGGGGTTGCGATCTTCATGGCCGCGACGGCGACCATCAATCCGGTGTGGCTGTACGGCCCGGCGGATCCGGCGAACACCTCGGCCGGTGTCGGCCCGGCGTGGTATCTCGCCTTCCTCGACGGCTCGCTTCGGCTGGCGCCAGGCTGGGAATTCGTCTGGTGGGGCAAAACGTTCAGCTTGGCCGTACTGCTGCCGGTCACGGCCTGCACGCTGTTCCTTGCGCTCGTCGCGGTCTACCCGTTCGTCGAGGAGCGGCTGACCGGCGACCGGAGGCATCACCACGTCCTCGTTAGGCCGCGCAACAACCCGACCCGAACCGGCATCGGAGTCGCCGGTATGACCTTCTACGGCATCCTCTGGGCCGCAGCCGGCGCCGACACCATGGCCGTGCAGTTCCACCTTTCGGTCAACTCACTCCTGCACGTCTTCCAGGTCCTCGTGATCCTGGGTCCACCCGCCGCACTGGTGATCACCCGCCGCATCTGTTACGGGCTGCAGGAACGGGGCGCGCGGATCGCCGCGCTCGGCGTCGAGACCGGCCAGGTATTCCGGCGGACGGACGGCGGGTACGTCGAGCAGCACCGTCCAGTCGACGCATATCGGCGCTGGCAGCTCGTGGGCGCATCCGCGGAGAACCGCGCATTGACCGCACAGACCATCCCCGCGACGAGGGACGCAAAGCCCGAAGGTACTGAATGACGGGCACGAGGAGCGTGGTCAACGCGCCTACCGCTGGATCGACCTGACTCGTCGCGAGGTGTCGTCAACGGCCGTCGGTATGGGGGATGACGATCAAGCGATCGCGGAGCTCTTGGGGCAGCGGAGCGGGCAGGATGCGACGAGTCACCAGGTCAGCGCACCCGAAGCTGGCCTCGCAGAATAGTTGCCGAAGGCCACCAGAGCGCGTGCGCACCTTCGCCCCACGCGAACCTGCCCACCACGGCCGGCTGGCGCGGCTCGCTCGAGCTGCGGCAGAGCCAGCGCGAGAGCTTTGTCCAGCGGGCTTCCGATCCGCCGACGCCACGAATGGTGCCATCCGGGGTCTCCCGCTCGGCTGGGGCGCTGCTCCTGTCGGTGGCGACGTCGATGGAGGCTCCGGCACGCGGTCCAGCGTGCCGGCGAGCGATAGTGCGATGGGACTAGTGAAGTTGCCGGAGCGCGGTGCGGATCTCGGCGTCGGAGGCGTTGGTCGGCAGGAGGATCGACGGTACGCCTTTGCTGTCGAGGAATCCGATCACTCCGGACTGGCTCGGATCGATGCCCGCGGCGTCGCTGAGCCATACGGCGGGCTCGGTGGCCGGGTAGCCGACCGGGACCGGTAGTTGGCCGGCCTTCCGTTGGATCTCGGCTGTCGACGCGGGATGCTCCTTGTCGCCGACGGTGTCCCAGGTCAGGCCGATCACGGTTGGCGACGTGCCGCCGGAGGTGAGCTTGGCGAGGCGACGGACTGCGGGGGCAACGTCGGTGACGTCGCCGGCGGCCACGACGACCGGTTTCCCGGTGTAGTCGGCCCAGCGCAGTTGTCCGCCGCCGAGACGCGGCACGGTGAAAACCGGCATGCCTTCGGAGGCCGGGTTCAGTGCCGGATCGTCGTACAGTCCCGGTCCGTGCTCGCCCGGGCGACGGCCGCACGCGGCGTCGATGAGCGGAAGCTTCGACGCAGGCGGGGGTGGCAATGTCGCTGCCGCGGCCGACTCTCCAACCCGGCGCAGTTCTGTCGCGGCCTGCGCGGCCAGCTCGACGTCGCCGGGCGTCGTACCGACGCGGATCGCGAGCGGGCCAGTGAACAGGACGACCGAGTCACCCGCGAGGGAGACGGTTGGTACGCCGTGAATCGGGGTCAGTCGTGAGCACCCGACAATGTTCCCGCCAAGCGGGATCTCCTCGGCGCCGACCTCGATACGTGAGCTGCAAGTGCCTTCGCTGCAAAGGGATCCGTAGCCGACGCTCAATGACTGGCCGGGGTCGAGGGAGGTATCACCCTGCGCCTCAGTGTCCCCAGTGAAGATGATCGCGTCCTCCAGCGGCAAGCCGTGGAACTCGGCGCCGAGGTAGTAGATCGGTGTCGCCGTCGTGGCCGCGATCTGACGGAGCCGGGCCTCGGTCTTTGCCGGCCCCGGTCCGGACGGACCACCGCCGGGAGTCGAACTGTCGCCGCCGCCAGGTGGCATCGTCGTCGAGAACGTGTCAGGCGCGATCACAGGGGCGAACGTCACCTCGGTCAGTTTGTCCGGACCACCGTCCGCCAGGACCAGACCGGTCTGCTCATCCAGAGCGAGCTCTCGCGCGTCCATCGGCTCCGCCGGCGAGCCCTCAGCCGGCACCACCTTGTCGCAGTGATAGCGCACCGCTGTCCTGGCGAACAGTGTCGTCGTGCCCAGCCGCTTCGCTGCGGGACACATGTCGGCGAACTCCTTCGTGCCGGGCCGGTAGAAGAACGTGGCTCGGGGGAACTCGTCCTTGCTCGGGTTCTCCTGCCGCTGGTACCTCGGATCGCTCTGCGGGTCGAAGGAGAGCAACACCTTGCCGTCCCACACGACGTACGCGCCGGCGTCCGGTCCGGTGAGTAGCGTCTGCCGGAACCGCCTGTTTCCGTCCACGATCAACTCGTACGACCCGCCGTCGTCGGCAACGGTGCCGCGCATCTTGACCAGATCACGCGGCACCGTTGCCGACGGCGACGCAGACCCGCTCCCGGGTCGTTGCCCGCCACAACCACCTGTTGCCGCGACGACGAGCACGACCGCGACGACGAACATCTTTGCTTGCTTGGCCCGCACAGTCATGCCGACTGCGCTCCTCCCCTGTCGACAATGCTCCAGGGACCGGCGGTCGCGACCGGCCATGATCCCGCGGTGCACCCCAGACTGCCCCCTTGGCGCACGCAGCGCGGCTTCAGCTCAGTCTGCGCGCGGAGACGCCGCCACGGGCTGAGTAATAGTGCTCAATTCGCCCGGGGATCGTGCCAGATTCGGCCCAATACTCCAGCCGTAGTTCGTCATCTGACGGCATGGTGGTCCCGGGCACAGCGCGACCGCCGTCTGATGATCCGGAGTCGTCTGGACTACAGAAGATCTCGCGGTGACCGCGTGCCACCGCGTAGAACCTGATCGATCGCAGCGTGGCTCCTACGAACTGTGGGATGGGGAGCTGTGGCTGGGTCGCCGGCCAGGGGACGGCGCGGAGGCGTTCGAACGCGGTGGTGAGTTCGGCTGCCCAGGGCCAGTCGGTGTCGAGTCGCAGATACCGGCCACGGGCGGTGCGGACGAGAACTGCGGCGACGTGCAGTATCTGATAGCGATAGGTGGCTGGTTCGGTGCGGGCGAGGGTGCCGGTGAAGCACAGGGCGTTGGGACCCCGCGCTTCGCGGGACCACGCCGGCCGAGCGCCTGGCCTTGCTCGATGCTGACCGAAAGTGGCGTGCAGATACCTGCTGCGCTCCCGTGATCCTTCGTGCGGTTGTAGATGCCCTGAACGTCGATGGCACACCCCGGGTGTCGGCAACGCGTTGCATACGACACCAGCACGGCCGATCCGAAACCACGGACGACCACGGGACCAGCATTGAGCCGCCGCGGCCTGGCCACCTGTCGAGCATCCCGAGGCAGGCGCAGCACGTCACTGATCCTGTGACTGCGCACAGCCACGTATTCGCCTCCGACGACGCAATCTCCCCCGAAGATCCTCATGAAGCCAGCGGATGCTTGCTCGGCGAGGCGCTATCCGCCTCAAGCATGCGGTTGAGGCTGCCCGTGACCTGGGGAACCCGTCAGCTTATCCATGGCGCTTCGCAACTCTACGGAGGCGCCATCCTGGAGCTGAGCATTCGACAGTGCTCTCATGTTGCCGGCAACGACCGCCGGCGGCAGTCGACCAGGCCGAGATCGCCGCGGAGAATCTGCTCGGCGGCGACACCTCGATAGCCCTCGAAGACGTCGCCGAACACCGATACCGCCGCCTTCTGATCGGAGCCGACGGACGCATCGGCGGCGCGATCCTGCTGGGCTACCCCAACGACGCGGTAGCGGCGCACGAGGCAGTCGAACGCGGCGACGACGTCTCCGACCGCCTCGACGCGCTCCACACCGCCGACTGGTCCGTACTGTCCCACCCACACATTTGAGCGGCCCCCCGGCAAAAATCGGGATGGTGGCCCATTGCGGGCGCTGGTCCTCGGTGCAACAGTGAGCGCACCGCTGTCGCCCGCCGGGAGGTCGGATCATGCGTCGGTCGTTCGTTGTCATTCTCATCCTCGCCCTCGTCACCACCTTGGGCGCGGGGTTGACCACCGCCACCGCAACGCCCAGCGCAGGCAGAGATCCAGACCCGCTCGACGTCTACACGGCAACTGTCGAGACCGGGCAACTCGCCGAGATCACCCAGCAGGGCATCGAGGTGACCGGCCAGCGTCAGGTCGCGAACGGTGTCCAGGTCGACATGGTTCTGGACAAGGGCCAGGCTGACCGGCTTCGGGGCCACCGCATCGACCTGAAGCTCAAGCGAGTCAAGGGCGGCCAGACCGTCAAGGAGTTCGCAGCCGCGCAGGCGGCCGGCGGCTTCAACGTCTGGCGCTCGTACGACGAGCAGGGCGGCATCCGGGACCAGCTGTACGCCGCAGCTGCCGCGAACCCGCAACTGGCGAAGCTCGAGGTCCTCGGCCACACCGGGCAGGGTCGCGAGATCATCGCCGTCAAGCTCACCCAGGGCGCTCTCGGCCAGCAGGACGGCGTCCGGCCCGCGGTGCTGTTCAGCTCCACTCAGCACGCGCGTGAATGGATCTCCACCGAGGTCAACAGGCGGCTGATGTTCTACTACATCGACCAGTGGCGGGCGAACAACCGCGAGGTCCGCAAGCTGCTGCAGTCGACCGAGCTCTGGTTCATCCTCGTAGCCAACCCCGACGGCTACCAGTACACGTTCGATCACGAACGGCTGTGGCGGAAGAACCTGCGCGACAACAACGGGGACGGTGTGACCCAGGTCGGCGACGGCGTCGACCCGAACCGCAACTTCCCGAGCCACTGGGGCTGGGACGAAGAAGGCTCGTCGTCGATCCAGTCCAGCGACACCTACCGCGGTCCTGGCCCCATGTCCGAGCCGGAGACCGTGGCGATGGTCGGGCTGCTCGACCGGATCAAGTTCAAGTTCCAGGTCAACTACCACTCGAACGGGCAGTGGTTGCTCTACGCCGAGGGCTGGCAGACGAGCACGCCCACCGCGGACGACCCGATCTACTACGCGATGTCCGGCAACCTCGACGATCCCGCCATCGCCGACTTCCACCCTGGACTGAGCTCCGACGTTCTCTACGTGACCAACGGCGAGACGACGGACTACGCGCACTCGAAGGCCGGCACCTTGGCGTGGACACCTGAGCTGTCCGCGGGCTGCGACGGCTGCGGGTTCGTCTTCCCGGATGACGAGGCGTTGGTCCAGGCGGAGTTCGAGCGCAATCTGCCGTTCGCCCAGTCGGCGGCGAACTCCGCGGTCGACCCCGACGACCCGAAGACGGTCACAGGGATCAAGACCGAGCCGTTCTACATCGACAGCCAGGACCCCTACAAGCGCAGCAACCCCGGGGTCCAGCTGAGCTTCACCAAGTCGTACGGCGACCCGCAGCCGGTGGCCGTGATCGCCAAGCGGAGCCTCGGCGCCGTGACCGCGAAGTACCGCATCAACGGCGGTCCGGTGCAATCGAAACCCATGTCTGAGTGGCAGGGCGGGTCGCGGTACAACCCCGCGTCCGTCTACTACCACCAGATGCGGGGCGTGGTGACTGGAACAGATCCCGGCGACTCGGTCGAGGTCTGGTTCGAGGGCGGCGGCCAGCGGAGTGACTCATTCACCTACCAGGCCGTCTCCGAGAGCGGAAACCGCGTGCTCGTCGTGGCGGCCGAGGACTACACCGGCGCCTCGCCGGTGCAGACGCCGGGCCCTCACTTCGCCCAAACCTATGTGGATGCCCTCGCGGCCAACGGCCAGCAGGCCGACGTCTACGACGTCGACGCCGCGGGGCGCCTGGCTCCCGACGCGCTCGGGGTGCTCAGCCACTACGACGCGGTGATCTGGGAGACGGGCAACGACTTGGTGACCCGCACGGCCGGCCGGGGCGCCGGCAACGCGGACCGACTGGCCCTCGACGAGATCCTGGAATTCCGCTCGTACATGAACGAGGGCGGCAAGGTGCAGCTTGTGGGCGACTCCGCGGGCCAGCAGTACACCAACAACGTCGGCAACCAGCTCTACGACCCGAAGGGCGAGGTCGCCTGCAACCCGCCGCCCGCGGGTATCGACCCGCGGCGGTGCCTGCCGTTGTGGGGTTCGTTCGGTGGTGGCGACCAGACCCACGACGTACTGCAGTACTACCTGGGCGCCTACCTCGCCGTGCCCGCTGACGGTCTCGACGACAATGGCGGCGCGTTCGACTCCGTCGGCATCGGCGAGCCGTTCGCCGGCTTCTCCTGGGGCCTCGACGATCCCGTCTTCGCAGGGAACGCCACCAGGCGGTCGTCGTTCATCGCGACCAGCGGGATCCTGCCGACCGACCAGTTCAAGCAGTTCGAGAGTTCGGCGGCCGCACGGTACGACAAGCCGGGCAGCCCGTTCGACCCGCACACGGGAACCCACTACGTCTACTCCCAGATCGCCGATGTGTCGTACAAGAGGCTGACCCGTGCGGTCCAGGTGCCGCCGGCTGGTGGGTCGATGACGTTCTGGACGTCGTACGACACCGAACCGGCGTGGGACCACCTGTTCGTGGAGGCCCGGACGCCGAACCAGGACAACTGGACGACGCTGCCGGACGCCAACGGGCACACGACGACGGACACCGGTGAGAGCTGCAAGCAGGAGAACTCTGGTGGGTGGCGCACCCTTCACCCACAGCTCGACCACTACCAGACCCAGACGGGTCCTTCGACGTGCGCCCCCACCGGGACCACCGGTGCGTGGAACGCCGCCAGCGGGAACTCGGGTGGTTGGCAGCAGTGGAGCGTCAACCTAGGCGCGTACGCCGGCCAGACGGTCGAGATCTCCATCGCCTACGCCAGCGACTGGGCCTCCCAGGGCCTCGGTGTCTTCCTCGACGACATCACGCTCCCGGACGGCACCAGCACGTCGTTCGAGACGGGCCTGGAGGGCTGGTCGATCACGGGGCCGCCCGCGGGCAGTGCGCCCAACGCCAACAACTTCATCCAGACGGACGCCTCCGGCTTCCCGGTCGGCAACACCATCACGACCCCGCACTCGCTGTTGATGGGCTTCGGGCTCGAGGGTGTGTCCACCGCCGCCGAACGCAATGCGGTGATGGGCCGGGCGCTCGACCATCTGCTGGGCTGAGTGTCCGCGCGCTGGCTGCCAACCGTAGTGGCGGTTGGCAGCCGGCTCAGGCGGAGCGGATGCTGGGGAGGTCGAGGAGGCGCTGCAGGGCGGCGGTCGGCTCGAGGCCGAGCTCGGCGTTCAGCAAACGGCCGTACCGGTCGAACTCGCGGCTCGCCCCGGGTCGTTGCCCGCCACAACCACCTGTTGCCGCGACGACGAACATCTTTGCTTGCTTGACCGCACAGTGATGCCGACTGCGCTCCTCCCCTGTCGACGATGCTCCAGGGACCGGCGGCGGCGACCGGCCATGATCCCATGTGCAGCTTGTCAGTCACGATCGCGGGTAGCCGTAGTTGCCACTCGGATGAGTGCACGCTGGAGGACGTCGTCGTCACCGGCCGCATTGGTCACGATGAGATGGCCGCCCTCGACTCCGCTGGCACGCATCTGGTAGGCCATCGAGTCGACCCCCGCTCATCGTTTGCTTGGCGTACCTGCGCCCGGGCGACTCGCTCGTCGTACCGAGCCTCGACCGGCTCCACGCATCTCCAACTGGACCCGCGTGAAGTCCCCCACAAAGACGAGCGCCGGATGTGCGGGCTCACGGGACCGCACGATCTTCGACTGCGCAGGCCGCCGAAACCTCACGATGTGGCCGGCCGCGACATCATCCGGGTCCAGCAGCTCCTCAACCTTCTGCCACCGGCCATAGACCGCGAAGCCGTGTAGCGCGGGTTGTCCAGAATCGCCTTGCCATCGACAGGCGCTAGGGCACGCAGACCCGACTGCGAGAACGCATGAGGGCCTCCGCGATCGGCTCTGAGACTGAGCCTCTCTTGGGAGGGTGCCCGCACTCTAGGGCAGTAGTCAACGGCGCCCTAAGGCTCCGGTTGGTGTGTGCGGGCAGACCGTCGAGGGCGCTGGTACCTCGAGCGACGGGCAGGAGAGTGGGGGCGGTGCCGCGCAGGTCGCCGGGGGTGCACGATGAAGTCATGCAGGACGTCGCCGGTGTTCCCCGCGCCGGCAGCCGGGGCCGGCCGAGGTGGATCCACCCGCTCGGCGACTGGCTGCTGGTCGCCGCGGTGGCCCTGCTGCACCTGCTCAACCCGCGGATCGGTCCCGGCGAGCCGGAGCAGCAGACGTCGATCCTGCTGGGCGCGGTCTGGCTTGGTCTCGTGCTCGTTCAAAGTGTGCCGTTGCTCTGGCGACGACGGCGTCCCGCGGTGGTGCTCGTTGTGGTGTCGGCCGCGTGGGTCGTTGCCCAGGTGGTGTTCGGGCCGTCGGCACCGTTCGGGCTGTGGGTTGCCCTGTACTCAGTGATCGTGCACGCGACCCGGCGTATGGCCGAGGTCGGCGCGGCGGCTGCGACCGTCGTGGTCGCGGCGCTCGAACTCGCGCAGGTCGGCGGAGACCGTCTGCGGTTGGAGGACGCGCTGCCGATGGTTGTCGTCACCTTGGTGGTCGGGATCGTCGGTTTCGTCGTCGCGGACCGCCGGACCCGGAGCGCGGCGCTTCGGGACCGCGCGGAGTTTCTCGAGCGGGAGCGCGAGGCGCTGTCACGTCAGGCTGCTGCTGAGGAGCGGTTGCGCATCGCTCGAGAGCTTCACGACCTGGTGGCGCACAGCCTCACCACGATCGCCATTCAGTCGAGCACCGGCAGGCTGGCTCTGCCGCAGCATCCGGACGTGGCGCAGCGTGCCTTGGCTACGATCGAGACGACCAGCCGGGACGCCAGCCGGGAGATGCGGCAGCTGCTCGGCGTGCTGCGGCAGGGCGGCGACACCGCGGCTCAGCTGGATCCGACCCCAGGGATGGCGAACCTCGACGATCTGGTCGGCACGATGCGTCACGCCGGCGCGGACGTGCAGCTCTCCGTCGAAGGCGACCGCCGGCCGCTCTCGCGGAGCCTTGACCTGGTCGCGTACCGGGTGGTGCAGGAAGCGCTCACCAACGTCGTCAAGCACGCTGGGCGGCCGGCGGCGGCCGCGGTCCTCGTGCGGTACGACGGCGACCAGCTCGTCGTGGAGATCACCGACGACGGGGCCGGGAACGGGAAGTCTTCCGGCGGCCACCCCGGTCTCGGCATCGTCGGGATGCGCGAACGGGTGACCGCGTTGGGCGGACAGTTCACGGCCGGGCCCAGACCGGTGCGGGGGTTCCGTGTGGAGGCTCGGCTGCCGATCCGGGCGGAGGACGAGCCATGACGATCCGCGCCGCGCTGGCCGACGACCAGCCACTGGTCCGCGACGGCTTTCGCGCGCAGATCGCTCTGGTCGACGACATCGAGCTCGTGGCCGAGGCCACGACCGGCGCCGAGGCGATCGAGGTCGCCCGCAGCTGCCGGCCCGACGTACTGCTGATGGACGTCCGGATGCCGGTGATGGACGGCATCGAGGCCACGCGGCGGATCACCTCCGACGAACGGTGCGGCGGTGTGCGTGTGCTGGTGCTGACGACGTTCGACCTCGACGAGTACGTGTACGCCGCGCTGCGGGCCGGGGCGAGCGGCTTCCTGCTGAAGGACAGCCTGCCGGAGGATCTGTTCGCGGCGATCCGCTTGATCGCGGCCGGCGACGCGCTGCTGGCTCCCGGCGTGACCCGCCGACTGATCGCCGAGTTCGCACGCCGCCCCGAGACGCCTCGGGCCCGCCCGGCGGAGCTGGCGCAGCTGACCGACCGCGAACGCGACGTACTCGGCCTGATCGCCCAGGGCCTGTCCAACAGCGAGATCGCGGACGGGCTGGTCGTCAGCCCGGCAACGGTGAAGACCCACGTCAGCCGCATCCTCGCCAAGCTCGCCGCTCGGGATCGCGCTCAGCTGGTGATGCTCGCCTACGAGAGTGGCCTGGTCGTACCGCGCGACACCTGAGGCGTACATCTGCGGATGTAGTCGTGGGCCTGACGGCGTACGGCCAGGTTCGGATCCAAGGCCGACGACGCAGGGGTTCACGATCCGTAACTTCGAGGCCATGACAGAGATCGCCCTCAGGGGGCTCACCAAGAAGTACGGCGACGTGATCGCCGTCGACGATCTCAGCGCCGACATCCGCAGTGGCAGGGTCACCGGCTTCCTCGGACCCAACGGCGCTGGCAAGACGACCACCCTTCGCATGCTGCTCGGGCTGGCCCGTCCCACCTCCGGCACCGCCACCATCGACGGGGTCGCCTACCGTGACCTGCCCACACCGACCCGTCGCGTCGGCGCGGTCCTCGACACAGGCGTGTTCCACCCGGCCCGCACCGGCCGGAACGCCCTGCGGGTCTACGCGACCGCCGCCGGCCTGGGCACCGCCCGGCTGGACGCCGTCCTCGACACGGTCGAGCTGGGACGTGCCGCCGGGCGACGCGTCGGCGGCTACTCACTCGGCATGCGGCAGCGGCTGGCGCTCGCGGCTGCACTGCTCGGCGAGCCTGACGTACTGGTTCTCGACGAGCCGACCAACGGGCTGGACCCGCACGGCGTGCACTGGCTGCGCGGTTTCATCCGCACCTACGCCGCGGGCGGCGGCACGGTGCTCGTCTCCAGTCACCTGCTGGCCGAGCTGACCAACACCGTCGACGACGTCCTGATCATCAACCGCGGCCGGCTCGTCGAGCACGCATCACTGGCCGAACTGACCAACGCGACCACAAGCCTCGAGAGTCGTTTCCTCGAGCTCACCACTGAGAGACCATCATGACCGCACTGTTCCGCGCCGAGCTGATCAAGCATCTCGGGTTGCGCCTGACCTGGGTGATGCTGACCATCGCGATCACCCTCTCCGCAGGCCTCACCACGGCGATCGCCATCGTGGCAGGCAGCCATGGTTCCGCCCCGCTCGGCCGGGAGGACCTTCGGGGCGTGCTCGCCGTCCCCGGCCTTCTCGTCGCGGGCATCGTCTTCGTGCTCGGCGTGCTGTCAGCGGCCGGTGAGTACCGGCATCACACCATCACCGCATCGCTGCTCGTCACCCCGCGTCGTGGCCGCTTCCTCGCCGGCAAGTACGCCGCGGCCGCCGTCGTCGGGACGGCCTTCGCCAGTGTTACGCTGATCGCGTCGTACGTCGCCACGGCGATCGTGGTGCTCGTCAAGGACCTGCCCGTCGACCTGCTGACCGGAGACGCCGCCCTCACCGGGCTCGGAGTCACAATCACAGCCGGCCTGTTCGCCTTGGCGGGAGCCGGTCTGGGTGCGCTCGTGCGCAGCGAGGCCCTCGCGATCATCGCGGCAGTCGCATGGTGGTTCGTGATCCAGGGGCTGCTCCCCGGTGCGCTGCGCGAGCCCGGACTGGCGAAGTACCTTCCGGCGGCCGCTTCGAGAGCGCTCATCCAAGCCGGGATGCCCGTCGCGGACGCAAGCGTCGCGGCGGCTACAGGCGGCTTGCTGCTCGCGTCGTACGTCGCGGCCATCGCCACCTCCGCAGCGCTTGTCACCGAGCGGCGAGATGTGGCCTGAGCTGCGGCGCGGGACGTGCGCTCGACGGGCAGTCGTGGCCTGGTCTGCCCGTGGCGGGGAGGTCCGGATGACCGGACCCCCCGCCACGGCGGGCATGAACTACGGAGCGTTCCCTATGCGTAGGCCCCTCGTCGCGGAGCTCGATCTCCCGACGCGGAACTCGAACCGGAGACACAGGGGTTATGAGAGCCTTGGATATCCCACATCGGTCGACTTCAGGCCGGTCTGCATTTCGTACGACGATTGGTGCCACGCGCATCGTCCGTCAACCTCTCCACGTCGTTTCAAAGAAGGTGATCACCAAGCGGGGCAGGCCCCAGCGTTCACCGACACCGTGTGTCTGGAACGGATCGGGCTCGCCATCCACGATCCACCGGTACTTTCCAACCTCCGCGTCGGGAACCTCGACGATCACCCACCAGTCGCGGTCCTTGACAGCCGTGTTCCAGGCCGGAAACGAGAACATGCGCGCGGTCAACGAACGCCTCGGCTACACCAACGGATCTGTCAGCGTCCGCGTCCAGGCTCCCCTCCCACAGGTCCAGATCTGACCCTCCCACCGGCCCTCAGCTTCCGGTGCCGGCCTGAAAGGCTGCGTTCTGATGAACAGCACGATCCCGTCCCGACCTCGCTGGCATGACCCGGAATGGCTCAATGAAGCCATGGCCTGGATAGCGGTAGAGACGAAACGCGCAGGCTTCAACATCGTTGCACCGGTCGAGCAACCGAGCGTTGGACCGTGGTCGACAGTGCTGCTCGTTCGTACCGAACAGTGCACGCTGTTCTTCAAAGCCACCACCGATGCGCACCAGGCCGCACTGACCCAGACTCTTGCAAGCTGGTACGGAGACCGCATGCCGGAACTGGTGGCGGTCGATGTCCAGCGCGGGTGGTTGCTGATGCGCGACGCAGGTCAGCCGTTGCGCGCCAGCATCCGCCCTGCGAAGGACATCGCACCTTGGACTTCCGTGATCCCGCTCTATTCGGAGCTACAGCTAGACGCTGCGCAACATGTGGATGAGTTACTGACCCTTGGCGTCCCCGACAGGCGACTTGCGCGCCTGCCCGGCCTGTTCGCTCAACTGCTGGAAGATGACGATTGCTTTCAAGTCGGCCAGCAGTCCGGTCTGACCGCCGAGGAGTTCCAGCGCCTATCTGAGGTCACACCTCGGTTCGTCGGCATCTGCGCCCACCTCGCCGCGCTCGGGATCCCTGAATCAGTGGACCATGGCGACTTTCATGACGGCAACGTGCTGGTGCACGACGGCCGGGTCACTTTCCTTGACTGGGGCGATGCACGCGTGACCCATCCATTCGTGTCCCTCCGGACATTGTTCGTGAGCATCGAAATCTCGCTCCAACTCGACGACTATGCCTTTACGGCCGAGATGGGCGCTTTGCTCCGCCAGTACATGAAGCCATGGCAACGCTTCGCTCCCCAGGCCGAACTGCTGAGCGCCTTTGCCCTCTCACAATGCGTGGCCTCTGTCGTCAGCGCGCTGTCATGGCATCAAACGATCTCCGGCCTCGACGAATCAGCGCGTCGGGAGTACAGCCACACCGTGCCCGAACTGATGCGCGAGTTCATGCTCTACGAAGCCAAGATCCCGAGGTGAACTTTCTGCCCTAGCGCCGGCGGTCTGCCAACGATGAGTGGCTCTCTCGGCGGCGCGGTGGTCGGCGGTCCGGCGGCGGCCGCGATCGGATCGACGACGAGGGCTGTCGTTGCCATCGGCACCAACAATGCCGTGTACCGGAAGACGGTGACCGACTCGGGCGAGCTGTGTGGGCCAGGCAGGTTATCCCTGAAGGAGCGGGCCCTGACTTCGGTCACTCCTTCAGGATTCGGCGGGGAGCAGGGCGCTGACCTGACCCTATGTGGCCCGGGCGTGCGCCGTGCCCCCTTCCGTGCTCGGTCCGGTGAACCTACGTTCCGGGTTGTCTGTGTCGAGCTCGGGAAGGAGGCTGGGCCTCCACGCCGCCGTCACCCCGGCCGTCCTGCTGCGCGCGGCCGTCCACGGCTACGGCCGGATCGAGACCGCGCAGGTCGCGGTGTATATGAACGATGCCAGCAACAGGGGAACGCTTTGGTCGACCGTGAGCTGTACCTCCGGCGGTGGTGGACCGACGACGAAGAGCGCCGCGAACAAGCCGGCGTGCCCGAGGATGTGGAGTTCGCGACGAAACCGGCACTGGCGGGTGAGATGATCACCCGCGCCCTGGACGCGGGCGTGCCGGCGGCCTGGGTCGCCGCTGACGAGGTCTACGGCGGCGACCCAGGCCTGCGCGAGACCTTGGAGGACTGCGGGATCCCGCATCGAGGCGTACGACGCCTGGCTCGCAGCTAGCCCCGCCGTACCGAAACTCCTGCTCACCTTCGAAGGCTCACCCACCTTGCTCATCGGCAAGGAGATGGCGGCCTGGGCCGATCGTCGTGAGCTGCGGTAGGACCAGGCGCCGGGCGGGATTCCGCCCGGTGCCTGGTGGAGGTTGTCAGCGGAGTAGGTAGTCGGTCAGGCGGTCCATCAGTTGGGTTCGGGTGGCTGCTCCGGTGACGCCTTCGAAGCCGAAGCCCAGGTAGACGGTGTCCTCGGTGGCGACGGCAGCGCCTTCCTGGATACCAAAGCCGGCGCGGCGGACCCAGTCGTTGAGGTTGGCGCCTTCGATACCTCCGGCGTCCTGTGGTGCACCGAGCACGGTCCAGCCGTCCGTCGGGTCGGCGTCGTCCTCGAACGAGGTCGTTCCCTCACCGGTTGAGACCTCGACGTCGTCGATGAAGACACCGGGGAACTGCTGCAGACCCCAGTCGCTCAGGACGGTGATCGAGAGCTCGACCTGCCGGTTGGCGAAGGGTGTCAGATCGATCTCCCATTGCTGCCATCCGGCCGAGCCGCCGTTGCCCGCATGCCACGCCCCGGTGGTTCCGGTGTTGCTGCATGTGCCGGTCGCCGGGTCGAAGGTTTGGTAGTGGGTCAGGAACGGGTGCAGCAGGTTCGCCGCATCCGCAGGGTTGCTCCAGCCGCCGGTGCAGGCCTGGTCGTTGCTCAGATCGCTGGAGGTGTGCCCGTTCACATCGGGCAGCGTGGTCCAGTCGTCCTGGCCGACGGTATGCGCCTCCACGATCATGTAGTCGAAGTCCAGCTCGAGGTTGTAGCTGGTCCAGAACGACAGGGTCGCGCCACCCGCCGGCACCGTGACGGTTCGGGCGAGCCGCTTGTACGCCTCGTCGGCCCGGTCGGAGTACATGAACCTCTGCCCGGTGTGCGGGTCGAACGGCCCGGAGATACCGGACACGTACTCAGCGGCAGGCCAGCTGTTCAGGTGCGGGAAGCTGCCCGCCGGGTCGGTCACCTTCAGGAAGTCTCCGGTGGCGATGAACGATGCGTCAGCCGCTTGGTTCTGGGCGCTGTCAGCGCCGTTGCGCTCCAGTGTCAAACCCGCGAGCGGAGTGTCGATCCCGGCGATCGGGAACGGATCACCTGTGTTCGGGTCCAGTCCGCCATTCGGCGTCGTGATCGCCGCACCGAAGGTGTACTCGATCGGGTCGCCCTGCGAGTCGCCCGAGCCGGACAGTGCGAGGCAGCGCGCGAGGACGGCGGGATCGGCCCGGCACTGCTTGTTCTCGAACGGGTCGTACAGCTGCGTTCCCAGCGCCGGGGTGTACTGCTGGCCGGCGCGTTGGCCGGTATAAGCGACGCGCCCGCCCTCGTTGACGAAGTCGCGCACCTCGAGCAACTCTTGCATCGCCAGCCGCGACGCGTTGCCCGCGGCCCAGCCGGGTTCGCGGGTCACCACGTCATCGCCGGTGTACCAGAGAACGGCGCCGTAGTGGCTGAGGACGCCGAGGTTGTCCGGCGCGATCCGGCCACGCGCGTCCACGTCGTACACGTCGAACGCGATCCCCTGGGCGGTCAGGGCATCGGTGTAGAAGGACAGGTACTGCGGTGCGGTCACTCCCGGCTTGACCGGAGATGCGCCGGTGTAATCCTCGGCCGCGAGGATCAGCACCCTCCGGCCGGTGTCGGATGCGACCTGGTAGGTGAACGACTCGCTGCGCTGACCGCCGCCTTCGAACCACACGGTCACGTTGTCGCCGACCGACGTACCGGTGACCTGGCCGCGGACGACGTGGTAATAGGTGCCGTTGCCAGGTCCGTAGCGCTCCCCTCCGGTCCACTCGGAGGTGGGCTTCTGCTGCACCGGCCCGGCGCCGATCCGGTACTTCAGCGTGACGGCGCCGAGGTTGCGCCGGGCAAGGACCCGGACCTCCTGCGGGTCGCCGTACGAGACGGCGAACCGGAAGTCGAACATCGATTGCTGGCCATTCTGCGGGTCGATGTCGTCCTGGTCGAGGTAGAACGGCGCTGTCGTGATGCCGACCGGCGAAGCCGGGGCGGCAGGGTTGACGGCCGAGCGCGCCAGACCGAGGTGGAACGGCAGTGTCTTCAGGAACTCCGCCTGGATCAAGGCCTCGTCATCCGGGAACACGAAGCCGGCGCCTGGAATCCCTTCACCGAGCTCGGGGGTGTAGGCGACCGTACCGCCGTTGGTGTCGGCGTAGTCGGTGGTCTCGCCGTTGGTGACGTAGAGAGTGTCGGCCGACTGACCGGGGTTGAAGCCCGGGATGGCCGGGTTCGCGTCGGTGCCGCCCAGTGCGACGTAGAGCGGGTTGTCGGCGTCGGGTGTGCCGACCTGCCAGCCCTGGGGGTACAGGAGCCATTGCCCGAACGAGTGAAGGTTCGACTGGAACTTCGGCTTGATCCGATCGATCAGGCCGGCCATCGCCCGCGTCTCCGGCTCCGACGCCGGTGCCGGTCCGCGGTACGTCTCGCTGGCCGGGTCAGGTGACGAGCCTTCGTCGTCGTAGCCCCAGTGCTCGTCGAAGTTCCGGTTCGGGTCGACACCGTCGACGACGCTGATCTGGCCGTCGCCGTTGTTGTCGCGCAGGTTCTTGCGCCACAGCCGCTCGTTCGTGAACGTGTACTGGTACCCGTCCGGGTTCGCGGCGACCACGAACCACAGTTCGGTGCTCTTCAGCAGGTTCTTGACGGCCGTGTCGTTCGCCCGGAATCGATCGACGAAGTGGTGCAGCAGCCGGCGGTTCACTTCGAGGCTGATCCACTCGCGCGCATGCTGCAGCGACGAGTACAGCACTGCCGGGCGGGAGCCGTCGCGAATCCCGGGCGCACCCTGGGTGACCTTCAGCGCGATCAGCTCACGGCCCTGATGTGTCCGGCCGAGCACCACCAGCTTGACCAGATTGGGATTGTCGCGCGCGACAGCGAACAGTTCGTCGCGGATGCCGCCCGGCTCGTCCCACGACCGATAGACCGTGTACCCGGTGCGTGCCTGGGCCGCGGCCTGCTCCGAGACCGACTGGCCCTTGTTGTTGCGCTTGACGGTGACCTTCACGCCGGCGGCGTTCACTTTGTCCCGCTGGACTTGCGTGAGGACCGCGTCGGCTGTGACACCGGCCGCGGTCTGGTGCACCGCCGCGAGTTCGAGTCCGGGGACGGCTTCGTTGATCTTGTCGGCCGGCCCCTCGAGTACGTACATCTCGAGCGGTGAATCCGGCGGTCGGGCGGTTGCAGGGGACGACACCAGGCCGATGGAGACCGAGCCCAGTGCTGCCGTGGCCAGGAACGCTGCGACGCCGCGTTTCGAGGACATCGAGAACACCCCTCCCAGTGGTGGGCAGGCGTCCTCGGCGGGCGTACGACAGCAACCCCCGACCGGCTGCCGACCAAGGACGCGCGCCAAATGTGCCGTCACCGTACTCCCGGGGTATCCCCGGAGCAATGCGTCGAGCATGCCCCGGCCGGCAACCCGCTGGTGAAGCGTTTTCCGATCAAGGGAACGTGAGGCGGACGATTACGTTGTCAATGACTGATGGGTGCCGCCGCTCTCGTCGTTGCTGGTGGAGGTGAGCCAGAGGGTGCCGTCGGGGGTTCGGGGCATGCTGCGGAGGCGGCCCCAGCCGCCGGAGAACACGCGACCAGCAACAGTGTGCGGCCGATCGCTCGACACCCAACGGGTTTTGGCCGGCGAGCCGACGCAGCCGCACGACGCCTCCAAGGCGACGATCCTGGCGTAGATCAGGTGCCCGGTGAAGCCGGCAGCGAGAGCGGCCGCCGCGATCGCCTCGACGGTCAGTGCCGGTGGCAACAACAATGTCAGCGATCACGGCTTCGACAACGTCCGGATCGACAGTGTTCCGTAGCGCCGTGAGGCGACGACCTTGACTCGCTCGATACACACATCTTCTCGTGGATGGCGATGGGTTGTCACCCGGCGGCGTAGATCATTGCCTTGTGCAAGTGTTGCCGATTCGACCGCCGCCAGACCCGCTGGTCGGCTGAGTCCGAACGCGACCTCTGACCCGACTTTCATCAGGCTAGTGCCGCGTCAAGCAACGTTGGGTATGTCATCGCGTGAGCGGATCGTGAAGCCTCCGCCGGCCGACGGCGAGGACTCGCCTCCAGGCTGGAGTGTCGCACTCCGTGACGGCTCACCCGCCCTGATTGATGCAACTGGACAGCTGGCCTGCCGGCCAGGCGACGAGATAGCCGCCGGTGGAGGCTTCGAAGACACAGCCGTAATCGACGTCGTCTCGTGCACAGGCCAGGAGCGGATATTCGAGGCGTACAGGCTCACACGCGTTTGAGCGTTGCTTGTCGAAGCCTGACCGGGATGCCCCGTCCTTCATGATCCAACACTCGCATCCGCTGACAGAACGCCGGCCCGGGCAATCCCGGGCCGGCGCCTCGATCACTTCTCGGGGTAGAGCTTGCTGAGGAGCTTTCCGTCCTTGTCGTACGCCCTGACCGTCAACCGGTCGTCGGTGGAGTGGCTGGTTTTGTCGAGCGCGGTGAAGGCGTACCAGCCGTCCTTGAGCGGCGATTCGTACTTCGGGCCGGAGCCGACCTGTACGACGATCTTGGCGGTGTTCGTCGGTGCCCGCCCCCAACCGGTGGGCAGCGACCGGCCACAGATCTTGCCATTGCAGTCCGTACCCTCGGGAAGAATGGCGGCGATCTCCTTGCCGCGGGTCCCGTCCGGCAACAGGAGCCGCGGGTAGTCCGTGCCGAGGTCGTCGAGGCGCAAGGCGGTGACGCCCCAGCCGTAGCCGGCGCCCTGGATGTCGTTCACCGGCAACTGGCAGGCGATCGCTGTCCTGCCGGACGGTGAGATCGCGATCAGCAGTTCGCGGTTGAATGCGCGGTAGTTCTTCTCGTTGTCCAGACTCAGACGGTCGGAGACCAGGATGTGCCATTTGGTCATGTCGACCCATGCGTTCACCGAGCAGTTGCGAAGCTGGCCGGCCGCGTTCTTCGGGAACGGATCGGCCTTCGCGGCCGCGACCAGTGCGGCGGACGGTTTGTCCCCGCCGGGGATCGTGCAGAACGGGGTCACCGGGGCCCCGGCAGAGTTGTTATGGATGTAGAACTGCGAGCTGACGGATCGGAAGCCGGTGCTTCCCTTCATCGTGCCGTTAACACCGGGGTACCGCAGTGCGCAACGGCGTTCGGCCTCCTGCTTGGAGATCCGCTGGCCGGCGCCGTCCTCGCCGCGCGGGACACCCGGGACCGGGCTGAACTGGGAGTTCTCGGTCTGGGTGCCGGCCACGCCGGGGTCGTTGCCGGTGGTGGTGAGGTTGGGGATGAGGGTGACAGCGAGGGCTGCCGCCGCGACGCCGGCGATGGCGCCGCCCGCGCCTAGGAAGCGGCGGCGCCGGAGGCCACGGCGGCCTCGGGTGAGGACCGTTGCGGTGTCGAAGTGATCCAGTGGTTCGGTGTCGGCCAGGCGGTGCAGCTCAGCGCTGACCTCGCGGGTGTCTTCCATCTCGTGCTCCTTCACAGCGCCGGACTCCGTCGCCGATCGATGGCCTTGCGGAGAGTGTCGAGGCCGCGAGCGGACTGGCTTTTCACCGTGCCCTCCGAGCACCCGAGGATCTCCGCGGTCTGCTCGACCGAGAGGTCCTCGTAGTACCGCAGGACGATGCAGGCACGCTGCCGTGGCCCCAGTGCTCGCAGCGCTTCGAGCACCTCGTCACGGTCAGCGTGCCCGACCGCGAAGTCGCCGTTCTGGACGGCGTACTCCGGGACCTCGGCGATGGTGACCTCCCGACGCCAGGAGCGCCGGCCCCCGTCGTACGCGACGTTGACCAGCATCCGGCGGGCGTAGGCGAACGGGTTGCCGGCCCGTTGCACCTTCGGCCAGGCGAGGTACAGCTTGTAAAGCGTCTCCTGCACGACGTCGTCCGCCTTGTGCCGGTCGCCGCCGATCAGGTACGCCGTCCTCCGTAGCGACGGAATCGCCGCCTCCACGAACTCGACGAACGCCTTGTCCCGCTCCGCCATCCGCGCCTCCACTCTCCATGTCCCCCTCAAGACGGGCGGCCCGCTCCTTCAGGTTGCACCCCCCAAGGCGGAATTCTGAGAGACTCTGCGGTAGGCCCCCCGCTGCTGGATCCGCGCCGTCGATCGTGTGCCGGCTGCGAGTCGGAGTCGGCCAGGTCGCGAAAGGAATCCGGAAGCCGCGACGTGCTCAAGGTCCGGGAACAGCACCCGCCACCGCGAACCAACCCCGTACTCGACCACCCGGCCCACGTCAGCAACCACCAGTACCCCTCTCCAGACACCACCTCGAGACGCCAACTGGCGTCTGAAGAGAGTTCAGGCAACTAGCCGCGTAGCGATCGCCGCCGCGGTCAAGAGGCCCGCCTGTGGACCCGCAATCGCAACGACATCACGGACCGCTTCCCGGACATCGCCGACGCCGCGGCCCGGCAGATCCCGGACGGCGTGGCGCCTGACGGCGAACTGGTGATCCTCGGCGCCGACGGCCGGTTGAGCTTCGACGCGCCCCAGCAACGCCTCGTCACCAGCCCAGCGAAGGCCCGCGCCAAGGCCGCGCAGCTGCCCGCCTCGTACGCCGCGTTCGACCTGCTCGCGGTCAGCAGCGTCGACCTGTGCACGCAGCGCTCGACCGTGCGCCGGCAGGGTCTCGAGGAGCTGTCCAGCGGCTGGGTCCCGCCCCTTCAGCTGACACCCGTCACCGATGACCTCGACGAGGCCATCGATTGGTTCAACGTGCTTCCCGCCGCGATGGGCGTCGGAGGACTCGTCGTCAAAGGGGCAGCCTCCCGTTACACGCCGGGCCGCAGGGACGCCTGGGTCAAGGTGAATTCTCTCGGGATTGCACTTGTCGCGCCGCAGCTCGCGATCGAAGGTTCCGAGGTCGGGCGCTGGGGGAGCCTGTAGTTTCTCGTGCGCGACAGGTGTCGGTGACGTGTTGGTCCAAGCCGATGAGGGCTCTGCGCTCACCGAATCGGCTGCCAGGCAAAGGAGGTCCCGCGCCGATCGATGCGACCGAGTTCCGGGAACGGCAAGTGGTAGGCGCGTACCAGTAGGCGCTCGTCGGCGGCCCGTCCAAGGAACCTTCGCCGCGAGGTCACCGAGGTGGGCAGGTCGAGGTCCCAGGGCGTTGCCCAGTCGGGATGCGTCAACTGGAGCGGGTCGTAGAAGGTGTCACCGACACACAGCAACTGCTCACCCCTGCTTTCCAGGAGCAGTGCGGTGTGCCCTGGTGTGTGGCCGGCGGCGGCCACCGCATGCACCCCGGGAAGGAGCTCCGCGTCGTGTTCGAACGGACGTAACCTCGCCCCGAACTGACGAATCGCCTCCCGGGCCGCCTCGACGTGTGGCTTCGCAGCGACTCCGGCCCTGGAACGTTCACGACGTCCCCGATCAACTTCTGGTTGACCGCACGGTCCCTGGGCTCGTAGATCCCGAACTGCTCCCCCATGTCGTTCATGACACTCAGAGTGATCAGGCTACGAACATCTGCCAAGACCAAGCAGGCGGCTGAGGCCTCATTCGACTGGCACGGTGGTGCAGCCAGGGCCGAGCAGGCGCCTATCTGTAGGCGGCTCGTGCATCGCCAGGACGAGAGCCGCATCGGGCAGCCGGCGCCGTACGGCCTGCAGGACCTGTGCGGCAGTGTCTGGGTCGAGGGCGGTCGTAGGTTCGTCGATGAGGAGAACGTCGGGCTGGGTGGCAAGGGCGCGGGCAAGATGGAGTCGACGTCGTTCGCCGCCGGACAGGTCGCGCCCGCCGACACCGATGGTCGTCTGCGGTCCGACTCCGGCACGGTCCAGGGCCATCGCGACGAGCAGATCCGCGATTTCGGCGTCGCTCGCGCTGGGATTGGCCAGGCGGAGATTGTCGGCGACCGTGCCGGTGAACAGATAGTCATCAGCCAGTACGGCGGTGACCACGGCGGGACCGGGTTGTCGCCGGAGCGCGGCCGCGATTGCGGAGATGAGGGTGGTCTTTCCGCTGCCGGACGGGCCGGTGATGACTAGGGCCTGGCCGGCAGCGATGGCAAACGCGATCTCGCGCGCATCACGCGTCGGTGTCTCGGGCAGTTGGTATCCGGTGACGGCGAGGCTGCGACCGTCGTACGTGGCCCGGAAGGTGGACGCGACCTCTGGCCTGAGGGTCTCGTCCTCGCCGACCGAGGCGAGGTGAGCCTTGGCCTGGCGCGATTGGCACCACGCGCTCGCGGCGGTGACCAGATGCTCGGCATTGGCCATGACACCGGCGGTGAGCAGACCAACGAAGACCAACGTCGCGATCGTGGCACCGGATCTCGCGCTGAGCAGCACTGTCAGCAGCAGCGCGACAGCCGTCACTGCGCGCGTGCCGCCCAGAGCGCGCGCGGTCGTTGCCGCGTGGCGATCTCGCCCGCCCTCGAAGGCGACCAGACGTTCCAGAGTGCGGTGCGCCAGTTGGTCGGTGGCACCAAGCGATGCCATCTCGGGCCATGCCTCGACCGCGGTGACCAGTTCGGTCCGCAGCACACTACGGGTGTGGGTCGAGTCATCCAGCCGGCGCGCCGAAGCCACGGCGAGTACGGCGCAGGCGATCACGGCTGCGGCCAACGTCAGCGCCGCGAGCGGACAGCCGGCGAGAGCGATCGCGACACAGCCGCCCGCGGTCATCACAGCAGCGACGACCACTGGCGCGGTGGCCTGGATGACCGCCATGCCGGTGATGTCCGCGTCGGCCATAACCCGGTCCAGCGACTGACCGGACCAACCCGTACCTTCGGATCCGGCGGCCTGGTCGTACACAGCGAGCCTCGCAGCGCCGATCCGGCGCAGTGCCGCCGCGTGCAGCACGACACGGTTGGCATAACCGGTCGCGATCCTCCCCAGCGCGAACGCGCGTACCCCACCGCTAGGCGCGAGGTAGGAGAACGCACTGTAGGTGCTGGCGCCGGCCACAGCCGAAGCGGCAACGAACCATCCCGAGAGTCCGAGAAGTCCGACGGAGCAGGCCTCGGCCAGGCAGGCCAGCAGCAGCCCGGTGGCTGCGAGTGACTTCGCGGTCATACCCGAATCGCCTCCCGCACAGTGTGGACCGTCCCATTGGCGACGCCGAGGATGACGTCGGCGGAGCGGGCGAGAGCCGCCGAGTGCGTGGCCACGATGACCGTGCGGCCGCGGGTGGCGGTGCGCAGGGCAACGATGATCTGAGCCTCGGCATCCGCGTCGAGGTGCGCAGTCGGCTCGTCCAGAACCCACAGACCCGCGTCGCTGAGAAACGCGCGGGCGACGGCGATGCGTCGCGCTTCGCCGGTCGACAGACTCCCGCCGCCCTCCCCCAGTGGCGTGTCCAGTCCCTGCGGAAGTCGTGCGACGACCTCAGCCAGCCCCGCCGCAGCGACCGCCTGCTCGATGTCCGACCCGCTGGCGTCCGGCCGTCCGATGCGGATGTTGTCGCCTATCGATCCACGGAGGAGGATCGTCTGCTGGCCGATCCAGGCACAGCCGCCGAGCCACGGCGCCGACGCTCCGGTCGCCGTCTGCCACCGGACGGTCCCATGAGTCGGCGCGCGCACGCCAGCGATCAGCGACAGCAACGTGGTCTTGCCTGCGCCGGACGGGCCGGCCACCGCCGTCCAGCTTCCAGCGTGAACGGTCAGGTTCACCTCGTGCAGCGTCGGCTCCGCCGCGCCGGAGAACCGAAAGGAGACGTTGCCCAGGACAACGGTTACTGCATCGCCCGACGGCTGTGCACGAGCGCCCGCCGCCACCGCCGATTCCGGCTCGGCAAGGAGGGCACGGATCGCCGGTGCCGCGGACAGCGCTCGCTCCTTGCTGTGGAAGGCAGCAGCCATGGCTCGGATCGGCTGGAAGTACATCGGGCAGATCAGCAGCGCGAGCAGGCCGCGGAACAATGTCATGCTGGGCGCTCCACCGACCCGGACATAGCCGAGCAGGGACAGACCAACGTACGTCGCGTTGGCCGCGATCGAGAACGTGATCACGACATCCATCACCGCACCGGACAGAGCGGCCCGCCGCACGACGGCAATGGTCGTGGCGTTCAGGTCGTCAGCTGCGCGAGCCAGTTCGGTACGACGTCGTGCCAGCGCCCCGATGTTTCGAAGCGTCGGCAGGCCACGGAAGCTGTCCAGCACAACCGCCACGAGCCTCGTGCTGGCCGCCATTCGTGCGTCGGCACCTTCCTTGGCGAACAAACCTGCGAGCCGCATGTTCACTGGGATGAGCAGACTCGCCAGCAACAGGATCACGGCGGCGGGCCATTGCAGCACCGCCGTGGTGACGAGAATCAGCGCCATCGATGCCGGAGCCGACGCTCGCTGAGGTAGGGCCTGGGCATGGAAGTCGGCGATGTCGTCGGTCAACTCCACTGCTGCGAATGCAGCCGTCGCGGGATCTGGCTCCGCGTGCCGTCGGCTGGACGGCAGCAGACCAGCGACCAGCCGCCGCCGCAGCGCGTGGGCGATCCGCAGTCGACCGGTTGCCTGGAACCGCGCCCCGCTCCAGGTCGCTCCCGCCGCGAGTAGACCACCACCGAACAGGACGCCCAATCCCAGCCCGCTCGGCCGATCGCCGGCGAGAACATCACCCGCGACCAAGGCCAGGCCCACCCACTGGACGATGGTGAACGTTGTCTCGAGCGCATTGCAACCGGCGGCGGACAGCAGCCACCGACGGCCGGGCGACGCGACTGCCACGAGCCACTCGCGCACCTCCACAGTTGCCGTGCCGGCCTGGTCAGTCGTCATCGTGCATCCGGTGTTCGTCGATGACCCAGGCGATCCCGCCGGTGAGGGCGATGAGGATGAGGCCCACGACGCTGAGCAAGCGGCTGTGGTACTTGGGATAGCCGGAGAACATTCCCTGGCAGACGCAGTAGAGCAACCAGGCGACAACGACGCTGACGATGGTCAGCGCCGTCCGAGTGAGCTGTCGGCGCACCGTGTGTGCGCGCTGTGCTCGAGTGCTCATTGGGCGCCTCCTGTCGTTCCGTTCGAGAGATGGTTGGCCGCGGCCTTGCCGCGGAAGGCGTGGTGGGCGAACCAGTTGTAGAAGAGGATCAGTGGCACGTTGAGCCCGATCCCGACCGCGAGAAACGACAGCGTGCCGGGCGGAGCCGCCGTGTTCGCGAGCGTCAGATCCGGCGACGCCAGCACCGGATAGCGGGCCACCACCAGGGCAACGACGAGGGCCACGACGGTCGTCACCAGGCCCGCGAGCGGGAGACCGTCGTACGGCGAAGTCGGCCGCAAGGTCACCACGCTCATCACCGCGCCGGCCGCGGCGAACAGCAGGACCCCGGTGAAGACGATGACCCGCGCAGGACCAGCCAGGCTCAGCGGCGTGGCGGTAGCACCCACGGCGATGAGGCATCCGACAGCCAGCAACGACGCCAGGACCGCGCCGACCGCGCCGCGATGTCCGGCACGGGCACGGAGTTCACCGGTCGCCTTCCACTTCAGGTAGGCGTACCCCAGTGCCAGGTAGCCACAGGTGACGGTCACGGCGGACAGCGCCGCGAACCAATTGATCGCGCCGAACGGCGAACCGGAGAACGCCCCCTCTACTACGGTCAGGTGCGCTGTCAGGGTCGCAACGGCCGCGCCCTGAGCAAGCGCCGCGATCAGCGAGGCAACGCCGAAAGCTCGTTCCCAGCGAGGCGCAGGATGCGCCTGTGACGCCATCTCCACACTGACCCCGCGAACGATCAACGCGAACAACATCACGATCACCGGCAGGTAGGCCTGCGGAAGGAGCGCGCCGAATGCTGCCGGGTAGCCGGCCCACAAGCTGACCCCGAGCAGAACCAGCCAGGTCTCGTTGCCGTCCCAGACCTGGGCGACCTGCTCGAGCATGTCGTACCGATAGCTCGCGTCCGGTTCGATCAAGGAGGCGATCCCGATACCCAGGTCATAGCCGTCCAGTACGACGTACATCAGCAGACACAGCAGGATGAGTAGGAACCAGATCGCGGCCATCAGTTCGCCGGTCCGATCCGCACGGTGTGCACGATGTAGGCGATGTACGCGACCAGCATCACGACGTACAGCAACGAAAAGCCCACCACGGAGAACACGAGCTCGCCGGGCGCGAGGTGCGAGACGGCGTCGGAGGTACGCAGCTGACCGAACACGACCCACGGTTGGCGACCCGTCTCGGCGGTGGCCCAGCCGCCCAGGATCGCGAGGATGCCCATCGGTGTCGTCCAGAGCAGGAACCGGTGGAAGCGTCTGGAGGTCCACAGTTTTCGGCGGAAGCGCAGGATCGTCGCGTAGAAGACGGTGCCGAACATCAGCAGCGCGGCCAGGAACATCACCCGGAAACCCCAGAAGACCGCGGCCATGTCCGGCCGGTCGGCCTTCGGCGTCAGCTCGAGTCCGGGGATCGCAGTCTTGCAGGTGAGGTCCCGGTTGATGGCGCTGCCCAGGCACGGGATGTTCAGCTCCACGAGGTTGCGCTCGGCCTGCTGGTCGGGGATCGCGAAGAGGACGAAGCCAGTGTTGCCTTCTGTCCAGTTGCCTTCCAGGGCCTCGAGCTTGGACAGCTGGTGCGGCAGCACGGCGCCGGCAGTGTGGTCACCGACGAAGATCTGCACCGGGACCAGCATCGCCGCCACACCTAGTGCGATCGACATCGACCGGCGGGCGAACGGCAACGCCCGTCCCTTGACCAGGTAGTACGCGCTGATGCCGGCCACGAAGAAGGCGGCCGAGATCAGTACGGCGAGCACCATGTGCGGCCACCGCCAGACGAACGACGGGTTGAAGATCGCGTCCGCCCAGTCGGTCGGCTCGAACCGCCCGTTGCGTACGACAAACCCGGCCGGTGTCTGCATCCAGGAGTTGGCGGCGATGATCCAGGTGGAGGACAGGATCGTGCCGAGCGCCACCATCACCGTCGAGGCGAACATCGTGGCGTGCCGGACCCGGCCGTCGCCGTACAGCAGGACACCGATGAACCCAGCCTCGACGAAGAACGCCGTCACGACTTCCATCCCGATGATCGGACCGATGATCGAACCGGTCTTGGCCGCGTAGGCGCCCCAGTTCAGCCCCATCTCGAACGTGATGACGATGCCGGCCACGACCCCGATCGCGAATCCGACCGCGAAGACGCGCCGCCAGAACCGGAACATCTGCAGATAGACCGCCTTGTGGGTCTTCCAGTACATCCCGTAGAGGACGCTCAGCAGGATCGACAATCCCACCGTGATGGCCGGGAACGTCATGTGGAACATCACGGTGATGACGAACTGCCACCGCGACAGATCGAGCAGACTCATGGCGACTCTCCGGTCAGGCGTCGAGTGCGGGCGCGTCGGCGGCCGCCTTGGTGAAGCGCGGTAGGGCGGTGGCGCCGATGGCGAGCAGGGCGATGATGACCATCTGCACGGCTTCGACGGTGGCGAAGGCGTGCGGGGTGCTGTGCTCCGCGCGGGCGAGATAGAGGGTGCCGAGGGTGGCGACGCCGAGGGCTAGTCCGCTTTGCTGCAGGGTGATCAGTACGCCGCTGCCGACGCCGCCGAGATGGGTCGGTACGTCGGCCAGCACGCTGCGGAACAGGCCGGCGAACAGCATCGACTGCCCGGCCCCGGCCAGCGCGACCGGGACCGCCATGTCCCACAGCTGGACGTGGGGCCAACGGTCGACCACGACGGCGACCAGTGACGCGAGGCCGGCGAGCTGGATGACCGCGCCGACCGACAGCGCCGCCCGCCCGAAGCGGCTGATTGCCTTCGGCGCGAACAGCGAGCCGAGGAAGAACAGCAACGCCATCGGCAGGATCGCCAGGCCACCATGGAGGGCGTCCTCGTGCAGGCCGTCCTGGACGGTCAGCGCGAACACGAACATGAACGCACCGAAGCCGATGCTGAACGCGAACACCATCACCAGACCACGCGACATCGACCGCAGCCTGAGCAGCGAGGGCGGCAGCAACGGAACCTGCCCACGCTGCTCGGCGCGCCGCTCCACCACGATGGTGATGACGCCCAGCACGACCGCGCCGGCGATCATCGCCCAGGTCCACCACGGCCAGCCCAGCGAGTGGCCTTCGGTGAGCGGGACCAGGACGGCGATAAGTGTCGCGGCGAACAAGACCGTGCCGGGCAGGTCGACACCGACCGGATGATCCGAACGAGTGTCGGGCACGATGCGGGCCGCGACGACCAGCACCACCAGGCCGATCGGCACGTTGACCAAGAAGATCGGCCGCCACGAGGCCCCGGCGATGTCCGCGCTGACCAGCAAGCCGCCGACCACCTGACCGACCACGGCCGCGATACCGGACGTCGCGCCGTACAGGGCAAGAGCCCGGGCCTTGCGTTCGTGCTCGAGGGTGTGATGGAAGGTCGCGAGCACCTGGGGCACCAGCAGCGCAGCGGTCGCGCCTTGCACGACGCGGGCGGCGATCAGTACGCCGACACTCGGCGCGAAGCCACACGCCGCCGACGCCACGACGAAGCCGACGAGTGCGCCGAGGAAGACACGGCGGCGCCCGAGCCGGTCACCGAGCCGGCCGCCGAGGACCAGCAGGGCGGCGTACGCGACGCCGTACCCGGCGATCACCAGCTCCAGCGCGGACGCCGAGGCGTGCAGGGAGACGTCGATGCTCGGCAGCGCGACGTTGGTGATGAAGAAATCCATGATCGGCAGGAACGCGCCGGCGAGCAGGACGAACACACCGACGGGATGCAACCCGCCGGACAGCGCAACCGCACGGGGCCAGGGACGCCCGGCCTGCCGCGCGGGGAGAGTGACGGCCATTGCTTCTCCATCTGGTTATGAGGCGATAACTATCCGAGCAGAATTAGTATGCGCTCATAACTATGGACAGGCAATCATCTATGCTGGCGATGTGACCAAGGACGCAGCACCGCGCCGCGGCCCCCGGCAGGCCCGCGGATCAGCCGGTGAGAAGCGCTGGGCCGACCTCGCCGACCTGGCGCTGGTGATCAGCCGGGAGATCCAGTACCGCGGCTACGCCGACGCGAACGCGGTCGGCCTCACCCAGTCCGAAGGCATGGTGATGCGCTACCTGCTCCAAGACGAAGCAGCCGCCGCCCCCAGCCAGATCGCCGCCGCCACCGGGCTCCAGCGCACCAACCTCTCCACCACACTGCGCGGCCTCGAACACAAAGGCATGATCCAACGCCAGGCCAGCCCGGCCGACGGCCGCGGCGTCACCGTCAGCCCAACCGAACACGGCCGCGCCAACTCCGCCCTCGTCAGACACGAATGGGCGACCACCGTCAGCCAGGCCGCCGGCAACGACGACACCCACCTCGACGCCGCCCTCACCCTCCTCACCACCATCAGGGACGGCCTGGCCAAGACCCGCCCCCAGTCCCCCTCCCCCCACCCACCGGCCTAGAGAGCACGCGCCAACGCGACTACGGCCGGACAGATCCTCATGACAAGGTGAGTGGCTCCTATGCCACCCCGACCACCGACTTGCCCGCCCGGGAGCCGTCTGTGGCGGTCATGCGAGGCACGTCGCGCAGCCGTAGATCTTGCCAACGGGTGTCGTGATCGCGGCGCGTTCCGCAAGCCCTCGGCTGGCGGTGTCTGTGTCCAGACCTGTCGTCGGCTCATCGATGAGGAGTACACCGGGTTGGGCGGCGAGCGTACGAGCGACGTGGAGTCGGCGATGTTCGCCACTGGACAGGCTGCGCCCGCCGACGCCGAGACTGGTTTGCGGTCCCACTCCACAAAGGCATGATCCAGCGCCAGGCCAACCCGGCCGACGGCCGCGGCGTCACCATCAGCCCGACGTGACGCTGCTCGGCTTCTCCCTGGGCGGCTGCCTGGTCATGCGCGCCGCGGCCCATGAGCCGCGCGTACGAAGGGTCATCGCCGACGACATCCTCACGGAGTTCAACGCCTGCTACACGCGCCCCCTGTGCGGTGTCAGGAGAGCCCTCGTCGCCAACGCCGGACGTCTCCCGGCGCGACTGGTCGACCATATGATCAACCGAGCTCGCGCCGGCAGCATGCTGGTGGACTGGGGCATCGGGAACACCGAGCGCGTCTTCGGCGTCGACACCCCATCGGCGGTGCTTGCTGCGGTGCGGCGCCTCCGCACTGCGGATGTCTCGCCGATGATCACGCAAGACGTGCTGCTCATGGCAGGAGCCGAGGACCACTAGGTGCCGATCACGCAACTCGGCGACCAGCTCCGCACGCTGACCAACGCCCGTTCGCTGACCGCGCGGGTTTTCACCCGGGACGAACAGGCCCAGAATCACTGCCAGGTCGGCAACCTCGGACTTGCCCTGCAGGTGATCCACGCCTGGCTCGACGACCACCGCGGCAGGAACGCCGTCCCCGACGACCGCACTCCGCGACCGGTTGCCGGCTCGGCACCGTGACGGTTGCCCGGCCTCGTAAGAGCTGCACGCCGCCCACATCAGTCACTCGGCATTCAGCACGCAGCGGCGAAGGGCATCGTGGGCCGAGGCGTGCTTCTTGACGTCGCACGCCACCTCACCGCCATCGGCCGGCCCCTCGATCTCCGCCGCGCCGGGGCGATCACCGCAGAGACCCTTGACGACGTCGCAGCAGCGCAGAACGTCGAACTGCAAGTCGGCGACATCCTGCTGATCCATACCGGCTGGGCGCGGCACGCGATCGAAGAGCTGACCACCGACGAGAAATCCGCTCTCTCAACCTCCCGCGAGGTCTGCGGTCTGCGGATGGGCAGGCCAGTGGGATGGATGCGGGAGTTGACGGGCAGGGCGCCCGATGAAGCCGCCTGGCAAGCCGTCGCTTCGCCGCGACGTGGAACGGCGGTCTCCAGGGGCCTCCACGGTCGCCTCCGTTGGTGATTAGCTCGCTGATCCGGGCGAATGGAGTGATCTGTACCCCGGAGCCGTACCCACGGCCTCCTGCCAGGCCGCGTTGTCAGCTGCAGACTCGCTCGTCGTCGAGGCGGTGGGCTCCGGTGGCGGGACGTGGGGGAAGTTTGCACGTCGGCACAGCCGCCAACATCGCCTGTCCTGGGGCTGGTCCCTTCACAGGTTTGCGGCTGGGGAGGAGGATCTGAGCTAGGGGTGGAGAGTCTTGGATGGTGTGGGCGCTCCGCTGAGCAGTGGCCGGAGTGCGGCTGTCACGCCGGATCCTGGGGTGCGTGAGGTGGTGCGGAGTCTGATCGGCGTGTGACGTCCGGGGGACGAGATGTCTGTGGAAGCCCATGTGGTGAAGGAGGCCTGGCTCGATCGGGCGCTCAAGAGCGCGGGGATCGATCGAGCGACGTGGCGGCCCGCCCGTGGCTTCGCCGCGAACCGGCGGACGGTCGAGGCTGTCTATGACTACTACGGCAAACTGTTCCTCGAGCACTCGCACCTCGAGTGGGCTGGGATGGCGAGCCTGATCGGCCCGTCGTTCTACGCCGGATTCAAGGATCTCGGATTTCTACCGGACACCGCCCGCAAGATGGCCATGGCTGTGTTCGGGCGGCCGATGAGACGCCTCACCGAGCACAGCGTGGCCGATCTGGGTTTCTATGCGACGACATTCCTACGGATGCAGCGAAAGATCTTCGAGGACCAGGCGACGATGCACGAGGCGTACGTCGCCGGCGGTCTGCCCAAGATCCAGGAGCTCTACCAGCTGCGAATAATCGATGTGGCCACCCTCGAGGCCTGGCGGGACATCGACCGCGGCCAGGCGACGAACGATGCGACCCTG
This sequence comes from Kribbella sp. NPDC048837, assembly GCF_055586945.1. Lineage (NCBI taxonomy): Bacteria > Bacillati > Actinomycetota > Actinomycetes > Propionibacteriales > Kribbellaceae > Kribbella > Kribbella sp. NPDC048837. Next base: position 595,565 of record NZ_JBVJHF010000001.1, read on the forward strand.
ATCGATCGCGGTACCCGCACCCTCCTGTTCCGCGAGCAGTTCGACATCATCGACCGTTTCTACCTCCAGATGCTGCGGCACGATCGGCCGGAGGGCGTGCTGTTCACGTACCTGCTGACGCTCGTCGGTGCACCATCGATACCCGGTGTCCACTCCTTCCCCGAGCGGTTCCCCCTCGCGCTGGTCGCGCGCCTGCCGCGAGGCGTGATAAGCGTGCGGACGCCGCTGGCCAACGGGAACATCGCCGTGTTCGCGAACCGCTGGAAGCTGATCGAGGACGACACACTGCCGAAGTACCTCGCATTCGTCCGGGACCACGCGGACGAAGCACGCAGGCTGGCCGGCACCCCAGTGTCCGAGCGCGCTGTCGGCCAGCGGCTTCTCGAACGTGCCGGCCGCCTCATCGCCGGTACTTTCACACGGTGGGACGTGGACGTCAGCGCCGGACGAGCCGGCGACGTCTCCGTGGTTCCACCGAAGAAGCCGCTGACGGAGGCCTTGACCGAGGATCGGACAATCGATCTCACGAGCCCACCTAGCCGCATCTCGGCCGGGTTCAACGCGGACGCGGACAGCCGGGTCTGGATGAATCCCAACCGCCGGCCATTTGATCTCAGCGTGCTGCTGCCAGGCGGGCGGGTGTACCGCACGCAGGCGGCGGAGGCGGTCATGCTGAGTTCGACACCGGTGAGCGATCCCGACCGGCTGATGGTGCAGCCACCGGCGGCCGGTCTCGACCCCGATGCCACCCAGCGGCTGATCGCTGAGTACGCAGCCGAGTGGGGCTTCCCTGCCGCCGCTGCCACGGACTGGCGTGCTGGAGTGGACCGCCGCGTCGGGAGCGACCGCAGCTACAGCACCCATGTGTTCACGCCCGACGAAGTCGGCTTCGTCCACCTCGAATTCCAGGTCTCCCACCACGTGACCGAGGGCACGTTCGTGGTGTCGACCTTGTTTTCCTGGCCTGGCACACTCCGCGCCACCGATTAGGCGACACGTGCAGGTCCAAATTCACGCCGACCAGGTCGCTTCTCTTCAGGTTGCGCACCCTCTTAACGCACCATCAGCGGCGAATTCCCAGGGCCCCGGGAGACACCCGAGCGCATCTCACATCACGGGCTTGTTCGGCCAACCACGTCGGCACAGCACCAGTCGGTAGCCGTCCGGATCGACGACGGTGACTCCGAAGCGGTCCCAGTACGGGTTGTGTGCTGGGACCCTACGTCCACCTGCGGCTTCCAAGTCGTCGAGGAGCTGGTCCGGCACCGGCCCTTCCAGATAGACCACGAGGAGGTCCTCCACAGTCGGCGTGGGCGTGGTCGGCGCAAGCGGGTCGTTCACAAGTTCCAGATGCCACTGCGCGTCGGGCCAGCCGAGCATCAGTAGGTCGTGCTCGGCTGGGCGGCCGGCTGCTCGGTAGAGCACCTCGAGACCCAGTCCCTTGACGTAGAAGGCTTCAGCACGAACCAGGTCTGTACTGGGCCGCGCGATGCGCACGCTTGCCCGCGGATCGATCATGGAGGGTCTCCTTCACCGTGACCTCGGCACTGACTTCCAGACACCGAATCAGATGGTGCTCCTTCAACCTCACTTCAACTCAAGCCGTCGGCAACTAGTTGCATCCCGATCAGCGACTGTCGCCGAACGCTGCACTCCACGTCCAGGTGATGTGAGCCGTTCAGACGGTCGTCGTACCGGTGTCGTTTCGCCGGTGTGGCCTGTTGATGGTCACCACCGTCGTCGTGTGATCGCGCTCGACAAGTACAGAGCCGGATGTCCTGCGCCCATCCTGTCAGTGGCCGGGAGCCCGATGGGCGACGATGAGGACGCATAAGGATCTGGGAGGGTCATGACTGACAACGCAGTACAAGCGGTGGTCTTCGACCTGGACGGCGTCCTGATCGACTCCGAGCCACTGTGGGACGAGGTACGGCGAACTGTCGTCGCAGACGCCGGTCAAGCCTGGCCTGCGGACGCAACCCGGGGGCTGCAGGGCATGAGTACGCCGGAATGGTCCGCATACCTGACCGATGCCGTCGGCGTACCCGGCCGGCCAGACGACGTGGCGGCAGTGGTCATCGACGCCATGGCGGCCCGCTACCGCAAGCAACTGCCGCTCCTGCCCGGAGCCATCGAGGCCGTCGAGCGGCTCGCGAACCACTGGCCGTTGGGGCTGGCGTCGTCCTCACCCCGGCGGCTGATCGACACCGTACTCGAGTCCGCCCACTTGACCAGCCACTTCCAGGTCACAGTCTCCACCGAGGAAGTCGCGGCCGGCAAACCCTCACCAGCGGTCTACAACGCCGTGGTACGCCGGCTCGGAGCCGACCTGTCCCGAGTCGTCGCGATCGAGGACTCCAGCAACGGCCTCCGCTCCGCATCCGCAGCAGGAATCCACGTCATCGCCGCCCCCAATCCGACCTATCCGCCCCAGCAAGACGCGCTCGCCCTGGCAAGCGCCGTCATCACATCCCTCGACGACCTCACCCCGGCACTCGTCGCATCGCTGCTCTCGTAGGCCTCAGGATCCATCACGGCACGAGGGGGGAGATCGATCTAGGCGGCCAACTCCCACGCTGGAACAAGGCCTTCCAGCCGAACATGGCCCAGTTGTCGACGTGGGGGTTCTTGATGGTTGCGAGATCGGTCTCCGTAAAGACATGAGCCTGGCTACGTTCGGGCCGACGCCACGACGTTGGCGATCGGGTTGTTGAGGAGCGTCAGGTTGAACGGCTCGGATTTCAGCAGAACGATGTCGGCCCGCCTTCCAGGCTCGAGCGATCCGATCTTGTCGCCGGGGCCGCAGGCCGCGGCACCCAGCAGCGTCGCCGAGCAGGAGACGTCCTCCGATGTGATCTCCCAGCTCCAGACAGCTCGCCCGACCGGTACGCGGCGTCGGGTATACCCCCGCGCGTTGCGGTGAGAAGGCTGCGCATCCCCGCGAACATGTCGCCGCTGACAGCGACAAGGCCGTCGCCGCCCCAGCGGGCACCGGTCCACCAACCGCCGCCGAGGCCACCGTCCATCGCGACGTGCAGATCGAGCTTCCTGGCGAGTTCGAAGTCGTAGCGCAGTACCTCCGGAGTGACCAGGAACGGCGGTCGCACCTTCATCCCGAGCGTCACCTGAGCGTTGTCGTCCTGCAGAACGCTCTTCCGCAGCCGACGAACGTCGTCCGGGTGTTCGCTGCGCGCTGCACCCAGGCAGGCTCAAGAGGTCGAGGGATCCCGCCGTACGTCGCATCGACGCGGACGCGATCATCGAGGCCGCCGGAAACGAGTTCCCGACGTGGCTGCGCCCCGTGCGGATCATCAGGTTCGCGCTCACGACTGTCGGCTCCGTGCTGGTGATCCTGCTGCTCATGACCTCGGCTGCGAGCGCCCATTTCAAGTAGCGACCCACGGTCTTGAAGCTCAGGGGAAGCGGGAGGCGGCCGCGATCGAGGCGGGGCCGGCGATGAAGGTCAGGAGCATGGCGATCCCGGCGAAGCGGGAGGTGATCTCCTTGTCGACCTTGTCGTAGCCGACTGCCGAGCCGATGTCTTTGTAGACATCTTCGAGTTCGGCGGCGGACTCGGCGCTGTAGGCCCTGCCGCCTCGAAGAAGCCACCGGATCCACCCAAACGATTCAGACGGCAAGGAGCGCCGGCATCGACGAGATCGTCATCAAACGCGGTGCTGCCGGAGCCACCTGTCACACCGACGGCCGCGACCACCTTTGTGCTGCAGTGCCGGTGCCACTCATCGACACGGTCGGCGCAGGCGACGCATCCGCCGCCGGCTACCTCTCAGCCGTTCTGAATAAACTCCCGATCGACCAGCGACTGGACCCGAGCCGTCACAGCCGCAGCATTCTGCGTCTCGACTGCAGGCGACTGGGAAGGCCAACCGCACCGACCCGAACTCGAACTGGTCGCCCTACCCCAGGCACCACAGTCCGCTGACGAGCTCGACAGCCCTCTCCCCAGGCTCAGACGTTGAGAGCTTGAGTCGTGTGGTTAGTGTGCGTGTCCCCCCTCGGACACACTTCTCAACCACACGCGGGGCAGGCGTGATTGAGACTGCCGCCACTGTCCGATGGTCATAGTCGACCGCCAGCCGAAGCGCGTCGTACAGCTCAGCCAGTTCCCTTTGGCTCGCGCGATTCAGCGCCCGTGCGATGTCGCCCAACTGATCCACCATCGCCCGAACCTCCTTCGGTGTCAGCCGCTTCGGGCGTTCGATCGTCGCCAGACCGGCTTCGGCCGCCCGCTTCTCGACCGTGGCCCCCAGATACTCGAGGCTGAAGAGCCTCGCTATCCAATTGGGGTCGGTTACCGGTAGCTAAGCGTGCGAGTCGCGGCAGTTGCGCTCGCTGACGCTGCTGCGGGCGCGGTTCAGCATCGCCGTCCGTGGGTGATCGAGGCCCAGTCAGGTTGGTGTTCTCCCATCGGTGCCGAAGAGATGAAGTGCCGGTCGGATCCGTCGGGCTTCATGGTGGCCAGGCCGAGAGTGAACTCGTTCTCGCCGACCACGCCTTGGACCAGGAGGATCCGTGAACCGTCCGGGGCCCAGACGGGGTCAGCGGAGAAGTCCTTCTTGAGTGTGCGAACTGGGCCGCCGTTGGCGCTGACGATGTCGATGTCACCGGTGCTGTCGGCCGTCGGGGCCGCCTCGAACACGATCTTCCGGCCGTCCGGAGACCAGTCCGCATCGCCTGCTCCGATGCTGAAGGACGTCAGCTGCCGAAGGTGGCGACCGTCGAGGTCGACCCGGAACAGTGCGGAGCTTCCGAATCCCTGGTCGCCGCGGAAGCGGGTAAAGACCAGGTGCTTGCCATCGGGAGAGAACCGCGGCGCCGCGTCGGCCGCAGCGTCCGCGGGCAGGCGGGTGATGCGACGCATGTGAGATCCGTCCGTCCTCATCACGTAAATGCCCTGCTTGGCCGGATAGTCGGCCCCATCAGAACTGAACGCGATCAACGAGCCGTTGGGAGACCAGCCGGGATCGGAACTGAAGGCCACCGAGCCGGTCAGGTTCTTCACACCGGAACCGTCGGCGTTCATGGTGAAGATGTCGTTGATCGCACCGGTGTGGTTGGTGTCGCCCCGATTGGTGTCGACGGCGAGTTTCCTGCCGTCGGGAGACCAAACGGCCCATCCGCTGTCCGCAGCCAGGTGGGTCAACTGCTTTTGGCTGGTCAGGCTCGCGTTCGACACCCAGACCTGCCAGAAGCCGTCGGAGTCCTGCCGCATAAACGTCACCTGGCCATTGCAGCCCGGCGCGGTACCGACCGCAGACGGTGTGGCCGTCAACGTCGCTGAAATGACAGCGGTCAGGGCGACCGCCACTCCTAAGAATCGTCGCTTCATCAGATAGCCCCCTAGCTTCCCGATCCCACTCCCCTTCCTGCGACCATGCGCGCCACCAGACCGCAGCGCCAGAGCGCGACGGAACTTTCCCACCGACGCGCAGACACGCAGCGTGGCGGATACCAGCAGGTACAGATCAAGTCTGCGACTGCAACAACGTGCGACCCGGCGGATAGGCGCCCGGGCTGGCTGCAGCCGTCAAGGAATGAACGATGCTTAGAGCAACGATCGGCGTACGGACGCCGACCGTAGACCGCAGACTTCACGCTGCGTACCCCGCCGAACTTCCTTGTTCGCTCTCCCGAATCCCGCTGCGATTGTCCCCCTCGGCTGCTTCAACGCCCGCCTGCAACGAACGATCGTCGTTCAGCGTGCAGGAGTGTGGGTGCCGGTGCGTGCCTGAGGACTCACCGTGGGCTTATCGCCAAGCGGGCCGGTAGATGCTGTCATGTTCCTAGGTCGGCCGCCCGCGGCAGATCCGCGGAGTCCGCGGCGACCTATGCATGGGGAGGGAGCTAGAAGCATGCGCAAACTCGCGAGTGGGGTGGGGATCGCGGCGCTGTTGCTGCTCGGCACACAATTCTCGGGCGCGGCGAACGCCCAGGAACCGCCTTTGTGCGGTCCACCTGGCGAAGAGGTACCGGCCACCATCGTCGGGGCGGGCACCATCTTCGGTACCAGCGGCGACGACGTGATCGTGGCCAGCAGCGGCAACGACATCGTGTTCGCCGGCGACGGCAACGACATCGTCTGCGGCGAAGGCGGCAACGACACGATCGATGGCGGCCAAGGCAACGACGTGCTCATCGGCGACGCGCTCGACAGCGATCCGACCGCGCCGTCGAACGGCGCGAACAACGACACCCTCAACGGCGGCCAAGGCGACGACCTCCTCGCCGGTCTCGGCGGCAACGACACCCTCAACGGCGGACAAGGTGCCGACCAACTCATCGGGTTCGGCGGCGTGGACACCATCAACGGCGGCCCGGGCGACGACACTGCGTTCGGCGGTCCGCTCAACGACGCGATCACCGGCGGCCCGGACAACGACACCCTCTTCGGGAACTTCGGCAGCGACACGATCACCGGCGGCCCCGGCAACGACTTCATCGACGGCGACAACCCGAACCCCGGCCCACCGCCCTTCCCACCCGGCGGCAACGACGACGTCTGCAGCGGCGGCCCCGGGGTCAACGTCGTACAGAACTGCGAGACCACATCCTGACCCAGCGCATCGGCCGAACGGTGGAGGGCGGTCGGCTCGCCCGGCCGTCCTCTCACCCGTGCGGATCGATCCCGCACAACATGCCAACGAGGCTGACGACGACCGTCTCGCCTTCTTCCAGCGCATCGCGCCGCGCCTCCGCGTGCTCCACTTTGAACCAGCAGCACGCGGTCATCACCGGGGAGGGCGAGGCTCGGTCCATAGGCGGCCGGTCTCCGGCGAGCGGACGAACTGTTCCCCACGGATCAGCCTTCAACGGCGATGGGATTCGCTGAGGTCGCCGACCGCCACCTCAGGTGCTGGTGGACTACCTGCGCGAGCTGGAGGCGTCGATGGACGGCGGGCGCGCCGGACTAGGGCGTGCTCCGTCGCGCCATTTCGCAATGGCGACCATTCGGCGACCGCCTTCGAACTCGCCGACCAAGCAGGTCCACTCTCCGGAGCCGAAGCTGATCGGGTGGGAGGCGAGCTGGATCGGCGTGCACCACGGCGGCCGTGGGGCACAAGGTCGGCGGCGCGGACTGCTCACGGGCTCGACGACCCCTACGGCGGAGGCCGTGGAGGCCGCGAGTCAATGCCGCTCGACGGATGATCGACCAGCGATTCCGGGAGCACGAAACCCCGCGGGCTGCTGTAGGGCGCGGTGTCCCGATCGGAGACCCCGGATCGAACCCGGAGCTCCTCGCCCGCCAGGCTCTTCGGGGTCTTGCCGACCGAAGATCGGCAGACCGGTGGTCCGCGCGCCCGCATCGCGACAGGGGCATGCCGTAGTTCACTGGAGTGAGATATATCTGCGTTCATTTTCCGGGAGCCGAGGGTGACGGCTGAGTTCGTGGTCGACGAGGCGGTCGGGCCTTCGTGCGTCGAAGTGCTGACCGAGGTCTTGCCGCTGCGCGTCGACGTCCACCACACCGAGCGCAGGGTCTGGTTCGACACGCATGACTGGCGGCTGTTCCGGGCGGGGCTGCTGCTCGAGCACCACGTGCGGAAGCGCGAGTCGTGGCTCGTGCTGAGCGACGTCGAAGGGCAGCGGATCTCCCGGCAGCCGACCGGCCGTACAGCGGTCACCGCGGACTCCCTTCCGGACGGTGTGGCGCGAGACCGCGTCCTCGAACTGATCGGTGTGCGGGCGCTGTTGCCGCGCGTAGTCGCGAGCGGTCCTGTTCAGGTGCTCTCGGTGCTCGGCCCCGAGGAGAAGACCGTCGCCCGGATCGTCGTCGAAGGTCCCACAACAGTCCGGGACGGCGCGCCCGTCGGCCTGCGGGCCAGGATCGAGTCTCTCCGCGGCTACGACAAGGACGCGGTCAAGGTATGGCGGACGCTGGACGCCATCCCGGGGTTCGGGCCGGCCAAGGAGCCGCTCTTCGAGTCGGTCTTCCGGGCCGCCGGTCTCCAGCCGCGCAGCTTCCGGTCGAAGCCCGACCTGGAGTTCACCCGGCGGATCCCGGCCACCCAGGCGTTCGCCGGCACGCTCACGCAACTACGAGAGATCGTCCTCGACAACGTCGAGGGAACGCTTCGCCAACTGGACACCGAGTTCCTCCACGATCTGCGGGTCACGGTGCGCCGTACCCGAGCCGTGCTGAAATTCGCGCACGGAACGATCGACGAGGACATCCGGGCGAGGTACGCCGTCGAGCTCAAGTGGCTCGGCGACCAGACCTCGTTGAGCCGTGATCTCGACGTGTACGTCCTCGGCTTCGACGACCTGGTCAGCCACGTCAAGGCATCCAGCGAGCTCGAACCGTTCCGCGAGCAGCTCACGCGACACTGCACGAGAGCGCACGCCGCACTCAATCGCGCACTGCGGTCCGAACGATTCGCGGCGCTGCTCGACGGATGGCACCGTGAGCTGACGGTCCCGGGGCCTATCGAGCGCCCGGTGATCGAGGTCGCCGACGAGCTGCTGAGCCGCGCCTGGAAACGAGTCGCCAAGCGCGGCGACGCCATCACCGACACCTCTCCGGCAGAAGCCGTGCACGACCTCCGCAAGCGCTGCAAGGAGCTGCGGTACCTGCTCGAGTTCTTCGGCAGCTTGTACGGCGCCGACGCCCGGAGCGAGGCCGTGAGCGAGCTCAAGCTCTTGCAGGACGTCCTCGGCGAGTTCCAGGACGCCGAGGCCCAACGCATCAGCGTCCACCAGTACGCCGTCGAACTCGCCAAGGCCGGGACGCCCCCGGCGACGCTGATGGCGATGGGTCGCCTCGAATACCACCTGCAGCTTCGTCAGGACGCCGCTCGTGCCGAGGTGGCGGACCGCTGGCATCGGTTCAACCGGAAACACAACCAGCGTCTCTACGCCAGGATGGTGACCAGCCGATGAGGATCATCGCGTCGTACAGCATCAAGGGCGGTGTCGGGAAAACGACCGCGGCGGCGAACGTGGCCTGGCTGGCCGCCGAGAGCGGACACCGGGTCCTGTTGTGGGACCTGGATCCGCAGGGCGGTGCGACGTACCTGTTCCGGATCCGGCCCAAGGTCAAGGGCGGCGGCGAGGCGCTCGTCTCCGGCAAGCGTGACCTCCGCGACGCCGTCAAGGCGAGTGACTTCGACAACCTCGACCTGCTGCCGTCCGACTTCTCCTACCGCAACCTCGACCTGCTGCTGGACGCGCAGAGGAGGCCGACCCGCCGCCTCGGCCGGCTCCTCGACAGCATGGCCGACGAGTACGACGTCGTCGTACTCGACTGTGCGCCGAGCGTGTCGCTCGTGTCCGAGGGCATCGTGCGCGCCGCGGACCTGGTCCTCGCTCCGCTGGTGCCTGCTCCCCTGTCGGTGCGCACACTCGACCAGCTGCGGTCGTTCATCGACGAGGCCAAGGGGCCCGCGCCGGACCTGCTCGCGTTCCTGTCGATGGTCGACCGCCGTCGCCGGCTGCACCGCGACCTGTCCGAGCAACTCCCGAAGGAACACGAAGACGTCGCGGACACCGTGATCCCGATGGCCTCGGTGGTCGAGCAGATGGGCGTACGCCGCGCCCCCGTGGTTGCCTGGGCCCGCACCTCCCCGGCATCGGTCGCCTACCGCAGCCTGTGGGACGAAGCCCGGGTACATGCGAAGGTATGAGCCCCCATTGAAGTCGAGCACGGTCCATCGCGACGCGGCCTCTGGACCGGGACTTCCCACGCGAATCTACGCCCGCAGACGTGGGCAAGAACGTCGCGCCCCTTGCGCAGTCGTATGAACTGAATGCTTGTGTTGGTCACGCGCCTCGTGGCCGGACCGCTTCTCATCGTTATTGGTAACGATGGTCCCCGGAGATGAAGACAGCGGAGCGTGTTGCAGCCACTCCGGGCCGTCTTCCCGCATCGCCGCGATAGCTACCGACCTCAGGCCTGGATCTGGGAGTGTGCATGGCCGTTGGCCGCGTCTCGTCGAGCACTACGATCGAGGCATGGGCGACCGCGCGGTAGCGATCCTCAAGACGCACGACATGGTGGAGACGATCCGGTGGTATGTCGCCGCTGGCTTCGACGTGCGTGACCGCTTTCCCGATGACAATCCCACCTGGTGCGAGGTCGCCCGCGACGGCGTTGTCTTCCAGTTCCTCTCCGGGGATACGCCGTGGCTCGGCGCACCGACGCTCACAGGTTGCCTCTACCTCTACCCGCCGAATGTGGCCGCGGTGGCCGAGGAGCTCAAGGGCAAGATCGACCTCCCCTTTGGCGTCGAGGAGCGGGAATGGGGACGGCGCGAGCTCGTCGTGCAAGACCCGAACGGCTACTACCTCACGTTCGCCGAGGACCTCTAGAGACTCGCGTCAATGGAGGCGAGCTGAAGCGGAGGAAGTGCGCGGCCGCCAGGCGAGTTCGATCGTGCGGGTCGCGGCCGCTCGAGAGTGCCTTCGCTCACGCTCCGGGGCAGCGAGTGCGCGAACGGGCTCGGGGTGTAGTACTCACCGGCGTCCTCGGCCTCGAGGCTAGCCTGCGATGACACGCCGACCAGCGGACTCCCGACAGGGTGTACTGATCTTCGTCGCGACCGATCTGAAGTCCGTCCAGCACTCCCGCGGCCTGCTCGGCAACCTCGACAACACGGTGTCCTCGATCGCGCGGCTGCTCGGCGTCAGCCGCGCCACCATCTACAAGCACGTCCCCGAGCTTTACAAGTACGTCCCCGAGCTGAGCTCACCCGCGCTGACCGCCGCCGCAGCTCCCCTCGAGCTACCGGCGGCCGAAGACGCTCGCGGCACGGCGGGCCAGCCGCCGCCGATGCCGACGCCGGGTTGTAGTCGGCCTATGCGGTGAACTTCTCATGCGCGGCCATCGCCGCGCCGACGATGCCGGCGTTGTTGAGCAGCTGAGCCGGCTTCACCGGGGTGGACATCTCGAGCAGCGGCACCCACTTGTCGGCGTGCTTGCTGACCCCACCGCCGACCACGAACAGGTCAGGGGTGAACAGGCTCTCCACATGCCGAAGGTAGCGCTGCACCCGCTTGGCCCACTGCTTGTACGACAGACCCTCGCTGTCCTTCGCCGCCGAGGAAGCCTTCTTCTCCGCGTCGTATCCATCCAACTCGAGATGACCAAGCTCGGTGTTGGGCACGAGCTGGCCGTCGAGGAGCAGCGCGCTGCCGATACCGGTGCCGAAGGTGAGCACGATGACCACGCCGTCGACGCCCTTGGCCGCGCCGAACCGGGCCTCGGCGATACCGGCCGCGTCAGCATCGTTGAGCACAGTCACGTCGCAGTGAGTGATGTCGGTAAAGACCTTCTCGACATCGGTCCCGATCCAACTCTTGTCGACGTTCGCGGCGGTCCTGGCCACCCCGTTCTTGATCACGGCCGGGAACGTCGCACCCAGCTCACCGGCCCACCCGGCCTCCTTCACCAACCGGGCCACAACCGCGGCCACAGGCTCCGGAGTGGACGGGTTAGGCGTCAGGTACTTCACCCGCTCCGCCGCCAGCTCGCCCTTCTCCAGGTCAACGACAGCGCCCTTGATCCCGCTGCCGCCGATATCGACCCCGAAAGCGGTCGACGTCCTCATCCTGGGCACCTGATCTCTCCCCTCGCCGCCTTCAACCTACCGTCCAGACCTTGGTAGCCGGGAGCGGCTCCAGCAGCCCCGGCCCGCTGTTCTTCACATTGTTCACGGCCCTGGACACCGCGTACACGTCGAGGCTGCCGCCGACCGGCGGCGCCACCAGCGCCCGGAGCTGGTCGACATCGTGGTTGCGGGATCGAGCCACTCCGCCCACGACTCAGGCACGATCGCCATCGGCATACGGTCGTGAACCCGACCGACGCTGTCCGTCGAGGTAGTGGTGATGATCGTGTACGTCGGTACGACCCGGTCCGGGTCGTCGGGAAGCGACTCGTCGTACCAGACCTCATCCAGGCCCGGCCAAAGCCAGAGTCGACCCCATCCGTGGACCGCAGCGCGAACGGCTGCTTCAGCTCCGTGCCCGGTTTGCCAACCTGATCGGTCTCCAGCCACTCGCCGAACACGTCGACCGGGACCAGCGCCCGCTGGAACTTGAACGAGCGACGGTATGCCGGCTTTCTCGTGGACCGTCTCCGCGCGGGCGTTGATCATCCTCGGGACTACCTTGAGGCCGCCCGGATCGTACGGGCCGTCGAGGTGCCGGTCACGGTGGACGCGGAGGCCGGCTACGGCATAGAGCCGACTGACCTGGTGGCGGCGCTGCGGACCATGGGCGCCGCGGGCTGCACTGCGCCCCGGACACGCGCGCCACTCGACAGGGGACGCACTGCGTAGCGTGTACTCGAGCAACGCGGACTTCCCGATGCCGGCCCCGCCGCGCATCACCAGGAACCTGGTTCTGGCCAGATCGCACGTTGTCCAGGAGCCGATCCACGAACCGGCACTCGGCGTGCCGACCCAGCAACCCGTACCGAGGCTGTTTGGCAGGACGCTGCAGCGCCCGTTCACCCCTGCCAATCCACCCAATCAATGACTAGTTGCAGCCATCCAGCGCCGACCGCGTCAGCGGCCGGGGGTGATCAGGCCTGTTTCGTAGGCTAGGACGACCGCCTGCACTCTGCTGCGGAGGTCGAGCTTGGCCAGGATGTGGTTCACGTGCGTCTTCACCGTCGCCTCGCTGACCACGAGGGTGGCTGCGATCTCGTCGTTCGACCTGCCGCGCGCGATCTCCGTGAGGACGTGAACCTCCCGCGGTGTCAGCACCGCCAGCGCTGTCGGCACGCCCTGCACAGGCGGCGGCCTGCTGATGTGCTCCTCGATCAGTCGCCTGGTGATTCCAGGCGCGAGCAACGCCTCCCCCGCGGCCACCGTGCGGATTCCGGCGGCGAGAACGTCGGGCGGCGTCGCCTTCAGCAGGAACCCGGCCGCGCCGGCCCGGAGCGCGTCGTAGACATACTCGTCCAGGTCGTAGGTGGTCAGTATCAGGATCTTGGTCCGGCAGCCGAGCCGGGTCATTTCGCGCGTTGCGCCGATGCCGTCCAGCACGGGCATCCGGATGTCCATCAGGACGACGTCCGCGTCGGTACGCCGTACGGCGTTGATCGCTTGCCTCCCGTCAGCAACCTCCGCCACCACGCTGAAGCCACGGGTCTGCAGCACCAGCGCCAGCCCCGATCGCACCAGGTCCTGGTCATCGGCGATCACGACGCTGTTCATCGGGCATCCGGCGCGAGCGGCAGGCTGGCGGTCAGGACGAAACGTCCGTCGTCGGTCACACCATGCGTGAGTCGGCCGTCGAACACAGCGATGCGTTCGGCCATTCCGAGGAGTCCGAGCCCGCCGCCGTCCGACAGACCGGAGGTGCGGTTCTCGATGCCGATCAGCAGCACCGTCGGCGAACGGGTGAGACGGACCGATGCCATCCGGTCGGTCGCGTACCGGAGTGCGTTGGTCAGCGCCTCCTGCACGATCCGGTACGCCGAGATGTCGATACCGGACGGCAAAGTATCCAGCTGCCCTTCGACGGCGAGATCCACGCGCAGGCCGCTGCGCCGGAACCGGTCCACCAGATCTGGTAGGTGGTCGAGTCCCAGGTCGGGAGCAAGCCCGAGCTCGTCGTCGGTGTCGCGGATCAGCCGCAGCAACCTGCCCGTCTCGCCGAGAGCCTCGCGTCCCGCGGTCATCACCTCGTCGATCGCCGCCTCCGCACCGTCCGCATCCTGCCGTACCAGGTCGCGAGCGGCAGCGGCCTGCACCACCATCGCGCTCACAGAGTGGGCGATGACATCGTGCAACTCGCGCGCGATCCGGGTCCGCTCGGCGGTGATCGCCTCCTGCCGAACGATCTCCTGGTGCCTGACGAGCAGCGCGGCCTGCTCGGCCAGCCTCGCGTTGCGGTCGTCCAGGGAGCGCATCAACAGACCGAACGCGTACGGCGGCAGCACGATGGCCAGGACGAACACCAGGTCGGAGACATCCAGCGGTCGATCGAGCCGGAGGTAGCCCCAGAGCAGGGCCGCGAGGAACAGCCCGATCGGCACCAAGGCGCGCACACCACGGAGCCGCCGGGCGACGGTGAAGGTCGCCAGCGCGAGGATGAAGATGGGCGCCGCCGCATCGTCGACGCGACCCACCACCGGGGCGATGAGCACGAGGCCCGCGAGCGTACAGGCGGCCAGCGGAAACCGCCGGCGCAGCACCAGCAACGCACAGGCGATCCAATCGACGGCCAGCGCCGCGCCTGTGCCCGGGAGATCGAGGGCCAAGAGCTCGACGGTGGCGACGACGCCCAGTACGGCCGGCACTGCGGCGTCGCGCAAGACCGGCGGAAATCCCCACCTCACGCTTCGATGCTAGATCGGTCCGCCGCTCGGCGGGTCAATCCCAGGTTGGAGAACAGGCCAATCCCGAAGCCGACGCAGAGAACGCCGTACCGGACCTACGGTCGACGCGAACGATCCGATCCGGGGAGGCAGAGATGGACCACGAACATCGGCTGATCAGGAAGGTGGCCTGGGTGCCGGTTGGCGTCGCGGCCGTACTGGCGCCGCTGCACGCGCTGGCGCGCTTCGCGACGACGGACGGACACGAAGACCTGGACAGCGGCATCGTCCGGAGCTGGGCCGATCCCGCCGCACGCGCACTGCGGCCGCTGCTGGATTGGGCGGACGCCGACACGGTCTACCGCACGTATGGCAAGGGATGGCCGGTCCTCATCGCAGCCACCATCGTCAGTGCGGTACTGGTCCGAAAGAGCCGGCTTCCGGGACGCCTCGAGCGCTGGGGCTGGCGGTTGACCCTGCCCGGCCTGACCCTGATGGCCCTCGGAGTGTTCGGGTTCTTCTGGATCGGGCTCGATATCGCCTACGTCGCGGCCGGCATGCCCGGGTTCCTGCTCGCGGTGGTCGGCTCACTGCTGCTCGGCATCGCCTTGCTTCGCGACGGTTTCCGGCCCTGGCTTGTTCCGGCGCTGCTGCTCAGCTGGTTGCCGCTCGACATCGCGTTGAGTGGTGTGCTGTCCGCGGGAGCCGGCACGGTTCCCATGATGGCCGCCTGGGCGCTGGCCGTCCGGACGGTACGCCGTGGCGCATCGCGTCCGAATCTTCGGCACATCGAAGGCACCTCATTGCTCTAGGCAATGACGTACGCCGGAGCGCGGGAACGCGTTGTCCACAAGGATCAGGCACCCCAGGGTGAGGTGTGACGTCCTGCAGAGCTGTCACATCGCGGGACGGTGCGCGGACATAGTGATGAGTCAACCGGCACGCGGCCGGCTGTCCATCGCACGGAAGAGAACAGATCCATGAGAATTCCCCTGACCAACCGCGCTCGCCGTCCCAGACGGCGCGGGCGCACCCTGGCGTTTCTGCTGACCGCCGCGGCGCTGGGCCTGGCGAGCTTCAACCCGGCGCAGAGCGCTGCCCGCGAACAGCGTGGGGCGAAGCCGACCATCGTGCTGGTGCACGGCTCGTGGGCCGACGCCTCGAGCTGGAACCGCGTCACCGAGCGACTGCAGGACGACGGGTACACGGTGCGCGCCATCCCCAACAACCTGCGCTCGGTAGCGGGCGACGCGGCGTCGGTGCGCGCCTTCCTGCAAACGGTGACCGGACCGGTGGTGCTGGTCGGCCACTCGTACGGCGGCTTCGTGATCACCAACGCGGCCACCGGGCTCACGAACGTCAAGGCCCTCGTCTACGTCAACGCCTTCGCACCCGACACCGGCGAAACCCCGTTCCAGCTCGTCGGGCCGGATTCGGCACTCGCGGCCGACCCGGCGACCGTCTTCGACCTCGTACCTCCCACGCTGCCGCCCTCCCCCACGACCGACGTCTACCTCAAGCGGTCGACCGTCTTCGCCTCGTTCGCGACCGGACTGAGTTCCCACGACAAGGACCTCGTCTTCGCGACCCAGCGACCGGGCGCACTGGGAGCACTCAACGAGCCGTCCGCAACCCCGGCCTGGAAGACGATCCCGTCCTGGAGCGCGATCGGCGTCAAGGACCAGATCATTCCGGCCGGCGCACAGCGGGCCATGTCCAAGCGGGCCGGCGCGACCATCACCGAGTACGACGCCGGGCACCTCGGCCTGATGTCCGCCCCCGGCGTCGTCACCAGGGTGATCGAGCAGGCCGCGCGCAGCTGACCCGAGCCAGGCAGCTCCGATCGACAAGCCCGCGGTCGACGACAAGTGGATCACGTTCGTGCACCAGTCGCTGTACTACCCGGTGAGGGACGCCGCGCAGGACACCGACAGCTACCGCGAGTTCGCCGACGGACCGTTCCTGACCGCCAAGGGAATGGCCTGGTTCTGGGACGCCTACCTGCCTGACCACACCCGGCGCGGCGACGAGAACGACGTACTGCGCGACGAGGGCGAGGCGTACGCCCGCAAGTTGACCGAGGCCGGCGTCCGCACCACGAGCGTCCGCTACAACGGCACGATTCACGACTTCATGATGCTGAACCCGTTGGGTGAGTCCGCGGCCGTCACAGGTGCGATGGGGCAGGCGATCCACGTGCTCCGCAAGGCACTCGGCGTCAAGTAGGTCAGACCGCCAGGACCGGGCTCGCGGCGTCGATCAGGGTCGGGGTGAGTTGTCTGCGCGACGTGACGGCCAGCTTCGTGAACACCTTGCGGAGATGCCATTCCACGGTGTGATGACTGAGGAACAGCTGGCTGCCGATCTCCTGGTTCGTGAGCCCGCCGGCAGCCAGCTGGGCGATCTGCGCTTCTTGTGCGGTGAGGGTGTCACGCGTCTCCACCTGCCGCCTCCGCGCTGTCGCTCCGGTCGCGACGAGCTCTTGGCGGGCCCGTTCGGCGAACGCCTTCGCGCCCATGTCGCCCAGGCTGTCGTAGGCGACGCGCAGATGGAACCGGGCATCCTGGCGACGCTGCTCGCGGCGCAACCACTCGCCGTACACCAGGTGGGCACGGGCCAGGTGTACGGCGACACGCGTGCGGCCGAGCCGTTCGACCGCCTCTCGGTAGAGGGCCTCGGCGGCGGGGCCTTCGGCAAGTAGTGCCTTCGACCGGGCCAGGACGCCGAGGCCCCACTCGGTCCCGGCCGCGCCCGCGTGTTGCTCGAGCTGTTGCAGTGCCTCGGCCGCTGTCTTGTCGGCGTTGGTACGCGCCGCCGCCTCGACGAGCTCGGCCAAGGACCAGCCGAAGAATCCGAGATCCTCCTGCTCGCAGGCACGGCGAGCTGCGTCGAGAGCAGCGTCGTACCGCGAAAGACCGTTGTAGAGCACGGCGGTCACGCACTCGGCCAACGCGAGCGCGCGGCCTTCGCCACGCTCGGTCGCGTCCTTGACCCCGGCCTTGATCGTCTGCATGGCCTCGTCCTCCACACCACGCCAGGCGGCGAGCATCAGGCGGGAGTACCGCAGTGGCGCCCTGCCGGTTGCTGCGGCGAGGGCGTCGGACTCGGAGATGAGTGAAGCCGCCGCAGCGAACTCTCCCGCGTGCACGTGAACGCCGGCCCGGTACGACAATGCCACCGGGAGGACGCCGAGGGCTCCGAGCCTTCGACCGAACTCGACCGCGCGGGTGGACAGGTCATGCCAGGCCTCGTCATCCCAGAGCTCGGGCGCGACCGGTTCGGGCGCGGCCGGGCAGGCCAGCCACATCCAGTGCTCGAGCCTGGCGGCACCGTGAGTGCCGTCCTCGCGGAGGGCGTGCAGAGCCTTCCGCAGTGGTTCTACGGCGGTGGCATACCCCTCGGTGAATCGCGTGGCGACCCCGTCCAGGAGGAGGTCCATCGGACCGGCCGGCGCAAGGGCCGGACGAGCCACGCGCGCTGCCTCGGCCACTTTCACGACGTCGCCGAGCCGGCCGCCGAAGATGGCCGCATTGAGCGACTCCAGGTACGTCTCCCGCGCCAACGGGTCGCCCAAGTCCTCGAGCCGGTTGGCCGCATCGAGAAGCAGGTGTCCGGCATCGCCGCTGCGCTGGCGGGCGAAGACGATCTGGGCTCGCAGCCGCGCGAGGTGGGCGCTCTGGAGGTCGTCCAGCGGGCCGATCTCCGCGGCGGCGAGCAGCTCGTAGGCGGCGTCCGGTTCGCCGGCCCGGAACTTGGTGCCGGCGGCGGCCAGGGCTCGCCCGGCGCGCCGTACCGGATCCGGTGTCAGCTTGGCGGCTCGCTCCAGAAAGGCAGCGGCGGCGGCCAGACCACCGCGCGCCCGGGCCCGCTCGGCGGCGCTCTCCAGCTCCGCGGCCACCGCCTCGTCGAGCCCTACAGCAGCGTGGGAGCGGTGCCAGGCTCGCCGATCAGGATCCACTGCCGCGTCCGTGGCTTCGGCCAAGGCACCGTGCACACTGCGCCTGTCCGGCTGCGAGGCGTCCCGGTAGACGACCGAACGGATCAACGGATGCCGGAACCGTACTCGGGCACCGATGTCGATCAGGTCGGCGGACTCCGCCGGTGTGGCTGCGTCAGGCCCGATTCCCAGCCGCTCGGCAGCCCGCCAGAGCAGGGCGGCGTCACCGATCGGCTCGGCAGCGGCGGTCAGCATGAGCAGCCGAGACTCGGGCGGCAGCAACTGGAGGCGGCTCCGGAAGCCGTCCTCGATCCGGCGGGTCAGCGCACGCGCGTCCGGGGCGTCGGGGAGTCCGAAGCCACCCGCCAGCTGGCCGGTCGACAGAGTGCGGGGCAACTCCAGCAGCGCCAGCGGATTGCCTCGTGTCTCGGCCACGAACCGGTCCCTGACGCGCTCGTCCACGACACCCCTGAGGGCCAGGTCCAGCAGAGCGCGGGCATCGCTGAAGTCCAGACCCGTCACGACGAGTTCGGGCAGGCCGGACAGCTCATCGGCGGTGTTGGGGTCACGGACCGCGAAGATGAGCGCCACCCTCTCGGCCAGCAGCCGGCGGGCCACGAAGGCAAGGGTCTATCTGGACACCCGATCCAGCCACTGAGCGTCGTCGATCAAACAGATCAGCGGCTCGTCCTCGGCGACCTCGGTCAGCAGGTTCAGCATCGAGACGCCGACCAGGAAGCGGTCCGGCGGATCACCCGGAGTCAAGCCGAACGCGGTACTGAGAGCGTCGTACCCGGGGTTGGCGAGGTGCGGCCGTAGCTGGGCGCACAGCTGGTGCAGGCCGCCGTACGCCAGCTCCAGCTCGGACTCGACGCCGGCTGCTCGCACGACGCGGCTCGCGGCGGGGTGGGCCTGAACGTAGTCCAGCAGGGCAGTCTTGCCGATTCCGGCTTCGCCGCGGAGCAGGAGCGCAGCGCTCTGCCCGGCTCGAAGACTGACTACGAGCCGATCGAGCGTCTCGCACTCGCGTTGTCGGCCTTGCAGCTGGATCGCCATCGACCACCGCCCAATAGCCGAGCCTAAGCTCCGGGCAGTGAGGGTGGCAACGACCGTCAGGCCGCCAGATCGGCGGCCAGGTCCTCCTCCAGGTCGGCGAACTCGCCGGCCCGGGCGGCGTTGAGGAACGCGTGCAAGAAGGGCTCGTGGGGGCCCGAGTTCGCCACCGTGCGTGCGTCGGCGGCGAGATGCGCGCGGGCGCGGCTGACCAGCTGCCTGGCGTTGGCCACTCCGACCTGGAGTCGCTGCGAGATCTGCCGGTACGGGTAGCCGAACGCCTCCCGGAGCACGTAGGCGGCACGCTCACTCGGAGTCAGTCTCGCCATCATGAGACGCACTGCCTCCTCGATTGCTTCGTGACATTCGGTCTGGACCGCCGGGTCGTCGCCGGCCTCGACTGCCTCGGTGGCCCAGCGATCGACCAGGGTCTCGTGCCGCCACCGGGCAGACTTGCTCACATTGATTGCGAGCCGAGTGGTCATCGTCGCCAGCAGAGCCTGCGGGTTCGATACGGCCGTGCGGTCCGTCCTCTGCCAGCGCAGCCAAGTCTCCTGGACGACGTCCTCGGCTTCAGTCGTGCTGCCGAGCAGCCGGTACGCGATCGCCATCAGCCGCGGCCGCATCTCGACGAACGTCGCCAGTGCCTCGTCGAGATCCGATAGTTCTTCCATCACCCTTCCGGCCCTCCTGCGCTCTGGAAATGGACTCCCTTCACGCTCCGTCGCCGGCGCCGCCATCGCGCCCTGGCAGCTCCGTAGGCAATCCCCTGGTCGGGCCAACCACGGGATCCGTCCTGACTACGGAAGTACAAAGCCCAGGTCAGGTGACCTGGGCTTTGTGGGTCGGGCGGGACGGTGTCAGGCGGTCGGTACGACGATGTGCTTGACGTCTGCCATGTACTGGTTGGCGGCTGCAGAGGCCTGCTCCGGATTGCTGCCCTGTTCGCGGGCGACCATGTAGGCGGCGTACCAGTCCCACCAACCGTGGGGTGGTGCGACGGCCTCGAAGGCGCCGTGGTGCAGGGCTGTCTCCTGGAGGAGTTGTGACAGCGGCTCGACGTCCATGACTAGACCCTTCCCGGGATGCGTTCGGTGACTTCCTGGAGGACCCAGCGGTTGCCGTCGGGATCGGCGAAGGACGCCTGGCTGGTGTAGGAGCGACCCTCCGGATCGCGGCCGGGCTCGGGCGGCTGGCCCAGCGCGCCGTGCGAGATCTCGCTCACCTCGATGCCACGGTGGACGAGCTCGGCGCGCGCCGCTTCGATGTCCTCGACGACCACGATCAGGCGCTGCAGCGGTGCCGCTCCGGCCGGGCCGAACTGGATCGAAGCCGGCGAACCGGGCGGGGTGAACTGTACGGCGCGCAGCTGGTCGCTGATCCGGGCGTCGATGTCGAGGCGCCATCCGAGCTGTTGGTAGAAGGCCTTCGCGCGGTCGAAGTCGCTGACCGGGATCGGCGTGACCTCGAACCTCATCGGGGTCTTCGCGAGGTCCTGCCCTTCAGGCGGGGACGGGATGCTGAACTGGTTCGAGCTCATGGGTTCTCCTTCGTGTCGAGTCAGATGGTTGGTTCATTGCCTGGCGGCAGGGCCGAGCTCGCCGAGCCGGCGCTCGAGCTCGCTGATCTGTCCGAGGCCGCAGGAGGCGAGGGCCTTCAGCCGGGCCTGGGTTGCCGGACGTGCCGACGAGGCGAAGAACGCACTCAGAGCCGGCGGCAGTTCGTCGTCGGTGTCGTAGTGCGCGAGGAAGAACTCGCGGTTGCTGCTGGTGAACACGACGGCGGTGAGGTCCTCGTCGCGCTCGATCTCGCCCACGAGCTGCGACAGTTCCTCGACGGTCTGGGCGGTGATCGTGTTGATCGGGCCGTGGTCGAAGGTGACGCGCCAGTACCGCGGCGTGATCCGCTCGACCGCCAGATGTGGGCCGTTGGTCATTGGTCCTCCTCCGATCTGGGTACCACCACAGTCCCGCCGTACCGGCAGGCTGCTCAAGCCGTCGAAGCCGAACGCGGGATCGACTTCTTGCGCGGCGCGAGCATCGAAGAGCAGAGCGATCGCCGCGAGCATGTCGATCCTGACCCCCCGCACGGCCTCTACCGACGACGCGCCGTGCTCATCCCGCCCTGCTGACCGGTCCGGTGGCCGCACTGATCTTCGCCACGTCCGCCTCGCTTCCTGCGCTGCTCGTCGCCCGCACTGGCCGGCGTGACCTGGCCAGTGCGTCGCCTGCTTGGCCTCGGCATTCCCGAGAGGACGACGTACTCGGCTCGCCGCTCCACGATCCACCGCCGCGAACCCGGCTCGCATCCGTGACATGCCCGGGTCAGAAGCCCGGGCACGGGCCGGCACTGTCAGCCGAGTCAGTGATCTCAGCGTTCGTCATGCCGCGGGCGACCAGGAAGACGATCTCAAGATGCTGGGCGGTGACTTCCGCGAGGGCGTCTGGCGCTCAGCCGACGCGGCCACTCCGCGTAGTCGGGGTGGTTCCACGGGTCAGGCGGCTGCAGCGCCGCCTACTTGCGGGTTCCGGTTTCGGTCCTCCGTTGAAGAGATCGATCTGCGCTTGGGGCCAAGGCCCGTCGCAGGGCATGGTGCCGTCTCCGAGGCGCGCGAGGATGGCCTCGGCATGTCGGCTGACGTCGTCGTGTGACCACAGGTCGAAGTGCGTCAGCATCGATTGGCGGTCAGTTTCGCGGAACAACGGCTTGATGTCGGTCTCAAGCTGGTCGGATCGTTGCGATCGGTGACCATCACTTCTCCTTACGTCGAACGGCGAGCAGAGCCCGTGACGCGGACGACCTTCAGGCGCTGGGCGCGGCCGGCCAGCCGGCCTGCTTCACGGCCCAGGCCAGGGCGTAGTCGGCGACCTCTTCCCATCCCTTCTGCGCGGGCAGCAGGTGTGGCATGCCTTCGTACTCCTTGACCTCGGTGATGGTCTTCGATGACTTGTAGTGCTTGGCGTTGGACCGCTGCACGCTCGGCGGCATGAGATGGTCCTCGCTACCGGAGATGAACAGCAGCGGCGGCCGGTCGTCGTTGTGGTAGTTGACGTGGACGTCCTGCGGGCCGGGCTCGAAGTTCGCCAGCACGCTGTTCCAGAAGATCCGCCCGGAGGCCGGGACGTGGTACCGCTTGTAGAGCTCGAGGGACTCTTCCTCGGTGAAGGTGTTGGCGAACGTGTACTTCCACTGCTCGGGCGTCAGGCCGACGGCCTTGTGCCGGTTCGCCGGGTTCTTCAGTACCGGGAACGACGCCTTGAGCTGGGACAGCGGGATGACGCGCACGCCCTCGGTCGGCGCGGAGTTGATCGCCACGCCCGCGACGCCGAATCCGTGGTCCAGCAGAACCTGCGTGAACGCACCGCCCGCGGAGTGGCCGATGATGATCGGCGGCTCGTCGAGGGCGCCGACCACCGACTCCAGGTGCGAGATGATCGCCGGCGCCGTCAATGCCTCGATCGGCGTCGGGTCGGCGTTGAGTGCCTCGACCTCAACCTCGAATCCCGGGTAGGCAGGTGCGACAACGTTGTAGCCCGCCCGCTGGTAGCGGTCGATCCAGTGTTCCCAGCTGCGCGGCGTCACCCAGAAGCCGTGGACGAGAACGATGGTCTTCATCAGGGGGCATCCTTTCCGGCGATGTATACGATCTGCGGAGTCACACCACTACGTCCGAACAGCCCGGCGAGATGTGACACGAGCGCGTCAGACGACCTCGGCACAGGGCCGTTCACGACACCGGTCGCAGACGCAGCCGCCGGGCGTCCGGGGTCGGACGCCCTGCGTGTGTTCGGCTCAGGATGCTTGGGCCTCGGTGTCGTACTTGTAGAAGCCTTCGCCGGTGGAGCGGCCGAGTTTGCCCTGGTCGATGTAGTGCTCCTTGAGGTAGCGGGCGTTGGCCCGGGAATCCTCGTCGCCGACCGCGTCGATGTTGTAGGCGGTCGTGAGCCCGATGACATCGAGGGCCTGGAACGGGCCGTGCGGCGCTCCTCACGCCGTACGCCATGCCGTGTCCACCGTCTCCGGGTCCGCGACGCCGTTGACGACGAGGGTCTGGGCGGCCTGGAGGAACGGGACCTGCAGCGAGTTCACGATGTACCCGGGCTGTTCCTTGTGAAGCTCGATGGGGACCATCCCGATCCGGCGCGCGAAGTCGACCACCGCGGCGTAGACCACCGGATCCGTGCCGTCGTGGCCCATGATCTCGGCGGTGTTGTGGATCCAGATCAAGTTGGCGAAGTGCAGCGCAAGGAACCGGTCAGGCCGGCCCGTCGCGTCCGCCAGCGAACTGGGCAGCATCGTGGAGCTGTTGGTGGCGAAGATGGCCTTCTCCGGGGCGAGCGGCCCAGCTTCGTGTAGAGGTCGCGTTTGATCTCGAGGCGCTCCGGAGCCGATTCGATCACGAGGTCCGCGTCGCGGACCGCGTCCTCGAGTTTCGACGTGCAGGTGATCCTCGCCAGGGCCGCCTGAGCGGAGCCGTCGGACGCCCCCTCCACCTCCTTCTCGTAGCGGGTCGCGAGGTCGGCGAACCCGTGCTTCGCCTTCTCGAGGATCTCGTCGCTGATGTCGTACGCCGTAACGTCGAAGCCGGAGTACGCGCTCTGGTACGCGATCTGCGAGCCAAGAACGCCGGTCCCCAGCACCACGACCTTGCCGATACGGGCGGTCTTGTCGGTTGTCCTTCCTGTCGAACGGGATGTGTCCCCATCGGTTTGGTTGATGCAACAACCATCGCTCCGGCAGCGACCCGTCGCGCCAGTGGAAACCTCAGTCCGCCCCCTGGATCAGGCGAACGAGATGGTGAGTGGCACCGCCTCCGGGGAGCAGACCGAACGCAGGCTCGAACTGCCCGAGGATCGCCGACTCGCGCGCCGCGAATCGCATGTCACACGCCAGCACGAACTCACTGCGCGGGGACGTAGGTGGTCGATGCAACTGCTTCCTCGGCGCGGATGATGTGGGTTATGGCGTTGATCATGGCCAGATGAGTGAATGCCTGCGGGAAGTTGCCGAGGTGGCGGCCGCTCAGCGGGTCGATCTCCTCGGCGTACAGGCCCAGCGGGCTCGCGTAGGACAGGAGCTTCTCGCACAGTGCGGTGGCCTCGGCCAATTCGCCGATCTCGACGAGCGCGGACACCAGCCAGAACGAGCAGATCGTGAACGTTCCCTCGGCACCGTGCATCCCGTCATCGGTCTCCGAGACGCGGTAGCGCAGCACCATGCCGTCCTCGGTGAGTTCGTCGGCAATCGCCCGTACGGTGGCGCGAACCCGCGGATCGTCAGCCGGCAGGAACCGCAGCAACGGCAGCAGCAACAACGAGGCATCCAGGGTCGTGGCGCCGTACCGCTGGACGAACACGCCTCTGTCGTCGACACCGTTCGCGCAGATGTCCGCGCGGATCTCGTCGGCGACCGCCTGCCAGTCGTCAGCGCAGACGGGCTCGTCGTGCAGCCGAGCCAGCTTGGCGCCACGATCCATCGCCACCCAACACATCAACTTCGACGAGGTGAAGTGCTGCGGTTCACCGCGTGATTCCCAGATCCCCTGGTCGGGCTCACGCCAATGCTTCGACGCCGCCTCCGCCTGCCGCTTGAGGAACGGCCACAGGCTTTCCGTCACCTGATCACGCGACCTGGCATGCAGATACACCGAATCGAGGATCGCTCCCCACACGTCGTGCTGGCCTTGGAGGTAAGCGGCATTGCCCACCCGGATCGGTCTCGCGCCCTCGTAACCAGTCAAGTGATCCAGCGTCTGCTCGGGCAGTTCGCGTTCGCCGCCGATGCCGTACATGATCTGGATGTCGTGATCGCCGTCGCACATCTCGGTGAGGAAGGAGAAGAAGTCGTTCGCCTCCCGATCGAGCCCGATCGTGTACAGCCCCCACAGAGCGAACGTGGAGTCCCGCACCCACGAGTACCGGTAGTCCCAGTTCCGCTCACCGGCCGGCGTCTCCGGCAGCGAGGTTGTCGCGGCCGCGAGCAACGCCCCGGTGGGAGCGAAGGTCAGTCCCTTCAAGGTGAGTGCGCTACGCACCAGATAAGGGCTCCACGGGTGATCCGGAAACACGCCGACGTTGATCCACTGCCGCCAGTACTCCGCCGTCCGCCCCATCCTCCCCAGGGCCTCCGCCCAGGTCCGCGGCGGCGACAGAACCGACCACGACAGCGCCACGAACGCCGTATCGCCCTGCGCCAGCCGAGTCCGTGCCTGGGCCGTGCGGCCCTCCAGACCGAGGCGTAGATCGGTCGTCAGCTTCAGCGTCACGTCGTGCTCCGACTCAGGGCAGTGCGCCACCGCCTCACCGTAACCAGGACCGTCGTAACGCCAGTGTGCTTCTCGGCGGCCGTAGCCGAACATCGGTTCGCACACCATCGAGAGATCCACGGCGCCGCTGACGCACTTGACGGTCCGTAGCAGGCAGTGTTCAGCGTCGTAGTCAGTCGGCGTACGGCGGTGCGTCACGGACCGCTCGGAGAGGTTGTGCCACGGCCCCATCAGCAGGGCATCACGGACGATCAGCCAGCCCGTCGGTGACTTCCAGGTCGTCTCGAGCATCAGGCTGCCGGGCAGATACCGGCGTGCGGCCGGCACCTGTACGCCGTACGGACCAAGCCGGAAGCTCCCCGCGGCGCGATCGAGAATCGCCCCGAACACACTCGGCGAGTCATGCCTCGGCAGACACATCCACTCCACCGCCCCACTGGGAGCGACCAGACAGTTGGACTCGCAATCCGACAGGAACGCATAGTCCGCGATCGGCGGATGCACGCTCCGCCCCGGCCCTTCGTGCAGATCACCAGAAGTCGCCAGACTGCGCGCGAGAGACTCAGGCGTCATTCCCCTCCCCCTCCCTTACACGGATCTCACCCATCGCTCCAACCATCATGAGCCTGAACGCCCGTGCAGACGCCAGCCTGTGACGCGACTCAGGCTCGACGACCTCTCCAGCGCCGCCGTCTACGAACACCGCGACATCGGCACGTTCTGGGTGGCCCGCTGACAATCTGGCCGGCCGTTCGCCTGACTGTTGCGTCAGGCAACGTTATTCCGAACCGATGTGCTGACCGGGAGGTTTACCCCCTTCTCTTCACCCGCAAGTATGTTGCCGATGACGACAATTCGGTCACGGGACGGCGCAGGCCTCGACCAAGCAGTCCGCCAGCCGGGCCGCGGAGGCCGGGTTCTGTCCGGTCAGCAACCGGCCGTCGGTGACGACATGCGCTGCCTTGTCCGGCCCGCAACTGTAGATCGCGCCGTTGTTCTCCAGCGCACTCTGCAGACAGAACGGCACCACGGCGTCGAGTTCCCTCGCGGCCTCATCCGCCCTGGGGAACGCGGTCAGCCGTTTGCCGGCTACCAACCGGCTGCCATCGCTCAGCTCCAGATCGACCAGTACTGCGGGGCCGTGGCAGATCGCCGCGATCAACCCGCCTTCCTCGTACACAGATCGAGCTATCGCGTGGAGTGCCGGATTGCCCCGGAAGTCCCACATGCCGCCGTGGCCCCCGACGAAGTACACGAGGTCGTAGCGACCCGGGTCGACCTGCTCGGCCGGGATCGTCTTGTCGAGCGCGGCCCGGACAGCCGGATCAGCAAGGAAGTCAACCTCCGCCGGCGCCGAGGGATCATGACCGACCATCGGTGGCCGGCCGCCGTCGGTCGAGGCGAGGTCGACCTGGTAGCCGGCCCGGGTCAGCTTCTGCCAAGGCAGCGAGGTCTCACCGAGATGGAAGCCGGTGAGTCTGCCGGTGTCACCGAGTTCGCCGTGGCTGGTCAGTACGAAGAGAGCCCGCCGTGAAAGCGATCGCCTCATCCCTCACCGACCGCGATTCAGGCTGGTGTTGAGGAACCGCGGGCCGTAGTACAGCGGTTGGGAGAAGTCGGACAGAGCACGTAGTTCCGGCGCTTCCAACGGGTACAGCTCATCGACCTTGGCCACGGCCGCGACCGGAACCTGCTGACGGAGGATGTTGAAGCAGGAGATCACCCGCAGCTCGTTCATCTCGAAGACAGCCCGGCCGAGACTTGGCCAGGACTGGTCCGCAGGACCGTTCCACGCGTCATCGAGCGCAGCCAGCATCCTTGTATAGGCGGCGTCGAACGCGCGCAACTCGCGCAGTACGTCCACACCGCTGGGGTCCAGCCGCAGGATGGCCGCGTAGCCGTCCGCGGGGACGGCGAGTGAGTTGATGACCGTCGGCCAGGCGATCTTGGCGCCGCGGAAGTACCGGCGCTGGCCTTCGGCGGTGATGCTGTCGAGTGCCGGCTCGTCGGGACCGGTGTAGGTACGACCGAATCTCAGCTCGGCGAACCGGGCGTAGTGCGACAGCTCGTCCTGTGAACCGGCGCCGGACGACAGGGTGCTGGCGCCGAATCCCTCACCCTGGTCCATGATCAGGTCGAGGCTGGCGAGGATCTGGCCGACCGGGTCGCTGCCCTTGGGGTCGATCACTGCATAGCCGAGGTTTCCGCCGACCTGGTTGGCGACCCGCCGGCCGCGGATAGCAGCGGCGACGAGATCCGAGTTCGCCTCGATCGCGGTCTTGATCTCGGTGTAGAAGCTGGCGATCGTCGGGTACCGGAGGCCCTGCTGGTCGGCCGGCAGCAGCTCCAGTGGCGACTCGATCCGCATGAAGGTGTCGAGCTGCTTGCGGGACAACCGGGCGAACCTCGCAGTCAGACCGGGCGCGACGGTTCCGGCCAGGCCGGTGTGGATGGCGGTCGGGTCGAGGCTCTTGATGCGTGGCGCCCCACCGATCGCCGCCAAGGCGTTGCAGGCCGCGGCCATGTGGAGCATCTCCTCCATCAACACCGACCGCAGGGTGTTGTAGGCGGGGTAGTTCTGCACTTCCAGGGAGTACATCGCCGCCGAGTACAGCGGCATCGTGGCGTGTTCGATGGAGATGGCGCTCTGCAGCGCACCGCGAATCCAGTGCAGGTCGCGCGCCGTGGCCGGCTGACGCTGCGCGGGAGAGAAGGCTGACTGGGTCATCGGGCTACCTCGCTGGTCGATCGGGCTGGAACCTGTGCGGATGGAATCGAGCCGTGCCGTGCGACGCCGTACGCCGCACGGCACGGCTTTGCTCAGCTGGCGGGCAGCAGCATGTCTTCGAAGAGATCCTGGAAGGACTTCTCCAGCTCGGGGTGCTCGTAGAACTCCGGTCCGACCGGTTCGAAGATGACCTCACCGAGGCCGCTCAAGGTGTCGAACATCATCGAGACGATCGTGCCGACCTCCCGGCCGAGGTAGTGCGCGACGATCGCGACGGCGCTGCCGTTGACGCCGTACGAACCCGTCGCCGTCCAGATCCGCTCCTCCGGGCTGCCGATCCACATCCGCCGGCTGGTCGGCACGTTGTAGCCCTCGCCTCGCAGCCCTCGTGCGACCGCGGCGACACAGGTGATCGGGCTGCCGCCGAGGATCCCGGCCCGTGCCAACACACCCACGCCCGAGCAGTTGGCGGCGACCACCTTTCCTTCATCATGATGGCGGCGGACCAGCTCCAGGACGCGCTCGTCCTTCGCCATCTCGCCTGAGCCGACCCCGCCCGGCACGTAGAGCAGGTCGTAGGTCCGCGTGTCGTCCAGGGCGGCGTCGGGCACGACCTGCGTACCCATCTGCATAGTGACCACGCCCGGGGTGACGGCGACCAACTGCACCTCGAGGCTGTCCGGTGCGGTCTCCCGTTCCCACGGGGAGATGGCGCCGCTGATCACCATCGCCGCGCCCTTGAAGATCTCCAACGGTGTCAGGCAGTCCTGCTCGCTCACCTTGTCGTAGGCGAGCACACCGATGGAGCGGATCAGCGGCGTCTCGGGCTCGGGTTCCGGGGTGATGCTCCGGGTCCGGCCGTTGCGGCGGAGGAGGTCTGGTTTGGTGACGGTCATAGTGGTGGCTCCGATCTGTGGAAGTCTCGATGGTCGGGAGGCGGCCAACTGCACGGATCCGAGCTCGGAGAGCTCGAGCGAACGGATCCCGTGCCTGGCCGCCTCGGCCCGGTGCTCGGGGATCTGATATCCCCACTGCGCCCAGAACACCTGCGCTCCGGTGCCCCGGACCCGGACGGCGTTGGTGAGGTTGTCGTCGATGAAGATCAGGTCGCGTGTCGCCACACCGGCCTGCCGGGCGAGCCTCCGGACCGCTTCCGGCTTGCGCGCACACTCCCCGACGACAGCCGTCACCGTGCGGTCCAGCCGGTACCGGCGCAGGATCTCCCAGACAGAGGGCTCGTCCTTCGCCGTGACCACGGCCACCTTTCCCGCATGGCGCCTCAGCAGTTGCGGGACACCGTCGTACAAGGTGTGCAGGCCGAGCCAGAAGTCCCGGTCAGTCTCCCGGAGCCGATTACGGACGGCCGTGGCGCGCGTGACGAACTCGGCGACCTCGCGCTGATCCAAGGAAGCGAACAGCTTGTCGAACTCGGCCTGCGTCCGGACCTCTGCCGCGGCCGGCAGCCCCGCCACGGCGAAGTGGTCGAGCAGTCGCGAATAGTTCCGGACGTGGGCGAATCGCTGGACGAACGCGGCGGGCACCTGGTCCAGCAGGGCTGGACCGGGCTCTGGCGGGACCCGGTCGAGCAGACCGAACCAGGTGACCAGCGCGCACTCCTCCAACGCGTCGCAGATGACGCCGTCGAAGTCGAGGATCAGCATGGACAAACTAGGCTGCCAGCTTCTCGACGGTCTCGAAGACGGCCCGCATGAAGACGCCCACGTAGGCGTAGTACGAGCAGGTGATGATGTTGCCGTCGACGATCACGTCGCTGTCCACGACGGTCGCGCCGGCGTTGATCACATCGTCACGCAGCCCGATGTAGGCACAGGCCGTACGGCCCTCGAGGACGCCGGCGCTGACCATGATCCACGGGCCGTGACAAAGGCCGGCGACCACCTTCCCGGCAGTGTCCATCCCGGCAACGAATTCAAGCACTCGTTTGTCCTGCCGAATCCGGTCCGGCGCCTCGTGACCGCCGGTGAGAATCACCGCGTCCCACTCGCCGTCGGCCAGGTCGTCGAACGCGATCAGCGGTTTGGCGGTCTTGTCCATCGGTAACGGAACGCCATATTTACCGACGACCGGATCGCCGTCCTTCGTGGCGACGGCGACGTCCCAGCCCTCTTCGATGAGCCGGTAATAGGTGTAGACCACATCATGGTCCTGAAAACCCGGACCGGTAACAATCACCGCGCTGTGTGACATTTGTGTAAACCTTTCTGTGAACAGCGATCAACCAAGACGGGAAATACACAGGTACGGCAGTTCGACATCCGGACGTACCACTTCACGGGTGGTATTGGTGAGGATCTCGACGTCGAGCCGCACCACCCCGGAGATGCACAGCGGGACATAGAACAGATCGGCGGGACGGCGCCGGTAGAAGACATCCATCCCGGTCCGGATCTCGAAACCGAAGCGGCCGTCCGGCGTGCTGGCGCGCAGGTGGGCGTTCGCCTGCTGCGGCACCCGCTGCATCGGGTGCTCCGGCCGCTCGATCGCCTCGGACTCGTACGACTTGCCGGTCCGGTCGTAGTCGTCGCGCAGCCGGAGCAGGTCGAACTTGTTCCGCGGCACCTCGATCTCGATGAGTTCCAGCGGCTCGTCACCGGTGTTGCGGGTGCCGTGGAAGGCTCCACCGGCGATGCGCAGGATCGTCCCGGCCCGGACCGGAACCTCTTCCCTCAGCCCGGCGGTGATCCCCTGGCCGCCGAGGCAGAGCAGATAGGTCAGCTTGCGCGGGTGAACATGCACCGACGTCCCGTGCGGGGCGTCGATGTGCAGCGCCCAGCAGTCGAAGAAGTCGTCCACGTAGGCGCGGTACTCGTAACCCCAGGGCTTGGGGATGATCTCGTTCAGGTGCAGGTCGGAGTCGAACTGTTCGTTCCGGGTCCGGCCACCCCGCCGGACGAGCCGCTTCAGCTCCCTGATGTCTTCCTTGCCGGCGACGAAACGAACCAGGTCCGGCACGACGTCGGCGGTCGTCGCGATGGTTTCGGTACTCGATGATGCAGTCACAGACACCTCACATTGTCGGCGGTCACCGCCGCGGCGGTGGGAATGCAGCTGCGCTGTGCCGGAATGCGCGGGTTTCGGCCCCCGGCCGCGCTTCGAGTTCATTGAGATTTCCGGAATTGTTGTGATTCAGCGCAAGCGGCGACCCTTCCCGATCTCGTGGGCGATGCGATTCGGACCGACTCAAGAAACCACAGACCGCCGGACAGGTCAACAGATGTCTCACTGACCGAATGGCTACTTGTGAAGGAGGTCACGTGGACCATGGAATACATTCCCGGCCAGCCGCCGATGTATGCACATGGAAGGCGATCAGTTTTTCGATGACTTTCCATCAGGAATTGTATTGGTGATTAGCGGACTTGTTTTCTACACTCCCGTTGGAGCTGCACCGGCCGCATTCAGCCGGCCGACTGCGTGCAGCCGATCCGTTCCCACGAGGAGTGACATGTCGAATCTTCCGCAGCGAGTACTGCTCGCGCTGACCAGCCAGGACCGCCTAGGTGAAGATGGTGGTCCGACCGGCTACTACCTCCCGGAGGCCGCCCACCCGTGGAAGGTGTTCACGGATGCCGGCTACGAGGTGGACTTCGTCTCGGTCGCCGGTGGCAAGCCGCCGATGATCGGACACGACCAGGCCGACGAGGTGCAGAACAACTTCCTGGCCGACGCCACCATGCAGCAGAAACTGCAATCGACCCCGACGGCGGCCGACGTCAAGGCCGGTGACTTCGCGGCCGTCCTGTACGTCGGCGGCCACGGAACGATGTGGGACTTCCCGGACGAGACGGGCCTGAGTGACCTCGCCCGCGAGATCTACGAGACCGGCGGGGTCGTTGCCGCGGTCTGCCACGGACCGGCCGGGCTGGTGAACGTCAAGCTGTCGAGCGGTGAGTACTTGGTGGACGGCAAGGAGTTCGCCGGTTTCACCAACGACGAGGAGGACGCGGTCGGCATGACCGAGGTCGTCCCGTTCCTGCTGCAGGACAAGCTCGAGGAGCGCGGTGGCCGGCACGTCAAGAAGCCGAACTTCCAGCCGTGTGTCGTAGTCAGCGAACGGCTGGTGACCGGACAGAACCCGGCGTCGGCCAAGGGTGTGGCCGACGCCGTGCTCGGGATCCTCGAAGGCTGAACTGAAGTAGCCATCGGGTTGTCCGCTACCCGATGGCTACCAGTCGTTGCTCTACCAATACTTGGCCTCTGCCATCAGATGACGCCAGGCGAGCTTCACCTGCGGTTGGCAAAGGCCCGTCCGGCTGACCAGATACAGCATGTTCTTGGGCGAGATCACCGGATCGCAGAGGCGCACCAACTGGTCCGACCGGATCGCTTCCTCCGCCAGATAGGTCGGCAGGACACTCATGCCGGCGCCGGCGATCACCGCGGCCAGCACCGCATGCAGGTCCGGTACGACGATCGCCGGCCGCATCCGTGGCTGACGGTTGAAGGCAGTCGTCCAGTATCGCCCGACGATCGGCAGTCCTTCCCCGATGGACACCAGCGGCACCTGATCCAGCGCGGCTCCGCCGTCGGCGGTGACATCGGCGGGCAACTGAGCCGCCCAGTCCGCGCCGGCAACCAGGACGAACTCCTCCTCGAGGAGTTCCTCGACCGTGAGCCCGGGCTGGCGTGGCCGTGCCGTCGAGACCACCAGGTCATGACGGCCGGCGACCAGCCCCTCGATCAGCTGATCCGGCGGGCCGAAAGACGTCCGCACCCGCAGCCCGCGCTCGATCAGGCAAGCCAGCGCCGGGATCACCTTCGCGGTGGTCAGGTCGGGCGGCCCACCGAACTGGAGCGTCTGATTGCTGGGGTCGGTCGCCAGCACCCGGTCGATCACCTCTTCGAGGGCGTCCAGATGCAGCCCCAGTTGGCCTGCCAGTTCGTCGGCCACGCCGGTCGGCGTCACGCCGCCGGCGCGTCTGACGAACAGCTGCTTCCCGAGTTTCTCCTCCAGGGTCCTGACCTGGACCGTGACGGTCGGCTGTGACAGCCCGAGGTGCGCGGCCGCCTTGGTCAGCGAGCCGACCCGATGAACGGTGAGAAACGTCCGCAACAGATCCAGATTCACGGCTGTTGCTGGCGTCGTACGGGAACAGAGAGCGTAACGGCTACCAGCGCCAGGGCCGCGAGGATCACACCCGCCGTACGCAGCGAGGTGAGTGGGCCGAGCACCGCGACTCCCAGGGCGGCACCGGCCTGCCGGGAGGCGTTCAAAGCACCCTGCGCCGACGCGGCGTACTCCTTGGGGGCGGCCACAGACATGTCAGCCGTCGCCGCCGGGATCGCCGTAGTACTGGCAAGGACGAGCGCGATCTCCGCTACGACGATCCAGAGCAGCGAGGAGTGCACGCCGACCCGGGTCAGCAGCAGCCCGGCGAAGACGTCACAGGTGAGCCCGAAGATGATCAGCCGGCGGGCACCGAAGGTCGCGATCAGCCGGCCGGTGACCATCGGCAGAACGCACATCGGCAACGTCATCGGCACGAAGGCCAAGCCGGTGTCGAGGGCGCTGAATCCACGCTCCCGCTGGTACCAGAGGGTCAGCATGAAGAGCATCCCGTAGAACACCAGCGTGGCCGCGGTGGCAGCGACGATGTCCAGTCGCACCTGGGCACGAGCCAGCAGCGCCGGTGGCAGCACCGGGTGCTCGGCCCGGCGTTCTACCCGGACCAGCGCGACGAGGGCCACGGCGGCGAGGGCGAGGCTGATGAGCGGCGTCGCACGGACCCACCCGTTCGTACCGCCGTCGATCAGCCCGAAGGTCAGACAGCCCAGCAGGACGATGGACAGCGTCACGCCGGGCCGGTCCAACGGCCGGATCTTCGGCGGTACGACGTTCGCCACGCCGAGCACCAGGACCAACGACAGTACGGCGATGGGCGGGTTGACCAGGAAGACCAGTCGCCAGCCGCCAAGGGTGACGAGCAGTCCACCGAGGAGCGGACCGGCGAGCAGGCCGCTACTCGTGATGGCGGCCCAGGTGCCGATCATCTTCGCCCGGACAGCCGGCTCGGGGTACATGGCCACCAGCAGCGCAAGCGATGAGGGAACCATGCCGGCGGCCGCGATCCCGAGCAGGGCGCGGCCGCCGATCAGCAGACCGATGCTCGGCGCGGCTGCGCAGAGCAAGGACAGGACGGCGAAGGCGATCAGCGAGTAACGGTAGAGCCGGCCGGCGCCGAAGCGGTCCGAGACCGCTCCGGATGCCAGCAGGACGCCCGCGAAGACCACCGTGTAGGCAACCGATGCCCAGGGCAACAACGCCCCGCCGGCCTGGAGATCGCGCTGGACGTCGGGCAGGGCGATATTGAGGATCGAGGTGTCGAGCAGCACCAGGAAGTTCCCGGCCGAGATGCCGAGGAACGTGATCAGGCGGCGTCGACCGACCGACCGGTCCGGGATCGTGGCCGCTGACTGTGGCAGTGGCGAGGTCATCAGGCCCCGACCCCGCCCGGCAGGACCCCGGTCCGCGCCCACTCGGTCAGCGGGTCGACGGCGTCGGTGCCGACATACTCGATCCGGTTCCCGTAGGGATCCGGCGAGGTGATCATCGAGAAGGGGGTGGAGCCCTCCTCCATCCGGAAGACGGCGTCGACACCGGGACCGCTGGTGGTCAGCCAGTCCAACCGCGCGTCCATGTCCGGCTCCCAGTACGCGTGGTACAGGATCTGGCCGCACTTGTCCGCGGAGACGATGCCGTCGCCGTTCGCCTGGATCAGCTCGAGGTACGGCGGCTCGGTGCGGGACAGCACCGCGGTGAGCTCGAAGGGGTGCGGGTCGGGGTCTTCCAGCCGCGGGATGCTGAACACGCCGGGCTCGGTGAAACGGAGGTCGAACGTGTCCGCGTAGTACGCGATCGCCTTGTCCAGATCGGGAACGACGATGCCGGTGTGGAAGAAGCTGGCCTCGACCGTCGGTGCGAACCGGTCGCCGAACCGGACCACGGTCGGCGGTTCGACCAGGCAGTCGAGCAGTTCGGGGATGAAGTCGGCCAGATACTTGCTGGCGCCGTGCTGGGCGAAGGCGACCTCGTCGCGATACGTCTCGATGCAGAGACGCCGGGTCGGATCGGTGTCGTCGACCACGTAGTCGAAGCGGGTACAACCGGGTTCGTTCTGGGCGATGTTCTCCATCAGGCCGGCCATCAGCGCATCGAGCTTGGCCTCTTTGCCGGGCTGGACGCGCTGTTCGGCGGTAACGGTGATCATTGATCCATTCCCCTTGGTCGTCATGACCGGCGGGCGGGCGCCGCCGGGGTGAATGTCAGGTCGTGGTGCGAGTCGTGGCCGGAACGGCGAACGAGCGCCGGTCCCCGGCCCACGCCTCGGGCCGTACGGCGAGATCGAGGCGCTCCAGTTCGGCCGGGCCGAGCTGGATGTCCGCAGCGGCGGCGTTCTCTGCGATCCGGTCGAGTCGACGGGTCCCGGGAATGGGAACGACGTCGTCGCCCTGGGCCAGCAGCCAGGCCAGCGCGAGCTGCCCCGGGGTGATCGACAGACTGTCGGCCACCGCGCGCAGGGCCTCGATCTGGCTCAGATTACGGTCGAGGTTGCTGTCCTGGAAGCGTGGATCGGTACGGCGGAACTCGCTCGTACCGATGGTGTCGTGATCCAGCGTGCCGGTGAGCAGGCCGCGCCCGAGGGGGCTGTAGGGCACCAGTCCGACGCCGAGCTCGCGCGCGGCCGGGATGATGTCGAGCTCGGGCTCGCGCCACAGCATCGACCACTCGAACTGGACCGCCGCGATCGGGTGGACGGCATCGGCGGCCCGGAGCTGCCCGGCGGTGACCTCGGAGACGCCGAGGTGGCGCACCTTGCCGTCATCGACCAGTTGAGCCATCGCTTGCACGGTTTCACCGATCGGCACGTCGGGGTCGACCCGGTGCAGGTAATACAGGTCGATGACGTCGACCCCGAGCCGCTTCAGCGACGCGTCGCAATAGTCGCGGACATGCTCGGGGCGGCCGTCCAGCGAGACCCCCTGTTCGGTCCGGACGATACCGAACTTCGTCGCCACCTGAACCTCACCGCGGTTGGCCAACTCGGCCAGGGCGCGGGACACCAGCTGCTCGTTGTGCCCCTGGCCATAACTCATCGCCGTGTCCAGGAGGTTCATCCCTGACTCGACAGCCCGGTGCAGGGCTTTGATCGACTCCCCGTCGTCGGCCGGCCCGTAGCCCTGCGAGAAACCCATGCACCCCAATCCCAGTGCCGAGGCCGTGAATCCGGTACGTCCCAAGTGTCGTTGCCGCATGGGTCAACGGTGCTTGCCGCCAAGCCATAAGTCCAAGACAAGTTTGCGCTGGCATCTATCGCGATCGATGATGAATGGGTGGAGCTACGCCAGCTGATCTACTTCGATGCCGTTGTCCGTCATGGTGGCTTCACCCGCGCCGCCGAGAGTCTGCACATCGCCCAGCCCGCGATCTCCGCACAGATCCGGCGGCTCGAAACCGAGCTGGGGACCGTGCTGCTGCAGCGAAGCACCCGCCGGGTCTCACTGACGCACGCGGGTGAACTGTTCTGGGCGCGGACCCGACGGGCGCTCGACGAACTGGACGCCGCGCGCGCGGACCTCGACCAGCTGGCGTCCGTACTGCGCGGCCGGGTGCGGATCGGCGCCACCCAGGTACTCGGCACACTCCACCTGTCCGTGCAGCTGGCCGACTTTCGCCGGCGCTATCCCGGTCTCGGGCTCACGCTGCGTTCCGGGCTGATGGAGGTTCTGCTCGAGGCTCTCGACGGCGGTGAGCTCGATGTGGTGCTCGGCCCGATCCACGCCGACCTGTCGCCGCGGTACGTCGCACGGCCGCTTGTCGAGGAAGGACTGGTCCTGGTCAGTCCTCCTGGGCACCGGCTGAGCGATCCTTCGGGCAGCCTCGCGGCCGCGCGCGACGAGAGCTTCGTCTGCTTGCCTGCCGGGAGCGGGCTGCACGAGATCCTCACCAAGGCCGCGGCCGCCGCGGGCTTCGTGCCCCGGATCGAGTTCGAGACCTACAGCCCGGCCAGCATCCGTGAACTCGTCGCAGCCGGTCTGGGCGTCGCCCTGGTCGCCGGCTCTGCGGCGCGCGCCCCTGGGCCGCCGGTCGAGGTCTATCCGCTGCCCCACCTGAGCCACCCGGCCATCGGCCTGGTCGTCCTCAACGAGCGGCCACTCACACCGGCAGCAGCCGCGTTCCGCGACTTCCTGGCCAGGTCGGTGTCCGGCACGTCCGACCCGATCGAGTAAGTACGCCGCCGGTGCAGTCGAGTGCCGCCTCCATTTCGTCGGTGGCCATGGCCAGCAACGCATCGCGGTCGAACCCGGCCACCTGCTGACGCGCAACCTCGACACGCAGCCGCCAGGTGGCCACGTCGACCCGCCGATAGTCCGGTCGGCGAGCAAAGCGCGTTGTATGCAAAGCGCCCGCCTCACGAAGTAGGTTCGGCGTTGGCGCGGCCTGGGCTAATCTGCGGCAATGGCGCAGGGGGAAATTGACAGGATCGCTCAGGAAACCGGCTTCTCCGGTGTGGTCTGGATCGACCGGGCAGGCCAGATCGAGTTCGCGAAGGCCTACGGGCTGGCGAACCGCACTTACCACGTTCCCAACTCCCTGGACACCAGATTCGGCATCGCGAGCGGCAGCAAGGGGTTCACCGCCCTGGCCGTTCTCTCGCTGGTGCGTGACGGTGTGCTGGAGCTGAGCACCACCGCCCGATCCCTGCTCGGCAAGGACCTACCGCTGATCGCCGACGACGTGACCGTCGAACATCTACTCACGCACACCTCTGGCATCGGTGACTACCTGGACGAAGAGGCCGACACCGAGATCACCGACTACTTCATCGGCGCGGCGCACGAGCTGACTACCACCAAGGCTTTCCTGCCTCTGCTGGACGGGCATCCCACCAAGTTCCGGGCTGGTGAGCGGTTTGGCTACTGCAACGGTGGTTTCGTGGTTCTCGCCCTGCTTGCGGAGCGGGCCAGCGGTGTCGGATACCACGACCTCGTCCGGGAACGGGTGCTCCGCCCCGCCGGCATGACCAGAACCGACTTCCTCCGCTCCGACGAGCTACCAGCTGACGCGGCCGTGGGTTACCTGCCATTGAACGGGGTGGACCGTTCCAACATCTTCCACCTGCCGGTGCTGGCCACCGGCGACGGCGGCATCCACACCACCGCCGCCGACATCTCCACCTTTTGGCGCGCGCTTTTCGCCGGCGACATAGTGGATTCCGTCGAAGAGGTCGTACGGCCGCGCTGCGACGTACCCGAGGAATCCAGGCGCTACGGTCTCGGCTTCTGGCTGCACGAGAGCACCGACACGGTCATCCTGGTCGGGTACGACGCCGGCGCGTCGTTCAAGTCCACGCACGACCCACACACCGGCACCACCTCCACCGTGCTGTCCAACACCTCCCCCGGCGCCTGGCCCATCGCCCGCGCTCTCACACCTTGAGAACCGACACGTCATCCTGGTGAACGGCACTCCTGGGTCCAATGACCGAATGTCAGTTGCCGAGTCGAACGCGCAGCGACCGGATCGCTACCGGGGCCGTCTGGAACGGCGCCCAGGCAGACGACGCGAGCTCACCCCACTCGCGCGGAACGCAATCGAACAATGATCTGAAACCGGTACCCGCCGACGCCCGACAGACCGGAGCAGTTGCCCACAGCAAATGCAGCCCAACGCGATTCACCGCGGAAGGCCTGAGCCGCGTCGCCTTCGTCGTTTGTGCGCGGAGCTTCCCCCGGGCGGAGTGAGGGCGAGTTCGCCCGGCAGCGTCCTCACTCCACCGCCAAGGCCATTGCCCTAGGCAACCTCACACCCCAGGAAGTCGAAGGCCTCGCCCTCATCGCCCAAGGACTGTCCAACCCCGAGATCGCCACGTCGCGGTCAGGCGCCGACCTGCACGACCCGGACGTAGGCGGTTGCGTCGGATGGTGCCGCGGACACGCGCCGTTGCCTTCGCGATTCGCGCGTGGACCACTCGCCGACACCACCTCAACCTCCGGCACCGGCGAGGCCATTAGCCGCACCCGGTTTGCGCTGGAATCTGGGGCGAAACTGGACCGAGCCCGACCCGCTACCACCCACGTTCCGCGAGGCTGTGCGCGCTTCGGCGACGTTGATGCCGTGGTCCGAAATTGTCGAGTCCCGTAGCGGCGCAGACAGTACATACGCACTGCCCGGGGCAGATCGGTTCACTGGCGAGGTTTCAGTCGCTTCGTAGGGCTGGCAGTGAGTGGATCTTCCGGCCACGGATGGCGGGGGTAGCGCGCTCGCAGGTCGGCTCGGACCTGGGGATAGCCCTGCTTCCAGAAAGAGGCGAGGTCGCTCGTGATCGCGACCGGGCGCCGTGCGGGCGACAGTAGGTGCAGAACGACCGGGACACGACCGTCCGCGACGGCCGGAGTGGCAGTCCAGCCGAATACCTCCTGCAGTTTCACGGCGAGCACCGGCGGCTCGACACCGTTGTACGTGAGTCGCACCTCGGAGCCCGATGGGACCCGGAGCCGTTCCGGTGCTAGTTCGCCGAACCGGGTTGCTGCGGGCCATGGCAGCAGTCGCCGGAGCGCCGAAGCTACGTCGATGTGGGCAAGATCGCGCGAGCCTCGCACCGAGGCGAGCTCGGTACCCAGCCAGTCGTCGAGATCGGCCAGGAGTGCTTCGTCATCGACCGCAGGCCATGGGGCTCCGAGGTGGGCGTGGCAGAACGCGAGCCGCTCCCGCAAGGCGAGGGCGGCCTCCGACCAGCGCAGTACGGACAGACCGCTGCGCCGGATACCGTCACGGACGGCCGCTTGGACGAGCAGCCGGTCGGGCTTTGCCAGCGGGACGTCGTTGAGCACGATCGCGCCCAGTGCCTCGACGCGCCGCGTCACGATCCGGCCGTCGTCCCAGCGGATCTGATCGGTGGTCGAGACGAGGTCGCCCGCGATGTCTCGCGCGGTCTGCTCATCGATCGGCGCCGCGGAACGGATCCTGGCGTCGGCGCGACCGGGTGCCCGGTCAGCAACCGCGATCGCCAGCCAGGTCGTGGTCCGCAACGGCGATTGCGGATCCAGAGCAGCACCCGTACCACCAGACATCTGGTACGTCGCCGAGTCGACCCCCCGGACTCGCGCAATCCGATCCGGATACGCCAGCCCCACCACAACCCCCACCGCAAGATCATCCGGTACTGCGCGCGTCCCCCGACGAGCCGGCCCGCCAACCGCCGGCCGCACTCCATCTCCACCCAACGGGTCGCCGGTCGTCGTACCTCGGCCGAGGCGCTTTGTTTCTTCTCGCCAGCGGGCCGTGGCTCCGCGGTCCTCGCCTCGGCGGAGGGCTCGCCAGCGGGCCGGTAGATCATCGCCGAAGTCGCGGCCGGAGTCGTCCGAGAGCATCGCGACGATCTCGCGTGCCCGGTCGGCGCCGACCCGCGGCGTCCCGTCCAGCAACGCACGAGCCAACCGGGGATGCGCGCCGATCGCCGCCAGCCGCCGTCCCCGCTCGGTGATCCGGCCGCCGTCGTCAAGGGCATCGAGGCGGCGCAGCAGTTCGGTGGCCGCGGTCATCGCCACCACCGGCGGCGCCTCGAGCAAGGTCAGACCCTCACCACCAGGCGCACCCCAGGCCGCGAGGTCGAGGGCGAAGGCTGCCAGATCGGCGATCGCGATCTCCGGCGCCGCATGATCGTCGAGATGCGAGTGGTCGGTGGCAGACCAGCACCGATAGACCCGGCCGGGCGCCTCCCGCCCGGCACGACCCGCTCGCTGGTCGGCCGACGAT
Organism: Kribbella sp. NPDC048837; assembly: GCF_055586945.1. Lineage (NCBI taxonomy): Bacteria > Bacillati > Actinomycetota > Actinomycetes > Propionibacteriales > Kribbellaceae > Kribbella > Kribbella sp. NPDC048837. The sequence continues at coordinate 636,610 of NZ_JBVJHF010000001.1, forward strand.
CTCGAAACCCGGCAGGTCACCAACGTACCGAGGCCACGGGACTGATCGGTCCGCGGCTCCCGGGCAAGACCCGAGTCGACCACAACCCTGACCCCGGGCACAGTCAGCGAACTCTCCGCGACCGACGTCGTGACCACGATCCGGCGAGTGGCGGCCGGCGCCAACGCGCGGTCCTGTTCGGCCCTTGACTGGCGACCGAACAGCGGCAGGACGTTCTGACCGGCCAGCCGGCGGGTCACGCCGTTGATCTCGGCCTCCCCCGGGACGAACACGAGGATGTCGCCGTCGTTCTCGGTCAGTGCACGCTGGACGACGGCCGCAACGTGATCCAGCAGGCGCGGGTCGACCCGCCCGCCGGGAAGCAGCGGCACGGGGATCGGTGGTGGGGCCCACTCGATCGCCACGTCGAACTGCGCAGCAGACGCGGTGATCACGGGCGCCGGAACGTCCAAGCCCAGGGCGCGACTCAGCCTGATCGTGTCCGCAGTGGCCGAGGTCGCAACTATCGCGAGGTCCTCCCGAAGATTCGCCCGGATGTCGATGCAGAGCGCGAGCAGTAGGTCGGCATCGAGGTGCCGCTCGTGGCACTCGTCGATCACAATCGCGGCGACACCCGGCAACTCCGGGTCCTGCTGCAGACGCCGTACGAGGAGCCCTGTCGTCACCACCTCGACACGGAGTCCCTGGCCGCCGCTGCGTTCACCGCGCATCGCGTAGCCGATCCGCTGCCCGAGCGGTTCGCCGACCAGCATCGCCAGCCGGACCGCAGCCGCGCGGGTTGCCATCCTTCGCGGCTCGGCGACGATGATCGTGCCCTCGAGCGCGTCGCCCAGCGCAAGCGGCAACAGCGAGGTCTTCCCCGATCCAGGCGGCGCAACCAACACCGCAGTACCGCGCGAACGCACCGCATCGACCGCGGCAGGCAGAACCGCCCGGACAGGCAGATCCGCCCCCGGCACCGAAGATTCAGGCAGCAACACGCCTCGACGCTAGCCGACCACCACCACAGAACCGCCCAGCCAACCGCAAGCGCCGGTCCGGCTCCTTGGCGGTGAGCGTCGGAAAGTGCCCGGGGCCTCCAGGGAGCGCTACCTCCGCCGGATGTGGATACCTGCCGGAGGACATCCGGTCAGCCTTCGCACGTACGGCGTTCGAGATCGGCTCGCAGCTCGCGGAGGTGCTCCCCGCGGGTGCCGCTCATTCACTGCGCAGGATTCGCCCGACGCCAGGCCGGCCTCCCGGAGCAGGCGCAGGCCATTGAGTCCGACGATGTGGTGAGGATGATGGGACGATGGGTGCTTCGTCGAACGGTTGGCCCGTCGTGCTCCTTCACGGCTGGCCGGTCACCCAGACGCACTGGCAAGGCCTGCTGCCACTCCTGCGACACAGCGGCTTCGCGCCGATTCCGGTCACCCTGCCAGGACTCGGCAAACCGACTGGGAGCACACCCAGTTTCCGGAAGAGCGACCTCGCCGACAGCCTCGCCGACGACCTCAGCAAACGCGGACTCACCCGCTTCTCACTGGTAGGCCACGACTGGGGTGGCACGGTCGCGGTTCTCCTCGCCGCCGCAATGCCCCAGGCCGTGAACGCGATCGTCATCGAAGAGGAGATCCTCCCCGGGATCGACATCGACATCCCCGCACCAGGCGCAGAGCACTACCCGACCTGGCACGGACCGTTCAACCGCGCACCCGGCCTCGCCGAACAGCTCGTCCCAGGACGAGAAGACGCCTACTACGGAACCTTCCTCCGCCAAAGCGCCGGGCCCGCCGGGCTAGACCCGGACACAGTCCGCGCCTACATCGACGCCTACACAACCGACGACGCCCTGCAAGCCGGGCTCAGCTACTACCGAACCCGCGCCGGCGACATCACCGACGTCCAACGACTCCAAGGCAACCCCATCCACACCCCCGTGCTCGCGATCGGAGGACGCTACGCCATGGGCCCCGCCGTCGCCGACGGCCTCCGCACCCTCTCAACACACGTCACCGGCCTCATCCTGGAACGATCAGGTCACTACCCCGCCGAACAAGAACCCGAACCCACAGCCCAAGCCATCATCGAGTTCCTCCAGCACCACCGCGATCAACCACCCCAATGAGGCCGGCCCAATCATCATCGGCGACTTCGTGACCCACATACGTGGCCAGAAACTCCGGAAGACGGCGCTCAGCGTCGTACTCCACCTGATCACCGCCCTCGACACACCCTCTGGTTTGTCGGCACAGTGAAAATGTCAACTGGCCGGGATGTACCTGCCTGTGATCATCGAGGGGGAAGAAAATGCCGGACGACAACAACTCGGGCGGGAACAACAACCAGCCGGACGGTGATGCAAACGCTAAATTCGAAGACCAGGTCGAGCTGATTCTGGCCGAATTCGGCGACGAGATCGAGATCGATCCGCCGAACTGGCGCACCGCCGGGGTGAACGCCATCTACCGGTCCAGGGGCGTGCTGGTCAGGGATCACGACAGTCCCCGAGCGGTCGATCTGTTCGGCGGTGGAAACGCTCGGCGCAGCAGCCTCGGCGTCACCCGGCTCGACCTGCCGGACGCCGTACCGGCCGCCGCACCGGACGGCGACGGCTTCACTGAGATCCAGCGTTTCCTGGCGCATGCCGACAGACAGTTCGGCCGCGGCCATGTCACGCCGGAACACCTGTTCTACGTCTGCAGCGTCAGTCCGTGCCCCGCGACGGAACCCGAGGAGGTCCTGGAAGGCGCGCTCCCAGATCCGTTTCTGACCAAGGTGGGCAAGGCCGACGGCCACGGGGTCAAGGTGGTCGTCCTGGACGTCGGCTGGACCCCGGCACCGAGTGCACGCTGGCTGAACGGCGTGAGCGGCGACCCCGAAGTAGCCTTCGACCCGGTGACCAAGCTGATCCGCCCGTACGCGGGTCACGGAACCTTCATCGCGGGCGTCGTCCGCGCGATCGCGCCGCGGGCCGAAGTGGTGGTGAAGAGCTACTTCAACAAGGCTGGAGCGGTGTTCGAGGCGGATCTGGCCGATCGACTGGCCGAAGTGATGGACGAGGATCCGGACATCATCAGTCTCTCGGCCGGCTCCACGACGCGCTTCGACGTACCGTCGATGGCTCTCGACACCTTCACCCGGCCGCGGCAGGGCGGCGCGGACGGCCCCGTACTCGTCGCCGCGGCCGGAAATGACGGCACTGACCAGCCGTTCTGGCCGGCTGCCTACCCCGAAGCCGTTTCTGTGGGAGCACTGGCCGCCGACGGAATCAGCCGTGCGTCGTTCAGCAACTATGGCAGTTGGGTCGACGTCTATGCACCGGGCGAGAATCTCGTGAACGCGTTTCTGACCGGGCGCTACAAATGCACCGAACGACCAAACGTGGGCCAGTTCCGCGACTTCGCCGGTATGGCGCAATGGAGCGGCACCTCATTCGCAACTCCCATGGTTGCGGGCCTGATCGCCGCCCGAATGTCGTTGACCGGCGAACGCCCCAAACAGGCAGCCAACGCCCTGCTCGCCATCAGCCGCCGCCGCGTTCTGCCGGCTGTCGGGCCGGTGCTCCTGCCGGGTGACGCGCAGGTGTAGACCGACGGCTGAGCGCACACTGACGCGGTACGGCCGATCAGCTCGGTCCGTACCGCGTCAGTACGCCTCTCGGGTGCCGACCGACGAGCCAGCTGTTGACGGTTGCCGGAGGCGTACAGGCGCCACCGTCCCGCTACATCGACGAGGACACCGAGCACCCGGCATCCCAGCCGGCCCGGGAAGTCAGGCCGCGTGACCGAACTGTCTATTTCCCCGCGACGTAAGCACAACCCTCACGAGCAAGCTCCTGCCACGAGAAAGCCGAATCAGGATCAACACTGAACCACTCCTTCATCGGCACACCCTTGTTCGCGTCGAACCGAACTCCCTCCCCAGCCGCCACCAAGACATCGACCCGGGCCGCCGGCAACTTCACCACCAGCCGCTCGTGCGCCAGCATCGCAAAGATCTTGTTCCCGACACGCAACGCCGAAGAACCGAAGCCCCGCCCCGAACCTGGCCCCGTCACTCCAGGCATATCCAGAAACTCGCCAACCAACTCGTCGAACCGCTCGTCAGGCGTCATCCCAGCCTCCCAGTGATCCCGACACCGATCATGACACTCCGCACCCACGAGACCAGGAGTGACGGACAAGGACGTCAGGCAAACCCCCGACCGGCTAGGGGCTGAGCCACAGCCGTGTGGTCAAGGGTGCGGATTCCTCGTAGGACACCGAAAGCCTTTCCATGGAGACAGGTGTCACACGTCGCCGCCTGTTGTGTCGTTCCGGCAAGCCCGTGAAGTTGCTCCAGGCAACCGCACGACAGGCATTCACGCCACCGACGGCGTTTGCCGGCGAAAGTGGGTACGTCGACCACTCCCACCTCGGAGCAAGGTCGCGGCGGTTCACCGGGAAGACACCGTAGGAGCCGCACCGGGCTGACGATCGACGGGACTGCGGCTCTGCTCTCCGGCGAGCAGAGCCAACGGGTGGCGATCGGGCGAGCAATCGTCAGGCAGCCGCGGGTCTTCCTGAGGACGAAAAGTGCGCAGATGGTCAGGATCAGGGGCGACTCGCTCGCCCAAGTGGCCCACTAAAACCACCGCCGAGTGGCCTAGCGATCACGGGCCATGACTGCCTACGGTCGAGGCGTACCAGCACAACGACCATTGCAAAGGATCTTTCATGCGTGCCATTACTGTCCGGGACCGCGAGGCCGACGGCCACGGGCTGTCCCTGACCGAACTGCCCTACCCCTCCGCCGCCGAGAACGACGTCATCGTGCAGGTCCACGCCGCCGGCTTCCTCCGCGGCGAGCCGGACTGGCCCGGGACTTGGACCGACCGCGCCGGCCGCGACCGTACGCCGAGTGTCCTCGGCCACGAGCTGTCCGGTGTGGTCGTCGAGCTCGGCTACGGCACCACCGGTCTCACGGTCGGTCAGCGGGTCTTCGGGCTGACTGACTGGCGCCGCAACGGTTCGCTCGCGGAGTACGCCGCAGTGGAGGCCCGGAACCTGGCTCCGCTCCCCGCCGATGTCGACCACGTCACCGGGGCCGCTGCGGTGATGCCGGGTCTCACCGCCTGGCAGGCGCTGTTCGACCACGCTCACCTGCAGACAGGCCAAGCCGTCCTCATCCACGGCGCGGGCGGCTCCGTCGGCTCGGTCGCCGTACAACTGGCCCGCGAGACCGGCGCCCACATCATCGGCACCGGCCGGTCTTCCGACCGGGACCTGGCCGGCACCCTGGGCGTCCACGAGTTCCTCGACCTGGACAACGACCGCCTCGAGGACACCGGCGAGGTCGACGTGGTGTTCGACGTGATCGGGGGCGAGATCCGCGACCGCTCCACCGCACTGTTACGCCCCGGCGGCACCCTCGTCACCGTCGCCGACCCGCCGGCCATCCAGCCCTCCGACGGCCGGGCAATCTTCTTCGTCGTCGAGCCCAACCGCGAACAGCTGACGCAGCTGGCCGCTCGCCTCCGCGATGGGCGACTCACACCGCTCGTCACGGCCCTAAACGACCTGGCCGCCGCCCCCGCCGCCTTCGCGGAGCACACCCGCGGCAGGACCATCATCACGATGAAATGACACGGTCGGTGACCCCTTCGTGCACCCGCCGCCGACCACTCCGTGGCCACAGACAACAGCACGGAGAACGCACTTTCCCTATACCTGAGGCGGCCTTCTCGAACCGACGAGACGAGCTCCCCGAGCCGTTCGCCCCGGAGCACGAACGGCCCAGGCAGGGTTGCGGCAGGATCCGGACACCAGGCGTGCGAACGGGCGGTGCGGCAGGCGCCGCGTGCCCGGACCGTCTTACGCTGGCGACTCGTCGAATGCGATCGCGGCGATCGTCGCCGGGTCGGTCTCGGCCACCTGTTGCAGAAGGGCGCGCGCTGTCTCGACCTGGGTCGCGTCGAAGAGGCTGAACACCCGACGGGTCGCGGTGCCGATCCGATTGCTGACCGCCGTGTAGCGCTCGGCACCCGCTGGGGTGAGGCGGAGGAACTCGTCGCCGTTCTCGATCAGTCCAACGGCGGCGAGGCGAGCGAGCAGCGCGTCGACGCTCGCGTGGTCGTACCCGTTGGTGGAGAGCAGCTCCTTGATGATCATTGTCGGAGTAGCCCCTCGCAAGCCGAGAGCATTGAGCGTGAACCACGCGCCAGGCTCGAGGTCCTCCTCGGTGAGGATCCGGGCCAGCGGACCACGCAGGTTGCGCTCAGCGAGCGCCATCGCGGTGCCGAAAGGGAGTGTCGCTGCGTTCACGGTCGCCTTCCTTCCTAAGATAGACAGGTAGCTGTCTAACGTAGTCGAAAGACAGGAGGCTGTCTATATGCCCGGAGATCATCCCCAGCCACTCATCGGGTTGCTCCTGCGCTTGGCGAACCAGCGCTGGTCCACGGAGATGGACGCAGAGCTCGAGAAGCTCGGTGTCCGCGACCTCACCGCGGCACACGCACGAGTGATCCCGTTCGTACCGCCTCAGGGCGTCAGCGTCCAGACGCTCGCCACCAAGGCCAACGTGCGCAAGCAGACGATGGCCCGCAGCGTCGAACAACTGATCGCGGCCGGCCTGGTCGAGCGCCGTCCGGACCCCAACGACGGGCGCGCCTGGCTCGTCGTACTCACCGAGGCCGGGCTTGCGATCCGGCCGATGTCGCGCAAGGCCGGAGGCACTGTCGAGCGCGCCTGGGCCGACCAGCTCGGCGAGGACCGACTGGAGGCTCTCCGCGCGGCACTGATCGAACTGGCCGGGTACGACGCAAGCGATCCAACTGGGTAGGCAGCTTGCGGCGGGACCGAAGACGACCCCTGATCCACCAGACCTGGGATCGGCAGACTTGTCTGAACAGTTGTCGGCACCGCGGCCGGCTGGCACGCCTCGCTCGACCTGCGGCAGAGCCAACGCGAGCGTGAGCGGTCCGCGAGAGGTTCGCGATCGCGCACGGTTGGTCGTGACTCCCGCCTTAGCGCACGAGAAGCCCCGTCGCAAGCGTTGGACGACCTCAGGCGACGTGGATGGCGGGAGGCTCGGCGAGCGCGAAGAGGCGGTCGAACACCGCAATCCGGTCGAACTGCAACGCGTACGCCCTCGCGCGCCGTTCGGCGTCCGCCCGCTGCTCGAGGGTCCAGTCGCACACGACCTCGTCGAGCACGGTCCGCAGCGTGGCCGGGTCGTGCTGCGGCACCAGCAGGGCCGTATCACCGACGGCCTCGGGTACGCCGCCGGTCGCGCAGGTGATGATCGGCCCGCCGCCGGCGAGCGCCTTCTCGACCAGCGCGATCCCGAACGTCTCCACGAACTCCGGCTGCTCGCGGGTCGGCAGCACGAACGCCGCGCTCCCGGCCATCAACGCCGGCTTCTCCGCGTCGTCCACGTCGGTCAGCATCCGCACCCGGTCGCCCAGGCCCGCTGCCGCCACCCGCGTCACCACCGCGTCTTCGTGCGGCCCGCGCCCGGCCAGGACCAGCTGCACCCGCTCGGCCGACCGCGACCCGGCGTAGGCGTCGATCAGGTCGTCGATCCCCTTCGCCGAGGCGATCCGGGACAGGAACAGTACGTACCCATCCCTCGAGAGGCCGCGCCGGGTGAGCGTTTCGGCGATCCTGTCATCGGCGAGCGACAGGTAGGGCCAGGAGTCGACGGCCGGATAGGAGATGGCGATCCGCTCACGGCACTGCTGCGCGAACTTCGTGCCGTGCATGCCGTCGAGGGTCGCCGCCGAGGCCACGATCAGGTCCCTCGTGTACTCCGAGACCGCCACGCAGTGGTCGGCCTCCAGGTAGACCGACAGGATGTGCGCGGCCGCCCCGAACCGGCCGGTGGTCACACACTCGCGCACCACGTTGGTGATGTCGGAGCCCACTGCCTCAGCCACAGTGGTGACCTGCGCGGGCCCGATCCGGCGCGCCATCTGGACGGCCTCCTGCACGGCAATCGCATGCGGGCTCAGATACAGCGACATCGCCACCGTCGGTACTCCGTCGCTGAACAGCTCGACCAGCCGCCCGACGAGCCCGGACAGGTAGCGCCCATCCGGAACCCGGTAGTCGCCAACAGGATCGGGCCGCTCCACGGTGATGCCAGGGCTGTACGGCAGCACGCGATCGAGTGGTTTCAGCGGCAGCCCGGCCGCCTCCAGCGCATCCAGCGGCCAGGTCACGATCCGTACGTCGTCGAACCCGCGGGTGAGCGCGACCTCCGCGAGGCACCGTGCCTCACCGGAGTGCCCGCAGATCACCGGGTCGGCGCGGACGACCAGGACCAGGCGGCGGTTGGGTGTGGACGGAACGAGTGTGTTGTCAGCGATGTTCATGCCCACCTCCAGTGGTGTGCAGCGGGTCGGATGTGGATGGTGGCCTGATCCGGGCGCCCCAGCCGGAGGGCTGAGGGCCGACCTCGATGTGGAGGTTGCGGATGTGCCGCAGTTCCCGGCCGGAGATCCAGGGGCGTTCGAGTGCCTTGCCGTCCACCGCGACGGATTGGACATAGGAGACCGGTCCGCCTGCCTCGACAGGCTCGAATCCTGTTGTGGTGATCGACAGCTCGCCCTCCGGCAGCCGGCTGGTGGACTCCGCCACGGCCGGCGCGCTCACCAGGAACAGGTTCTGCCCAGCCACCGGGAACAACCCGAGCGTCGCCCACACGTACCACGCAGACAGCCCGCCGGAGTCGTCGTTACCTGGCAGCCCGCCCCGGCCGGTGCCGAACTGGTTGGCGATTGCGGCATGCACCACCTCGGCGGTGCGGTCCGGCCGCCCGGCGTAGTGGTAGCACCACGGCGCCTCGTAGTCGGGTTCGTTGTTCAATCCCTCGAACCGGCACAGGCCGTACCCGGCATTCATCTCGGCCACGCTCGGCGCCACCCCTGGCTGGGTGACCGGTGCGGCGTCGTACCCGAAGAACCGGTCGAGTAGCCCCACGAACGCCTCGTCGCCACCGGCGAGCGCGATCCGGGCACGCATGTCGTGCAGCAGCCGGAAGGAGTAGTTCCACCGGCCGCCCTCATAGAACGTCGAGTCGCGCAGCAGGCCGGTGCCCGGGTCGTACGCCGCCTGCCAGCCTCGGGCGTGGTCGCGCAGCTGCTGCGCCAGCGTCCGGTCGCGCACCTTGCGGGCGATCGCCGCTGTGCAGTGGTAGGCGTACGCCAGGTCCAGGGTGTGGCTGATCGGATGCGCCACACCGTGCACCAGGTAGTCCTCGCCGTACGTCCGGCGCAGGTCCATCTCCAGGTGCACCATGGCCCAGTCCCAGTCGATACCAGGCAGATCCAGCTGACACAGGTCGGCCAGGAAGGTGTGCGCGAGCGCACTGCCCTGCCGGGAGAACCGGTCGGCGCCCTTGGCCATCCGATAGCCGATCGGCAGGTTGCCCTCCTGCTCGCAGATCGACAACATCGCGCCGGCCAGCGAGACCGAACGCTCCGGGAACAACGTGGTCATCAGTGGCAGCTGGGTCCGGTAGATGTCCCACATGGTGCAGATGTCGAACGCATACGGGCCCTCGGTCGTCCACGACGGACTCTCGTCCGGGGCGAAGCACGGCTTGACCAGCGAGTGGTAGAGCGCGGTGCCGAAAACCGTCGCCTGGTCGTCTGACTCTGCCTTGATCGCAATCTTGCCGAGGTGGTCGCGCCAGGTGGCTGCCGTCTGGTCACGCCGCCCGGCGAAGGTGACCCGGGCGCGGCCGACGTCCGTGTGCAGGTTGTCGCGGGCCTTCTCACACCCGCGCAGGGAGAACCCCAGCCGCACCTCGACGGTCTGCTCGGCACGCGACGGGCCCATGAAGATCAGCCCGAACGGCCGCAGTGTGGTCGGTCGGATGTAGTCGAAGTCGAGGCGGGTGCCGCCAGGCATCAGGCGCCGGTCGTACCACAGCAGCTGCCGCCAGCCGGGAGCGTCGACCTCCAGGTGCACGGCCAGCGGCACCCCCTCGACGTGGATGTCCCCCTGAGCCACCCCCGGCTCCAGCATCGCCAGGTGCGCCTTCAGCGGCACAGTCTGGCTGTGCGGGATGGCCAGGCCGCCGGTCGAGGCGTCGATGACGATCCGGGCGGCGTCGTTCGCCGGGAAGGTGTACCGATGGACGGCCGACTTGGGGCCGACCGTCACCTCGCAACGCACCCCCGAGCTCAGCGTCGCCGCATAGTAGCCGGGCTCAGCCACCTCCTCCAGCAAGTCCCACGTGGTGCCCAGGTCATCGAGCGGGCCGAGCATCGGCGTGATCCGGAAGTAGTTGTAGTACTTGCGGATCGCGCCGGTGCCGGACTGCTGGAAGTGGGTGAAGCCGGAGGCGACCGGGCGGTCGTACAACTGCTTGGGCACGCCCTCGGTGTTGAAGTCGTACAACCCGTATCCGGTCGGGTAGGCCCCGGAGTACGGGCAGGCCGACACCATCCCGAAGGGGTGCGTGGCGCCCGGGTGGGTGTTGCCGACCTGCGGCTTGGGCCACCACCAGGTCGCGGCCAGGCCCTGCGGCGTGGGCAGGTCAGTAGCGCCGGTCCCGATGAACGGGTCGACGTGCTCGTACATCGGCTCACCGCCTCGCGCGGCTGACGTGGACTCTCAACGTAAGAAGCCCATGTTTCAGCCGCGTGACCGAAGGAGACGCGCAGGTTACGACCGGGCGGGTCGCCGGGTCCGCGTCTTGCCCAACAGGATCCGTCCCCCTGACACGGGCCGTGCTGGGTGACCAGCGGCGATGCGCCATTTCGGATCCGCGCGGTGCCCGCCTGGCGGATATCGCAGACCGCCCCGCAGCAGCCGCGGGTCGAGCGATCCGGCGTTGACCCCGATCCGGATCGGGGCGCCGTGACCCTTTCCCGGCGGCCGCGAGTTGTTTGACCTTGTCGTCGAACTTCCTCATGTTGCCCGGGTTGACCCGGACCGCCGCGCAGCCTGCCTCGATCGCGGCGAACACGTACTTGGGCTGGAAATGGATGTCCGCGATGACCGGGATCTGCGACTTGCGCGCGATCGCGGGCAGCGCATCGGCGTCGCCCTGCGACGGGCAGGCCACCCGCACGATGTCACAACCCGCCGCGGCAGCTCCGCGATCTGCTGCAGAGTTGCGTTGACGTCGGCGGTCGGCGTCGTGGTCATGGACTGGACGGACACAGGGAACTGACTACCGACGCCTACCTTGCCCACCATGAGCTGACGGGTTCTGCGGCGAGCGGCCCGGACCGGCGCGGGTGCCTGCGGCATGCCGAGCGATACGGTGACGGTCGGCTCCTGGGCGGCGGCATCGGAAGCGGTCGGGCGCTCGTCACAGGAGATCCCCGATCCGCTCGGCGATGGCCTCGGCGTTCAAGCCCGCCCGGCTCAGCACACCAGCCCTGCTTCCCTGCGGGAGGAACGCCGTCGGCAGGCCAAGCGACCGCACCGGCACCGGCACGTGGGCAGCAACGCAGGCCCGGGCAACCGCGTCGCCGACGCCACCGGAAGCCACGCCGTCCTCGACCACGCACGCCACCCGGAAGTTCGAGACAAGCCCGGTGAGTGACTCACTGACCGGCAGCGCCCATCTCGGGTCGGCCACCGTCACGCCGATGCCCTGCGAACGCAAGATCTCCGCGGCGCGCAAGCACGTCGACGCGAGGTTTCCGACGGCGACGATCAGCACATCCCGGCCACCGTCGTGCAGCAGGTCCACGTCACCGACGGCGCCGTACGCCGAGATCGGCTCGCGCGCCACCGCTTTCGGGTATCGAATCGCGGTCGGGCCGGGCCACCCGACCGCCTCACGCAGCCGGGCCCGCAGGTCCCGCGGGTCGCGGGGGCAGGCCACCCGCAGCCCGGGAATCATCGCCAGCAGGGACAGATCCCACACGCCGTGATGGCTGGGCCCATCCGGCCCGGTGACCCCGGCACGGTCCAGCACGAACGTCACCGGCAGCCGGTGCAGTGCCACGTCCATCACCAGTTGGTCGAAGGCCCGGTTGAGGAAAGTCGAGTAGATCGCGACCACCGGGTGCAGGCCGGCCATGGCCATCCCGGCCGCCGAGGTCACCGCATGCTGCTCCGCGATGCCCACGTCGATCACCCGGTCGGGGAACTCCGCGGCGAACCGGCCGAAGCCGACGGGCAGCCGCATCGCCGCCGTGATTCCGACGACGTCGGGGCGGCTCCGGGCAATGTCCGCGATCTCGTCGGCGAACACACTCGTCCAGCTCGGCGCGCTCGGGACCAGGCTCTTGCCGGTCATCGGGTCGATCTCGCCGATGCCGTGCATCCGGTCGGTCTCGTCCCGCTCGGCGGGCAGGTAGCCCCGGCCCTTCACCGTCACGCAGTGGACGAGCACCGGGTGCCGCCGCGTCCGCGCGAACTCGAAGGCCATGCCCAGTGCGTCGAAGTCGTGGCCGTCGACAGGCCCGACGTACTCGAAGCCGAGCTGCTCGAACAGGTTGGCCCCGCCGGACCGGCCGGTCCTCAGTGCCTCCAGGTGTACGGCGACCGAACCCTTGGTCGGATCGTACGAACGTTCGTTGTCGTTGAGCACCAGCACGACCGGTCGGCTGGACGCGCCGAGGTTGTTCATCGCCTCCCAGCACATGCCACCGGTCAGGGCTCCGTCGCCGACGACCGCGACCACCCTGCGGTCAAGGTCATCGCTCAGCTCGATCGCCCGGCTCATGCCGTCGGCGTAGGAGAACGCCGTGGAGGCGTGCGAATTCTCGATGAAGTCGTGGGCGCTCTCCCCCGCGACGGGTAGCCGGACAGCCCGCCGGCCCGCCGCAACGTGTCCATCCGGTCCCACCGGCCGGTGAGCATCTTGTGCACGTAGGCCTGGTGACCGGTGTCGAACAGGATCGGGTCTCTCGGCGAGTCGAAGGCCCGGTGGAGTGCGATGGTCAGCTCCACCATGCCGAGGTTGGAACCCAGGTGTCCCCCGGCCGCGCAGACTGCGGGTACCAGGGCCGCGCGGATCTCAGCAGCCAGCGCCTCCAGCCGGGGGACGTCCAGTGCGCGCAGATCGGTGTGCGACAGGGCGCGCGACGAACCGCCGTCCGGCGGATCCAGCACCGCGGTTGGTGACGCCTTGAAGGGACGTGTCATGTCGGGGCTCCCGAGGGTGGGCGGATTGGTGTGGCTGGTGTGCGGTCATCGATCCACAGCGCGGTACGACTAGCGATCGCGGCAGGCGGCCAGCTGGGCGAGAGAACGCAGCTTGTTGTCGAACCTGCCGGGCTGCAGTTCCCGCAGCGCCCCAGCGAGAAAACCCGCGGCCTGCTGCCGGCTCCACTCACGGCCGCCGGCCGCCTCGACGAGGGTCGCGGCGCGAACGAGCTCGGCCGAGCTGAGCTGCGGTCGGCGGTAGAGTTCGGCCAGCTCGGCGCCTTCCGGGGTACCGGAAGCGAGGGCGGCGACAACGGGCGCCGACTTCTTGCGTACGGCGAGGTCCGCGTGAGCGGGCTTGCCGGTGACCGCAGGGTGGCCCCAGATTCCGAGGATGTCGTCAGCGAACTGGAAGGCGAGCCCCAGCTGGTCGCCGTACCGGTGGTACCGCTCGGTGTCCAGAGGCGTGGCGCCGGCCGACAGCGCGCCGACAGCACAGGCGCAGGCGAACAACGCCGCGGTCTTCAGGCCGAGCATGTTCCGGCATTCGGCCGGGGTGACGTCCATCCGCTGCTCGAAGGAGAGGTCCTGCGCCTGACCCTCGACCAAGCTCTGGACCGCGGTGGAGAGGCAGCGCCTGATCACCTCGGCGTTGCTGCCGGACCTCCCGGCGAGTACGTCGAACGCCAGGGTGAGCAGCGAGTCACCGGCGAGGATGGCCGGGCTGATTCCGAAGACCGTCCAGGCGGTGGCGCGGTGCCGGCGGCTGGCGTCGCGATCCATCACATCGTCGTGCAGCAACGAGAAGTTGTGGACCAGTTCGACGGCCACCGCGGCCGGGATCGCCGCGGCCGTTGCCGCGGACCCGCCGATGGCGGCGGCGGAGACCAGGGTCAGCCCGGGTCGCAGCGCCTTACCGGGATTGTTCTCGGTGGGGCGTCCGTCCGCGTCCCACCAGCCGAAGTGATACCCGACGATCCGGCGCATCGAATCCGGAAGTGTGTCGACGGCGGCGCGCAGGGTCGGGTCAACCATCTCGCGCGCCCAGGCGAGGATCTCGGCTGGAGTCCTTCCCATACTCGCTGATTCCGGGCCGGCCACAGCGAAACCGGGCATCAAGACTGAGTTGCTCATCGTTGTTCGATCTCCCTCGTGCCGAGTCTGTTCTGCACCTGCGAAGGCAACGCGAAATGGACCGTTTCGCGCGAGATCTCTCGTTCGGCCACCTCGACCGGGCCGAGTCCGTTCAGCGCGGCGATCACACCGCTGACGAGCGCGGGCGGCGCCGACGCGCCCGCCGTCAGCCCGACTGTGTCCACACTGGTCAGCCAGTCCGGCCGGATGTCACCCGCGTCGTCGATCAGGTACGCCGGGGTGCCCTGCCGCTCGGCGAGCTCGACCAGTCGCCGCGAGTTGGACGAGTTGACCGACCCGACCACGAAGACGGCGTCCGACTCGTCCACCACGGCCCGCAAGGCGACCTGCCGATTCGTCGTGGCGTAGCAGATGTCGTCGGATGCGGGTCCTTTCACGGCGGGGAAGCGCCGCCGCAGCGCGCCGACCACCTCGGCGACCTCGTCGACGGCGAGGGTGGTCTGGGTCAGGTAGGCCACCCGGCCGGGATCCGCCACCTCGAGGCGTGCGACGTCGTCGACCGTCTCGACCAGTACTGTCCGCGACGGCGCTTGGCCCATCGTGCCCTCGGCCTCTTCGTGTCCCGCATGGCCGATCAGGACGATGGTGTCGCCACCGGCAGCGAACCGCCTGGCTTCGGCGTGCACCTTGGTCACGAGTGGGCAAGCCGCGTCGATCACACGCAGACCACGGTCCGCGGCGTCGGCGTACACGGCCGGAGCGACGCCGTGGGCCGAGAAGACCACCATCGCGCCGGCCGGGATCTCGGCGACCTCTTCGACGAAGACAGCCCCCCGGCTTTCGAGGTCGCGAACCACGTGGGCGTTGTGGACGATCTGTTTGCGCACGTAGACAGTGCCGCCGGATCGGTCGAGCAGTTCCTCCACGGTCTTGATGGCTCGTTCGACGCCGGCACAGAACGAACGTGGGGAGGCGAGCAGGACACGACGTGGCCGGGCGAGAGCCGCCCAGACCTTGATGGTGCATTTGGCTGCAGCGCGGTCAGCGTCACCCATGGGCGGGAAGGCGACGCCGAGCCCCGTTCCCCCATCGAGCACTGCTGCGGCCGAGTCTTCGCCTTGTCCGATGACGACAGTCCCGGTCGTGACCCGGTAGCCCTGCCTGCGGAGATCTCCTGCCAGCAGTGGGTGAGCGGGGCACGGCACCGGTGGGCTCCCGGCCGGGCGCAGTTCGTCCGCCACTCGTACCACGGTCGCGGAGTGGACGGGTGAGCCCGGAGAGGTCATTGTGTTCATTGCGCCAGCAGGCCGCCGTCGACGGCGAGGGCCTGCCCGGTCACGAACGACGCGCGGCCGGCCAGCAGCCAGGCAGCCGCTTCGGCGATCTCCCGCGGATCAGCGGGCCGGTTGATCGGCTGCATGGCGGCGATCTGCTCCTCGGTCACCACACCGGTCGCGACCACCTGGTCGTACATGCCGGTCCGCACCGTGCCGGGGCAGACCGCGTTCACCCTGATGCCCTGGGTCGCGTACTCGAGTGCCGCCGCCCGGGTCAGGCCGACCACGCCATGCTTGGCCGCCACGTACGCGGACAGGCCGAGCCCCATGCCCACCAGGCCGCCGATCGACGAGTTGTTCACGATGGCCCCGCCGCCGTTGCCCAGCATCCGGCGGATCTGCGCCCGCATGCAGAGCCAGACACCGGTGAGGTTGACCGACATGACGTGATCCCAGTTCGCCCGGGTGGAGTCGCCGACCGATTCGAAGGCACCGTCGATCCCGGCGTTGTTGAACGCGCCGTCGAGCCGCCCGTACACGCTCACCGCGGCCTCGACCATCGCCTCGACGTCGTCCTCGACGGACACGTCGGCGCGAACGGCGACCACCTTGCCGCCCCGGGCCGTGACCAGGTCCGCCGTCTTCTGGCAGGTGTCGTGGTTCATGTCGGCGAGCAGCAGATCAGCGCCGTGCTCGGCCATCACCTCCGCGGCGCTGCGGCCGATGCCGGAGCCGGCACCGGTGATGATCACGGCTCTGCCTTCGAGGAGTCTGGTCATGGCTCTCTGCTTTCTCGCCGGGGGTCGGTCGGGGTGTCCGTCGTCATACCGACGGGCGATGGCGCACGATCATCGGCAGGTGGTCGAGGTGGACGATGCTCGTCACGACGCTCTTGGGCCGGTGGCCGGCGGGCGGTGTCAGCCGGCAGCGGGCAACGATCGTCGCGACGGTCATCTTCATCTGCGTCCACGCGAACATGTCGCCGATGCACTGGCGGTTGCCGAGCCCGAAGGGGATGAAGGCCCGTTGCATCTCCGGGGTCGGTGCGTCACCGAGCCAGCGCTGCGGGCGGAACTGCGTCGGGTCGGCGAAGATGGTCGGGTCGCGGTGCATCGCGGCGGGGCTGTAGATCACTTCGTCGCCGGGCGCGATCTGTACCCCGGCGAGCGTCACCGGCCGCACGGCGCGCCGCATCAGCAGCCAGAGCGGGTGGTGCAGGCGCAGGCATTCCTGTACGAACGCCTCGGTGCGCCGCAGCGCGGGCAGGTCGGCCACTTCGATGTCCCTGCCGCCCACGCCGAGCACCTCGTCGATCTCGGCCTCCAGCCACTCCAGTACGCCGGGATCGCGGGCCAGTTCGTAGAACGCCCAGGTCAGCAACGTCGCCGGTGTCTCGATCCCGGAGATCAGCAACGTCATGACCTGGTCGCGGATCTCGACGTCGCTCATCGTGGTCCCGGTCCGGGCGTCCCGGGCCCGCATCAGCATCGACACGAAGTCGCCGAGGTCGCCGTGCTGCTTGCGGTACGCCGTCACCAGACGCAGGCTGGCGGTCCGCAAGTTGTTGCTGGCGGCATCGAATCGGCGGAGCATCGGGATCGGCAGGCGGGAGGCGACGTCGGGCAGCACGGTCCGGGCGCCGAGCCCCTGCACGAGGGCCGGCAGTTCGTCGCGGGCCAGCTGGACGACCTCGCGGGCCTCCGGGGCGCGGAACATCGTCTGGCCGATGATCTCGCTGGCCAGGATGTGCATCTCGCGCCCGATGTCCACCGATTCGCCGGTCCGCCAGGCGCCGACCCGCCCGTTGACCACGTCACCGATGATCTGCACGTAGCGCGCGACCTCCGCCCTGTGGAAGGCCGGCTGCACCATCCGGCGCTGCCGGTGGTGCTCGGTGCCCTGCGCCGTGAACAGGCCGTCGCCGACGTACGGCCGGGCCTTGGTGAAGATGCGCCCGCGGTCGAAGCTCCGGCCTTCCTCCACCTGTACGGTGCGGACCAGCTCCGGCGAGTTCAGGACCAGGAACGGCCGGGTGCCGATCCGGATCCGGACGACGTCGCCGAGCGGTTGCAGCGAGATGAGGTAGCCGACGCGGTCGGGCCGCAGCAGGGACAGGGAGTGCCCGAGTAGCGGCAGGTCTCCCGGTGCGGTACGCACTTCGCGAGTCAGGAGCGTGGTCATGATCCGTCCAAGCTGGAAAAGTTGGGGTGATGGTCGTCAGCGGTCGGTCGGGTGAGGATGCCGGTCAGGCCGTGGCCGGCCAGTCGAGCAGGTCCTCCACATAGGTGGCGGTCCGGCCGGGTCGCGGGGCTTCCGAATCGTCGAACCGGATGGTGTCGGTCCGGTCCCAGGTCTCCATGCCGGCGGCCCACGACTGCTGGTCCTCGACGCACCGCATGACCGCGTGCTGGGACTCGGGCGCGAGCCCCAGCCGGTCCATCCTTCGGGGCAGTTCCTTCGCCGCCGCGAGGTGGTCCGTCACGCGTTCGGCGACGCACGCGGCCACGGCGTCGATGGCGTTCTGCGTCCCGAGCTGCAGGTGGTGGTCCAGGACGGTCACGAAGTTGATCGGGTCGCCCTGTTCCATGTGCAGCGAGTGGATGTCGTTGATCCAGCACATGATGTCGGCGGTCCCGAGCACGAGGGTCTGGTACTCGGGCGTCTGGTAGAGCGCGTCCGGCAGCGTCGCGCCCTCGATCATCTCCACGAGATCGAGCGTGGGCAGCACAGTCGATGCGTCCTGCCGCACGGCGACGTAATCGTCCACTGTCGGCACCGTGCCGGACACGCGGTACGCGTTCTCGGCCAGATGACCCGTCAGCCACCGGTCCAGATTCCCGCGCAGCCTGGCCACCCAGTACTCCGGACGTCCCGGGATCGTGCGGTGCAGGAGGTCGCGCAACGCCACGACAAGTGGGTGGCAGTTGTGCGCGCTCGGGCCGGAGTCGCCGGCGATGACGCTGCGCAGGGTCGCGACGAGTTCCTCGTAGAGCCCGGCGCGGTCCGTCGTGACAGCGATGTTCTGCTGGTCGTCAGTGATGAAGAAGAAGCTGTTCCAATCCGTGACCAGGGCCAACCCGGGAAGGGGTGCGTACGGGCAGAGTGTGGCCATGATGCGGCCGTAGCCCAGCGCGCGGAACTTGGTCACCACCCTCGGCGAGCGCAGCAGGCCGAACCGCCGGCACCAGTCCTCAGTCAGTTGCTGGACATGCTGTGCCTGCGGATGAGCCGCCGTGGCGAACGGCAACCGCAGGTCCGGGATCACGTAGCCGTTCATGACCATCACGCCGATGCGTGGCGGACGGCCGGCGTACGCCGGTGGACGGTCATCGGCAGCTCACTGGGGCGGATGAGGGCACTGGCGACCTCCCGGACCTTGGTGCCCGGTACCAGTCGCAGCCGCCAGCGCGAGCAGAGAACCGCGGTGACCATCGTCAACTCGTTGAGGGCGAAGACCTTTCCGATGCATCGGTACGACCCAGCCGCGAACGGGATGTAGGCACCCCGCGGGATTCGCTGCGCGTTCTTCGGCAGCCAACGGTCGGGATCGAACCGTGTCGGGTCGGGGAACCAGCGGGCGTCGTGGTGCATCAGGTAAGGGCTGTAGATCAGCTCCGCGTCGGCCGGCATCTTCGACTGGCCGGCGCGGACCGCGGTCAGGGTGCGCCGGGAGAAGAGTACGGGCGTGTGCAGCCGGAGTACCTCGCTGATGACCCGGCCCAGGTGCTCCAGGGCAGGCAGATCGTCGTACTCCGGCGCCCGGCCGCGCAGGACCGTGTCGAGTTCGGCGTCGACGCGATCGGCGACCTCGGGGTTGTTGCCGATCTCGTACATCACCCAGCCCAGCGTCGCGCCGGGAGCCTCCACGCCGGTCAACGCCAGCGTCATCACCTGCGCGTGGACTTCGGAGTCGGTGAGACCGTTCCCGTCGTCGTCCCGCACCGACAGCAGCGCGGACAGGACGTCACCCCGGTCCTCGCCCGCGTCGCGGTACGCGGTGATGACCTCCTCGATCGCCCGGTTCATCATCGTCATCGCGCGCTTGAACCGGATGTTGCCGGGAGTGGGCACCCGCTCCCACGCCGGCGGAAGCACGATGCGCTTGAGCAGCCCGTGGGTCAGCAGCCGCATCCCGTGCTTGATCGCCTCGGCCGTCTCGGGGGTCGCGGTGAACTTGAACAGGCTCCGGGTGAGCGAGGTCAGGGCGAGGTCGTTCATCACCTCGTCGACCGCCATGGTCTGACCGTCCTGCCAGGACCCGGCCAGCTCCTCGGCGGTGGCTCGCATGATCGACGAGTAGCCGACGAGGCGCTCCCGGCTGAACACCGGCTGAAGCATCCGGCGCAGCCGCTGGTGCTCGGCGCCCGACGCGGTCGCGATCCCTTGCCCAAGCCCTGGTTCCAGCCTTTCGAAGCAGAGCCCACGCTTGTAGTCGACGTCTCCCGGCACCAGGACGTCGCGGGTGGCGGCCGGATCCGTCACGACGTACACGGGGAACCGGCCGAACCGCACCTTGACGACGTCGCCGTACTGGGCCAGGGCGGGGAGGAAGCCCAGTGGGTCACGGAGCATCGGCACGATGTGTCCCAGCAGCGGCCACGCACCGGGGGCCTGGGGAACGTCCCGCCCGCCCTCGGGCGACGGGATGGGAGTCACCGCCGCCCCCGTCGCGCTGGAAGTGCCGGTGTAGGGGCAGGATCCGGAGCCGGCTTGCCTGGCGTGTGACATGAAACTCCTCTTGCTCACGAGTGAGGACGCGGGCCATCGCGGCCTGACCCGGCGCCGTGCCGCGAGGAGGCCTCACCTGTCAGCAGCGAATCGGGGTCGACCTGATCTCCAGGCCGTTGGGCGACCGAGGGGCTGAGAACACTCTCACCTTGGCAAGTCACTATCCGAGCCCTTGGCCAGATCCAACAGCCTCCGAGCTTGTCGGAATCCGGCATGACAGAAACCTGAACCGCGGTCGGATTGTTGCCAGAGGCCCCTATCAGCTAAGGCGCCGCGGCCGTGTGACGACCATTCGGTCAGTCCGGATCCGGCATGTCAGGTTTCTGTCACGCGCGGCACTGGTCGGAGCCGAACTGGCAGTGCCTCTATCTCTCGGGCGGGAATCGCAGACCCGCCGTTCCGAGCGAGGGTAAGGCTCGACGTAGGGCCTGCTGCCCTTGGTTGGATTCTTTCTGGCAACCGAAGGGAGTTTGCTATGGAGATGTTTCGTTCGCTGACCCCGAACCGCCCTGCGCAGAAGGGCTTCTGACAGCGCTGAAGCTCGATGAGCAAGGGCGCCGTCGTGGCGCTCTTGCTCACTTCAAGGACTGGATGAAGGGGAAGTCATGCAATCACGACCTGAGATCGAGGGGACCTTCGCGGGATGGCTGTACCGTCCGTACGTCGACCTCGGGCCTCGGCGTGCATCGGGAAGTCCGCTGACGATCGGGCTCGAACTCGCCGCCAAGGCATTCACAGAGAATGACGACTCCGTCAGCCGTTCGCACGGTACCCTCTTTCCCTCCGCGCGCCGCGCCATTGTCAGACGTGTGAGCAGCCCTTCCTATCAATTGGACGACCCACGCGAACTGGCCGTGCACCTGCGCACACCGGCCTGGCAGAAGCTGTGCGACACGCTCGACCTGTGGAACCAAGTGGACGCACCTGCCCGAGCGAGGGCGTTATGGCTGCTGCACAGAATGGGACTGCACAGGTGCATTCTCACCCTGGCCGTTCCGGATTTTCGGCACTTCGCCGGCAACCTGCCCACTGACGAAGCGGCCGTCTATTTCCTCCGGGGCCTCGCGAAGTCGACACTCTTCCAGGACGGTGAACTGCCGCCGGACCTTTCCGACCTCGAGTTCGTGGCGGAGTCGGCCTTGCCTGGCACCTGGCCCCATATCGAGGCCACTTATTTCCTGGCTCAGGTGAGCATGAAGGCACTCGACGATGTCCACCGGTTCCAGCACCACCTGCACAACCACGAGCTGTCGATCGGTGTCGCCGACGAGAGTGTGGGCGAGCCGAACAAGCTGCGCAGCCGGTTCCACCGGATCAAGGCCTTCCTGCCGCAACTCGAACGCGACAACGCCGGCATGGTCAGAGAGATGGATCTCGCCGAGCAGTACTGCGACCAGATGCCGCGGGGGTCGCTCAACGCCGAAGCCGACTGGCAGGCGCTGCGATGGGCACTGCTGGAAAGCCGTACCAAGGAACAGCTCGTCCTCGGCGACATCGAGGCAGCGGAGAAGTACGCGCGGGCCGCGGTGGACCACGCTCCGGTGGACCCCAGCGCGCGTCTGATTCTCGGTCAGGTTCTCATCGAGCGAGACGACATCGAGGGCGCCGTCGAGGCCTATCGATGGGCTGCGATCCTCGGACCACATGTTGTCCAGATCGCCGAATTCATGATCGGCCAGTGTTGCGAACGGCTCGGACGGCTCACCGAGGCCCGGCAGGCCTACGCCCAGTCGCTACAGGCCGACCCGCTGGCCATCTCCGCGATCGAACGTCTCGCCGCGCCCATTCCCCTCGAACCCGCACTCGCCACCTGGGTCAAGGAGCGCGAGCACACGCTTCGTGGATGGGACACCACCGCGGAAGCGGGGCCGCACTTGTACCAGCGCTACGGCGGAGTCCTGGGCAAGGGGTGACAGAACCGACATGAGTGACATCAGAGATCTCCGTCCCCAACTCGCCAACTTCCGCGACTACTGGCTGGGCTGGGGGCAAGTGGAGCGGTCCGACAGTGGGCTCGTCCGCTATCGCAGTGGGCCGGCCCACCCCATGCTCAACGGCGTCTTGAGGCTCGAAGATGGGGAGCGGCTGGAGCAAGCGCTCAGCGTGGCGAACGAAACTGACGCTGATATCGCCGGCTTCAGCGAGTGGGTGCACACCTACGGACCATCGTTGGACCTGCCCCCGAGCGAGTACGACAACGCCGCGTGCAACGAGGCCGGCCGGGCGGACGCCGACCGCATCGTCCGCCTCATAGGACGGGTCGATGGGCAGGCCGTCGGTACCGCGCTCATGTACGCCGCACACGGCATCGCCGGGATTTTCGTCGTCACGACCGCGAAGAGCCATCGTCGACGCGGAATCGGCACCGCACTGACGACCTCTGCGTTGCGTGCGGGGCGCGACCTGGGTCTGCGCATCGCCAGCCTCCACGCGACCGAACTGGGCGTCCCGGTCTACACGCGAATGGGCTTCGAAACAGTGGGCGGGTACGACCTCTACCACTTCCCCGAGTCCTGACCAGGTCGCGGTCGCGACGGTGGGGCTGTCACAAATCGGAGGTCTGTCGGAACTCTACTGGTAAAGAGAGGACACCAGCATGAGTTCCATTCTTGTCACCGGCGGGACCGGGCACCTCGGGCGTCCCACTGTCAGCCGGCTGCGCGCGGCCGGGCACCAGGTCCGCGTGCTGAGCCGGAAGCACGGTCCGGACCGGGTCGTCGCGGACCTCGCCACCGGCGCCGGCCTGGAGGTCGCGGTCGACGGCGCGGACGTGATCGTGCATCTGGCCACCAGCCTCGGTCGGCATGACGCAGAGCAGACTAGGCGCCTGGTCGAGGCCTCCGCGGGCGTCCCGCACCTGGTGGTGATGTCGATCGCCGGCATCGACCGCATCCCGCTCTCGTACTACAAGACCAAGCTCGAGGTCGAGCAGGTCGTCGAGGAGTCGGGGGTGCCGTACACGATCCAGCGGGCGACCCAGTTCCACGACCTGATCGACCGCGTCTTCAGCGCCCAGCGCTACCTTCCGGTCGTCGTCGCGCCGACGATGACGCTCCAGCCGATCGCGGTCGAAGACGTGGCCGCCCGGCTGACCGAGCTGGTCGGGCAGCCACCGGTGAAAGGCCGCGCGCCGGACATCGGCGGGCCCGAACGCCGGACGGTGCGCGACCTGGCCCGGATCTGGAAGCAGGCGAAGGGCTCGCACCGCCCAACGGTGCCGCTGCGGCTGGGCGGCAAGGTCTTCCGAGCCTTCGCGAACGGCGACGCGATGGTCGACGGGCCGGCGTACGGCCGGATCACCTTCGCGGAGTACCTCGGATGAGGACGTACGTCCGGACGGTGCTCGTGGTCTTTGCCGTGCTCCAGTTGACGTTCGGCGTCTGGCTGACGTTCGCCCCGCGCTCGTTCTACGACAACGTGCCGACGGTCGACTGGGATCCGCCGTACAGCGAGCATGCGTTCCGCGACTTCGGCAGCGCGTCGCTCGGGCTGGGCATCGTGCTGGCCGCGGCCGCGATCCGGCTCGACCGCCACCTCGCCACGGTGGCCCTGGTGGCGTACGTGGCGTTCGCGCTGCCGCACATGATCTTCCACGTCGGTCACCTGCATGCCGACGAAGTGGGCTGGTCGATCGTGCTCGCTCTGACGGTGACCCTGATGTTCGTGGTGCCGGCCAGTGCGCTCGCGGGCGTACGCAGACTGTGACAGCTGCGCCGGCTCACGCTCCGGCCGGCTTCACCGCCCAACCGGTGCTCCTCATGTCCGCCTCCTCGATCGACGGTCCCACCAACAAGGACACGAAAGCCGCGCAGTTTGTGACTCCCTCCTGCCACGTAGTCGCTTGAACCACGTGGCGGGCCGCAACTACGAGGGGGTCTACGTGGCCACCGTGGTCCGGTCCCGCGCGTGGCACCGCACTGTGATCCCAAGGCGGTGCGAACCCTGTCGCAGGCGGGAGGCCGGAAGAATGAACGCAGGACAGTTGACGCAGCGGACCGGCACTGAGCGAGCCGCGATCGAAGACGGTGCCTTCACGCCGGGTGAGGATCTCGAGGAGGCGGTTGCGATCTTCCTCCCGTTCCGGTCCCAGCTGGTGGCGATCGCTCGCCGCATCCTTGGCAACGCCAACGAGTCCGAGGACGTCGTCCAGGAGATCTGGGTCCGGTGGCAGCGGCTGGATCGTACGAAGATCCTGGACCCGAAGGCGCTGCTGGTGACCATGACCTGCCGGCTCGCGATGAACGTCAGCCGGTCCGCCCGCCGGCGGCACGAGACCGCCGTGGCAAGCCCGGGCCAGGAACTCACCGACCCGAGTCACGATCCAGCGGTCCACGCGGAGCAGCGCGACGCGGTCGCGGAGGCGGTGATGCTGATCGTCGGGTGCCTCACTCCGAGAGAACGCGCCGCACTCGTCCTGCGGGACGCGTTCGGCTACCCGTACGGACAGCTCTCCGACTTCCTCCACCTGCACCCGGCGAACACCAGGCAGATGGTCAGCCGCGCCCGGCGCCGGCTCGCCGCCGTGCGACCGGTGACCGTCGGCTCACAGACCCACGAAGAGTTCCTGCTCGCCTTTCTGGAGGCATCCCGGGCCGGCAACCTCGCCAACCTCGAGCAACTTCTCGCGGCCGACCTGGCCGGCTGACCCGGTACGTGGCAGCGGAGTACTCCCGTCCTACTCACTCCGCGACTGCTGGTACGCCGGCAGCGGAATACCAGCGCCCTGGGCGAGCTTGTTCGCGATCTGCTTGCGGGAGGCGATGCCGAGCTTCGAGAACACCTTGCGGAGGTGCCAGTCCACGGTGTGCGGGCTGAGGAACAGTCTGGCGCCGATCTCGGGATTCGTGAGTCCGTCGCCGGCGAGCCGGGCGATCTGCGCTTCCTGAGCAGTGAGGGCCGGGTGCCTCGCGCCGCTGCGTTCACGGACCTTCTTTCCGGCCGCCCGGAGCTCCCGGCGGGCACGTTCGGCGAACGCGTCCGCGCCGACCTGGCTCAGCATCTCGTACGCCGTCGTGAGCTGCTCTCGGGCCTCGGTACGGCGATTCTCCCGCTGCAACCACTCGCCGAACACCAGGTGCGTGCGAGCCAGATTCACGCGGCCCCTGGTCCGGGCGAGTCGCTCGATCGCCTCCCGGTAGAGGTCCTCGGCAGCGCTCCCCTGACTCAGCAGCGCGCGTGCACCCGCCTCGGCGCCGAGCGCCCAGTCCGTGCCACTGGCCCGGGCGGCCTCGGAGAGCTGCTCCAATGCCGGCGGTCCGGCCTCGGGCGAGCCACCGCGCACGGCCGCCTCGATGAACTCGGCCAAGGCCCACCGCGGCGCGCCGAACTCCTCCTGGTGCCTGGCGGCCGCGCGGGCGGCGGTCATCGCCTCGTCGTACTGACCGAGGCCGTTGCACAGCACCGCGTGATGGCAGTTCGCGACAGTGACCCCGAGGCCTTGGCCGTGCAACGCCCCCTCGCTGACGGTGGCGTCGACCAGCGCGCGTGCCTCACTCTCGCGACCCCGGACGGCGGCCAACGCGAGCGCCCCGAAGGGCGGTTGGACGGTCCCGATCGCGGTACTCACCGTTCGCACCTCCTCGACCACCGCGGCGGCCGCCGTCAGCTCGCCGGCGAACACGAGGACGACGGCGGACGAGTCCAGCGCCAGCGGGAGCCCGCTGAACGCGCCGGTCCGGCGGGTGAGCGCCACGTGCCGAGTCGTGACCGCCTGCCACCGCTCGAGATCCCAGAGATCTGCTGCGATGACGCCCGCGAGCAGAAGCCACCGCTGGGACTCCTCGACCGGCAGGTCATCGGCGGACAACGCCGTCAGGGCGCTCTCGATCATCGGCACCGAGGCGGTGAAGCCATCTGCCAGACGGACGGCCAACGCGTCCAGCAACCCGTCGGCGGCGCGCGGCACCTGCATCGGCGGCGCACTGCGCGCCGCCGTCCCCACCTCCTGCCACCCCGGGCTCCGCGCGAGGTGCCCGGCGAAGATCACCGCCGAGACGGCTTCCAAGTAGGTGTCCCGAGCGAGCGGTACGTCGAGGTTCTCGAGCCGGCGCGCCGCGGCGAGCAGTGGCGCGGGCGCTTCCAGCCCGCGTCCCTGCGCGAACGCGAGACCGGCATGCAGGACGTCGATCCGTGCACGCGCCAGCTCGTCCGGTGGGTCCGCCGTCGCTGTCACGAGCAGATCGCTCGCCGCTTCGAAGGCTCCGGCCTGGTACCTCGCCTGTGCGGCTTCCAGCGCACGGGCCGAACGACGGCCGGGATCGTCCGTCAGCTCTACCGCTCGTTCCAGGAACGCAGCGACCGCGGCGAGGCCGCCGCGCGTCTGGGCGCGGGCTGCCGAACGCTCGAGTTCCACCGCGACGTCCTCATCGGGGTCCGACGCGGCCTGCGCACGATGCCAGGCGCGGCGATCCGGATCCACGTCCGGGTCGATCGATTCCGCCAAGGCCCGATGCGCCGTCCGGCGGTCTGTCGGCGATGCGATCCGGTACGTCGCCGAGCGCACCAGCGGATGCCGGAACCGTACTCGCGAGTCGAGGGTCATCAGCTCGGCGGCGGGTCCGGCTGCGGCGTCGACGTCGACGCCCAACCGCCTGGCGGCCCGTCGCAACAGTTCGACGTCACCGACCGGTTCGGCCGACGCCATCAGCATGAGCGAGCGGGTCTGGGCCGGAAGCGACGCGATCCGGCGGCCGAACTCCCGCTCGACCTGGCTCGACAACTGCTGAGCCCGGACCGGGCCGGAGCCGCCGACCAGCCCCGCGGGTGTCCATCTGCGCGGCAGTTCGATCAGGGCCAGCGGGTTGCCGCGGGATTCCGCGAGGATGCGGTCCCGGACCTGTTGGTCGAGCGGCGCGGTGACCACGGAGTCGAGCAGCCTCCGGGAGTCCCGCTCGAGCAACCCGCCGACCGGCAGTTCCGGGAGGCCGGCCAGCGTTTCCCGCTGCGTGGGTTCGCGGACGGCGAACGCGAGAACGACCGACTCCGCGAGCAGCCGGCGGCCGACGAACCCCAGGGTCAGTGCGGACGCCTGATCCAGCCACTGCGCGTCATCGACCAGGCAGACCAACGGCTGCTCCCCGCCTGCCTGGGCGAGCAGGCTCAGCGCGGCCAGACCGACCAGGAACGGTTCCGGCGGCATCCCGGCGCGAAGACCGAACGCCGCACTGAGCGCATCCCGTTGCGGCCCCGGAAGCTGGTCCAGACCGGAGAGCAGCGGCGAACACATCTGGTGCAGACCGGCGTACGGGAGTTCCATCTCCGACTGGATGCCGGCCGCCCGCACGACCCGGCTCCCGGCAGCCCGGTCGAAGAGGTAGTTCAGCAACTCGGTCTTGCCGATGCCTGCCTCGCCGCGCAGTACCAAGGCCGCGCTACGGCCTGCCCTGGCGCCCGCCACGAGGTCGTCCAGAACCTGACACTCGTCTCGCCGCCCAACCAGCCCGGCGCCTGACCGGCTCGGTGCCACCGATCGAGCGTACTGCACGCCCCACCACAGCGTCTCCATCCCGCTGCGATACATCAGTGCCTGAAGCAACAGCTGGTGGAGCGTCCGAGAGGTCTGGGCCTCAGGGCTTGTCGGCGGCCGATGCAAGCGTGGAGCAGTACTCACGGATGAGGGCGATCACGGTGTCCGCGGTGCGGTCGAGGTGACTGCGCCCATCGGGCAGGAGCGCCGTCGGGCTGATGTAACTACGCGGTCCGACGTGGGTCGCCGGCTCGAGCAGCTGCACCGTGATCTTTCCGGCGCGCACCGCACGATTCCATCCGCTGCGGCGGAACAGTCGCCACCGCTGCGGGAAGATCCAGGTCCCGAGCCGTTCGATGCGATCTCTCGAGCTGGTCAGCTGGTACACATGGTCGACCCGACTGAGGTCGTTGGCGCCGTTGTGAAAACCACCGAGCATGACCACCAGCACCGGGCAGTGCAGTGCGCGCCGCAACCCGTCGACGGCGCCGGTCGAGACCTGAGCACCTCCGCTGTAGCTGAGCAGCACCACCGGGATGTCACTGCCGGTCCGATATCCGGCCAGCCGGAGCTGGATGGCGATCTGGTCACCGACGGCCTGGTTGTAGAGGGGCCGGTACCGGCGGTCCGCCGCGACGAAGGTCTGCATGACGTTGTGCAGGAACAGCAACAGACCGGCTCGCCTCCGCAGCCACGCCCAGACCGGTCGATCAGCAAGCGGGGCGGCGAGCGGCGAGTAGGGCTGTACCTGGCCCAGGACCCGCAGCTCCGGTGCTCCGGCGATCACAGCCTGGACGAGCTGGCCACCGTCCCGGGTGTCACGGAACTGACGTTTCCCGATGCCGTCGAGATAGACCAGGTACGCCGTCGGCGGGCGATCCGCGGACGCTCCACGGGCATACGGCAGGCCGGCCGGGAGCTTGGTCGTCGAGGCTCGCCAGCCGACGCTGTACGCGAGGAGTTCGTAGCGCGCCAGAAGGCCCTCGACGATCAGAGCCAGACCGAGCCCACCGAGCACGAGCAGCAGACCGGTCATGCGCCGGACTCCCCCACGCCGAGTGCGAGCGCCCTCGCGACGAGACGTCGTACGACGTCGACGGCACAAGCGAGCCCGACGGCCGCAACCGCCACGCACCCTGCCGCGAGTCCCCACTCCAGTCCGCTGGCTGTTGCCAGCGGACCGGTCAGGCTGACCGCGACCGCAGTCAGAAGCACCACGTGAAGCAGCGGCCCGAGCCATGGGAACGCAAGCACGCCCGCGAGGACCAGCGGTGCGATGAGGCCCGGCGTCCAGACCAGAGCGGAAGCATTCGGCGGCGGCTCGGACAGCAGCCCAGCGACCGTCCACGCGGTCCTTGGCCACATCGCAATCACCGCGCTCTCGATCAGGGCACCGGTCACCAGCAACCCGACGACCACGGGCCGGGACATCCCGGGACGGCGAGACACCAACGGCAGGACGCGCCCGACCGCTTCGGACAACCCGGCGACAAGCAACAGCACGAGAACCGGTGACATCGGTCAGCCCCGCTCGGGGGCGTTGACGGGCGCCCCCAGATACCGCTCGAGTTCGTCGGCGGCCCGGCGGTAGCCACCCGGCTCACGCTCGGCGACCTGGAGAGCGAGAGCCGCCGTTCGATACCCGGGCTCTTCGAGGAGCTGCCGGGCGAGCGTCCGTACGAGCGCCCCGGTGACGTCCTGAGTGCGGATCGTCAGACCGGCGCCGAGTTCCACGATCCGGCCGGCCACCAGCGGTTGATCGGCGCCTTGGGGAACGACGAGCATCGGCACCCCGGCGTACATCGCCTCGTTCACCCCGTTCATGCCGCCGTGCGTGACGAACAACGACGCGCGATCCAGCACGTCCGGCTGCGGGACGGAACGACGTACCAGAACGTTGGCCGGCCAGGGTGCGAGCGCGGACGGGTCGGTCTGTCCGGTTGCGATGACCACGGTGTCGACCAGAGGTGCGAGCGCGGACGCGAACGTGTGGAGCAGCTGCGGATCGGCTTTGAACACGGTGCCCAGTGAGACGTAGGCAACCCGGGACCGCAGGCTGTCGATGGGGAACGAGGGGTCGGGCGGCCGGGCGCCGATGCTCGGCCCGACGAAGCGGTACGACTCGTCGAACCCTTCCGCACCGGGCTGGAAGGTGCGCGAGGTGTAGACGAGGTTGAGTGCCTGACGAATGTTGCCTAGGTCAACCAATGGCAGCCCGTGCCGACGGAGCTGCCACCGGGCCCGGAGGTAGCCCTCGACGGTGCGCGGATGCGTCGCGGCGGCCAGCAGCAAGCCCCTCGACAGCTCGGTCGGGCTTGGTGCGTGGCGGTTGAAGGCGAAGGTGGTGAACGAGGACGCCGCCGGCACCCTGAGGTTGCGTGCGGCAACGGCACCCCACGGACAGGCCGAGTCGTGGACGATCAGATCCGGCCGGAGCTCGCGCAGATCGTCGAGTACGCCGGGAAGCACCTGTACGGCGGTGCGCGCGAGTCCGTCCAGCAAGGCGATCGGAGTCGGCGGATCGGGCAGCGCCTGATCGCCACCGGCGTACAGCCGCACCGTGGCGCCGGCCCGCTCGACCCCGGGCGCGAAGGCGGGTGAGGTGTGATAGCTGACCCGGTGGCCACGCTGGACGAGTTCGGCGACGATCGGCAAGGTCGGGTTGACCCGGCCGTGCATGGCGATGTTCAGGAAGGCGATGGTGCTCATGGGGCTCCCGTCTCGACGTGAGCGGACGACCGCTCGGGGCCGGCTCGATACAGTCCGGGGCCGTCGACCTCGAGTGCGTCGAGAAACCGCTCGGCCGCGACGGTCGCGGTGCTGATCAGCCGATGTGAGTGCCCGAAGTCCCACGGGGCAGGCCATTTGTCGACGCCCGTCGGCAGGACAACGGTGGGGATGTACTCAGACACGTCGTGCAGATCGCACTCGATCTGGTGGTGTACCTGGAGCACGGCGGCCCGCGAGGCGATCGCACCGGCGCGCTGCCGTGGTGTCGCCGGCGGCAACGGCCAGCTCGCCGGCCCGGTGGAGAGAACCAGTACGCTCGCAGCCCCCGCCGCGTACGCCGCCTGCACCGGAACGTAAGCGATCAGGCCACCGTCGACGAGAGTCCGCCCGTCCCGTACCACCGGTGGCAGCACACCCGGGATGGCGGAACTCGCCAGCAACGCGGTCTCGAGGTCGCCGTCGTCGAGACGTACCTCCGCACCGGACGCGAGGTCCATCGCGACCGCCGTGAATGGGACCGGCAGTTGCTCGATCCGCGCCGGCAGTTCAGCTTCCGCGATCAGTCGCCGGAGGCCACGATCGGAGAACAGACTCGCCCGCGAGGACAAGTAGCCGAGCGGAAACACCTCACGGCGACGGAGGTGGGCC
Source organism: Kribbella sp. NPDC048837 (assembly GCF_055586945.1). Classification (NCBI taxonomy): domain Bacteria; kingdom Bacillati; phylum Actinomycetota; class Actinomycetes; order Propionibacteriales; family Kribbellaceae; genus Kribbella; species Kribbella sp. NPDC048837. Next base: position 667,629 of record NZ_JBVJHF010000001.1, read on the forward strand.
GCGCCCAGTACGCCTCCGCCACCCAGGACCGCGGCAACCGGCCGCGGCAGCCTCGCCAGCCCTCCAGTGATCGTGTCTCGCATGACCCACCTCGTCGCGCTGAACAACCCCTCACTGAAGAGTCCCCGCACTGCCCCGCTTTGTGACACAGGGCCTAGAACTGTGCTGACGACAGCTACCCTTCTCGACCAGACCGAGTTGAGCGCGGCCGTCACCAGCCGCGGGCGCGCCACTCGTCGAGGTGGGGGCGCTCGGCTGAGACCACGGTCGAGCGCCCGTGCCCGGGATAGATCATGGTCGCGTGGTCGGCCGGCAGCAGTAGTTGCTCGACCGATTGCATGATCGCGGGGAAATCGGACAACGGCCAGCCCGTCAATCCGGGACCACCAGGGAACAAGGTGTCGCCGGTGAGTAGCTTGCCGGGCAGCGCGAGGGTGACACTGCCCGGGGTGTGACCGGGCGTGTGGATCACAGACACCCGCAGCCCGCCGACCCGCAGCACGTCGCCGTCCACCAACTCGCGGTCGATCACGCCGTCCCACAGCTTCTCTCGCCGGTCGAACGCGAGCACTCCGGTGGGGAGCAGGTCGGCAGTAGCCGTTCCGGCATCCCAGTGCCCCGTGCGCTCGCCTTGCCTCAACTCGTGCGACCAAACCTCTCCCTCGGCCTGGTGAGCGAGAACAGGTACGTCGAGGCGTTCGCTCAACTCGGGCAGTGCCAGGACGTGATCCCAGTGCGCATGGGTGAGCGCCAGTCCCACGACCTCGAGGCCGGCCAACCCTGCCAGGATCCGCTCGGGGTCGGCGCCGGGGTCGACCACGAGCGCCTTCCCCTGGTCATGGATGATCCAGCAGTTTGTTTCCAGGGGGCCGACGACGATGCGGTGCAGCATTACGCCGGCTCCGCGACGCGCCGTACGATCTCGGCGTACACGCGGCGGTCGCTCTTGTCGACGACGGGGTAGCCGGCAGCCCAGGGTCCTTCCCAGTGGACGACGATGCCCGGATTGAACTCCGAGCTGCCGTCCGGAAAGAACAAGTGGGGACTGCCCTGGATCTCCTCGCTCCGGCTGACCTGATAGTCATCCATCAGGTGCCGGCGGTAGGCGCCGGAGTCCAGGTCGTCGGCGAGGCGGTCGACATCCAGGTCATTCTCCGCCGCCTGCTCGAGGATCACGGCACGGTGACCGATCGAACGACTGTGCAGCCAGAATGCGCGCCGGAGTGCGCGGTCCAGGCGCGCGCTCGCCTCCAGACCTTGATGCTTGGCGGCGAGGACAGCCTCGGCGGCGAGCAGGACCGTGTTCGGATAGAGGTCATCTCGTTCGGTCCAGACCCGGAAGCCGACCTCGGGCGCAATCTGGCCGAGACCAACCGCTTCGGTGTCCGTACCCCGGCGCGGGTGTGGTCCGTTGAACAGCTCGAGCGGGAAGACATGGTGGTCGAAGGCAACTACATCGGTCAGCCCGAGTTGTTCGCGGGCCTCCCACAGCCGGTGCAGCGCGACGTGGGCGAACGGACACAGCAGATCCGACCAGACCTGGATCGTGCCGGAGCTGACCTCGGGCCGCTTCATTCCTCCTCCTTGTGCTCGGTCCCAGGCGGATTGGTGACGAACCGGTCGGGTTGCACGAGCACAGCAGTACGACGCTCTGCCGCCATGACGCGGTCGTACTCGTCGAAGTCCGGATGGCTTCCGCCGGCCGCGACAAAGATGTCCCGGAGCAACTGCCGCAACGCTTCCCGGTCGAGACCGGGCAGCGGGTCGTCCGGCCCGGCCAGCTCGACCCGCCCCTCGACGCCGACCCACTCCCATCCCGCTCGGAACACCAGAGTGCACTCCGGCCGGGATCGCAGGTTCCGCAGCTTCGCCGTTCCGCCTCTCGCGACGAAACCGACCACCTGCTCACCGCTGACCGGATGCGCAAGGACTCCGGCGTTCACGACACTCGATGCGGGACTCCCGGATGCCCGCAGCGTGGTCAGGACAGCCAGCCACTGATCAGCACTCCCGAGCTCACGCACCAGCGATAACCCGTCAGACAGCTCCACCATGACCCCTCCACTAATCCGGACCACAGTCCGGATCACACACCATACCGGACCGCGGTCCGAATCACCACCGCGTTCTTGACCGGCCTGGGGGCACGGTCCTGGTCGGGGCTGTTCATGCGGCTGGTTCGTGTCGGCGAGCGAGGACTCGGGCTGCGATGGCCGGGCGCAGCAGCGCTGCTGGCGGGTCCAGCAGGTTCGTGACCCGGCTGAACGCCTTCGACACCACCTCGTCATGTGCCGCGGCGGCGTACAACCGATCGAGGTAGCGATTCACCATTCGGGTACGGGCGTCGCGCGGCCCGTCGACGCCCGGCAAAGCGGCATCACCGCCGGTCGCGATCTGCCACGGGATGTCGATGACCGGACGGACGTCGCGGAAGAACCGCAACGCGTCGAACGACTCGGCACCGGCGACGGCAGGAGCGTCACCGAGTCGCAGCGCCTCGACCCCCGCGACCGACATGCCCTGCCCGTACATCGGGTTGAACGAGCACATCGCATCCCCAACCACCACGAACCCCTTCGGGAACCGCCGCAGCTCGTCGTAGCGATGCCGCACGCTGCCCGGGTACCGAAACTTCACCGGCTCATCGAGCGGTACGGACGCCTCGATGATGTCGGCGACGTACGGCAACGGCAGCCGGCGCGCATAGGCCCGATATCCCGCGTCGTCGAGCGGCGCGTGGTCACCGAGGATGCCGAACAGCGTGATGACCGCCCGCCCGGCCTCCTCCAGCATGACCGCGCCGCCGCGAGGCGCCGCCGCGGAGGGTCCGATGATGACTGCGATGTCGCCGTCGAGCAACGCCGGGTCGACCTCGTAGTGCCTCGACACATACGCGAGGTCGACCTGCAGCTGCTCCTCCCGCGGACGCTCGTAGTCGAGCTCGGCAAGCCATCGCGGAGCCCGCGACCCACGCCCGGTCGCATCGACGACGAGATCCGCGGAGATGGTTCCCACCCCGCCGCCGTCGCGCCGCTGCACGATTGCCCCGGTGACCCGTCCGGCACCCGGGTCGGCGTCGATGCCGACAATGTCCGTCCCGTGCCACACCCCGACGCCCGGCAACGCGAACACCTTCGCCCGCAGGTAGTTCTCGAGGTACGGGCGACTGAACGACAACGCGGTCATGCCGATCGGCGCCTGCTTCAGCCGGTATCCGTTCGTGCAGAACCGAACGTTGCCCAGTACGTCGCCACTCGGCACACCGGCCGCGACGAGCTCCTCGGTCGCCCCGGGGAACAACTGCTCGACGACATTCAACCCGGCGGCAAGCAACCCGTGGGCGTGCCGGCCCTGCGGTACACCACGCCGTACCTCTCGCTCTCGCGGATCAGCCACCGGATCACCGGCCCACTCCCCGCTGAGCTCGTCGCGCTCGACGATGATGACGTGCTCGAAATGCTCACTGAGTACCCGTGCCGTCAACAACCCGGCCATGCTGCCGCCGAGAACCACGGCTTGACGATCGTCCATACCCTTCCGGCGTTCCAACCCGTTCCAGGTAGCGCGCACTGTCGGCCCTCAACACGCGTCCGGACCGCTGCTACGGAACGTGCGCCCGTTCCACCCACACGGCTCCCAGGCCGGGAGCAGGCAGCTTCTCCGAGAGGCGATCCAGCGTGACCCACCTGATCCAGATCGAAGACCTCCCCTCGCCGGGCTGGGCGCCCGCCCCGGCCGACCAGTACGTCGTGGCAGTGGTCGGGCCGCACGACGCGGTCACCGAAGCGGCGAGCTGGTGAGAGCAGCATCCGGGTGTCCGGGCGAAGCGCTACGGCTACCACGAGGAAGCCGAAGTCATCGGCCAGGTGTCGACGTCACTCAACAGCGCAGGGCCAGCCTCGCGATCACGACGGTCGACACGCTCATGGGCAGGCCGCGGAACCTTTACAAGCTGAGGTTCTGAAGCCGCTGTGGCAGGGCTACTCGTCGTCCGTGGAGCCGTCGAGGAAGGTCTCCGGCGGGAGGTCCCGGATGGCGTTGCGCAGCTTGAAGAAGCCGGCCAGCTCCTGGAAACACTCCTCACAGCCGGCGACGTGGCGTTCGACGATGCGTTCGTCAGCCGCCGAGAGCAGACCGAAGGCGTACGCGCCGAGGGCCGGACGCCCTTCCCCGCAGAAACCCATCGTCCGGCCCTCCCACAGCGTCGATCGACTACTCGTTGCCTTCAGCAACGAGCGACCGCAGGAGCTGACGCTCCGCCAGCTGCTTCCCGAACGGAACCAGGAGCAGGACGAGCGCGACGACCCAGGCGAGCACGCTCAGCAGCGCCTGCGGAGCAGGCTGCCAACCCCGCTCGGTGAACCCGAACAGTCCCACCGTCCGGGATCCGACGAAACCGCCGAGCCCGCTGAGACAAAGGCCGATCGCGACGATCCGGAGGACGGTCGCGTTCCGCACGAGCAGAAGCACCGCCACCGCGAACGAAGCGGCCGCGTCCCATCGGAAGGACGTCCCGATGTACGGGATGGCGTGGTAGCTGCGCACGTACAGCTGCGCGTGGACGTAACCGACGACCGCGAGGCAGATGGCCACCGGTAGCGCGGCCAGGGTGGGGCGAAAGGTTCTCATGCGAGTTCCACGTCCTTGATCGCGAGGCGGTCGTTGCCTTCGACGTACTGCACCTCGCGGATCCCGAGCGCGGCCTTGAGCTTCCCGGCCGGCAGGGTGACCGGGGTCGGTGCCGGGCGCTCACCGGGCCGCGGCAGCGGGTACGCCGTGGTGGTCGCACTGTGGAACGTGATGTTGCCTTCGGTCTTGGTGAACAACTGGTGGATGTGGCCGTTCAGGCACGTCACCGACGAGAACCGCTTCAGGTAGCTGAGCGCCTGGGTGGCATCATCGGTTCCCCAACCCCACTTGGGGTACAGCGCGAACAGCGGAATGTGGCTGAACACGACAATGGGCGTGTCGGAGGACAACTTCGCGACATCCTGCCGGACGAACTCGACCTGGTCCTTGCCGAGATGCCCGAGGCTCTCCAGGCTCAGCGTGTTCACCAACGAGATGAAGTGCACACCGCCCATGTCGAAGCTGTACCACCCGTCCCCGACGGTCCCCTTGCCGAACACGTTGCGGTATTTCTGACCGTGGTCGTCGACCGAGTCGTGCTCGCCCGGCACGGTGAACACGTGGCCGGTGTTCAGATCGCCCATCATTTGTTTGACCTGGTCGAACTGCGCGGGCGTCGACAAATGCGTCAGATCACCGGTGTGCATGACGAAATCCGACCGGTACGGCAGGGCATTGATCTGCTGGATCGCATCGGCGAAGGACTGCTCGACGGCGGTGTTCGCCGTCCCTTTGAATCCGAGATGGCTGTCGCTGATCTGCAGGAATCGCAACGCGTTCGGATCTTTCTGGAGGGCCGCCGGCTGTTCGTCCGGGCGGGCGATCTGGCTGATCACCTCGCCTCCGGTCACCGTCAGCACCACGGCCGCACCGAACCAGGCGGTGTGCCGCATCAACTGACGACGCGTCATGCCTTCCGGGCTGTGATCGTCCTCGAGGCTCATGCCGTGACCACCACCGTGCCGGTCATGAACGGGTGGATCGTGCACAGGTAGTCGAACGTGCCGGCCTTCGTGAACGTGTACTGGAACTTGTCACCCTTCTGCAGCGTGCTCGACTTCAACGGGCCGTTGCCGTTCTGACTGGTCACCGTGTGCGGATCCTGGTCGTCGTTGGTCCAGGTCACCGTGGTGCCGACCTTGACTGTGACACTCTGCGGCCCGAACGCGAACTCCTTGATGTCCACGGCGTTGCCGGCGATCGCAGGACCGGCGGGAGCTGCCGGCGACGTCGACATACCCGGCATCTCCGAATCGGCGGGAGAGGGCTGGGAGGAAGCCGTGGCCGAGGGAGTGCCGGCCGGCTGAGCCTGGCTCTGGTTATCGGTACCACCACCGCACGCGGCGACGGCCGTAAGGCAACCGGCCGCCGCGAGCGCGGTGACGAAACGTCGTATTCCACGCAGATTTCTCATGCCCATTGATAGGCGGCCGGGTTACGCCACCGATCACGCCTGGCGTGGCGGTACGAAAACCTGCACAACTCCGTCGGATTCGCGCACATTCAGCTTCGGCAAAGGCGGCAGGGCAACCGGCAGCCGGTGATGCAGAACCGCACCGTCGACGCCGAACGCGGCATTGTGACAAGGACAATTCAGCTGCCGCGTCGGCCCGTCCAGAGCGAGTTTGCAGCCCAGGTGGGTACACACGCCGGACACGGCGTTCAACTGGTCACCGGAGCGGTGCACGAATCCGATGATGCTGCCGACGTCGAACGGCCGTACGGCGCCGTCCGGCAGATCCTTGGCCGCGACGATCCCCCGCCATTCGCCGTTGTCGGGCGTGACCGTCTGCTCGGCGGGATCCGCCGTCACCGCCTCCCCCGCACCGCCCAGCAGCCTCTCGGCAGCGACACCGACCGCGACCGACGCCGCGGAGGCCGCCGCGATCGACGCGACGAACCGGCGCCGGCTGCTGCCGTGCAGCTCCCGCACCGGTGGCGTGTCGTCGTCGAGCTCGGTCCGCAGGCGCTCGCGCAGGGAGTTGACGAACTCGTCGCTCGGGCCGTGGTCCGGCCCGGCGGCACGCAGGGTGATGGCGGTCCGGACCTGTGACTCGTCGGCTTCGTCGGCGGCAAAGGGTTTCGTCCGACGCCGGCTCAGCAGGTCGTCGACGAATCGGCGTACTCCGCGCATCGTCACCCCTCCATTCTGTCTGCGACAGCCGCGGCCTGGCGAAGCGCCCGGTGCTGCAGCACCTTCGCGTTGCCCACGGTCACTCCCAGTTCGATCGCAGCTTCCTTCAACGAGCAGGCCCCGATGAACCGCAACTGCAGGATGCGGCGGTACCGCTCCGGCAGCTCCGCCAGGATCGCCTCCGCCCGGGCGATCGCGCCGCTGTCCTCGGCGTCGTTCACCGGCTCGGTCAGCGCCCAGTCCTCCTCGAGCCGGGTGATCTGGCGCCCCAGCGTCCGCCGCCAGTACCCCGCGAGCACCGTCCGCGCGGTGGCGAGCAGGTACGCCCGGACCTCGCCGATGCTCGCCGTCAGCTGCAACGGCTTCAGCGCGGTCACGAAGACCTCGGCGGTCAGGTCCTCGGCGTCCGGCCGGTTGCCCACCTTGGTGAACATCAGCCGGTAGACCCGGTCCACGTTGTCGTTGTAGACAGCCTCCCAGTCGGCGTAGCTGTCGTCGGTCACCACGTGCAGACGAATCGGCGCGGCCGCGGCCGCATCCGGCTTCCGTTCAGCCTCGGGTTTCCGCCGCCCCCACGATCTTTGTCCCGCCACCCGTCACCGTCACCTTCACACGTCAGGACCGACACAGAACCACACCCGTAATAGGTGCCGGGGTTACACGAACCCTGCGTGTAACCCGCCTGTCTATCCCGTTGGTGACCATCGAATCCTCTCTGTGGAGTCATCGTGACATCTCCAGTCTCACGTCGCGGCCTGCTGATCGCCGGTGGCACGACCGCCGCGGCCGTAGCCGTCGCAGCGACGAACACCAGCTTCGCTGCCGCTCAGACGGCTGCCCGCGTCCCGTCCCTCGAACCGACCAGACAGGTCCGGGCGGGTGCTGACGTAGTGATCGCGTGGAACCAGACCCTGCTCCGGATCGTCCGCACGGCAGGCTTGCAGCCGCCCACGGTCCACCCGACCCGGAGCTTCGCGATACTGCATGCCGCGATCCACAACGCCGTGGTCGCCACCACCGGGAAGGGTACGCCGTACCTCTTCGCCGTACGTGCGGCTTCGGGGGCATCGCCGATCGCCGCGGCAGCCCAGGCGGGGCACGACGTTCTCGTCGCGTTGTATCCGGCCGAGTCCGCAAATCTGGGCCGGCAACTCGAAGCCGAACTGGCCGACGCCGGGCCGGCACACGCCCGGGAAACGGGCATCGCCGCGGGCCGCCTGACCGCTCGGCTGCTGCTCGACCTACGCAGCCACGACGGGTCGTCGGCCGTTCCGCCGCCACTGGACCCAGGCACCGAACCCGGGCAGTACCGGCCGACGCCACCCGCCAACGCTCCCGCGGTGTTCACGCACTGGCCGGACGTCACGCCGTTCCTGATCAAGCGCGCCGGCCGCTTCCGGCCCGAGGCGTACCCGGACCTCGGCAGTCGCCGGTACGCCGCGGCGATCAACGAGGTCAAGCGACTGGGCCGGAACAGCAGCACCAGCCGGGACGGCGACCAGACCGAGCAGGCGAACTTCTGGGCGGCACCGATCTGGAACTACTGGAACGAGATCACCCAGACCGCTCTGCGCACCGAACGCTACGACCTCGCCGGCGCCGCCCGGGTCTTCGCGCACCTCAACCTGGTGCTGGCCGACGCCGTCATCGCGTTCTACGACGCCAAGTACCACTTCCGCATCTGGCGGCCGATCACCGCGATCCGGCTCGCGGATGCCGACGGCAACCATTCCACCACGGCGGATGCTGCCTGGACGCCACTGGCCAACACGCCGGCCGACCCCTCCTACCCGGGTGCGCACAGCGTGGTCTCCCAGGCAGCCGCCACCTTGCTCGGTCAGGAGTTCGATCCGCGGTTGCGGCTCACGGTCACCTCCGAGCTGCTTCCCGGTGTGACGCGGACGTTCCGGTCGCTGCAGGCGGTCGCGGACGAGGCCGGACTCAGCCGCATCTACGCCGGCATCCACACCAGGCTCGACCACTACGCCGGTCAGACCCTCGGCCACGAGCTGGCCCGCTCGGTGTTCGGCTGAGCCGAGAGCTCCTTTCCGATCTCGGCCTGAAGTCCGGAGCGGAACGATGGGTGAACGGCGCTCGAACTCTCGAGACGTTCACCCATCGGTCGTATGTGTAGGTGTTTCCCGGCGTAGATCAGGCCGGCTGGTAGACGCAGCGGACGCCGGTGTAGACGCTCTCCGCCAGATGCGCGCCCACTGCCGGGGCGACGTGTTCGATCCGCAGGATCGCTCGGCGGATGGCCTTGCCGACGGCGACGCGGGCCCGTTCCTGATTGTCGGCAAAGGTCCGCGCTCGTCCACTCAGGCCCGATGCGGTGGCGAGCTCACGCAGCAGCCAGTCCATCTCGACCTGGAGCGCGGCGGCCCTGCCCTGGTCCCCCAGCGCGTCGAGCCGTCCCGCCACAGCGCGGAGTTCGTCGAGTTTGCGCCGGTAGCTCCCAACGGCATCAGGATCCAGGAGAACCTGAACCGACTCGGTGTGCCGGCGGGATGACATCCCGAGCGCGTTGACGCCACCGGCGAGCTCGATGGACGGGATCTCTCGCAGCGGATTCGCGAGCAGCACCGCGACATGCAGCATGCCGACCAGGTGACCGACAACCACCGATTCCCCCGCGTACGTGACTTTCCAGCCGCGTCCGTGCCGCATACATTCAGCCAACTGAGGACGAGCCGCGGCGTCCGGTACGGCGTACTGCTCGAGCACTTCTCCCCCCTTTGCCGTGGTCAGGCACCACCAACCAATCAATAGGCGCTGTGGTTACAGCAGCTCTCGCTCGAACCAGTGGTGCGCGTACGGCTCGTCGTTGAACGCGTCGACCTCGACGAAACCGGCCGCCTCGTAGAGCTTCCGGGCCTCCGCGAGCGCGTGGTTGGTCTCCAGCCTCAGCACGCGCATCCCGCGTAAGGACGCTTCCTGAGTGAGGCTTTCGAGCAGCCGGCGCCCCAGGCCGAGCCCGCGGACACTCTGGGAAACCCACATCCGCTTGACCTCGGCGATGCCGGTGTCGTCGTGGAGCTTCAGTGCGCCGCAGCCGACCGGCGAGCCCTCCACCGAGGCGACCAGCAGCAGCCCCGCGGGCAACGTCATCTCGTCGTCACTCGCCGAGATGCTCTGCGACGGATCGAAGCCCGTATCGAAGCGGCGGCCCAGCTCCTCGAAGTAGGACCGCAGACAGTAGCGGGCTTCCGGGCGGCGAGGATCGGTGATCTCGATGCGCACCAGCGAGGCGAGGACCAGCCTCTCCACCTCGGACATCGCGGCCACGAGACGTTCTCGCTGCCCCGCCGAGAGCGGCTCCAGCATCGACTCCGCAAGCTCGTCGGAGGATCGATCCAGCAGCGCGCGCTCCGCCTGGCCGGCGGCCGTGAGTCGCACCGTCCGCACCCTCCCGTCCTGGTCATCCGGGTCGGTGGACACCAGACCCTGTGACTCCAGGAGTCGCAGTTGCCGGCTCACATAACCGGAGTCCAGACCCAGCCGAGCACGCAGCGCGCGGACCTCCGACCCGTCGGGCTTGATCTCCCACAACAGCCGCGAGAGCCCGAGCGAGCGTTCACGCGAGAGATACGCATCCTCGAGCGCCCCGATCCGCTGCGTGATGACCCGGTTGAACCGCCGCACGGCGGCTATCTGATCCCGCATTCTCTGACCATAGTCAGACAATCCCGCCTCGAGCAAGTACGGGCATCTGATGGTGGCCGGTGGCCTCGACGAAAGCATTCCGCAAACGGTGCAGGACACGTTCCAGACAGTTGCCCCCGGCACGCACCCTGCCGTGTCGTCCTGGGTGATCGCGGGACTGGTGCTGGGGTCGACACCTTCGGGTTCCTGCATCGGGCGGCACTCTCCGTGGCGGCAGGTGTACTCCGCCCCCAGCTCGCGCAGGCTGCCGGCGCCGTGACGGGTTTCTGTCACGCCGGATCGTGCCAGGCCCGAGCTGGAGCCAGGCCCGTCGCCGGCGGTCATGATCGGGGAGTCCATCCATTCATCGCCGTTCATGTCCCGGGACGGCGAGCACGGAAGAGTGAACCCCGCAATGACGTCTGTGACCTGCCCTCCTGCGGCGCTGGCCATCCACCGGAAGATCAACCGGACGGCGACGCCGTATCCGAGGGACAGCAGCATGCAGGAGCGATTCGAGCACTGGGCCGCCCGTCGACCCGACGCACCTGCGGTCGTCCAGGGCGATCGTCAACTCAGCTACCACGAGCTGAACGGCCTGGCCAACGGCCTCGCCCGCGACCTCCGTGCTGAGGGCATCGGGCCGGGTGCGAGCGTCGGAGTGTGCGTACGTCGCTCGCCCGAGATGCTGGTCTCGCTCCTCGGCATCTTGAAGTGCGGTGGGACGTTCGTACCGCTGGACGGCGAATGGCCGGGCGAACGATTTCGGCACGTCATCGCCGATGCCGGCTGCGCCTGGGTGCTCAGCGACCAACCTGAGCAGATCGCCGAACGATTCGAGGACGTCGAGGCACGCCTGCTTCCACTCGACGGACGGACGCTGGTTGCCTGCGGCACCAATCCGCCATCCGCCTCGACCGCCGACAGCATCGCGTGCGTCTACTACACCTCAGGCTCGACAGGCCGCCCCAAGGGCGTGCCGATCCTGCACAGAGGGATCAACCGGACGGCGTTCTTCACTGCTTTCGGGCCGGTGGACGAACGCAGCCGCATCCTCCAGCTGGGATCCCTCACGTTCGACATGGCCACCTCTGAGATCTGGGGCGCGCTGCTCAGTGGTGGAACCTTGGTGATGTATCCCGCCGAGCCGGTCGGCCTGTCCCGGTTGGCAGAGGTCATCCGGACCGGGCGCGTCAACCTCGTGGCCCTTCCGACATCCTTGTTCAACCTGATCGTCGACGAGGCCCCCGAGGTTCTCGATCCCGTCGCGACCATGACCGTCGGTGGGGAGGCGCAATCGCACCGGCACATGGCCAAAGCGCTGCGCGCTTACGGGCCGGGGCGCGTGTTCAACCTCTACGGACCGACCGAGTCCACGTGTGTGGCGACGTGTTACCCGGTCGACGACCTGCCGGGCGACGACATGCCATTCCCGATCGGCCGTCCCCTTGAGAACACTCGCCTCTACGTGCTCTCCGACGATGCGCGGCGGCTGTGCGAGCCGGGCGAGACCGGAGAGCTCTGCCTGGCGGGCGACGGTCTGGCGGCCGGATACCTGGGTCTGCCCGACCTCACCAGGGAGAAGTTCGTCCATCGCGATATCGCGGGCGTACGGGAACGCCTGTACCGCACCGGCGACCGCGGCTACCTCCTGTCCAGTGGCGACGTGGTTTTCACCGGCCGTCGAGACGAACAGGTGAAGGTCAACGGGTTCCGGGTCGAGCTCGGTGAGGTAAGGCACCACCTCGACGGCCATCCGGCGGTGAAGCAATGCTTCGTGACGGTGAGCGATGGCGACGATCACCGGTCGTTGGTGGCCTTCGTCGTTCCGAACACCACGGACATCACCGAGGAGGACCTTCGCGAGCACCTGGTGACGACGCTGCCCCGCTACATGGTCCCGGCGCGGATCCACTTCCGCGGCGACCTCCCGCTGACGTCCCACGGCAAGGTCGACCGGCAGGCTCTGCACGCGTCACGCGAGCCCAGACCGATGCAAGGAGTGCTTCCCCGTGCGTGATCTGACCAACCTGAACGAGAGCTCATCCGTGATGACCACCACTGAGGCGGCCCTCGCGGAGATGTGGCGGCATGTGCTCAACCGGTCCGACGTCCAAGCTTCCGACGACTTCTTCAAGCTCGGTGGTACTTCGCTCACCGCCATCAGACTGCTGCACCGCGTCGAGCTCGCATTCGGCCCGGAGACCCTTTCCTTCGACACTCTCAGCAGGCACCCCGAGCTGGCGACCATGGCGAAGGCTGTCGACGAAGCTACGAAGCGGCCGGCAGACCGGCGCGTTGCCGCGCCCGAGGTCGACGTCCATGCCCCGTTCGCGCTGACGCCGACGCAGCAGGCGTACTGGGTCGGCAGGGCGGACGATCAGCCGCTGGGAGGGGTCGGCTCCCACGTCTACTTCGAATTCGATGCCCACGACATCGATCCGGACCGGCTGCAAGCCGCCGTACGCACCGTGGTGAGCAGACACGGCATGCTCCGGGCGCGGTTCCTCCCGGACGGCCGCCAGCAGATCATGCCCGAATCCCCGTGGTCCGAGCTCGCGGTGCACGACCTGCGCGGGAAGGACACAGCGAAGGTCGAGTCAGGCCTGACCGGGATCCGTGAGACGTTGTCACACCGCCGGCTGGACGTCGAGCACGGCCAGGTCTTCGACCTCCAGCTCACCCTGGCTGACGGCGGATTCTCCAGGATCCACTGCGAGTTCGACCTCCTGGTCGCGGACGGGCGGAGCGTGCAGGTGATCCTGGACGACCTCAGTCACCTCTACAGCAACCCCGAGGAGACTCTTCCACCGGTCGGCCACGAGTTCCCGCAGTACCTCGCGGACCGGCGCGCCCGGATGGCCGCCGAGCGGCGAGTCGACGAGGAGTACTGGCGCAACCTGCTCCCGGACCTGCCCGGTCCGCCCGACATCCCGCTCGCCAGGGCACCCGAGCACATCCACCGCCCGCGCTTCAGCCGGCGGTCCCACGCCATGGCGCCGGCGGACTGGCAGCGTTTCGAGACTCGCGCCCGATCGTACGGCGTGACCCCGGCCGTAGCGCTGGCCACGGCCTACGCCGAGGTGCTCGGCCGGTGGAGCAACGAACCCCGGTTCCTGCTCAACCTGCCGCACTTCGGCCGGCGCATCACCCACCCAGCAGTGCCGAACATGGTCGGCGACTTCTCCAACATCGTTCTGCTCCCCATCGACCTGTCCGCCGAGTCGACGTTCGGCGACCGGGCCCTGGCGGTTCAGCAGAGCCTCCGGGCGAACGAGGCTCACGAGGAGTACTACGGCGTCGAGGTGTTGCGCGACCTCGCACAACGCAACTCCGTCTACGGGAACCCGGCGCCGATCGTCTTCTCCTACAACGTGTTCGACGCGTTCGGCAGCGACATGGTGACCGACCATTTCCGCAAGTACTTCGGCGATCTCGGGTACATGATCACCCAGACGCCGCAGGTGTGGCTGGACCACCAGGTCTTCTCCCACGAGGATCGTGTCGATCTGGTGTGGGACGCGGTCGACGGCTTGTTCGAGTCCGGCATCGTCGATGACGCCTTCGCCGCCTACATCCGGCTGGTGAGCGACCTTGCGGCCGACGAGACGGCGTGGTCCCGGCCGGTGGAGACCGCACTGCCGGAACATCAGCGGGTACGGCGGGAGGCGATCAACGCCACTGCCGTACCCCGGGCCGAGACCCTGCTCCACGAACGGTTCTTCGATCGTGCCACCGTCCATCCGGACCGGCCGGCCTTGTACCGGAGCGATGGGGCGACGATCTCGTACGGCGAGCTGGCGGATTCCGCGCTGAGGATCGCCGCGTCGCTGGGCCAGCTCGGTGTCGGCTCCTCTGAGATCGTCGCGGTCGTGCTGCCCAAGGGCCATGAAGAAATCGCGGCCGTCCTGGGGGTGCTCGCCGCGGGTGCGGCGTACGTCGCCATTGGCGCCGACGCCCCGCCGGATCGGCAACGGCAGATCCTGGAACGTGCGGGCGTCCGCTTCGCGGTGACCGCCGACGGCGGCCCCGGGATACCGGACTGGCAGGGCAAGGTTCGGGTATTGACCTGCGCCGAAGCTGTCAGTGCCGACCCGCTGCGCCATCCGGTACGCCGTACCTCGGACAGCCTCGCGTACCTGATCTTCACCTCCGGCTCGACCGGCCGCCCGAAAGGGGTCGAGGTGTCGCACCGGGCCGCGGTCAACACGATCGACTGGGTCAACGAGCGCTACGGCGTTGGCGAAGGCGACCGAGCACTGGCGCTGACCTCCCTGGACTTCGACCTCTCCGTCTACGACACCTTCGGTCCGCTCTCCGTCGGCGCCGCCCTGGTGGTCGTGAACGAGGAGCAGCGCCGGGACGTCGACGCGTGGCGGGAGCTGGTGGACGACTATCAGGTCACCATCTGGAACTCCGTTCCCTCGTCGATGGATGCGCTGCTGTCACGGTCACGCCACCTGCCCCCGAGTCTGCGACTGGCCCTGCTATCCGGTGACTGGATCCCGCTGGATCTGCCCGGACGGCTGGCAGCGTCGAGCGAGGGCCGCTGCCGGCTGATCGCCCTGGGAGGGCCGACGGAGACGGCCATCTGGTCGAACGTGTTCGAGGTGGAAGACGTGCAGGCGGACTGGACCTCGATCCCGTACGGGTTCCCGTTGAGCAACCAGCGCCACCGGGTGGTGGACGCTCGCGGAAGGGACTGTCCCGACTGGCTGGCGGGTGAGCTCTGGGTCGGCGGTGTCTGCTTGGCCGACGGCTACCGCGGTGATCCGGAACTGACCGCCGAACGGTTCGTGTGGCACGGCGGGCAACGCTGGTATAAGACCGGTGACCTCGTGCGCTACCGGCCGGGCGGCGTTCTGGAAATCCTCGGTCGCACCGATTTCCAGGTGAAGATCAACGGCTTCCGCATCGAGCTGGGCGAGATCGACGCCGCTCTGCACGACCACCCGGAGATCGATCGGAGTACGACGGTGGCCATCGGACCACGGGGTGCGCAGCGGCTCGTCAGCTTCGTGATTCCGACGTACGTCACCGTCGATCTCGACGCTGTGCGGTCCTCCCTGGCTGCCCGGTTGCCGATCTACGCGATCCCGAGTCACTTCTTCGTCATCGACGAGCTGCCGCTCACGACCAACGGCAAGGTCGACCGGATGACCTTGGCGGGCTGGGCATCGGAACCCACCGGGACGAGTCCGATCTCCGACGAGCCGCCGAGGGCCGGCCTGGAGGAGACCATCGCCCGTCAGTGGGAGCTAGTGCTGGGCACCCAGGTCGAGCGCCGGTCCGACAACTTCTTCACGCTCGGTGGCAACAGCCTGCTCGCAGCGCAGGTGACCCAGTCGCTGCGCGACAGCCTGCACAGCCGCCTCGGCCTGCGCGACCTGTACTCGGCACCGACGGTGGCCGCCTTGGCGGCGTTCCTGGCCGACGAGCGCGACAGCCGGAGTGGAAGGGACGGGTTGCCATGACGTCCGACAGCCAGGAAGCGCTGAAGCTCCTCGCCACGGCCGACGGCCGGCGCGATCCGTACCCGCTCTACCACCGCCTCCGGGAACACCCGCCGGTCTACGACGAGCGGCACCAGGCAACCGTCGTCGTCCGGTACGCCGACTGCGTGCAGGCGTTGTCCGGTCGAGCGTTCGGCCGACCGGACGCAGCGTGGGTGAAACGCCGCATCCCCACCTGGGAGACCCACCCCGCCGTCCGCTGCCTGATGCAGACGATGCAGTTCGGCGACGCGGAGTCCCACCCGCGGCGCCGTGGGGTGGTCAACAGGTTCTTCACGAAACGACGGGTCGCGTCGCACGTCGCCGCGGAGTCGGCGACCGTGGACGCCTTGACCGACGAGCTCGTGGCGGAGATCGCGGACTGTGGCGAGGCAGATGTCCAGGACGTGCTGTCGTACCGGCTGCCCAGCATCAGCATCGCCCGGGTGCTGGGGCTTCCCGAGCACGAGATCGCCGGATTCCGGTCCCATTCGCTCGCCCTCGCCAACCTGCTGGAACCGCAACTGTCCGAACAGGACCTCGCCGAAGCCGACCGGAGTTTCCAGGACCTGCTGGAGTACTTCGAGCACGTCATCGAGGCGTGCCGCCGCGATCCCAGCGAGAATCTCGCCACGCACCTGGTGCGGGTCCACGACACCGATCCGGAGATCCTCTCCGAGGACGAGCTCACCTCGATGTTCACCTCGATCTTCGTCGCGGGGACGATGAACACCAGCAACTTCATCGGCAACGGGGTCGCGGCGCTGCTGGACTCCCCCGGCACGATCGCCCGGCTGCGCGAGGAGCCGGACCTCATCCGAACCGCGATGACCGAGATCCTCCGCTACGACGCCCCCATGCAGGTCACCCGGCGGATCACCGTGGCCGCCACGGAGCTGGGCGGTGCCACGCTGCCAGCCGGCGCGGAACTCGCCATCGTCCTCGGTTCCGCCAACCGCGATCCGAGCGTCTACGCCGCCCCGGACACCTTCCTGGTCGGCAGGCCCGGTCCGCCACCCCTCAGCTTCGGGGGTGGGCCCTTCTACTGCATCGGCGCGGCCATGGCACAGGAGGAGGGCGCCCTCATCTTCACCAAGCTCGTCTCCCAACTGCCCGGGCTCCGCGCCGGCGGGACCGCGGAGCACAACCTTCGTTCGGTGCTGCGGGGCTTCCTGCACCTGCCGGTCACCGCGGACGTCGCCCAGAGGGGCTGAACCGTCGTCCGCGCAGCCCCCTCACCTTCTTGGAGCCACCATGACAACCTCACCTCCCTGGCGGCAGAACCTGCGGCTACTGGCCTCCCATCCCGACGTCCGCGCCAGAATCGTCTGCATCCCACCCGCCGGCGGGGGCGCGAGCTTCTTCCACCCGTGGGCCGCCGACATCCCGCCGGGCATCGAGCTGTGGGCGGTTCAACTCCCCGGCCGTGAGGACCGGCTGGAAGATCCCCCGCTCACCGACCTTCTCCTGGCCGCCCGCCGGGTGGCAACCGCCCTGCAGTGGCTCGTCGACCGCCCGTACGTCCTCTTCGGACACAGCATGGGCGCTCTTGTCGGCTACGAGGCGGCCCGCATCCTGGCAGCCCAGCGCATCCCGGGGCCCGTGCACCTCTTCGCCTCCGGCTGCACGCCCCCTGACCGTCACGTCCCGAACGACCAGGCCCTCGGCAGTCCTCAACAAGTCGTCGACGAACTGCGCCGGATCGGCTTCTCCTCCGACGCGCTCGACGACCCCGAGACCCGCGCCGTAGTCATCCCCGCGATCCAGAACGATCTGCGCATGTTCTACGCGTACACCCACCGCCCCGGCCAGCAACTCACCTGCCCCATCACCGTCCTCCAGGGCGGCGAGGACCCTCACGTACCAGCAACGGATTCACCGGGCTGGAGCCGCCACACCAGCGCCCCCGTGAGAACCGGCGTCCTCCCCGGGGACCACTACTACCTCCTCGACAACCACCCAGAAATCATCACCCAGATCAACGCCACGCTGACCAGCTCCACCTGACAGTCCAGTCGCTCACCGCGCGCCCCATCCAGGTCAGTGCTCTGGGAAGCAGGCAGCGACGGCCAAGCCGTCCACGAAGTCGTTCATCTCGTGGCCGGAATGGCCCTTGACCCACTGGAAAGCCACATCCCCGCG
The DNA here is from genome assembly GCF_055586945.1 of Kribbella sp. NPDC048837. Lineage (NCBI taxonomy): Bacteria > Bacillati > Actinomycetota > Actinomycetes > Propionibacteriales > Kribbellaceae > Kribbella > Kribbella sp. NPDC048837. The sequence goes on from NZ_JBVJHF010000001.1 coordinate 685,668, forward strand.
CTTCATCACCAGCGCCACCAAGGGCTCCCAGAGGTCCCTGTTGGCGACCGGCTTCTTCGCTGAGGTGAGCCAGCCTCGCTCGAGCCAACCCGTGTGCCACCCGTCGCGGAAGCAGTTGACGACGTACGTCGAATCCGACACGACCAGCAGCGGACCGTCGTTGGCCCGCACGGCCTCGAGGGCGGCACGGATCTCCATCCGCTGGTTCGTGGAGGCAGCCTCGTGACCAGCGGCATACTCGGTCGTCGACAGCGCCCACGCCCAGCCTCCGGGTCCAGGGTTGCCCGAGCAGGCACCGTCGGTGAACACCGTACGCGCGCCGACGGGAACTGCCATGTCGGCCGGGCGAGGACGGCGGGCGCGGACTGGAGACATCAGAGCGAAACCCTACTACGCCGGCGCATCCCCAGCACGAGAGCAATCAGTGCAGTGCGACCGTGAGCAGGAGGACGGACGATTCCAAGGCTTCGACGTCGTGGCGCTGCGGCGGCACCGCGACCAGATCACCTGGACCGAGCTCGACCTCAGTGTCACCCGCACGGAGCCGGACACGGCCACGGAGGCAGAGCAGCGAGGCATCCCCGGGACTCTTGTGCTCACCCATCACCCGACCTGCGGCAAGCGCCATGAGCGTCTGCCGCAGACGGGCACCGGGCCGGCCGTAGACCGTGACCGAGCTGCGCCCGCTCTCGGCCGACGCTGCCTTGGCAAGCCGCTCAGCAGCCAGATCGTCGATCGACGAGACATCCATCCGTCGATGATCGCACGGCGAGAGCCTGAACGACGGTGCACAAGGTCACGGCCGGAGCGCGGTGTTGCCCGCGTCCGCTCACGAAACCATCAAGGAACGGGCCGATCGGTCGCCAGGTGGCTGAGCGTGAGCTCCATCCGGGCGGCAAGAGCCTGGGCGTCGAGGGACGCCGGGTCGGTGGCCAGACCGATGCCGAGCGATCCGGCCCAGCTCAGCGCGCCCAACGCGAGCGGGGCTCCCGGTGCGAGGGGCAGGATCGGGTACACCCGAGCGATGCGGACCCCTGCCATCGACAGCGGCACCGGCGAGCCGCGCAGGTTCGAGACGATCGCGTGCAGGAAGCGGCGGCCGTACACAGTTCTCGCGAACCACGCGGCCGCGGGCTCGGGCAGTGCGCGCAAACCCCTCGCCAGGACGAACCGCGACGCCGCAGCCCGGCTCGGAGTACGCAGGCGAGCAGTACGGCGACCGACCTCGGCGATCAGTCCCTCGATCGGGCGGCCATCGATCGGCAGATCGACCATCACCGCCGCGGTGCCGTTGGTCTCGGCGGCGGTACCGGGGCCGCGCACCGTCTGCGGAACCCCGACCCGCAGCCGGCCTCCGAGCCGGGTGCTGAGTTCAGGGTGGGTACTCGCTATTGCCTCGGCGACGAGCGCGAGAACGACATCGGTCACCCGCACCTGCCGGGTGGAGGCGGCTCGGCAGACGGCGGCAAGATCGAGGTCAGCGGTGGCGAAGTCGCGCCGTGCCGACGTGGCCAACTGCCCGCCCGCTCCCCCGTCGGTGGCCAATTGTGCAAGCCCCACGATCGTTGCCGCGGTCAACCGAACGTGTCCTCGCGCAGGAGCCGGCGGGCTCGGAAGTTCGATCCGGGGACGGAGGAGGTTCAGCGCCTGCATCACCGCTCCGTTTCCATCAGCAACGGCATGGTGCAGGAGAAGAATCATCGCCGTCCGGCCAACGCCGCCGAATGAGAGGTGAGTCGAGGACTGCTCTGACCCGGTATCGCGCACCATCACGATCTGCCACAGCGGCCGGTCTCGAGGCATCGGGGTCTCGGCAAGCTCGGCGACGATCCGCCGCAGGCCGTCCTGGCCGTCGGGACAGCGGCGTACGCTGATGTGCGATGTCCAGTCGACAACGGGAACGTCGACCCAGCGGGCTCGGTGCCAGCGTGTCGCGGGCTCGAGCCGTTGGCGGAAGCGGGGCAGCCTCTCGAGCTCGTGCCGGACGACGTCGCGCACGCGCTCGACGGACAGGGCCGCCTCGTCGCTGGTCGGCTCGAACATCACCAGACCACCCAGGTGCTGCGCCGCGCCGACGGCCTCGACGTGGAGGAAGAACGCGTCGCATGACGGCACGACCAATCCAGGATGCGAGGCGCGATCGCCGGCCCGCCCCGCGGCTACGGCTGCGCGGGACAAAGGACGACTGAGCCAGTTGGCGCTCGTGGTTCCTCCAGCGGGGTGCGGTCTCCATTCTCGCCCCATGCGCGGACTAAGGTGGGCCGATGAACAAGCAGACCGCTCAGGACTGGCTCGACCGGTACGTCGAGGCGTGGATGTCCTACGATCCGGGCGACATTTCAAGGCTGTTCAGCGAGGACGTCGCATACCGCTACCACCCGTATGACGAGCCGGTCACCGGTCGGGACGCCGTCGTCGCATCCTGGCTCGGACAGAGTGCGTCGGGCGACGCCTCCACCCGCGACGCGCCCGGCACCTACGAGGCCGAGTACTCTCCGGTCGCCGTCGACGGTGACACCGTGGTGGCCACCGGCGTTTCGCAGTACCGCGAAGTGCCCAACGGACCCGTCGTCCGCACCTACGAGAACTGCTTCATCATGCACTTCGACGGCGAAGGACGCTGCCGTGAGTTCACCGAGTACTACCTCCGCCGCCCCTGAACGCTCCGGCCTGTTGGCAAACGAGTCTGGACGGGCCGCTGTCGTGTTCGCTCGGGGATCGGGCGCACCAAGGTAGGACCAGACCCGGAAGATGAGCCGGGAACGGATCTTTGGGTTCATCTCGTGGCGCGACCATCCCTCGTAGTTTGGCGGGACAGGTGATGGTCGTTCGGACGCGGGAGGTGACAGTGAGCCGGATCCTGGTTGCCGATCGACCGTCTCCGATGGTGGAAGCGGTCAGAGCTGCGATCTCGGGGGAAGCGGACCTGGAGCTCGACCTCGCGTTCGGCACCGACGTCGAGTTGATGCTGTGCGTAGCCGAGGCCGCGGCCGATCTCGTGGTCGTTTCGATGTCGGATCGCACCGCTCCCCCGCTCGTCGAGCGGCTGCTCGACGAACATCCGGAACTCACCGTCGTGGCGCTCGACGTGGATCGCGCCGAGGCCTTGGTCCAGACGGTGGCAGCCGATGCAGATCTGATCGAGCACCTGTCCGGGCGGCGACTCGGCGAGGTACTCCGATCCGCGGCGAGGTGACCAGTCATGCCGCAGGAGGGATGAGGGAATGCCGGACACCAGCTACCCCTATTTACGCGATGCGCTCGACGATCGGTTCTCGGGCCTGACCGATGCCGAGCTGGACTCGGTGTTCACGACGGCCTTCGGAGACGACGTGACACCGCTCGAGTACGAAGAGTTCTTCGCCGGCCTGGGCAAGGCTTTCTCGAACTTCGCGCAACAGGCCGCACCGGTCGCCGCGACCGCGTTGCAGGGCGGCCTCGAAGGCGGGATGCAAGGCATGAGATACGGCCCGTACGGCGCCCTCGTGGGAGCGCTGGCGGGAGGTACGGGCGCCGCCCTGCAGAAGCACACGACGGGAACCGGCCGAGATGTCGGGTCCGTCATCAGCGGCGTCGTCAACCTTGCCGGCGGAGGCGGACTTCCCGGAGCCACGAGGCCGGTCCTCCCCCGGCCCGGGCCCCGGCTGCGGCCCCGGCCTCGGCCACGCCTGCTCCGGCGACCGATCAGCTGTTGAGGCTGCTCGGCAGACCGGAGATGGTGCAGGCGCTCGCGGCGCTCCTCGGCGGCCAGAACGCAGCCATCCCCGCCGGGCCGTCAGGCACCCCCGTACCGGCCAACGCGTACGCCGGAGTCCTGTCGGCCCTGGCCCGGGAGTCGGAGGCCGAGGCCGCGAGCTGGGACGAGGCCGTCGTCGTGCCGGGTTACCTGATCGACTCGGCTGGTCAATTGGCGGCGGATCCGGACGACCCGCACCAGCGTTCGCAACGCGTGCTGGAACTGCTGACCGGATCTCCCCGTGAAGAGGACGAAGCCTTCGAGGAGGACTTCCCCGAAGACCTCGATGCCTACGACGAGTACGACGTCGTCCTGAGGTGAGCGTGATGGTCGCAACCGACGTCCTGGAACTGCTGAAGCAGCAACTCGCGAGCGGGCAGAGCCTCGAACAGAGCGTGAAGGAGCTGGCCCAGGCGGATCCCGAGCTGGCGCCCGTGGTCCAGCTGATCTCCCAGCGCGAGACGGAGATGCAACAGGGCCTCGAACAGGACGAACTGGAGGCCGAACAGGACCAACGGGACCTCGAGCAGGAAGCCGAGCGCCGAGAGCAGGTCGCTGCGGTCCGGCTCCAGTTCGACGAGCTCACCGGCGAGCTGGAGGCGTTGCGAAGCCGATGCCTGGAACTGGCCGGTGCGTTGGGCGCGTGCCCGGCGTGCTTCGGCGACGACCAGGACTGCAGTTGGTGCCGAGGCCGCGGCCGGCCCGGCTTCATGCCTCCGGAGCCGAGTCTGTTCGACCGGCTCGTCATACCCGCCGTCAAACTGCAGGTTCGCCTGCAAGGGCGACCCGCCGCGGCGGGTCGCGGCAGCACCGATGAGAGGGGTGCTCAGTGAACGGATACACAGAAGACCTGGACTCGTTGCTCGAGAGCCTGGACTACGAGGCGTTCGAGGAGGCCGCTCCGGCGCGCCGTACCCTCGTCCGGACGCCGACCCGCCAGAGCAGCTTCATGCCACGTCAGACGACCACGCCCGCCAGCCAGACCCAGGTGCAGAGCGCGGCCCGCAATCTCGACAGCAAGATCGAGACCCTCAGTACGGCGGTTCAGGCGCTGGAGAATCGGACCAACATCCTGTCCACGGGTCAGGATCGCCAAGTCGCGCTGGTACGACGGGAAGTGGCCGACCGCCGGAAGTCGACGGACGCGATCCGTTCCGACCTCCAGCAGACCAAGATGCTGGCGGTCCTGCTTCCGCTGTTGACGCAGGAGTCGATCGCGGCGACGGACGACAGTGGAAACAGCGTCAGGGTGCTCACCCAGTCATCGAACCAGTTGGGCATCCTCCTGCCGTTGTTGCTCCTGATGCCGGGGTACGGCGGCGGTGGCGACAGCAAGGGCGGATTCATGGGAGGCGGCGACTCCACCATGATGCTGTTGCTGCTCTTCGTGCTGCTCGGCCGGAAGTGAGGAGGCGCGGCCATGACGGTGACGAGCCTCGTGATCGGCAGCGGTGCCGGCGGCGGACTGGTCGGCGTACCCAACGTCCAAGGCCTGCAGCAGGCCATCGCCGAAGCCAAGCTGCGTGACTTCGATCTGGTTCCCAAGGTCCAGACCATCGAGGCCGAAGGGACCGAGGGCACGGTCTTCAGCCAGAATCCGGCGGCCAACACCGCGAGACCCAAGAAGACCGTCGTCACGCTGCTGATCATCAAGGCACCGGTCATCCCGCCGAACCTCGATCAGCAGCTGACCGACATCGAGAACGCTGTCACGACCATCGGTACGTCGGTCGGCCAAGTGGCAACCGCGGTTGCGGGCGTGGGAACTCAGGTCACCGGGGTCGACGGGAAACTCGACAGCATCGTCGCCACCTTGAGCGACCTCGGCACCAAGGCGGACACCATCGGCACGAAGATCGACGGTATCGACGCCAAGCTCGACGGCGTCACCGCCAAGGTCGACGGGCTCGACGGCAAGGTGGACGGCGTCGCCGGCAGCGTGACCGGTCTGGTGACCACAGCGGGCGAGATCGCTACCGCTGTGGCTGCTGTGGAAACCGACACCGCGGCAGGGACCAGGTTCCAGGCGATCATCGACAAACTCGACGAGGAACCGGAGGTCCGTCAGGGCGCGGGGACGTCGAAGCGGTCCGCGACGAGCCGGGGCGGATCGCGCGGGTGATCCTCGATGGATCCCGCACTGCAGGAGCTCATCCGCGCTGGGGAGCCGGAGGACGAGGTCGCGGTCATTCTCCGCCTCCGGCACCCCGGCGACTCACCCGTCTCCGCGCGCCTTGTCAGCCGCTTCGGTGACATCGCCACCGCGCGAGTAGCCCGGAGTGCGATCCCCGATCTGCGAGCCGAGACCGTGGTCGTCAGCGTCAAGGCACCTCGGGTCTACGCGCCGGATCTCGAGCCGGCGACCAGCGAGGATCCGGCGGATCCGCACGACGACCGGTCCACCGAGCTGGACGCAACCGGTCGCGACGTGGTGATCGCACTCATCGACTGGGGTCTCGACCTCACGCATCCCGACTTCAGGAATCCGGACGGGTCGACGCGAGTACTCGCGCTGTGGGACCAACGGCCGACCACCGACAGCACGGCCCCGAAATACGGCTACGGGCGGATCCTCGACGCGGCTGTCATCGACGAGGCTCTCGAGAGCGACGATCCTGTTCGGACACTCGGGTACGACGCCGCGGACTTCGACTCCGGAAGCGGAGCGCACGGGACCCACACGACGAGCATCGCCGCAGGAAACGGCCGCGGCGGCGGCCCGGTGGGGATGGCGCCGGAGGCCGAGCTCATCTTCGTGAACCTCGGTCGCCGGCCGGCCACTGCCGAGGTCCCCCTGGGTGACTCGGTGGAGCTGCTGGAGGCCCTGGACTTCATCGTGGACACCGCCCAGCAGCGGCCGTGCGTCATCAACCTCAGTCTCGGGCGGCACGCCGGCGAACACACCGGTCACTCGCTCGTCGAGCTGGCCATGGACCAACTCGTGTCGTCGAGATCCGGTCTGGCCATCATCGCGAGCGGCGGCAACTACTTCCGGCGCCGGGCCCACGCGGCATGGCGGCTCCGGCCAGGTTCGGTACGGCGCTTCCGCATCGAAGCCCAACCGGGAGATCTCACGGTCAATCAGGTCGACATCTGGTACCCCGGACGAGATCGCCTCGGTGTCGAGGTCGCGCCGGGGACAGGCCCGGCGTCCGTCGTCCCGCTCGGCTCGAACGGCACGGTGATGGTCGACGGGCACCGGGCGGCGCGGATCTACCACCGCGCCTGCGACCCGAACAACGGGGACAACCAGATCAGCGTCTTCACCGACCCCGGCGTACCGACCGGCGGCTGGGAGATCGCCTTGACCGGACAGGACATCGTGGACGGTCGCGTCCATGCGTGGATCGAACGCGATACCGCCTGCCCGCCCTGTCAGGCCCACCTCGGCGACGACCAGGCCAACCCCCGGACGACGACCGGGACGATCTGCAACGGCTACCGAACCATCACGGTCGGCGCCTACAACGCCCACCGGGAGGACCGGCCGGTCGGTGACTTCAGCAGTTCCGGTCCAACCCGGGACGGCCGGCAGAAACCTGACCTGGTTGCGCCTGGGGTGGTGGTGCTCGGAGCCCGGTCCGGTACGACGAAGGACGACGTACCCCGCTACGTCCGGATGAGCGGCACCAGCATGGCGGCACCGGCGGTGACCGGGACGGTCGCGTTGATGTTCGAGGTGGCCGACCGGCCGCTCGCGATCGACGAGACCCGCCGTGCGCTGCTGTCCAGCTGCGATCTGCCTCCACCAGGTGCGGACCTGTTTCGGCTCGGCAGTGGATACCTCAACCCGCGCCGCGCGCTCGAGGCAGTGCGGGAATCACGTTCCGAGGAGGAAACGGTGTCAGAACCACCTGCGGAGGTCGTCTTCGAACTCCCACCGTCACCTGATCTCTCTGCGTCAGAAGCGGTCGCCGCCGGCTGCCTGCCCGCCACCAAGGTGGCCGTCATCGGGGCCGGCTTCGCCGGTCTGATGGCCGCCTGGACGCTCGAGACGGGTGGCACGAAGGTCACCGTGTTCGAGGCCACCGGCCGACTGGGCGGACGGGTGCGCACCGACCCGACGCTCGCCGCGGGCAAGATCGCCGAGGCGGGCGCCGAGCTGATCGGGGAGAATCACCCGACCTGGTTCCAGCTCGCCCGCCGATTCGGTCTCGAGCTCGAGAAGGTGAGCAAGGAACCCGACTACGAACGGCGAGGCCTCAAGGTCAGGGTTCGGTTGGGCACGAAGGATCTGACCGATGCCCAGCTCGCAGAGGTCGAACGGGAACTGCTACGCGTACGTACGACGATCGCCCGCGAGGCCGCGACAGTCGATGCGCTCCGCCCCTGGACGTCGCCCAACGCGGTCGCCCTGGACCGCAAGTCACTGGCGCAGCGCCTCGACGAACCCGATCTGTTCGGCCCGTCATCCAGCATCCCCCGCAGGTACTTCGAGTTCGTCACCGAGAACGACCAGTGCGCTCCCCTGGCACGACAGAGTTACCTCGGCTACCTGGCGGCCGTTCGCGCCCACATGCTGCCCGGCGATCCACTCGCCTACTGGACCCGCATCGAGACCCACAGGTGCAAGGGGGGCAACGAGCAGCTCGCGACCCATCTGGCCAAGACGCTGCGGGACGTCCGGCTGAACACCCCCGTCACGTCGGTGGAGGTCGGCTCCCGATCGGTTCGGGTCGGCTTCGGCACGCCGGCAGCCTCCGAGGAGTTCGACTACGTCATCCTCACGACCGCGCCGATGGTCTGGCCACGGATCCTGGCCGGTACGCCGTTCCGCGCCGCCGACTACACGATGAGCCACGGACCCTGCGTCAAGTTCCTGAGCGGGGTCTCGCGCCCGTTCTGGGAGGACAAGCACCTCGCACCGCACGGGCTCTGGGACCAGCTGGGCAGCGTCTGGGAGGGTACCGACCATCAGACCGGCGGTCCGGCCGCCTGCCTGTCGGTCTACTCCGGCGGCAGTTTCGTCCTCGATGCGAAGCGGTATCCGGAGCGGCTCGAGGACTTCTACCCCGGGTACGCCGCCCAGCGGCCGCGCACCGTCTTCGCGAACTGGCCGTCCGAACGGTGGGTCGGCACCGGCTACTCGATCCCCGCACCCGGCGAGGTCACCACGATCGCGCCGAACCTCACCAAACCGTTCCAGGGCCGGTTGTTCTTCGCCGGCGAGCAGGCGTCGCCGGGCTTCTACGGCTACATGGAGGGAGCGCTGAGTTCCGGCGTACTCGCGGCCTACCGAATCGCCGGCGCGGTCACGGCCGCCTGCCGCAGCTCCGAGACGGTGGCCGAGGGCAACGAGCTCGAGGAGACCGGTGAGTGGTGGTGGCAGGAGCTTCTGCACGATTCCGGGCTGTCCGCGCGACCGCAACTCGCCGCGACGACGCTCTTCGACGTCTTCGTCTCGGGTGTCGGTGCCGGCCCCGCGGAGTTGCGGCACGCCTTCGACGTGATAGCCGGCCCGAAGACGTCGCTCGGCGCGCTGCGACCAGGCGATCTCGTCGTGAGCCGCGGCCGGGGCAGCCCGTTCGGGAGTGTCGCGGTCATCGCCACTGGCGACCTGCGCCATCGCGGGCAGTTGCACGCCGCCGGGTACCGCACGGACTCTCCCCTGCCGGGGCTCTACGCACACGTGCTCGATCCCCGGTCCCACCCATGGTCCCAGCGCTACGCTCGCCGGGTCGCGGACCCGCAAGGCGTCGTCCCCGGGCACATGCTGGTGCTTCGCCCGACGACGTCGGAGCTGCCGACGGAGACCGTCAAGGGCCCATGCCCCGACGTTCAGGTCCCACCCGCGAACAGGCCGACCGTGCTGCGCGGTGGATCGCAGCACTCCGCAGTACGGGAGATCCAGCGGAAGCTCAACGCCTTCCACGCCTACCGGTTGGCCGCCGGGCTGACCGGCCTCGCCGACGCGCCGCTGGAGGAGGACTGCCAGTACGGCGATCACACGCGAGCGGCCGTCGAGTCGTTCCAGCGATTGGCGTTCCCAACGACACCGGTCGAGGTCGACGGCAGGGTCGGGGCCGACAGCTGGGCACAGCTCGACGCGATCGTTGTCGGTCCGGCTGGCACGGCGCAGGTCGTGGTCGAGGGCCTGTGGTTCGCCGGTCCAGGTGGCGCAGGCACACAGCTGCGCTGGGACGAGGTCATCGGGCTCGACACCCGAACCGTCGACGTACTCGCGACTGCCTCCGGACTGCCGGCTGCGACCATGCCGCCAGAGATCACCGTCGAACTGAAGAGCCGGCCGCCGAACCGCGGAGGTGGAGCTGGGACAGTCGCCACGGCTGTCTCCTGGACCATCCTCTTGGAAGGCCCGGACCCGGCGAACCCCAAGAGGCTGCGCTACCGAGGCAGCCGAGCCATCAGCTCACTCGGACCGCTCCTGGCCGTCGACTCAAGCATGACCGAGCTCGCGACTGTGGTCCGGGCCGGCGGAACCAGCGACGCCGTCTTCCGCTCCCGGCTCGGCGCGACCGTCCGTGGCATCGCGACGCAGCCGCAGACGCTGGGAACCTCGACCGGCGACGAGACTCGCGAGGTGCCCGACGCGATGGCCCTCTTCCGAGCGGGCGGCGTCGAGGTCCTCGAACTCACCGTCCCTGCGCGCACGAACTGGCAGACCGGACGCCCTGTCCGCCGCCTCGTCCGCAGCCCGGCTGACGTCTTCTACTACTCGGGCCACGGCCTGTCCTCGAGCGGGATGCTCGCCATCGAGACCACCGGTGCCGCGTGCGGATCGACGGGTACGTACGCGAACTGGCTCGGACCGACCGAGCTCGCCGCCGCCTGGCCGGCGAGCCTGGATCTCGACGTGCTGATCATCGCCGGGTGTTCGGTCCTGCGGATCGACCTCTCGAAGTCTCCGCCGACCGGGCCAGGACTCGCGTGGAGACGGCTGCTGAACTCGCAGGGCGGGCCGCTCATCGCCCTGCTCGGCTATCAGGGCCAGGCGCCGTGCGACAGCCCGAACGGAGACGCGGTCGCCGCAGCGATGGCGGCCCGGCTGAAGGCGGGATCGTCGGACTTCGTCCGCGACTGGCTGACCGTCAACGGGGACAACAACGCCAACAACGCCATCGCGATGGACAACCGCGGTCTGTGGACGATCGAGACGACGTGGACCGGCGGCTACACCATCCGCGGACCGCTGTCCTTGTCGGGAAGCACGGAATCGGTCGCCGAGACGTCTGACTGGCCCGCGGTTCAGTCGACGGCGGAGGCGAAGCTTCCGGCGCGCATCGGCACCCAGGCAGCGCAGGCCTGGGAAGCCCTGACGCCGATCGCCCCCAGATCGGCACCAGCCCTTTGTCTGGGCGGACTGAAGAATCTCGGCACGCTGCTGCTCGTGCACGATGCCGAGACCGAGATCGATCTCCGTGATTACGGCGGCTACACCGATGCGGATGCGTGGATTCTGGTCCATACCGTCAGTGATCTCATCGAGGCGATCCGTGCGTACGTCGGAACTTGCGGCTACCTCACCGGCATCCACATCGAAGCGCACGGCGGCTGGTCGGGCAACGGCGGATTCCGGATGGGCAACGACACCGACGGCGACGGGCACATCGAGTCCGGCGAAGCCAACGACATGGTCTCGACCACGAGCCAGGCGACGAAGTTCGGGACGATCATCAAGAACGCGCTCGGCCCCGGTCCGTCGTTCGTCTCGATCGCGGCCTGCTCGTCGGCCGGACCCGCCGACATCTTCATCAAGGCCGTGCAGGCCGCGACCGGCGGGATCGTGATCGGATCGGTCGACTCGTGCCGGTCCGGAGGAAACTGGTGGCACAAGGCCTGGTGGGAAGCCGAGAAGGGACGCAGCCAGGTCAACCGCGACGGCTCGATCAGATCCGACAGCACCGACGAAGGCCGCGGTATCTGGCGGCCGTTCTGAGAGCAGGTGAACCACGACATGCCCGAACGACTGACCAGCTTGCGGACGCGGATCGTCCACCAGGACAAGGCGACCGTGCAGGCCCTGCTCGGCCGCCCGGCCAAGGTCGGCTACTGGACCACGACGAGACCGCCGCAGAACGCGAGTACGGCGATGCTCGCGGAGTTCCGCGCGCGGACCCTCGACGAGATCTGGATCTACCCGACCGGCCGGGTCCACTTCACCCTCGGCGGCCGCGCGGCCAAGGTCGACGACAAGACGGCGTACGACCTGCCTCCCGCACCGAACATCGTCTGATCCTGCGGCCTGGGCTAAATCGAAAGATCCGGGCCTTCCAGGTTTGGGCCTCCCGCGACCGGCCCCGGTGTAGCACTCTGTAGGAGGGGAGAATTCGGCGCGTTAGGAGTGCGCCCGAATCGCGGGGCGCGTCCCGGAACGTCGTCCGTCGGGGAGGGGTCCATGACACATGCAGTGGTGGATGCGACGACAGGCCGCGCGGCAACGGGAGTGCTTCGCGACACCAGACCACTCGTCATCACGATCATCGGCCCGGTGCGGGTTCATCGTGAGAATCTCGCGACGGCCCTGGGACAGATCGCCGGCATCGACGTCATCGGTACGGCGCCGACCTTCCCGGGCACCACGTCACAGGATCCCGTGCACCCCGACATCATCCTTGTCGACGTCTCCGGCGAGTGCGGAACCCAACTCATCCCCGTGCTGCCCGCCACCCAGCCCGGAGCGCGCCTGGTCGCGCTGGGCACGCCAGAGGACGACGAGTCGATCATCGCCTGCGTGGCCGCCGGGGTCGCCGGGTTTCGTCGCCCGGGAGGGAACGCTTCGCGACATCGTCGCGACAGCGCGGGCCGTCGCCCGGGGCGACTCGGCCTGCCCGCCAAGGGTCACCGCCGCCATGCTCCGCCGGATCGGATCCTCCGGCCGCTCGCCGCATGACCAGTTCAGCACGACCCAACTGACCGCCCGGGAACGCGAGATCCTCGGGCTGATCGACGACGGCCTGTCCAACAAGGAGATCGCCGGCCGGCTGTGCATCGAACTGAGCACCGTCAAGAACCACGTCCACAACATCCTCGCCAAGCTCGGCGCCCGCCGGCGCACCGAGGCCGCCGCCAAGGCCCGCTCCCGCCTGCTCCTGGGCGCCGCGATGCAGCGGACCTGAAGGCTCGGCGAACAAGGTTCGGCAGCGTCGCACGGAGCTGCGACGCATCAGCTAATTGCCTATAGCAAGCTTTTGGGGATGTAGTGGGCTTGGCGGAGTGAGCGATTCCGCATCGACGGCGTGTTCCTCGGTGGACTACTGGCTGAGTTTGGTCAGGCGGGTGTACCAGTTGCCGAGGCTGGTGCGGGTTGCTCCACAACTGCCGAAGCCCGCGAGCGTCGGTGACGGGAAGTACTGCGCCAGCGTGCAGGTCTGGCCGATGTACTCCGAGGCCAGCCAGATGCTGGCTCCGTCCGTCACCGCGGCGCCGTAGTCACCCCACCGGGTCCGGGGCGGATCCCCGACGAACGCCTTGTACGACGTGAAACCGTCAGCCGGCCCGAGCCCCGCGGCGGCGATGTGGATCGGTCCGACGGATCCGCTCTCGGTGATCCGGACGTACCCGGCGCTGGGGAACTTGTTCTCACCGAGGACCGTGAACGCGATCGCGCCCCGACCCGACGGCGTGAAGGCGATCGCCGGCATGGTCAGGTTGTTGTCCGCCAGGGCGATGTACCCCTGCCGCTTCACGGTGCCTTCGATCTTGCCTGCGCCGTTGATCTTCGGGCTGACCGCGAACCAGGCGACTCCCGTCTTGATCTCGCCGTTGACCCTGACCGCCGTACCGGAGGAGCCCCACAGAGTGCCGTTGACGTACCACGTCTGCTGCATCCGCGAGTCCAGCGAGTCCGGGCGCGACTCGACCTCGTCGTGCGCGGGCTCGGCGTCAGGCTCGAAGAACACCTGCCAGCAGCCCGGCCCGAACGGCGTCGGCAGCGTCGTGTCGTTGACGCACTCACCCAAGGGGATGTCGCCCACCTTCTGGTCGGCGGTCGGCGGAACCACATAGGTCTGGCTGTTCACCAGCCGGCTCGTGATCCCCAGGGCCGGCGCCGCGGAGTTCAGCGACGCGGTGTTGGTGATGGCCCAGATGCCGATCCTGCGAGCCGTTCCGGTCGGGTTGCCGGTCTCCGTCCCGTCGCCGGCGATCGTACTCAGCAAGTACTCCGTACCGTTCCGCTCGCGCGAGTACTCCCCCGCCGGCGAGGTGGCCGGCCAGACGGTGAAGCCCGGCGTACCGGCCACGTGCAGGTTCTCCACCAGCGTCACGTTGATGGCCGCGGGATGCGCCGCGAGCTGGGCCTTCGAGAACGCGAAGATCTGGGCAGCGCTGTACGACGGCCCGAACAGGTCGTACTCGTTGGTCGACACGTACACCCCGTTGGCGTCGGCGCCGATGTGCGGATAGTCCTGGAAGCACGGGCCGGGCTCGACACCGTCGAGCGTGCAGCCGTGGTTCGGGGTTCCGTCCGTGCCGTCGTTCTGCGCGGGCACGTGATAGATCGTCCAGGCACCCGTCGGGTCGCCGGTGTTCGAGACCGCGAGATCGATCGTGTTCTTACCGGTGAACGAGCCGTCCGGGAAGCTTCCGAGCGTCGTGAGGACGACCATGAACCGCCGGTGGTCCGGGTCGTACAGGCACACCGGGTCGATCACCTGCGGCCCGATCACCCCTGTCGTCCGGTCGATCGCGGGCGGATATCCGAAGAAGGTATTGAGATCCTGCACGCCGGTGACAGCGGCCGCGGTCGCGGCGCTGCGGACCCGCAGGACACTGTTGGTCGCCTCGACGGCGTACCCGTTGCCGACACAGAGCGCCTGGTCCGGCGGCTCGAGGGAGAACTGGTTGCCGCCGTTGGCCAACCGCTGGTCGCGGTGTGTCAACCCGTCCACACTGGCGCGTACATCCGGGTTCGACACCGCGACGGCGCTCGATTTCACCCCCGGTACGTCGAGCGGTCGCGGGGGGAACTGCCCGTGCTTGAACCCCGGCCGGGGCCGGTTGAACTGGGCCGCGATCCGGTCCTCCTCGGTGCGCCCCTGCGGACGCAGCTCCGGCTGCTGCAGGCCGTCGGGACCGGTGACGCCGGGCCGGATGGATGTCGTCCCGGCGCTGGGAATCGCCCGGGTGCTGTCGGTCGTCGCACCTGACGCGGCCGGGGCGGTTGTGCTGAGCGCGGCGATGAGCAGTGCTCCTGTTGCCAGCCCCACCGCTGTCCGGCGGACGGCCTGCGAACCGAAGGCCATGATCCCCTCCTGCTGGGTCGCACGAGTACCTCGACGACCAAGCCGGCATGTCGGGATCCGAAGCCGTGCTCGACAGACCGCACCCCGAGTTGCCCGTTCGCCAGAGCTTCATCTTCATTGGAGACCCAGTGAACGCTTGCAGACAAGGCGTCGAACCCATCGATCACTGCACGCGACGCAGCGGTCACGGTCCGGCCCGACAACCGCTGAGCCGCCGTCTCCCCGGCCGGTGCCTTCGGCTGCGGAGCGGTCTGGATGCCCGCCCGCCGGGACGTAGCCCCTAACTGCGGTCCAGTCTCGGTGAGGCGCAGCTGGTCCGCCCTCGAGGCGCAGAGGTAGACGACCAGCGCGAGGACCGCGGCCAGGAAGACCGCCCTGGTGCCGGGCCGAGGAGCTCGGTCAGGGCAGCCATACCGATCTCGGACGATCCGCCGACCAGCGGAGCGGTGCCAGCCGTTATCGCAACAGTCCCAGGCGTTCTGCCATCGCAGAGGTCCAGCGGCCGATGGGATCCAGCCGGGCTCGGGTCCGTCGCCAGGTGCCGAGCCGTGGATACATCGTCGGGATCAGACTCGGATCGGTGAGCGCGTCCTTGGCCAGATAGACGCGACCTCCCGCGGCGGCGACCACCTTGTCGATCGGCCGGAGGATCTCCGGGTCACGCAGCCAGCGGGCAGGTAGGTCTACCGCGAGCGTCCATCCGGGGATCGGGAACGACAGCGGTCCGGCCGTGCCGAAGCCGAGATTCTTCAGCGTGGCAAGAGCCGGCGACATCCGATGTGCCATCAGGAAGCCGAGGACCTCTCCGAGCGCCGGCACCTCATCCGGTGGCACCGCGAACTGGTACTGGATCAGTCCGGCACGCCCGAACGCAGCCGGCCACGATGCGGCCCGATCCAAAGGGCAGAGAGCCGAGTGCAGGGGTACGAGCTGAGCGTTGCCGGACCGGCTCAGGTGCCAGCGAGCGGTCGAGGCCGCCACGATCGTTGCCTTCGACATCACTCCCGGTCCGGGCAGCGATCGCCTGGCCCGGCCGCTCGGTTGAACGCGGCGCTCGGGGTACGGCGGTACGACGCCCGGCAGCTCTCGAGTCGTCGCAGGCCGGAACTCGTCGACGATCCCGCGTCCCAGACGTTCGCCGGTGGCGTGGCCGTCCAGCCAGGCCACGACATGGTGATTGGGATCGGTCTCCTGCCGGTCGGCGAGTGCGCGCATCACCGAGATCGTCCGGTCGAGGGATCGCGTTCGAAGCCGATTCCGGAGCGCCCAGCCGGTCTCGATGTGGTGCAGCTGGATCGCTGCTTGCAGGATGACCCCGGTCAGGCCCATCCCACCGATCGTCGCCCAGAACCCGTCCGGATCGCGTCCGGCGGACAGCTGCGTCACGGTCCCGTCCGACCGCAGCAGGGCCAGCCAGAGGACATGCTGACCGAACGACCCGGCACCGGGGTGATTCTTGCCGTGGACGTCGCAGCCGATCGCGCCGCCTACCGTGATCCGCTCCGTGCCGGGCATGACCGGCAGGATCCACCCGAGCGGGAGCGTCTGCTCGATGATGTCTTTCAGCAAGGCGCCCGCCTCGACCACGATCACACCGTTGCTCTGGTCGAACGAGATGATGCGATCGCGGCCGGTCATGTCGAGGACGATGCCGTCGGCGGGCAACGCCGCATCGCCGTAGCTCTTTCCCGCACCGCGAACAGTGAGTCGCTGTTCGGCGAGGACCAGGTCGACCAGCCCACCGTCGGAGGCAGGTCGCCGTACCTGGGTCCGTCGGTGCGTCGTGCGTCCCCACCCGGACAGCTCGGTGGTACTCGCGTCTTCGGGGGTCATGATGCCGACGCTAGAGGCAAGGTGCTGAGAGAGGCCTGAGTCCGGTACGCCGCCACGTGCTCCGCGAGGACGTCTGCCCAAGTCATTCCAGGGTTGGTGGTGAGGTTGTGATGCTGCATGCGGGACAAGAGATCCGGGCTGACCAGCAACCCTGCCGTTGCCTCCGCCATCTGCGCGTCGGTCTTCACCAGGTACCCCTCCACTCCGTGCCGGACGAACTCACCGACTCCGCCCGATGCCATCGCAACGACCGGCAGACCTGCGCACCTGGCCTCGAGGGCCGCGACGCCGAACGATTCCAGCTCGGCCGGCGCCAGGTAGACATCCGCGGTGCCGTAGAGCTGCTGGATCTCGAAGCGGGTCAGGCGTCCGGGGAGGTCGACCCAGGACGCGAGACCGAGCCTGCGCACCTCCGCGGTGACTGCTCGTGCTTGTGGACCGGCGCCGACCACTGTTGCGCGGATGGCGATACCGGCGGGCACGAGCTCGCGAATCCGTCTCAGCGTTCGCAAGAGCGCGAGCGGGCGCTTGCGCCGGGTCAGCCGCATGGTGCTCACGATGCTCAGTGGATGACCCGGCCGCCTGGGTTGCCGCCAAGGGTCAGGATCGACGCCGTTGTGGAGGACGTCGACGTGTCTGTCGGGCAATGACCGCCGCAGTCTTTCCGCCACGACTCCACTCACCGCGGTCCACCGTGCTTGGCCGATGTAGCGGTCGAGCTGCGCCAGGGGCCACGGCATCGATGCATTGGGCAACGAGTGCAGGGTGATGATCGGCGCCGCGGCGTGCCGGGCGGCGGCCCAGGCCAGCGGAGAGAACAACGAGGTGTGCGCGTGGACGACGTCTGCGGTGTCGAGGCCCTGCCGCAGAGTCTCCACGGCAGCCGGGACCGGGACACCGGCGATCGACGGTAGACGCACGACCGGTAGGTCGTCGGCCGCCGGTGGACCGTCGGTGGTGGTGAAGACCGTGACCGGATGACCGGCACGAGACAGTTGGACGGCGAGATCGTGCACCTGCAGTTCGATCCCTCCGAGTCGCGGGAGATAGCAATCGCTGATCAGCGCAATCCTCATCCCTGGGCCGCCTCCAGGTCGGTCGCGTTCGGCCGGCCTCGGTACTGGCTTCCCAGCCACGCCATCAGCAGGACACCGCCGACCGGGATCTCCATGAGGTAGGTGAACCCGCGGAACAGCAGGAACCCGGCCGCGACGCCGGCCGGATCGCCTCCGAGCGCAACCAGCGCGGCGGTGGTACCCACCTCGACCACACCGGCCGCGCCCGGCGTGATCGGGACGAGAGTGAGCAACCGCTCGACGGCGAGCGCGGTGAACAGCACCGGCAGACCGAGGGAGACACCGAGGACGTGGAAGCACAGCCAGAGCAAGGCCAGCTGGAGCGCGAGGTAGGCGAGCATGCCGCCCGTCATCGGCTGCCAGCCAGTACGTACGACGCGCAGGATCGACCGGCGAAGCTCCGGTATCCGATCCGCCAACCGCGACGGCCGGAAGCGACCGATCAGCTTGTCGAGTACGACGCCGGCCGCGGTGGCAGCCTTCTGGTCGGCAAGGACCCAGGCGACGGCTGCCACCGCAACCGGCACCGGAAGGAACAGAAGGCTCGCCGACCCGAAGGCCTGCGCGCTGTGCAGGATCGGAATCATCGCCAGCGCCACCGCGATGACGCCGAGTTTCGAGACGATGTTCAGCAGCGTCGTGACGGCGAGGAAGCCGCCGAACGCGGCTGGGGTGAAGCCCCAGCGACGGATCATCGCGAAGTTCAGGCCGGTGCCTGCCGCGCCGCCGAGCGGGAGCACGTTCGCAACCGCGCTGCCGGTCAGGCTCAACGTGAGGCCGCGGCGCTTGGTGAGTCCTGGCAGGGACGCGGCCAGGACGAACGAGTGCGCCCACAACCCCGCGATCCAGACGACTGCGAGGGCACCGAGCGCACCGGCGGAGAGTCGGCCGAGGACGGACCCGACCTCGCTCCAGGTGGCGCCCACCGCTCGGGGCAGCAGCCACACCAGTGCCGCAGTCGCCACTACGCTCACTACCGATGTCACCAACCGGCGGGTAGCTCTCGGCTTCATCGCACCATCGTGAGAGAAGTCTGCTGAGAGGGTGCTGAGAGCAACTACGTCGCCCTCGGCGGCCGTGCCATGCTCACCCTATGGCGTTCACGCTGGTTGCTTTTCACGCGCACCCGGACGACGAGGCGCTGCTGATGGGCGGCACGTTGGCCCGGCTCGCCGCCGAGGGGCATCGCGTCGTGCTGGCGGTTGCCACGGACGGCGAGGCGGGTGCGGCCGCTTCGTCGTACCGGTCGGCCGGCGGGCTGGCGTCGTACCGGCGGGACGAGCTGGAGCGGTCGGCGGCGGTGCTGGGATGTGCGCGGGTCGTCCGGTTCGGGTTCCGGGACTCGGGGTCGACGGGTCCGGTGGCGGACGGCGCGTTCAGCCGCCTCGCCGTCGAGCAGGCAGCGGCGCCGTTGATCGAACTGCTGCGGGCGGAGCAGGCGGACGCGCTGACGATCTACGATCCGGCCGGCGGATACGGACACCCTGACCACCAACAGGTCTACACCGCCGGCGTCTACGCCGCCGCACAGGCCGGCACGCCGTTGGTGCTGGAGGCAACGATCGACCGACGGCTGATCCGCCGGCTGGTTCGCGTGGTCGAGGCGATTCCCGGCGTACTGCCGGCAGTACGGACGAGTGGCTACGATCGGGCCTACTCCCCCACCTCCGCGATCACCCACTGCGTCGACGTCCGTGCCTACGCGGACCGGAAGCGGCTGGCGTTCCGGGCACACGCCAGCCAGGCGACGTCGGACGGTGGGGCGCGGACGCTCGGGCTGCTGCTCAAACTCCCGCCGTGGCTGTTCCGGCGACTGCTCGGACGGGAGTGGTACGTCGAACACGGCCGGACACCCGGCATCCAGCTCGACGATGTGTTCGCGACGCTCCGATGAGTGCCGGCAAGCTCAACGAGCGAGGCGGTCTGGAACGGCTCGGTCAGGCGTCGCGGAAGCGGAGGGCGAGGGCGGCGGCGACGGTGGTGGAGGCGGCGTAGAGGGCTACGACTCCCAGGCCGTGCCACGGCGAGATCGCGAGGGCGTCGAGTCGGAGGGTTGCCTGGATGGCCAAGCCGGCGGTCATCGGAGACACCTGCTCGATCCACTCCCGCCAGCGCGGGTCGGAGACGGCGACCGTGATGATGGGCGCGACGTAGAGAAGCCCGAGGACCAGTGTCACCGTGCCACCGGTGTGCCGGACGACGAAGCCGATGCCGAGGGCAATGATCGCCACCAGGCCCAGGTACAGCACGGTGCCGCCGTAGGCGCGCAAGGTCGGGCTGTCGCCGAGAGAGGGTGGCCGGTACCCGGCGGCTGCCGTGAATCCGCCGCGCGCAAGGAGTGCCCGGGCGGTCAGCAGCGAGCCGAGGACACTGACGACCGAGACCAGGAGCACCGCCGACACGAGCACTACGGCCTTCGCGGCGAGGACGGTCAACCGACCCGCACAGGCCGTCAGGGTGGTGCGAATCATGCCGGTTTCGTACTCCGCGGTCACGGCCAGGACCGCCAGCACGACCACCGCGGCCTGACCGGCGTACACCCCGGCGAGGCTGAGCTTGGTCAGGTCGAAGTCGCACGACGCGTCCGACCGTTCGCAGGCCGGCGGTGTCAGATCCCAACTGACGAGCGCACCCACCGCCGCAGTCAGGACGACCAGCGCGATCAGCGTCCAGCCGGTGCTCGGTACCGTGCGCAACTTCGTCCACTCGGCCCGCAGGGCTCGTCCGGTGTGTCGCATCAGGCGTCCCGGCGGGTGAGCTGCCAGTACCCGAGACCGAGCGCCACGACGGCGTACGCGCACATCACCCCGATGCCGGCCCACGGGCCGATCACCTGCCCCTCCTCGACGGACTGCTGCACCGCCAGCCCCGCGATCGGCGTCAGCCTGCTGACCCAGACGTCGGACTCCGGCGAGATCACCGGAGCGACGATCTGTGGCAGCACTCCCAGCGCGATCACGAACACGATCGCCCCGGTCGTACGCCGCCGGACCACCGCGACGCCGAGACTGAAGAGCGCGATCAGCGCCACGTAGATCGCCGTGCCGACCACCGCCCGCGCCGCGGTGCCGTCGGTCAGCGAGAGCCTCGGGTACGCCGGTGGGTTGTAGCCCCCTTCACGCATCCCGGGCTGTGCCAGCAGGAAGGCGGCCACGCTCGCGATCAGGCCGACCAGGAATCCCGCACCGGCGAGTACGACGGCCTTCGCGGCCAGCACCTGCCCGCGTCGAGGGGAGGCGGCCAGCGTGGTCCGGATCAGCCCGGTCCGGTACTCGGCCGTCATGAACAGAACGCCGAGCGCAATGATCGCAATCAGTCCGAGCCGGGTCCCGAACAGGCTGAGAACGACCACGTCGTCGTCTCCCGGCGAGCGCCAGCTGGCGACGCCGTACCCGGCGATGTCGCCCGATCCGGTCACGGTGAAGGTCCCACCCGACCGGACCACCCCGCCGATGTCGCGGACGTCGGCGCCCGGCTTGGACGGCATCGTGGAGATGTTCTGGCCGGCCCAGCTGGTTGCGACGGGAGCACCCATCACTGCCACGCTGTCGAAGACCGCCGAACCGACTGTTCCCGCGATGGTGATGGAAGAACCGCTCCCCGTCCGCGTGGTCCGGTAGTTGGGAGGCGAGGCGACGAACAGCCCGATCTCGGCGTCCCGGGGCAGTGCGACGGTCACCGAGCCCACCTGCTTCCAGGTCTGGCCGTCCGTCGACTCGTAGCCCACGACGGTGTTGCCGGTCCGGGTCAGCTTGAGCCATCGCGGCGCCGCGCCCTTCGTCCCGGCGAGATCGGTGGTGAACATCGCCTGCATCCGAACCCCATGATCGGGAGTCACCATCACAGCGGCGTACGGCGAACCCGGCGCGAGTCCGGCCTTGACGAGCAGACCGGCCTTCGCCCACTCCTGGCTGGCCAGCTGGCTGACAACCCGCGCCACGATCGTGCCGTCGCCGCTGAGCGGCTTGTGCACGAAATAGGCCTGGTCCGAGTAGCGCGGCTGCTCGTTCGCGTTCGTGGATCCGGAGGTCGACCCGAGCAGCTCGAACAGCACCGTGACGGCGACCGCCGCGAGCAGACACAGCGAACTGCTGCGGACAGACCGGAATTTCGTCCACTCACCGCGCAGAACCTGCAGGAACGCAGTCACGATGCCTCCCGCGACCGGGCGTGAGCGGCGAACTCGACCGCATCCCTGGTCAGGTCCATGTACGCCTCCTCCAGCGAGGCCCGGTGTGCCGCGATCTCGGAGAACGGCAGTCCGTTCTCGTTCAGCAGCTTGATGACGCGTTCGGAGGTCATCCCGGTCACCGTCACCCGGTCGTGGTCGGTCGCGGCCACGACGGCGCCGGCGTTCGCGAGCAGGGTCATCGTGGCGGTGCGCTCCGTCGTACGGATGGCGACCCGGTCCGCCGACGCGGCGGCCAGCAACTCGCGCACCGTCGTGTCCGCGATCAGGCGGCCACGACCGATCACGATGAGGTGGTCCGCGCTGCCCTCCAGCTCCCCCATCAGGTGGCTGGACACCAGCACGGCCCGGCCCTCGGCCGCCAGCGACCGCAGCAGTCCGCGGATCCACACGATACCCTCCGGGTCGAGCCCGTTCACCGGCTCGTCGAACAACAGCACCGGCGGGTCCCCGAGCAACGCGCCGGCAATCCCGAGCCGCTGCCGCATCCCGAGCGAGAACCCTCCGGCCCGGCGCCGGGCCACATCCGCGAGGCCGACCAGGTCCAGAACCTCGTCGACCCGCCGGGCCGGCAAGCCGTTGTACTGCGCCATCCAGAGCAGATGGTCGCGAGCCTTCCGGGCGGGATGTACGGCGCCCGCGTCGAGCAGCGAACCGACCTCGCGCAACGGGTCACCGAGGTCCCGGTAGCGGCGCCCACCGACCAGCGCACTACCACCGTCCGGTGCGTCCAGGCCGAGAATCATCCGCATCGTCGTCGATTTGCCGGCCCCGTTCGGTCCGACGAAACCGGTGACCCGGCCGGCCTGAACCGTGAACGACAAGTCGTCCACCGCAACGGTGTCGCCGTACCTCTTGCGCAGTTCGTGCACCTCGACGGTGTTCATGTTCCGGGACGCTACGGCCCGTCCGGGCGGAGTGTCGTCACCCAGCGGGACCGTGTTCCGTCCCCCGTGCGGGGTACGGCCGTGGGGTGATGCGGCCGGGGCGGCGCCGGGCGGACAATGCTGACGTGAGTCAGGCCCGCGAGCTGGCCGACCGGGTGGTGATCGCCACCCGCCGGATCGGCGGTACCCGCGACGTGATGCTCGTCGCGGCCGTCGTGCTGGGCCTGCTCGCCGTCGTCGAGGCCGGGAGCCGCGGTGACCGGACCGGCATGGACCTCGGCACCGCGTTGCTACTCGGCCTGCTGGCGACCGTGCCGCTGGCACTGCTGGCGACGCAGCCGGTGGCGGCGACACTCGCCGTGACGCTGGCGAACGTGATCCTGCTCGGCAGTGAGGAGCCGCCCCTGGTCGCAGGTGTGCTGGCCGAAGTGCTCGCCCTGTTCTGGCTCGGACGGACCCACTCGCGCAAGGTCGCGTTGCCGTTCCTGCTGCCGTTCGTGCTGCTGGCCCTCGGCCGGCCGGCCCCGGGCTCCACACTGTTTCTGATCCTGATGGCGGCCGCGGTCCTGCTGGGTGCCGGCATCCGGGACCGCGGCGACGCCGTCGCGAACGCCGCAGCCACCCGGGCTACCGCCGACACGTTGCTGGAGCACGCGGCCCGGGGTGAGCGCGCCCGGATCGCCCGCGAGTTGCACGACGTCGTCGCGCACCACATCTCGATGATCGCGGTCCAGGCCGAGACGGCCCGGCTGACCACTCCCGGGCTGCCACCGGACGGCGCGAAGCGGTTGCTGGCGATCGGCGACACTGCCCGGACGGCGCTGACAGAGATGCGCCGACTGCTGGGAGTGCTGCGCGAGGATGTGGGACCGGCCGTCGATGGCCCGGTCCGCGCGCCGCAGCCCGGGCTGGAGCAGCTCAATGCGCTCGTGGACGAGGCTCGGGCGTCCGCAGGAGCGGGCGCGCGGTTGATCGTGCGGGGAGCGGTCACGCCGCTCGATCCCGGCGTACAACTGACGGCGTACCGGATCGTGCAAGAGGCACTCACCAACGCGCGCCGGCATGCGCCCGGTGCCGCTGTCGATGTCGAACTCGACTACACGGCAGGGGCTTTGCTGGTCCGGGTTCGCGACAACGGGCCCGGGCCGGACCCGACGGACGACGGCAGTGGCCATGGCCTGCTCGGCATGCGCGAGCGGGCCGCGATGGTCGATGGCACCGTCACGGTCGGCCGATCGCCAGGTGGCGGCTGCCTGGTCGAGGCCGTCCTGCCGATTCCGGCGGAGGAACCGTGATCCGGATCGTCGTGGTGGACGACCAGGAAGTGGTGCGGGCCGGCTTCGGGGCCCTCCTGCGCACCCAGCCTGACTTCGTCGTCGACGGCACCGCGGCCGACGGTGCTGCCGCGGTGGCGCTGTGCCGCACCGAACACCGCCCGGACGTCGTCCTGATGGACGTCCGGATGCCGGTGCTGGACGGCATCGAGGCGACCCGGCAGATCCTCGCGGACGCCGGTCCCGACGACGGGCCACGGATCCTGATGCTCACCACCTTCGACCTCGACGAACACGTGTACGACGCGTTGGCCGCGGGCGCGAGCGGGTTCCTGCTCAAGGACGTGACGGCGGAACGCCTCTTCGACGCAGTCCGGGTGATCGCCTCCGGCGGCGGTCTGCTGGCACCGAGCGTGACCCGCCGCCTGATCGCGGAGTTCGCCCGGCAGCGTCCGCACTCCCCCGCCAAGGCGGTTGCCCTCGGCAACCTCACACCCCGGGAAGTCGAAGTTCTCGCCCTGATCGCCCAGGGACTGTCCAACCCCGAGATCGCGACCCGCCTGACAGTCAGTGACGAAACTGTCAAGACCCACGTCAGCCGCCTGCTCGCCAAACTCCGCCTCCGCGACCGTACCCAAGCCGTCATCGCCGCGTACGAATCCGGCCTCGTCACCCCCGGCACCCCGCACCCCTGACGTCCCGGTCGGCCGGTTCCGAGCGAGTGGATCGAGTAGTAGGCACCGAAGCGGCACCACCTGGCGACAACATGGTCCCGCGGACGGCCTTGGGTTCATGGGGTGGTTGGAACACCTGAGGTTTGGAGATGTTGTGACGGCCGAGGCTGGTGCGGTGATTTCATGGTGGGGTGGAGCAGGATCAGGAAGAGGTGCTTGAAGTCGGGAAGGCTTCGAGGCGTGGGCGCCGGCGGGCCGGATGGATTCTGCTTCTGGTCGCGGTGCTGAGCCTGATCGTTCTGCGCGCCTCGACGGATCGTCCGCACGATCAGACGCGCCCGTCCGAGGCGATCAGTGTGGTCCCGGACGGGCGGGCGGCGGAGGCGTGGCCGACGGTGCCCGGGGCGTGTGGGGCGGACACGCTGCTGCCGATCGTGTCGAGCGCGGCGCCCGCGGAACGCACCGGGATCCAGGTGCTGCTCGGCGGAGAGCGGCTGCGACTCGTCGACTTCGACAGCGGCCGCGCGACCACCTTGCCGGACGCAGTCGTCCGTCCGGGCGAGTACGCCGCTGTGCTGGCCGGCGATCCGGTCACGGCGTACGCGACCACCGGGTCGTGCACCGAGACGGCTCCCTACGCGATGTTGCGCATCAGCGCCGATCACCGCGTGAGCGTCATCCGCCCACTCGCTCCCACCGAGTGGCCGCTGACCGATGGCAATTGGGTATGGATCGCTTCGTTCGCCAGCAACATCGACAACCCCTACGGGACGATCGCTCCGGCCGCCGGCGGGCAGCGGGTGCGGCTGCCGCTCGGCTTCTACGCCTCCGCGATCGTGGGCGACACGATCGTCGGGCTGATGCAGCCCGATCCGGGAATCTCACCGACGTGGCTCGCGCTCGTCGACGCACGGACCGGCCGGCTGCAGGTCAAGCTCGACCAGCACGTGGCGCCGCTCGCGGCCGGCGCAGGCCAGGTCCTCTGGACCAGCGGCTGCCACGACGACGGGTCACCGTGCACGCTCCACCGCCGGACGATCGCCGGCGGGGAGACCGTCGGATCTCCTCTTCCACGCCCCGCCTGCTGCGGTGTCGTCAGCCCTGACGGAACGAGGGTCGCCTTCCTGATCGACCGGGCATCGACAGAGTCACGGTTCGACGACCACCCGCTCCCGCCCGTGGACGTCGCGGTCATGCAACTCGCCACCGGCCGGCTGACCATCGTGCCGGGGATCGAACTACCCACCAAGTCGCAACCCGGGCTGGCCTTCGCCGCCCATGGGAACTGGTTGGTGATGGCCCTCGACGCGGGATCCCGCACCCGCCTCCTCGCCTGGCGCCCCGGCCTGCGCCAGCCGTACGAGACGACCGCCCTCCCCGGCCCCGTCCACGACCCCCCGACCCTGGTCATCACCAGCCACTGACTACCTCGCCCCCGCAGCCGATCAGAGCCGCAAGCTAGCTCATCGTGCCGCTCCGCGGACAGATCATCAGGCGGGCCGCCTTCGCCACCGAGCCACCGCGGAGCCACCCGCCACACGGCCTTACGGGTTGACGGTGAAAGTGCGGCTGTCCTCGGCGCCGTCGTTCAGAGAGTCGGCGTTCAGATGAACCGTCAAGGTGCACGACCTCGATTTCTTCTCAGGGTCGTTCAGCGTGAAGTTGATCTTGAACGTACGGTTTCGTTGACCATTTCCCGGTTCAGTTCGCCGATCGCCGTCGTACGTGCAGTAATCCCTGGTAGTCACGGTCAGGTTGATACTGGGCAGTGGATGCTTCGAGCTCACCCTGACTGTTGCGGTGAGCTTGGTGGACGTGGACACGAACTGGAGCGGCGACGATGGCTCGGTGATTGCGACCAGGACGGACATCCTGCCCACCCGCCAGTGGCGCGTGACAGGCTCGGCAGGCGCGAACTCGGCGTTGCCGGCCTGGGTCGCGGTCACATCACAGTCGATCAGTGAATGCTCTCGGCCCTGCAAGGTCGTCGCCCCGGGATCTTCGACTTCACAGCCCTCACCGTACTGACTGCGCTCAACGCGGTAGGTGACCGGGAGGCCAGAGGTCGCGCAGGCGCGAAGCGTCACCTGGTTGTCAGGCCATTGGTGCGAGCCCAGGGCAGGGAAGCGGATCGTTTGCCGCGCCTTGCCATCTGCTGCCCGGCCGCCCGGCGGCGTACCGCACTTGTTGCCGGTGCCGTGTGACTTACTCGTCGACGGCACAGGTGGCTTCGGGCTGCGGGTACTTGTGGGCCTCGTCGAGGTCCCGCTACTGGCTCGAGTCGACGGAGGATCCGTCGGTGTGGCCGTCGGCAAGGCCTGGCTCGGCGACGGTACCTGGGACCCACTCGGCACGTCGTTGGCATCAGGGCGGGATCCCTCAGCACCGCACGCGCACAATTGCGCCACGAGCACCGCCACGATCACAACTGCGCGCGCGACGAGGTCATGCAGACGTTTGCTTGTCCTCAGGTCTTTCATCCCACCCAGACCCCTGACCGAAATGATATCTCCGGATTGCCGTCTGAAACAGGCAGCACTCGAGTGAACGGGACGATAATGGCTTTCCGGTTGAGCAGGAGGTTATTACGCTGAAGTAGGCGGATGGCTTCCGGCAGAATCCGCTTGGGGGGTTGTCATGGAACCGATATCAGCGGCCGCGATCACGTCTCTGCTGGTGACGTACGGGCGGCACTTGGCCGGGATCGCGGGCGACGTGCTCGACGAAGGGATCGCCGAGCGGCTGCGTGCGGTGTGGAACAAGGTGCGAAGCCGCTTCTCCGGCGATCCGCAGGCTGCCGGGGCGCTGGACAGGCTGGCTGACCAGCCCGACAACACGCTCCGCCAGTCCGCGGTCCAGGATCACCTCGACGAGGTGATGACGGCGGACGCCCGGTTCGCGGCTGCGCTTGCCCAGCTCGCCAGTGAAGTGGGCGACCGGACGTTCACCGGTATCACCGTTCAAGACGCCGGACCCGTGGCCATCGACGGCAACGTGACGATCACGGGACAGCAGCACGCCGCAGGCCGTGACATCATTGTCAACGGGCCGGGAACGGCGAAGCGGCCGAGGACATGACATGCCCGCGCACGCCGCGCGAGGCCGCGTCCTAGTCGTCCTGCTGCTCGCGAGCCTGCTGGCCAGCTGCGGGAACGAGCGCCCGAACACGTCGTCCGAGGATCTGCCGAGTCCGGGCGAGACGGCGCCCACAGCATCGACACCCGCCTCGACCGCCGACGGTCCAGGCACGCCCGCAGGTTCCGTGACTCGCTCCACTACCGCTCCGTCCGGCAGCCCGTCATCGACCGGATCCGGGACGCCCTCGGGCTCGGGCACGTTGACGCCGTCACAACAGCAGACAACGACCGCTCCGCCACCAGGCCGAAGCCGCAGCAGCACTCAGCCGGCCACTCGCTCGCCGAGCAACAAGCCGACGACCACGCCACACCGGCCACCGCCGAACGCGTGCGGCACACCACCGACCGGCCGCGCACCGGACGGGCGGGCGCTGCAGCGCATCGTCTTCAAGGACCCCGGCCGGCACCAGTGGCCGGAGACGTCCGTGACCCTCAAGGCGTGTGCCACGTCCGGCCTCCCGATCCGCTTCGAACTCGAGGCCGGCGGCCGCGGGAACAAGTGCTGGGTGTGGGAACCAGGATCGACCACGCTGCGATCGCAACCGAAGACAGTCTCCTGCTGGATCAAGGCACATCAAGACGGCAACAGCCAGTACGCGCCCGCGCCGACGGTCACCCGCACCTGGGTCGTCGGCCAACTTGCCATCACGGCAAGCTGGACCAGCACAGCTGGCGTACTGCTGTATCGGCCAGGCTCCGCACCAGTGAAGCTGTCCGCGCGAGCCACCGCGATCCACGCCATCCCGTCGACGCTCGTGTCCGTGACAGCCAGCGGAAGCTGCGAGAACCCGGTGGCACCGCAGCGGATCGGCGATGGCAGCTCGACCGACATCAGTTTCGAGGTCACGCTGACCCTCACCGATCCCGGTACCGGGGACGCGGACTGTTCGCTGCGACTCTCGATTCAGGTCGACGAGGGCGTCACCAGTGAGGGCGACTTCCTCCAGTACACGGTCAGGCGCGGCTGATGCCCGACGACAAAGAACGCACCAGCGGCGACCGCGATCCCCCGTCCTCGCCCGCTGCGGCAGCTGGCGATTCGTTGTCGGTTCGGGACGCTGGTCCGGTGACCCAGCACGGTGACATCGAGATCCACGGTGTCATCGCCAGCGGTCGAGACACGCACGTCGACAACCTCAACGTGATCGCGGACGACCGGCCCTCGTACGGAGACTGGCAGGGCCGGCCGGGACACCCATCGGATGTCTGTCCTTACCCCGGTCTGGACCCGTTCGACCGGGACAGCGCACAGTACTTTCACGGCCGATCGCGTGAGGTTGACGCCGTACTCGAGCTCGTGCACAGCGCTCCACTGGCGGCGCTGATCGGTTCCTCCGGCAGTGGCAAGTCGTCCCTCTTGTCAGCCGGCGTACTGCCCGCGCTCGAACGGGACATGCCCGACGCGATCATCGTCTCCCTGCGCCCCGGATCGAGGCCACTCGAGCAGCTGGCCTTCCGCGTCGACGTCCAGCTCCCGGGCACGCCACTGGCCGAGACCACCGCCGCGATCCGCTCGGATCCGACGGAGTTCGCCGCGGTCAACACCCGCATCGTGCGTCAGCGCGGACACACCCCGATCTGGGTCATCGACCAGATCGAAGAGGTGTTCCAGCCTACTGTGGACGAAGAGGCACGAGCCGCGTTCCTGCGTGCGCTCACCCAACCAGGCCCGGGCAAGGTACTGGTCGCGCTCCGCTCGGACTTCTATCCGTATCTGGAGAAGGAGCCCGCGTTCGCCGCGGCCGTCTCGGCTCACCAGTACCTGCTCCTCCCGCTGAGCGGCCAGGCCATTCGCGATGTGATCGAACTGCCGGCCGAGCAGGCCGACCTGCGAGTCGAGCCGGAGCTCGTCGACGAGGTACTGGGCGAGGTCGAGGCGACGGGAGCAGCGCTGCCGCTGCTGGCCTATGCACTCCAGCAGACGTGGCGCCAGCGGAACAATCGCTGGCTGACGCTGGCGGCGTACAAGCGCACAGGCGGGATCGAAGGCGCCATCGACCGCGGCGCCCAGACGGTCTGGACCACGCTCACCGTGGACCAGCAGAAGACCGTACGGCGGATCATGCTGCGTCTGTCCTACGTCGGTGAAGGATCGAAGCCGGTCCGCCGGCAGGCACGGCTCAAAGATCTCGTCACCACCGCCGACAGCGAAACCGAAGTCATCGAGGTCGTCCGGCGCTTGGCGGCGGCGCGGATCCTCACCGTCGGCGACGACCAGTTCACTGGCGAACCCACGGTCGACATCACCCATGAAGCCGTCCTGCAAGCCTGGAAGCGGCTCGCCGGTTGGCTCAGCCAGGACCCCGACCTCAAGAAGATCCAAGAGGACCTCAGTTCCGCCGCGCAGGCGTGGCAGACGCACGGATCTGATTCGGGCTACCTGTTGCAGGGCTCCCGGCTCGCCAGTATCGAAGCCGTGCGGCGGGACGGTCGCCTGGCCGTGAACGACCTCGAGCTCCGCTACCTCGCCAGAAGTAGGCGATCGGATCGCCGGCAGCGGCTGCGGTCCCGTCTGGTGGGTGTACTCGCAGCGGGTCTCGCGGTCGCGGTCGCGATCACGCTCGTCGTCGTCGGGCAACAACGCCGCATCGCCACGGAGAAGGTGGTCGCCGACGCGTCGCGGCTGGCCGCACAGTCGCGGTCGGTCGTGCAGAAGGAGCGAGATCTCGGTGCGCTGGTCGCCGTGGCTGGGGTACGCACCCACGACGACGCGGTGACGCGCGATGCCGTGGTGGACGCGGTGGCGGCTCAGGGCGGCCCGCTCGCCTACCTGCTGCCGCCGGCGCTCAAGGCAACGGCCGTCGCGGACGAGCTGACCTCCGACGGCTCCGCAGTACTAGGGTGCGCCGACGGATCGATCCGGGTTCTCAGGCCTGGGAACGGGCATCAGACCGCTCCCCCGCTGATCGGCCATCAGATCAACGTCACCGCCGTCGATGTGGCCGGCGACCTCGTCGTGTCTGGGGACGCGACCGGAGTCATTCTCGTCCATCGCCTCGGTACGGCGGGGCCGGTCCGCGCGCCGATCGTCGCCAGAACATCGCAGTCCAAGGTCACCACCATCGCTTACAGCAAGGACAACAATCAGGTGCTCGCGGCAACGGTCTTCGGCGCGATCGAACGCTGGCGGCTGACCGATCAGCCACATCCGCTGCCCGCCTTACCCGGCAGCGCCAACATCCTCGACTTCGCCGTCGACGAAGGCCTTGACCAAGTCATCGCCATCAACCGCGACGGCGCGTTGTTACGCTGGCGATTCACTACGGGCCAGGCGCTCCCGCCGCTGGAACACTCCGGCGACCTCGCGGCAGGACTACGCATGCGGCTGGTGGTCACTGGTCCAGGCCGGCTCGTGGTCGTCACTGGCAACGAAATCGGCCTGTGGGATCTTCGCAGCGGGCGCCGTGTGGCGTGGTCCGACGCGCCGCGCGGGACGACGGTGGCCCGCAGCGCCGCCGTGGACACAGTCCTGGTCGGAACTGCCGATGGCTCCATCACTCCGTGGCGGCTGAGCACTGAGCCCGCCCCGATCGAACCGATCAGCTACGGGCTCGCGGCCGCCGTCGTAGGGATCGCGGCCGGCCCGGACAGCCTCGTCGGGGTCGACCAGAACGGTCGGGCGATCTCCTGGGACGTCAACGGGCGGCGCTCCCCGGCCGGGAGCGTCGCCATCGAGTCCGCCGGAAACATCCGTACGGCGGCCATCAGTCCGAGCGGTGCGATCGCCGCGGCTGGGGACCTGCGTCAGCTTGTCTACCGGGCCAAGGAAGGCACTGGACCCCACGCCCTCCCGCTGGCGGCCAGCGCGACCGCCGTCGCCTCGACAGCGACGGAAGCGATCGCGATCGGCACCGACAACGGACGCGTCCTCACGATCGACCCGGCGACGTCTGAGACCCACACGCTGCTGGACCAGCCAGGGTCACCCGTGGTCGGCCTGGTCAGCAACCGAGAGGGCGCGCTGGCGGCTGCCTTTGCCAACGGGAGAGTCTTCCTCGCGGACCAACCAGATACCCCCGTTCGTTCTGATGGCCCACCGGCGACAGCACTGGCAGTCAGTGCGGATGGCGGTTCGATCGCCGTAGCATCTGGCGACGGGAGCGGTGGCAACCCCCTTCAGATCGCAGTTTTCGGGACCGGCGCTGGTTTTCCCGAGAAGCGCAAGCTCACCGGGCACAACCTGGAGATCAGCAGCCTCGCCTTCAGTCCTGACGGCCAGTACCTCGCCAGCGGAAGTGACGACCTGACCATCCGCATCTCCTCGCTGGCCGGGGACGCGGTGACCGAACTGCGCGGGCACACCGACAAGGTTCTCGCGCTGGCCTACGCAACTGACAGCACGACGCTCGCCTCCGGCAGTCAGGACGGAACCATCAGACTGTGGGACGTCGAGCGCTCCACTCAGATCGGCCAGCCACTGCGCTACGGCAGCACAGAAGAGTGGTCGTCCTTGCAGGTCTCCGCCGACGGCAGCAGGCTGCTCGCCGCCAATGGAAGCCTGGCCATCGAGTGGCCGCTCACAGCCGGCGCATGGATCGATCGAGCCTGCCACTTCGCCGGGCGGGAGATCACCCCGGCGGAATGGTCCCGGCTCGGCCACGAAGGCGATCCGCCACACCTGTGCCAGTAGCATGCCGTCGCCGGCACCGGATCGATCGCAAGCCTCAGAGCGGCCTCTTCTTGAGCTCGAAGTGCATGAAGTCTCTTGTACTCCCGCCGGCACCGAGCCAGCGCAGGCCTGCTCCCTCCGGCGCGGGTGTGCGCAGCACAGAGATCAACTTGGCCGGCAGTTCCAGGAAGCCGTGGGCGGCGAGCTGGGGCAACGCTGCCACTCCTCGTTCTGCGCGTGCCTCGGCCGGAATCCGTCCGATGACGTCGCCCTTCCGGTTCCTCTCGAGCGATCGCTGGTAGACGTCGGCCATCTGGATCAGCAATTCAACGGCGTGCCTCTTCGTCTGCCACAGCCGGGGTGGCTCCGGGTACCACGACCCCGGCTTGGGTGGGAAGAGCAGGTCCGCGACGGCATCGTGCTCACGTCCGTACGGAGCATTCTTCCCGAGCTTGATCTTCGGATCCTGGTAGCGCCATCGGACCTTGCCGCCTTCACGAAGCGCCGCACGGGCCGCCTCCAGCAGTGCCGTCGGGCGAACCGCACCTGGTACGTCGGTCAGCCGGTCGGCCACCGCCAGCATGCCGGCCGCCAGGCTGGCGTCACTGCCGAAGATGCTCACCAACCGCCGGCTGGCGTCGCGCAGCCGCTCAACGGCCAAGTCGTCCGCGCCGGCCGCACCGGAGATCAGCATGTCCAGCAGCGTTCCCGGGTCGAGGGCATGGCCCGGCGACCAGACTCCAGGAGCGGTCAGCAGTTCGACTCCCGTGACCTGCTGGATGAAGTCGGCCGGAAACTCCGGAACGTTGGGATTGAGTCCAGGATTCAGGTCGATTGCGGCGCCGAACGAATGCTCGGACAGAGCGAGTGGATTGTTCGTGTTCGTCCGGATTTCGAGGGTGCCGATACTCGTGATCTGCTGGCCGACCGCGATCCGCTCGGAGGCCGTCAACCGGCTCTCGGCGTGCTCCAAAGCTGCCTTCAAGTCTCGGTGCACCGTGCGCGTTCTGCCCAGGAAAACCACTTCCACGACCTCGTTCTGGTAGTACCGGTTCATTCTTTCGATGGCTACCGCCGTCCCATCGGTGAGTGCTCCGAACGCGGCCAGCAAGCCGCCGCGCATTTCACGGTAGTGGTCGACGCTGGAGTGCAGGAATCTCCGCAGCCGCGGACTTAGTTCCGTCCACTCGCGCTGGGAGTTGCCGACACCGTCCCGATCGGTGCCGAGACGTCGCTCGGTGCCCGACAGCAGATGGACGAACACCTGATGGAGGACCTCGGACTTGCGCTCCTGTGCCAGCTTCTCGTCCCGGGCCTTCTCCTGCTTGGTGGCCTTCGGATTCACCGGCGTGAGCGCCTCGAGCGCCGACACGAGGGCAGGATCGTCGAGTTCGGGAATCGCAGTTCTCCCGAGACGTCGTTTCGGCGCACGCACCCGCCTGACGACGTCGTTCCACACGGCAGCCGACTGTGGCGTTTCGACGTACTTCTCGAGTGCGAGAAGCACGGCGTCGACTGCCCTGGTGACCAGCGGATCGACGAAGTATTCCAGCCGCAGCGGGGCAATCTGCGGTGACTGCGTCGCCGGACTCGGCCGGCGCAGCGCGTCGGCATGGATGCGGACGTCTCCGATGCTGAAGGTGGAGGTCTCCACCGGCTCGGATGACGTGGCAGGATCATACTGGTCAGGGGTATCTGGTTCCGGGACATCGGGTGCGGTGGTGACCTGGGTTCGGCCGGCCTGGGGGACGTCCGGTGATGGCCTGCTCACCGGTTCACGCGCGAAGGTGTGCATCGCGGACCTACCTTGTCCCCCGCTGCAGCTCTGCGAGTTGGGTTTCCAAGGCTTCCAGGCGCGATCGGAGGTGGGTGATATCGCCGCCCGGGGCGGATTCGGGTGGGGTGGAGCGGCGGAGGTTGTCGCGGGCTTCGGCCCAGTCGCCGGCGCGAGCCAGGCGGGCGCTCCGGGCGACGGTGTCCTTGCCTTTGCGGAGGAGGCCAAGGGGGTCCTCGCCCTGGACGGCTTCCAGGAACGTCAGGAGGGTGGAGGCGGGGACCCGGTCGGTGGAGTTGTCGTGGCTCGCTGTGCTGTACGACGCGAAGCGGTCGGTGAGGAGCGTGCAGGCGAACTTGACCAGCTGTTCGCGGAGGAACGGGAGCAGCGGGACCAGCGAGAGCCAGTAGCCGACAGTCGGGAAGGATTTGACGTAGCGGCGGCGGGCGAAGTTGCAAACGCGGTAGACGGAGCCGCCCCGGATCGAGATCGCGGCCAGGTCGAGGTCGTTCGTCGGAGGGGCCTTCGGTGGGCGGACCAGCAGGTGATCGAAGGCGCAGTCCTTGACGTACTGCGTGAAGCCACCGGCCAGATCGCCGAAGGCCTCGACGGCCTGGCGGCGGTAGACCGTGAGCGGTGCGAGATCGAAGCCGTTCGCCCGCACGATCGACGTGTCGATCACCGTCAGCGAGTTGCTCACCTGGTTGAGAACGGTCAGCCGGCGCGGCGGGAGGACGAACGGACCGAACTTGAGCGGTGCCGGCTCGATCGTCATCGAGGTCGGCGTGACTTGGACCGGAATCCGCAAGCCGCCGACCAGCGTGCCGGTTAGCGGGTCGTACACGACGGCTGTGGTGTCGTCACTCCCGGCCAGCACGACCCTGCCGTCGACGACCGCCAGCGAGATCGTCCCGGTCAGCGATTCCAGTGACACCGGGGTGCGCAGCGCCGTGCCGTCCGCGCAGTTGAAGCCGACCAGCGCTCGGCTCGTACCGCGGCCGCTGACTGTGTAGACGAACGTCCGCAACTGAAGGCTCAACGGCAGCAGTGTCCGGATGGTCTGCACCGCAAGGTCGTCGGTCCCGTCAGCCTGCAACCCGATCTCGATCCCCAGTGCGGGCCCGTTGGCGGAGATGTTGATGACACGGAGACGGTTGTACGACGTGGCCGGCGTACCTGGTGGCCCGCAGCTGACCACGGCCGCTCCGTCAAGCCCGATCGCCAGCGGCCCGACCGGGTTCAGCTGCTCGGTCCCCGGGATCGGTCCGAGGTTGTCGGGGACGTTGCCGAAGGGGATCCGCCACACACCGGCGCCCTCGAACTCCTTCAAGCTGAATCCTGACTTCGACGTCGTCCGTCGCCGCAATCCCACGGCGTAGACGAAATCCGGGTCCACCGCAGTGGTCGCCAGCGTGACCAGGCGGACGCCGCAGATCGTCGCCGCCGGACGCCAGTTCACCGTCGTACCGGAGATCTCCCCGACCCGGAAGAGTGTGTCGTTGTCATCCCGGGTCGGCACCGCCACGGCCACCAGCTTGCCGTCCGACGAGAACGTCACGTCGGTGACAGCTGCGGTTGCCGATGAACCCGACTCCCCCGGAGGCACTTCGCGGCCCGCGATCGGGTCGATCCGTGCGATCAGCGTCTCACTGTCCAGGTCGTAGCGGTTGACCAGGGTCGACGGCGTCAGCGGGCTCAGCCCGGCACCCACGGTCCAGATCTCCTTGCCACCAGGGCGGCTTCGCGCCCGCGCATGTGAGCCGACTCCGGAGACGCTCCGGATACCGGTCAACGTCGCCGGGTAGTCCGGGTACGGACGCGCGTCGTCGAACAGCGCGCAGAAGGTCTCGCTTTGCAGCCGCTTCCGCAGCCCCGCGTAGAAGTCGCGCAGCAGCGCGTCTTCGGTCTCGGCCACGAACACGTCGCCGCCGGACTTCGGGTTCGCGACGTACGTCGCCAGGTTCGTCAGCGCTGTCCGCAACCGGTAGGCCTTCTGGTCCACGATCGGGTCGGTGCCGTCGCCCGGCGTCAGCTGCCGCTTGATCCAGTTGAACGGCGACGCGATGCAGTCGTCGTAGATGTCTTTCAGCAACGTCCCCTGCAGAAAGTCGCGCGGCGGCTCCGGCTCGTACTTGGTGACCGCCAGGCTGTCACCGCGCAGCACCAGGCAGACCTCACCATCGCCATCGCGGTTGAGGACGTCGCCCAGCCCGCCGATCTCGCTCAGGACGTCGACCACGGTCGGCGTGGGCAGGTCCAGATCGTTGCCATCCGCATCGATCGCACTCCCCGGCTGCACAGTCACGTGCCGCCGGACATCCCCGTCAGCCCCGTCCGCCCCGTCCGCCCCATCCCGGAACGCCGACCGCCGCTGCGGCGTCGGTACGACGGTGTGCACCCGCTGATTCGCCGGCGCCGTCTCGTCGCCGCAGTGCACGGCCAGACCGGACACGATGCCGTACCCGTGCAGGAGCCGGTTGTGCCGCCGCAGATCGTGCGCCCGGCAGAGGATGTCCAGTGCATCCTGCACGGTGGCGGCGGCCGGCAGGTCGCAGACCGCGTTGCTCAGGGCAATGTCCTCGGCGGCGAGGGCGGTCAGCGCCGGGAACCGGTCGCGCCGGTCGCCGGCAACAGTGATCACACCGTCGTCCCGGCGGAGCACGGCGATCTTGGCCGTGTGATGCGCTACGCCGGCAGGTAGCTGAGCCAACGGCCGTCCCGCCGAGTCCTCCGGCCACTCGATGCCCGCCTGAGAACTCCGCGCCGGCACCAGCCAGTAGTCGTGCCGGTGGAAGGTGCCACTGGTTGGGAACCGGACCTCCACCCCCTTCTCGAGCGGGATCCAGTCGTCGCTGTCCACCGTGACCGAACCGTCCCACCGGCGAACCTGGGGATTGGTGCCGAAGTCGTCGATCGCCGCGGCGGTCTCCAGGCTCAGCTGATTGCCTTGCGCGTTCTTCAGCCGGACCAAGGTGCCGGGAAGCCCCTGCAGCACGCGCGTGTCGTCGGACAGCTCGACCAGATCGCCCGGACTGAATCCGAGGACCGCATCCCGGCCGATACTCTCCACCTCCAGCACATCCGGCTTGACGTTTCCGAGCCAGCGCGTGACCACCGATCCGTTCTCCCGGCTCCACACGATCACCGGTTTGCCCGCATCCACGTCGTACACCTGGACCCGGTAGAGCTGGTTCTCCAGCCCGACGTATCCGCCGGCCGGTGTCGGTCGGCAGAGGTCGACGCTGTCGGGTGGCGGCACCGCTCGCGCGGCCATCCGGCTGGTCGCGGTGGCCACCGCCTCGAGTGCCGCGTCGAGCTCCGCCTCCCCCGGTACGCCGGCCAGGTCAAGCAGCCGCACCTGCCACACCACCTGGCTCCGGGTGGTCGTATCGACGCCCAGCGCCGACTCCGCCAGCGACGGTTCGTCGACCGCGGTGACAGCACGCTCCCAGGCGTCCAGATAGGCCAAATAGTTGCCATCAGCAAGGTCCAGTACGCGGGGTCCGGTGCTGACCGGCCGCGTCGTGTGCTCGGGCTCGGGAAGGTCCGGCTGGGTGCAGTACGACGTTCGCCGGCGCACCCCGGTAGCCGCCCCGACCGCTGTCTCCAACGCGAGCGTCCGCGACCCGACGTCCACGGACTCCACTCGCGCACTGCCCACGGGGCCGGCCGCGTCGAGGGCCTCGATCCAGTCATGAGCCTGGAGCTCGGCACCATCCAGTACCAGCGACGCGACCGCGACCGAAGTCGGCGAAGGCTGACTCGTCACCCGGGTCACTTCGCCGTCGACCTCGCACAGCAGACCCCCGACCCACGCCCGCCCAGTGGTCAGCAGCAGATCGTCGTCGACGACGTCCACACCGAATCCGCCGTCGACCTTCGGCACACCGCAGGCACCGACGACATCGGCCGATCGTGCCTCGTCCCGGTGCGCGGCTACGTCGAGCTGCTCGTTCCAGTCCGCGTCGAGCTGGACGCGTCCCTGCTGCATGCGCACGCCGGAGTAGTGCCGGTACGCCCGGAACGTCGATCGGGTCAGGTCCCCACCGTTCATGCTTCGCATCCCCTCAGCTCTCCTGCACCACCCCGGCGTCCAGGCCGATCCGCAGGTACTCCTCCAGCACGGCCGCCAGGTTGGCCTCGCGCTGTGGTTCCGCCAGCTCGGTGTACGCCCCCATCGCCGCGCCGGTCGACGAGCCGGTCCGCAGGGCGACGTCGCTGCGCGCGTCCAGTCGTGCGTACGCCGGATCGCCCGGCGCAGTCGAGCTGAAGACCGGCGACAGCCTGGCCCTGACGATCGCGGCCTGTGCCGGATCGGTGACGTCGCCCAGCGCCAGGTCCGGCTGGCAACGGTACCTCCGGGGAGTCGTCGTACCGCGCGCCAGATAGCTGAAGCGCAGGCACCCGTGCTGGCGGCGCTGCACGGTGACCAGACCGTCCAGCACGCAGTCACTCGAGTCCAGCTGTTGTGCAGTGACCGGACCGAGCGCGGTGACCTCGAAGAGCACGACCGGGCCCCCCGGAGCGTCGATGTTTTCGACGATCGACCTGGTGACCTGCAACTCCGGTCCTGGCGCCGGGATGGAGACCGCGGCCGCGATGGTCCGCCGCAGCTCGACGACGAGCCGGCCGTTGTCGGACTCCGGCGACGCCGGCTCCTCGACCCTCAGATCACCCAGCGTGCAGCTGCCGAGTGTGAGCCGGCCGAGATCACCTGGTGCTACCGCAACCGACCCCTCGATGAGGAAGCCGTCCAGCGTCAGTTCGCCGGGGACGTCGTCGGCCGTACCGCCGCGCGCGGTCAGCGACGCCACGAGGTGTGGACGACGATCGGCAGGCACCGCATCCGATGGGTCGAGGGCCATCGGGACGTCAGCCTCAGCGGCGGGCCATCCGGCGGCGAGGACCAGGAGCTCACTTCCCTCGGGAACTGTGACGTCCACGTCGCCCGCGTAGCTTCGGTTGTCCAGCACGATAATGGCTCCGACCGCACCCGGAGGTACTGCGTTCCACTCGTCGACGGCGCCGGTCACGGTCGTCAGACGGACGTCCGGCACCGGCGCCAGCGCGCTGCTGACGACGCGGAACCACGTCACCCGGCTCAGCACCTCCGCGGTCCGCGGGTCTCGGCGATCGTAGGTACCCGCACCGATCGGCCCGGGACTCGCCACGGAAGCTGTGACCTCGACGGAGGCCGGGTTGAGGTCGGGACGGAAGGCGACTCTCCCCAGGACCGGGTCCACCGCGACCGCCAGCGGAGCGGCAGGTCTCGGCCACGCGCTCGGCGATCCGGTCAGGTCGGCCGACGTCACCTCGCTGCGTGGAATCAGTTTCACCCCGGAGCCGAGGTCGGCGAACACCTCGATCACCGGATCGTCGCCGAACCAGCGCGGTGGCTCCGTCGATCCCGCCCGCAGGGTCTCCAGTTCGTCGTACAGGGGCCGGCGCCGTAATGGCGCCGGCACGTTGTGCTCGGCGGTGCGGCCGCCGAACGACGGCTCGGTGCTGCCCGGATTGAAGAGAGCTACGTCGAGGCCGCGTGGGTCGACCGTGAAGCGTCCGTCCGGCGGGTCCGCGACAGCCCGAGCCGTCGATCGGCTCACCCGCTGCGGAACCAGCCGCCAGACATGCAGTCCGATCGTACCGATCCCGTAGCGGCCGGCCGGCGGCCGGCGGACCTCCACGGTGTGCGCCGCCGTGCCGAACGGTCCACCGATCAGCTCGAGGTCCGACGTCCGTCGCAGGTCGGGAACCTGCAGCTGCTCCGGTCGCTGATGCGCCATGTACTGCGTCGTGCCGAGCCGGCTGAAGTACTCGATCGCGGCAGCCGGCCAGCCCGTCACGTCGTACGCGAGCCGCTCGAGACCCGGAACTGTTCCCTTCCGTCGTCGATGATCGAGAAGATCGGCCACCAAGGCGCGCATCCGGCCGGCCCCGGGTCCCAACGGATACAGCAGCCGGGCGCCGAGCAGGTCACCGACATACGGAACCAGAGCGTCGGCGCAGGTCTCGATGAACCAGTCGTCGTACAGCAGGCCGAGGTCCTTGACCACCACGTCCGCCTGCTCGCCGAGTACCTGCAGGAACGCCTCGAGCACGCCGTCGGCGTCGCGCTGCCGATGCAGCAACGGCAGCATCTCCATCAGTTCGTCGCGGTAGCTCATCACTGCACCGCCAGCCTGCCGGGCGCCAGGGCAACGATCTGTGCGGGGAGTGCGTGCCCCGCTGCCATCCGGGCCGGTCGGGCGGGCACGTCCGCGACCGGATCGGCCACCGTCACCGCCTCCACACCTCGCACGCGATGCACAGCCAGCAGGATTTCGCCGACGGTCAGCGGCTGAGCCAGGTCGCGGACGTCGATCGCGAGCGCCGTACCAAGCTCCGCCCGGACGCCGGCGAGTACCCTCGTCTGGTCATAGCCTGAGGCAACGAAGACAGTCGTGGCGACCGGGACGAACAGCCGGTCGGCACGGTCGACGACCAGCGGCATCCGCTCGTCGCCGGCGCCGAGGAGGACGGTCTTCAGGTCCTGCAGTGCCTGGTCGTCGATGTCCTGCCCGGCAGCGCCGGTGACAGTGACGTGCACGACCAGTCGGCGACCGTCCCAGAGTCGCGTCGCGTGCGCCTTGCCGATACCGGCGACAGTCCGGGCAAAGTTCTCGACGTCTCGCAGGGAGACCACTCGATCCAAGGTCAAGGCGGTGCGCTGTGCATTCCCCCGGATGCTCTCGGCCGACTCAGGATCCGCCGCGAGACCGGTGGGCAACGGATTGGTCACCGCCTTCAGCCCGAGCGGCCTGGTCATCGGCAGGGTGAGCTGCCCGGCCTCGACGCGGCCGATGAGGCCGGTACCGATGCGATAGCTGGCGGTCACGTTGTTGGTGCCGGTCGGCAGCCGCGCACCGGTCAGTCCGTCGCCGAAGCCGACAGTCGTGACGCCGTCGGCAGCTGTGCGGCTCGTGTAGACCTCGTCCTCGGGACCGGCTCCATACAGCTGTGGGACCTCGGTCCAGAGCCGGCTGTCGACTCTGACTTGCAGCGTCGAGACGACAGCTCCATTGGGCGCGGCGATGTACGTCAGCGGCGTCTGCGACAGCGTGAAGCTCTGGTACGGCGTGCCCGCGTTCCCACTGCCGAGCACCTGGGACCGCGTCTCACCATGACTCGCCGATGCGACGTTCGCCGACACCCGGACTCGTTCACGGTCGTAGCACCCGCTGAGCGCCACGGCGAAACCCAAGGTGCTGACGGTCTCCGTGCCGGCGGTCGGTCCCGCGACAGTCGCGATCTCGGTGTGGACCTCGGCGTCATCCGGCGGCCTGACGGTCACCACCTGGTGGGACAGCGCGGTGACGATTCCACGGCTGGTCGGCCAGGTGATCGAGCGGTCCGCATTGGCCACGGCCTGCGCCACCACTTCCAGTAGCTCTCCGGCATGCAGGACGAGGCTCGTCCCCTGGTCAGGCGTGACCACCAGGCCGCGCACTCCATCCGCCACCTGGATCAGCGGATGCGGGCCGCGGACGACAACGGTCCGCCCCGCGTCGACCGTCGGCACCGGCCACGCCAGCTCGATCTGGCCGCCCTGCACAGGCAAGGGGTTGGGTACTTCGGTGAGCCCGAGGGGCTCGGAGCCGACCCACACGCTGGTCTCCCGTACGTTGTCGCCGAACCGGCTGCGGACCGACGGTCCGCGCACCGTGAGCCTGCTGACCCGGGAGGTGAGCGCGAAGTCCGCCCGCGAGGTCTCGCTGACGGCTTGAATCCGATACGGTTCGGCCACTCCGGCCAGGCTGAGGACCGCCCAGGAATCGATGGTCGCGGTCGGGTAGAGACCGTCGAGATCGATGATGTTGTCCGCCCCGCCGGGTACGACGACCGACCAGCCGGGCCAGTCCCCGGTCGGCGGCTCGAGCGGAGGCGGCAGGATCTGGTGGCCTGCCGGACGCGCCTCGGCAGGCGGCGTCACAGCATCCTTGATCAGCCGGTAGTCGGGCGCGCCGGCGCCGAAGACGCCCGCCCGACGGCGCAGCACGAACAAGCCGGCGTCGGTCGGGTCCGGTGTGGTCGCCAGCGGTTCGGCCCAGGACAATCGGGTAGAGCCGAGCGCGGGCAGCAGCTCGACACCCGACAGCAACCGGAACGCCCATTCCCCCGCGGTGTCCGAGTTCTCGCGCTCCGAGCCGACCAGCAGGACGGCATCACCGATCGCAAGATCGGTCCGCAGACCCTCGATGTACGCCGACCGGGCGCCTGGCCCCAGGAGCTGGACAGTCGCGGTGCGGGCGGCGATCGAGTTCCAGGCCGGTCGCGCGTCGAGCGTTTCTACCGTCTCGTAGTTCTGCGGGACCTGCCCCGGTCCGGGCATGCTGGAGACCTTGGTCCCGACCGGGATCGGCACGAGCAGCGGTGCGCCGATCGCCTCCTCCAGGCTGAACGCCAGGAAGGTCGCGGCAGCGCGGCCGCGCGCGGGCTGGTAGCCGACGGCGTGCGCGAGCTCGTTCACCGACGACCACTCAGTTGCTGTCGGCAAATACCCTTCATTGGCCAGTCGCTCGGAGTAGAAGGTCAGCACGTCGAGTACCGCGGACCAGGCGTCCACCAGTGCGATCGACGGGTCGTCGGTCCGCCGCTCGGTGAACCGGTCGAGCGCCGGCTGCCGCCCGAGACCACTGAGCATCGCCGCGGAGAACGTGGCCGCTGTGCCGGCACGGCGCTGGATCGCGGGTGAGTCCGTCATCGCCCACCCACCACCGTGACCGTGAGCAGACCGCGCTCCGGCCGGTCCGGATCGTTCGCCAACTGCGCGATCTCGAGGTCGCGTACCGTCAGAACGCCCTTCGTCAGCTCGTCACCGGCCGCTTCGCCGTACCGCTGGAACTTGGTCGCGCGCACCGTCGCGACACCAGGCACGGCGAGCACCGCGGCATAGATGGGGCTCAAGTAGACCGGCGTACCGAAGGTGAAGTTGTCGGGATGGAACAGCCCGCGCCGCCCGTCGCGCAGGACGCCGGACGACAGGACGTCGAGCACGTCCGCCTCGACGTCGCTGGCGAAGCGGGTGGACCGGACGCCAACCAGCAGCTCGAGCTCGAGTGGTACCGGCTTCGGTGCGGATACCTCGAGGTCGACGCCGGCCATCCGGTAACGGTCGAGGAAGTCCTTGACGCCCTGCTTGAACGGCACGTCGACCTCGGCGCTGCCGACACGGTCGACCGTCACGAACGCCGTGTACCAACTGCCCGTCCAGCGCAGGTGCCCGGCGGCTCGCTGCACTCCCGGAAACCGTTGCGTCGTCAGGGTTCCGTAGTCGGCCTCGGTGACCGCGCGCTCCTGGCTGCGGAAGGCGTACGGCGCGTCCGTCCGAACCTTCTCGGTCGGCTCCGGATCGAATCCGCCTGCCGCGGCCAGCGGGTTCCGGACCGTGAGCACGCGTTCGTCGCCGGGGCGCAGCAGCGTGATCGATTCAGCCCCGACGTTCCCCACCGTGCCGTGTCCCTGCCGGTAGGCGACCACATGACGCGCCGCCGGGTCCGGTCGCCG
Organism: Kribbella sp. NPDC048837; assembly: GCF_055586945.1. Classification (NCBI taxonomy): domain Bacteria; kingdom Bacillati; phylum Actinomycetota; class Actinomycetes; order Propionibacteriales; family Kribbellaceae; genus Kribbella; species Kribbella sp. NPDC048837. The sequence continues at coordinate 729,604 of NZ_JBVJHF010000001.1, forward strand.
GCCGTAGACACCGTCGCCGAAGCGGAGCGTGGTCGTGCCGTCGTCCTCGGGCTCGACGACGAACTCGGCCGCATCCGGCTCCGAGCCGAGCAGATCGACGACCGGGTCGTAGTCACGATCGCCGTCGCTCACCTCAACCACCGGCCGGGCGGCGCGCGGGTCCACGGCAAGCTGACGAGCCGCCGGAGCGCCGACGTCGTAAGCCGCCGCGTACGTCGGACGTCCGCCGGGCAGCATCGGCAGCCACCGGCCGGCCGCGTCGAGCTCGTCCGGCAGCACGATCGGCGCCATCCGCGCACCATGCTCGACGAGTACGACGTTGCCACGGGCAACCGCACACACGACACGCTGCCGCGGTCCGTCGCGGGTGCCGGTGATCGAGCTGATCTGCAACGGGAACGGCACCGCATCCTCAGCGTCCCACGTGACCTCGACGACCGGGGTCCCGTCCAGCGGATCGACCGCCGGCGTCACCGTCGTCAGCCGGACGACGTGCCGGCGGGCCCGATCGGCGTCGACCGCGAGCCCCGAGCGCGGTCCGGCGATCTCCTCGAGCAGCAGGAAGTCCCCCGGTTCGAGTGCGCCGCGCGAGGTCAGGGTCGCCGATATCGCACCGGCGGGCAACATGCACTGGTCGTCGGTCCAGGTGTAGAAGTCGAGCCGATTGTTGCCCTTGTCCGCCCGCAGCGCGTGCCGGGACTCGAACACGAACTCGCTGTCCGCGGTGAGGAACTGCCGGCCCTGCTCGATCGGCGTCAGCTCGCTGACGGCGACATGGACGAAGGCGCGGGCGGCGCAACCTTCGTGCACGCGATAGCCGAGCAGACGGGCATGGCGGCGTACCGAGACGCGACGGCGTGCTGTGCCGAGATAGGCCTCCATCGCGACCGCGTCCTGCTGGTAGCTCAGCCGGTCGGCGACGAATGCGAGCAGCTCAACCAGGGTGAGCTGGAGATCGGCCGGATTCCGCTCGGTCCAGTCGGGCACGGTGCGCGCGAGACGGTCCAGCATCAACTGCCGGAAGCTGTCGTAGTCCTTGGCCAAGTAGTCCCGAACGCTCGATGTGCCGGCGGCCGACGGGACATCGGACCGGGCTACGCAGTCGAAGCGAGTCGGACAGCCGGCCTTGAAGGAGAAGCCGATCGCACTCAACCGCGGGTCGAAGCCATCCGGCGTGGTGCCGGTGACCGGATCGACCAGCTCGAGCCGGTAAGTCGAGAAGTCGCCCGGCCCCGACACCTTGACGGTCAGGATGTCGTTGGTCGTCGAGGTCGTCACGACGCCGATGTCTTTGACCCGATCGCCGCCCGAGATGACCACGTGTGTGCGGTTCAATCGAGTCCCAGTCGCCGGTACGCCGCCGACCTGACCAGGCAGGGGGTGCAGGAAATGCACCTCGAGTCTGGTTTGACCACCGATCACCTCGAGATAGTCGATGCCGTTCACCGTGCCGGCATCACGGACCGCCTCGGTGCGCAGCTCGTCCGCACACGAGTACGGCGTACTCACGGCGTACTCCGGAACTCGTCGACCCGTGCCTCGTTGGTCGCACGCACGGTGTAGGCGACCCTCACCCGAAGCGTCTCCGCCTCGGCGCGGACGTCGACCTCCTCGACGCTGATCAGATCGGCCAGCCACTCGTGCAACGCGGCCTGGACGGTCACGCGCATCGCGACGGCCAGGGGTTCGGAGTTGGGCTGGAAGACCAGCTGCAACAGGCCGCAACCGAAGGTCGGCCTGTTGACGCGTTCGCCAGGCGCGGTGAACAGCACCTGCTCGACCAGCTGCCGGATGTGGTCGTCCCGTCCGATCCGAGCAGTACGGCCGCGGCTGTCGATGCGGAGGGGGAAAGCTATGTCGGTCATGTCGCCTGCACCCGGGTCTGGAACGTCACGACTTGCAGACCGGTACCGGTCGGGACGCACACCGCCGTACCGGTACTGACCAGCAGCGGCACGCCGGACGACGTCACCCGAGTCGCGGCAACCACCCAGTTGGCCGTGACACAGGGCGGCGTGGTGGGTGGCGGCAGCGGGCAGCCGGAGATCGTGTAGACGGAGGCTTGTCCGATCGCTGCCTGACCGGCGACCTTGACCCGCGGCAGTGGAGTCGCCGGCTGGGCCTGGCCGCCGTGCATACACAGGACGGTGTCGCTCTGGGACAGGACGAAGGCGGCCATCAGATGACCTCCAACGCGCCATCGTTCACTGCAACCTTCGGCCCGGTCAGCTTGATCGAGCCACCGCTGCCGTTGACGATCTCGAGGCCGGTCGCACTCAACTTCACCGACGCGCCGTCTGCTGTCTCCAGCGTGATACCGCCGGCACCAGGCGTGTCGTCGATCGTGATGCTGTGCCCTGCACCGGTGACGATCATCGTCTTCCGGTACGGCGGCGACAGCCACTTGCCCGGCAGCTCGGAGCTCGAACCCCACCAGCAGCCGGACCAGATCGGGTAGTCCGGGTCACCATGCTCGAACTCGATCCAGACGCCCGCGCCGACATCGGGCAACGCGAAGAACCCGAGCTGGTCCCCACCGAACGGTGCGCACGGCAACGCCCAGCCGCTCGAGCCATCGCCGTACACGTCGGGAACGTCGGCCTTGATCCGCATCCGCATCATCGGATCGTTCACATCGTTGACGACGCCGCGGTACTTGCCCCAGAACTCCTTCCCGGTCATGGCACCACCACCGGCGTCAGCGACGACGTACCCTCGCGGCTCAGCGCGAAGGACTGTGTGTAGGAACCGGCCGAGATCGTGTGGGTGACGCGACGGACGTAGTAGTAGCCGTCGTAGTCGGTGCCGGCGCCGCGAAGCCCGACCAGACCGCGAGCCCGGAGTATCGCTCCGTACCGCGCGGTGTCGAGCGTCCCCGAGCCGGAGACAGCCTCGGGCGCCTGAGTCGCGGCCGCTGCCGAGGCCAGTGCACCGAGCGCGGGACCGGCGTTGGCCGCCGTCCGGAGCCGCGTGGTACGCCGGGCCGGCGCCGGATTGGCCGACAGCGGTGGGATCCGAAGGGCGGGCAGCGCGGGCAGGGGGATCTTCAGCTTGAAGATCGGATCGACAAACGATCCTTCGGCGCCGACCGCGGCCAGTGAGTCGAAGCCGAAGGACAGACTCCGCACGTTCTGATGCGGCCCCATGCCGACGGTCAGCCGGGATTGCGGAAGCGATGTCCGCAGCACCGGTCCCCAGTACGCCTTGTTCACTCCGAACGTGACCGGCTCGGTGTAGAACACGAAGCTGTTGGCGGTGGCCAGGCGCTCGATCAACGCCAGGTCGGTCTCGTTCTGCTGCGGCGTCCGATCGAGCTCGAGCGGGATGTCTGTGGTCGGCGCCACCGCAGGTATGAGACCGAGCTCGGGGTACTGAGCAAGGACCTTCGCGACGATGACCGAGTCGGGCTGGTTCGGGTGCGGCTGGTTGTGTTCCTCCAGCCCGAGCAGCGAGGTGATCGTGGTCCCCGTGACAGTGAGCGTCGACTCACCGGGCATCCCACTCGGCGTCAGGTCGTGCCGTTCGACCACCCCGTCGATCAGCGGTTGTGGCACGACGCCGAGCACGGCACCGATCCACACCCGGGTCCCCGGCGCCAAGGTGTCGATGATGTCGAACCGGCCGAGCCTGTTCTTGGTCAATGCGAAGGTCAGCTGGAAGCCGTCCATCGAGTCGCTGTCGTTGGTGACCTCGGCGGTCCGCAGGGCCGGCAGCAGCCGCGGCCGCGGTACCGGCAGGGGATCACCGGCCCACAGCAGTAGACGAATACCGAGAACCTTTTCGAACACGGCAGTCACCCACTCGGCGGCATCGCGATCGGCACCTGCTGACCTGGATGCTCCAGCTCATCCGGCCGGAGAACGCCGGCAGCGTCACACATGCGCCAGGACTGTGTGGCGTCTCCGAAGTACCGGTCGGCCAGATGGTCCAGCCGCTCCCCCGGCTCGACGGTGTGCCGCGCGAGGAGGGTGTGGTCCTGCGGTCGCGGAAGGACCCGCCGCCGTAGGTAGGTGAGCTCACGCGATGTGCCGTCCGGTCCCGGGACGGTGATGGTCGTGGTCGGCAGGCCCGCGTACCGGCTCGTCGGCGTGAACATGTCAGGCCCTTCCGCCGAGTCCTGCGGTCGCCGTCGCCGTGAACGAGCTCACGCCGGCCATGCTCGCCATGACCTCCTTGGCGATCTGGTGCACCAGGAACAGGCCGCCACCGACACTCGCCAACCCGAGATCGTCGTACGTCAGGACTCGCACCGCGATCGTCACCTTCGCCTGGATCGGGTTCAGGCCGGGGTCGTATGCCTCTTCGGCGACAGTCAGATCGGTCACGCGGACCGGCAGCACGCGGCTGGGTCCCCAGATCAGCAGGGCCAGTGGCGCCTCCGGCGCAATCACTTCGATCAGCCCTGCGAGCATCAGGGCTTCGTTGGCGATCACCCGTGCGGACGGCGGGTAGAGCATCATCTCGAGTGATGCCAGTTGTGGTGCGATGCCGAGGCCTCCGGCGACCGGATCGCCGTCGGCCAGTTGATCCGCCGCGTCGATCTCGATGTCCAGCTCGAAGGTCTCCTCCGGTGGACCGGACAGGCGCAGGGCCTCGCCTTCGGATCCGTCCGAGCCGGTCGTCATCGGCCGCAGCCGGCGCGTGAGTTTCTCCGGGTTGTACTGGAACACGACGACGCTCGCCACCGGCTTCAACGGGTCAAGGCCGATCAATGCCCCCTTGAACACCCGCGGAGAACCAGAGAATCCCGTCACACCCCCAGCGTCCCGGCCAGACCGTCACCGCCCCGTCACGAGCCCTCAGAACCCGATGCAGATCGCGGCGCACGGATCAGCCCTTGCGCGCGGTAGTGCGCTCTGACGGCTGCTGCGACGGCGGACTCCACGACTCGCCGGTCAGCGGTGCCCGCCTGCGCCACAGCTCGTTCGATCGCCGCAAGCAGCGCGGCCCGATCGGTCGCGGCGCCGCTGACGCTGACATCGTGCAACTGTGCTCGATCCGGGGCGTTCATCATGCACCGGCCTCCGGACGGATCGATGGCGTGGACAGGCCGGCCTTGACCGCCTCCAGCCGGGCCGCCCGGAGGATATGTTCCATCCGTACCGGCGTGCCGGAATCCGCGGCCAGTACGGCGGCGTTGACGGCGACGTTGCGGATACCGCCTCCGGACAGGGCGATCCTGGCCAGCTCGAGCACGTCGAGGCCGGCGGTCGGGGTATCGCCGGGGAAGGCGCGCTGCCACATCGCGGCACGCTGACTCTCGTCCGGAAACGGGAACTTCACGACGTACCGGATCCGGCGCAGGAAGGCGGTGTCGATGGCGTCGGACAGGTTGGTGGTCAGAATCGCGATGCCACGGTACGCCTCGAGTCGCTGGAGGAGATAGGACACCTCGACGTTGGCGTAGCGGTCATGGCTGTCGCGGACCTCGGTGCGCTTGCCGAACAAGGCGTCCGCCTCGTCGAACAGCAGTACCGCGGCTCCATGATCGGCAGCGTCGAACACCTGCCGGAGGTTCTTCTCGGTCTCGCCGATGTACTTGCTCACCACCGCGCTCAGGTCGACGCGATAGACATCGAGACCGATCTCGTTCGCGATCACTTCGGCGGCGAACGTCTTCCCGGTGCCGCTCGGACCGCCGAACATCGCCGTACTCCCGAGGCCGGTGCTGCGACCCATCCGGAGCCCCCAGTCGTCGTACACACGGACCCGGTGGCGCGCGTGGGCGACAAGCACTTCGAGCGTACGGCGTTGTGGCGCCGGGAGGATCAGGTCGTCCCAGCGAGCGGTCGATTCGATGCGTTGGGCATGGGCCGCGAGCAGCGGGCGATCCACCGCCCGGCAGGCCGGCCACAGTGCATCGCTCTGGCCACCTGCCGCCGTGGCTACGATCCCAATGGCGGTCGCACTGAGATCGAAGGCGGCGACCAGTTCCTCGATCGGCGCATCCGGACCAACGGCCGCGTGCCAGAGATCACGCTGCTCCGCTGCCGTCGGCGCGGGCACCTCGATCGCCAGGGCCGGACACTGTGGCAGTACGGGCGATTGATCGGCCGAGACCGCGATGCGGGTCCGGGACGCCGCGACCAGCGCGTCAACGGCGGTCCAATCGTCACGTCCTTCGACGAAGAAGGCCGTCGCACCCAGGGCGCTCTCGCGTTCGAGCAACCTCGCCAGCTGGTCACGAGCACCGGCCGCCGCGGGAATCGCCGTTGCTTCGAGCAACGACAGGCCCACTCCGAGGTCCTGCGCCGCATGGGCCGCGACCGCCACCCGGGTGCTGCGGTCGGCTCCGGTCAGCACCCCCACGAGCTCCTCGGCCGAGCGCCACGCGTCGACGAGTTGGTGGGCGGCAGGTCGCTGACCCGGAGTGAGCGGAGCAGCGGTTTCCACCGGCCTGACGAGTCCGGCGAGCTTCGCGTCGGTGGTGCGGAGTCCGGTGAGGTGGTGGAGGACGCGCTCGTCGATCCGCAGCTCCGCCGTCGTCAGGGGGCTGTGCTCGGCGACCTCGATCAACTGCCAGCGCCGCAGCCCGCCGTCCGGCGTCAGCGCCGACCAATGCGCTCCCGGCAGCGTCGCCAGCGCCAGACCGAATGTGGGCGCGCGTCTGCTGGGATCGCCGGCCGCCTCGGCACACAAGGATGCGAAGCCGGCGTCCAGTTCGATTCCCGCGCACATCAGCAGCACGGCACGTTCGAACGACGAGAGTCCGAACGACTCACACAGTGTCTCCAGCGCAGGCGGTGGCTCCAGCTGGGGCAACGCCGCCGTAGTCCCGGACCGCTTGGTGAGTTTTGCCGACAGATCCGCCAGAGCCGCGACGAGGTAGGCCCGGTTCGCCTCGACCCAGCTCTGCTCGTCCACCGCGGGTTCTTCGGTGCTCACCGACGCGGCCATCAGATCGTCACCACCGGTGCGGTGATCGGGAGCTCGGTCGCCGGCGTCACGAGACTATCCGCACCGTCGACCTGCAGAACCACGGCGTACTGGCCGCTGGGCAAGTTCAGTGCAGCGGTGATGGTTGCCGAGTCGGCGGATCGATCGGGGACGTCGACAGTCCGGACGGTGTGCCCGGTGGCCGGCGAGAGCAGGCGGATCGTGACGGTCTGATGAGCGCCGATGACCAGATCGCTGGTGACCGTCAGCTGGCCGCCACCGAACGACGCCGCGATCCGGGGTTGCAGCACCACGCCGGCAACGTTGCTCGTCTCGCCGGCGCGTGGTTCGGCCGGATCTCCGGCCAGCCAGCGATGTGCGACGAGGATCGGTTGCAGCCCAGCCCGAAGGCGGGCGCTGGAACCCAGGCCGACGGTCAGCTCGGTGGGGCTGACCGCGGTCGGGGTGAGCTCGGCGGCGCCGACCCGGATCGCTGTCTGCTCGCCTCGCAGACCGCTACCCTCGACGACGAGCTCGCTGTCGGCGACGACCGGGTCGCGCGCACCGGCGACGTTGCGGATCAAGGTGATCGTCGGCCGGAGGAGTCCGCGGACGGTCAGTTGCTCCGCCAGGACCGGCGGCGCCGGCGCGGCGACGTCCTCGCGCTCCTCCAGGAGGATCGGCGATGCTACGTACGTCGCGGACAGCTGGTATGCCGTCTGGAAGAAGACCGACCACAGCTTCGACAACTCGTCGAGGTCCAGTGGTTCGGGGGTCAGCCGGACGAGCTCGTCCGCGGCAGCCAGGTCGGTCTGCTCGAGGAACTCGTGACGTGGTGTCGGATCGGCCGCCTCGGCGGCGACCTTGTCGATCAGTGCCCGGGTGATGAGCGGGCGCGAGTGCAGGCGGGCAAGCGTTGCGCCGAGCAACCGTTGCGGTTCGAGCTCGTCGTCCTTCCCGTGGAACGTCAGCAGGTAGTGCAGCCGGCCCGCGAGGCGCGGACGGGTCCGCATCGCACCGTCAGCGCCGCGGGCCGGAAGATCGTCGTTGCGCCGGGCCGGATCGTCCGAGATGCGGTAGAGATAGATGTTCACGCCAGCGGATTCACGCGGTACGTCGGACCGGTCGGTCCAGACCGTCGCGCCGCCGACCGCCTTGTCGACCGTCTTGGTCAGGAGGGCCTGCAGCGCGACCGTCACGGTGGCGATGGCCAGCGAGTTGCTCACCGCCCGCTCCGCGACTTCAAGTACTCCGCAAGCTCAGGAGCAGACGTCGTCCGGCGCCGCCGGCCCGGTCGTGAGGCCGGCGCGGCGACCGCCGGCCGGACGATCTCGATCCGTCCGATTGTCACGTTCACCTCCGGCTCCCCCGCATCCACCGGCACCTCCAGCCGCGGCACAACCGCCACGGGCTCATCCCACGCCACAGTCGTCACCTGGCCTACTTCTTCGCGGGGCGGGCCTGCTGGATCGATGATCTCCCCTGCGTGCGCTGAGTTCTCCGCGGCCGTGTCTCCATCCTTCGCCGCTCTGGCTGGCAAGCCACCGTCGGAAACGTCCCGATCCGCCCGGGAACGGGTCTCCGCCGCCGGCGGCTCTCGTGCCGCGTTGTCGGCCACCACCTGCTGTTCGCCCTGTGAGCCCCAATGACTGGCTCGTGTGCGCGACCCGACCGCGGAGTCCTGATCGACGCCGCCGGATACCGCGCTCGTCGCGCCGTCGTTCTCACCGAAAGCCGCGTCGCGCCGCTCGACGGGCACAGGGACAATGCGACGCGCGCCCTCCGCGACCTCGTCCGCAGAGCTCATGGATACCCCCGCCGCGTTCAGCTCCGGTCGTCCACCAACGGTCGCGGCTGCCAAGGCGGCTCGTGACGCACCGCGAGGATGTTGAGAGACCTGGCGCTCGTCGTCAAGGTGCTCAGCCGAAGTTTCGCCGGCAGACGCTGGGGTCCTCCGCCCGGGCCGGTCGTCGAGTGCTCGTCGTACGACCGGGCCGGCGTCGGCGGTGGGTGCCTCGTATGCCGCCGGTGGTCGCGGACGCAGCCCGGTGTCGGCCCGGGTCGCGCGCAGCACCAGCCGGTTCAGGTAGCCCGGTCCGGTCACGGCTGGACCGCCGACAGATACAACGCACGCCGGAAGGGACTCAACCCGAGAATCTCCGCCTCACTCCAGCCATAAGCCTGGGCAAGCACGTGGACGTCGACCGCGAGCCGGCGCGCCGCCGCCTCCAGCGAAGCCCAGGCGAACCGGACCGGATCGAGCGAGTCCGACCACTCCGCACCGCACTCGGCGCAGGACAACACCAGGCGGACGTCAGCAGCAGGGTCCGCCGCTTCCAGCGCGGACTCGACCGCCAGCACGACCGCCTCGGGCAGCGCCCGCGGCTCCATCACGGTTCCGGCGAGGTCGGCAGACAGGACGCACCGCTCGAGCAGCGCGTGCCGGAGTTCCTCGCCCGCCGTCGACGCCGGCAAGTGCGCGAGATCGCCACCGGTGGGCAGCCGGGCGACGACCCGGTAGCCGTCGTACCGCACCGAGACCTGCGACTCGGTGGTCGTTGGTGCCACCAACGCCGCCGGATCGACCTCGACGTCGAGCCGCGCGCCGCACTCCGGGCAGTCGGTGACCGCGTCCAGCGATCGATCGGCCGGAAGGCAGGCGCGCATCAGAGCCTGATCGCGCTCGCCGACCGGCCAGTCGCCGGCGTCGTGATGGCCGGCCACGCTCAACAACAGCAGTGCCCGGGCGGCCGGCGTCATCGACCGGCCGGCCTCCCAGACGTCGAGCACGGCCATGCCTGCCTGGCGGCCGGTCATGTCAGTGCCGGCTCCGCGGGCTCGGTCACCTCGAGATCGCGTTCCCAGCCCTCGTTCTCGAGCTTGATGGTCTGGATCGCGACGGCGTTCGCGTTGGCGTCGAGGTCGGGCAACGCCTGGTACTCCGACACCCAGCAGCGGAACACCTTGTAGGCCAGGACCTTCTGACCCGCCTCGTTGTACACCTCGATGATCACGTCCTTGCGGAAGTCGCGCAGCGACGACTCCGCACCGAGGCCGGCCCCGAAGTTCCAGACCTTCGCGGCCCAGTTCTCGAACTCGACGTCGTGAGTGACCCCGCGCTCGAGGGTGACCGCCTCGTACTCGCTGCGCCCGGCAGACTTGCGGGTGGTGCTCGGGTCGCCGCCCTCACGGTGCTTGACCACCTCGGTGGTGCGTTTCAGCGGACCGACCTTGCTGATCCCGGCGACGTACCGCCCGTCCCACTTCACCCGGAACTTGAAGTTCTTGTAGGGATCGAAGCGCTGTGTGTTCACGGCGAACTGGACCATCGTGCTGCCTCTCAACCGACGGCCTGGCCGGCCATCTGCTGGATCTGGATGACGACGAACTCGGCGGGTTTGAGTGGGGCGAATCCGACCAGGATGTTCACCACTCCCCGGTCGACGTCGCCCTGCGTCGTGGTGGTCCGATCGCACCGGACGAAGTACGCGTCGCGGGGGGTCAGGCCCTGGAACGCCTGTTTGCGGAACAAGTCTTGCAGGAACGCACCGACGTTCAGCCGGATCTGCGACCACAGCGGTTCATCGTTGGGTTCGAAGACGACCCAGCTGAGCCCGGCGCGCAGACTCTGCTCGATGTACAGGGCGGTACGGCGTACCGGGACGTACTTCCACTCGCTCGCCAGCAGGTCCGCGCCGACCAGGGTCCGAGCGCCCCAGACGACGTTCCCGACGACTGGGAAGGTCCGCAGCACGTTGACGCCGATGGGGTTCAGCCGGGCGCTGTCCGCGTCGTTGACGACCGAACTCAGGTCCGCGCCCCGCAGCGTCGCCTCGATACCGGCCGGAGCCTTCCAGACGCCGCGGGTCGCATCCGTCCGGGCGAAGATTCCGGCGACGGCGCCGCTCGGGCCGATATCGCGAGCGGCTCCGTTCGCCAGCGGGTCCGGCATCCGCAACCGGGGCCAGTAGATCGCCGCGTTCTTCGAGCCAGCCGGAGCGTCGGTTCCGGCGGCCCAGGCGGCCATCTCGGCGCCGGTATCGGTCGCGGCACCGGGAGGTGGGTCGACGACCAGGAACGCGAAGTTGTCCTCGCAGAACTTCGACGCCTTGTCGACGAGCTGATCCAAGCCATCGCCGAGCGTGGCCGCGGCGGGGATGCAGAGCAGATTGAACACGGCCGGCTCGATCCTGGTGAGCGGCGCGAGCCCCGCCTCCAGTGCCGCGGACAGCTTCGTCGTGTCGTTCGCGGTTCCATCGGCCTTCAGCACAGCCGTATCCACACCTCCAGTGAGTACGGCGTACGTCGTCACGTCCGACGGCTCACCCGTGGCCGAGGCCGCGACCGGGTCGGGGTCCTTGGGTGTGGCCGCGATGTCGGTCAGCCGAATCAGGTCGGAGGCGTCGTTGACGGCCGTGATCAGGGTCGCGGTGACCGCCGGCAGGTTCCGGTGGATCTCGCGGACGGCGATGGTGCCATCCGCCGCGACCTCGCCCACGACCACGTTCACCGCGCCCGCCGCACCACTCGTCACGGCGACCCGAAGAGCATTGCCCCAGGCACCAGGTGCGGCCGCGGTGACGGTCACCGTGTCAGCACCGTCCTCGTCCTTCAGGCTGGCGGTCGCGGCCTTGTCATCGGCCAGGTCGATGCGCACGATCCAGGCGGTCGCACCGCCGTTCAGGAAGTACTGCAGCACGCCGTAAGACGCACAGCTCTGCGCATGAAGTCCGCCGAACACGCGGGTGAACTCACTGAAACTGTCCACCCGCGTCGCCACACCGACAGGTCCGCGGGAGAACCAGTCCACGAAGGCGGTGAACGACGTACTCACTCCGACGATCGGGCCGGGCCCTCCGCGCAACTCCTCGATGTAGATTCCGGGTGCGCTCAGTGTCGAGGGCATGATCTCTTCCCCATCCGCCGGTCGGCCAGTGTGTCCAGCCAACCGCGGGCCCCGTCACGACCGCGTCACCGGTCCGAGCAACTCGTCGAGCCAGCCCTCGACCAGCCCCAGCACCTCGTCCCGGCTGGTGACGACCCGCGTCCGCACCGACTCCTGCCGGAGGTCGGTGGAGATGGTCATGCGAGCGCGGATCTCGCCCCCGGCTTCTGTCCACAGCCGGATCACGACGAGTCCACCTGGCCGGGAATCCTCGGTGCTCACACACCCATTCATCCGCCACCGGCCGTCACGTCGGTGTCAACACACCACCCCTGCGTGGCAGCAGTCCGCCGAACCGGGGCGACGGCTCGAGCTCCAGCTCACGCCAGAGCAGCTCGCGGTACAGCTGGTAGTGCTGGATCGCGTCCGACAGATTTCCCTCTGCGACGTACACCGCGATGAGCGCCTCGTTCGCGGTCTCCCGCAGCGGCTCGGACCGCACGGCCTCGAGCGCCAGGCGGAGGGCGGAGTCCAAGCGCCCCTGCTCGACGAACAGCCGGGCCGCGACCTCGAGAGCATGCAGACGGAGCTGGCTGAGTCGTTCGCGCTCGAAGACCACCCAGTCGTCGTACCACCCGGCCAGCAACTCAGGCTGGCAGAGCGCCGCCAGTGTCGAGTCATCGACAGACCGCCGGCTCATCACCTCGTTGACGACGCGCTCCTGCGCCTCGCTGTCGACGCGCGCAGCAGGCACCAGCCGGAGTGCGTCGCCGACGATCTCCAGTAAGCCGGCCGCGACTCGGTTCATCCGCCACACACTCGTCCGTAGGCTCGCCAAAGCCTGCGTTTCCGGTACTTCCGGCCACAGCGCACCGGCCACCAGGCAGCGGTGCGAGATCCCGCGAAGTCCGAGGAAAGCCGCCAGCCGCTGGAGGCCGAGCGGCAAATCGATCGGAACCCCGGATCGCTCACACGCGAAGCATCCGAGCAGACGCAGCCGCAATTCATCCATAGCGCACCCCCCTGGCTCAGCCATGGCGGGCCGGACCTACCGGGATTCGCCACGAGCGGCAAGCCAAGCCCTCATCCACTCTGACACGGCAAACCGCACACGCCAAGGCGTCGTCAATTGGACTGCCCAATGATTACGGGGCCTTGGGGTAAGTGACAACGACTTTGGTGAGTCCGATGACGCTGTGGTAATTCAGCCGCTTGATCGTATTCCGGTTGGTCCAGTCGACGTGCACGCAGCCGTGCGAACCAGCGTCGACCGGACCGGCGTGCAGGGACTCGCCGTCGTTGTAGAAGACCGCGAAGCTCATGTTGCTGAGCCGGTCGCCACGTGCGTCGACCTTGGTGTATCGGTTGCTCGGGCCTTCGCGCTGGGCCGGGTCGTAGTGGACGCCGGCTGTCCCGGAGTACTTGCCGCTGTTGTAGCCCGCGCCTTCGATCCGGAACACCGTGAAGCTACCGCGATCGGTCAGCCACCCGAGGACTCCGCCGGCCACGGGGAAGGGGAAGTCGGTGCCCTTCGCCGGATTGTTGAAGTACGTCGCGTTCGCTGTGCCTTTCCAGTACTCGCGCCCGTCGGCATCGGTGTCCTTCGAGGCGAAGGCGACCTTGACCGACTCTATCCAGGGCTTGGCCGCTTTGTCGGTCTTCGGGTCGAAGGAGTCCTCTTTCAGGACGGCATCGTCCTCGACCCCGAAGTTGAACGCCTTCGGATTCCGGTAGCGGCGTACCACTCCCGGTGTCCCCTGCACCACGTGCGCCAGTTCATGGGCCAGCAGGTACCGCCCGGGCAGGCTCGCCGGCGCATAGGCGCCGCGGCCGAACACGATGTCGTTCCCCACCGTGAAAGCCGGCGCTCGGACGTCCCGGGCAGACCGGTCCGCTCTGTCATCCGCATGGATCCGGACCTTCGAGAAGTCATGCCCGAACCGCTGCTCCATCCCCGCCCGCACCGAAGTCGGAAGCGCTGTCCCGTGCTGGCCCAATGCCCGCTGCACACTGGCCGGAGCCCGCACCTCGTCGCACTCACCGGACGACCGTGAGCCAACCCCCACCTGGCGCCCAACCCCCGTCAAGGCAGCCCTCGCCAGGGCATCCGCCTGCCGCTCCGCAGCTTCCCCCTGCGCCATGGAATGCACCCGTTCCATCCCCCGATCATCCGCCGCCGGCTACCCACCGGCAACCCTCGTCTTCGCAGTGCGCGCGGAGGCCGCCGACCGGGAGGAGCTCTCCGGCACCCGGGAGCCGTGAGACCGAGTGCCGTCTGGACGCACGCGGTAGCCCTCAACGCGCAGCGCATCGGCGTCTTTCAGTGGATCGACATTCACGAGCGGCTGGCAGTGTGACTGGGTCGGCAGGCGATCAGAGGATGATGCCGTAGGCCTCGGTGAAGGCGGCCTTTGCATAGGCATTGGTTGCGTAGCCGTAGCCGACATCGCCCCAGCCAGTGCCCCAGCTGTTGCGGACGATGAAGCCGGTACCGGTGTAGCCCACGAGCGCGACCGCATGGCCCCCCTGCTTTGTCGCCGGCTTGTACGTGGTCAGCTTGCCGTTGGTCGCGCTGGCGTCCATCCAGGTGGAATCGACGTCGAGACGCACCAGGACAGGCCCGCTGCTCGCGATCCACGTCCGCCAGTCGGCCAGGGTGACCCCGAGGTTGAAGTAGGACGCGATCTTCAACTGGGCCGCGATGGCGTAGAAGGTGGCGGTCTGACCGACGTACAACGTCGGCGGAGTGAACGGCAGTTCCGCATACCGCACCGACCCCCATTTCCGCGCCACATCGAGCGCGGCCTTCAGCCACGTCCCGTCGGACTCGATGAACGTTGTCGGCCTGGCGACGAATTGGTCCGTCTCCTTGGCGGCCATCCAGATGAATCGCTGTGACATCTTGTCGGCTTTGTCGATGCGACCGGCCTGCACGAAATGCCAGCGCAGCAGCGAATCCGCCAGCGCCCAACCGACACACGATCCCGTCGCCGCCTGATCGCCGATCAGCCACCAGGTATCGTCTCGAAGGTCCACCGACTTCGGCAGCCTTGCCGGAGCGGTGACCACGCCCGCGTTGGCTGCAGTACTGAACAGCCAGTCGTTCTCCTGTTCGGGCGACGGAAGGCAGTTGAGGATGCGAGTGTGGCCCGCGACCTCAGCCGTGGCGACTTCTGCGGTCGAATACTTCTCCACGGTTCCCCCAATTCCCATACCGATGTCCACCCCATGGATCGTTACCCAACCCTGCGGAGTGAACTGTTGCCTCCACCGAGCGCTCTCGAGGACCGGATGTCAACCTCCCAGTGCGTTTGAATCCCCTGTTTGCTCAGCCGGTGTCAATTGCAGACATCCGGTCGAAACCGCCTCGCTCCAGACGCCCTTCGCTCGAACTCCGCACGAACTCATGCCGGCGATCCAGCATCTCCGTGAGGATCTCGTCGTCGTTCCCGGCGAGACGACGGAATCCATTGGTCTCTGGATGAAACGGTTCCACGGTCGGCTGCGATAGGACTTGTGAGACTTGAGGCGGGAACGGTCCGGGGTTTGCGGAGTTCGCATCTGTGGTGGGAGAGCAACTGATGTCAGTTCAGCCGGAGGGCTCAGGGCTCACGCGGTTCGCGGCTGATTTGCGGCGGCTTCGGGACGAGGCCGGCATCGGTAGCTACCGGGCGCTGGCCAAGCTCGCGCATTACTCGCACACCAGTCTCGCGGAAGCGGCGGCCGGAAAGACTCTGCCATCGCTCGAAGTGACGCTGGCATTCGTCGGTGCTTGCGGTGGCGATGTCGAGAGCTGGCGCCGGCGGTGGGCGGAGCTCTCGTCGGCGTTGGCCGAGCCTGCGGAGACCGTACTCGCGGTCTCCCCTTGGCCGCGACAGGATGTTGCCGACGGCGCCGACCCACTCGCGGCGGATTGCTCCGCCGATGGCATCACCGTCGCGGTCTCGAAGGTTGCCCTGACCGACAGACCGCACATCGTCGGTGAGCTCGAGCTGCGGTACTGCCGAAGCAAGCATGCAGCCTGGGGCAGGTTCACCGGGACGGAGGGCCTCGACAAGCTCGCTGTCTACCGGCACGCCGTCGACCTCGTCATCGGCATCACCCGCGACGGGGACGGCAAACGTCTGGGCTTTCACGTCGACTACGCGTTCGACAAACACTGGAGTGATCTCCTGACGACCGGCGACAGTACGTTCTCCGCCTGGGTCATCGTTCGTTTCGACGGTGCCGAGGTCGCGTACGGCGAGACGGAGCGGATCCAGCTGGCGTGAGTGGGGGCCCTACCCGCAGATCCATGCCGGAGGCTGCCGGACCACACCGCCGTACGTGACCGTGCCGTACGCGCAAGCGATCACCGCCGTCGGGGCGTACACCATGTCTGACCAGGCGGTCGAGTAGTTCCCGCCGTCCTGGTACCACCACTGCTCGCTCTGGCGCTTGACCGCCACCGAGAGCGACGTGACGCCGACGGTTGGGGGTCCTGGCCGTCGCAGCCGAAGCCTGAGCGGGTGGCCGCCATCGCCGGAGCAACGCTCATGACCGAGACCCCGGCCATGCCGAGGAGATTGACCAGTACAGCCCGGACAGAGGGATCAGCGTGGAGTCGGCGATACAGACGGGCAATGCGTAGGCAGTCACCTGCCAAGTACCTGACGCAGGACGCTGTCAGGCGGCTGTAAGTTGACGGCCGACAGCTGTCCGGCGCCCAGCTGTCATGTCACGCTTTCTGCACATTCAGCGACCTGGGGATCACAGAACGGGATGGTGATCAGGATGTCGCAGCTCAACGCCCGGGAATCGGTTCCGGAACCGCCGGTGGTACGGCGGCGGGTGAAGATGTACCGCAGATTCGGTTCGGGCGCGCTCGCCGCGCTGGCCGCGGTCGCGATCGGACTGCTGAGCGCGGCGCCCGCCCACGCCGATATCAGCGGCTACAGCGTGACGGGCACTGGAGGGGTCGGCCTCAAGGTCCGCACCGATCCGTACAACTCGGCTGCCACCGTCGTCGCGGTCCTCGCGGATGGTACGCCGTTCTCCGCGATCTGCGCCGTTCGCGGGCGTGACGTCTACGGCAACACGGTGTGGCACAAGATCAGCGGCCCGGTCCAGGGCTGGATCGCCGACTTCTACACGACGACGCCGGGATTCAACCAGTACATTCCCGGCGAGCCGGACTGCGCCAGCATGTACAACCGGGCCGCGGCCCGGGACTGGGCCTACGCACACTGGCAGGACGCGGAGAGGTATCCGGGCAACGACTGCACCTGGTTCGTTTCGCAGGCGCTGTGGGCCGGCGGGCTGTCACGGACGTCGACCTGGACGGACTACTCGGCTGCGGCGATCAACGCGGACAGGTTCAAGAACGCGGTCGTCGGTGCCGGATACGCGACGATCAGAGAGGTCGCCTGGTCGGACAATACTGCCGGCCACGCCCAGCTGGGAGACGTCATCGCCTATGACTGGAACGGTCCGGCCGACGGCTTCATCGACCACGTCGCCATCGTCACCTCGCTCAACGCGCAGGGATACCCGTCAGTGACGCAGCACAGCATCGCACGCCGCGACCGCTACTGGTCCTGGGACATCGACCGCAACGGCTGGATCCAGAACACCCATCCCGGTTCCCGCGTCTACCTGATCCACGTGACCAAATAACCCGCCCCGACCCACGACGGCACCGCATCGATCCCGACGGGCGCGATGCGGCTGCCGCGGTCGGCGCCGCGAGCGCGAGCGAGGGTGAGCGTTGGGGTTGCGTCGGGGTTGGCTCCGGTTGCGACTCGCCTCCGTACGGCCCGGTGCCGGTCAGCGCACCGGGTCGCCTGCGACGAACCGGGTCGCCAGCCCCGCGACCTCTGCGGGACGCTCGACACGAACTCGTCGATGTTCTGGTCCCCCTCCGCGTCCAGCTCGGGCCAGAACACAGGCGCGGCGTCGTCATCGATGAGACCCGCTGGCGCACCCCGACCAGCACCGAGAGATCGGGGCGCGCGACCCATCCGCGCGCGCGATCGGTGCGAATGACAGGCGTCGGATCGGCTTCGGAGAGTTGGCGGCGGAGGGCCGTGGGGGGCTTCGGGATGAACCGGCCGACGGCTGGCTACGTACCGATATCAGCAAGTCTCCGAAGAAGGTCGAACTTTCGGGGTGCGCGGGCACTCGTAGCAAGTAGTTGGTGGTGCGGCGGCTCGTCGCACCGCTCACTAGGAGAGGAGTAGGGCGATGCGACAGATTCAGGTTCGGCGGAGACCGCTGCGGACGCTCTCGCGCAAGAACATGCAGACGCTTGACCTTCGGACGCCTTCGGGTCGAGCGCTGCCCTTCTGATTCCAACCGTCAACACCGACAGATTCACGATCATGAACCTCAGACTGCATGTGCACCGCGCGTACAGCGGTGGCTGGTGTGCCGACATCGACGACGAGCAGGATCGGCAGCCGGACGACCCCTACTGGTGCGTCGACCAATGGCCGACGCTGCAGGACGCGATCACGGCTGGTTGTCACCAGCTGGCCAAGCTGTCTGCCACGCTGCAGACCATGCACCGGCTGCCCCGCGTCAGTGGGCGCCACGACGGTCTCGCGGTGTCACCGCCCGCGCAACTGGCCGCCTGACAAGCGCACGGCGCGCGTCATTGACCGCCACCGGGTGATGAGAATCCGCCGCCTAGTTTGTCGCGGACGCGGTTCCAGCGTTTGTCGTACGTCGGGCCGAAGCGGGTCCGGGCCCGTTCGAGTTTCCGCTCGCCGTAGCGGCGTAGTGCCCAGGTCGAGCTGGGCTTGGCCAGTCTGAGCGCTCCGATCAGCGCGACCGCCGGCACGACGATGCCGATCAGGCCGGTGGAGAGCTTGCCCTTGAGGAAGCACACGATCGCCATCAGAAGGTGGAACCCGATCGTGCCGAAGTAGGTCCATCTCGAGAGCGCGCTGCCGGTGCGTTCGGGCTCGGCGCCGATCGGGCTGGTCTGGGTCAGGAGGACGACGCCCAGCGCCCCGCCGAGCATGATCGCGTCGATGGACTTGCGGCCCTCCGGCCCCCAGTAGACGTCGTCGAGGTGGAGCCAGAGCGCGAACTCGTCCAGCGTCAGGGCCGCCCCCGCCCCGAAGGCCACGGCGAGCACCTCGGCCCAGGGACTATCCGGGGTGTAGCGGAAGTACAGGAGCCCGGCGAGCATCACCATCAGAATCCCCCAGACCTGATGGTGGATGTGGATGCCGCCGATATACATGTCGGACAGACCGCCCTGGGACTCGGCGGAAGCAGCCGCCTGCCGTTGCTTGGCGCGGATCCGTCGGGTGACCGCCCGTGTGACCGTGAAGGTGACGAAGAAGGCCAGCAGCATCCAGGCGGCCTGCGCCCGACCGGTGTCGACGAGATCCCGATACCAACCCATGCGGATCACCCGTCAGACATCGAGCGAGTCGGTCGAGATCAGCACGACCCCGAGCACCGCCGCGGCCACCAGCACCGCGCAGGCGACTGCCTCGGCTCGGTTGAACGCACGCAGGCCCTGCTCGCGACGGGCCACGAGGTACAACAGGGTCCCCGGCGCGTACACGATCGCGGCCAGCAGGAGGTACTTCGGGCCTGCGGCGTACAGCATGTAGATCGAGAAGAGGACCGCGACGGCCGCGATCGCCCGCTGCCGGCGCCGCTCCGGCTCGTCCGCCGAGGTGTAGGTCTGCCTGGTGATGGTCAGCTTGAGCGCGTACGACGCCGCGAGCAGATACGGGATCAGCGTCAGCGCGGTGTCGAGCTTGAGCATGAAGTCGAGTGCGTCGTCGACGAGCAGGACCAGCACCAGGACCAGCTGGACGGCGGCGGTCGTGCTGAGCAGGGCGGTGATCGGGGTCGCATGCGCGTTCTCGCGGGTCAGGAAGCGTGGCATCACGTCACCGCGTGCGGGCATGTAGAGAATCTCGGCGTTGATCAGCGTCCACGCCAGGTAGGCGCCCTGGACCGAGATGATCACTCCGATGCTGACGAACGTCGATCCCCACGATCCGACGACGGACTCCAGCACGCTGCCCATCGACGGCTGCTCGGCGCTCGCCAGGTCGGCTTGTGGCAGGACGCCGTACGAGACCATGGTCACCGACGCGAACACCGCCAGGACGCTCACGAAGCCGAGGATCGTCGCCCGCCCGACGTCCTGACGCCGCCGGGCGAACCGGGAGTACACGCTCGCCCCCTCGATCCCGAGGAACACGAAGGTGGTGACCAGCATCGTCTCCGTGACCTGGTCGAACACCGAGCCGACCGAGCGCTCGTCCCCGCCCCAGAAGTTGTCGGCGAACGTCTGCGCCTCGAAGGCCACCGCCACGATCACGATGAAGACCAGGATCGGGACCAGCTTGGCGATGGTGACGATCCGGTTCACGACGGCCGCCTGACGCACACCCCGGGCGATCAGGATGTGGAACAACCACACGAGCGCCGACGCCAGTACGACGGCCAGGACGGTGTTGCCCTGACCGAGTCCAGGGAAGAACGTGCCGAGCGTGGTCATCGTGAAGACCATGAAGAAGACGTTGCCCGCGACATTGCTCGCCCAGTAACCGAAAGCCGAGTTGAACCCGGCATAGTTCCCGAACCCGGCCTTGGCGTAGACGTACACGCCGCTGTCCAGGTCCGGTCGCCGGATGGCCAGTGACTGGAAGACCAGGCCCAGCATGAGCATGCCGGTGCCGGCGACGATCCACGCGATGACGGCGCCGAGTACGCCGGTGGCCTCGCCGAACTCCTTGGGCAGCGTGAAAACTCCCCCGCCGACCATCGAACCGACGACCATGCCGGTCAGGGTGAGGACCGAGACCTTCTGGACGGTGCTCGCCCGGCGCGCGCTCACAACGCCTCACTCCCTAGGAGTTGGGCCGCACCAGTGGGAACAGGATGGTGTCGCGGATCGAGAGGCCGGTCAGGTTCATGACCAGCCGGTCGATACCCATCCCCATCCCACCGGTCGGCGGCATGCCGTACTCCAGGGCCTCGAGGAAGTCCTCGTCGACCTGCATGGCCTCCGGATCACCCGCGGCCGCCAGCTGCGACTGGGCGACCAGCCGCGCGCGTTGGTCCACGGGGTCGATCAGCTCGGAGTACGCCGTACCCTGCTCGGCCGCGAAGATCACCAGGTCCCACTTCTCCGCGAGCCGTGGATCCCTCCGGTGCGGCCGGGTCAGTGGCGCGTTCTCCTTCGGGAAATCGGTGTAGAAGACCGGCGTCGTCGTGGTGCGCTCGCACAGTTCTTCGTAGATCTCCTCGAGCAGGACTCCCCACGAGGCGTCGGCGTCGGGCTCCAGCCCGATCTTCACCGCATGCCTGCGCAGCGTCTCGGTCGGTGTGTCCGCGGTGACTTCCTCGCCGAGTGCCTCCGACACCGCACCGCAGATGCTCTTGACCGGCCAGCTCCCGGACAGGTCGTACTCGACCGTCTTCCCGTCGGCGTCCGTACGGCGTGCGACCGGCGAGCCGTACACCGCGGTCGCGGCCTCCTGGATGATGTCCTGGGTCAGCAGCCGCATCGTGTCGTAGTCGCCGTACGTCTCGTAGACCTCGAGCGACGTGAACTCCGGATTGTGCTTGAAGTCCACGCCTTCGTTCCGGAACTGCCGGCCGAGCTCGAACACCTTCTCCATACCGCCGACCAGCAGCCGCTTGAGGTGGAGCTCGGTCGCGATCCGCAGGTACAGATCGAGGTCGTAGGCGTTGATGTGGGTCTCGAACGGACGCGCGTTCGCACCACCGTGGACCAGTTGCAGGACAGGCGTCTCGACCTCGACGAATCCCCGTGCCTGCAGGGAGTCGCGCACACTCCGTACGACGGTGGCCCGCGTGTACGCCGTGTCGCGGGCGGCCGGCCGCACGATCAGGTCGACGTACCGCGCCCGGATCCGCGCCTCCGGGTCGACCAGTCCCTTGACCTTGTCCGGCAACGGGCGGATCGCCTTGCTGGTCAGCTGCAGCGACTCGGCTCGGACCGAAAGCTCTCCCCGCCGGGTGGTGATCACCTCGCCGGTGACACCCACCTGGTCACCCAGGTCGATGTCATGACGCCAGAAGTCGTACTGCTCCTCGCCGACGGCGGCCAGGTCGACCATGATCTGCAGGTCGCCGCTGCCGTCGCGCAGCTTCGCGAAGCTCAGCCGGCCGTGGTCGCGTTTGAGGATGATCCGCCCGGCCACCGCTACGCGGCGATCCGTCGACGTTCCGGGAGGAAGGGTTCCGGCTTCGGCCTTGACCTGCGTCGTCGTGTGCGTGCGCGGGTACGTGACCGGGTAGGGATCGATGCCCTGGGCCCGGATCCGGTCGAGCTTGGCCCGGCGTACCCGGATCTGCTCGGGCAGCCCCTCGACCGACAGCGCCTCGGCCAGCGGATCCGGCGGCGCGGGGATCAGCGCAGTCACCGCCGCCGCGTGGTCGGCGCCGGCCGTGTCGAGATCGCTCCCTGGGTTCTTGCGCCGGAGCATCGTGAGGCTGGGACGAGTGAGGAAACCCTCCGCACTGCCCGCGGCCGTCCCTACCCGGGGAAGATCCGAGGTGTACTCGAAGCACATGAAGCGGGGCTGCCAGACCGGGAGATACTTCGCGTTGGAGCGATACAGCGACTCCAGTTGCCAGTTCCGGCTCGCCACCAGCAGCGCCTGACGCCATAGCCGCGCAACCGGCCCGGCGCCGATCTCGGCTCCGCGCTCGAAGGCCTCCCGGAACATCGCGAAGTTGAGCGACACCCGGCCGATGCCGAAGACGGCGGCCTGTTCGGCGAGCGCCGAGACCATCAGCTCCACCAGGCCGTTGTCGGCGGACGGGTCGCGGCGCATCAGGTCGAGCGAGAGCCCGGTCCGCCCCCACGGAACGAAGCTGAGGAATCCGCGCAGCGTGCCCTCGGCGTCCTGCGCACGCACCAGGACGCAGTCGCCGTCGAGTGGGTCCTCCAGCCGGCCGAGCGCCATCGAGAACCCCCGCTCGTCGCCTCCGTCACCGCGCCACGATCCGGCCGCCACGCTGAGGGCCGCGAACTCCTCGGCACTCAGGCTCGCGTGGCGCATGACGTTCGTGGTGTAGCCGCGACGCTGCAGGCGGGACACCGAGTGCCTGACCGCCTTCATGCCCGGTCCGTTCAGCGAGAACGTGCGCAGGTCGACGACGGCCTCGTCGCCGATCTCGTACGCCGTCAGTCCGGCCTCGGCGAATGCGGCCGCGCCCTCCTCCCCCGCGCCCATCACCGCCAGCGACAGACCGTTCGACCGGGCGTGCTCGCGCCACCGCTCGATGGCCACCGGCCAGTGCACCGGATCGCCGACCGGGTTCCCGCTGGCGAGGCTGACCGATCCGATCGCGCGGTACGACACACCCGACCGGGCACTGGCCGGATCGCCGGAGTCCCAGACGATCGCCTTGTCCCGGCGGGTCGCGAAGTAGCCGAGCGAGTCCGAGTCGCCGAAGTCCCGCAGCAGTGTCCGGATCCTGGCCTCGTCGGCGACGTCCAGGGTGCGGGTCTGCTTCGGCGCCCGGAACAACAGTTGCGCCGACACCAGTACGACGGCTGCGCCCGCGATTCCGATCAGGCCGCGCACCCACAGCGGCGCGGTCACCGCCTCGTCGGGGGCCAGCTCGCCCAGGTCGGTGAGCATCTCGTCCAGGACGTACTGCGCCGCGGTCGCGTAGTCGCCGGCGTCGCCGAACCTGCGCACCAGCCAGGCGCCGCCGAGCAGGACCGCGGCGCCGCCGACCAGGAACGAGACGATCGCTTGCCACAGGCTGCCCGGCACCCGCCTGGCCGCGAACTGGGGCCGGGCACGCCAGGCGATGACGAGGACTCCGGCGATCAGCAGGAGGCCGACGATCTGGACCCACGACCCACCGTCGATCAGGGTCGCGATCCTGGCGAGCTCCGGCAGGACCAGCCACCACAGCACCAGCAGCCACCACGCGGCGCGCAACCGGCGTCTCAGTGCGACCCCCATCGCCACCAAGAGTGCGGCGTACACCAGGCTCGGAACAATGGGAATCGTGAGCATGGAAACGATGTCCTGCTCGCGCGCGAAATAGTCCCGCCACGGCGGCACCACCGCGACCACAGTCACCAGCGCGGCGAATGCGAACATCGCCGCCGCGAAATGATCCGGCCAGCGATCGTCGAGCGGTTTGGAAACCCCGGCCGAGCGAATCCGGGCGCTCGATTCCACCGGAAACGCAGCAGTATCCACCGTTGTGTTCATCCGGACCCACCCTGTAAACCAACTCTCCCCAGCTCACGACAGTACAGGAGACCGTTGGTGAGGTACACGGCCCGAACGACCGCCTACTGTACGTACGGACACGGTCGGTGACCGCGGTACGCGCGTAACCTCGGCCTATGATCGCCGGTCTGCTGGGAGCTTTCGGGGCAGCCGTCTGCTACGGCGTCGGCTCGATCCTGCAGGCTGTCGCGGCCCGCCGGACGCAATCCGCGGAGGGCCTCGATCCACAGTTGCTCATTCGATTGTTCGGCTCCTGGCCGTACCTGCTGGGAATCGGCCTCGACGGCTTTGCATTCCTGCTGTCGATTGCCGCGTTGAGGTCACTGCCACTGTTCGTCGTGCAGTCCATCGTCGCGAGTTTCCTGGCGGTCACCGCGGTTCTCGGCGCGATCTTTCTGCACATGCCCTTGCGCCGGTCCGACTGGATCGCGCTGCTGCTCGTCATCGCCGGATTGGTCATGGTCGGCCTGTCCGCGGCCGAGGACCGGACGGTCTCGGTCAGCGACGCGGAACGCTGGGGCGTGCTGGTGGCAGCCGTCGCACTCGGAGTGCTGGCAGTGCCACTCGGCCGGATCGAAGGCGCGCGAGGTGCCGCCGCCCTCGGCGCACTGGCCGGTCTTGCGTACGGCGCGGTCGCGGTGGCCGCCCGGGTGCTGCCCGGCTCGGTCCATCTCGACACTTTGTTCAGCGATCTGGGCGTGCTGCTGACCGATCCCTCGATCTATGCGCTCATCCTGGCCGGCGCGGTCGCGCTCCTCACCTACTCGACCGCCCTGCAACGCGGCAGCGTGACACAGGCGACGGCACCGCTGGTGATCGGCGAGACGGTCGCCCCGGCGCTGGTCGGCCTGCTCATGCTGGGCGACCGGCCCAGACCCGGCTGGGGCTGGGTCGCGGCCGTGGGGTTCGTCCTCGCGGTCGCCGGCGCCCTCAGCCTGTCGAGGCACGGCGACCTCACCCACGCCGAGCCACAACGCACACCGTGACCCAGAGCCCGATCGTGGTTACACACGCGAAACTCGCGGGCCTGGTTTGGAAACTCAGGTTTGTTCCGGGGGCAATGGTGCGGCAATCGGGCGGTCCTTCACTGGATGTCATCCAGGACGGACCGAGACCCCGGGAGCCGGCATGCAACTCACCGACGGTGCGCACTTCCCCGTCGTGGTGGTTGGCGGTGGTCAGGCCGGGTTAGCGACCAGTTGGCAGCTGACCCGGCAGGGCCTGGAACACGTTGTTCTGGAGGCAGACCGGCTCGGCAGCGAGTGGCGCGAACGGCGCTGGGACTCGTTCTGCCTGGTGACACCGAACTGGCAGTGCCGCCTGCCGGGCTTCCCGTACGACGGACCGGACCCGGACGGCTTCATGGTCCGCGACGAGATCGTTGCCTACCTGGAGAACTACCGGCGGGCGTACGACGTACCGATCGTCGAGGGCGTCCGGGCGACGCGGCTCGATGCCGGGTTCCGGATCACCACCACGTACGGCGTGGTCACCGCGGACCAGGTGGTGGTCGCGACCGGTCCGTACCAGCTCCCCCGCATCCCTCGCATCGCCGAGCGACTGACCGTGCTTCAGTTGCATTCCTCGCAGTACAAGAATCCCGACCAGCTGCCGGCCGGGGAGATCGTTGTGGTCGGCACCGGTCAGTCCGGCTGCCAGATCGCCGAGGACCTGCACCTGGCAGGGCGCACGGTGCATCTGGTCACCGGCAGCGCCCCGCGGGTCGCGCGGTTCTACCGCGGGCTGGACGTGGTCGCCTGGCTGGAGCGGATGGGCTACTACCGCAAGGGAATCGACGACTTCGACGACGCCGACGCGGTCCGGTTCCGGGTGAACCACTACGTCACCGGACGCGACGGCGGCCGCGACATCGACCTGCGCAGGTTCGCCCTGGAAGGAATGCGGCTCTACGGCCGGCTGGTCGACGCCGATCAGCGGACGCTGCGGTTCGCCGCCGACCTGAAGCAGAACCTCGACCTCGCCGACGCGGTCTCCGAAGGGATCAAGGACTCCATCGACGCGTTCATCGCCGCCGAGGGAATCGAGGCGCCCGAAGAGGCCCGCTACCAACCTGTCTGGGAGCCGGTCCGTACGCCGGAATCCCTGTCCCTGCACGGAATCGGGGCCGTCATCTGGAGCACCGGATTCCGTCGCGACGACGGATGGATCCGGGTCCCGGTGTTCGACGGCCGCGGCTACCCGTCCCATCGCCGGGGTGTGACCAGCGTTCCGGGACTGTACTTCATCGGCCTGCCGTGGCAGCACACCTGGGGTTCGGGCCGGTTCGGTGGCGTTGCGGACGACGCGCAGTACCTCGCCGAGCGGATCACCGAGCAACGAGCCGGAGTGCACTGGATTGCCGGCCTGCATCGGACGGTGGCCTGAGATGCAGGTCTCCGATGCCCATCGCCACCTCGGCGTGCTGCCCGCGTATCCCTTCTACGGTGGGCCTCCGGTCAACCCGGACGTCACCGCCCGCGCGACGGT
This sequence comes from Kribbella sp. NPDC048837, assembly GCF_055586945.1. Classification (NCBI taxonomy): domain Bacteria; kingdom Bacillati; phylum Actinomycetota; class Actinomycetes; order Propionibacteriales; family Kribbellaceae; genus Kribbella; species Kribbella sp. NPDC048837. Next base: position 756,091 of record NZ_JBVJHF010000001.1, read on the forward strand.
CGACGAACTGCTCGCGGACCTCGATGCCGAGGGCACCGAACGCGCGCTGGTGATCCCGAACTACGGCGTACCGGACGTCGCTGTCTCGTTCGGCTTCAACGAACTGGTCGTCGAGGCCGCGGCCCGGGACGACCGGATCCGCGCCGGTCTCTGGGTTTCGCCGCGGCCGCAGGACGCCGAGCTCACCGCCAAAGCTCTCACTCTGGCCACCGAGCCCGGCGTACGGGCGCTCAAGTTGAGCTTCCTGCTCGGCGGTCATCCGGCCGACGACGAGGTCCGGCCACAGCTCGACGAGATCTTCGCGACGGCCCGCCGCAACGGGCTCGTCGTACACGTCCACACCTCCCCCGGCGCCGCCTCGGACATCGACCACGTCGGCCGCCTGGTCGAGACGTACGCCGATGACGTCGCGCTGCACCTGGTCCACTTCGGTGGCGGGATGAGCGGGCACATCAAGCTGATCGGTGCGCGGTTCTTCGACTGGATCGAGGCCGGGAAACGCGTCTACACCGATCTGTCCTGGGCGATCGGCTTCGCCCCGGGCTGGCTGGCCGCCGAGATCGAACGGCGCGGCATCGGGTCCGACCGGGTGCTGTTCGCCAGTGACCAGCCGTGGGGCGACCACGCCGGCGAGCTCGCCCGGATGCGGGCCGCGATGGGCGACGGCGAGCTCGCCACCCAGGTTTTCCACCGCACCTTCTCCCACCTGTACGACTGACCCAAGGAGCAACGACATGCCCGAAACCGCCGAACTGACCGAGCTCGAGACCAAGAGCCTCGAGGAGATCCCGCACCCCTCGCTGCCGCAGGGCTCCAGCATCTACGGCGGCACCAAGGTGTTCCCGGACTACCAGGCCGAGGACGGCGAGACCTACTTCACCCTCGTGCACGGCATCGCGCACGAGTCCTCGGTGAGCTTCGTCGCGATCCTGCAGGCGACCCGCGCGCAGCGGAAGGGCTTCGAGTCGGCGATCTACTTCTACGGTCCCGGCTCGCTGAACTGCCTGGCCACCCGCGGCTTCCCGACCACCGGCAACTCCGCGTTCCCCGGCGAGCACAACATCAACGAGTCGCTGAAGACGTTCATCGCCGAGGGCGGCAAGGTGTACTGCTGCCGGTTCGGCCTGTCCCTGCACGGCGCCCGCGAGGAGGACCTGATCGAGGGCGTCATCCCGACCCACCCGCTGGACGTCCAGGACGCGCTGATCCACTACGCCCGCAAGGGCGCCATCATCAACTCGACCTACATGTTCTGAAGGGCCCGTCGATGAGCGTTGGCACCGAAGAAGGCCTGACGGTCAGGGCCGAGATGGCCGTGTACGGCGTCCAGGTGGACGCGCCCGTCCGCCGCAGCAAGGGCGCCGGGCCGAGCGACGACGGGCACCTGGTCGTCGACGGTGCCAACGCGACCCTCCCGATCGTTGCCGACAGCCCCTACCAGGTACGGGACGGAGCGGTCTTCCGCAACGGCCTGGATCTGGGGCTCTCGGTCGAGCCGGTCCGCCGGCCGCGGTTCTACGACCTGACCACGGCGGACGGAGTCCCGTACCAGCAGATCGCGCTGCTCCACGGCAAGGACGTCCTCGCCACGACCGTGGTCCAGACCTGCATCCGGTACGACGAGTCGACGCGCTGCCGGTTCTGTTCGATCGAGGAGTCGTTGCGGGCCGGCGCCACGATCGCGGCCAAGACTCCGGCCCAACTGGCGGAGGTCGCCGAGGCCGCTGTCCGGCTGGACGGCGTCACCCAGATGGTGATGACGACGGGTACGACGACCGGCCGGGATCGCGGTGCCCGCAACCTGGTCCGTTCGGTGGCCGCGGTCCTGGCGGCCGTCCCGGGGCTGCCGATCCAGGTCCAGATCGAACCACCGGGTGACCTGTCCGTGCTGACGGATCTCCGGAACGCCGGGGCGACCTCGATCGGCATCCACGTCGAGTCGCTCGACGACGCCGTACGACGGAAGTGGATGCCGGGGAAGTCGACCGTGAGTCTGGCCGAGTACGAGGCGGCGTGGGACGAGGCCGTCCGGGTGTTCGGTCGCAACCGGGTGTCGACGTACCTGCTGATCGGTCTCGGGGAGGATCCGGACGAGCTCGTCGCCGGGGCCGGTCGGTTGATCGAGCGGGGTGTGTATCCGTTCGTCGTACCGCTGCGGCCGATGCTCGGCACGCTGGCGCGAGCCGATGGGGTGACGGCGCCGGATCCGGCCGTGGTCCGCGACGTGACCGCCCGGGTCGCTGCCTTGCTGGCCAAGGCCGGCATGCGAGGTGCGGACCAGGGCGCCGGGTGTGCCGCGTGCGGTGCGTGCAGCCTGTTGTCGGCGGCCGGCTCATGAGTACGACGGTCGTCCAGACGGCCGGTGTGATGCGGGCGGCCGATGTCCGGGCGTTGCTCGGGGATCCGCCGACGGCGTTCCTGATCGAGGCGGCGGATGCCGCGGCCCGGCGGGCCTACCACCGGCTGCGGCATGCGGCGTTCGTCGAGCGGCAAGGCTTGTTCGACCGGACGGACCTCGACGAGCGGGATGCGGATCCGCGCACCGAGGTCCTCGTCGCCCGCACGACTGATGGGACGGTGATCGGCGGGGTGCGCCTCGGCCCGGCGACGGACGGACCTGACGTCGGATGGTGGCAAGGCGGCCGATTGGTCGCCACCAGAAGGTCGGGTGTGGGCGCCGCTCTGGTGCGGGCCGCCTGTGCTCGCGCCGAGGCCGCGGGTGCGCTGCGTTTCGAGGCGACTGTGCAGGCCGCCACCTTTCGGTTCTTCCAGCGACTCGGTTGGGAGACCATCCGCCCGGTCACTGTTGCCGCGGTGCCGCACATGTTGATGCGGTGGCCGATCGGGCGGATCGCTCGGTTGGCCGAGGCAACCAAGAGCGAGCTGGGCCCTTTGCTGCAAGGGATCGGACCGGCTGGATTCGTCGGTGACGATGGCGCACCGGTTCCTGGGACAGACTTGGTGGCTGCTTGTGACGCGATCCTCCCGGCGATGGTCGAGCGAGATCCGGAGTGGGCGGGTTGGTGTTCGGTGCTGGTGAACGTGAACGATCTGGCGGCGATGGGCGCCGTACCGGTCGGACTGCTCGACTCACTCGGCGCTCGGGATCGCACCTTTGCGAGTCGCGTGCTGAGCGGATTGCGGAAGGCGGCGGACGCTTATGGCGTTCCGGTGCTGGGTGGACACACGCAGCTCGGCGTGCCGGCGGCGTTGAGTGTGACCGCACTCGGCCGGACCGACCATCCAGTCGCCGGTGGCGGCGGGCGGCCCGGGCAGCAGCTCAGGCTGACCGCTGACCTCGGTGGCGGCTGGCGTCCCGGGTACGCCGGCCGGCAGTGGGACTCGACCACTCATCGGCAGCCGGACGAACTGCAGACGATGGTGGCAGCGGTCGGTCGGGCACAACCATCGGCGGCGAAGGACGTGTCGATGGCAGGAGTTGTCGGCACGCTCGGGATGCTGGCGGAAGCCTCCGGGTGCGCGGCCGTGCTGGACGTTGCCGACGTACCGAAACCGGCGGCGGCATCGATGGGCGATTGGCTGACCTGCTTTCCCGGCTTCGCGATGCTCACCACCGGTCCGCAGGAGCTGCACGCTGGGCCTGCCGTGAGCGTGGTGTGCGGTGAACTGACCAGCGGGCAAGGCGTCGCGCTGCGCTGGCCGGACGGTGAGGTCACCACTGCGCTGACGGGTGCCGTCACCGGGATGGGAGCGGCATGACGCTCAGGATGGCCGCGGTCGCCGCGAACTTCGACCGCGACCTGGAAGGCGATTTCGCCCGCGTCGCGGCCCTGATCCGGCGGGCCCGCGCGGCCGGCGTCAAGCTGCTCGCCCTTCCCGAAGGCACGCTCGGCGGCTACCTGCTGACTCTCGACGGTACGGCGGAACCGCCGCCGGCGTTCACCGTCGACGGCCCCGAGATCGCCCGACTCGCGAGGCTCGCCGGCGACCTCGTCGTCACCGCCGGGTACGCCGAAGCCGACGGCGGGCTGATCTACAACAGCGCGGTCTGTGTCACCGGCGACGGCGTACTGGGCAATCACCGCAAGGTCCATCAGCCGTTGCACGAGGACGAGCACTTCGCGGCCGGCGATCGGTTCGAGGCCTTCGACACGCCCGTCGGCCGGCTCGGCCTGATGATCTGTTACGACAAGGCCTTCCCGGAGGCTGCCCGCACGCTGGCGCTCGACGGTGCCGAGATCATCGTCTGCTCGTCGGCCTGGCCGGGAGCCCGGACGAACCCGGATCCGGACCTGGCGAAGGATCGATGGAAGCGGCGGTTCGACCTGTTCGACCGGGCCCGTGCCCTGGAGAACCAGGTGGTCTGGCTGTCCGCCAATCAGTCCGGCACGTTCGGCTCGCTGCGATTCGTCGCGAGTGCCAAGGTCGTCGACCCCGGTGGCGAGGTCCTCGCCGACACCGGGGTGAGCGAAGGGATGGCGATCGCCGAGCTCGACGTCGGACGCGCGCTCGAGCTGGCCCGGCGGTCGATGGGACATCTGCGGGACCGGCGGCCGGAGACGTACGAGCCGGCATGGGTCTGAGGATCGGCGCGGTCGCGGCCGGCTTCACCCGGGATCTGGACTTCGACCTGTCCCGCGTGGAGGCCCTGATCCGCCACGGCCGGCGCGAGGAGGTCCAGCTGCTCGTACTGCCCGACGCGGCGCTGGGTGGGTACCTCGACGACCTGAGCAACCCGGCACTCGACGACCTTCCGCCAGCGCTCGCGCTCGACGATCCGCTGATCTCCAAGGTGATCGCGATGGCCGGTGAGATGGTGGTCTGCTTCGGCTTCTGCGAGGCCGACGGCGGGCAGCGGTACAACACCGCGCTGTGCGTCACCGGCGACGGCATCCTCGGCAGGCATCGCAAGGTGCACCAGCCGCCGGCCGAACGCGCGATCTATGCCGCGGGCAACGGGTTCGCCGCGTTCGACACGCCGGTCGGCCGGCTCGGAATGATGATCGACTACGACAAGACCTTCCCGGAGGCGGCCCGGGCGCTCGCGGTCGACAACGCGGACGTCATCGCCTGCCTGTGCGCCTGGCCGACCAGCATCACCAACCGGGCGCCGCGGATGAACGAGGACCGCCAGTCCCGGCTGTTCGACCTCTACGACCGCTCCCGCGCGGCCGAGAACCAGGTCGTGCTGGTCTCGTCCAACCTGACCGGCTCGATCGGCGGCCTCCGGTTCCTCGGCCAGTCCAAGGTGGTCGGCCCGGGTGGCGACATCGTCGCGCGGACCTGGTCCAAGGCCGGGATCGCGATCGCCGAGCTCGACGTCCGCGCCGAGATCGAGATCGCCCGCCGGGTCCTGCACCACCTCGACGAGCGCCGCCCAGGGGTCTACTGATGCGGATCGCACTACTCACTTACTCGACCAAGCCGCGCGGTGGCGTCGTCCACACGCTGTACCTGGCCGAGGCTCTTGCGGCGGCCGGCGCCGAGGTGTCCGTGTGGTCGCTCGCCCGTGGTGGTGACGAGGGCTTCTTCCGCCCGGTCGACCCGCGGGTGCAGGTCTGCCTCGTACCGTTCCCCGATCGTCCGGGCGAGGAGGTCGGCGCACGGATCCTGCGGTCGATCGCCGTACTACGGGAGGCCTTCGACGGATCGCAGTACGACGTTGTGCACGCGCAGGACTGCATCAGCGCCAACGCGGCCGGTCGGTGCATCCGGACGGTGCATCACCTCGACCAGTTCAGCACTCCGGCACTGGCGGCCTGCCACGAGCGCGCGATCATCGAGCCGTACGCGCGTGTCTGCGTGTCCTCCGCTGTCGCCGCCGAGCTTCGGGCCGGTTGGGGGCTCACGGCAACAGTCATCCCGAACGGCGTGGATGCTGCGCGCTTCGCGGCAGCCGCCGCGGAGGAGCCGGTCGCCGCGGCGGCGCGGGCCAAGTGGCGGTCCCGGCTCGGACACTACGTCCTGACGGTCGGTGGGATCGAACCCCGGAAGGGCTCACTCGACCTGCTCGAAGCTGCCGCGCGTCTCGACGGCGTGCCGTTGGTGATCGCCGGCGGCGAGACGCTCTTCGACTACCGCTCGTACCGCGCCGCCTGGGAGGCCCGTGCCGCGGAGCTCGACATCGCACCAGTCGTGCTCGGGCCGGTTGACGACGCCGAACTGCCGAGCCTGGTCGCCGGTGCCGAGGTCTTCGCCTTCCCTTCCGTCAAAGAGGGTTTCGGCCTCGCCCCGATGGAGGCACTCGCCGCCGGCATTCCCCTCGTCGTCTCCGACCTACCGGTGTTCCGCGAGATCTTCGGCGACGCAGCGACGTACACGACCGGCCCCGAACCGCTCGGCGCCGCGATCCGCGCGGCCTACGGCGACCTCAGCCGCAAGGACCTCGGCCAGGCGATCGCCGCCCGCTACACCTGGGAGACGGCCGCGAAGGCACACCTGGACCTCTACTCACGCCTCAGTGGAGTGTGTAGCCGCCGTCGATGACGACGACGGAGCCGGTCATGAAGCTGGAGGCGTCCGAGGCGAGGAAGACGACGGTGGGTGCGATCTCCTCGGGTACGGCGTACCTCTGCATCGGGGCGTCGTCGATCCAGCGGGCCTTGAACTGCGGCTCGTCGACCGGGGCCATCTCCGTCTTCACATAGCCGGGAGCGACGGCGTTGACCCGGATGTTGAGCGGTGCCCATTCCGCGGCCAGCGACTTGGTCAGCTGGTGGACCGCCGCCTTCGACGCGTTGTACGCCGGCTGCCACTGCGGACGGTTCACGATCTGGGCGGAGATCGATCCGATGTTGACGATCGTGCCGCCACCGACCGTCGCGAAGTGCCGGGCTGCCGACTGGCTGAGCTTCCACAGCCCGTCGACGTTGGTCGAGAACACCTCGTCCCACTCGTCGTCGGGTACGTCGAGCGCCGGCCGGTGGACGCAGGCGCCGGCGTTGTTGACCAGGATGTCGAACCGGCCGGTCGCCTCGACGGCCGCCGCGATCGCGGCCTGTCCGGACTCCCGGTCGTTCACGTCGAGACCGACACCGACCACCGTCCGGCCGGTCGCCGCGGCCAGCTGTTCGGCAGCCCGCTTCGACGACGCGGCATCGCGCGCACCGATCACCACATCCGCCCCGGCCTCGGCCAACCCGGTCGCGAAGGCGAGACCGAGTCCCCGATAACCACCGGTGACCAGGGCCGTCCGTCCGGCCAGCGAGAACTTGTCGAGAATCCCCATCAGCGTGACACCGCCACAACGAACTTCATGCTCATCGGACCATTGTCGCTGGTGAGACCTGCGTCGACGTTCTCGAGGTCAAACCCACTGACCGGTGGCGAGTGCCCGGTGTACAAGAATGGAGCAGAGCCGGACGGTGCTGGCGGAAGGCAAGTAGGAGACCCATGCTGATCGCTTCACCCGCAACCGGGCCACGCTCCTCAGTCACCCGGCCGGCAGGCTCTGGTACGACCGGCCAGGCGAGCGCTGGTTCGAGGCGCTGCCCGTCGGCAACGGCCGCCTGGGCGGCATGGTGTACGGCGGTGTGCCCGCGGAACGGATCGACCTGTCCGAGTCCACAGCCTGGTCCGGAGAACCGTCGGCGATCGACCTGAGCCCGACCGCCCGGGAGGAGCTGCCGACCGTCCGCAAGGCCGTCTTCGCCGGCGAGTACGCCCAGGCGCAGCGACTCGCGGGTGAGCACCTGCTGGGCACGCGGGCGTCGTTCGGCACGAACCTGCCCCTCCCGCACGTCCGCCTTACCTTCGTCGACGGCTTGCCGGCGACTGGCTATCGGCGGTCGCTCGACCTCGACGAAGGTCTTGTCTCGGTCACCTACGAGCAAGGTGGAATCCGGTTCACCCGGGAGGCCCTCGCATCCCATCCGCACGGCGTCATCGCCGTACGGCTCGCCGCTGACCGGCCCGGCGCGGTGAGTTTCTCCCTGGGCATCGACGGCGCGGTCTTCCCCGGCGACACGACCGTCACGGGCACCGGCCTCGCGTTCAGCGGCCAAGCTCTCGAGTCGCTGCACAGCGACGGCACCGCGGGCACGACGGTCGAGGTGCGAGTCCACGTCGAGACCGAGGGCGGCACCACCCGGTCCACAGCTGACACCTTCGAGGTCACCGGCGCCGACTCCGCCGTACTGATCGTGGCCGTCGGCACCGATTGGGCGGGCGCGGACCCGGTCCGGCAGGTCGAGGCACTGACGGCGGCGGCGGTCGAGGCCGGGTACGACGCCATCCGCTCCGCCCACGTCGACGATCACGCCGCGCTGATGCGGCGCGTGTCACTCGACCTGGACACCGGCGTCGCCGACGTTCCGACCGATCGCCGGCGCGACCGGATGGCACAGGGTGCACGTGACGACGGACTGCTCGCCTTGTACTTCCAGTACGGGCGCTACCTCACCGTCGCCGGCTCCCGGGCCGACTCTCCCCTCCCGCTGGCCCTGCAGGGACTCTGGAACGACGGCCTGGCCAGCAGCGGCCCGTGGAGCAACGACTTCCACCTCGACATCAACACCCAGCAGAACTACTGGGCCGCCGAGTCCACGAACCTGGCCGAGTGCCACACCCCACTCTTCACGTTCCTCCAACTGCTGGCGGAGACCGGTCGGACCACCGCCACCCAGATGTACGACGCTCCCGGCTGGGTCGCCCACACCGTCACGAACGCGTGGGGTTACACCGCGCCCGGCACCGACCTGGGGTGGGGCCTGAACGTGACCGGCGGCGCCTGGCTCGCCGTCGACCTCTGGGAGCACTACGAGTACGGCGGAGACGACGAGTTCCTCCGGCACGTCGCCTACCCGGTCCTCCGGGGCGCCGCGGAGTTCGTACTGTCGTTCCTCACCGAGGATCCGGCGACCGGCCACCTCGTCTCCGGCCCGTCCGAGTCCCCGGAAAACTGGTACGTCGCGCCCGACGGCAGCCGCTGTTCGGTTGCCATGGGCAACACCATCGACCGGGTCTTCGCCGAGGCGATCCTGCGGGACTGCGATGCCGCGGCGGAGGTGCTCGACGTCGACGCGGAGCTGCGGGAGCGGATCGCGGCAGCGCGCGTACGCCTGTCGCCGTTCCGAATCGGCCGGCACGGGCAACTGCAGGAGTGGCTCGACGACTTCGAAGAAGCGGATCCGGCCCACCGCCACACCTCCCACCTCTGTGCGCTCTTCCCCGAGCGGCAGATTTCCCCTCACAGAACTCCTGATTTGGCCCGCGCCGCCGAGGTCACGATCGAACGGCGTCAGAGCGCGGCCGGCTGGGAGCAGACCGAATGGGTCGAGGCCAACTTCGCCGTCTTCCATGCCCGCCTGCTGCAAGGCGACAAGGCACTCGCGCACCTGACCAACCTCGTCACCGACGCCAGCGAGTCGAACCTGCTGAGCTACTCCGTCGGAGGGATCGCCGGCGCCGCCCAGAACATCTACTCCTTCGACGGCAACGCCGGTGGCACGGCGGCCGTCGCCGAGATGCTCCTCCAGTCCGACGGCGAGGAGATCGAACTGCTCCCCGCCCTCCCCACCACCTGGCAGAACGGATCCGTCCAGGGACTCCGCGCTCGCGGCGGCTTCACCGTCGACATCACCTGGAGGGGCGGCCGCCTCGACCACGCCCGGATCCACCCGTCCCGAACGGCAACCCACCGCCTCCGCTACGGCTCCGTCACCACCGACCTGACCTTCACCCGGGACGAGCCGCTCATCCTCCGCGCGGAGTGAGCTGGGAGTTCAGGCGGTTCGCGAGTTCGGTCCGGGAGCGGACCGAGAGCTTGCGGTAGATCCGGGTCAGGTTGGCTTCGACGGTCTTGACGGACACGAAGAGTTCGGCGGCGGTCTCCTGGTTGGACTGTCCTGAGGCGACAAGCTCGGCGACCCGGCGTTCCGTTGCCGTGAGCAACGTAGTGGCCGGGTGCAGCCCCACCCGGCCGGCTTCGTCCTCGGCTCGTTCCGCCCAGCGTGGGACGCCCAGCTCCCGGAAGTCGCGGGCCGCCGCGGTGAGCGTTTCCCCGGCCAGGCGCTTGGACCCGGCGCGACGGTAGACCTGCCCGAGCGCCAGCCGGGAACGAGCCGCCTCGAACGGACACTCCGATCCCGGCTCGCCGACGATCCTGCGGAGCTCGCTCACCGCCGCGTCCACGTCCCCCCGCGCAGCGCTCAGCAAGGCCTGACACCGATCCGCGGCCACCGCCGCTTCCAGCCGGCCGGCCGCGGCCTGGCGTCGCAGCAGGACGATGGCCGTCTCGACGTCCTGCAGTGCGCCGACCTGCAAAGCGGCATCGGCGAGGTCGACCGGCCACAACAGCTGCTCCAGGTCGACCAGCTTGGTGCTCGCGAAGATCTCCGCCAGCTCACGCAGCGGCCCGAGTGCCGCGTTCCAGTTGCGTGCGGAGACCTCGATGAAGCCGAGCTGCGCCAGAAAGCCGCCCAGCCAGTACCACAGTCCGCTGTCTCGAGCTCGCGCCGCCGCACGCTCGACCACCTCGCGGGCCGCGTCGAGGTCGCCGGCGTACTCGCTGATCAGGACGCGGGCCATGTTCTCCTGCAGGCCCAACGTAGTCCAGGCACCCGAGCGATCCGCCTCGTCCAGAGCGGCCTGGGCCTCACGCACCTTCGACGCGCGGATCAGGACGAGGATCAGCCAGATGTAGAGGCTGGACAGATCGCCGTACCGGCCGGCGTCGACAGTCCGCACGATGGCCTCGCGGACGATCCGCTCGGCCCGCTGGTCGTTCCAGGCGGCGTAGAACGCTCGGGCGCCGGCCCATTCCGCCGGGTCCAGGTCGCCGTCGACCAACCGCTCCATCTCGCGGACAGTCTGGCGGGGGTCACCCAGCCCCCACAGTTGCTCGATGGACTGCCGCTGGTACAGCGCCACCAACTCGATGTCGCGGCGCCCGGCCGCGCCCGCCTCGGCGATCGCCATCCCGGACAACCGCAGCGCGAGGCGGCCGTGCCCTTCCATCCGATGCTGCTCACTGAGCGTCTGCAGGATCTCCGCACGGACCTCCCCCGGCGGTGCGATCCGGAACGCCTGCTCGGCGAGGACCCGCGAGCCTCTGAGGTCGTCGGCCAGCCTCGCCCGCCGCGCGAGTACCTGGGCTCGCTGCTCTGGTACGACGGCCAGCGCCGACCCGTTGTCGAGGGCCGACCGCGCCGACAGGATGTCGCCGGCGTCGAGGTACGTATCCACGGCGCGGAGCCACCGCCGGAAGCTGTCGGCGGTACTCACGTCCGACGGAGTCGCCAGCGCGGCACCTTCCAGCAACTCGCCGGCCAGGTGCTGGGCGCCTCGGCTGCGAGAGATCCCGGCCGCCTGTTCCAGTTCGCCGGCGACCGCTTCGTCGGGGGTGGTGATCGACTTCGACCGGTGTCGCGCGCGCTCGACCGGGTCGTCGAGCTTCTCCGCGAGCACACCGTGCGTACGACGACGTTCCTCGGCTGCCGCCGCGTCGTAGATCGCCGACGCCAGCAGCGGGTGGGTGAAGGCGACCACCGATCCCGCACCCACGAGCGCCACGTCCGCGTCCCTGGCGGCGTCCAGGGCCGGCCAGAGTCGAGCTTCCGCGACGAGCCCCTGCAGTTGGGTCACGGTGAGCCGCCCCGCCGCGGACACCAGCAGGAGGACCTTGCGTGCATCACGCGGAAGTCGCTCGACCCGCTCACGGAGCAGGTCGCCGAGACCCGGAGGCACAGGCAAGACCGGGTCATGCCCGGCTTGCCCGCTCCCCCGCCAGCTGGCCACATCGGCTTGCATCGCCCGCGCGATCTCCAGGGCCAGGAACGGATTCCCTCCGCTCGCCCGAGCCACCACGGCCGCCATCGGTGGGGTCCAGCGCGAACCCAGGCGCTTACGGAGCAGCTGACCGATCGCCCACTCCTCCAGCGGAGGCAGCGTGAACTCGCGTCCCGGCTCGGGCAGACAACGGATCAGGTCGGCGCCGGCGCCCGGATCCGGTCGTGTCCCGATCAAGACGCTCAGCCGGTCGGGGCCGACGGAGAGGCGGCGGAGCGCGAAGCTCAAGCTCCCGACACTGGCCTGGTCGAGCCATTGCAGGTCGTCGATGACGATGGCGACGGACTCCGACTCGCACAAGTGCGTCAGCAGGCCGCGCACAGCCAGCGGCACGGCCAAGGCGTCGACCTCACGGCCGTCGGACTCGGCACGCTGGAGAGCAACCGCCAATGCCCGACGCTGCGGACCCGGAAGGACCTGCTCGGCGCCGTCCGGGCACTGTTCGACCAGCTCGGCGAGCCCCGCGAACGGCATGCCCCGGTCGAACTGCGTCGGCGTCACCGACAACACCCGCCGCCCCCGGCGCTGGGCCAGCTGATCCGCGACCTTCAGCAAGCTGCTCTTCCCGGCGCCGGGCTCGCCGATGGCGACCGCACTCCCACCCCGGTCCAGGACGTCGCTCATGACGTGCACAGCGTCCTCCCGGCCGAACAACCCGTAGGCGGCCGCCGATACGTCACTCACGAGAGTCATCATCCAGTACGTCGCGCGCCGGATCGAGGGTCGCGGACGAGGGGTATCCCTGATGCCCCGGCGGTCCGTCCGTCCCTAGCGTCACCTGTGATCCCACCACTCAAGGAGGAACACCATGAGCACCAGCACCCGACCGGCCGTCGTCCTCGTCCACGGCGGATTCGTCGACGGGTCCGGATGGCGAGGTGTCTACGACAGGTTGCGTGCCCTGGGGCACCGGGTCGCCGTCGTGCAGCACCCGACCGTGTCGCTCGAGGGCGACGTGGCCACGACCAAGCAGGTCCTCGACGAGCTCGACGGCCCCGCGATCCTGGTCGGTCACTCGTACGGCGGCGTCGTGGTCACCGAGACCGGCACCGACGAGCGCGTCGCCGGGCTCGTCTACATCGCGGCGTTCGCCCCCGACAAGGGCGAGTCCGTGAACACGCTGATCGCGGACCCGCCGCCGGGAGCGCCCGTACCGCCGATCCTGCCGCCTCGCGACGGCTACCTGTTCCTCGACCGGGACAAGTTCCACGGGTCCTTCGCCGGCGACCTGCCCGCCGACGAGGCCGCGTTCATGGCCGACTCCCAGCTCCCGTGGGGCGTCGGCGCCCTCGCCGGCTCGGTCACCGAACCCGGCTGGCGGACCAAGCCCACCTGGTACCTGGTCGCCGCCGACGACCGCATGATCCCGCCCCCGGCCCAACGCGCCATGGCCGAACGCGCCGGCGCCTCCACCCGCGAGATCCCCGGCAGCCACTCCGTCTACATCTCCCAGCCCCAACCAGTAGCCGACCTCATCCACACCGCCGTGGAGTCCCTGACACAACTACAGCAACAGCAGTGAGGTGGATCTCGTCAACGGCGGGTTCGTCGATGGTTCGATGGCTGGGGTCTACGAGACCCTGAAGCTCGGCGGCCGCCGGGTGAGCGTCGTACAGGACCCGACCATGTCGCTCGAGGTCTACGTAGAGGTGACGCATCACGGCGTTCGCGGCTGGTAAGGGTGAGTCGATCGGCTGAAGTGCCACCAGCCCACGGAGCAGGCCCGGCGCTCGAAGCTCAGCTGGTGCCTCGCCGCGACCGACGACCGGCTGATCCCCGCCGGCCCAGGCCCGTTGCAGCGCTCAACGCACCGCCGCACCTGGCGAATGTGATCGTGCACACGAATCGTCATGGTTCCCCTGATCGAGTGTCGCCACCGCACGCGCGCCAGGGCCGGACACTCCGCAGGCATATTCATCTCGCACTGCGACGCGTTGCTGGGGTTCCGGTGAGAGATCGCGACCAGCAACCACCGTTTCCGGTCGACGCGGATTTGAGTACGAATTTCACCGAATTGACGGGACAGAAATCATGCAATCGTTTCATTCGATTCAATTCCTTGACTTCCGCTATGCCGAGGAGTAGTGATGGCAAGAGGGGGGTTCAGCCATGGGCCGTCGCCGCCGATGACAGCGCCGAGGGTCCAGACGCTCTGCGGTGTGTTTCACTGCCGTCTGCTCCCGACCCGCCGCGAGCTCCGCCGAAATGAGCTCGCGAGCGCGGCGCGCACATTTGTCGTGGAAGCGCAGCTGGAGGGGGACTTCACCGGAGCGACCATGAAACACAGAGCGTTTCCGTCGACGGCGACGCACCCGGCACCCCTCCCGATGCCGAGGAGCCGAGCCGCATCGGCGGACACGACGCCGTCCTCGCAGAGGATGCGTCGGAGGAGGCGCACTGAGCTACCGCATCTCCGTCGCCGAAGCCATGCAAATGGATGGGCTGAGAGGACCGAATCCACACCGGCGACAGATTAAGCGTGAAACGGAAAGATCGCGATCGGGATTTTCGCGACCGAGCTGACTTCTGCAACACGGCCACGTTTCCAATGTGGGGGGAACGTCATGACTGATCATCACAAGGATGCCCCGGGGGGCAACACGGAGCCGTTCCGGGACTTCGTGGACGTGAAGCGAGTGCAGGCCACCTTGAACAGCGATCTGACCCGGCTTCGGGAGTACACCGAAACCCTGGGGCTCAGTCGCTCGCTGGCGCCGATCGACGACGCCATCGAGCATCTGCAAAACGACACCTTCTCGATCGCGATCGTCGGCGAGTTCAAGCGGGGCAAGAGCACCTTCATCAACGCACTCCTCGGCCGCGGCGTTCTGCCGACAGACATCTTGCCGGCCACCGCTACCATCAACCGGGTCACATATGGCCTGAAACCGACAGTAACCATCCGGTTCAAAGACGGCCGGGAAACCGATATCGGGATCGACGAGCTGGACGCCTACGTCACGAAACTGACTGAAGAATCCACCCGATTGGCGTCGACGATCGAAGAGGCCGTCGTCCGATATCCGGTCCCGTATCTGCGGAACAACGTCGAGATCATCGACACGCCGGGACTCAATGACGAAGACAGTATGACCGCTGTCACGTCCGCAGTGGTACCTCATGTCGATGCGGCGATTCTCGTTATCGTTCCGCAGTCACCTTTCTCCAAGTACGAGTCCGACTTCCTGGAACACAAGCTCTTGACCAGCGACCTCGCCAAGGTCATCTTTGTCGTCAACCGCATCGACACCCTCGACGGGCCCGAAGAAGTCGGCCGGATGGTGACCTTCGTCCAGCAACGCGTGCAGAAGAACATTCTCGAGCGAGCCGCCCAGCTCTACGGGCGCGACTCCGAAGAATTCCGATCATATACCCGCAAGATCGGGCAACCGAAGGTCTTCGGCGTTGCCTCGAGGCCGGCTCTGAAGGCGAAAATAGCCAATGACGAGGCCGGGCTCGCCGTGAGCCAGTTCCCGGAGCTCGAAGCGGCCTTGGAGAAGTTCCTCACCGAGGAGCGCGGCCCGCTGCTGATCCAGGTTCCCCTGAACCGCGTCCGGGCCTCGGCGAAGGAGGTCCTCGATGCCACGACGCTGCGCCAGACGAGCCTCGAGATGAAGCGCGACGAGTTCCTGGCGGCGTACGAGACCAGTACCCGCGACCTTGCCGAGCTCCGCCGGCGCAAGACTCTGGAACTCAAACAGATCGACGCGGGCGCGGCCGCGGTGGCCACCAAGGCACAGCCCCTCATCGATCAACTGCCGGAGGAGTTGCTGGCCGGAGTCGACGCCGCCATCGACGAGGCTTCGATCACTCCGGAGGACCTACGTGGCGATGAGCAGATTGCTGCGACCCACGCGCGGCTGACTAGTCTCACCACGGAATCGATGAAGGACCTCACCCGGCTCTTCGCCGAGCGGATCGAGCTCGAGATCACCAAGGGTCTACAGGAGGAAGCGAGCCGGCTTCGCGACTTCTCACTGACTGTCGACGAGGTTCTCGGCGGCATATCGGCTCAGTTTGACACCGTCCAGGCCAACACCGCCCACGAACGGCAGGGCGTGGCCGAAGGCGTCCTTGCGACGGCCGCGATCATCACCGGTTTCGGCGGAATCTGGTCGGGATACCGCGAAGCCGGCTGGCGGGGCGCGGCTGTGGGCGCCGGCACCAGCGTCGGAGTCATAGCAGGCGCGGGAGTCCTGCTCGGCATCCTGGCCATCCCGGTGACCCTGCCGATCATGGCGGTGGTCGGAATCGTCGCATTCCTGACCGGCGGCAAAGCGGCGCGCCGGCTGCTCGGCGCCCAGATCGTGAAGAACTTCCGGCGCAACTACAAGAACCAACTGCACCAGGAGATCCTGAAGCAGCTCTCCGAACAGCGTGTGGAAAGCAAGGTCACCGCTCAGATCTCGGCGTCCTTCGAAGCACTCAAGCGCACCATCAACGACGAGGTCGAGGCCTTGCTGGAGAACACCCACAACACCTTGGCGGAGCTCCGGGCAAAGCGCGAGCGCGACGAAACCCTGACAGAGCAGGAGCGCAAAGAGCTCAACAGCATGCGCGACGATGTGCAGCGCATCCAGGGCAATGCGAATCGCTTGGCTGACCAATTAGCGCGCATCGAAAGCGTCTAGGAGGTGCACAGGATGGACGACTCCCTGACCGCGCCGGCGACGAATCCTACTTCCGCTGTGGCTCTGGACTTCAAGGAGTACGTCGCAGCCCGACGCGAGGAGTTCGATCGCCACTCGATCGACGGCGTCCCGGACTACGGCTTTGCCCTGGATCATGAACTGCGCCGGCGATTGGCGGCGCTGACGCCGTTGCGGGCGGCCGCGCATGCCTTGACGGCGGCGGCCGTCCCGTTGCAGAAACAGCTCTATCAGCTGGACGGCATCGCCATCGGACCGCGTCAATTCCCGGAGATCTACGCGATCGCCGAGGAATGCGCGAGGCGATTGGGAATCGGTATTCCACAATTGTTCGTATGGCCGTCGGGCGACTGCAACGCCTTCACGATGGCCACCACCGACGTGGCACCGATCATCGTCCTGACGAGCGCCTTGGTCGAGGCGATGGAGCCGGAAGAGATCGAGTTCGTCATCGGCCACGAATGTGGTCATATCCACAACCTTCATGGTCTGTACCAGACTGCGTTCGAGTTCCTCGCGAATCCCGCCGCGTCCACGGTTCTCCAGGTCATGCAGGCGGCAGGCGGGTCCACCGCGACGCTGAACCTGGCGGCCGGCGCGTTGCGGCAAGGACTTCTGCTGTATCTCAAGCGGTGGGGTAGGTGCTCTGAAACCACCAGCGACCGCGCCGGACTAGTGTGTTGTGGCGACGTCGATGTCGGCATGCGCGCCCTGGCGAAGCTGACCACCGGTGGTGGGCCACGGCTTCGCGACATCAACATCGACGAATACGTCAAGCAGGTCGTCTCCGCCACCGGAAACCCGATGCGCTTCGGGGAGCTGACCAAGACTCACCCACTGATTCCCAAGCGCATCGCGGCGCTCAGACTGTTCTCGGAGTGCGAGGTCTTGTACGACTGGCGGCCGGACGTCAAACGCGGAGGTCCGTCGCGAAGCAAGAAGGAAGTCGATCGCCTGTGCGCCGAGGTGATCGACGTGTTCCCGAATCGCGCGTCGGTGCGGAGTCCGTGATGGGAGGCCTATCGTGACTGCCCCGTCGAGGATTCTGCGCTACGACGTCGATCGGTTGCGGCAAGACATCATCTCCTCGCTGGATCAGTTCAGGACCTGGGCGCAGGCAGAGAGGCTCCGGGATCTGGTCGGTGACCGAGTACTCAAGGACCTGCGTGGGCGCGAGCTCCAAGTTCGAGAGCGGCTGGCGGGAACCTTCTCGCTGGTTGTGCTGGGCGACTTCAAGCGCGGCAAATCGACACTGATCAACGCGCTTCTGGGCGCGGAGGTGGTCACCACCGACATCACCCCCGAGACGCTGACCGTCAATGAGATCAGCTTCGGTTCCGAGGGCAGCGTCAGAGCGTCGCTGGTCGACGGAGCGACGGTCGAGTTGCGCCCTGCCGAGTTGGTGTCCGACCAGCTGCGGCCGCTTCTGGACCGTCTACCACTCGGCGTACACCATCTCGAGATCGAAGCTCCGGTCGACTGGCTGGAAGGAATGCGCCTGGTCGACACGCCGGGGATCGGCGACATGACCGACGACCTCGAGCAACGCCTGTTCGACTACCTCCCGGACGCTGACGCGATCATCTATGTTGTCGCCGCGCTGGCCCCCTTGTCCCAGACGGAACAACAGTTCCTGCAATCCGTCGTCGTACCCCAGGACTTTCCGAAGCTGTTCTTCGTGGTGAACATGCTGGACTTCGCCCAGACGGACGGCGAGGCAGTGCGCGTCCTCGCGGCGACCAGGGACAAGTTGGGAAAGATCTTCCCGGACGCTCCGGTGTTCGGGCTCAGCGCGTTGGCTGAGATTCGCCGCCTCAAGTACGAACCGCAGCCGAACCCCGCCCGCGCCGGCGAGCTCGCGGCCGGCTTCGCGGAGTTCCGGGAGCAACTGCGAGAGATGATCCTGCTCAATCGCGACGTGATCCGACTCGATCGCGCGAGTGCCCTGTTCGAACTGATGGCTCACGACCTCGGAGACCAGGCGGCGTTGTTGCAGCAGGCCTTGCAGGCTGAGCATGCGACGCTGGAAGAGACGCTGGCGCGCCACGAGGCGAACAGCGCCGACCTCTCGGCTGCGGCGGCGCAAGCCGAGGCCGACATGCGAGCGGCCGTCGCGGAGCTCGGCGAGGAAGCAATCGACTGGTTGGAGGGATTCGTCGACCGGCTTCAGGCGGAGGTCATGAGCAAGATCTCCCAGTTCGACACCAAGGATGTCCAGCAGTACTTCCAATTCTTTCTCGCGGACGTGCTGAGGCAGGCGATCGAGCAATGTCTCGCGCGTCAGCGGCCGGCCATTCTGGCGAGCGTGTCGGCCGCACAGAGCACCTTTACGGCTGATATCCGCTCCTTGCTGACCGGTCTCGGCGGGGAGCCCGAGCCCGGCTCCGTGGCCGCCAGTGCCATCTTCGGAGATCTGTCCTGGGACATGTTCGACACCGGTAGTCTCCTGCTGGCTCGCAGCCGGTTGGGTGTGCTCGGGATCGCCGCTGAGCTGTTCGTTCAGCGAGCCCGGGAGCCGAGTCGCGGATCAGCCCAGCAGAGACGGTTGAATCTCGCTCTTCCGGACGTGAAGGAGTTGTTGCAGGAACGGACGCGCGCTCTCTACCAGACGTTCGCCGACAAGATGGCCGAGGGACTCACCGATCAGTATCGGCGCGACCTCGAGAGATCGTTGGCGACTCTGCAGCAAGCCCATTCACTGAGTCAGGGAAGTCAACGGCGGGTCGAGGCGATGTCCGGTCTGTTCGATGAGATCGCGTCGTACACCGCGGAAACCTGTCGGTTCGTCGACGAAACCCGCACCAAACTCTGGTCAGAAGCCGGCTGAGCGCACGCAGATCAGACAGTCGCCGTGCCCGATCCGTCGTTATGGAGCGCCAGCGGCCGGACGGAGGTACAGGAGTGCGACGGATGAGTTCCGCATCGGGCACGACTGGATTGGTGTAGACCCGGCATTGCCATCTTCGGTGGCGGCCGACCTCGGAGCGATGTAGCGGGTGCTGCGGGGCGGCGACGCCGCCGCGTCCACAGTGCTGGCCAGGCCGAGCTTTCGGCACTACTTCACCCATCGTCGGTCAGCTGACCCCGGCCGGATCAGCATCCGGCGCCGAAGGTCAGCCGGCGAATCAGGTCGTAGCGCGCGAGGAATCGGCTCATCGGCGTCAATTCGAAGGGGTCCGCGCCTGGAGTCACGAGTTCCTGCCGCTTGTTCAACCATGCGTGCACCCTGTCTCGCTCCACGGTCAGCTCGACCGGGTCGAGCGCGGCGAGGACACTGCGAAGGGTGGCCGGTGGAGTGGAAGGCAGACCCGCAGACACCTGGACGATACGGCTTGACAGGCACGGCATACCTTCGTGTACCGCTGCCATGAAACAGGTGGCCATCCGCTCGGTCGGCTGGTGGCCGTCCGACGAGAGCGGTGGCGCCATCGCGAGCAACAGTTGGCAGATGTTCGCGAAGCGCTTGACTCTACGCGGCGTCCCACCCATCAGCGGTGCGAGCGACTCGATGAAAGCGAGTTCGTCCACGGTCAGCGCGAGCTGCCTGGCATCGAGGTCGAGCTTGCTGCCGAAGTCAGTCAGCATCGCGCCGACGAGCTCTTCCTCCCGCTTCCCAACCTGCAAGGTGTTACCTCGGCCGCCTGCCGAGGTCTGCTGTGGTACCACCGATGGCAACAGCAGGCCGCGCAAGAGACGCCGCCGGGCATCGTTGTCGAGATCTTCCACCCAGAACGGGATCTGGAAGATCTTTTCCACGTAGTCCATCGCCTTCGGCTGCTCCCCGACCTCGTCCGGCTTCGCGTCGAGGGCAGGCAATGCGTCGTGCAGCGCAGACCTGAGCCACCTCGTGTCCACCGCGACGACTACGACGAACAGGGGGAAGGACAGCAACAGGTGCACCGCTTCGAGGACCTCGACCACCTTCTTCGGCGGGCATCGATCCAGATCGTCGATGTACAACACGATCCGGTTCGGCGGCCCGCCCGCAGCCGCTGGGGTCTCCCGGTTGAAATCGGTGGTCAGGTCGGTGAGATCCTGCAGGTCCTGATGAACTGTGCTGATCAGACCCAGATGACTGCGGTAGTCATCACTGGCTTCACGCTCGGCCAGGAACTTCGCCAGCTCCTTCCCGGCCGTCAGGGCATCGCGCTCCCGCTCCAGTTCCGCTCGCGCGGCGCGAGCCTTGCCAACGGCCGTCTCCGCCGCTGCCATCTTGTCGTGCGTTGCCCTGAGTTCGTCGTTGGCCATGGTCAGACTCTTCTTGACCTCTGTGACGGCCTCCGCGAGCTGTTCGTCAACGCTCCGCTCGGCCGTCGCCAAGGCCTCCTGCTGGTTCGTGGCAAAGGCTGCCGCGCCCCTGAGCACCAAAGCCGCCAACGGGATCAGCGGAGCGAGGCTCGCCGCCAGACTCGTAAGCGCCGGAGCCGACAGCTTGTCCATCAGGAGCGCCACAGCCGGTACCACGGCCGCCCCCAGCGCCAGATAGACGACTCGCCTGGCAGTCCAGAACTTCCGCTGCAACCACGGGCTGGTTCGAGTCGCCACCGCGGCGCGCCGTACCTCGGCCACCCCTGCGGCCACCTCCTCGGTCGCCGTGCTGCTGAGCTCCTTATTGCTGATGGCAACCACCGTCTTGACTAGCGCGGCCCGGGCAACGGCCTCGAGTTCACCGGCGATCATGCTGTCCCGGAGCTCCGAGGTCGTCCGGACAACCGTGTCCAGGTGCTCCTGCTTGTCCCGGACGACGTTTGCAGCCTCGGTCTCAGCGGCCCGCGCAGTCTCCAGACTCTCTTCTGCCTCGGCGACGTGCTTCTCAGTGTCATCCAGTCTCGTCAGGATGTCCGTCCGCCTCCGATCCGACAGCTTCTGCCGTGCCGACGGGCTCAGCTGGTCGAAGATCTTGTCCAGTAGGGAGGCCCAGAGGTTCGTCTCGACGTACTCCCAGGCGTTGAATTCGATGTGCGCGACATGGGGCCAGACAGTGAGGCCGGCCTCGTCGACCGCGCCGGCCAAGGCGCTGAGCCTCTGGATCCGGTACCGGATCTTCGCCATCAGGAAACTCTTGCCGCTGCCCCACTGACCGAACAGGCCGATGGCCAGCGGCGGTACCAGGGTGCGGGACGAGATCAGGTAAGCGAAAGCGTCGGCTTCGATGCTGACGTCGACGAAGTCGGCAGCCGGGTCGACCCCGTCACTGCTGAAAGCCGCGAGGCTGGCGGGCCGGCGCGGAAAGTTCTGTTCCAGCCAATGCCCCAGCTTCTCGCCGGCGACCTCCTGCTGGGGGTTCAGCTCCACGAGGAAGGTGCGGTAGCGATCGGCGAGCGTGCTCACCGAGATGCCGGATCGCCCCAGCGGGCGTTGCAGAGCTTGCCGGAAGCCTTGCGATTCGGACAGCAGGGCGCCGACCAGGTCAGCGAGGATCGGCACTCTCCCCCCGGCGAGCCGGTCCGCCGCTGAGATGATTCCCGCGACCTGGTTGTCCTGGGTCGCCGGGCTGTTGCCACCCACGGTGGCGGCCGCTTGCCGAAGACCGTCCACAGTGACCTTCGGGAAGTCGTCGGGCAGCAGATCGCGGGCGGTAAGGCCGAAGTGCCCGATCAGGCGGCGCACCTCTCCGTCCCGGTCGGGATGAGCAAGCAAGGCGCCAAGGAAGAGGTCTGGCTCCGTCACCAGCCGGCTCGCACCGCGCAGTGCCGCCGATGCCTCGGCCCACCGCAAGGCCGCGGTGAACGACCCTGAGCGCGCGGACGAACTCGCACTCGACGCCTCTGACATCACCCCCACCCCCGCATCACACGATACGGCACCGGATCCGGCGAGAGCAGACCTCCGCTCGCGCCAGGCCGCAGTGGTCGTGTTGGTTGCTCCGGACAATTAGTTGCGCGCGATGGCGTGATGTTGTGGTGACGGCCCGATGACAGCGACGACCTGGCGTGAGAGGGACGAAGACCGGCCGGCCGACGAGCCCACGGCACCGTCGGAGTTCTTGTTGTTGTCCGTCCCGCAGGATGTACGGACGGCTGCATCCTGCCCGTGTTGCCGCTGCCCGCAGCTGCACGAGCGCGAGCCCCTTAGGTAGCACGTTCCGACGGATGCGCCGCTGTTCAAGTCGGAGCCTGAGACGTCAACGCCTGGTTCGCGTGTACCCGCCCGACCCCGAGGAAAGACCTCGACTGTGTGATGTCGAAGGAGATCTTCGTCGACGATTCCCCGATTCAGCGACTCCGCGAACCGCGCGCCCTCCCCACCTGCCACGCCTCGATGTGGCCGGATCCTGATTGTCACCGCCGAATCGAGCGCATAGAGCGCCAACCGCCGGTGGCCTCCACTTGCCAACGGTTCGTCCTGCGTCGCCCATTTGTCGAGTTCATCGCCGCAGCAAATTCGAAGAGCGCGCGCCGATGAGTGCCGACGCCGCGCATTGTTCGTTCAGAGCCTTTGAAGTTGGGAGGCTGTACTCGATCACGACGAGCCCGGGCGCAGGCAGACCTCGACGCAGCGCCGGTACCGATCCGCGGACATCGAGGAGGCCTGCGCGTCGTTGCCCAGTTTCTTAACGATTCATCCGCCTGAGGTGCGCTCGTGCAGCGCGATACTCAAAGCAAACTCGACGATCATTGGTGTGCCGGCGATCAGATTCCGGCAGGAACTTCTCGCTGACGCAGACCTCTGCTTCGAGGTCGCCATGGGCCTCGCCCGAGTTCCACGGTCAGCCACCTAGGCAAGCATTCGAACTGCGAGTGCGAGGCAGTCGTCCGCCACACTCAAGCCGGGGTGGCGTCGAGGGGGTTGGTGGTGATTCTGGTGGGGAGGCCGGAGTGGATTGCGTGGGCGGCGGAGGTGTCGGGTTTGCGGGTGGCCTGGGACTGGAAGCAGGTGAGGAACTCGTCGCTCAGGCCTAGCCGGGGGTACTGCTGGAGGACTGAGGTGCGGAAGGCGGGGGTGAAGTCGTCGAGGTTCTTGCCGACGATGTCGAGGGCCGCGGCGCGGGACAGGAGGTGGCCTTCGGGGTCGGCGGCCGGGTCGACGTCGGGCCACATGTGCCGGACGATGACCTCGGCGAGGCGTTCGCGGCGCTCGGCCGGCCAGCCCGCGCCGGCGGTGAACACCCGGGCGACGTGGGCGCCGGCCTCCTCGAAGGAGATGGTGTGGTTGTCGAACTCCGGGGCCAGGCTGATGTCGTGGAACATCGCGGCGAGGAAGAGCAGTTCGGCGTCGTACGCAATGCCCTGCCGGCTTCCGTAGGCGGACGCCCAGAGGTAGACACGGTGGGAGTGGCTGAGCAGGGCGGGCGACAGATAGGTGGAGGCCACGTCCGAGGCCGCCGACAGGAGATCGTTCATAATTCAACGGTACGGCGGGAAAGACCCGCGCGGCTGGTCCATTCGGACGCCACGATGATGGGCCACTAGCAGGAGAAGGACCCTTCATGCGTGCCATCACTGTCCGGGACCGCGAGGCCGGCGTTGCCGGAGTGGCCCTGACCGAGCTGCCCTACCCACATGCCGCCGAGAACGACGTGATCGTGCAGGTTCACGCGGCCGGCTTCACCCGCGGCGAGCTGGACTGGCCGGGGACGTGGACCGACCGCGCGGGCCGCGACCGTACGCCGAGTGTCCCGGGCCACGAGCTGTCGGGTGTCGTCGTCGAGCTCGGCTACGGCACCACCGGGCTCACGATCGGTCAGCGGGTCTTCGGGCTGACCGACTGGGCCCGCAACGGTTCGCTCGCGGAGTACGCCGCCGTGGAGGCCCGCAACCTGGCCCCGCTCCCCGCTGACGTCGACCATGTCGCCGCGGCCGCGCTGCCGATCTCCGGCCTGACGGCTTGGCAGGCCCTGTTCGACCACGCCCACCTGAAGACGGGCCAGACCGTCCTCATCCACGGAGTCGGCGGGGCCGTCGGCTCGGTCGCCGTACAGCTGGCCCGCGAGGTGGGAGCCCGCATCATCGGAACCGGCCGAGCCTCCGATCGCGAAACAGCAGGCGTGCACACGTTCGTCGACCTGGACAGCGAACGCCTGGAGGACGCCGGCGAGGTCGACGTCGTCCTCGACGTGATCGGCGGCGACATCCGCGACCGCTCGACCGCGCTGCTCCGGCCCGGCGGCACGCTCGTCACGATCGCCGGCCCACCCACCGTCCACCCCCGCGACGGCCGGGCCATCTTCTTCGTCGTCGAGCCCAACCGCGACCAACTGATCCAACTCGCCACCCGCCTCCAGGAGGGCCGGCTGAAACCGCTCGTCACCGGCGTCCGCTCCCTCAGCGAGGCCCCCGCCGCGTTCAGCGCCCGCGGCAGAACCATCGTCACCGTCGCCACGGAATGACGCGGTTTGTCGGGGCACCCCGGTAGTGTCCTGGCCCGTGGACGTTGGGGAGCGCATTCAGGAACTTGCCGATCAGATCGTCGTACTGCGCGATGCCTACTACCAGGGCTCGCCGAGCGTGGCCGACGCGGAGTACGACGCGATCGAGGACGAGCTGCGGACACTGATCGACGCCAACCCGGAGCTGGCGCCCGACCCGAACCCGCTCGACCAGGTCGGCGCGCCCGCGGTGCTGCACGCGCCCATCCGGCACTCGCGCCCGATGCTGTCACTGGAGAAGGCGACCCGCCCCGAGCAGGTCGAGGCCTTCTTCAGCCGCTTCCCCGGCCAGCCGGTCGTCGTCATGCCGAAGCTTGACGGCCTCTCGCTGGCCCTGGTCTACGAGAACGGCCGACTCGCACGGGCGATCACCCGCGGCGACGGGACGACGGGTGACGACGTGACCCCGCTCGTCCGCGCGCTCGCCGACGGAGTCCCGGACCGGCTCGACGTACCGGGCCGGACCGAGGTCCGCGGTGAGGCGGTCATGTTGCGCTCCACATTCGCCGCCTACAACGCCGCGCACGCGGACAAACCGCTGATCAACCCCCGGAACGCCGCCGCCGGCACCCTGCGCGCCAAGGACCCGGCCACCGTCGCTGAGCGGCGCCTGCAGTTCCTCGCCTTCGACCTGCTCAGCGACCCCGACAACACCGACGCCGATCTCGAACGCGCGCTGCGGACGATGGGGTTCACCGTCGCCGACATGCGGCACTGCGACGACGCGGCCGCGGCGCAGGAGGTCATCACGACGATCGAGCAGCAGCGCAACGACCTCGATTACGACCTCGACGGCGCCGTACTGCGTCTCGCCGATCGCGACGCGTTCGCCGCCGCCGGCACGCGGTCCAGCTCGCCGCGCGGTGCGCTGGCGTTCAAGTTCGCCGCCGAGGAGAAGACGACCGTCCTGGCCGACGTGGTCTGGGATGTGGGCAAGACCGGCAAGATCGCGCCGGTCGCCTGGCTGGAGCCGGTCTTCGTCGGCGGTACGACGGTCACCCGCGCGACGCTGGCGAACCAGGAGGTGATCCGGGCCCGCGGCATCAAGATCGGCGACACGGTCCTGGTCCGCCGCGCCGGCGACGTGATCCCGTTCGTGGCCGGCGTACTCGACGCCTCCAAGCGCACCGGCGAGGAGCGCGACATCGTGCCGCCGACGGTGTGCCCGTCGTGCGAGCAGCCGCTGACCGAGCAGGGCAACAGCCGCGAACTGTTCTGCACCAACCTGTCCTGCCCCGCCCAGACCGTACGGCGACTGATCCACTGGGCGTCCCGGGCCGCGGCCGACATCGACGCGATCGGCGGGGTCTGGATCGAACGGCTCGCCGAGGCCGGGATCCTCGAGCACCCGTCGGACTTCTACCAGCTGACCAAGGAACGGCTGCTGGAGTTCGACCGGATCGGCGAGGTCTCGGCCGCCCGCATGATCGACTCGATCGACACGAGCCGCCAGGTCGGCCTCCGCCGGGCACTGATCGGCCTCGCGATCCCCGCGGCCTCCGAAGGCACCGCGGCCAGGCTGTGCCGAGCCGGATTCGCCTCCCTCGAAGAGGTCGCCGACGCCGGTGTCGACGGGCTCGTCGCCGTGGACGACATCGGCCCGAAGGTCGCCGCCTCCCTGATCGAGCACCTCACCCGGCTTCGACCCGAGCTCGAACGGCTCCGGGAGGCCGGCGTCTCGCTCGACGTACGAGAGGAAGATCTTCCGCCCGTCGTGGCGGCCGGTGCACCGCTGGCCGGCAAGACGGTGGTCGTGACCGGCTCCATCAGCGACCCACGGTCCGGCGAGAAGGTCGCCCGCCCGGCGTTCCAGCGACTGTGTGAAAGAGCCGGCGCGACCATCGCGTCCTCGGTCTCGGCGAGCACCGACCTGCTCATCACCGGTGCCGACGTCGGCGCCGCCAAGTTGACCAAGGCCGAGAAGCTCGGCGTCACCGTCGTCGACCAGTCCGAGATCTGGCAGCAGCTCCAGGCCGCCGACCTACTCAACCGCTGACCGGGCAGGCCTCTCCAGATCGGTCCGCCGGAACGGGAAGAACTCGCGGACGTCCTGCGCACAGCGGCAGGCGACCGCGACCTTCGCGGCCCACTCCAGCGCCGCCTCGAACGTCGGGACGTCGACGACGAAGAGGCCGCCGATGAGTTCCTTGGTCTCGGGGTACGGTCCGTCGGTGATCATTCCGTCGGTGGCCACCACGGCGTGCTTCCGGCGGTAGTCCAGCCCTCCGGTGAAGACGAACACGCCCGCATCCTTGGCCTCCTGAACCACCGCGTGCGCGTCCTCGGCCACCTCCGGCAGCTCCTCCTCGGTGACCTCCATCGCACCGTCTTCGAACGAGATCAGGTACTGCGTCATCTCATCTCTCCTTGTCCCGGCGGCCACCCTACGGCCGCTTTTCACCCCTGCAACGAACGCCGCCCTGCGAATCCGACAGGCCGACGACAGAAAGATTCTCACCGCCGGTGTCCAGTTCCTGACGCCGGACTGGCGCCCGGTGTGCGGAACCGACCAGGGTTGACGTATGACGGAGACCAGCACCAGCAAGGACCGCGAGGCGACCGGCTTCCAGGAGCAGGCGCCGTACGACGAATCGATCGACCTGCGCACCGACTTCGTGATGGTCTACGGCCTCAACGACACGACGCCGCAGCGCATCGCCCGGTGGCGCGAGGCCGGCTATCGGGTTCATCTGATGACCGGGATCTCGTGGGGCACCTATCAGGACTACCTGGACGGCCGGTGGGACGGCTCCGACCACTGGGCGGACGCGCAGACCGCGGGCGACGGATCGCCGATCCTGCACGGTCAGAGCACCGACATCCCGTACATGGTCCCGACGTTCGGCTTCACCGAGTACCTGGTCCAGAAGCTCCGCCCGATCATCGAGCTCGGTGTCGAGGGCATCCACCTCGAGGAGCCGGAGTTCTGGGCTCGCGCCGGCTACTCGGAATCGTTCCAGCGGGAATGGCAGGCCTTCTTCGGCGAGCCGTGGCAGGCCCCGCACAGCACCGCCGAAGCGCACTTCCGCGCCGGGCAGCTCAAGCAGCACCTGCTCTCCCGCAGCCTCGACCGGGTCACCTCCGTGCTCCGCGACGAAGCCCTCCAGCAGGGCCGCGAGGTGCGCTTCTACGTCCCGACCCACAGCCTGCTGAACTACACCCAGTGGCAGATCATCAGCCCCGAATCACGCCTGCGGACGCTGCCCTCGATCGACGGCGCCATCGCGCAGGTCTGGACCGGCACCTCCCGCACGCCCAACGTGTACGCCGGAAAGGTCGCCGAGCGCACGTTCGAGACGGCCTACCTGGAGTACGGCATTGCCCAGGACCTCACCCGCGGCACCGACCGGCGGATGTGGTTCCTGCACGACCCGATCGAGGACCACCCGGACCGCACCTGGGAGGACTACCTCGCCAACTACCAGCGCACCCTCATCGCATCGCTGCTGCACCCGGGCGTCTCGCGGTACGAGGTGGCGCCGTGGCCCAACCGGATCTTCAACCGCCCCTACCTGCGCGAGGGATCCACCGAGCGGCAGCTCATTCCGCCGGACACCGCCAGCAGCTACCTGATCGCCATGAACAGCCTGCGCGACCTGGACCAGCCCGAGGTGCGCTGGGCCCACGAGGGACCGCGGATCGGGATCGCGCTCTCGGACACCGCCATGTTCCAGCGCTGGGCACCCGGGGGCGAGAGTGGGCACTACGACGGTCTGCAGGACGCCCTGGCACTCGAAGGCCGCGAGCAGTTGCACTTCTCCGACTTCTACGGCTTGGCGCTGCCACCACTGTGCGACGGGCAGAAGGTCTGCCCGGTCCAGCTGGAGAACGTGATCGACACGCCCGATGCGCTGGACGATGTCGACGTACTGGTCCTGAGCTACGAGTTCCAGAAGCCGCTGGCGCCCGGCATCCACTACGCGCTGGCCGGGTGGGTCAACCGCGGCGGCAGCCTGCTGTACGTCGGCGACGGCGCCGATCCGTATCACGAGATCCGCTCGTGGTGGACCGGCCGCTACGACACCTGCGCCGACCACCTGGCGGAGGCGCTCGGCGCGGATCGCAACCACGACGGCATCCAGCCGGTCGGCAAGGGCCGGGTCCGGTTCCTCCCGTCCCGGCCGGCCGACTTCACCGAATCACCGGAACGGGCCGCCGAGCTGGTCGCGGCGATCCGCGACCTGGCCGAGGCGGGCGGCCACACCTGGGAGTCCACCAACTGGCTGTCGGTGCAGCGCGGTCCGTACCTCGTCGGAGCCGTCCTCGAGGAGGCCGGCGGCTCGCACGTCGTCGAGGGCACGTACCTCGATCTGCTCGACCCACACCTGGGCATCGTCCGGAAGCGCGAGCTTGGCCCGGGCCAGCTCACCTGGCTCCGCGACCTGTCGTACGACGAGGAGCCGCTGCTGGCCTCCGCCGGTCGGGTCGTGGCCTGGGAACGCGACCAGACCGGGATCCGCTTCAGCTGCGAGGCGCCCCGCGGAGTTCAAGTCACGACCGCACTGCGCGTCCCGTCCGAGCCGGCAGCCGTCCGGGCCGACAACGCCGACGTCACCGACCTGCGGTACGACGCCCAGGCCGGTGTGCTGTGGCTCCGGCATCCCGGCGTACCCACCGGCACCCGGATCGAGATCGTCTTCTGAATCCCGGTGATCTGACCTAACGTCCGAAGGAGGACGCGTTCGACGAGCAGGAGCAGACATGACCAGTACGACGCTCGCGCCGCAGACGGACCGGGAGGATCTGCAGCGGTTCCAGCTGTACATCGGAGGAGAGTTCGTCGACGCCCTCTCGGGCCGGACCTTCGCCTCGCCGAATCCCTACACCGGCAAGGCCTGGGCGATCGTCCCGGACGGGACCGTCGACGATGTCGACCGAGCGGTCCAGGCCGCGCGGGACGCACTCGACGGTCCGTGGGGCAGCATGACCGGCTTCCAGCGGGCGCGGCTGATGCAGCGGCTCGGAGACGTCATCGCCGCGAACGCCGAGCGACTGGCCTGTCTCGAGGTCGCCGACTCCGGCAAGCTCTACCGCGAGATGATCGGCCAGATGCGGTATCTGCCCGAGTGGTACTACTACTTCTCGGGCCTGGCGGACAAGATCGAGGGTCGCACGATCCCCTCGGACCGGGACAACTACTTCGTCTACACCCGCCGGGAGCCGGTCGGCGTCGTAGCCGCCATCACGCCGTGGAACTCGCCACTGCTGCTGATGACCTTCAAACTCGCCACCGCCCTCGCGGCCGGCTGCACCTTCGTCGTGAAGCCCTCCGAACACTCCCCCGCCTCGACGCTGGCCTTCGCCGAACTCGTTCACGAAGCCGGGTTCCCGCCCGGCGTGTTCAACGTGGTGTGCGGGCTGGACCGGGCGGTCGGCGCATCATTGGCCGGCCATCCAGGCGTCGACAAGGTCGCCTTCACCGGCTCGACCGCGACCGGAGCCGCCGTGGCCCAGGCCGCCGGCGCGAATCTGAACCGGGTGACGCTCGAGCTCGGTGGCAAGTCCGCCCAGGTGGTGTTCCCGGACGCGGACCTGCCGGCCGTGGCCAACGGCGTCATCGCCGGGGTCTTCGCCGCGACCGGCCAGACCTGTATGGCCGGATCACGCCTGATCGTGCACGAGAGTGTGCACGACGAACTGGTCGGTCTGATCGTCGAGCGTGCCGACCGGATCCGGCTAGGGGACCCCAACGACGAGGACACCGAGATGGGGCCGGCCGCGAATACACCGCAGTACGAGAAGGTCCTCGGCTACCTGGAGACCGCGCGGAAGGAAGGGGCCGTGGTCGCCTGTGGGGGCGGTCCGGACGAGGATCACGGTGGCCTCTTCGTCCGGCCGACCGTACTCACCGGCGTGACCAAGGAGCACACCGTCGTCCGGGAGGAGATCTTCGGGCCGGTGCTGTCGGTGTACACGTTCGGTGACGAGGACGAGGCGCTCGACCTGGCGAACGACACGCCGTACGGCCTTGCCGGGGCCGTCTGGACGAAGGACGTTCACCGAGCGCATCGGGTCGCGGCACGGCTGCGGGCCGGCAATGTCTGGATCAACGCGTACCGGGTGGTCGCGCCGAATGTGCCGTTCGGCGGCTTCGGCGCGAGCGGAATCGGCCGGGAGAACGGGATCGACGCGGTCCACGAGTACACCGAGGTGAAGTCCGTCTGGGTGGAGCTCACCGGCGCCACCCGGGACCCCTTCAAACTCGGCTGATCGAGGAATGTGCTCGAATCCTCGCGGGGTTCGCGCGTAGTCTCGGGAAAGCCGTGATTCGCGCCAGGGGGGATCAGATGAGCCAGCCAGCGACCCAGTCCGACTACCCGGACCACATCGATGCCGCCGTCCTGAAGATCGCCGGCGTCGTCGTCCTGGGCGCCATCATGTCGATCCTCGACATCACAGTGGTCAACGTCGCCCTGCCGACCTTCCAGGTCGAGTTCGGTACGCCCGAGAGCCCGATCGCCTACTCGCACGTCGCCTGGACGGTCACGGCGTACACACTCGCGCTCGCGACCGTGATCCCGCTGACCGGCTGGGCGGCCGACCGGTTCGGCACCAAGCGGCTCTACATGATGGCGATCTTCCTCTTCACCGCCGGGTCCGCCCTGTGTGCTACCGCGACGAGCATCAACATGCTCATCGGCTTCCGGGTCCTGCAGGGACTGGGTGGCGGCATGCTGATGCCGCTGGGCATGACGATCATGACCAAGGCCGCGGGGCCACACCGGATGGGCCGGCTGATGGCCATCCTCGGCGTACCGATGCTGCTCGGCCCGATCCTCGGCCCGATCCTCGGCGGCTGGCTGATCCAGGTGGCGAGCTGGCACTGGATCTTCCTCATCAACGTGCCGCTCGGCGCGATCGCGCTGGTCTACGCCTGGTTCGCGCTGGCCAAGGACACCCCGCACCGGTCGGAGTCGCTGGACCTCCTCGGAGTGGCACTGATGTCCCCCGGGCTCGCCCTGTTCCTCTTCGGCGTGTCCTCCCTGCCCGCCGAGGGCGGGGACTTCACCGCCCCGCGGGTGTGGGTCTCGATGCTGGTCGGAGTGCTGCTGATGGCGGCGTTCGTCTGGCACTCGTTCCGGCCGGAGCACCCCTTGCTCGACCTCCGGCTGTTCCGCAACCGCAACCTCACCGTCTCGATCATCACGATGTTCCTGTTCGCCGCGGCCTTCTTCGGCGGGCTCCTCCTGGTGCCCACCTACTTCCAGGAGATCCGCGGCGAGTCCACCCTGCAGGCGGGTCTCCTGGTGGCGCCGCAGGGACTCGGCGCCATGGTCACCATGCCGATCGCCGGGAGACTCGTGGACAAGGTGCCGGTGGGCCGGATCGTGCCCGTCGGGCTCGTGCTGATCGTCATCGGCATGTTCGGCCTGACCCAGCTCACGGCGACGACGCCGTACCCGCAGATCATCGTGATGCTGGTCGTGATGGGCTTCGGGATGGGCGCCACGATGATGCCGCTGTTCACCTCGGCGCTGAAGACGCTCGCCCGCCCCCAGGTCGCCCGCGGCTCCACCTTGCTCAACATCACCCAGCAGATCGCCTCGTCCTGCGGTGTCGCGACGATGTCGGTGATCCTCACCAACCAGCTCAACAACTCGCCCATCATCCCCGGCACGGAGAACATCCCCGGGCTGGACGGGGGCCTCCGCGAGACCCAGGCCGCCATCCTGGCCAACACCCACCCGGCCAGCCTCGCCCCGCTGCACATCGACCCCGCCGCGATCGCGCGCGGGCTGGTCGACGCCGCCGAGGCGTTCGCGCACAGCTTCGGGGTCGCGTGGGTGCTGGTGGCACTCACTCTGGTGCCGGCGCTGATGCTTCCCCGCAAACGGGAGGAGTCACGCGTCGTCGACGACGTACCACCCGCGGTAGTCGACTGACCGCGGCGCGGGCCGCTGGTCGTCGGACGTTCGTCGGGATGTCATCCGCGTATCGGCCGTTTGCTACGTAGCAGGCGGACTGTGGCGAAGCGCCGAATCGTCGGCGCGCCATCACGCGGAAATGAGGCTCCATGAACGACTCCTCCGACGTGCCCACCGGCATGAGCCGGCGCCGGCTGCTCGGCACCGGCGCGGCCGCCGCCGGCCTGGCCGCGGCCTCGCTCGCGCTGCCGCCGAACGTGCGGACGGCGCTCGCGTCGCCGCCGCCGAGGCACGGTGGACTGAAGGACATCAAGCACGTCGTCATGCTGATGCAGGAGAACCGCAGCTTCGACCACTACTACGGGACGCTGTCCGGTGTGCGCGGCTTCAGCGACCCGCACGTACGGCGGCTGCCGAACGGCCGGAACGTCTTCTACCAGCCGGACCCGTCCAATCCGGACGGCTACCTGCTGCCCTACCGGCTGAACACCAAGATCACCGCCGCCCAGGCGATCCCGTCGATGAGCCACGAGTGGACGGTGCAGCACGAGGCGCTGAACGGCGGGAAGAACGACAACTGGGTGCCCGCGCACATGGCGTCCGACGGCGCCGTCGACGGCCAGTACACGATGGGGTACTTCACCCGCGAGGACATCCCGTTCCAGTTCGCCCTCGCCGAGGCGTTCACGATCCTCGACGGGTACCACTGCTCCGTCCTCGGGCCGACCGCCCCGAACCGGCACATGTGGATGTCGGGCACGCTCGACCCGAACGGCCTGGCCGGCGGACCGTCCCTGACCACGGGCGGACCGGCGAACCAGTTCAGCTGGACGACGTACCCCGAGCGGCTGCAGAAGGCCGGCGTCAGCTGGAAGATCTACCGCCAGCCCGGCGGCCAGACCGGTGCGGCGTCGATCACCAAGTGGAAGCAGTTCGGCAGCGCCAAGCCGGGCGACCCGCTCTACGACAACGGCATGGTCACCCAGCCGATGGGCCAGTTCGAGTACGACGCGATGAACGACCAGCTGCCCACCGTGAGCTGGATCCTCCCGCCGTCGGGCTTCGACGAGCATCCGGCCGCCCTTCCCGCGGCCGGCGCGACCTTCGTGGCCAGCAAGATCGACGCGATCGCCGCCAACCCCGAGGTGTGGGCCAAGACGGTCTTCATCCTCTCGTACGACGAGAACGACGGCATGTTCGATCACGTCGTACCGCCGCTGCCGGAGCCCGGTACGCCGGACGAGTTCGTCTTCAAGACCTCCAACACCGGCGTGGACGGCGCCGGCCTGCCCGTCGGGCTGGGCTTCCGGGTGCCGTGCATCATCGTCTCGCCCTGGACGACCGGCGGCTACGTCTTCTCCGACACCTCCGACCACACCTCGCAGCTCCGCTTCCTCGAGCGCATCACCGGCGTGAAGGAGACCAACATCAGTGACTGGCGCCGCAAGACCGTCAGCGACCTGACCGGAGCCTTCCGCTTCGGCGACTCGAAGCACGCGCCCACGCTGCCCGACACCACCGGCCAGTACAGCCTCGCGCAGTACCAAGCCTCCCAGCTGCCACTGCCGACCATTCCCGGCAGCGAGCAGACGGTCCCCCGCCAGGAGCCGGGCCACCGCCCGCACGCCGGCTGACAACCAGTACGGACGCCGGCGGCCGCGACTCGCACGCGGCCGCCGGCCTCCGCCGTCAGGTTGGGTCGACGGTCCGCGTGACAACCCAGCGGTGCGGTGAGATCGGCCTGGTGCGCGTGAAGCCGTGGTTCTCGAAGGCGGCCATCGGCCCGGTGTGCAGGAACGACCCCGAGACCGTGCGATCGTCCGTCTCCTCCGGATACCCCTCGACGGTCCCGCCACCGAGACGGGCGATCTCTTCCAGCGCCCCGCCCAGCGCCGAGTTCGCGACCCCCCGGCGCCGCCCACCCTTCCCGGTGAAGAAGCAGGTCACGCGCCAGTCCGGCAAAGCGGTCAGCCCCTTCTCGTACAGCCGCCGGCTCTTGATCTCCGGCAACTCCTCGGCCGACCCGAACTGACACCACCCCAAGCACTGATCCCCGTCGAACACCAGCGCCGCATGCGTACTGCCGTCGCGAACCCGCTCCTCTTTCTCTGCCCGGTTCTGCGCCGCGGTCCGCCCCTTCCCCAGCTTGACGTGGAACCCCATACACCAGCACCCACCCCAGACCCCGTTGTTGGCCTCCACCAACCGGACAAACGCAGGCCACGTATCCGCCTCGAGCGGCCGCACTACGAGCGCCACCTTCACATACCTCCGTCACGCGCGGACCTGAAACGACACTCAGCCTATTGGCGCCGGAACAGATCTCGCGTGAAGTTGGACGTTTGGACGAACAGGGGCGGCGCTGGGGTGCGGATCGCCTCGGAGATGTCCGGAGCTTGGCTCTGCTGGGACGTCGCTCTCTTGCTCGCCGCCGTCTTCTTGGCCGGCGTGGTCTTCTTGGCCGCGGCTCCCTTCTTCGCCGGGGCGCGTTTGCGGGTCGGCGGTTTGGCGTCCGCGCCCCCGGGTTCGCGGCCGTAGGTGAAGTAGCGGGTCTGCAGCGGCTCGAGGTTCAGCGCCTCCACACTGGCTTGCCACCACTTGGCCGTCTGCCAGAAGGCCTCCGGCGAACTGGCGGCGCTGTCCAGCCCGGGGCACAAGTCGTATCCGGCGGCGCCGATGAGCGATTCGATCACCGCCGCGGACGGGATTCCGTGCCCGCTCAGAATCGGATTGCCGGACGGGCCGGCGCCCCAGACGAACCCGAGCCACTCCAGGATCAGGCTCGGTACGTCGACCACGACGCGCTGCTCGGCGAACTGGCCGAGGATCGACTTCTGGTTCTCCACATCACCCAGCCACGTGTCCGGATCGACGGGGACCCGGATCAGGGCGACGTTCGGGTACTGGTCGGGATCGCCGTACCGGTCGAGCGTCGCGCCCTGTACGCCGTTGTACATCGACGGCATCTGGAACCCCTCCTGGGGCTCCAGCGAGGTCTCCAGCAGGCGGCTGTCGCCAATCCTCGGATGGACCGTGGAGATCAGCGCGGCGTGCGACCAGTGGCTCGGGGTCATGTCGTGCCGCAGGTGCGACTGGGCGACCCGCAGCCGGAAGTCGTAGATGCTGGTGCCGCCGACCAGCAGCAGCCAGGTTGCCTTCGGCCCCTTCTTCGGATCGTGGCCCAGGGCATCCAGCTGATGTTGCACCCACTGGAGGTTGTCCTCGTCCGCGGCGCGGGCCGCCCACTGGAATTGCTCGACCGGGTCGAGGGCCGAGGAGCCGCGAACAGTAAGCATGAGGTCTCCCTGAGATCAGATGCGGCGCAGCTTGAAGCGCGGCGCGTGGATCGGGTTCATGGATCGGCCTGGTTCGTTGATCATCCAGTACAGGGTGTCCACGTCCACGCCGGTCTGGGTCCGGCTGAACTTCAGCAGTGCGACGTGATCCCCCATCTTCCCGGGATCCCGGATCGGCCACTGCATGGCGGTGTCCAACAGGTCCGTCGTACCTTCCACGTGGAAGTAGCGATCCGGCTTCTTGGCATCGGACCGTGAACTCCCCGCGACCAAGGAGGCCGGAGACGAGATCACCTCGTACAGCTTGCTCCACGGGCGATCCTGGTTGCCGGTCCAATGCGTTGCGGAGATGACGCGGCCGTAGTGGACGTCGCCGGTCAGCGCCAGCGGCTGGCGGCCGTTGCCGGACAGTTTCATCAGACCCCGCATGATGTGGGGATAGTCCGTCAGGTTCGCCAGGTTGAGATCCAGATACTTCTCGAACAGGCCCTTCGCCGGCTGGAACAGCGACGGCCCGGTGACCAGAACCGGGAGCAAGTCGCTGCTCGCGATCACCTCGTCCACCCAGGCGTCGAACCGGAGGAGATCGTCAGCGACGGTGCTGCTGCCCGGGGCGCCGCGCTTGCTGACCGTCCGGAACGTGCGGTTGTCGAGCAGGAAGAACGACAGCGGCGGCACGTCGATCCGGTACGTGTACCGCCCGGTCTCCGCGAGCTGGAAGGCGTCGAACATCTCGTGGGCCGCCTGCTCCCAGTTGTTGCGGCTGGCATCGAACATC
Organism: Kribbella sp. NPDC048837; assembly: GCF_055586945.1. Classification (NCBI taxonomy): domain Bacteria; kingdom Bacillati; phylum Actinomycetota; class Actinomycetes; order Propionibacteriales; family Kribbellaceae; genus Kribbella; species Kribbella sp. NPDC048837. Next base: position 792,795 of record NZ_JBVJHF010000001.1, read on the forward strand.
GTCGCCGGCCAGGCGATGGTCGGTTGGGGATAGTTGTTCCAGTACTCGTGATCGTCGGGGATCGACGCGACCGGAGCCGCGCGGAGGATCTGCGCGAATCCCGTGCCCTGCCAGTTCTTCCGGTACTTGACCTCGAAGGCCTGGGCCAGTGCCTCCTTGGTGTACAAGGTCTGCGCCTTGAGGTACGGGTTGTCCAGATACACCTGATCCCCCATGGCGATCACCAGGTCCGGTCGCGTGGCGTCGTCGCGGCTCAAGGAAGCCACCAGGGCGCCGGCCTTGCCGACGGAGTCGCCAGGCTCGTAGAAGCACGACACCGCCAGGACGTTGAACGACTCGCCAAGTCCGTTCGGCAGCCGATCAGGAACCGCGCGCGTCGTCAGCGGAGGACTCACCTCGCGACGACCGGCCCAGACTGCCGTCACCTGAACGGTGTCCGGGACCGGACGATCCAGGCGGTCGCCCGCCGAGACAGGCAACTCGAACACTCCGGTCCGCGTGACCACGCCCGGCAGCACAGCCTTGGTCAAGGCCCTGACCTCGCGGACGTCACCGGCGAGCACCGGGTTCCCGTTCAGCGTCCACTCAAGACTCTCCGGCGCCTCGGCATCGAACACACCGACCCACATCCGATGGAACCCACGAGTCGCCGGCGCAAGCGCATGCAGATCCACAGTGCTGTACACGAGTCCCCCCTCGCGTCCGTGATCCCAGCCCAGCATGGCACCACGGACGATCCGCCGGAATAGCTCACCACGCCGGCGCCCGCCGCTTCCAGCTCGTGTCCTCTCGGCGGCCAAGCCCTACTGTGTCGAGTGCATGAGGTTGACCGCCGCCATTCTGTTGGTCACACCCAGTTTTTCGTAGATGCGCTCGAAATGTTTGTTCACCGTGCGCTCGCTGCATTTGATCTGCCGCGCTATTTGCCGGCTCGTCAATCCGGTTGACGCCAGGACCAGCACCTCGGTCTCCCGGGCCGTCAAGGGATGCCCGGAAGGGAGCGTATTCAGCGGCCCCGGCAACCGGGCCGGCATCAGCTGCGGCACCAGTGCCGGCTTCGCGTCGGGCGTGGTTGCCCGGTAAATGGCGAATTCCAGGTGGCGGGCAACCAGACCGATCAATTCGCGCTCCGTTTCGTCGAAGTTACGGCCCGCTCTGGACACACTGAGTCCCACGACATCCTCGGCGCGCCGGGTGAGAATGACAGCCATCTGGTCGTCCAGCCCGAGGTGCCGGTGGCTCTCGCGATAGACAGCCGACTCCGTCCACTGCTGCCGGCTCACGAGGTCGGAGATCTTTCGCGGACCACGATCGTGCGGGCAGAGCGTGAAATGCCGAACGAGTGGGTGGTCGCCGGCAACGTTGCTGGACGCCTCGTTCGATTGCAGCTCGACCGGCCATGGGACCGCGACCTCCGTGCATCTCGTGACGTCCAATCTGTGGTAAACGGCGCAGGCGGCACTCACCAACTCGGCGAGGCCCTGAAGCACCTGTTCTTGCAGGTGCGCGAACGACCTGACCTGGAGCAGGTCGTCCGCGAACGCAAGCGCGCGCCGCAGATCACGCGCACTCAGAGCTGTGACTGACATCGTCCCCTCCACCGAAGACGCATCCGTTCCTCATCTCCGACGACGCGGTGGCGTCGCCGGGATCCCCCAGGAAGGCTGCACCCGCAGCATGTCTGCCGGATCGGTCGCGCGGAGCTCCCGATCTCGGCAGGGCGCCTGAACGCCTCAGCATTTGGCCTTCACAATCCTTGATGCTCGGCTCCGCGCCCAAGTTGCGACCGGGCGCCGGCTGCCCGTCGTTTGTTTGCGACCGCCGAAGAACACAGTGAGTTCTTTGCCTCCGCACCGGGACGTGAGGTAACTGGGAAATGCAGGTCTATACCGGTTCGTCATCCGGGCACGGACTACGCATATGTGCGTATTTACTCCGACCTGACCACCACCGAAAGTCGATGCATCGACACAAGCGCGCCCGGTTGGCGACGCATTCGTAGAACGGCGGACTGGAGTCTCGTGATGAACACTGAGGATCAACAGGCTATTACCTGGATCGGCCGGAGTCTCGTTACCCAGGTGGCGCCGGGCGAGGCGCCATTGTTCGCGTCGATGAGCGGAGCCTATTTCGCTGACGCACTCCCGGCCAGAAAAGCCAAGGACCGCGGCGACCTGCTCGGCTTCGGCGTCGGGGAGACCGTCGTCATGCTGACTCCGATCGTCCTCACCTTCGCAAATCAGGTGTGGCTGACCATCTCTGAGCAGGCAACCATCACTGCCGGCGGGATGGCGGCACGAGTTCTTCGCCGCTGGAAGAAGCGCATGTCCGGAGCATCGTCCGAAGAGTCTGACAACGTACCGACGTTCAGCCTCGAGGAGTTGCAATACATCAGAACAATTGGACACCGCTGTGCCGGCGGTCTGCCCATCGAGCCCGAGAAGAAGGCTCTCTTCGTGGACTCGTTGATGGGCGCCTTGGCGGTGCCGTCTCCGATCAAGGGGTGACAACATGTCCGACCCAACCATCGATACGCCGGCCAGGCGATCGGTGCTGACACGCCTCAAGCGTTCCGAACCGGCCGCGATGACAGGCCGGCCGTCTGGTCTGGGGCCTTTCCACCTGCCTGCCGACACACCGTTCCGATTCGCGCTCCTCGTGGTCGCTCTGCTCGGATCCAGCCTGTTCTTCTTCCAGTCCATCTACACGAGCCGGCACGGGAGGGAGTTGGGAGCAGCGATCCTCCAGTGCCAGGACGAGGCCGAACGCCTGTCACCCGGGACCGATATCGTTTCCCGCGCAGCCGCGGCACGAGCGGCGGCATTGTGCCGAGCGCCGGTCGAGTCGGCGGAAGCCAGATGGATGCTGGTCGGGGTTGGTTGTGTTCTCGCCGCGACGCTCGTCCTGATGCTGATCACACCGCGGATCCGGGCGCGACGGGGGCGGTTCACTCCACTGGACTCGTCGGACAGCCCCGCTCTGGCCGCCGACCTCGCCACGCTTGCACGAAAGGCCGGAGTAGGCCGGGTGTCCTTTCTGCTGGCTCCGTTCGACCCGCGCACGTCCGCGTTCACTTTCGGTCGCCCGGGAGCGCGGCGGATCGTGTTGCGCGGAGGGCTGGTGATCACCGCCGTCACGGATCCGCCCGCGTTCCGGGCCGTCGTACTGCACGAGCTCGCGCACATCAGGAATCGAGACGTCGATCAGGCCTACTCCGCACTCTGTGCGGCGGGTGCCTTCGTACTCGTCGCCATCCTGCCTTTCGTGGCGGCGCTTCGCGACGACGCGCTCGCCTACGGGGGCTTGGTCTGGCGGGTCGGGCTGCTGCTCCTGCTCGTCTACGTCCTGCTGCATGCGCTGCTGCGTTCGCGTGAGCTGTATGCCGATGCGCGGGTCGTGCAATGGGGCGAAGGTGACGCACTCGGTCGTGTGCTCACGCGCAGTCCACGGCATCACCTCCGCCGGGTGCGCCTCGGCGCCTGGCACCCAGCCTCAGACGTGCGGGTTCACGCATTGACAGACCCTCGACGGCTGTTCGCCCTCACCATGACGGACGCGATCAGCATCGGGCTTGTCGCCTGGCTGACGATTCCTTCGGTGGAGCAGGTTGTCACGCTTCACACGGCCAACTCCACGGCGAGCCCCGCGGTCGCCGCGGCACTGACCGCACTCCTGGCCGCGGCCGCCGTCGTGGCCGGGATCTGGCGGCAGAAGTACGCCGAGGCAATCGTCGGTGGCAAGAGGCCTGTCTGGCCGATCGGGGCCGGACTCGCCATCGGCTTTGCCATCGGGCCATCGCTGTCGCTGAACAGCCCGCTGATCGCCGCGCATCCTTCGCTCTGGCGAGCATCAGCGTGGCACGTCAGCTGGACGCTGCTCCTGATCATCCTCGTGACACCACTGATGTCCTGGATCGCCGAGTCCGGAGCGACGATGTTCGATCGGACCTCGATCAAGAGGCCGCGCCGTCGGGCCGTCTACGTGGCCGTCGCTCTCGTCATCGCCCTCGCAGCCACGGTTCTCACCGGACTGAGCCATCGCCTCGAGCTTCCACAGGGGCTGACGTTGATGGAAGCAGAGGGCGCTCCACTCGCCGAAATTCTGAAAGCGCCGTTCGAGTACACGTGGTACGTCCTGGCGCCAGACTCGCTACGCAGCCCGCGGCACCTGCTGGTGCTCGTGGCGTGGCTCGCCATTCCGTGGGTCGCGATCGCATTCACCTGGCGCTCCTCGAAGGCACTCCTGGGCGGCTTCGTGCGGAGAACAGCGATCATCTGCGTGCTTGCAGGCCTGGCCGTGTCGGCGGTCGCCGTCCTCACGATCGTGTTCAGCCGGCAATACCCGCTGGAAGATCGGTGGTCTGTCTGGTTCGCACTCGCAATCGACCGTGGACACAGCCGCGCGGCCACGGCAGCGTGTGTCGTCGGCGCGGTCGCGGCCGCGGTCATGTATCGGCGCCGGCCGCTGGCAGCCGGCTCGTCCGCAGCCGCGCTGGTGGCTGTCATCGGCGGCGGAACCCTCGTCGCCGTGCTACCGGTGCAGTCGTGTGTCTCGGTCTTGACCACCGGCCCGATGACGTCGGACTGCCCCGCGTTCTCGCACTGGGACTACGTTCGCTACGCCTTCGCCATCATGTTTGCCGGCGCGCTCGGAGGGGTTGCCCTGATCCTCCCGGCCGCCCTGCCGATCGCGAAGTTCCTCCGGCGGGCCTTCGAGAGGGCTGGGCAGACCGCGCGCTGGAGGCGGCCGGTCGGCATCATCACCCTCGCATCGCTCCTTCTGGGTGGTCTGGTGGTGCAAGCAAGCCGCGTCGCACACCATGCCGCCGATGAAGGCGCGAGGACGGGCGGTTCCATCGGCCGGGCCGGCCTGGTGACCGGGGCCGGATACAGCCTCCGCTTGGTTCGTGGCTGGATTGATGTTACCGAGGAGCCCGGGGTCAGGGACACGTTTCCAATCGCTGACCAGGTGTTCTCGGACACGGACGAATCCGGCGTGATCGTGGTCATGAAGCTCGCCCCGACCGAACCGCTCGTCTCCTTCACCACCCGGCGGGACCTTGATGCGCACGCCACCGAGCCACTCGACACCGAGCCCGCGGTCGTCATCGTCCGCCCGGACCAGGAGCCCCGGCCCGAGAGGGTCGTGATGGCAGACCACGACAACCAGCGCTACGCCATCTACCTCTACACCACGGAGATCGGCGCAACGACCGATCTCTCGTCCCTCGAGTCCATGGTGCGCTCATGGCACTGGGAGTCATAGATCCGAACACCCGACGACATCCGCCCGAACCTTGTCGACCCGAGAAAGGAAACAGCAATGCCTCAGAACAAGACACCGCGCAAGACTGTCGACACGGCAAAACCAGCGGCGGCCAAGCCGGCGCAGCCGGCAACCGGCGACCGGACCGGGGCGTCAGCCGCCGTCGGGGACGGCGCTGAGCTGGCGCGAACCGAGGTCAGCCGCACCATGGCGGCCGTGCTGCAGAAAGGGGCTGATCTACCCCAACGAGCTGTCGGCGAGACTGCGGCCGACGCCGACGTCACCGACGAAATGACCGGAGGCGGTGTCGCGTTCGGCGAGTTCGTGAAGAGCGTCGGCCTCGGTGTCGCGGCCGCACAGACCGAGCTGGACAAGAATCTGCGCGAGACGGCCAAGCAGCTGTCGGAGACGCAGATCGACGTGATCGCCGTCTTCGAGCAGCAGACCAAGGATGCGGACGGTTCGATGGCGGACGGAGTCGTCCATCTCCAGAAGCTGCCGCTGATCAACTATCTGATGCCGACCGCGTACGCCTGGAAGCGGGTGCATCTCGAGGCCGACATGAATGTGCAGGAGTTCAACACGCGCTCCGGCTTCAACATCCAGCAGAGCTCGTTCGCAGCCGGCGCCGGCGTCCGCGGCGGGTTCGGGCTCTTCGGCGGCGGGTTCAGCGCGTCCGCGTACGCGAACTACAGCAACAACAACACCACTGTCGACAGCTCGAACAGCCTGAATTATGCGGCAGGCAAGTTGCACATGGAGGCGACTCTCGAACCGCGTTCGGACGTCGAGCTGCCCAAGCCGTTCGTCCTCCAGAAAGGCCCGCAGCTCGAGTTGCAGGTCGGCTCCCGCACCCCGGTCCCGCCGGGCGATCCGAAGCAGGTCGTCGCGCAGGAGGTCCGACTGACCGCAAGGCTGAGGAAGACCGACGGTTCGGCGCATGACAAGGGCAAGCCGCTCAGCGTCACCGTGAGCGAGCCGACGCTCAGCTACAGCAGTCCAGGCACGACCGACGACAAGGGCGAGATGGAGATCGTTCTGAGCCGCCGGGTCGCCGACCCGGCCGACGACAAGCCGGTCCAGGCACTGGTCCGGGTCAGCTTCGGCCTGGTCACCAGCACGGTCGGCATCGCGCTCTGACCGGCGCCGGTCCCGCCGACGCCCCAAACGCCGACCTCTGAAGTAAGGATCGCATCGATGCCACTGACCGAGTTCCACGCGTTCCAGAACAGCGTGCGCTGGCGGCTGACCCGCTCTGGTGTGGAGATCGAGGGCAGTGGCATCGAGCGGACCGCCGGCGCACCACGCACCGCCAGTGCGGTGTGGGACGCCTACGCCAAGGACATCAACACTGCTGCGAAGACCTATCGGGTCCCTGCCGAACTCATCGTCGCCACGATCTGTACCGAGTCCGGCGGGAAGGCTGACGCGGTGCGGGAGGAGCCGGGGTACACGTCGGACCAGGCAACGCCCCACCGTGTCAGCGTGGGCCTGACACAGACCCTGATCTCGACGGCCCGCGAGGCCATGCGGATGAGCGTCGGGAGGGAGTGGCTGCTGGTGCCGGCGAACGCGATCAACGCCGGCAGCGCGTACATCGCCGGCCAGGCCCGGCTGACCTCGCTGGACCCACCGTTGGTCGCGGCGGCGTACAACGCGGGATGTCTACGGCATCAGGACGGCGCCCAGAACCGATGGAAGACCCGGCAGTATCCGATCGGCACAGGCCGGCACGTCGATCGGTTCGTCCGCTTCTTCAATGACGCCGTGCAGGTGTTCCATCAGAACGGCGTCAAGCCGAGCGTGAGCATCGATGCTCTGCTCGGCGATACCCCACCCCGGCCGCGCAGGCCGATCACGACCGGAGCACCCACCGTGCGGTGGAGCGAAACCGCGCGCCCGCTCGCCGTGCCGCCGTACGCACTCGGCGTTCTCCAGGACATCGCCCGCGCCGCCGGACTGAGCGAGGTCCTCGTGTCCAGTACGCAGCGCACACCCAAGGAGCAGGCCCATGTCATGTACGACAACTGCCGGCGCTACGGTCCGGAGTCGCAGAAGCAGCTCTACAGCGCCTCCGGCGATCAGGTCATCGACGTCTATGTGTCCAGGACCGACGCCGGCGCCGAAGCGCACCGCGTCCGCGACGCGATGGAGAGCAAGATCCTCGAACTCGGACCGGCCACCGTGTCGCGGCATGCGGCCGACCCCCGCGTCCTGGCCGTCATCGACGTCGCGCCGAGCTCGATCAAGGACCGGGCCGCCTTCGAACGTGCGGTCCGCGCCGACCGCCGGGTCAGAACGTTCCTGCTTCCGCCCACGGACCCGGCCTATCACCTCGAGATTCCGATACCGAGGCCGTGATGACCACCCCACTGCCTGACATGCTCGCAGCCCTCGCCCGTGGAACCGTCGACGCCCAGCGGGCCCTGGACGAGAACGGGCGCGACAGCCTGGACCGTTTCGAGCTGACCGGCATCCCGCCGACCGTACTCACCTGGTCCACCGTCAGCCTCGACATCCCGATCTCAGTGGCCTTGACGCCCAAGCGGGCCGCCGGCGAACTGGCGGCCGGCGATGTGACTGGCACCGGCGACGGACGCCTCACCTGTCGGCTGCGCTACCTGGAGGCACCACAAGGCGTCGACGACCCTCGTCCGTTCATTCGACCGGAGGAACACCAGCCATGAGCCACACGATGAGAGGACAGGTCATCGCAGGCCCGAATCTCGAGCCGTGCGACGCCACGATCAGCGCCTGGCGCCTGGATGCGAACCGCCCTGACACGGATCGTCCGTTGGGAATCGCCAGAACCGACGAAAGCGGTGCCTTCGAGCTCGATCTGAGCGAGCGTGCGGACGACGAGGACTTCGTCGTCCGAGTGCATCACGGGCTCTGGAAGCCCGGCACGCCGCACGGCCGGCAGCTCGCCTGGGTGCAACAGATGACGGTTGCGCAGGCCGGCGACACCGCGCAGTATCCGTACGTTTTCGTGGTCGCGTCACCGGACGACGACACGCGCCGCCTCTTTCTGCGGGTGACCACCGAGACAGGAGGCTGGCCGGGTCCGGAGGTCTGGGTGTACGACCCGGCGACCCGCGAGTCTCTCGGTGCGCCATCGCTCGAGTACGGAGGCTGGTGCCAGGCACTCCTGCCTGGCAGGCCGGGATCGATCACACTCCGGTTCTGGGCCGGCTCGGACTCCGACCTCACCGTGTGCGAGCGTTCTTTCGACGACGATGATGTGGAGACCGAGCTCGTGCTCATGCGGGCAAGCACGTTGCAGGTCACCGGTCAGGTACGACGCTCGCCGAACGACAAGCCGGTAGCGGGTGTGCGAGTAGAACTTCTCGATCGTGCCGGCAGCTGGCCGAGACCGGTCGTCGCATCCCAGGTCACCGACCAGCGCGGATCGTTCGCCCTTTCGTTCGGCCAAGTGCTGGCGGCTCCACCGGAACCGACCTTCGCGATCTGGTTCGGCGACGCGCGCCTCGCCCTCATCGATTGGCCCGCCGAGTGGCGGGACACATCTCTCGAGAACGTGAGCCTCGCCATCGACGTGGCTCCCGACCGGCCGTTGACGTACAACCTCAGCGGTCAGGTCCTGGCCCGGTATCTCCGAGCGGGCGTTCCGGACCTGGACATCGTGATCTGGAACGAGGATCCGCGGGAGATCGAGCGCATCACGAGGACCGACGGTTCCGGCCGGTTCTTCGCCACGCTCCGCGGCCCGGCGTCGATCGAACCACCGTCCATCGAGATCGTCGTACGGCATTCCTCCGGCAGCCATCTGGCCATCCATCGCGTGCCACCGTCCGCCTGGGCCGACGGTGCGGCGCATGTTTTCATCGAGGTCGACCCGCCGCCGCGCGACATGATCTCGTACCGGATCGCCGGGCGCCTCCTCCACAGTGTCACTCGCGCGGGAATCGGCGGCCTGCGCATCGAGGCGTGGGACAAGGTCCCCCGGATCGGCGGAACCACCGGCGCCGCGGCCCACACCGCCGACGACGGGACGTTCGATCTGGCGCTGGCACCTCGGTCGACGCAGGACGTACCCCCGGACCTGTACTTCCGGCTGTACGCCGCCGATACCGCGATCCCCATCCCGGCGCCATCGGTCACCTGGGACAACGACGGTCTCGGGACGACCGTGATCGAGATCGCCGGGATACCGGGCAGCGGCGACGATGAGGTGGTGCTCCACGAACTCGGCGAGACGATCGCCACGGCCGTCAACCGGATGCAGCGGGAGCTCGCCCGCTATCCCAGCGAGCTCGGCGCCTATGTCGTCGACGAACTCGACCTGAGTGTGCCGGTCGCCGTCCAGCTCGACCGGCTCGGACAGGTCCGCGCCCGCGTCGTCGATCGCGCTCCGGCCGACGAGCAGCTGGGCCGCTTCCGGATGCGGGTTCGACCGGTCATGGGCGTCCAGGCCGCAGCCTCCGAGCAGCTCGACCAGCCGCTGTCGATCCTGTCCGAGCTGAGCGAAGACGCGATCGCGCACCTGATGGCTGTCCGGATCTACTCGGTGGAGGACCTGGCCCGGCAGGCACAAACAGCAGCCGGGAGAGAAGCGATCGAAGCACTGCAGCTGGGGATCGATCTGGGTACGCTGCTGGACAAGGTGGCCCTGCTTGCGGTGCGCGTCCTACCGCGCCCTGTACGCGCGGCCCTCATCCGCACTGGCATCGCCGGCCTCCGGGAGTTCGTCGACGCTGAAGCCGGCGAACTGGCGGCGCAGCTCACCACCGAGCTCGGCCAAACGATCACCGTCGCCGCCGTCGAGGCATGGCAAGCCCGCGTCGCCGACCTGCTACGCATCCCCACGCCGGACGATCGAGCCGACGATCGGCGCGAGCTCTGAACACGACCCGCCGATCGTGCGGCGAGTGGGCCTCCCGTAGCGTCGGCTCGGTCGGGGCGGGAGGTGGGCGTTGCAGGATCGGCGGAGTCTGGTGTGCGTTGGCGACCTGGTTGAGGACGTTGTTGTTTGGGTGGGTGGCTCGACTCGGGTGGGGACGGATAATCCGGCGCGGGTTTGTCGCGCGCGGGGTGGTGCGGCGTCCAATGTTGCTGTGTTTGCGGGCAGTCTTGGGATGGCGGCTCGGTTTGTCGGGCGGGTTGGGGACGACACCGTCGGCGAGGCTCTGGTGCGGGAGTTGGTCAGGGGTGGTGTTGATGCGAGGGTGCAGAGGCAGGGGCGGACCGGGACCATCGTGATTCTGGTGGATGGTGATGGGGAACGGACGATGTACCCGGACCGGGCGGCCGCGGGTGAGTTGAGTGAGGTGCCTGACGTCTGGTTGTCCGGAGCGGATGCGATCCACCTCTCGGCGTACTCGCTCCAAGGGCCGTCGCTGTCGGTTCTGCGGCAAGCGTCGGACATCGCGCGGGCCGAGGGTGCGGTTCTCAGCATCGATGCGTCCTCGGTTGCGCTCGTCGATTCGATCGGACCCGCGCGGTTCCGTGACTTGGTCAGAGGACTGCGGCCGACGTACGTGTTCGCGAACGGGATCGAGGCCGACGTCGGCTCCCTGCGAGAACTCGCAGGCGCTGGTACGACGGTTGTCGTCAAGAACGGCGTAGAGCCCACCGAGGTCCTTGATGGCACCAGATCGGCAACCGTCCGCGTCCCGCCGGTCGACGTGGTGCTTGACACGACCGGTGCCGGGGACGCGTTCGCCGCGGGGTTCCTGAACGCCGTACTCGCGGAAGCCGATGCCGTCGCGGCGGTCGAGGCCGGCCATAGGCTTGCCCGGCGGGTTCTCAGCGAACCCGGTGCGACCCTTGATGAGAGCGGAGCAGCGTGTGATTGAGCCCAGCTTGTCCGACGACGTGGCGCAGGCCCTGACCGAGGGTCGCGCGGTCGTCGCGCTCGAGTCGACGATCTTCTCGAATCTCGGGCTGCCCGCGCCGGCGAACGCCGACGCCCTGGCACTCTGCAAGCAAGCAGTCCTCGATCGCGGCGCCACCCCGGCCGTGACCGCGATCCTCGACGGCCGGCCACAGGTCGGTCTCTCGGCGGACGAAGAGAAGCGAGTGCTGCAGGGCACCCGCAAGGTCGCCGAGCGCGACCTGGCCGTGGCGCAGGCACAAGGATGGGACGTCGGCGTCACCACCGTCTCGGCGACGGTCGCCCTGGCGCATGCCGCCGGCATCGAGGTGTTCGCCACCGGCGGCATCGGTGGTGTCCACCGCGGCTCGGAAGTCAGCGGCGACATCTCGGCCGACCTCGACGCGATCGCCAACCACCCGGTCATCACAGTCTGCGCCGGCGCCAAGGCCTTCCTCGACCTGCCGCGGACACTCGAGTATCTCGAGACCGCCGGCGTCCCCGTCCTGGGCTGGCAGCACGACTGGTTCCCGGCCTTCTACACGCGGTCGAGCGGTCTGCCGATTCCGCACCGCGTCGACGACGAGCGCGTGGTCTGTGACGTTCTCCGCTTCCGGGCGCGGCCGGCGACCGGGGTCCTGCTGACGGTTCCGATTCCCGTCGCGGACGAGATCCCGGCGTCGCGCATCGACGCCGTACTCACGGCGGCCTTGGACGCCAGTGCCCGTGCGGGCGTCACGGGTCCCGCCGTCACGCCGTACGTCCTCGCCCGGATCGAGAAGGAGACGGACGGGCAGAGCATCCCGGCCAACCTCGCACTCGCCCGGAACAACGCCGACCTCGCGGCCCGGATCGCCGTCACGCTCGCGTTGTGACCCCAGCCTCCCCTGCTGCCTGCTCGATCTTGCCGAGCAGGGCGGCACCGAAGTCCTTCGCCGGCATGTCGGCCACGGACAGCAGGGTCGCCGTCCGCTGGATGCCCGGGATCCGCCAGACCTGCTCCATCAGGATCGTTCTCAGCTCGCCGTAGTCCCGGACCCGCATCCGGATCAGGAGGTCGAGCTCGCCGGTGACGAGGGTGACGTCCTCGACCTCCGCCAGTTCCCAGAGGGCGGCCATGATCGCGGCGACGTCGTACCCCGGGCCTGCCTCGATGGACAGGAACACGACCTGCCCGTAGCCGACGACGGACCAGTCGACCTGGGCGCTGTACCCGGTGATGACGCCCTTGCGCTCCAGCCGTGCCATCCGCTCGCCGACGGTGGGGGCGGACACTCCCAGCATGGTGGCGATCTGGCGCTGCGACGTACGGCAGTCCGCGACCAGGATCTTCAGCAGGGCAAGGTCGATCGCATCGAGCGCGTACGGTTCGCGCGTCGTCGCGACCACGTCGCGGACGCGGGCCAAGGAGGAGTGATTATCGGCGAGCATGAGATCCTCCCGCGGTCTCGGAGATGAGGCGGAGCTGGGTGAACGCGAGGATGCCCTCGATCCCGCCTTCGTAGCCGTAGCCGGAATTGCCCAGACCGCCCAGCGGTACGTCGGGCAGCGACGGAGCCAGCTGATTGACGCCGATGTTCGACGCGTTCAGCCGCCGGACGACCTCGTCGCGCACGTCCATCCGGTTCGTGAACAGGTACGCCGCGAACGCGTACGGGGCCGCGTTGGCCGCGGTGATCACCTCGTCCAGCGTGCTGAACGCGGACACGGTAGCGATAGGCCCGAACGGCTCCTCCGAGAGGATCATGGCCGTGGAGTCCAGCGGAAGTCCGGCGACCACGGTCGGCTCGAAGTAGAGCCCGTCCCGGACTACCTGCTTGCCTCCGGTGGTGATCGCGGCCCCGTGATCGGCAGCGTCGCGGGCGAGCCGAACCAACGCGTCCACGCGTCCCTGATGCGCGACCGCGCCGAGCGTCACCCCCTCCTCGGTGCCATGCCCGAGGACGTACGACGCAGCCTTGGCGGTGAGCTTGTCGACGAACTCCTCGTACAGGGACTCGTGGACGAAGTACCTCGAGGGGGCGACACACGACTGACCGGCGGAGCCGAACTTGGCGGCCGCCGTGGTCGCGATCACGTGATCCACGTCGGCGTCATCCATCACCAGTACGGGCGCATGCCCGCCCAACTCCAGCACGGTGCGGATCAGATTCGGAGCCGCCTGGGCCGCCAGCGCCTTCCCGACGGCCGTGGATCCGGTGAACGACAGGGCCTTGATCGCCGGGGCTGAGGTGAGCTGTTCCGACAACGCGTGCGGATCACCGAAGACCAGATTCACCACGCCGGCCGGAAGGCCCGCCTCCACCAACAGTTCGACGATGAGCCGTGCAGTGGCCGGGGCGAACTCCGATGCTTTGAACACCACCGTGCAACCGGCCGCGAGCGCCGCGCCAAGCTTGCGCGTGGCAAGGACCGCGGGGAAGTTCCAGGCGGTGATCACCGCGACCGGGCCGAGCGCGGTCGGCATCGACGTACGTCGTGAACCGGCCACGAGGCCCGGGAACATCGTGGCCTGGACCCGGCCGGCCTGTTCACCGTTCCAGCGCAGCGTCTCGACAGCGCGGCCGATCTCGCCGCGGGCGTCGGCCTCCGTCTTGCCGGTCTCCAGCAGGATCGTTGCCACCGCCTCCTCACCGCGATCCGCGAGCAGCGCGGCCGCGCGTCGGAGGATGTCCCCGCGGGCAGCCGCCGGCATCGCCGACCAGGTTGGGAACGCGTTCTCGGCGGCGGTGATCGCCTCAGCGACCTGGTCGGCGCTGGCCAGCGACACCGCGCCGATGGTCTGACCGTTGCCTGGGTCAACGTTGTCGAGCGTCCCCGCCTTGCCCGCGGTCCAGGATCCGTTGACGAAGAGATCCGCACTCATCCGCGCGAGGCCGGTGTCAACGGACATACGAGGCACCGTTCACATCGATCGTGGTGCCCGTCGCGTGCTTCGCCAGACCACTCGCCAGGAACGCGATGATGTTGGCGACGTCCTGCGGTTGTGCGACCTCCCCCAGGCCGGTCTGCTCCGCGGCGACCTCGACGCCGACCGTGTCACGGAAGTGCTCGTTCAGGTCGGTGTCGACGTACCCAGGAGCGATAGCGAAGGCGGTCACGCCGTGCCGGCCGTACTGGCGCGCGATCGTGCGCGTCATCGCAACCACGCCCGCCTTGGCGGCCGCGTAGTGCCAGTACTCCGGATCCTCGCCGCGGAACGCAGCGCGCGACGCCAGGTTGATGATGATGCCGCCTCGGTCCAGACCGGCGTACGCCGTCACCGCCTCGCGGCACAAGACGGCGGGGGCCTTGAGATGCAGGTCGAGCGAGAAGTCCCAGACCTTCAGCCACTCGTCGAGCGGCGCGTCCAGTGGAGCCGGCGGATAGGCGCCGGCGTTGTTGACCAGGACGTCCACGTGGCCCTTGACCGCCCAAGCGTCGTCCCACAGCTGCTTGACCGCCGCCAGGTCGGTCAGGTCAGCGACCAGAGCTGTCGCGCTGTCGCCGAGTTCCTTGCCGAGAGCATCGAGCGCGGATCCCGCGAGATCGTGGATCAGCGCATGCCCGCCGTGGGCCACGACCGTACGGGCGGTCGCCGAGCCGATGCCACCACCGGCGCCGGTGACCAGCACCACGCGCCCCTCGAGACTACTCACGACGAACCTCCCGTTCATCTTCCATCTGTAAGATCAGGATGGCTCAGGTATTATCATTCTCCAAGTTCTGAATGTCACCGACCTTACAGCTATCTCCTCGAGGAGTTGCCTGAATGAGTGGCCTGCGTGTTCTCTTTCTCGGCGGGACCGGCATCATCAGCTCGGCCTGCTCCCAGCGGGCGGTCGAGCTGGGACTCGACCTCACGGTCGTCAACCGGGGTCAGACCTCGATCCGCCCGCTCCCGCCGGAGGTGAAGCAGATCACCGCCGATATCGGCGACGCCGAGTCTTTGGCCGAGGTAGCCGGTCAGGACTTCGATGCCGTGGTCGACTGGGTGGCGTTCACCCCCGATCAGGTGCGCGCTCGGACGGACGCGTTTCGCGGACACGTGGGCCAGTACGTGTTCATCAGCTCGGCTTCGGCGTACCAGACGCCGCCGGCCCGGCTGCCGATCACCGAGTCGACGCCGCTGCGCAACCCCTTCTGGCAGTACTCACGCGACAAGATCGCCTGCGAGGACCTCCTCACCACGCTCTACCGCGAGGAGGGGTACCCGGTCACGATCGTGCGGCCGTCGCACACCTACGACCGCACCCTCGTCCCGTTCGACGGCGGCTGGACGATCGTCGAACGCATGCGCCGCGGCCAGCCCGTCGTCGTCCACGGTGACGGCACCTCGCTCTGGACCCTGACCCACCACCGCGACTTCGCCCGCGGACTGGTCCCCCTGCTCGGCCACCCGCGTACGCTCGGCGACACCTTCCAGATCACCTCCGACGACGTCCTCACCTGG
The DNA here is from genome assembly GCF_055586945.1 of Kribbella sp. NPDC048837. NCBI lineage: Bacteria > Bacillati > Actinomycetota > Actinomycetes > Propionibacteriales > Kribbellaceae > Kribbella > Kribbella sp. NPDC048837. The sequence continues at coordinate 808,325 of NZ_JBVJHF010000001.1, forward strand.
GACCAGATCGCGCACGCGCTAGCGGCCGCGGCCGGCACCACGGCACAGATCGTCCACGTCCCGTCCGACGCCATCGCCGCCGTACACAAGGGCTGGGGCGACGGCCTCCTCGGCGACAAGACCCACTCGGCGGTCTTCGACAACAGCAAACTCCGCCAGGTCGTCCCCGACTACGTCGCCACCATCCCCTTCGAAACCGGCGCCCGCGAAATCATCACCTGGTACGACGAAGACCCCACCCGCCGCCGCGTAGACCCCGCCATCGACGAAGCCATGAACACCCTCACCACCCGCTACGCACTCTGACCCGGCGGCGTCTGCGTTCAGTTCTCATAGCAGGCATCGGCGCCGTTGTTGCGACCGGTAAGGAACGCGTCCATGCGTTCGATCGCAGTACCGTGCGCGCTGTCGTCGGTCCAAGGCGTATCGTCACCAAGAGCGCCCATTGCTTTGGCAACCTCGTTCTCGTCACCTGGCTCGATGTTCAGGATGCCATCCTCCGCCGAGCCGTACAGCGCTGCGGCCGCGAGGCAGTCCGCTTGCAGTTCGGTCGAACCAGGCTCGTAATCAACCCGCGCTTGGATGGCATGACCCAATTCGTGAGCAATCACGAAGTAAACGAAGGTGTCCCCGATTTTCTCGAACTGATTCTGCATGAAGGCACCGTCCCAAGCAATGAAGTCACCATCGCTGCAGTATGCCGCGTTGTCTGCGGGCAGTGCTTCACCGCCACATGCCGGACCGGCATCTTCGTCGTACGAACCGTAAATTTCTGGCGGACTGTACACGCCTTCCCCGAAAATCTCAGACCAATGATCCGTCCAGAAACCATTCACCGCGTCCACGGCGCTCTGCATGTCCTCCTCGAACTCCGCTGACGTACCAGTGGACGGCGGATACGTCGGCGGCTCGGTGGGGGGCGTTGGTCCCGGTGGGGCCTCAGTCGACGGATAAGTCTTCGTGGGAGACGGGCTTACGGTTGGCCCGAGTCCGTCCGGTGACGTGCCACATCCCGGCAACGTCAGGGTCGCGCTGATGAAGAGAGCACAGATGGCCCTCACGGTTGTTCTCCGGTACTTCGTCTTGCCCATGCCATTCACCCCGATCACCGGTGCGTGTCAGCCCGGCGCCCGTGATCGACGCGGTCGTGGCGTCGATCTCCCCTCGACGACCCTCCAGGTCATCCAATTGTTTGACAGCGCAGCACCTTCTGTCCGCCCTGTCGTCTTTTCAAGCGGCCCGTCTCTGCAGACCGCTATTCACTTGTCGCTCGCACGTCGTCGGCCAATTGATTGGCCTGACCGCGGCGACGTCCTCAACTTCTTCGATGCGCCGGTCCCAACGGAAGTTGTTTCCCTCTACAACGCAAACCGTGGGGCCTTCTCACCTGCGTCCGCGGCGGCTCGTGAATAGGCCGGCGCAAGCAATGGGCTACAAGCGTGAGGTCAACGAATCAACCACCAGAAAATACCGGCCCATACCAATTCTACGGTCCGCGGGCAGCCTGTCCGAGGTTTCCCGGAATAGTTCCTGATCGCCGACTCGCACCAACATGTGCAGGCACACTCACACCTTTACAGGATCGAGGCGCGTCAGCGGCTGGTGCGGAGGGTTTGGGCTAGTTCTTCCAGGGCTGGGAGGGCGTCGATGATCGTTTGCGCGGACTTCTCCGGGAGCTGGTCGAGGCAGGTGCCGATCGCTTCCGTGCGGAGGAGCTTGACGCGTTCGTGCAGCTGACGGCCGGCCTCGGTCGCTTCGACCTGGACCGCGCGCAGGTCGTCCGGGTTCGGGTCGCGCTGGATCAGGCCGAGCTCCGTGAGCCTGCCGACCACCCGGGACAGCATCGTCGGGTTGAGGCCCTCGAGTTGTGCCAGCTCGGTCAGGCCCAGCGGGCCACGGAACGTGATCAGGCCGAGGACGGACGCCTGGGTCGGCGTCAGGCCCTCGTCGGTCGCCGTGGCGTTGAGCTCCCGCGCGAGCTTGGAGATCACCCCACGAAGCTTGCTCAACGTCTCGGTGTCGGTCATGTCACCCCTTTATTGCCTGCCAGCAAGCAATGTAGTCTGTTCATCGATGGAACCGTCGAGTACCACCTCAGTGATCGGCGAGCCGGCCGCCGACGAGCCACTGGCCCATCGCCGGCTCGTCTTCGGCATCGTCGCGATCGCGCTGCTGATGGCATCGATCGATCAGACGATAGTCGCGACCGCGCTCAACGCCATCCGCGGCGACCTGAACGCCGAGCTGACCTGGAGCGGCTGGACGATCACCGTCTACGCCCTCGGCCAGATCATCGTGATGCCGCTGGCCGGCCGGCTCGGCGACCAGTTCGGGCGGAAGAAGATCTTCCTCGGCGCCGCGGCGCTGTTCACCGTCGCCTCGCTGTGCTGCAGCCTGGCCGACAACATCTACCTGCTGGTGGTGTTCCGCGCCCTCCAGGCGATCGGCGGCGGCGCGTTCATGCCGACCGCCACCGGCATCGTCTCCGAACAGTTCGGCCGCGACCGGGACCGGGCGATCGGCATGTTCACCTCGATCTTCCCGATCGGCGGCATCATCGGCCCGATCATCGGCGGCGTCATCGTCACCTACTGGTCCTGGCGCGAGATCTTCGTCGTCAACGTGCCGATCGGGCTGCTGCTGATCACACTCGGCCTGCGGTTCATCCCGAGCAGCCCGCCGAAGGCCGCCTCCCGGGTGGACGGAACCGGCGCGATCCTGCTGGCGCTGACGATGCTCTTCGGCATGTACGGGATCAGTACGCTCGGCGGCAGCGGCGCGGAGCCGACCGATCCACTGTTCATCGCGTCGATGCTGATCGCGCTCACGCTCGGCGTCCTCTTCGTCCGGCACGCGAACCGGCATGCCGCGCCGTTCATCCCGCTCAACCTGCTGCGCGGCCACGGCTTCGGGGCGATGAACACGATCAACTTCCTCTTCGGCGCCGCCATGCTGGGCTTCGGCGCCCTCGTCCCGCTGTACGCCGAATCGCGGTACGGGATCCAGCCCCTCCAAGCGGGAACGTTGCTCACGGCAAGAGCTGTCGGGATGATCTGCGTCGCCGGGCTGGCCGTGTTCGCGCTCCGCCGTACCGGCTACCGGGCCCCGATGATCGGCGGCTTCGTGCTGGTCGCGATCGGGATGACCGTGATGTCGCTGGCCCCGCACGGACTCACGCCGTACGCCTGGCTGGCGATGGCCGCGGGGATCACCGGCATCGGGATGGGCCTGTCCATCCCCGCCTCCAACAACGCCAGCCTGCAACTCGCCCCCGACCAGATCTCCGCGATCGCCGGCCTGCGCGGCATGTTCCGCCAGTCCGGCGGCATCGTGGCCGTCTCGATCACCACGACCATCCTCACCCACTCCACCGCCAGCGGCACCGCCCAGGCCTACAGCTTCGTCGTCTTCGCCGCCATCCTCGTCCTGATGATCCCTCTCACCTTCCTGGTCCCCGACCACCGCGGCACCTGGTAGGCACCCGGCAGTGCCGCACAAGCTGGTATGGGTGACGCGGGACCCGGTGAAGGAGGCGCAGGTTAGGCTCGCGGGTATGCGGATCTCCGTTTCCTCGGACATGGACCAGCCGGTGGCACGCGCACTCGTCGCGCAGCTGCGCAGCCGCGGCCACGAGGTCACGACGTACGGCGCACTCCAGCCCGGCGACGATCCACAATGGGCCGTCTGTTCCGGCACCGCGGCCGGCGAGGTCGCGGCCGGGAGAGCGGACCAAGCCGTCGTCTGCTGCTGGACCGGCACCGGCGCGTCCATCGCCGCGAACAAGGTGCCCGGTGTCCGCGCCGCCCTCTGCACCGACGCCTACACGGCCGAGGGCGCCCGCCGCTGGAACGACGCCAACGTCCTGGCGCTCAGCCTCCGCCTGACCTCCGAGCCTCTCCTCGAAGAGATCCTCGATGCCTGGTTCGCCACCGAACCAAGCCAGGAGGAGGAAGACCGCCAGAACGTCGCACGCGTCACCCGTCAGTAGCGGAACTGCTGCAGCTGGCGGCCGTCCGCGGAGGGAACCCAGCCGGTGCGGGTGGCCGGGTCGAGCTGGACCGAGCGTTCGGTCAGCGAGTTGTACTCGCCGCCGAACGGGCTGCTGACGAAGTTCAGGCCGGACACCACCGAGAGCTGCTGACCGGTGGCCAGATCGATGACCGCGAGCTGGCTGGTCGCGTTGCTGTCGGTGACGACGCCGCCGACCCGGCCGAACTGTGACAGCACCGGCGGCGTACGGAAGGCGACCAGTCCGAGGTGGTGCACACCGTCGATCGCGAGGTACGCCGCCTGCTGCTGCCGGACCGGGATGGTCGGCGCCGCGGTGCTCATCGTGTCGCCGGCCAGCACGCTCAGGCTGGTCGTGCCGACGATGTTCAAGCTGACCGAGCGGTACGACAACTGGTAGAGGCGGCTCGCGCCCTCGTCCAGCGCCAGGCCGTTCGCGCACACGCTGCCCGAGTCCGACAACCGCAGAGCGCCCGTGTCGAGGTCGACGCTCTCCGCCGAGCCTGCGCCTCCGCCGATGCAGATCAGGCTGCTGCTCGACCGTGACAGGTACACCGTGCCGGTCTGCCGATCGAGCTCGATCATCTTGAACCCGCCCCGCACCGCACCCGGCGCATCAGCGGCGATCGCCGCACCTAGCGCGCCGGTCGCCAGGGCGAGCGGGAGGACGACATCGGCGCCGTCTTCGGTGCGCAAGGCAAGGATCGCGGCCCGGTGCCGGACCTCGTCGACGCGCCCGCCCCGGATCGTGTAGCCGTCGGTGGCCGCGGTGGCGACGAGCTTCCTGGTGGCGGTGTCGTACGTCTCCAGCGCGGAACCGGTCGGCGAGAAGTGCAGGAGTACGACGCGGTGCGCCTGCGGATCCGCGCCGAGGACCTGGTAGCCACCGTCCGCCGACGGATCGGTGGTGATCGTCCCACCGTAGGTGCCGGTCGTGGCGTCGTACTCCGCCACCGACTCGCCCGCGCCGGGCGTCCGGAGGGCGACGTACGACGTGCCCGTGGGCTGGGCCGCGAAGCTGGTCACTCTCCCGTCGCCGGGTGCGAGGCCGTCGTCGACGGTCAGCAGCGAGGACGCCGATGCCTGGCCGAGGATCCGGCCGGATCCGTCGGTCCCGAAGACGCGGACGTTGTACGCCACCGAGCCGCCGAGGCCGAGCTCGACCGCATCGAGGGACGCGAGCCCCGAGCGACCTGAAAGACGCTGGTAGGCGGCGGATCCCGCGTTGACGCCGTTCTGGTCGCGCGAGTCACCGTTCGCGTTGGTGAAGGTGTTGAGCGCGTTGTACAGCGTCGGCGCGGGAGCGGAGAACTCGACCGCGGCTCCAACAGCGCCAGGGATCGAGCGGACGTCGTACCGGAGTGTGAAGCGCGGATTCGCCCGCTGGATCTCCAACGTGTGGCCGGCGCGCGTGCCGAGGGTCGGCGCCGGCGGCCGGTGGTCGGCCGTACCGCCGTCGACCCGGATCGCGGTGAACTCGCCGTACGTCGGTGTGCCGGCCGAACCGGTCACGGACCGCTGGACGATCCCGAGGCCGTAAATGCCGCCACCGCCGACGAAGGCGCTCGCCGGGATCTCGACATCGCCGCTCAGATCGTTGAGCGGGGCAACGAATCCGGCGCCGAACAGCGGTGCGGTGAGCGGGTTCCAGTGCCCGAGCGTGGAGACCACGAGCTGCGGGTTCGAGAGGTTCCGTACTCCGGTCAGGTCGTAGTGGACCGTGACCGGGCTGCCCGCGCGGACGGTGGCCGGCGCGACGGGTGCCAGCGCCTCGGCGTACGTGCCGTCCGTCGGTCCGATCGTGAGCGTCTTGGCCGCCGACGCGACCACGTGCTTGCCGTTGCGTACGTCGAACGTCACGCGAACGTCGCGGTCCCGGTCGGACACGACGGGGAGCCCCGCGGCACCGAGCAGCTCCGTCGGAGTCAGCCGGACCGCGGGGACGGTCGAGTGGAACTCGTGGCCGTTGACGGTCAGGACGTAGTCGGTCTTTCCGGGGGTCGATCCGACCACGTCGGCGCCGATCGTGACCGGTCCGACGAGCCCCTCACCGGTGCCGTTGGTCTGCAGATCGATCCGGTCCGCGTCGCTGGACTCGAGGTAGGTGCCGCCGAGGCCACCGGTGACGACCCGGTGGGCGACCGACAGCCGGACGATCCGGGGCTGCGTTTCGTGGTCCCCCAGTACGTCGGAGACCGCGGCGGTGACGTCGAGCTGCGGTCCCACCGTGGCGTTCCGGTCCAGCTGTGGCGGGTTCGCGACCGCACGACCGGTGCGCTCCAGCACGGCTCGGACATCCGTCGGGCTGAGCCGACGCCCGGTCAGTTCCCCGGCCTGCAGTACGACGGCAGCCGCCGCGGCGACCATCGGCGCGGACGCCGACGTACCGCCGTTCAGCACGGGCGTGACCTCCTGCGCCGTCCCGCCCTCGGCGTGCGCGTAGACCAGGATGCCGTCGCTGGGTGCGGACACGTTCAGACGCGTGCCGAAGCCGGACGAGAACGTGGTGCTGCCGTTCGTCCGAGTGGCCGCGAACGTCGGATTGCGCGACGACGGCATCGACGCGACGTCGTCCAGCGTGGTGCCGCCGACGGCGATCGCACCGCTGTCCGGGATCCGCGTCGGCGCGGTGGAGTGGGCGACGTCATCGATGGTGGTGGCGGCCTCGTGATGCGCGACCAGGTCGGTCGGCGTGCTGCCGCCGTCCGGGCCGACCGCGGTCGGCGTGTAGAGCCGGGTGCCGTCGTTCGACGAGATGGTCACCACGATGTGGTACTCGTGCACGATCGTGCTGATCACGTTCCGGATGACCGGGTCGTCCTCGAGGTACCGGCCCGGGAAGCCCTCGGCGTCGGTGCCGAAGCCGAGGCTCGCCGTGATCACGTCCGGGCGCGGGACCTGCCGGGCCGCGGCCAGCAGCGCCACCGCGATCTGGTCGAACGTCGGCTGCTCGGGGACGACGAGCCGGTACTGCGCGCCCGGCGCGATACCGAGCAGGTCGGTGAGACCGTCGCCGGCCGCCTCGGGGCGCTGCCGGTCGTGCGGCAGTGGCGCCATCACGCCGAAGTCGAGCAGCACCTCACCGAGTTGCGCGTCCTGTCCCTCGGTCGAGCCCAGCGGGTCCAGCGTGCCGTCCGGGCCGGCGGTGTACGTCGGGATCAGCGGCATCGCCGGCAGGTCGAGGTAGCGCTGTCCGTCGCGGACGACCGTGGTCGGGCCGTGGGCGCGGACGTAGTTGTCGCCGGCATCGGCCATCGCCTGGTCGGTGAGATCGCCGATCGAGACATTGGTGATGATCTGCCCGGCGCCGGGCAGTTGGCCAGATCGTTCCTGGAGCAGGCTGAAGGCGCCGATCGCGTTCGTGCCGCCGGCGTTGAGGAAGCTCTGCGCCGACGAGGTCAGGCCGTAGTTCGCCGGCAGGGCCGAAGCCGGCGTTGCGGCCGCCTTGCGGGCTGCAGTGACGGCCTGCGGTGGTACGGGTTTCGGGCCGGTGGACATCGCCGAGAGACGCTGCTCGGGCTGGGCGGTCTGCTGTGCGAAGGTGGCACGCACCGCCTGGTCCGTGGGAGCCCAGTCGCCACCGACGGCCGACGTACCGTGCGGGAGCAGGATCGTGGTCCGGCCGAGAATGTTGCCGTGGGCATCGGTACGGGTGGCCGTGCCGTCGGCGCCGAGGGCGATGTGGCCGCCGTCCGGCATGGACACCTGCCGGGAGGGTCCTTCTCCCGGTGATGCCGCGGCGGCCGGTCCGGCGACGAGAGCGCCGGCCACGGTCACAGCGGAGAGGAAGCAGACGAGCAGGCGACGGTGGGCGAGTCTTCGGGCGGCGGGCACGACGGCCCCTTTCTCCGTGGCGGTGGGAGGAGTGCGCGCTCAATTACGCACCAACCGCACCGGCGCCGCAGCACGAATGACCAGAACCCGCCACTGGCGATTCCCCGCCACCTCGGAGGGGGCGCGTGTGGAAATGTAGGAAGCCTCCGGGATCGATCAGAGAGAGCGGGTTCAGTACGTGACAGAGGCGGCGCGGCGGGCGACGCTGATTGCCGCGACCGTGTTCCTGGTCGCGTTGTGCCTACGTCCCGCCCTGACTGCCGTCGGTCCGGTGCTGCCGCAGATCGGCCTCGACGAAGGGCTGGGTGAAGGAGCGCAGGGAGTGTTGGGCGCGCTTCCGCTGGTCGCGTTCGCGTTCGCCTCTCCCCTGGTGCATCGGGCCTCCCGGTGGCTCGGGATGGAGCGGGCGGTGTTCGTGTCGCTGCTCGTCCTGGCCGTGTTCAGCGCCGTACGGTCGTACACCGGTCACGCCGGGCTGTGGATCGGCACGATCGGGATCGGGGCCGCGATCGCGGTCGGCAACGTCCTCGTGCCTGTGCTCATCAAGCGTGACTATGCGGCGCACGTGTCGCGCGCGACCGGGGTGTACACGGCGTTCATCACCGGCGGAGCCGCGATGGCCTCCGCCTTGGCGGTGCCGATCGCGAACTGGTCCGACTGGCGGCTCGCGTTGGCGATCTGGGGTGGGCTCGCGATTGTCGTGGCGGTGATCCGGCTCCCCGCACACTCGACCGCAGCGCCGATCGCACCGTCGGCCACGGCGTACGACGATCCGCCGACGAGTGTCTGGCGGCAGCCGATGGCCTGGCTGGTCACCGCCTACATGGGCCTGCAGTCGACGAGCTTCTACGTCCTCGTCAACTGGCTGCCCACGATCGAGATCTCATCCGGCGTCTCCGAGTCCACGGCCGGCATCCACCTGTTCCTCTTCCAAGGATTCGGACTGGTCGGCGGATTGACCATTCCCCGCCTGATGAAACGTCCGGACAGTCAGATCGCCGGCGCGGTCACCGCGAGCATCCCCATCGTCATCGCGATGCTGGGTCTGCTCCTGGCGCCGAGTCTCGTCGTCGTGTGGGTGGTCATCGCCGGACTCGGCCAAGGCGCCGCCCTCGTCGCCGCACTGACGCTCATCAGCATCCGCGGCCGCACCCATCACGAGACCACTCAGCTGTCCGGCATGGCACAATCCGTCGGCTACCTCCTCGCGGCCACCGGCCCGGTCATCGCCGGAGTCCTCGCCGAACGCACCGGCAACTGGGACGCGACCCTCGTCGTCTTCGCCGTCCTGGCCGCCGTCCAGATTGTCGTCGGCATCGCCGCCGGCAGAGATCGCCGGCGGCGATGACACGCGTCGGATCAGCCGGCCCGGTAGAGGGAGCCGCCACCCGAGATGGCGATCGAAGCGGCCTTGCCGCCGATGTTGAGATTGACGATGAAGGTCGTGCCTGACTGGCGGGTCGAGTAGGTGACCGAGCCGGCGGCGCGAATGGGTACGACGAACGACAGGATGGACGCAGTCTTGCCGCCGCGGGCCAGCAGCAGGGTCGGGGCGGACTTGCGGACGTAGCTGCTGGGGTAGTACCAGCCCTGGATCGGGTTCGTCTGGGCCTGCTTGACCAGCGTCGCACCCGCCGGGAGCGCCTGCTTGAACGGGACCTGGAACACGATCGTCTTGGTCGAGTCGCCCGGCGCCATCGCGACCGCGGTGGTCCGGGAGATGACGGTGGCCCGCTGGTCCGGCGGCAGGTGCCACAGCGTCTGGAAGGCCTGTGCCGTGGTCGCCGAGGCGCGGTCCCAGGTGACGAGCAGGTCCGGGTCCTTCAGCACCAGAACCGATCGGACCCGGCTGATCCCGGCCCCTGGCGCATCGGTCAGCTGATACGACTCCGCGTTCGTCTTCACCGAGTACGCCGTCAGCCTCGTCACTGGGTTCACGTCCTTCGACAGCGGCGTCGTCATCACGCTGTGCGCGCTCGGACTCATCACCCAGGTGCGATACGCACCCGCCGAGTACGCCGCATACCCACCCTCGATCACGATGTCGCGGCCGCGGGCCGTGTAGGTGATGCCCGTGTGATCGCTGTGCCCGTGGAACGCCCGCGCCGGCCCGTACCTGATGCTGTACGTCGACTCGCCCTTGAACCCCCTGGCCGCATCGGTCCCCCACCCGGTCCGGCCGAAGACATAGCCGGCCGAGTAGACGCCGACGCGCCACAGCGGTGCCGCGCCCCTCGTGCCCAGCGAACCGGCGTACTCCAGCGGCGTCCCGACCCACGGGTACGTCGCTTGCAGTTCGGTGTCACCGATCTGGTGCAGTTTGCCGAGCGAGTTCGTCGCCAGGGCCAGCCACTTCGCCAGCAACGCCCGCCTGGTCGCGATCGTCGTACCGGGATCGACGCCACAGTTCTGCAGCACGGCCATCGCCCGGCCCCAGAGCGAGTAGTTGAACGCGGCGTACCCGGTCGACTGCTCGTTGGTCGACCCCTGCGAGTCGATCGAGGTGGTGATGCCCACCCCCAGCCGCTTCTGGGCCAAGGCTTTGTAGTCGGTCCGGCCCAGGGTGCAGCCGACGCCGAACAGCGCGATGCTCTCGTCCGTCCCGTGGTTCCACGCACCGCTCCAGTAGTTCGTCAGGAACCTCGCGTGACTCAGCAACGCGACGTCCACCCAGGCGTAGCGGGCCGGCACCGTGCTCACCTGCAGCCCGGTCAGGATCGCCTGCCGCAGGCAGATCAGCACGTTCGTCCGGTGCATGGTCGACTCCCACGCGCCGACGTTGCCCTTCCAGGAGTACGGGTTGTCGCGGTACCAGTCCCACGCGATGGTGTTCACGCGGGTCAACGCGGTCAGATCGCCTTGGCCCGCCGCGACGATGCCCTGGCCGAGCCAGCGCAGCGAGTGGAACCACATGTACCAGCTCGCGTTCTTGTACGGGTTCGCCGACCAGTTGATGTTCCCGCCACCGTTGCCGACCTTGTACGGCGCGAACGGGCCCCAGGTGAACACGTCGCGGTACAGGTTCGCCAACGGGTTCGTCGTCTGCAACCCGCTGAAGCCCGGGCACGCGTAGAACGGTGCCGCCAGTGATTGGACCTTGTTCGTCCCGATGTCCGTGGCGGCCGGCGCGGTCGCGGGGACGACGTTGCTCGCACCGGGTACGAACTGGGCCTCCTCCGGCCCTTCCGGCCCCGGGACGATCGTGATGCCTGGCGTCGCCGCCGGCGTTCGAGTTGCTCCTGTTGCCGCTCCCGCCGCCCCCAGCACCAGAGCGGCGATCCCGACGGCCGCCGCGGCCGTGATCGCACATCGCATGACTTGCCCTTCCCCCCGTCGCCGGCCAGCCGGCGACGTCCGGTGATCAGCTGCACCGGCGCACGTGTTCTGGCAGGCCCCCCGGCCGCCAGGTGCGTCTTACCGGCGGCGGGCGCGCGGGCGAAGCGCTCACCGTCGTTGTCGCGGAAACTCCCCTATCTGCCTTGATACACCTGAACCGCCAAAAGTTGCGGCGGCCGGCCTATTCGCTCACTCCCCTGCTCAGCAGCACGGTGGCGATGAACGTGCGGAACAGTTGCAGCGGGTCGTCGTCGCGGATGACGACGACCTTCTCCTCGAGTCGCTCGACCCCCCGCAGCGCGCACGCCAGTTCCGCGAACGCGCCGTTGTGGAAGCGGACGGTCAGCTCGGCCGGCAGCGTGACGCCCGGCAGCCGGAAGTCAGGCAGCCGCTCGAGTCCGCGCTGCGCGCCGTCCCGGATCAGCTCGCGAGCCCGGTCCGGGTGCAGCGACAGGGCGGCGTTGTGCGAGACCGACTCCTTGATGACGACCGATTCGATGTCGGGACAGAACGGCTGCGCCTCGTCGATCGTGATCCGGTCGCCGGAGATGAGGACGACGGGAACGCCGTACGCGAGCGCCACGAGCGCGTTGACGCCGGCCTCGCCGGCGAGCTCGCCGTTGAGGCGGACCTCGGCGATCGCCCGCGGGTTGTAGGTGTGGTGCAGCACCGACGACGTGGAGCTCGCCGACCCGTGGTACGAGATGAAAAGGGCCGCGTCGAAGGAGTCGTCAAGCCCTTCCATCATGTACATCGGCTTGTGCCGCCCGGACAGGTAGCTCGCGCGGCCGTGGAGCTCGTCGGGCCGCAGGTTCTGCATCGTCGAGTGCGAGTCGTTGACCAGGAACTCGGTCGCGCCGGCGGCGAGTGCGCCGTCGATCGCGGCATTGACCTCGGCCTGCAGCTGGCCCCGGTAGTACTCGTACTCCTGACCCGGCCCGCGGCACTGGCTCCAGTCGACGACTCCCGCCGTACCCTCCATGTCGGTTGACAGGAAGACCTTCACAATTCGCTCCTCTTCGACGGCAACTTTTCGGGCACGACCGCAATCCAATCCGTACGACGAAGGCCGGGGAGCCTTCGCTTCAGGGGAGGACCATCCAGATGCTTCGCAAGACCGCAAGTCTGGCTTCGGCCGGCGTACTCGCACTGACCCTCGCCGCGGCCGTCGGCCCGTCCGCGCACGCCGCACCTTCGGCGACCACGGCGACCACGGCGGCCTGTGCGCTCCGGCTGGGCTCGGTGACGGCCAACGGTGCGCACACCAGCCGGATGATCAACGCGACCGCGCCGATCACCATCGGCGGCGTGCGCGGAACGGCCGGGGTGTTCACGCCGGGCCAGGTCCAGCACACCAGTACCTTCGTCGGTACGCCGCAGGGGACCGGGGAGGCCCGCTCCGGGCTGACCGTGATGGGCGGCGCGCTGTACTCGAGCTCGTACGTCGTCGACGGCCAGGTCCAGATCGACCCGCACTACCCGCACAACAACCTCCGCGTCGGCGGCGGCTGGTCCAACTTCCGCTGGATCGAGGAGTCGGTGCACCGGCAGGCGGGTCCCGCCGACTACGACCGGACCTTCCTCTACGGCCAGCAGACCGACGGCACCCTGCACCGCTGGATCGCCCAGGGCACCGGCTGGCGCAAGACCGGCGGCGTCGGCGGCCTCAGCACCGTGAAGTCGATGGCGCTGATCAGCCGGACGCCGACGTACGAGACCTTCCTCGCCAACACCCGGGCGGGCACGCTCGTCACGGTCACCTGGCCGACCAGCGCCTTCAGCGTTCCGAAGGCCACCACGGTCCGCGGCGCGACCTGGCAGGGCTTCGAGCAGCTGCTCGCCACGAAGTGCGGCGCGAACGGCACGCTCCTGCTCGGCATCGACCGTGACACCCAGTCCGGCTATCTGTACGCCGTCAGCCACGCCAACGGCGGCAGCACGGTCATCAAGAGCCTGGGCAAGGTCCCGATGACCTTCTCCGACCCGCAGTACTTCCGCTGGGCGCCGACGAACGACATCCTCAACGGCGCGTGACCTCACGGCCGGTCTTGCACAGCGTTCGACGTGCAAGACCGGCCTTCAGTCGGTGAACGCGTTGCGCATCGACACCAGCTCGATGCCCCGCTCCTCGATCGCCTTGCGAACCTCCGGGTCGATCACGATCTCCTGATCCGACAGCCGGTACTCCTCGGCCCATCGGTAGGTCTCGCTGCCGGGTGCGTGCATCGCGGCGAGCTCCGGCTCCGCGGCGGCGCAGTGCGTGACCAGCAGGTGTACGCCGGGCGTCAGGCCGGCGATGTGGTCGAGCACCCAGCCCTTCTTCACGTCCGCGTCCCGGTCGCTCAGAGTCTCGATCGACGCGAACCGCTGCGACTCCACGGCACCGTAGATGAACGGCTTCCCGGCGACGTCCGAGACCTCGTCGTACGCCTCGGGGGTCGCGGACTGGCCCATGTGGACGTCCAGATAGTGAATCGGCAGCCCCTCGGCAGCGAACTTCGCCGTCTGAGCGGACAACTCGCGTACGGCGTCTGCCGGCGTGATCGACGCCTGTGCCTCGGCCACTGTCCGGAAGAAGGTCCCGTCCTCCCCCACCAGCGACGGCCCGTCGGTGAGCGGCCGCCACCGCAGGTAGTCCCATTCGCACGTCAGCGTCTGGTGCACGCCGAGCGGAATCCCGTGCTCCCGCGCCAGCGCCGCGGCCTCGGTGAACCACGGACACGCCGCCATGGTCGACGCCTGCGTCAGGATCCCCTCCTGAAACGCCTGCACCGTGCCGACATTGACGGCATGACACATCCCGAAGTCATCACCCTGAACGATCAGACGAATCTCACCAGCCACGAGCACTCCTGTGTTCAGCAACCAATCGGACCCCGACCGTACCTCAGCCCGATGACGAGCCGCCGCTCAGCGGAAGAGGTCCAGGCCGCGACCGATGAGGACGGTGGCGAGGATGGTGAGGAGGGTGACTGTGATGGTGTTGAGGTTGGTGAGGAGCCAGGCCTCGATGGACCTGAGGGTGCGGGCGGATTTGCCGGGGCCGGTGATTCCGACGGCGAGGAGTGGGGTGAGGACTGTTACGGAGGCTGCCGCGACGAAGATCGCCACGGCAGCGAAGAGGGGGCCGGTGCTGAGGCCGGATCCGCCCAGGTAGCTGCCGGCGCTGACGAGGAGGGGCAGGTTCTTCACGTTGGCGAGGACCGCGCCGGCTCCGGTGAGGATCAGGGCCGGGCCGGACAGCGTCACGATGCGGTCGACGATGGCCGGACGCGGTGGAGGTACGCCGGGTTCCGGACGGCGGCGCCAGTACCGGACGGCGAGGACCGCGAAGAGGATGCCGACGGCGAGCTGGACCACGTCGACGCCGTCACGCGCTGCCTCCGAGCCGTCCTCCGCGACCGTGTCCGTGAGCCACGCGACGAGTGCGGTGGTGATCGCCAGGGCGCCGACCCAGCCCGCGGCGAACGAGAGCCCGGCGCGCACCGGCCGGTCGGACAACAGCACCAGCACGATGCACACCATCGGCACCGGACTGAGGGCGATCGCCATCGCCTGCGGAAGGACGGCACCGACAACAGGCCACAAGCGGACCACACTCCCTCAGGACTGGCGTGTCAGGAGCCCTCCGGCGGTTGGGTCGGCGGGACCTGCATCACCTCGAGGATATTGATTCCCATCATGTCGAGGTGGTTGAGGATGCCGGCGAGTGCCGCCTGGTCGTCGAGATATCCGTGCAGGACCGTCTGCGCGGGCTCCTCATCGGCTGTCAGCGAGGGAAACGCGTCGGTCAGGTCGCGCGACAACGATCCCTTCACCCGAATGACATAGTGGCCCATGGGACGCCCCTTTCCCGACCCGTCGGCTCGACTCTCCTGCCCCTGGCGCCAGGAAGCATCACCCTTCCTGGGCGACTGCGGCAGCCAGGCCCGCCGGAGCGCGAACGCGCGGCGCCGATCGACCGGGTCGCCCGGCGGAAGATCCCGAAGCCGCTGCTGCTGCTCGGCCGGGTCGACGCCTTGCGGGCCGAGCGGAGCGCCGCAACGATCGGCCGTCTCCTCACACCGTCCTCGTCATGATCTGCAGCTTCATGGTCGTCTATCCTCTGGCGGGTCGCCGTACAGATCGTGCCGGTGATCGTCGGCTTGCTGACGATCGCGTGGTGGCGCCGGTCCCGCGCCGCCGTCCGGCTAGTCGGCCCGGAGGGGATCACCCGGATCGGGTGACCCGACCTGTGGACCGGATGGTGCGGGGATCGCGTCGACGGGCTCATCCTGCTGGCATGACCACGCCCGGGAGAAGAGCTCTCGCCGTGGTCATGTTCGCCCTGGCCACCGTGCTGTTCCTCTGCCCGGCCGACCCGGCCGTCGCCGCGGGTTCCCCCGACGACATTGCCGCGCAGACCCTGGCCGACCGTTACTCCCCCATCGTCAGACTGCAGGAGGATTCATCGAGGTGTGATGAGGGCGAGCAGTTCCAGCCCACCGATGTCGAGGCCGTCCTGGGTGATCAGCAGGTCGCACTCCGCGGTCCGTGGCGACCGCCCGACCTGGTCAAGCCACAGCCGGAAGCCTCGGATCTCGGTCGCGGGTACCCCGGCCACTTCCTCGACTTCCCCGGTGATCCGCTGCGCCCCGGCTGCGACTATGCCGAGTGGTCGGCGCGCATCAACGCGACGCACCCGGCGACCGTCTACGCCCACGTCGCCAGAGACCCCAAGTTCCCCGATCAGCTCTCGTTGGAGTACTGGTTCTTCTACGTGTTCAACGACTACAACAACACCCACGAAGGCGACTGGGAGTCGATCCAGCTGGTCTTCGCGGCAGCGACACCGGCGGCTGCCCTGACGATGAACCCGACCGCCGTCGGCTACAGCCAGCACGGTGGCGCCGAGCGGGCACGATGGGGCGACGCCAAGCTGACGGTCGTCGACAGAACTCATCCGGTCGTCTACCCGGCCGCGGGCTCCCACGCCAACAAGTACGGGCGGCGCCTGTACCTCGGCCGCGGTTCGGAAGGACTGGGGTGCGACGACACGACCAATCCGGGACCCGACCTCAGACCTCGCGTCGCCTACGTCCCGATGGCCACCGCGGATTACCGGCAGCAGTACCCGTGGCTCGCGTTCGAGGGACGGTGGGGCGAACGGCAGCGGTCCTTCTTCGACGGACCGACCGGGCCGAACATGAAGGACTCCTGGACCACGCCGATCCAGGACGCCGAGACGACCTGGCGCGACGACAGCAGTACGGTTCCGGCCGGCACCCTGCTGGGCCCGAGCAGCACCGGAGCCTTCTGTACGGCGGTCGCGACCGGATCGAACCTGGTCCGCGAGACCCTCGACCGGACCTGGCTGCTCGGGCTGCTGCTCGCCGCACTCGTGGCGCTGATCTGGTTCGCGGCCAGCCGGACGCGCTGGAGCGATGCGGATCCGCTGCCCGCGCGGCAGCGACGGGCCTGGGGTCAGGCGGTCGTGGCCGCACTGCGATTGTTCCGGCATCGACCGGGTCTGTTCGGGGGCTTCGCCGCGGTCTTCGCCGTCCTGAGCCTGGTGACGGTCGTCCTCGCCAAGCTCCAAGTCGCCAGACGTGATGCTCCGACCGACCTCGGCGCTCCGACCGAGAACGCGACCGGTCTCTGGGCCTCGCTGGTCGCCCTGGTAGTCACGCTGCTCACGCTGGCGACGTACGTCGTTCTCCTGGCCGCCGTCACGGCGATGCTCGACCAGCTGGACCGAGGCGTGCCGACGACCAGCGGGGCCGCGTTGCGCCAGGTGGCCGCGAACAGGCGTCCGCTGAGCCGCGCGGCCGGACAGTACTTCGTCGTGATCGCCGCCCTGACGATCGTCGGCGCGACGATCCCCGTGGCCATCTACTACGCGGTCAGCCGGGCGTTCGCCGTACCGGCGGTCCTGGCCGAGCACCGCTCCGGACGTACGGCGCTGCAGCGCAGCCGGCGCCTGATCAAGGGCCGGTGGTGGCGAACCGCGGTACCACTCGTGATCATCGTCGGCCTGGGTCTGGCCGTCGGGCCGATCGCGGGGATCGTCCTGCTGCTCGGCACGGATCTGCCGGCCAACCTCGTCAACGTCATCTCGTCGATCCTGTTCGCGCTGGCGATGCCGGTCGCCTCGACGGCCGTCGTGTACCTGTACTTCGACCGTGCCGCCGAGGCGCCGGAGTCACCTGGATCAGGTGAGATGCCGGCCGGGGACCGACCCTATTCTCGGGATGGCGACAGGAGCGTCGAGCATGACCTGCCACCGGTGCGCTCCGAACCCTGAGCGGACCAGAGGAGGTCGAGATGGTCCAGGCCGACGGCGGACCGCCGGAACCGGAGTCCACACCCCCGGCCGGCCCCGGCCGCTTCACCCTCGAAGGCCCGCTGGCCATCGGCGTCGCGGTGGCCGCCGTCGTCGGCGCCCTCGTCACCGCGCTGGTCCTGGTCGTCATTCAGCGCACCGGCGACACGGGCACCACGGCGGCGGGCCGGGCCGATCCGAGTACGGCGATGTGCGCCGCGATCCCGATCGCGAACCAGGTCCTGCCGTCGATCGTCACGATCGCGGCGAGCAGCGGCGCCTCGGCCGGCACCGGGTCGGGCCAGATCATCCGGGACGGCGGCTACATCCTCACCAACGACCACGTCATCTCGGTCGCCGCGGGTGGCGGCACCGTGTCCGTCCAGTACAGCGACGGTCACAGCTCGGCCGCCGAGATCGTCGGCCGTGATCCCAGCACCGACCTCGCGGTGCTCAAGGCAGCCGACGCCGCGAAGGGCTATCCCGTGATCGGCTTCGGAACGTCGGCGTCCGTACAGGTCGGTCAACCGGTCGTCGCCCTCGGCGCTCCGCTCGGACTCGCCAGTACGGTCACCTCCGGCATCGTCAGCGCACTGGATCGCTATGTGCCGGTGCCGGGCGACGGCGTGACCCACCATCTGATCGGCGCCATCCAGACCGATGCGGCCATCAACCCAGGCAACAGTGGTGGCGCTCTGGTCAACTGTTCGGGACAGTTGGTCGGCGTCAACGCGGCGATCGCCACGGTGCCGAACGAGGCCGGTGTCGGTGGCGGCGGCAGTGTCGGACTCGGCTTCGCGATCCCGATCGACCTGGCGAAACCGATCTCCGACGAACTCATCCGCACCGGCGAGCCGGGCCACCCGACCACCGGCCTGCAGGTGCAGGAGATCCCGCCCTCGGTCGCCGAGGCAGCCGGAACCCCGACCGGTCTGTTCGTCCTCGCGGTCGACGCCGGAGGTCCCGGGGAGAAGGCCGGGCTGAAAGCGGGCGACATCATCACCGAGGTCGACAACGCGCCGGCTGTCAGCAGTGAGCAGATCGTCGTCGCGACCCTGACCCGCAACGTCGGAGACACCATCGAACTGACCTACGTGCGAGCAGGTGCGTCGCAACCGGCCACCACCACCCTCACCCTGGCCGCCCCGTAGCTCACCAGGGAACAGCGGCCGGCGGGACCGGTTGCGACGCGAGCAGGTCGAGCCCGAGGTGACGGGCCAGGAACTGCGCGACCAGTTGGCCCTGCACACTGTTGCCGGCCTGATCCAGCCGTGGCCCGAAGGTTGCCAGCGCTCCCTTTCCGGGCGAGACCGTCACGATTCCGCCACCGATCCCGCTCTTGCCCGGTACGCCGACGTCGAGCAGCCAGTCACCGGAGGTCTCGTACAGGCCGGCGATCGTCATCACCGCCAGCGTGACCCGGGCGACGTCCGGATCGATCACCCGCTCCTGGGTCAGCGGGCAGATCCCGCCGTCCGCCAGCGTCGCACCCATCACCGCGAGGTCCGTCGCGGCGACGCTCAGACAGCTCTGCCGGGTGTAGAGCTCGGTCGCCTCCTCCGGATCACCAGCTAGGCCGCCGACGCTCTTGAGCAGCGCGGCCAGGGCACGGTTGCGATGGTTCGTGGCCAGTGCCGAGGTGAGTACGTCGTCGTCCAGCCGGAGCTCATGTCCCGCGAACCGGGACAGGCCGTCGACGACGAACTGCCAGCGCTCCTCCACCGAGTTGCCCGGGGTGAGGCTCGTCGTCGCGATCGCACCGGGATTCACCATCGGGTTGGTCCGTCCCGCGTGCGACTGCTCGACCGCCTGCACCGAGTTGAAGGCCAGCCCGGTCGCATTCACGCCCACCAAGGTGCGAATGGCGTCGACTCCGACCACCTGGCACGTCAGCGCGAACACGAACGGCTTGGCGACGCTCATGATCGTGAACGGCCGGCGGGACTCCCCCGCCTCGAACTGACGGCCGTCGATCGCCTCGACACAGATCCCGAAGGCGTCCGGATCGACCCGGGACAACGCCGGATACACGTCCGACACCGCACCCTCGCCGACGTCGCGGAAACGCTCGTACGCCGTCCGGACCAGCTCGGCGACCGTGGTCCGCTCCGGCAGGCCGCCGGTCGAAACGTACCTGTCGGACATGTCAGAAGTGCCAGACGAGCGGGATGACCACCAGTGCCGTGAGCAGCCACCACGCCATCACGACCAGGCCGAGCTTCCAGTAGTCCCCGAAGCGGTAGCCCGCCGGGCTCATGATCATCATGTTCGCGGGCGTGGAGATGGGAGTCAGCAGCGCGGCCGCGCCGGCCACGGCGATGAGCATCAGGACCGGCTTGACCGAGGTCCCGGTCCCCTCGGCCGCCGCGACCGCGATCGGCGCGACGATCAGCACCGTCGCGGTGTTGCTGACCATCTGCCCCAGGGCGGCAGTGAGCGCGAAGAGGGCCAACAGCAACAAATACGGCCGGCCCGGCCCGACCGCGTCGATGATCAGCTCGGCGATCCGGTCGGCCCCGCCGCTGGACTGGATCGCGACCGACAACGGGATCAACGCCCCGATCAGTACGACGATCTGCCAGGAGATCGCGCGATAGGCCTGTCGCGTGCCGACCACCTTCGTCAGCACCATCGCCGTCGCGGCCAGCAGACCCGCCATCGCGGGCGGAACCGCGCCGGTCGCGAGCAGGACCACCATCGCCGCGAGGATGGCGACGGCGACCGAGGCCTTCGGTCCCCACGGCACGGCCTGGCGCCGGACGAGCTCCGGCGAGTCGACGAGCAGGACGTCCCGGTCCCTGGTGAGTTCGTCGAGCGCCGCCCACGGGCCGTGCACGAGGATCGCGTCGCCCTCGGCCAGCTCGGTGTGTTTGTTGCCGCGGTCCTTGCCCATCCGCTGGACGGCGATGATGACGAGCTCACGTCCGCGGTGCATGCCCGGGAAGACGGTCTCGCCGACCAGTGACGACCGCGGCGGGATCACGACCTCGACCACGCCGGCGTCCCGGTTCATCAGGTTGTCGACCGGCGTCGGCGCCATGCTGACCGAGAGCAACGAGTCGACGGTCAGACTCCGGATCTGCTCCGACGGGCCGGTGACCACCAGGACGTCTCCGACATCGATCGCCGCGTCCAGCCGGGTCTGGCCCCGGCCGTCCTGGACGCCGACGACCTCCACTCCCGGGTACGGCGTGAAGTCGAGGTCGCGTATCCCTTGTCCGAGCAACGGCGAGCGCTCGCGGACCCGCAGCCGGTAGAAGCCCTCGGTCAAGGCGTAGTGCAGATCGAGCGTCTGGGCGTGCACGGCGAGGTCGGCTTCCGGATGCGCGGGCCGTGCGGCCGGCAGCAACTTGGGACCGAGCAGCACCGAGATGGCGATGGTGCCGATGACGAGCGGAACGCCGACCACGGCGAAGGAGAAGAACGGGAACGGCCCCGCGCCGGCCTCGTTGGCCGCGTCCGAGACGATGATGTTGACGGGTGTGCCGGTCAGCATCAGCAGGGATCCGGCGCTGCCCGCGAAGGTGAGCGGCATCAGCATCCGCGACGGCGGTTGCCCGATCCGCATGGCGAGCATGACGACGAGTGGCAGCAGGGCCGCGACCGCACCATTGAGGGTGATCAGGGCCGTCAGCAGGGCACACAGGCCGGTGACCGCGATCAGCAGCCGGGCTCGCGTGGTTCCGGCGTGCTTGACGATCGTCTGGCCGGCCCACGCGGTCACCCCGGTGGAGTCGACACCCTCGCTCACCACGAACAGCGTGGCGATGAAGATCACCACCGGATCGCCGAAGCCCGCGAGTACCTCGGTGAAGCCGAGCACGCCGGTCGCCCACAGGGCCAGGGCGACGAGCACGGCGACGACCTCGACCGGCAACTTGTTCCACACGAACAGGACGACGGCGAGCCCGAGGATGATCAGGCTCACCGTGCCGTCATCCATGGCGCCTCCTAACCAAGGTGCACCGGCGCGGACGGGCCCCACGGGATCCCGATCGCGTACCACGCGATGTAGAACAAGGTCCAGGTGACCAGGACGATGATCGTGTACGGCAGCATCATCGACACCACCGTGCCGAGCCCGGCCTTCTTCCGGTACCGCTGGGCGACCAGCACGATGAACGGCAGATAGACCATCAGCGGGGTGATCACGTTGGCCGGACCGTCGCCGACCCGGTACGCCGCGATCACGGTCTGCGGCGCGATGCCCAGCCGGTAGAACAGCGGGATGAAGATCGGCGCCAGGATCGCCCACTTCGGGATCACGCCGGGCATGATCAGGTCGATCACGAAGACCAGCAGGATGAAGCCGATCAGCAACGGCAGCGCTCCGATGTCGGCGCGCTCGAGCAGGTCGGCCAGACCGGTCGCGGCCAGCGTCGACATGTTCGTGTAGTTGAAGTACGCGATGAACTGGGCGATCAGCAGCATCAGGAAGATCAGCCCGCCCAGGCCGTTGAACGTCTTCACGATCGCGTTGATGACGTTCGTACTGCCGGTCAGGGACTTCGAACCCCGCCCGTACCCGAGACCGGCGGCCAGGAACAGCATCGAGATGATGAAGAGCAGGCTGCTCATGAACGGCGAGTTCCCGAAGATCTCGCCGGTGTCGGGGTTGCGCAGCGGAGCGCCGGGGATGAAGGTCAGCGCCGAGACGATGGCGACCGCGATCAGCAGGTAGTAGACCGACCAGCGCAGTCCGCGGGACTCCAGCGCCATCTCCTCGTCGGTCGGCTGGTGGTCGACCGGTGCGTCGGCGGGAGCCTCGGCCGGGTCGTACTTGCCGAGCCTCGGTTCGAGGAGCCGCTCGGTGATCACCGTCATGACGACCGCGCAGAACAGCGTCGAGGCGATGCTGAAGAAGAGGTTCTGCGTGACGTTGAGATGCACGTCGGGAGCGACCAGCGCGATCGTCTCGTTCGTGACCTCGGTGATGATGCCGTCGGCCGGGGTGATCAGGATGTTGACGAAGAAGGCCGCACTGACCCCGGCGTACGCCGCCGCGATGCCGGCCAGCGGATGTCGCCCGAGGGACGCGAACGCCGCCGCGCCGAGCGGAATCAGGACCAGATAGCCGGCATCCGAGGCCACGCTCGAGATACCGCCGAGCAGGACGATGATGAACGTGATCGCGCCCTTCGGCGCCACCTTCACCATCTTCCGGATCAGCGCCGCGATGAGGCCCGCCTCCTCGGCGACGCCGACGCCGATCATCGCGACCAGGATCACCGCGACGACCCCGAAGTCGTTGAAGTTCTGGACGGCCGTGGTGAACATGAACCGGATGCCGTCGCCGTCCAGCAGGCTCTCCGCGGTGATCGTCTCCCGGTGCACCTCGAAGTCGGGCACGGCCGGCGCCGGAGGTGCGTCGTTGCCCGGGACGCTGGTTCCACCGGGGTACTCGGGCTCGACCTGGGCGGTCCCGGGCTCGGCGACCTCCGTCGTCACGCTCGTACCTGTCCAGGCCAAGACCTGCGACAGCACGATGACGAGGACGATCAGGCCGAGGAAGATCAGCGCCGGGTGCGGGACCTTGTTGCCGACCCGCTCGATACCGTCGAGAACCCGTTGCATACCGCCCTTCTTGGCGGGCTTCTCCTCGACCGCGTCGGCGCTCATGAGCGCCCCGTCCCGCCGACCGGGGCGAACGCGCGGGCGAACTCGATCAGCAACTTGGTGCCGAAGCCGGTCGCGCCCTTGTTCCGCCAGGTTCTCGGGGCCGGCAACTGGGCCGTCCCCGCGATGTCGACGTGCGCCCACGGCCGGCCGTCGACGAACTCCTGGAGGAACAGCGCGGCGGTGATCGAACCCGCGTTGACCCCGCCCATGTTGGTCATGTCGGCGATCGACGAGTCGAGCTGCGTCCGGTAGGACTTGTGCAGCGGGAGCTCCCAGACCTGCTCGTCGACGACGTCACCCGCACGCCTCAACTGCTCCACCACGGCCGGGTTGTTGCCCATGACACCGGCGATCTCGACACCGAACGTCCGCAGGCAGGCACCGGTCAGGGTGGCGATGTCGACGATCGCGTCGACCGGCTCCTCGGTTGCCAGGGCCAGTGCGTCGGCCATCACGAGCCGTCCCTCCGCATCGGTGTTCAAGACCTCGACCGTCTTGCCGTTGCGCATCTTCAGGACGTCACCGAGCTTCATGGCCGACCCGGACGGCATGTTGTCGGTGCACATCATGTAGCCGGTGACCGCCGTCGTGCAGCCCAGATCCCGCAGGGCTGTCATCGATGCGAGGACGGCGGCAGCCCCGGTCATGTCGTTCTTCATCTGGGCGTGCGACTCGTCGCTCGGTTTCAGGCTGATGCCGCCGGAGTCGTACATGACGCCCTTGCCGATCAGGGCGATCCGGCCGGTCGGATCGGCGGGCTCGTAGCGGAGCCGGATCATCCGGGGCGGCTCCACACTCCCGCGGTTCACGCCGAGCAGTCCGCCGCACCCCATCGCGATCAACTGGTCCTTGTCGAACACCTCGACCTGCAGGCCGGCCGCCGGCCCCACCTCTGCGGCCACCTCGGCGATCCGGACGGCCGACAACGTCGTGGCCGGGCAGTTGGCCAGATCGCGGCCCAGCGAACACGCCGCGGCGATGATCCGGCCGCGCTCGATGCCGGCCTCGGCTGCCTCGACCTGATCCTCGGAGGCCACCACCAGCAGGGATTCCAGCGTGGGCTTGTCGGCGCCCTGGCCGACGAAATACCGCCAGCGCGCCAGGAGCACGCCTTCGGTCACCGCCTGGGCGAAGTCGGCGACCGACACACCGACGTCGCGGGACGGGATCTCGATCGCGAGACGCTGGTGCCACGGCACGGCGCGGGCGAACTCCGCGGCCAGGTCACGGACGAGCGTGACGTCGAACTCGCCGGGATCGCCGATCCCGACCGCGACCCGCACCGGGCCGTCGGCGCGGGGCTGCACGAGGGTCTGGCCGCGCTTGCCCTCGAAGCCGGCCGAGGTCAGGCCGGCTCTGCTGGTCCCGAGTTCGTCCGGTGGCTCCGCGTCCGCGGCCACCGG
Source organism: Kribbella sp. NPDC048837 (assembly GCF_055586945.1). Lineage (NCBI taxonomy): Bacteria > Bacillati > Actinomycetota > Actinomycetes > Propionibacteriales > Kribbellaceae > Kribbella > Kribbella sp. NPDC048837. The sequence goes on from NZ_JBVJHF010000001.1 coordinate 832,826, forward strand.
TACGGCGAGCGCGTCCGCCTCGTCCTCGGCCTGCTTCAGCGAAGCAACACCGACCCGGGCCCGGTACCTGGTCGAAGGAATCGGATCGAAGTCGTCTGGGGTCGTGTTCACGAAACCTCCTCCGGCCGGTGCGCGGCCGCCAAGGCCCGTCCGAACACCGGCGTGGGACTGGTGCCGCGCGGCTCGGGACTGGTGCCGCGCGGGCGTTTCATCCCATCAACCAGGGCCGTCCCCTACCTCCTCCGATTAGGGTGATTCGCCGCCGTCGGCGCCGACGTGCGAGAAGGCCCGACCGACCCGGTCCGGTACGGCGTCCGGCCCGCCGTGGCGAGGACGCGTTCACCCGGTACGGGGGATGAAGGAGCCGCGGACTACAACAGACCGACGGTGCGCGCGACTCGCAGGGCCGCGGACCGCTTCTCGACGCCGAGCTTGCGGTAGAGCGAGATCAAGTGCGTCTTGACCGTGTTCTCGGTGATGAACAGCGCCTGGGCGATCTCCGTGTACGAGCTGCCCAGCGCGAGCTGGTCGAGCACGTCCGCCTCGCGGGCCGTCAGCCGGATCCGGGCACCGTTGATCACGGCATCGAGTCGGCGCGGCGGCGGGTCGTGCGCGTCCAGCCGGGTCCGGGCCAGCAGGGTCATCCCGCCCGCCTCGCTCCACCCGGGCTGGTAGCCCGACAGCTTCTCGAGCGCGATCGCGGCGAACGGGTGCGGGTTCGGGCCGGTGACGTTCCTGCGCAGCTGGTCGAGGAAGGCGGGTTCGTCGCCGGCCGGTGTGAGCGCGTGCAGCAGGCGTTGCGGGGTGACCCGGTTCAGGGTGTCCACCAGCGCGGCATCGGCGGCCGGCTGGTCGCCGGTCCGGCTCAGCAGGACGGTACGGAACGAGGCGGCGACCGAGGCCAGCGGCGGATAGAGGCCCGGCCGGTCGACCACCGCGTCGATCAGCTTCAGGGTCGTCGGGATGTCCCCCTGGACGATCGAAGTCATGGCCCGGACCAGCTCGGCCTCGGCGTGGTTGCCGGTGCGCTCGAGCACCGACGCCTGGGCGTCGATGGCGGGCTTGTCCCCGACCAGGGTCGCCAGCCACGACCGCAGCAGCGCCAGGTCCCGGGACAGGAACGACGGCAACGGACCGGCCGCCACCGGATCGATGGTGAGCTCGGTCAGTGCCTCGCCCAGGCGGCCCTTCTCGACCAGGAGCACCGCACCCAACATCACCCGCAACGCCGCGACCACCGTGTCGGCCCCCGCCACGTCGGTCCTCGCCGCGAGCTGATGACACTCCCACGCGGCGTCCAGATCGAGCTCACTGAGCGCCGCGAGTCCGAGCACGACCTGCACGCGAACGGCGTACTCCTCCGGAAGTCCTTGCTCTCCGCCCGCATCGAGGGCGGCGCGCGCCGACCGGGCGGCGTTCTGGACCTGGCCGCGCACACACTCCACGATCGCCCGGTGGGCGAGACACCCGGCGATGAGCTGGTGGTGGCTCGCCATCCGCGCGGTGACGAGTGCCTCGTCCAGATGGCTGAGGGCCGCGTCCAGTTCGTCGGCCCAGGTCTCCGCGGCCGCGAGCTCGATCAGCAGCCAGGCCAGTCGTTCCGGCCCGAGGACGGCACGGGACCGGCCATTGCCGTCGGTCGGCACCAGCGCGAGCAGGGATCTCGCCCGGCCGATCGCCGCGTGCACGTCGTGCCAGCCGTAGCGCGACTCCCACAGACGCAGCAGTACGGCGTCAGCCGCCAGCGCGTCGTCGTCCGGCGTCGCCGAGTCCGTCCCCATGGCCAGGCCATCGGCCCACGCCGCGTCCAGGACCGCGCCGGCCACGTCCCCGGTGACGCGCCGCAGCAGACCGCGGACACCGATCAGGCGTGACTGCTGGTCGACGTACCCGTCCGGCAGAGCTTCGAAGCCGGCTTCGACGAGCCCGGACTCGCCGGCCGCCAGGATCGCCGGCCCGTGCACGAGCAGGATCCGGCCGACCAGCGCCGCGTCGTCGGCCTCGAGTGCGCTGCGCAGTGCGGCGCACCCGTCGCCACGGTTCTCGTAGTACAGGGCCGAGCGATGCCGCGCGGCGACGGCGAGCTGCCGGTCCTCGGCGCTGACCGCGACCCGCCGCCGGAGCAGCTCCACCAGCAGCGGGTGGTACCGGTAGAGCGGCTCGGCGGCCGGATCGTCGGCGTACGCCGTGACCAGCAGTCCGCTGCCCGCGAGATCGGCCAGCATCGGGCCGGCCTCGGAGTCCCCGCTCAGCACCGTGGCCAGGTGTTCGGTCAACGAGGTGGCGCCGAAGGTGGTCAGCAGCATCGCCTGGACCCGCTCGTCGAGAGTGCCGAGCGTTTCGCCGAGCAGGAGATCGAGCACCGGCCGTTGATTGACCAACGGCCACACGGTGTCGCCCGACGTCGCGAGCGTCCGGGCCGCGAGAACCAGCGCGGCGGCCCAGCCGGCGGTCTTCTGCTGGAACAGCGAGATGTCGGCGGCGGTCGCGTGCTGGGCGTGCGCCTGCACGAGTGCGGCAGCTTCAACGTCGTTGAACCGCAGATCCCGCGAACGCAGCGTCAGCGCCATCCCCTTGAGCTCGAGCTCGGGGACCGGCAGGGGAAGGTCGTACCGGCTCGCGAGCAGGAGCCGCACGGAGTGGGGTGACGTCTGCAGGACGTGCGCCAGCTCGGCGACCGCGGACGCCGGCAGCAGATGCGCGTCGTCGACGACGATCGGATCCGGTGGCGTCGGGGCCTCGACGCCGGACGCCTGCTCGAGGACGCCGCCCAGCGCGCCGGGCGTCTGCCCGGACACCCAGATCACCGGCTGCCCCGCCTTCTGCCGACGGGCCACCCAGTCCGACAGGAGCACCGTCTTGCCGGTCCCGGCGGGTGCGACCAGCATCGTCAGCGACGACTGCAGGCCGAGGTCGAGGGCAGAATGGAGCCGCTCACGAGTCACCAGCGTGAGTGGCGGCCGAGGAACCTTCCCGGCCTGATGCTGGAACTCGTCGCGCGCGCCTGCAGAAACCCGGCTCGTCACGCGCGTCACCCCTCCTCTGGGTGGGCGTGCCCTTTTCGGTGAAATGTCCGGCTTTTTCACGTCCTCGCACAAACGAGACTAACCGGTTCCCACCGATTCCGGGAGATCGGACATGCCGTGGCGTTTCGCTATTAGTAGGCGCGTTCGCCAGGCATGTGTTTGTTTTCAGTGGTCTTTTGTTCGAATGCGCCCGCCGTGGATCTTGGGGACCTTCGCCCCGATCCAGACCGCCACCACGACCAGCAGACCGATCCCGATCAGCCAGCCCCACAGGCCTTCGGACACCGGCCCGAGCCGGCCGAGGCCGAACCCTCCCGGGTCACTCTGTTGCTGCAGGCCCACGATGTAGGCGATGATCGCGCGCTTGTCCTCGGGCAGCAGGACGTCGTCGGAGAAGACGGGCATCTGCTGCGGGCCGGTGAGCATCGCCTGGTACATGTTCCGCGGCGTCGTCTCCATCAGCGACGGCGCGTAGCGGCCGTTCGGGAGCGCACCGCCGCGGCCGGCGAAGTTGTGACAGGCCGTGCAGTTCGTCCGGAACAGCTCACCACCCCGGACGATGTCCTCCTGTGTCACCTTGCTGATGTCGTACGCCTCGGCCGCGGGCACCGCGGGTCCCGGCGCGAGGGAGGCGACGTACGCCGCCAGCGCCGCGATCTCCTCCTCCGTGTACACCGGGGGCTTCTGCGGCACCTGGGCGCCGGTCTGTGCCGCCGGCATCCGTCCCGTGCTGACCTGGAAGTCGACCGCGGCCGCGCCCACGCCGATCAGCGAAGGTCCGGCCGGCCGGCCATCACCGTCGGTGCCCCCTTCGGCGTGCAGGCCGTGACAACTCGAGCAACCGACCGCGAACAGCTTCCGCCCTTCCTCGATCTGCTGCGACTGCGCACCGTCCGCACCGGCCGCGCCGTCCGGCACCAGTACGCCGTACCCGAGGCCGACCGCCACCAGGGCGGCACCGATCACGAGCGCCTTGGCAACCCTCCGCCGGCGCAAGGGCCGTGTGGTGGCGCTGTCCGCATCCCGCATCTCCGCTCCTCCCGGATACCGGCTGCCGCTGGTCCAGCAGACCCGACCACGTGGCCGCTGGGATCCCCCGATTCAGGCGAATTCCGTCCGACTCAGCGAGCGTCGCGCTTCGCCTGGCGCTTGGCGCCCAGGGCCCGGGTCGACGCGTCCTTCTTCAGGCCGCCCGTGGTCTTGGTCGCCCGCGGCCGGGTGACCTTCTCCGGGACCGGCGGGTCGACCGCGCGCATCGCCGGAGCGCTGGACCTGGCGGCCCGGGCCGCCTCGAGCCGCTCGCTGCGAAGCTGTATCGACGCGCGGTTGGCGGCCACGGCGACTTCACGGCTGACCCGCGCCAGCACCGACTCGAACAGCTCCGCCTTGTCGCGATCGCGCTGGTTCTTGGCGTAGGACATCCCGCGCCCACCCGCCGGGGCGACCGCGGCGCTCGCGGCGCGGCGGTAGTTCTTCACGTACTTCGTCCGCACCCGCCGAATCCGCTGGTGCAGGTCCAGGAGCTCGTCCTCGTCCAGGCCCTTCAGCACATCCCGCTCGGTGTCAGCGACCAGCATGCGCTCGGCATCCGTCAACGAGTTCAGCAAAGCTTTGTTCATTGCACTCTCCTCGCCGCCATCCGCAGACTACGGGACCACCACATCCCCGTCGAGAGTCACCGCTCTCCCATCACGATCAGCGCTTTGACGAAACCGTCTGGCTTGGCGCGAAGATCGGCGTACGCCTGGTCGACAGCGTTCAGCGGATAGCGGTGGGTGAACAGCGAGCCGTAATCGATCCGGCCGCTCGCGGCAACGTCGAGGCCGCGACGGATGCTCTCGGCAAGTTGCCGCTCGTCGCGGACGTGCCCGTTGACCACTTCGAGGGCCTTCCAGTTCCAGGCTTGCATGTCCACCGTCCGCCCGCCTTGGTGGTAGCCGACGATGTCGAGCGTTCCGCCTTGCCGGGTGAGCGCGGTGGCCAGATCGAGGCCGCCCTGCGTGCCGCTCACCTCGAAGACCACGTCGAACGCGTCGCTCACCTGGGCCAGGTCGTCGGGGCTGGATGCGGAGGCGCCGTACCTCACCGCGGCCTGCCTGGCATCCTCCCGTCCGTCGATCGCGACGAGCTCGCCGATCGGGCTGGTGGCGAGGAGCTGGATCAGGCAGAGGCCCATGAAGCCGGCCCCGACCACGGCGACGCGATCACCGGTGTCGAGGCGGGCCCGGCGCAAGGCCTCGACGATGCAACCGAGTGGCTCGCCGATGCCGGCTTCGTACGTGAGGCCGGGTGGTACGACGACGGCGTACTCGGCCGGTACGACGATCAACTCGGTGAAGGAGGAAGTCCACCGGCCGGTGACGAGGTCGCCGACCGCGATCTTCTCGACAGACCCACCGACCTCGAGGACGCGGCCGACGGGCTCGTGCCCGAGGGTTCTCGGCGCACCCTCGACCGGACCGCTCGACCAGGCCGGCAACTCACTCGCGCACAGGCCGTTCGCGATCACCTGGACCAGCAGTTCGTCAGGCCCCGGCGCACGGACGTCGATCTCCTCGAGCTTCGAGGTCGCGGGCGCGACGAGGACGCTGTGGCGGGCTACCTGACCGAGCTTCACTTCACGGCTCCTTGCATGAGTGCTTTGACGAAGTTGCGCTGGAAGATCAGGAAGATCGCCAACGAGGGCAGGATGATGAGCAGCGATCCCGCGCAGAGCAGCACGATGTCGGTGCCGTACTGACCCTGGAACGCGCCCAGCCCGCCGGCCACGGTGCGTTTCGTCGGATCGTCGACGAGGACGAGCGGCAGCAGGTACTGATTCCAGCTGGCCAGGAAGAAGAGCACCGACAACGCGGACCACGCGGACGTGGCCAGCGGAAGGTGGATACGCCGGAACGTCTGCCAGGAGCTCGCGCCGTCGACCTTCGCTGCCTCGGTGAGCGCCGGCTCCGCACCGAGGAAGTGCGCACGCATCCAGAACACACCGAAGGGCATGAGCAATCCGATCAATGGCAGCACGATTGCCAGCCGTGTCCCGAGTAGTCCCATGCTCTTCAGGTCGTAGTACAGCGGGGTGATGAGCGCCTCGAACGGCAGCGTGAGTCCGATCAGCAGCAGGCCGTAGATCGCCTTGCCGAAAGGCACGTTCAGCTGGGCGAGCGCGTAGCCCGCGGCGGTGGCCATCGCGACCGTGGCTGGTACGACGCCGAGCACGATCAGCGTGCTCGAGCGGAACAGGGCGAGGAAGTTCGCCGCGCTCCACGCGTCGACGAAGTTGTGCCAGTGCGGATCGCTCGGCCAGCTGAGGCCCTGCGGCGTACTGCCCGGCGCGGCGAGGGCCGTGGTGAACATGCTCAGCAGCGGCACGATCGCGAACAGCATCAGCGCGAGCAGGATGCCGGTGCGGGTGAGGCGCTGGGTCATCGCTCCCTCCCGAGCCGCTGGATCGGCCAGATGACCACGAGGACGAGCGCCGCGAGGAACACCGCGAGCGCCGAGGCCTGGCCGACGTGCTGCTGCAGGAACGTCAGCCGGTAGATCTGCACGCCCGGCACCATCGTCTGGTAGCCGGGGCCGCCCTGGGTCGAGATCTGGATGACGTCGAAGCTCGCCAGCGCCGCGATCATCGTGAACGTCGTACACACGACGAGCTCCCGCCGCAGCCCGGGCAGTGTCACGGCGAAGAACTCGCTGATCCACCCGGCGCCGTCCAGCTTCGCCGCCTCGTACAGCGCCGGATCGATCTTGCCGATCCCCGCGAGCAGCAGCACCGTGCAGAAGCCGAGCATCACCCAGACCCCGATCACACCGACCGCGGGCAAGGCGAACGTGAAGTCACCGAGCCACGCCCGCGTGTGCCGCTCGAGGCCGACCGCGCGCAGGACCTGGTTGACCAGCCCGTTCGACGAGTACATCCAGGTCCAGGCGATACCGGCCGCCACCAGCGGCAGCACCTGCGGGATGAACAGCACCACGCGCGCCGTCGTACTGAAGGCGCCGGGCCGGAGTTCGCGGATGAGGGAGGCCGCGACCAGCCCGAGCCCGACCGGGAGGACCGTGTAGAAGATGATCAGGATGAAGGCATGCTGCACGGAGTGCAGCAGCTCCGGCCGGGTGAAGATCGCCTTCCAGTTGTCCAGCCCGGCCGGGGTCGCGCGGCCGATGCCGTCCCAGTCGTAGAACGAGTACTGGACCGACTGGAGCATCGGGAAGAGCACGAACACGGCGTACATGCCGAACCCTGGCGCGACCCAGAGCAGTGCACTCCAGCGGCGGCCCCGCCGGTTCGCCACCATCACCTGCCCAGGTCGCGCGCGTAGTCGGACTGCACCTTGGCCGCGTACGCCGCCGGTGTCGTCTTGCTTGCCAGGAGCAACTGTGTCTGCGGGATCAGGCTGTTGACGTGGATCGAGGCCGTCGCGTCGGCCATGAAGCCGACCAGCCCGTTGCTCTTCAGCAGTTGCTGGAACGCGCCGACGGTGGCGGCGACCGCGGATCCCGCGGGCGCGGTCGGAGCCGCGGCGTCCGACGGTCCCGCGGGCACCAGGCCGCCGAGCGTCACCGTGTCCTGGCGCGCCTGCTGGTTGGTCTGCACGAAGTCCAGGAACGCGGCCGCGACGTCGGCGTGCGGCGACTTCGCCGGGATCCCCAGGTTGGCGGCAGCGGTCATCGCGTACGACGGACCGCCCGCCTCACCGGCCGGGAACAGGAAGAACCCGAACTGGCCGGCCCCGGCCTTGTCGAGTCCCGGCGCCTGCCAGTTACCGCTCGGGAAGAACACTCCGTTGCCCTTGGCGAACTCGGCCGGCGCCCGGGTCTGGTCGATGTCGTTCACGTCGGCCGGCAGGTAGCCCGCCTGGCCCCAGCGCTGCAGCGTCGTGGCGGCCTTCACCGTCGCCGGGTTGTCGATACTCGCGCCGGGCTTGGCGTAGTTCCAGTCTTGGACGGCCTGCGCATCGGCCTCGGACGACATCACCAGGTTCTGCAGTGGGTAGACACTGCCGCCGTCCTTGCCGTTGATCATGATCGGCTGCAGCCCGGCGGCCTTCGCCTTGGCGAGCAGCTGCTCGAACTCGGCCACGGTCGCCGGTGGCTGCGTCATGCCGATCCGCTGCGCGAGCGCCTTGTTGTAGTACACCCCGGTCAGGCCGAACCCGGCGCCGGCGGCGTAGAGCGAACCCGTCCCGCGTTCCTTGCCGTCGGCCCCGACCCGGGTGGAGGCGAACTGCGATTGCGGCCACTTGTCCCACCCGTACGCCGCGGCGTACGGATCGAGGCTGGTGAGCAGGTGGTCGTCGATCAGGTTGCCGAGCTGCGAGACGCGGACCAGGTCGGGCACGTTGCTCCCAGCAAGGATGTGGGCGATGTTCGTGGTCAGGGTGGCGTAGTCCTGGTTCTCCACCTTGACGGTGACGTTGGGGTTCTTGGCATGGAACAGCTCGCCGAGCGCGGTGTAGAACGGGACGTCGACGCCGCTGTTCACCAGCAGCTTCAGGGTGACGGGTTCGGTCCCCACGCCGGTGGACACCGGCTTGGACGGTGCCGGCCCGGCCTCGGAGTTCCCGCCGGGTGCACAGGCCGTGAGGAGCAGAGTGGCGGCCGCTACCACGGCGGCCATGCGGTACTTGGTCAGCGATCGCACGAGAACTCCTTCGAAGACTGGGTGGATCGGAAAGCACGACGTACGGCGTCGCCGGCCACGCCGATGGCGTGATGTGAGTCGGTCATGACGGTGAACATCTCGAAGAACCCGTGGATCTGGCCCGCGTACTCGGTCAGCTCGACGGGGACGCCGGCCGTCGTCAGGCGCCGGGCGTAGTCCTCGGCCTCGGCGCGGAGGAAGTCGTGCTCGGCGGTGATGACCGTCGCGGGCGCGACGCCGTACACGGACTCCGCATGGAGCGGCGACACGTACGGCGCCTTGCGCGCGGCCGGATCGGGGACGTACGTGGTCCAGATGTGCTGGAGCCGCCGATAGCTGTTGGCGCCGAAGCCCGGTCGGCCGGCGAAGCGCGCGTACCGCTGCCGGAACGCGAGCTTGTCCTCGGTGTCCTCGGTGCTGTCGAGCACCGGGTAGACGAGCAACTGGGCCGCCAGCTCAACGCCTTCGTCGCGGGCCTTGAGCGCCACTGCCGCGGCCAGGTTGCCGCCCGAGCTGTCACCCCCGACGGCCACGCTGTCGAACATGCGCCGTGCCCAGGTGACGGCGGTCCAGGCGTCGTCGAAGCCGGCCGGGAAGGGATGCTCGGGCGCCAGCCGATAGTCGATCGACAGGACGGCGCAGCCGGCCCGGTTCGCCAGCGCGCGGGCGACACAATCGGCGGTATCGAGGTCGCCGTGCATCCAGCCGCCACCGTGAGCCCAGACCAGCACCTCTCGTTCGCCGCCGGCGGGGCGGTAGAGCCGGCCCAGCACGCCGTCCGCGTCGACCGGCTCGACGGATGCCACCGGCGAGGGCTCGCCGCTGACCGCCAGGACCTTCTCCCGGGCGTCCGCCCGGACGTCCGCGATGTCGGCGCTCCACGGGTCGGGTGACGAGCCGGCTGTGTCCAGGAAGGCCCGGACCTCCTCGTGCGGCCGTGGCGGAGGGTCCTCGACGCGGGATTCCCGCCCGAACGCTGCGCTCATCGGGTCCGTCCTTTCGGTTGCCGTCATTCCAGACTGAGTACTCAGTCTGTTTTGCAAAAGCTACCGAGTACTCAGTCGGTTGTCTATGCTTGGCGGCAACCGTCCCGGCCCACCACGAGGGAGATCGACCGTGCCCGCTTCCCAGAAGCCCAAGACCTCGGCCAAGGGCCTCGAGACCCGGGAGCGGATCGTCGACGTCGCCGTGCGCTTCATCGCCCGCAACGGGGCGCGCGGCACCAGCCTGGCCGACATCGCGGCCGAGGCGGGGGTGTCACAGACCGGGTTGCTGTACCACTTCGGCAGCAAGGAGGCGCTGCTGAACGCCGTCCTGGACCGCCACCTCGCCTTCACCGAGGAGTGGCTGTGGGGCGACGGGCCGGATCCCGGCGTCAAGATCGTCGACATCATCGCCCGGCACATGGCGAGCTGGCCGAGCCAGCACGACGACAAGGTCTACAGCCTGCTCGGCATGAACACCGTCGTCCTCGGCGAGAACGTCTCCCCCGACACCGACCTCCACCCGCGCCTGGTCGACGGCTACCGCACCACCATCGAGCGCGTGACCGCCACGCTGCGCTCCGCCCAGCACCGTGGCGAGATGCGCGCCGACATCGACCCCCAACTCAAGGCCATGGAGATCATCGCGTTCTGCTACGGCCTGGAGGCCGCCTGGCTGGTCAACCCGACCATCCCGGTCGCCGACGCCGCCACCACCTGGGCCGCCCAGCAGACCACCCAGATGGCAACGCCCTGAGGTCAGGCGCGGTCGGCGGAGAGTTCTTCGGCGATGCGTTCCCCGATCTTCAGGCAGGCGGTGGCCGCCGGCGAGGGAGCGTTCAGGACGTGGAGCGTGCGGCCGTCGCGGAGGAAGAGGAAGTCGTCGACGAGTTTGCCGTCGCGGGTGACGGCTTGGGCGCGGACGCCGGCGCCGGAGCGGCGTACGTCGGAGACCCGCAGCTCGGGCAGCATCCGCTGGGCCTCGCGGACCAGCGCCCGGCCGGTGAGTGAACGCATGATCTCCTTGGCGCCGGTCCTGGCGTAGCGCCGCGCGAGCTTCCACGAGCCGCGGTAGAACATGGACTCCCGCAGATCCCGAGGCACGATCTTCGACCACGAGTAGCCTTCGCGCGCCAGGGCCGGTACGGCGTTCGGCCCGACGTGCACCGTGCCGTCGATGCCCCGGGTGAGATGCACGCCGAGGAACGGCAGGTCGGGGTCGGGCACCGGATAGACCATTCCCCGCACGAGGAAGTCGCGCTCGGGGACGATCTCGCTGAACTCACCGCGGAACGGCAGGATCCGGACACCCGGCTCGAGTCCGGAAGCCCGCGCGAGCCGGTCGCTGTGCAAACCGGCACAGACGGCGACACGATCCGCCTCGATCACGTCGTCCGTCGTACGAACGCGGACGATCGAGCCCGCGTTCTCGATCGACGTCACCGTCACCCCGGTCCGGATCTCACCTCCGGCCGCGCGGACGTCATCGGCCAGAGCATCGGCGACCAGCTTGAAGTCCACCCGGCCGGTCGAGTCGACCGCTAGGCCACCTTTCACGCGCAAGTGCGGTTCGCGCTCCGCCACCTCGTCCAGCGTCAGTCGCCGGACAGGCACGCCGTTCTCCCGGCCGATGCCGAGGAGGCGGTCGAGCTGCGGCAACTCGGCCTCCGTCGTCGCGACGACGAGCTTCCCGGGCACGTCCACCGGGATGCCCTTCTCGTCGCAGTACTCCCGCAGCGCCGCTCCCCCGGCCACGGCCAACCGCGCCTTCAGCGATCCAGGCTTGTAGTACAGCCCCGAGTGCACGACCCCCGAGTTGTGGCCGGTCTGGTGCGCAGCGACCGTCGCCTCCTTCTCCAGGACGACGACCGGCGTCGCGGGATCGAGCCGCTGCAAAGCCCTCGCCACGGCCAGCCCGACAATGCCCCCGCCGACCACGACCGCAGACCTCATCCCCGCTCCCATCGACTCTCCCAACCCGGATCCTGCCCAAAAGAGCCGGGACAGGTCCGGATAAATACAGTTCCGGGAAGCCTAGGAGATGACGGCGTGCTCCTCCCACCAGGCGTAGAGGTCGTCGATCTCGAGGGCCCGATCCTGCGCGATGGCGAGGACCGCCGCGTCGTCGGTGCCCCAGAGTACGGTCGCCTTCCCCGAGCGGGCCGTGTAGCAAGCCAGCGGTCCGCGGGTGATGCTGTTGGAGGTCCAGGTCGTCCGGTGATTCGAGCCGGTCTCGCAGTCACCGGTGGCCATCCGGCCGACGTACCTGCCGAAGGCCGCTCGCATCGTCGCCTGGCTCGGGTAGGCCAGGTAGCTCACCGTCTCGGGTGCCGAGGACCCGGTCGGGGTGCAGACGACCACGAGCACGACACCGTCGTTGCCGGGTGTGCCGGTGGTGCAGGTCGCTCGCAGGTCCGCCGGCAGCCTCGCGATCAGCACGTCCGCCGGGTTCAGCGTCGGCACGACGGGGGTCGGGCTCGGCGTGTCGGTTGGCACGGGGTCGGGATCGCTGCCCCGGTTGAAGTAGTCGTAGGCGAAGTTCGCGACGCCGGTGTCCCGCACGGTCAGTCCGGTCGAGATGCCGCCGATGAGCAGCAGGACGGACACCACGATGCCGATCGCCGGAGCCGCTCCCGTCGTTCGCCGGCTTCCGAGCTGCGCGAGTACTCCGTCGAACTCCCGGGTGGCCGGGTCGACCTCGGCGCGGAACGCGTCGAATGCCGCGGGCTCGCGCTGAGCGGCGAAGGACAGCAGCTCGAGGTACCTGCTGGTCGCGTGCGGCGAGAAATGGAGCAGCTGCGAGACCCGCAGGAGCTTGCGACGCCGTGCGTGCAGGGACTGGGCCACGAAGCCGCCGGGCCGCACATGGGTCGCGATGTCCTTGCCGACCAGGTCCTTGTAGAACGCCTGCAGGCTCACATCGAGGTCGCCGCAGCAGGCGAGCGCGATCCGGTCGCCGGTGTACACGGTCGCGCGGTACCACGGAGCGACGAACGGCCCGACCAGCCTCGGCAGCACCAGACCCTGCAGGATCGACAGGATCAGCGACCAGACCGTGTGCCGTGCCTTCAGCGCACCGACGTACGTCGCCAGCAGGAAGACGAACTGTCCGCGCTGGCCGTCGTCCGACAGATCGCCGATCACGTCGCCCTCGACCAGGATGAACCGGACACCGAAGAAGCTGATCATCGCGATCGGCGCCGACGACTCGCCCAGCGTGCGGCTGGTCTTGTTCACCACGAAGATGTCCAGGCGGCCGTCGTACGCCAGCCGGTCGCGGACCTCGCGCACCACGTCGTCGACGTCGGGCAGGGTCGCGGCCGATACGTGCACCGCGTTCGCGAGCAGGTGAATTCGCAGCACCATCTGCAGCACGCGGACCATCAGGACGAGCAGTACGAGGAAGAGGATCACCAGCGCGATCGCGAGGGCGTGCCCGGTCGACAGGAAGACGAACACCGCGCCGGCGACCACCGCCGTACTGGCGATGCACGCGAGCGCGAAACGTGATCCCTCGGTCGGATGGCGCAGGCCGCTGACATCGACCTGGTCCGGCCCAGGTGCCCGCGGCGTGGGTGCGGGCGCCGTTGTGTACATCGGCGGTGTGCTCATCGGTCCCCCTGAGAACGAGTCCTCTACGGACGGACCCGCCGCGGCGCCGTCCAGATACCTGCTGCCGAGATGTATCTGGGAGGCGTGTTTTGTGGTCCGTTCCAGTAAGAGCCCTGAACGGCAGGGGAGCTGGAATGGTGGATGAGGTGTCGCCGGTCACAGCTTTGGTGACTGCGGCGGCGGAGGGTGAGCAAGAGGCGTGGCGCGAGCTCGTCGGGCGGTACGCGCCGTTGCTGGTGTCCGTCGTCCGGCGGTTCCGGCTGACGCCGAGCGAGACCGACGATGTCGCGCAAACCGTTTGGCTGCGGCTGGTCGAGCACCTGGACAGCCTGCAGGAACCGCAGGCGATCCCCGGGTGGCTCATCACCACCGCGCGGCGGGAGTCGATCCGGTACCTGTCGACCAAACGCCGGCTGCGTCCCGACGACCCGCTCGATCCCGAGCACCAGTCGGTCGCGGCCGACACCGGTGAACCCGAGGCAGACCTGTTCCGGGCCGAGCGGCACGAGGTGCTGCTCGCCGGGCTGGCCGAACTGCCGGGCCGGCAGCGCGAGTTGCTGTTGCTCCTGCTGGAGGACCCGCCCCCGTCGTACGTCGAGATCAGCAGGCGCACCGGGATCCCGGTCGGCAGCATCGGGCCGACCCGGTCCCGCGCGCTGGAGCGGCTCCGCCGGTCCGAGCCGGTCAGGGCGTACGTCGAAACGTCGGAGCGGTCCGGCTCGTCGGGAGGTGATCGGCATGACGCGGCGCTGGGATGACGACGACCGCCTTCTCGCAGACCTCGCGGAGGCTCTCCGCGACACCGCACCGCTCGCCCAGAACATCGCCGAGCATGCCGACGACGCTCTGACCTGGCGAACGATCGACGAGGACCTCCTCCGGGCGATCCTGACCTTCGATTCCTCGCTGGAACCGGCCGCCGCGGAGACCCGGGCCGCCGAACCGACCGACACCCGGCTGCTGGTGTTCACCTCCACTCCCCTGTCGGTGGAGCTGGAGGTGACCCAGGCCGAAGTGGTCGGCCAGATCATGCCCCCCGGCGCGGCCGAGATCCACATCGAGACCTCCGACGGCGTGGAGTACCACGTCACCGCCGACGATGCGGGCTTCTTCGTGCTGCCGTCGCTGCCGCCCGGCTCGGTCCGGCTGCGCTGCGACACGGCCACCGGCAGGGTGGTCACCGACTGGGTACGACTATGAGCGTTGCTCAGGCTCCGAGGGCGATGAAGGACTGCGCGGCCGTACGCGCGAGCTGGCCGTCACCGGCCGACGCCCGGGCCTGGGCGAGTGCCTCAGCGAGACCGTCACCGACCCGCAGCCGGCTGTGCAGCCCGAGCATCAGCGGCACCGTCGCCGGGTCGTTCACCGGTACGACGCTCGCCACCACCCCGGACGACCCGAGCGCGACCAGGGCACTGACCAGCCCGAGCAGCTCGTCCGCACCACTGGGTCCGCCCAGCGCCGAGCTGCAACTCGACAACACCACCCGGTGTGGTGCCCGCTCCAGCCGTTCGAGGTCGTACACCGTGAGTGGCCCGTCATCCAGCTCGAGCGCCGAGAACAGCGGACTGTCCGCGCGGAACCTGCCGTGCGCCGCGACATGCACCAACGACGCCCCGTCCATCGCTTCGAGCACTGCTTCTGCGGTCGCATCGCCACCGCTCAGCACGACCGCATCCGGATACAGCTCGGCGAGACGCCGTACCTCCTCCGGTCCTGTCGACAGCTGCGGACCACCGATCAGCACCACGCGCTCGGTCACCGGCGGCGCGGCGTTCCGTGCGCGCAACCAGGCCGCGGCCGACGGGGCCACCGATGTCGGCCGGTGCCGGAGCGACGGCAGCAGGCTCCACGGAACCGCGTGCAGCCGGCCGGTCGGTACGACGACCACCGGGCCGTCGTCCAACTGGTTGACCACCTCGCCCAGCAGGGCCGTCTCGAGCCGAGCACCGATTTCGTCCAGGTCGAGCTGGTGCGTTCTGTGGCCGGTCGCCTCGCGTCGCAGCGCGAACAACGCGTGGGAGAGACGATGAGTCGCCAGCGCAGTGGGCCCCACCAGCTTGAGGCGAACCCGGCCGTGCGCCGCCACCAGGGCGTACAGCTGGTCGTCGACATCGGTGAGCTCGACCAGGCTGCGGTCTCCGAGCTGATCGAGCAGGTCGGTACTGCGGAAGTGGTCCGGCCGGTCGCCCGTCGTACCGGGCGTCAGCAGGACGCGGCGGCGTACGACGGACTCGAGGCGGCGGCGTTCGCGATGCAGCGGACCGGATCCGAGCCGCTGGTCGTCGTAGCTCGCCTCGAGCCGATGGGTCAGGTTGCGCAGCGCGGCGAGATCGGCGACCAGGTCGTCGTCCTGCTGCGGGCGAACGGGTGGGATCGCGAGGACCGTGGCACGCCAGCGCTCGCTCCACTCGAGGACCTGGCGGGCGTTGCCGCGCTGGACGGCGTACCGGAGTGCGATCGAGGCGAGCTCGGCGCCCTGGGCGGTGGCCAGAACCCGCAGTTCGGTGGCGCCGAGGGTGCGGACGTAGATCTCGATCAGGCTCAGGCCCTGCCGGCAGGCGGCCAGCATCGCCCGCGACCGGCCGTCACGCTGGTTGAGCGTGGCTTGCGCGAGCCAGCCGGCGCCCTGCGCCCGCAGGCTGCCGTGCCGGGCTCCGGCCGCGATCTTCAGGTGGCGTCTGGCCTCGGCTTGATCGGTCCGCGCGAGTGCGAGCCTGCCGGTCAGCAGGTGCGCCTCGACCGCGAGATCCCGGTCGAGCCCGTCGAGCTCTGCACTCACTCGTTGGCCGGTGTGCAGCAGTCGCGCCGTACGGTCGCCGCCCGCGTAACGGGATTGCAGCAGCGCAAGCTCCGCACGCGCCGCCCACCACGGACGCTGCTGGCGGCGGAGCAGCTTCAACGCGACGCGGCTGCGAGTCTCGGCCAGATCCAGCGCGCCGACCGCGTGCGCTGCCAGGCCGGCGCAGTACAGCAACTCCGCTCGTCGCGCTGTCGAGCCACGCTGCTGCTCGATCCGGTCGAGCGCGCTGTTGATCTCGGTCAGTGCGTCGCGCGTCAGGCCGGCGGCGAGCAGCACCAAACACTTGTTGGCGAACAGGTCGGGCTCGAGGACGCCGAGCTCGTCGACCACGCGTTGGGCGTCGTCGAGGTACAGCATCGCCGTCGGCAGATCGCCGCGGGCGAAGGCGGCGGCGCCCCGCGCCTGCCGGGTGTCGGCGTACTCGACCTGCTGACCGGCCTTCGCGAACAACTCCTCGCTGCGGGCGTAGTCCTCGTCGGCGCGCTCGATCGCCCCCATCGCGAGCAGCACCATGGCCCGGTGCGTCAGCGCCCGAGCCTCCCAGACCAGGTCGCCGGTGTCGCTCAGCAACGCCACCGCCTGCTCCGCGTCGGCGAGCGCCTCGTCGTACTTCCCGAGCACCGC
The DNA here is from genome assembly GCF_055586945.1 of Kribbella sp. NPDC048837. Lineage (NCBI taxonomy): Bacteria > Bacillati > Actinomycetota > Actinomycetes > Propionibacteriales > Kribbellaceae > Kribbella > Kribbella sp. NPDC048837. The sequence continues at coordinate 849,515 of NZ_JBVJHF010000001.1, forward strand.
ACCCCACACCCAGACCCGCCGGATCAGGATCCGCCCGGCAACCACACCCGTCCGCCCGGGCGCGATCGAGTTCAGCGCGGCCACGCCACGCTTGGTGTGCCCGGCCATCACCAGAGCCACGCCGAGGCTCGCCAGAATGTCCGCCTCGTGATCGCGATCCGCCGCCTGACGAGCATGCCGGTACGCCGCCCGGAGCTCCGTCACCGCCTCGTTGATGTCCCCGAAATCGCGATGCACGACCCCCGCCGCCTGATGAGCCGCCGCGGCCTCGGAGTGGGACGGAGAGTTGGCGAGCACCTCACGAGCGATCCGCAGCGCGTCAGCAGGCCGCGACAACGCAAGCGCATGCAACTCGTCGGCGTCCACAACACGAACCGCCCTCCCCTGACCCGACCACCTACCGATCGTAATACGCCGCCCCTGTGCATTCTCCGGAATTGTTCGACCATCGAGGAGCGGACGAAATGCCAACGCAAAAACGCCTCAACGAAGCATTGCACCTGATTCTGGACGACCTCGACGAGCTGGAACGCCCGAGCCGTCGCAAGAAGCGAGGTAACGGACACGAGCGGTGGCACGGCACCGCGGCCGCCTACCCGGAGAACTGGGAGGAGCTCGGGTACGTCGAGTACTTCTACCGCCGCGACACCATTCTCACCCGCACCGAAGACATCCCCCTGGTGGTCACCGCTCTGCGAGGAGCGATGCCTGATGAACGGAAAGCGTCGAAGAGTGACGCGGTCGACGAGGCGATCATTCCCTTGGACGTAGCCATTCACCGGTTGCCCGTGATCGACGGTGTCACCGGCTTGGTCTGGCGCTATGGCATTCCCTTGGCAGCCGTGGGCAAGCCTGGTACGTACGGTGGTACCGAGCCCGGTCCGGACTGGGACGGCAGCGTCGACGATGATCCACTCTCGACGCCGACCGTTCTGCGCAAACTGGAGGAGGTGCTGGGGCACGGGAAGGTGACTCCGGATCATGCGCTGCCTTTGAACGGCAACGGGCATCCCTGTCCGGCGACGGAGCCGGCGGTTGTGCCGGCGCAGTCGATGAGTCCGGTGCCGCCGGTCAGCGACGGGATCTGTTGCGGGAAGCACGGATGGGACGGCCGTGACGTGATCGTCGGTGTCGTGGACAACGGTCTGCTCGAGGACGCGCCGCGGAGGTGGCCCTGGATGGCGGGCGTGTGCGGCGACACCGAGGTCCCGTTCGGCGGGCTCAACGGGCACATCCAGCCGTACGCGTGCCATGGGACGTTCGTGGCCGGCTGCGTACGCTCCATCGCGCCGCAGGCGAAGGTCTGCGTCAAGAAGGCGGAGTACATCGAGAACCGGCGGTGCCCGGGGATGGCGTACGAGCACCAGATCATCCGGCGGATGAGCGACCTGCTGGACCATGGCGCGGACATCATCGTCTGCGAGTTCGACGGTTTCACCCGGTTCCATCGCCCGATGCACACCTTCACAGCCTTCTACGAGAGGCGTTTGCGCTATGTGAACGCCGTCGTCGTGGCGCCGGCCGGGAACGACACGACGCAGCTGCCGACGTTCCCGGCGGCGTACTCGTGGGTGATCGGTGTCGGCGCTCTGTCCGCTGACGGCAACAGCCGCGCGGACTTCTCCAACTACGGCGGATGGGTCGACGTGTATGCCCCGGGCGTGGACTTGGTCAACGCATTCGCGGTCGGCGACTACACCTGCATCGAAGAGCCCCACATCAATGAGGTAAGGCATTTCGAGGGGATCGCGAACTGGAGTGGGACGTCGTTCTCGGCGCCGTTGGTGGCGGGGATGATTGCGGCGCGGATGTCGGCGACAGGTGAGAACGCCCCGCTGGCGGCGGACACTTTGTTGCGGTTGGCACGTAGTCAGGCGGTGCCGGGCGTCGGGCCGGTGTTGTTGCCGCATCAGGTGTGTGGCACTCCCCGCGAGCACTGCCGGCCGAGCTGTGATTGCGGGCGTTGTTGAGATGCCGAGGATGTGACCGGCGTCACATTCCACGTCGTGCAGGGTGATGTCGAGTTCGGCTGGTGTTGTTCGATGCACTGACGACAGCACTTCGAGCACACCAGCCAAGGAGCATCCGATGCGTACTCTGATCGCCACCGCGTTCGTCTCCCTCGACGGCGTCGTCGACTCCCCCGGCGGGGAGGCGGGCTACCGCAACGCGGGCTGGACGTTCAAGGACATCCCGTTCGACCCGGCCGCCTACGAGCTCAAGGGCCGCGAGCAGACCGAGGCGGCGGCCATGATGATGGGCCGCGTCAGCTACGAGGTCTTCTCGCCGGTCTGGCCGACGATGACCGAGGACTTCCCGCTGTACATCACCATGCCGAAGTACGTCGTCTCGACCACCCTGAAGGACGAGGACCTGGTGTCCAACTGGGGCGACATCACCATCCTGCGTTCCCTCGACGACGTCGCCGCCCTGAAGGAGACCGAGGGCGGGCCGATCATCATCCACGGCTCCGCCACCCTGGACCGCAACCTCTCCGACGCCGGCCTGATCGACCGCTACCACCTCCTGGTCTTCCCCGTTCTGCTCGGCGCCGGCAAGCGCCTGTTCAGCGACACGGACAAGGACAAGCAGGGCCTCACGCTGATCGAGAGCGAGTCCTACCCCAACGGAATCCAGAAACTCGTGTACGACGTCACCCGCTGAGCCCGGCGCCGGCAAGCTGATGTTGTGGGGCGGGAACCCGTAGCCCGCCCCGCAACCCGTATCAAACTCGTCGGCCGTGGGGTCAGACGGGTGTGACACCTCGGGAAGGCTTCAGGATTCGTCCCCTAGTGCGCCTGATCGCCGCTGCTGGGGTTCTCATCGCGTTGTCGTTCACGATGGTGCCGACGCTCCCAGCGGACGCCGGGAATGGGCACCCCTCGCCTCGGATCCGAGAAGTACACCTGCACGCTGTTGAACGACATGCCGTCGACTGTCGACGAGAACGCGGTCGTGGTCGCCGAGCAGGAGATGCGCGGCAGGCCGTATCACGGCGACGTTGCCCCGGTGGTGGGCCTCTGGCTCGGTGTGGTGCTGCCTGACCTGGTCGGCCAGAACCTGGGTGCCGCACGTGAGGTGGCGGAGCGGCTCGCGCTCGTCGTACGACCGTCCGCCAGAACGGCGGCACCCGACTGGATCGTCGCCCAGCAGACCCCCGCCGTGCACGGGTACCAGGTGTTCGGGCGGGCGGTCGAACTCGTCCTCGAGGAGCCCGTCCGGCCGAAGGAGGTCCCAGATCTCATCGGGCGCACCGAAGACGAGGCGAAGGCGCTGGTCAAGGCAGCCGGACTCGTCTACGTTCCGCGAATCGTCCGGAACGGCAAGCGCCCCGGCCGCGTGGTCAGCCAGGACCCGCAAGCGAAACGGCTCGTGCCCGCCGGCACCAAGGTGACCGCCGACATTCGGCGCGGCTCCGCGGAGAGTGTGCCGGTGGGGACAGTGGGGCCTGATGTTGTCGGCAAGCTTGAAGTCCCGGCACGGACAGCGATCGGGGCAGCTCGGCTGAAGTTCCAGCCCCGCGTTGTCCGGTCCGGGACGGCGGCGGGGATCGTCGTGAACCAGCGCCCGTCGCCCGGCACCGTCGTCGACATCGGTACGGTCGTCACGGTCGATCTGAATCGCGAGCCGGCGCGGGAGCTCGTACCGGTTCCTGACCTGGTCAACCGCAGTGAGGACGAGGCGCGTGGCGCGGTTGAACGCGGGCCGTCTTGGCTGCTGCCGCTGCTCATCGGAGCCGGCGTACTCGCGGCCGGGACTGCTACGCGCCTCCAGCACCGGCACCGCCCCCGACTGCCTCAGATCACCGCCGTCGGACGGCCACTTACCCCGACCAGCCCGAGCATCCAGGAGTCCGGCCCGGCACACCGCATCACCGTGGAGGCCCACCTCGACCGCGGGCAGCAGCACCTGCAGGAGGACAAGTCATGACTACCGGCAACCACCACGCGACGATCGTTTCCCTCTTCTCCGAGGCCCGTCAGGACGCGTCGACAGAACTCACCAACCTCGTCTCGACAACCGGGGTCCTCAAGGTCATGCCACAAGTCGGTCCGCTGGTCTCGGGTCCCGTTGCCAGTGCGCTCGCCAAGGCGCTCGACGAGGACCTGGGCACCCCCATCCTGTGGGCGTGGCAGACGCAGCGCGAACTCAAGGAGGCGGCGAAAGCCACACTGGCAGGCACCGGATCTCCGGAGCACGTCAGCTTGGCAAGCCACAAGATCTCGTCGATCCATCACCCCGAAGTGGAGGTGACCGTCGACGCACAGGCACCGATGACCGTCAGGTTCGATCTCACCTTGCTCTACGCGCTGGACGCCCTTCTGCTGACTGTCGAGAGAGGTCTCCTCGTGGGCCTGAGCCCAACCGAATGCTCGGTCACCATGACCTTCGGTGCCCGTGGCATCAACACCACCCGCTCCCGCAAGTACACCCTCCCGGAGTTGATCCACGTGCAAACCGGTCTACGGCTCCTGCCGGAGTCGGCCTACACGCCCGTCGGTGCCGAGTCAGCCGGCCGCACCTAACTGGCGGAGGAGGGATTGCTGGTCGACCAGGCCCCAGTGGTCGGTGATCTGTCCGTTGGTGATGCGGACGATGTCGATGACTTCGAAGCGGACCTTGGCGCCGGTGGGTGGGATGCCGAGGAAGTCGCCGGTGTGGGTGCCGGTGAACGCCTTGTAGGTAACGACTTTCCCGGCTTCGGCGACCTGGTCGAGGATCTCGGCGCCGAAGTCGTCGAAGGCGGCGTGGAACAGGTCGAAGATCGCCTTCACCTCGACCGGGCCGCCGGGAGCGTCGGGGAACATCCGAGTGTGGTGGACAAGCCCGACATCGCGGACCCGTACGAGAGGTGCGAGCGTCCTGCCCCGCTCAGTTAGGGGCCGGGGGCTCCACGTCGTCGTAGATTCGGACGGCGGTGAGGAGGCCGTCCGGGCTGCGTTCGTACACGGCGATGCCGGCCTGGGGCGGTACGGCGTGGGTCCCCCACGTGACGCAGTTGTACTCCAGGGCGCAGCGGACGCCGTCGTCGATCATCGTGCAGTTCTGGAGGCCGATGCCGCCGCCGGCGCTGAAGGTGCCGGTGTAGAAGGAGCGGAGCTCGTCGGCGCCGCGGTGGATGTAGTGCGGTCCGATCGGCTCGGCGACGTACCCGTCCGTCACGAAGGTCTTCACGATCGAGTCGGTGTCGCCGCCGGCGAGCGCGCCGAGATAGCGGCCGACGACGTCGCCGGGCGCCGCGTGGCCGGCCTCGAAGACCGGTGGCCGCACGTGGCGCCGGCCGTCGACCGGCCACTGGCTGCAGTAGGTCCGGAACACGACCGATCGATCATCAGGTGACTCGGCAACGACCGCCATCGGCCAGGGCACCTCGCGGCCGTCGTGACGCACATGGGCCAGGAGCTCGACCACGGCGCGCGGGCCGACGGTGGTCTCCGCCACGGTCTCGATCCGCGCCTGATGCTCGGCCAGCCACTCACGGTTGTCCCGGACGAAGGTCCGCAACTCCCGGTGACCGCGCACCACCCCGGCCCGCGGGTCGTGGACCACGACCTCACCCGGCCAGACGGTCTCGAGCGCGTCGGCCCGGCCGTCACTCAACGCGATCAGGTACTGCGCCACCGGATCAGCCTGCCCGGCAGCACGCATCTCCCGCCGCGCCAGCACGGCCGCGCTGCTGAACTCCGGGAACCACGGCATCTCCGCCCCCTACTCGCCAGGCATCACGATGCACGCTACCGCCAACGGACAGTCATCGGGAAACACCCCGACGCCGAGCAGCTACCGTCCGACCGCCTTCGCCAGCTGGGCCTTGGTCATGGTCGAGCGGCCCTTGATGTTCTTCTGCCTGGCCTCGTTGTAGAGCTGCTCCTTGGTGCGGCCCTTCGCCCCGCTGTGCGAGCGCAGACCGCCGCGGCGGCTCGACGAGATGTCGTGCGTGGAGGACCGGCTCTTCTGCTTCGACTCCCCCGCGCGCGCCCGCTCCTTGTTCACGGTGCGTGCCGCGATCTCCTCGGCGATGTCCTCGCTGCGGCCGCTCTTCTTCAGTCCGGCCTTGATGTGTTCGTACTGCCGCTCACGCTTCCGGCTGGAACCCGCAGGCATCGTGCACTCCCTTCACTCACGCGCCCGGTACCCCCAACCCTGACAACTACGCCTGCTCTTTGGGTACTGGGTACCTGACCGCCCACCCGCAGACGTGAGGAAAGAGAGATGGCCGGCCTGAGGTACGAACGTGACGAAGAGAACGCCGGTGCGCGGCTCGACCGCCACTGGAGCGAACTCCTGCAGGAGCTGCGCCTCGCGCAGACCGGCACCCAGATCCTGTTCGCCTTCCTGCTGACCATCGCCTTCCAGAACCAGTTCCAGGCGGCCGACCGGTTCACGCACTACGTGTACGCCGTGACCCTGACCACGTCGGCCTTCGCAGTCGCGCTGTTCCTGGCGCCGGTGTCCTTCCACCGCATCCTGTACCAGCAGAAGCTCCGCGACCGGCTCGTCGAGATCACCCACCGCCTGATCAACCTCGGACTCATCTTCCTGCTCGCCGCGATCGCCGGCGGCGTCCTGATCGCCCTCGACGCGATCCTCTCCCGCCCGGTCGCCGTGACCATCCTCGGCGCGGTCCTGATCTGGTTCGTGATCTTCTGGTACGCCCTCCCCGCCTACGTCCGCCGCACCGCCCGCCCGTGACCACGGATCACCAACTCCGCGACCGGCGACCCCGGTCTGTAACGTCCTGTGGTCGTTGGCCGATGTGGTGGGTGAGGCGGTGGGGCGGTCGGTGGTTCAGGGGCCGGTCCACGGCACTGTCAACGGGGGTTGGTCGCGCGTGAGGCCAACGACTCCAGGTCCCGGTGTTCAGAACAGCAGCTCCGGGGCCGTCCAGTTCGTCACGGGCCGGCAGCGTCGCCGGCGGTTTCGGGCTGGAGTCAGCGAACGATGGCTGGGGGGAGGACCCGACGATGTGTGCGACGACGCAACGGCTCATCACGCTGCTGCGCATCCTGGAGCGCGAACCTGCGCCCTTCGGCGTCCTCGGCGACGACGCCGTACTCGATGCCTGGTTCGGAAGCCGCTCCCCGCTCGCCGGGCACACACCGCGACCCGATCCCCTTCAGGACGTGCCTGAGCCCGTCTCGCCGTGACCCCGCCGGAGCCGGAGCTGGGCAACGAGACTGATCAGGGCCAGCAGCACCGTTGACGCGGTGTACAGGGTCACGGCCGGGATCTCGCCGAGCGGGCCGGCGAGTTGCCCGGCGATCACGATCGGCACGCCGAGGGCGACGTACGAGACCAGGTAGATCCCCGCGACGACGGCGGCCCGTTGGTGCACCGGAGCGAGCGGGAAGATCAGCCGCAGCGCGGCCGTGAATGCCGCGCCGAAGCCGACACCGGCCACGGCCTGACCGAGCATCATGAGCGGCAGGCTGCCGGCGAGAACTCCGCCGATGATGCCGACGGCACCGACGATCGACGCATGGATCCCGATCCTCATCGCCCGCCGTGGCGCGACGCTCGCGAAGGCCAGGCCGACGACGGCCGACGCCGCCGGTGCGATGAATCCGGCCACGCCGTTGAGCAGGCCGCTGTTCAGGTGGAACACGCTGCACACCATGCTCGGCGCGAGTCCGCCGGACAACCCCGCCAGCATCCAGACCGCGGCCACCACCGGTGCCGCGGCAACGAACTCTCGCCGCGTGGCCGCAGGGAACGCGATCCGCGGGATCAGCGAACGAACCGCGCCCGGCACCCGCGACACCGTCTCCGGCGACAACGCCGCGACGACGATCCCCGCAGCGGTCAGCACAGTGAGCGCGATGAAGACGATCGAGTTGGCCGAGCTCGTGAGCTGGATCGCCAGCCCCGCCAGCAACGACCCTGCGCCGAGCCCGCCGGTGAGACCGACGCTGCCGAGCACCGCGCCCAGCCGCTTGCGGCTCGGCGGCGCCAGCTCGACGAGCGCCGCCGTGAACGCCGACGTGGCCGCCCCGCTCGCGACACCCTGCACGATCCGCCCGGCGATCACCCACCCGACGTCCGAAGCGGCCAGGAACAACAGATTGGAGGCGATCTGGACGATCATTGCCCCGATCAACACCGGTCGCCGGCCGACGTGATCGGACAGCGAACCGAAGGTGAGTACGGCGGCCAGGAAGCCGACCGCATAGACGGCGAAGGCCACCGTGAGGACGGCCGGCGCGAAGTTCCACCGCTCCTTGTAGACCACCAGGAGTGGTGTCAGCGCACCGGCCGCCAGATACAGGCTGGTGAACGAGATCGCCGTACCGGCGACCGCGAGGCCGGCCGATAGCGTGGGACGGCGCCGAGTTGCGGGCACGTCAGTACGAAGCTGTGTCGACAGCAAGAGAAGCTCCTTCGAGAAGACCAGGCGCGCTGGTCGAGAGTTGTCGCTACCTGCGCGCCCGTCCGAAGGTCAGCCGGCCCAGTCTCCGTTGGCGACGATCGCGAGATCCTCGAGCTCGAGGTCCCGGCCGGACCGGGTCCGTGGCCGGATGTCCACCGGCTCGCCGGTGCCGCGCTCCACCAGGCGCAGCGGGCCACCGTCCTCGGCCTGCAGGTATTTGTTGCCCCACTGCATCAGTGCGAACACCGCAGGGAGCAGGTCCCTCCCCTTGTCGGTCAGGACGTATTCGTAGCGAGTGCGCGTACCCGGCTCCCGGTACGGCGCTTTCGTGAACAGGCCGGCCTCGCTGAGCTCCTTCAGGCGGGCGGCCACGATGGCGTCGGTCGATTTCGTCCGCCGGACGAAGTCGTCGAACCTGGTCGTGCCGTACAGCGCCTCGCGCAGGACCAGCATCGACGACCGTGTGCCGATCAACTCCATCGTTTTCGCGATCGAGCAGTTGTCCAGCCGCCAGGTGCTCCGGTCGGCCAGCACCCCTTCGAAAGTGATCGACATTCTCGTCTCCATGACTCGCTACCCGGTCCCATGGAGAGCATAGAGGCTGACTACCAGCGAACGGAGCCAGCGATCGCGCGAGGTCAGTCGGTGATCACGACGACGCCGGTGGCACTTCCCAGCGCCTCGACGGTCAGGTCGGCGGCACGATCGAGGTGGACCCGGGGCTTCGCCGGCACCCGCTGCTCGTTGTACGTCCCAGGTCCGTAGAGCTGGCCGTAGCTCAGTACGACGCCACCCTCGGCCAGCACAGTTCGCTCGAGTTCTCGGACCGCCAGTGCGTCGGGTCCGTCCGGCAACTGCCAGGCCACACTCTGCGCCAGGATCTTCGGCGATCCACTCAGCCGAGCGGCGTCGATCAGGTTCTGATTCCCCTCGGTCCGGATGCGGGCGTTCAGCGCCGTGAACTCGCCGATCCGGTTCACGTCGTCCGGGAGATCGGTCAACTCGTTCAGAATCAGGTCCGGCTTGAACTCCCGGACCGCTTGGACCAGCGCGGCCCGGTCGAAGACATCACACACGATCGGCTCGGCACCGAGGCTACCGAGCAGTTCCGCCTTCTCCGCCGAGCGGGTCATTCCCCCGACCACATGCCCCGCCGCGATCAGTCGCGGAACCAGGCGCTGTCCGAGCACGCCGGACGCACCGGCCAGAAAGATCCTCATCACTGTTCTCCTATCCTGGACTTCCAATATCCTGAATAGACTGTAACCCCTGACTACCACAATGTCTAGTCAGCTGTCGGGCACTGGACGCAGTTCCGGCGCCGGGCGTTCAATGCCGTTGGCAAGGATCCCTGGGAGGGCAGTTGACGAGCGCGGTGATCACGGCCGACGGGCTGCGGAAGTCGTACGGGCGCCACGACGCGGTGCGCGGGATCGACCTGGAGGTTCGCGCCGGCGAGATCTTCGCCGTCCTCGGCCCGAACGGCGCGGGCAAGACGACCACAGTCGAGATGCTCGAGGGGTACCGGGACCCGACCGCCGGGACGGTCCAGGTGCTCGGCGCCGATCCCGCCCGCGCGGATCGGGCGTGGCGCTCGCGGATCGGCGTGATGTTGCAGACCTGGCAGGTCGAGCCGGCGCTGACGGTCCGCGAGTCACTGGCGCAGTTCGCGGGCTACTACCCGCGACCCCTTCCGGTCGAGGACGTGGTCCAGCTCGTCGGCCTGGAAGACCAGCGCGACACGCGTGCCGGCCGGCTCTCCGGCGGCCAGCAACGCCGGCTCGACCTCGGGATCGCGCTGATCGGCGATCCCGAACTCCTGTTCCTCGACGAGCCCACCACCGGCTTCGATCCGGCCGCGCGGCGCGGAGCCTGGCAGATCATCGGCTCGCTGCGCGACGCGGGCAAGACCGTGCTGCTGACCACGCATTACCTCGACGAGGCAGAAGCACTCGCCGACCGCGTCGCGATCCTCGTCGACGGCCGGATCCGGACCGAGGGCCCGCCGGACACCCTGGTCGCCGGCCACGCGACCCGGATCACCTTCACCCTCCCCGACGGTGCCGAACTGCCCGCATTGTCCGAGCCGGCGAAGGTGTCAGCCGGCCGGGTCGAGCTCCGCTCCCCCGATCCCCTGCCACTCGTCCACGCACTCACCACCTGGGCCGTGCAGAACGAACTCGACCTCGCCGACTTCGAAGTACGGCGACCGAGCCTGGAGGATGTCTACCTCGAGCTCACCACGGGAACGCCCTCGTGAGGCACCAGGTCCGCTACGACTGGAAGACGTTCTGGCGGAGTCCGAGCACGATCTTCTTCGCCATCGCCCTGCCGATCATGTTCCTGATCATCTTCGTCACCGTGTTCGGCAACCAGCGGATGGAGCTGGCCGACGGGCAACTGGTCAGCGGCGCGACGTACTACCTGCCGGGCATCGTCGCCCTCGGGATCATCCAGGTCACCTTCACCAACCTCACCGTCTCACTCACCGCATCCCGCGAACGCGGCCTGCTGAAACGGCTCCGCACCACGCCGCTCCCGATCCGGACGTTCATGGCCGGACGCATCGTTACGTCCGCGGTCGCCGCGGTCCTGCTCGTCGTCGTCCTCGTGGCGATCGGGCGGATTGTGTACGACGTCGCCGTACCGACGACCACCATCGCGGCCGGTCTCGTCACCCTCCTCGTCGGCACGTTCACGTTCTCGGCGCTGGCCTTCGCCGTCTCCACGGCCATCCCGTCGCAGGACGCCGCCGTACCGATCACGAACGCCATCACCCTCCCGCTGTACTTCATCTCGGGAATCTTCATCCCCCAGGAACTCATCCCGTCCGGCGTCCGCGAGGTCGCGGAGATCTTCCCGGTGCAGCGGCTCTACCACGCGTTCCTGACGGTCTTCGACCCGGCCACCACCGGTGCCGGCTTCGAACCCACCGACCTCGCCGTCATCGCCGCCTGGGGCCTGGCAGCCACCGTCGTCGGTACGACGACCTTCCGCTGGGCACCACGCACTACCTGAGTCGCTCCGCGGGCAGCAGGCGCTGGGCCAACTGGAGGAGGCGGGACCGTGGTGGCTGCCAGAAGCCGTGATCGTCGGCCGGCAACGCGTAGGTCAGCGATCCGCCGTCGATGAACTCGAGCAGCCCCGGGTCGGCGAGCTCGTGCGCCGACCACTCGTAGATCTGTTGCAGCCGCGGGACGATCACGCCGAAGTCCAGCAGCCGGCCGAAGCCGAGCTCGTTCCTGAGGTAGAACCTGACCTCTTCGCGGAGGGGGTACTCGTCCGGCAGGACTCGGGACAGCTGGAGGAAAATGCCGGCCATGCCGAGCCTCGGGTCGCCGAGCAGCGGCGCGAGTGGACGAAGCCAGCCCAGTGCGATCCGGGGTGCCGCGACCAGCGCGTGGGTGTAGAGCACCCGGCAGAGCACGACGTTCATGAAGAACCGCTCGGCGGCGGTCTCCGTCTCGGCCAGCGCGCGGTGCTCGAGATAACCGGCGACGATGCTGCCGTTGTGCGCTCGCCACCACGCCCTCGCGGTCGGGTACTGCGCGAACGACAACCAGAACTGGACCGTGCGCGACGAGGCCGAGCCGGACAGGTCCCCGCTCAGCGCCACCGCCTCGCAGCCGTCCCGCAGGACGCGCTCGTTCACTGCCCGCCACCACGGGCTCCCCGGACGGTCACTGAACGGTGGCTGCAACACACCGCGCCGTAACTCCCATTGCATCGCCGCCATCGCCGCGCGCCGATAGGGCAGATGCCGGGGCGCCTTGCCGAACGGTCCGTAGTAGCAGCGCTGCATCAGGGCGAGCCGTCCGGACGGATCGTCACGGACGGCTGCGACCTGCTGCTCGGCCCAAGCAGCGGCCGTCATGCCAGCGCTCACCGCAACAGGATCGCACTCAATCCGAGGCCGGCGATCACCACGCTGCAGGTGAGGAGCAGGCTGAGGCGCAGCGTGACCCGGAGCTTGCGAGGCGGCTGGTCGTCGCCGAGCGGGTCCTCGTCGTCACCGCGTGGCATCGGTCCCCACCCGAACGGCGCGAACGGCGGATCGCCCCCGGGCATCCCCGGCAGCGGATGGGTGTCGTAGTACGGCATCGATCCGTCGGGCAACGCCGGGCGCGGCTGCGCTGTCCTGTCCTGGTCAGACAATCCTCACTCCTCCCCCAGCGACACCTGCGGTCACTCCCCAGTACCCACGACAGGTGTCTGGCAACGAATGTACGGCGTCATCCCGGCACCGGCGAGGGCCGAATATCCAGTGGGTCGTTGCCGCTCACACCGTGCAGGCAGGCGGAGACGGTGCGTCGAAATTCCTTCAGAACTTGGGGGTTCGACCCATCCGTCCGTCGCGTCGTGCCGAACGCGAGATGGTCCGACCGCCGCGTTCGCCGGTGGTCAAGGCAAAGGGAGGAACAGTCATGAGTGACGCCACACGCCGCGGATTCCTGGTGTTCGCGGGGGCGGGCACGGCGGCCGCGGTCGGCGCGGTCGCAGCGCCGAAGATCTTCGGGGACCGGTCCGAGCAGACCGCACCGCAACTGGCGGCGGCCGATCTGGCCGGCGCCGAGTCGTTCGTCGTCCACGTCAAGAACGTGAAGAAGGGGCAGCTGGCCATCCTGGTCGGTCAGCGCGAAGTCCTCGTCACCGATCGCGAGCTCGCCGCGCGCCTGGCCGGCAAGACCACAGGCTGAGAAAGGAACTGTCATGTCGTCGCACCGCGAAGCGCCGGAGATCTCCAAGGACCCGGTCGCCGACAACACCGATGTCTACGCCTTCGTGTCCCCGGACAAGCCGGACACGGTCACGATCATCGCCAACTTCATTCCGTTCCAGAACCCGTACGGCGGCCCGAACTTCTACGAGTTCGGCGACGACGTGCTCTACCAGATCCACATCTCCAACAGCGGGACCGGCCAGGCCGACATCAGCTACCAGTTCCGGTTCCAGGCCAAGATCCGCAACCCGAAGACCTTCCTGTACAACACCGGGCCGATCACCTCGATCAACGACCCGAACTGGAACCGCCCGCAGTTCTACTCGGTCACCCGGGTCGAGGATGGCCGGTCGAGGATCCTCGCGCGTGATCTCGCCGCCCCGCCGGTCAACGTCGGAGTCCGCAGTACGCCGAACTACGCCAAGCTGGCGCGGCAGGCGATCTACACCTTCGGGCGCAACCGGAAGGTGTTCGCGGGTCAGCGCGCGGACGGCTTCTTCGCCGACCTCGGCAGCATCTTCGACCTCGCCACGCTGCGGCCGTTCCAGATGGCGCACCTGATCCCGTCCGCCGCCGCGATGGGCGTCAACGGCCTGCAGGGCTCCAACGTGCACACGATCGCGATCCAGGTCCCGATCGGCGACCTGACCCGCGACGGCAGCACCCCGACGGACGTGCTGGACCCGAAGTCCGTCATCGGTGTGTACGCCACCGCGAGCCGCCAGCAGTCCCGGATGCTCGACGACGCGGGTGGTGACCCGATCTGGCACGGCCCGTACAAGCAGATCTCGCGGCTGGGCAACCCGCTGTTCAACGAGGTCATCGTGCCGATGGCCCTGAAGGACCAGTGGAACCGGCTCTCGCCCAAGGACGACAAGGCGTTCGCCAAGTTCGTCACGACACCGGAGCTCGCCGGACTGCTGCCGGTGCTCTACCCGGGCGTGTTCCCGCGGCTGGCGGCGTACAAGAAGCCTCGTGCGGACCTGGCGGCGATCCTGCTGACCGGGATCCCGAAGGGGGTCGTGCCCGGCTTCCAGAACTTCACCGGTCCGGTCCAGGCCGACATGCTGCGGCTGAATGTCGCCGTGCCGCCGTCGAAGTCGCCGAACCCGCTCGGTCTCGTCGCCGGTGACGCGGCCGGCTTCCCGAACGGGCGCCGGGTCTTCGACGACGTCGTCACGGTCGAGCTGCGCGCGGTCGCCGGCATCACGATCCCGCTGGTGGATCCCGCGTTCAAGCCGGACGACGCGGCCGGGGCGATCAAGGACGGTACGTCGAACACCAACTCCGACTACCTCAAGTGGTTCCCGTACCTCGGTACGCCGGCCGGCGGCTACTCGTCCATGCCCGGTATGCCCGCGGTGTCATGACCAGGCCGCTCACCAACGCCGAGGAGAATCCGCACGCCGGTCAGGGCTCCTCGGTCCTGCTCGACATCGGCGACGGTGTCGGCGCGATCGTCGTCACCGCCCCGGCGGACCTGCACGACGCGGAGATCGTCCGCCGCCCCGCCGGAGAACCGGCCCACGACCACGACCATTGGCATGATCACGGGCACGGGCACGGGCACGGGCACGGGCACGGGCACGGGCACGGGCACGGTCATGGTCATGGGCACTTCCCTCATGTGGGAGTCGTTCGGCGATCGGCGCCTGACGGACACACCATCCACTCGGCAGTCTTCTTCGACGTACCAGAAGGCCGCTACGACCTCGCCGTCCTACCGGACGGTCCGGTCCGGCTCACCGTCGACGTCGCCGGCGGCCGGGTCACCGAAGTGTCTTGGTAGCTCCGGGCTGAACTCTGGCACAAGGCAAACCGGCCACCTACCCTCGATACAGGGGGTGGGTGGCCGGCTGCAGCCGGCACACGAGGGTGAGGGCCCATGCCCTAGCGGGGTTGTTCTCCCGGGGGATCCGATGACGTGGGTGCTCGACCTCGGCCCAGGTGCACGCACCAAGGCCATCGCGCGCGCGATCAGCGCGGCGCACCCCGACCTGCGCCCGGTGACGGCGCCCCAGCCGGGTGAGCTGACCGGCGTCGTCGTCTGCTCGGCGTTCTCCCGCGATCTCGAACAGACGCTGGCGATGGCGGCGTCGTCCAACGCGCATGTGATCGTCGTGTCGGAGCCCGGGCACAGCCTCGAGCCCTGGTCGCTGCTGGCCTGTGGTGCGACCGACCTGATGATCTGGCACGACGATCCCCGACCGATCCAGGCCCGCCTCGAGCGACTCATCGAGGTGGAGAACGTGGTCGAGTCACCCCCGGTCGCCGACGTCATCCGGGGCACCAGCCCGGCGTTGCGGCAGGCTCTGCGCGACCTGGTCACGGCCGCCAAGTTCGGCGGTGGACCGATCCTGATCACCGGCGAGACCGGGACCGGGAAGGAACTGGCTGCGAAGGTGGCGCACACGGTGAGCGCGGCCGGGCGGTCCGGGCATCTCGTCGTGGTGGACTGCACGACGATCGTGCCCAGCCTGTCGGGCTCCGAGCTCTTCGGCCACGAACGGGGCGCGTTCACCGGTGCGGTGAGCGTCCGTACGGGCGCCTGCGCGGCGGCGAACGGCGGCACGCTGATGCTCGACGAAGTGGGCGAACTCCCCCTCGAGCTGCAGCCGGAGCTGCTGCGCGTGGTCCAGGAGGGGATGTACAAGCGGGTCGGCGCCGACACCTGGCAGCACACGAGCTTCCGGCTGATCTGCGCCACCAACCGGGTCCTGGAGGACGACGTCACTGCCGGCCGGTTCCGGGCCGACTTCTACTACCGCATCGCGGCGTACTCGGTGCAGCTGCCGCCGCTGCGGGATCGTCCCGGGGATCTGATCCCGCTGTTCCGCAGCTTCCTGTCCGAGGCCCAGGGACACGCCGAGCCGGCCGAGGTGACACCCGAGGTGGAGGTGGCGCTGCGGCGACGCGAGTACCCCGGCAATCTCCGGGACCTGCGCCAGCTCGCCCACCGGGTGGCGTCGCGCCACGTCGGCCCGGGACCGGTCACGCCGGGAGATCTCCCACCCTCGGACCGGCCACTGTCCACGGACGGTACGGCGGACAGCCGGGCGCCGACCCTGATGGACGCGATCCGGCAGCAACTGCGGCAGGGCATGACGCTGAAGGAACTCCGCGACCATGTCGCCGATCTGGCCGTGTCCGCGGCGCTCGAGGAGTCCGGAGGCAGCATCCGCGCGGCGGCGGCACGGCTCGGTGTCACCGACCGGGCGTTGCAGCTGCGTCGGGCGAAACGACGTACGGAGCGGTGAGCTAAGCCGCCATCGCCTCCAACTCCGAGGCGATCTCGGCGTACAGCGGGTCCCGCAGCTCCTGCGCCAGCTCCCGGTAGAAGTCGGCGAGCTCGTCGTACCTCATGTCGGCGCCGGCCCCTGGACCTCCCAGCGGCGTCCACTTCTTCTGCGGGGTCTGCAGCTTGATCGCCTTCGAGACGTGCGCCTGCACCACGGGCTCGACGGCCCAGCCGAAGGCGGGCGCGTGGTCCACCCGCGGATGGTCGATCTTGGCGGGCAGCGGCGCCAGGCCGAGGTCGTGCCACACGCCTGGCCGGCTGTACTGCGCCAGGGTGGGCCGCGGGGTCGCGTTCACCACCGCCGCGTAGACGTGGAGCCAGCTCGCCCTCCCTTTCGGGAGCCGGCGGCCCGCGGAGTCGGCACCGGCGTACGTCGCCAGGACCCCGGTCTTCAGGCCTTTGGCGGTGAGACGGTCGGCGAGCTGTTTCAGACCGGCCTTGATCCCGCTGGCCGTGTGTGGCTTGATCTCGACCAGCCCAGGGTCTCTGAGCACCAGTGCGGACGCGGCGAGGCCTGGCCGGCCGGCACCGGGTCCGAGTGCGAACCAGGTCCGGGCTTCCGCTTCTTCCAGTGTCGTCATCGTCAGTTCCTCCGGTTCCGGGGTGCCGCTGGGTGGGGCGATGGCCGGGCCGAGCGGCGGGCGGTCCGGGTCAGGCGCAGAAAGTTGCCGCCGAGCACCAGGGCGGCGTCCTCGGTGGACAGGTGTAACGCGTGGATCTTGCTGATCTCCACCACGGGATGCAGGAACGGGCCGTCGGACCCGAACAGCACCTTGTCGGGGCCGGCCCGCCGGACCGCATCGGCCAGGACGTCGAAGTACCGCACGCCGGCGGTGTCGGTGAAGAGGTTCGGCAGCCGGACCAGTTGGTCGACGAAGGCGATCTGCGCCTTCCAGTCGTCGGAGAACGAGGACAGATGCGGGATGATCCACGCGACCTCCGGGTACGCCGTCACCGCCATCTCCACCGTGGCCGTGTCGCCCGCGGGGTCGTACAGGATCGGCAGCCTCCGGCGCCGGGCCACCTCCGCGATCTCCCGGGTGATCCGGCCGTCCCGCCAGTGAACCTTGATCCCGCACGCACCCCAGGCACGGGCCTCGTCCACCATCGTCGCGATCCGGCCTCGATCCTTGACCGGATTGACGAAGGCGAAGCCGAAGTAGCGTCGCGGCTCGGCGGTCACCATCGCGCCGACCGCCCGGTTGGCCGTGCGGTAGTCGGAGGTGAGCGGAGCCAGCAGCACCGTCATGTCGATCTCAGCCTCCTTGGCACGCTCGCGGTAGCGGTCGAGCGACGCGTCGGTGTCCCACGGGCCGGTGAACCCGTCGCCCAGGCCGGCGTGGCAGTGCGAGTCGATGATCAGCGGGCGTCTCATGCCGCACCTCGCCGTACCTCTCGCAGCGCCAGGGCGAGCCGGTCGAGATCGGCAGGCGAGTGATCGGCGCGCACCAGGACGGTGAGCATGACTCCTCGTCGGCATCGTGACTGCTGGAGTAATGCGCGGATGCCGGCCGACTGGAGTCGCGACCACCACCTCTGGGCGTCCGGCCCCGGCAGCCTGACGCTCACGACCGGAAACGGCAGGCCGTTGCCGGTCAGGCCGATGTCCTGCAGTCGGCTGCGCAGGCGCAGTACCTGCCTTTGGAGTCGAGTACGGCGCGCACGGTTGTCGGCCGGATCGCGCAACGCAGTACTCGCGGCCGCCAGGTCCGCGGCCGAGGGCGGGCTGCTGTGCACCCGGTTGCCACCCTCCTCCGCCAGTCGCTCGATCGTCGAGGCATCCCCGGTCGTCACGGCCAACGGTGCCCCGAAGGCCTTGGCCAGCGAGGCGACCCAGACGATCCCGGCGTGATCCAGTCCGCACCATCCCGGCGTACCACTGCCGTCGCCGAAGACCTCGCCGCGCCTTTTGTTGCCCAGGACACCGAATGCCAGCGAGTCGTCGACGATGAGCGCTCCGCCCGTCTCGCGGGCCAGCCGCTGCAGCTCCGGCAGCGGCGCCGGCCGGTTGCAGCCGGGGCACCACCCGTCGGTCAGGACGAACAGGCGTCGCCCGGGCCCGGGGACGATCGCCTCCGGGCGGTGGTGCGGGAACTTACGCACCACAGCGCCGTTGGCCGCGGCCCGCAACGCCGCCCACTCCGCCAGCGAGTAGGCCGCCGAGTCGATCGCGACGACATCGCCGCGTTGCGGGATCATCCCCATCACGTCCATCAGCGCATGCAGAGCGGAACGTCCGACCACGCCGGCCTGCGCACCTTGCGCTGCCGCGACGGTGGCAGCGATCCGGTGCGCAGCGGCCGCCTCGTGCAGCACCGCGGGTACGCCGGTCGTGAGCGAAGCCCACTGCGACAGCGACGAGCTGCCGTGGCGCAGGCCGAGGAACAGTGACGACGTGAAGTCGAGCCTCGGGACCAGTGCGACATGACCGCTCACGCTCGGCGGATCTGCCGGCCGCCGCGGCGCGCCAGCAGGACCGAGGGCATCGTGGCGTCGACCGCGGTCGCCAGATCGACTCCGGTGACGGTCCGGTAGGCGTGCAGGTAGCGCTGGACCTCGTTCCGCCAGGTCAGTGCCCAGTTCGCGGCGTCCTCGCGGGTCCGGCTCGACTCGTTCCAGCGCCCGTGCCGGATCGAGAGCAGCAACTGCTCGCCGTGCACGGCCAACTCGAAGAAGTGCGTGATGCTGGCCTCGGGCCAGCCCTGGATGCTCTTCATCGTGTCGACCCGGTCCATCCAGTCCTCCTCGTACGGGACCATGGTCGGCCCGCCGAGGAACTCCCGCATCTCCGGCTGGGCGAGGATCCACTGCATCGTCAGCATCTCCGCGCGCGCCACCAGCGGAAGGTCGGCGAACTGGTTGTGCGCCCCGTGCGCCAGCACCAGGTGGACCTCACGCAGGCTGCTCAGCAACGGGAACGCGTCCGCGTCGACGGTCTTGTCGTCGCGTTCCTTGTAGAACTCGTGCGCGGCATGCAGCAGCGCATGGAAGCCCTCGAGGAACTGCGTCCGCCGATCAACCATCGTGTACGGCGGCGGCACGGCCCGGCCCATCAATGGCAGCCCGTACTGCACCATGTACTCCGCCGCCCGCCGGCGCACCGTGAGCCGGCTCTGCTCGTCCTCGGCGAACCCCCACAACAGGTTGCGCAGCGGCAGCAGCGGATTGAGGTCGAACCGGGCGAGAGCGTCGTACTGCGGCCCGATCCGGCGGTTCTGGAACCGCGCGAGGATGTGGTTCATCGTCTGCACGAGACCGCCTTCCTCATGCCAGTAGTTCCAGATCAACTCCACGAACGGAACATTCGGCAGCGGGAACAGCGCGGCGGGCCCGCCTCCGGCCCTGGTGGCCACGCCCGTGTCGGTCCGCACCGGGACGTCGGCGGCGAACCGCAGGAACGGCTGGGCCAGGTCGTCGCGCTCGCTGCTCACGTAGGACCGCTCGAGTCCGCCGGCCACGGTTCCCGGCGAGAGCTCGTGCTTGAGCAGCTTCCGCTTCTCGACCGCGCGCAGCGGGTCGGCCGCCGCCTCGACGAACGTCTCGGCGGCCCGGAAGAGCCGGCGGTACGCGTCGGTGCCGAACCACTCGGGTCCGGACAGGCCGGTGAGCTTGGGCTCCACGAACTCGTGGAACTCCTCGAACCGCAACTGCCCGGTGAGTTCCCGGATGAAGCTCCAGAGCACCTCGTCGTCGCTCTGCGGCGGATCGCCCGCCACCAGCGCGACGGTCTGGGTCGGCACCTCCGCGACGGCCGCGGCCAGCACCGGGATGAGCACTTCCGGATCGCCGGTGAAGGGGCCGGCGTTCTTCCCCCTCGAGATCGTCAGCGTCTTGGCGCCTTCGGAGGTGAAGAGCATCTCGGGTTCGAAGTCCAGCCCACGACGCATGCGATGCGCGATGCCGGTGCCGAACGGGTTGACCTCGTCAGCCGCCACAGTGAGTCGGAAGGTGTAGTCGCCCGGGTCGTCGGTGTCTTCCAGCAACAGCTGCAGGACGGCCCGCTGGCCGGCCCGGATGGGGTCCGGTGTCCACGAAACTTGCACGGTCGTGTCCTTTCAATCGTTCTTCATGACGCCCGGCTCGCGGACGGCAGGTGGTGGGTGGTTCGGGGGCGTTGGACGACGTCGAGGCTGCTGCGGACGGCCCAGGCCTGGAGCAGGGTCGACAGCAGGCCGCTCTCCGCCTCCGGGCTGATCAGATCGGCCGCCTTGGCCTGGCCGATGACGGCGAACACCAGCGACGGGGGCCGTCGCGCCATCACCGCGACGTCGCCGGCCCATTCCCGATGCAGCCGGATCAGCCGCGCCGGCTGGCGTTCCCGCACCGGCCAGATGTCGCCGAGCCGCCGGCCGCGCAGGGCCGGTGAGCGATGCGCGAGCAGCAGCCGGACGAAGTCCGGGATCGCCGCCTCGAGCCGCTCCAGCTCGGTACGCCGGTTCTCCGGCAGGTCATCGGTCGGGTAGAGCTGCTTCCAGGTGTGCCGCATCGCGGCCCATTGAGGGTGGGGATAGACGGCCTCACCGATGGTCGCGCTGATCAGGACACGCAGGTACGGAACCGGATGCGGGTCACTGCCGGACGGCCGGAAGACGAAGAACGCCGGCAGGCTCACAACGGCGAGCAGACCGACAGTGGACGTGATCCCGAGCTTCCCGACCGACCAGCAGTCGGCGACGATCTCACTGATCCACTTGTCCCACGTCGCCCAGCACCCCTGCGGATCCCGGCTCGCCGCCCGGGCGAGGTCGACACGCAACGACTCCACCAGCCCGAGCTGCGCAGCCCCTTGATGCCCGACCTCGTGCACCAGTGAGCTCGCGAGACCGCTGCCCACCATCCGTTCCCGGGGCACCCGGATGATCGCGACCGGGTTCGACTCACCGCCGGGCAAGCGCGTGCGCGCCCTCCGAATCGCTGCGCCGGGCCCGCGGGCGAGGTAGCACACGGCCGGCACCTGCTCGTAGCCGTCGAGATCGACCCGCAGTGCGTCCCGCGCCAGTACGTCGAGACCGGACAGCCACACCCCCGTCCCGTGCTCGCTGCGCTGGGTGATCACCTCGGTGAACAGGTCGAACTGGGACAGCACGTCGTTGAATCCCAAGCGGATCAGCACGAAGCGCCGCTGCTGCTCGGCCGCGCCGGCGTGCCGCCCCTGGCCGTGCAGCCAGTCGAGGTAACCATGGACCTTGTCCCGAAGGCGGCCGCGGCTCGCGTGCAGGAAGCGCTCGATGATCAGCTGCGCTTCGTACGGGAGGGCCGCGGCGAGCACCATCGTCTCGTGCAGCGCGAAAGGCCTCACCTGGTCGAGACGCGTCAGCAGCCCGCGAGCCTCATGCTCGAGCAGGCGGGTCGCCAAGCCTCCAGGATCGACCATCGGAACCTCTCACGCACCGAGGACGACGATGCGGCCACCCCGGCGCACCCAGCGCCCGGACATGGCCCGCGACCCGCTGCCGCCGGGCGGACGGCCTGCCGCCTCGCCCTCGCCCTCACCCGACTCGTAGTCGTCGCCGCCCTGCCACCAGCCATCGGGCTCGCCGCCGTAACCGCCGCCGGCGTAGTCGTCGCCACCGCCGGACCACGGCGCGGGCTCGGCGTACTGCCACGCCGGCCGGTAGCCGCCGCCGTACGAACGCCGGCGCGAGCGCCACGGTGACATGCGCTGATCGGACCCGAGCAGGCTGGGCGCGTAGCGACGGGCGGAGCTGATGCCGGCCGCACGAACCGCGACCCGGACCGGCACGTTGCGCGGGGCGCGCGCGGCGTTCGCGTACGCGCCGCGGGCGAACCGGACATAGCGGCTCGCGGCCTCCCACTCGGCCTCGACCTCACCCATGGACTCGGCTTCCTGCGCCTCGAGCAGCCCACCTGCCATCGATCCCAGCTTGGCACCGATCGCGGTCCCGGCCCCGGGAAGCACCATCGAGCCGAGGGCGCCGCCGACCATCGGCAACGCGGTCTTGGCGACGTTCTTCAGGACGCCGCCCAGCGCCTTGCCGATCGGCGACTTGACGAACTTCGACGCCCCCTTGATCACACTGCTGGCCAGCTTGCCGAGGAACCGGTCCAGCTCGGCCTCGGTGGTGACCTCCAGCAGTTCCTGGACGAGCTCGGCTTCCAGCGCTTCCGCTTCGCCCTCGTACCCCTCGCCCGACTCCCACTCGCTCTCGGCCTCACCAGGGAACTCGTAGCTCTCCCCCGGGATCTCAAATGCCTCGTACATGCCGGTGTCCCTTCTTTCTTCGCTGTGTCACACGTCGTCACGCGTCGAGGAGGATGATGCGGTTGCCGCGACGGATCCAGCGGCCCTCACTGCGACCGCCGCCGGCCGCGCCCTGGGCGCCGACCAGTCCGGGCAGATGCCGCTGGGCGGCGGCGATGGCGGCCCGCTGGGCCGCCACCGCGGGCGGCACCGTGGGCGGCGCCTGCGCCGCGCCGCGCGCGGTCTCATCCGCGAAGCGGACGAACGCGCGCGCGATCTCGTACTCACGGTCCTCGGCCGACAGCCCCTCGGTCTGCAGCCCCAGCTCGAGCCGGCTGCCCACCCACTGCCCGGCCCGCTGGCCGATCGCGCCACCCCGGCCGGGGGCTACGACGTCACCGACGGCGCGCCCCAGCTGCGGCAGGGCCTGCTTGGCCACCGACTTGAGGATTCCGCCGACCGCCCGGCCGGCGTCGGAGCCGGCGAAGCCGCGGGCCGCGGAGATCGCGGTGCTGACCAACTTGCCGAGGAACCGGTCGAGCTCGGCCTCGGTCGTCACTTCCAGCAGCTCCGAGGCCAGCGCCAGTTCGTACTCCGACGTCTCGCCGAACTCCTGGTACTCGTGGTGCTCACCCTCGCCGAAGGCTTCGGACTCGAACAGCGCCCGGTCGATGTCGTGCATGGATATCTCCCTCTCCGCGTGGTCTCACCCACCTACCGCACAATTCGTGCCAACTCGTGGAAGCGGCCGGACGGCGTCAGGACCCGAAGCACCCTTCGCACGACGGGACGGAGAGGACCTCCGACCGAAGTCAGGTTCGGCGGCGGAGCCCACCCGCGGCGATACCCAGTTCGGCGCGGTACTTCGCCACCGTCCGGCGGGCGACGACGTGCCCGCTCTCGGCGAGCGCCCGGCACAACCGGGCATCGCTGACCCGGCCGGCCGCGGCCAACTCCGCGATCCGCGCCTTGATCGCCACCGCACCACCGAGCAACTCGGCGAGCGCGACGACCTGCCCGTCCGGCCCCCGCAGCGACTTGCCGGCGACGCAGCGGCTGACCGTCGAGGGATGCAGCCCGAGCTCGACGGCTACCTGGGTCCGGGTGAGCGGAACATGACCGGCCGGCCCGCGCTCGAAGTACTCGCCCTGCCGATCGACGATGTACGTCGCCACCCGGCGCAGCACGCTCCCCCGCGTGTCGAGCTGGCGGAGCAACTCTCGAGCAGCACGCTCGTGTCCGCCGAGCCACGCCACAGCCTCCGTGTCGCCCCGAACCACGGGCGCCAACTCAGCCACGCGCAGCCCGAACCAATCGCTGTCGGGAACCTCGACCTCGAACCCGAACCGGCTGCGATAGACGAACACGTCCGGGATCCCGGACGCCGTCCGCCGTTCCGCCACCTCGACAGCGACGACGGGCCGCAACCGTGCCCGGACCAGCCGGAACGCTTCCTCAACCTGGGACTGCGAAAGCCGGAGCGCCCGGGCGACACTCGCGGTGTCTCCGGCGGCAACGGCCTCAAGATGATCCCGGACCAGGTCGACGAACCAGGGCCCGGCCTCGCCCGCCGTCACGAGTTCGTTGGCCTGGGCAACCAGCAAGCCGGTCACGGACGTCTCCCCGACACCGGCCGGCCCCGCCGCCTTGATCGCTCGTACCGCCTCGTCGACCGCCCGCGGCGCGATCCCGTGTGCCGCCGCGATCTCGTCCGGCTCGGAATCGAGCAGCCCCCGCCGCGTGAGATGCGCCATTACCACCGGCAGCACGTCACGGCAGTCGGACCGGATCTCGCAGGCGGCCGCCGACTCCAAGGTGTCGAAGGGGCTGATGGCCGGGTCGCGGCCGGCGTAGCGGAGTACGCCGGAACACCGCGGGCAACTGTTCGACGTACGGTGCCGGCCGCAGCCCGGGCACGGAGAACCGGACGCTCGCTCGAGCATCGGGTTGTCGTTGAGGGCGCGCTCGATCGCGCCGGACAGAGCGTCGTACCCGAGCGGTAGGAGCCGCAGCGAAAGCAGCAGGCCAGGAACGGTCCGAAGCTCACCCCGAGCCCCCAACTCCAGCCGCACCGCCGGCCCCTGCCCCACCTGTCAACGGTAGTCCTGAGACAGCGCCGGGTGACGGCGTCCGGCCGGATAGGGTTAGGTAATCGTCTTGCATATCTAGGTGGGGGCTGATGCTGGACCGGTCCGAGTCCGCGCTGCGCGTTGTCGTCCGGTCGCGTTTCTACCGTTCGGCGTTCCTGTCCCTCCTCATCGCCGGCATCGGGCTCTCGGCGGCGACTCCGCAGCTCACCCTGTTCCTCGTTCGCGACCTGGGCACTCCCCTGCCCGTGGCTGGTCTGTACTACGTCACCAACCTGGCTGCCCCGGTCGCCGGCTACCTCGTCGGCCGCTGGTCGGACCGCACTCAGGACCGGCTCCTCTGGTTCCGGGTGTGCTCGGTGATCGGAGCCGCCGGCTGGCTCGCGATGGCCGCCGCCAACACGGTCTGGCTCCCGTTCGTCATCAGCACGGTGGCACTGAGCGTGGCCGGTGGCTCGATGGCTCAACTCTTCGCGGCCTGCCGGGACGAGCTGAGCCGGCACCCGACGAAGGCCGAGAACCGGATCATCGCGACCGTCCGGATGGCCTTCACCACCGGCTGGATCCTCGGGCCGGTGCTGGGCAGCTGGTTCGGCGGAGTCTTCGGTCTGCGAGCACTGCTGATCGCCACCGCCAGCTGCGTGTTCGCAGCGATCATCCCGCTCGGCCGCCAACGAGTGGAGCGCTACGAGGTGGAGCTTCCGCCACGGCCGATGGCCCGGCGACGGCACGACCACATGATGCCGTTGCTGATCTTCACCGGCGTCAGCGTACTCGCGATGACCGGCGACACGATCAAGTTCGGCTACCTGCCCATCTACATGGCCGAACAGCTCCACATCTCCGACTCCGTCCGCGGCGCGGTGATCGGAATCCAGCCCCTGCTCGAACTCCTGCTGCTTCCCCTGGTCGCCCACCTCGCGGACCGCTTCGGACCACTGCGCGTCATGACCGCGGGAGCCGCCCTGGGCCTGGCCGGGAACCTCGCCTACGCGACCAGCACCTCCGTCGCCGGGCTGTTCCTCGGTCAGGCCCTGACCGCCGGCCTCTGGGCCTGCGTCGGTGCCCTCGGAGTCTCCATCGCGCAACACCTCTACCCCGAAGGCGTCGCCACCGCGAGCGGCATCTACCTGAGCACCATCCCCGTCGGCTCGGCCATCGGCGGCGCGATCGGCGGCATCGGCGTAGCCCTGATCGGCCTCCCCCACGTCTTCTACATCCCGGCGTTCCTGACCACCCTCGCCACCGCGGCCTTCGTCGTGCTGTCCGCACGGCTCGAGGTTTAAGCATTTGATTGGGTATCACGGGCGGCACGCTCTGCGTCTGTACAAGTACAGGTGAGCGCGGAGGGGGAAGGTATGTACTTGCCGCCGGTTCTCCGCCCCTTGCCCGCGGACGGGCCGATCACCCCGGCTGTCCAGCGCGTCGCGGAGGCGCCGTTCTCGGTCGTTCGCGGCGTACCGGGCTCCTACGCGGCCGAGCGACTGGCCGGTGTCATCGACAGTTGGCAGCGGTGGAACGACTGCGTCTGGTTGCGCGCCCACGACCTCCGTCCGCCGGACCTGCCGCATGCCCTCGCCGCGGCTTGCAAGCACCGCTGGTCACCCGCAACGTCGGTAGCCCAGGCCACGCGACCCGGCCTCGGTGCGGAGCTTGAAGCAGCACCCGAGGGTGCCGTCATCGTGCTCGAGCTCGGGACCCGGGTCACCTCACACGTCACCCGGCTGGTGAAGTCGATCCGGCCGGTCATCACGGCTCGCGGACTCAGGCTGGTGGTGGTCGCCGAGAGCCGCTGGCAACCGCCGATCGTCCGCGGACCGGACTGCGTCGTACCGGCGTCCGACCTGGCCGACAGTGCTGCTCTCGAGTTGGCACCAGGGATGCTGCAGTACGCCGGGCGCCACCCGGCCGTCCTCGACGACCTACTCGCCGCCGCACGGCTGTGGTCCCAGGACGCCGTGGACGAAGCCCTCAGCTCTTCGTACGGTCTCCCTTCGCTGCTCAGCCAACTCACCACCGCACTGGTCGGCCGGCTGTCGCCCGATCAACGCAGCGCCCTGCAGGTCGCCCTGACCGTCGGCTATTGGCACCCGCAGATGGCAGCGCACCCGGTCGCGACCGAACAGCTTCGCCCTTGGTTGGTGCCGATGGAGCAGCAGTGGCACTGGCTGCGCCCGATCTGGGTCGCGCCGCTTCGCCGAGAGCTCACCAGCGCGAGACCTCGCAGGTTCGGCAAAACCCCCGTATTACAACAGCTTCCGGCCGCGCGGACACCGACGCGCCAAGGCATCCTGCAAGCCCGACTGCTCGGTTCCCTCGAGGTGCGGGTCGACGGCTCGCCGGTCACGTCATGGAACGGCCAGCGGGGTATGAGCGTGCTCCGCTACCTGCTCGCCCGCCGGCACCACGCGTGCGGGCGGGACGAACTGCTCGAGGAGTTCTGGCCCGACGTCCCGGCCGCCGCCGCGCGGAACCGGCTGCAGGTGGCGATCAGCGGCCTGCGCCGGGCGTTCCTCGACGTCGCCGCGCTCAACGTCGTCGAGTACGCCGACGGCGGGTACCGGATCAACCCGGAACTGCTCGTCGAGGTCGACGTCGAGACCTTCGAACGCGACCTGCGCGCCGCCGCCGCGGCCGAACGGGCGGGCAGTCAGGACGAGGCCAGAACGGCGTACCAGCAGGCGATCGCGCTCTACCGCGGTGACTTCGCCGCCGACGCGCCCTTCGAGCAATGGACGCTGCTGCCGCGCGAGAGCCTGCGGATCAAGCTGGTCGACGCCCTCGACCGGCTCAGCCACATCGCGCTGACGGACGGCCGGACCGACGACTGCATCGCGACCGCGCACCGGATGCTCGACATCGATCCGTGCCGGGAGGACGCCCACCGGCTGTTGATGCGCTGCTACGCCGCCCAGGGGCGGACCTACCAGGCGCTGCGTCAGTACGACTTCTGCACCCGGATCCTGCAGGCGAGGATCGACGCCGGCCCGGCCCCCGACACCGTCAGGTTGTACGACGCCATCCGGAACAGCTCGGCCGTCGAGCGCCAGAACGCCAACTGATCGGGGGTGGAGATGGGCACCGCACTCGCGCGGTGCCCATCTCCGGTGTGCGAAGGGATCGCCGCCGGTCAGACCGGGTTCTCGACCTGGATGATCGGGCCTTCGTTGAACCCGGTCATGTCGAAGCCCGGGCTGCCCAGGTTGCTGTCGAGAAACACCGAGACGACCAGCTTGTAGATGCCGCTGATCTGGCTGCCCGGGTTGCCCTCGTCCAGGGCGTTCGGCGGAACCGTCAGCTCGACGGCGTAGTCCGAGACGGCCGGGTCGGCCGCCACGGTGTTGTCGCTGGCCAGCAGGAGCTCCGGACCGCCGCCGAGGGACTCGGCGAACACCTGGACGTTCCACTTGCCGCCGAGGGCCTTCAGCCAGAGCGGCCGGAGCAGGCCGGTGATCTTCCAGGCCACCTTGATGCTGAACGAGTCGTTGCGGTTCAGCACGTGGTTGCCCACCTCGAACGGCGGGAACGTGCCGGCCGGGTCGATCACGACGACGGTGGTGACGTCGCCCTCGATCAGACCGGGAATGTTGGGATCGAACTGCTGCATGACTACTCCCCCTAGTTCGGGCGGCCCAGGATGGATCCGCCTCGTCCCGAGGGTGCCGCAGGGGGCTGAACCGGCGGCCACGGCGCCGCTGAGCGCCGGCGCTCAGCCTTCGCTAAGCGCGGAGGCGCAGGTCAGCCGTCGATTCCGGTGGAGATCTCCAGGCCGTTCGTGCCGCCGGAGTGCAGGGCGAAGAAGTCACCCCGGTCCAGCACCGTCAGTCCTCCCGAGCGCTTCAGCACCAGCCGGCGACCACATCCGTCGGCCGGACAGACGAACAGGAGCTCGGCTCCGTTGTCGGCCTCGAGAACCATCCGGTGGTGGGGATTCATGCCCGTACCTCCTCGGCCCAGTGATCGCTGCGGGACACCGCTCCCTACCGGACATGGTTCCCCACCGAACACCGTGCGGTGTCCGTTAAGCGGTCTACTCGGGGAATTTCGGTATACACGGTCCGAAATGCGTATCTAGTGTGGAAGTGTTCGCCTGGCGGTTGTAACCCCCACAACCGGACAGCCTGACCGAAATGCGCTGGGCCGCGCGACCCTCACCCCAAGAGGCGTGCCACTGCCCCGCCCGGTCCCCCCGCTGCCCGGCACCGCCAGGCGGCCTGCTGTGCGGTCCCGCCCGTCAGGGGGACGACTGGTGGAAGGCTTCCACCGCGGTGGGCAGGGTGTAGAAGGTCCGGTCGGGGCCCAGGCGGTCGAGGAAGCCGGAGGCCTCGAGGTCGTCGCGGAGGTCTTGTTTGACGCGGGCCAGGGCGAGGGTGATGTCGCGGTCGGCGAGTTCCTCGCGCAGCGAGTCGAGCGCGTCGATGGCGGTGATGTCGATCTCGACGTTCGCCTCGGTGTTGAGGAGCAGCCAGCGAACCGGCGCCTCGGCGGTGTCGACCGCGGCCAGGGCGCGGCGGCGGAAGTCTTCGGCGTTCGCGAAGAACAGCGGCGAGTCGTAGCGGTAGACCACCAGCCCGGGGACCGGCTCGGCGTCGGGGTAGTCGTCGACGTCGTGCATGCCGGCGATCCCGGGCACGTACCCGAGGATGCCGTCGTGCGGGCGCGCGACCCGGCGGAGTACGTCGAGCACCGACAACCCGACCGCCACGAGTACGCCGTACAGGACGTCGAGCGCGATCACGCCGACGGTCGTTGCCACAGCCAACAAAAACTCGCTGCGCCGGAACGACGCGATCCGGCGGAACTCACCGAGCTCGATCAACCGGAGTGCGGCGAACACCACCAGCGCCCCGAGCGCCGGGATCGGGAACGTCGACAACAGCGGCCCGGCGAAGAGCAACGTCGTGACGATCACGGCGGCCGCGACCAGCGAGTACACCTGACTCTTCGCGCCGGCTACTTGGGCGACCGCCGTACGGCTGCCACTGCTGCTGATCGGGAACCCGCGAACCAACCCCGCGCTGAGGTTCGCCAGCCCGAGCACCAGCAACTCCCGATCGGCATCGACGCGCTCATCACCCCTGGCCGCGAACGCCCGGCCCGTCAGCACAGTGTCGGTGTAGCCGACCAGCGCGACCCCCAACGCGGGCAGCGCGAGCAATGCGAGATCTTCAACGGTCACCGCCGGCAACTTCGGCACCGGAAGGCCACTCGGCACCGCACCGACCAGCTTCACTCCCTTGTCCGCCAGCCCGGCAGCCCAGGCGACGAAAGCGGCCAAGGCGACGACGATCAGCGGCCCGGGCAACCTGGGTGCCCACCGCGCCAAGCCCAGCAACAGCGCCAAAGAGGACACCGACAACAGCACCGGCGCCAACTGCCACTCTCCGACCAGCTGGATCGCCGACCACACCTCCGCCGGCGGCGAATCTCCGGTCACCGGCGCGCCGGTCAAGCGGCCGAGCTGACCCGTCATCATGATCACCGCGATCCCGGCCATGTAGCCGACGAGCACGGGCTTCGACAGCAGATCCGCCAGGAACCCCAGCCGGGCAAGCCATCCGAGCACACAGATCACGCCGACCATCAGAGCCAGTACGGCGGCCAGCAGCGCGTAGCGGCCCGGATCACCCGCAGCCAGCGGAGCGATCGCCGTCGCCGTCAGCAGCGCCGTCGTCGACTCCGGACCGAGCGACAGCAACCGCGACGTGCCGAGGAAGAAGTACAGCACCAGCGGACCCAACGCGACCCAGAGCCCGGTCACCGCCGGCAGCCCGGCCAGCTGGGCGTACGCCATCACCTGCGGGACGAAGTACGCCGCCACCGTCACGCCCGCGACCACATCCGAACGAAGCCAGCTCGCCCGGTAGGTCCGAAGGGTCGCAACCCCGGGAGACGACAATCTCCAGCCCGCCATCGCGCACCCCCCTCGCCACGATCATTGTGCCCGTGACCCCGGCGCCAGGACACGAAGCTGGAGCTGGATGCCGAAGCGGACGTCGGGATCGTCGAGGTCGAGCGCTCCGACATCGACGGCCCGCCGGAGACGATAGCGGAAGGTGTTGGGGTGTACGTGCAACGTCTCCGCCGCGGCGGTGACATCGCCGAAGAAGTCCAGCCAGGCCTGCAACGTCTCGAGCAGGTTGCTCTGGTGCAGACCGTCGTACCGGATCAGCCGGGCCAGCGCGTCGCTCGGCCGGTCGCCCCGGGCGGTGGCGAGGTCACGCATCTCCAGGATCAGGGCCTCCACCTGGACGTCGGCCAGCCGCGCGATCCGGGAACCGCTACGGCGCTCGCGCAGCACGCGCAACGCCCGATCGGCACAGTCCCGGCTGTGGACGATGTCGGCCAGATCCCGCGCGACCGGACCGATGCCGACGATCGGGCACATCCGGTCGCCGACCCGATGGAGGAAGTCGGTCGCGATCCGGACGACGCGCTGCTCGCCGTCGTCGGTCGCGGTCGGCACCGGGACCAGACCGTAGACGACCGCGCCGACCTGCGCGGCGGCCGCCCGGGACTGGACCGCCCCGAGGTGGATCGCGAGCGCGTCGCCGAGTCGCTCCAGCTCCTGCGCGACCACCGCCCCGTCCGTGGCGGAGTCCCGAACGGCAACCGCGAGTACGACGAGGGGCTGACCGGCGAGACCCAGCCGTTCGAGCGCGTCGTGCGCACCGATGCCGCCTTCGAGGACGGAGCTGAGCAGATCGGTC
This sequence comes from Kribbella sp. NPDC048837, assembly GCF_055586945.1. Classification (NCBI taxonomy): domain Bacteria; kingdom Bacillati; phylum Actinomycetota; class Actinomycetes; order Propionibacteriales; family Kribbellaceae; genus Kribbella; species Kribbella sp. NPDC048837. The sequence goes on from NZ_JBVJHF010000001.1 coordinate 880,900, forward strand.
CGCAACCGGCGCCGGACGTCCGCGCCCGCACGGACTCGCATCAGGTGAAGGGCAACGAGCTTCGCCGCCTCCAGCATCGCCTCGGCCCGCTTGTCACTCAGCGGACCGTGCACAGCGGCCCAGATCGAGCCGAGAAACTGGTCGCCGGCCCGGACCGCGACCGCGACCCGTGGCATCGTCAGACCGTCCGGATCGTTGGGCAGCGGGTAGATGTAGACCGGCTGGTCGCTGCGGTGCAGCTCGCGGAACACGCCACGCTCGGACAGGATGCGCGAGAACCGCTCCGGCACCTGCCGGCCGAGGATGGTCTCGACCCGCGACGAATCGGCCTCGTCCTGCCGGCCGGAGAACGCGAGTACGCGCGAACTGCGGTCCTCGATCGTGATCGGTGCGTCGAGCAACGCGGCCACGGCGTTCGCGACCGCGAACAGGTCACCGGACGGCATGCCGCCGAGGGACTCGTCCTCGAGCTGACCGACGTCGTCCTCGGCGAGCAGCGACCGCAGCATCGCGGCGAGGTGCGCCCACGGCACTCCACGGCTGAGGCCGATCAGGGCGACCTGCGCGGTGTCCGCGGCGGTCCGCACCGCGGGCGTCAACGGTACGGGCGCCCGCAGTACGAGCGCCGCCGCGTCCGCCCGACCCAGCTGCTCGAGGATCTCGACGACCTCGGCCGGCTCGTCCAGACCGACCCCCAGCACCAGCGCATGCGGAGGCAGGGACGGCGCGTCGACGCGGTCGTGGATCACGACTCCGCTGACGTCGACCGTGTGCCCGGGATCGCCGTGAACCAGGTCGAGCAACGTCGCCCCGAGATCGTCGAGGATCCGGGCCAGACTGGCGCGCGGACGCGAGGCATGGTTCGAGCTCATCGCGGGGAGCACCTCCCGACGGTAGGGGCGGTCCCGCTCAGGCTACTTTGTCCGGGCGGACAAGATCGAGGGTCATGATTCGTCCGTGCGGACAATCAGGCCACCAGCCACTCCATCCCGGTGGTGACCTCCTCGAGCAGCTCGGGGATCGGCGCGACCCCGAGTCCTGCCCCACTCGGTACGGCGAGGTGCCCGTCCTCCAGCACGAACGGTTCGGTGATGTCGGTGCGGTAATAGCGCGCCGACCCCGATGTGTCCCCAGGGAGGGTGAAGCCGGGCAGGGCCGCGAGCGCGACGTTGCCGGCCCGCCCGAGGCCGGTCTCGAGCATGCCGCCACACCAGACCGGGATCCCGTGGGCGACGCACACGTCGTGAATGCGCCGGGCCTCGAGATAGCCACCCACGCGGCCAGGCTTGATGTTCACCACGGCGCACGCACCCAACCGGATCGCCGCCGCGGCCGAGCGCGCAGACGTGATCGACTCGTCCAGACAGATCGGGGTGTCGATCACCTTGGCGAGGTCGGCATGCCCGAGCACGTCCTCCTCGTCGAGCGGCTGCTCGATCAGCAGCAGCCCGAACGGATCCAGCTGCGCCAGGTGACGCGCGTCCGCGATCGTGTACGCCGTATTCGCGTCGACCTGCAGCAGTACGTCGTCCCCGAACCGTTCACGCACCGCGCGCACCGGCTCGAGGTCCCACCCGGGCTCGATCTTCAGCTTGATCCGCAGATACCCCTCGTCGAGATAACCGCCGACCGCGTCGAGCAGCGCCGGGACGCTGTCCATGATCCCGACCGACACTCCGCACGGCACCCGCTCGTGCACCGCCCCGAGCTCACGGGCGAACGAACGTCCCGCGGCCCGGAGCTCCGCATCCAGTACGGCGGCCTCGAGCGCGGCCTTGGCCATCCGGTGACCCCGGAACGGCTCCAGCACCGGTGCGACGAGCTGCGCCTCGAGCGGCCCAGCCGCCGCCAGCGCGGGAACGAGGAACCGGCGCAGTACGTCGGCCGCACCGTCGACGTACTCGGACGAGTACAGCGGTTCCGTCATCGCGACGCACTCACCCCAGCCCTCGGACTCGTCGGTGACAACGCGCACCAGCAGCACGTCCCGGGTGGTCTGCGTGCCGAAGGACGTCCGGAACGGCGCGACGAGCGGCATCGCGATGTGCCGCAGTTCGACCCCTGTGAGCTTCATTCGCCTCTCCTCACCACGTACCAGCCGGCGCGGTCGAACCCGGTGATCCGTGCGCTCTCGGACAGCAGCCCTGCCAGCGTTTCGCGCACCGCGATCCGCCACTGCCGGGCGATCGCCGGCTCCGTCACCCGCAAGGCCTCGATGTCGGACGGCACCGCGACGAGACACGTCGTCCCGCTCGAACGGCCGGCGATCGGTTTGCCGGCCCCCGACCTGCCGAGCGCGACCACCGCGCCCGCCGCGATCTCGCTCTCGGCGGACGACCCCACCACCGCCCGGTCGCAGGCCGAGGCAACGGCTGGATCGGCAAGGTGCCAGCGCACCAGCAGCCGATCCGACTCGTCTCCATCATTGATCGCATCGGTCATCGGACCGTAGAAGTTCGGCAGGTACTCGTCGGCCCGCGCGCCGAGCTTCACGAGATTGAAGTAGGCGTTGCGGCTCACCAACGGGTCGAAGGTCCACGCGACTTCGGAGACACCGCGCTGCAGTGCCCACGATCGTTGGTGGAGCTTCAACGCGAACCCGACCCCGTGGCCGATGCCGCTCCGGGAGACTCCGGCGATGTGGCTGTGCAACGCGTCCTCGGCCGGCGCGTGGAAGAAGCCGACGCAGGCGCCGACCAGCCGGTTGCCGTCGAACGCACCGCCGACGTAGTTGCCGGCCTTGGTCAGCGCTCGCAACAACTCCACCGTCACCTGCGGGTTCGTGCCGCGTCCCCAGATCTCGACGTAGAGGCGCACGACCTCTTCGAGCTCAGGCAGTTCCACCAGTTCGCGCACCACGACGTGGGCGGCCACCGCGGCGGACTCGGCGGCGCCGGCGGCTCGGTCGTGGACAGGATCCGTCAGCACCTCCACGCCGCCGAGCGGCTCAGATCTGGTCATGGTCTGGTCCCCGTCGTCTCGAGTTGGTGGATCGGATCGGTCAGCAGGTCGTCGATCAGGGCGCGCAGCAGGCCGGTCCGGGCCGCGAGCGGCTCGACCAGGACGTGCTCGTCGTCGGCGTGCGCTCCTCCCCCGACCGCGCCGAGGCCGTCGAGGGTCGGCGTACCCACGCCCGCGGTGAAGTTGCCGTCCGATGCGCCTCCGACGGCGGCCGAGGTCGGCTCCGGCAGACCCAGCCGCCTGGCCACGGCGCGAACCCGGTCGAAGAGCACGGCGGAGGCTTCGGCTTCCAGCGGTGGCCGGTTCGGGCCGCCGCTGATGAGCACCTGTGCCTGGGGAAGGACCGGTCGCAACTCCCGGATCGCCGCGTCGGCCCGGTCCTGCTCGGCGCGGGTCCTGGTCCGGACATCGACCGCGAAGGAGCCCTCGGCCGGCACGGTGTTGCTGGTCGTCCCCGCACGGGCAGCCGTAGGTGTGACCGTCGTACCGACGTCGAGAGCCGTCAGCGCACTCACCGCTAGTGCTTGGTGTGCGAGCTCCAAGGTGGCGTTCACACCACGCTCGGGATCCAGTCCCGCGTGAGCGGCCCGCCCGACGAGCTGGACGTCGTACAAGGAGACGCCCTTGCGTTCGGTCTTGAGTGCACCGCCGTCGGCGGATGCCTCCAGGACCAGAGCGGCCTCGGCCCGGCGCGCCTCCTCCTCGATCAGCTCTCGGGACGTGGGTGAGCCGAGTTCCTCGTCGCCGGTGACGAGCAGCGTGACGCCGTCGCGACCCGCGGCGGCGTGAAAGGCCATCGCCAGGCCGGCCTTCATGTCGAAACAGCCCGGGCCGCGCAGGACGCCGCCTTCGACCGAGTACGGCCGGGAGGCCAGCGAACCGAGTGGCCAGACCGTGTCGTGATGCCCGACCAGCAGGACCCGCGAACCGCCGCCGATCCGCCAGCGCAGGTGCGTGCGTCCGTCCAGCACGATCCAGTCCGGTTCGACGCCGAGCCGCGCGGTGCCGACCCGCTCCACCACGGCGGCGGAGCGGGCGACCGCGGACAGGTCGGACGAGGGCGACTCGCATTCGACCAGCGCGCGGATGTCGGACAGCAGTTCGGTCAGCATCAGCTCACCCGCGGTGTCGCTCGTACGCCGAAGTGGACGTACCGCTCGCCGGTCGGCAACGCGTAGAAGGTCACCGGCAGCCAGGTCTCGGCCTGCGGTGGCTTCACCACGAACAGCCCCGGCCCGACCGGGACCATCGGGAACTCCTCCACCGGGTCCGGCTGCAGCGCGGCCAGCGGACCGGTGAGGATCGTCCGCAGCAGCGGACCGTCGTCGGTTGCCTCGACCTCCATCCGGACCGAGGCCCGCTCGTAGGCCCCGACGTACGGCGTGACGTCGACGGTCACCGGCTCCGCCGGCGGCGCCAAGGGTGCCGGCATGGCGACTCCGGCGATCTCCGCGAAGATCTCGCGGTAGAGGTCCTGGTAGAGGTCGCGGGTGTTGCCGCCGTTCGTCAGCAGGCTGACCGCCAGCCCCGCGCCGGGGAGGACGCGCAGGAAGGCTGCCTGGCCGATCGTGTTGCCGTCGTGGCCGTACAGCCGGTGCCCGTCCCAGCCGAAGCGGATCCAGCCGAGACCCCACGAATCGCCGAGGGCGTACTTGTCCGGCAGGTCGGCCTGGTGCGCGGCCATGGCTGTCGCGCTGTCCTCGGCGAGCACCCGCGTGCCGTCGGCGATCGTGCCACCGGTCAGGTGCAGGCGGGCGAACGCCAGCACGTCCGCGACGGTCGATGTCACCAGACCGGCCGGACCGAGAGAGCGCGGCAGGCCCCAGACCGGAGCCGTCTGCTGATCGCCGTCGTGGTCGATGTGTCCGACCGCCGCCGAGAACAGCAACGCCTCCTCCGGCAGGGTGCTGGTGTGCGTCAGCCCGAGCGGTGTGAACAACTGCTCGCGCATCGCGGCGTCCCAGGTCTTGCCGGTGACTTTCTCGATCACCCGTCCGAGCAGCGAATAGCCCGAGTTGCAGTACGACCAGGTCGCACCGAGCGGATGGTTCTGCGCCGCCTCGGCCAGCAGGTCGACGTACTTCTCCAGACAGTCGTCGCCGCGGCCCGTGTCGGTGAAGATGTCGCCGTCGATCCCGCTGGTGTGGGTCAGCAGGTGCCGCAGCGTCACGGACTTGGTCACCCCGGGGTCGCGGAGCCGCAGTTCCGGCAGGACCTCCACGAGCGGCGCGTCGAGGTCGAGCAGTCCCTCGTCGACCAGGCGCATCGCGACCGTTGCCGTCCACACCTTCGTGATGGAGCCGATCTGGAAGACCGACTCCGCGCCCACCGGAGCTCCGGTCTTCTTGTTCAGTACGCCGTACGACGCCACCACTTGCTCGTCCGCTTCGTCGTCGCGCAGGCGCAGGATGCCGAGCTGGGCACCCGGAACGTGATGCCGCTCGGCCAGTTGCGCCAGCCGCCGCCGCCAGTGCGCCACGTCGATCCGCCCGCGTCCCGCGTGGACCGTGTACTGCTCGACCCAGTCGACGACGCGGCGGTTGTAGTCGATCCGCTGCGACGGCGGACCGCTGACGATGAAGAGGTGCGACGCGTCCGGATACAGCACCAGCCGCGTCGGTACGCCGAGCTGCCGCAACGCAGTGTGCCACTCCTGGGCCTGGCCGACCGGGCACCTCAGGTCGGCCCCGCCGTGCAGCACGAGCGTCGGCGTCCGTACGGCGCTGACGTTGGTGATCGGCGACATCGCGGCGAACCGCTCCGGCTCCGTCCACGGCGTCCCGTCCAGCTCGAGCACGTTGAGGAAATGACCCTCGTCGCTGGTGCCGCCCATGCTGACCAGATCGCTCACCACGCCGCCCGCCACCGCCGCGGCGAACCGATCGTCGTGCCCGGTCAGCCAGCACGTCATGAAACCGCCGTAGCTGTAGCCGGTCACCGCCAGCCGGTCGCGGTCCACCAGTCCGTCCGCGACGAGCTGATCGATGGGCTCGAGGAAGTCGTTGCCATCAGCAACACCCCAGCCGCCTTTCACCCCGTTGTAGAAGGCCGAGCCGTAGCCGTCGCTGCCGCGCGGGTTGATCAGCAGCACCGTCCAGCCGCGGGCCGCGAGCTCCTGGTGATAGAGGTGCACCTCGTCGGCGGCGGCGTTCCAGGCGTTGTGCGGTCCGCCGTGGATGTCGATCAGCAGCGGACCCGGCGCGGTGCGCTCCGGGTCGTGGACCAGCCAGCCGGAGACGCTCGTACCGTCCGAGATCGTGAACGTGCGCTCCTCGCGGGGGAACAGCTCGACCTCGCTCAGCGCGGCGCCGTGCTCGGTGAGGGCCTTCGGGTCCGTACTCGCGAGGTCCACCACGCAGATCTCGCCGTACGACGCCGGCGTGGCGAGCGTGATCGCGGCCTTGCCCACGGCAACGGACAGCCCGGACACCACGAGTCCGTCCCCGGCGACGACCGGACGCGCGTCGGTACCGTCGACGGCGACCGCCCACAGGTTCGAGCATCCGCGGTCGCGCACACAGAAGTACACCCGGCCTTCGTACTCACGCGGCCGACCACCCGGGTACGCCGCCGCTCCCGGCATCACGTTGCGATCGAGGGATGCAGCCAGGTCGACGATCTCGGCTCCGTCGAGCGGGACGCGCAGCAGACTGGCATGTCCTTCCGGATCACCGAGCCAGCCGACCACCAGAAGGGCGCCGCCGTCCGGGCAGTAGTCCACCGTCCCGGCAACACCTTCGGCGAGCGCGACCACCTGCGGCTTGGCCTTCGGGTCATCGACCGCGAGCGTGTGTACGGCGGTCCGGTAGCGCAGGTCGCTGTCCGCTCCGACACGACGGGTGAAGGCGATCGTCGCACCGTCGGGCGACCAACTGAGCGCTCCAACGCTTTCCGGTCCGTCAGTGAGCTGCCGGACTTTGCGGGTCTCCAACTCGACGACGTGCAGTTGGCCGCGGGCAGCGCCATACAGGCCTGCGCCATCCGCCTGGTACTCCAGTCCGTCCGACACCAACGGCCCACCCGCATCGCCGGCCGGATCGACCGGAGCGCTGAAGGCCAACCGGGTGCCGTCGGGACTCCAGAGCGGCGTGCCCGCGCCGAGCGCCAGATCGGTCACGCTCTCGGGTTCACCGCCGTCAGCCGCGAGTACGGCGACCTGGCCGTCACGGACGAACGCGAGCCGGGAGCCGTCCGGCGACCAGACCGGCCCCGCATCGCTCGGGCCGCTGGTCAGTTGCCGAGCCGCTCCGCCGTCGGTCGGAACCAGCCAGAGCCGGTCGACGTTGCGGTCCTCGTCGGCGTCGAGAGTCCTGACCACGTAGGCGATCCGGGATCCGTCCGGGGACAACGCGGGCTGGGACGGGACGACGAGATCGGTCAGATCGTCGATGCGCATCCGTCGGGTCCGTCGGGTCATGGTGTGCTCCTGTCGGTGGGGACCTGTCGCCCGGGGATGGCGGCGAGCAGCTCACGGGTGTAGTCGTCGCGGGGATCGGCCAGTACTTGTTCGGTGGGACCGTGCTCGACGATCCGGCCGCGATACATGACGGCGAGGTGCGCCGCGACGTAGCGGACCACCGCGAGATTGTGCGAGATGAAGAGGATGGACAGACCGAGCTCACGCTGGAGCTCGCGGACGAGATTCAGTACGGCGCCCTGGATCGAGACGTCGAGCGCGGACGTGATCTCGTCGGCGATCACCACCTCGGGACGGCCGGCCAAGGCGCGGGCCAGGGCGACCCGCTGGCGCTGGCCGCCGGACAGCTCGGAGGGGTAGGACCTGGCCTGCGCCGGATCGAGGTGCACGAGCTCGAGCAGGCGCTCGACCTCGGCCCGTCGCTCCGCGCGCGAACTGCCGGGCGGGATCGTCTCGGCGACGCTCTCCCCGATCCGCATCCGGGGATCGAGCGCGGAGTACGGATCCTGGAAGACCAGCTGCAACGGACGCTGCCGCCCGCGGGTCGGAACCGGCCGGCCGTCGAGCCGGATCTGCCCGGACTGCAAGGGCGCGAGCCCGACGGCCGCGCGGGCGAGGGTGGACTTGCCCGACCCCGACTCTCCGACGAGGCCGACGATCTGACCGGCCGGAACGGTCAGGCTGACCCCGTCGACCGCGGTGGTCCGGCCGTAACAGACGCTGACGTCGTCGAAGTGCAGCTCGCTCATGGCGCCTCCACCAACTCGTCGACCGTGTGTTCCAGGACCAGCGGCTCGCCCGCATGCCAGCAGGCGACCCGGCGTCCGTAGCCGTCGGCAACCAACGGAGGATCCTCCGCACGGCACCGCTCGTCGGCCAACGGACAACGCTCCGCGAACGCACAGCCCACGGGGATCTCCGCGGGCGCGACCGGCCGGCCCGGGATCACAGCGAGCGGACGATCGAGGTCGGTGTCCAGATCGGGTACGGCGGCAACCAGCGCCCGCGTGTACGGATGCCGGGCCGCGGTCGTCAACTCGTCGGCGGGGAGATCCTCGACGATGCGACCGGCGTACATCACCAGCACGCGGTCGCACACTTCCCGGACGACGGTCACGTCGTGACTGATCAGAACCAGTGCGACATCGTCGGCCTGGCGGATCGAGTCGAGCAGGTCGACAACCTGCCGCTGGACGGTGACATCCAGTGCGGTGGTCGGCTCGTCGGCCACAATCAGGGCCGGCGTACCCATCAGCCCCATGCCGATCATCGCCCGCTGCCGCATCCCGCCGGAGAACTCGTGCGGGTACTGCCGGGCCCGGCGGTCGGCGCCGGGAATCCGGACCGCGCGCAGCCGATCCACCGCGCGGGCCATGGCCGCCCTGCGAGCCAGCCCTTGGTGATGGCGCGCGACCTCGGCCAACTGCCCGCCGACTCGGCGCGTGGGGTTGAGCGAGGTCATCGGATCCTGGAACACCATCGCGAGCGACGTCCCCAATAGCCGTTGCCGTGCCTTCGTGTCGCGGCCGAGCAGGTCGGCGCCGAGCAGCTCGAGGCGGCCGGCCTCGACCTGTCCCGGTACGTCGATCAGCCCGGACACAGCCAGCGCGGTGAGCGACTTGCCCGACCCCGACTCCCCCACCACCCCGAGGGCCTCCCCTTCGCGAACAGTGAACGAGACTCCGCGGACGGGATGGATCACCCCGCTCGGTCCGGGGAAGCTCACGGTCAGGTCGTCCACGTCCAGCACGACGTCCGGCTGCCCGCCGCCTCGCTTCGTCGAGGGGCTTGCGGGCTCGGGCATCGAGACTCCGGCGGCCTTGGTGACACCGAGGCCCTTGGCAACGGTCTCGCCGAAGAGGTTGAAGGCCAGACCGGCCAGCAGCACGGCGGCACCGGGTGCGAGCGCCGCGGCCGGGTTGACGTAGATCGCGCTGATGCCGTCGTACAGGAGCCGCCCCCAGTCGTACGCCGGCGGCTGCACACCGAGGCCGAGGAACGAGAGACCGGCAAACGCCAGCAGCGCGCCGCCGGCGCCGATGGTCGCGTTGACCACCAACGGCTCGGCGATGTTCGGCAGGACGTGCCGGAACAGGATGCGGACCCGGCCGACGCCGGCGATCCGGGCCGCCGCGACGAAGTCCCGCGCGGCCATTCCGGCCACCAGCGTCTGGGTGAGCCGGGCGAAGGACGGCGCCCCGGCCAGGCCGATCGCGAGCACCGCGCCGGTCGCGCCGACGCCGAAGATCACCGCGAAGAACAACGCCAGCAACAGTCCGGGGAAGGCGACCACGACGTTGACGGCGGCCGACACGAACCGTCCACCGCGTCGGCCGAGGAGGAACGGCGCCGTGCCGAGCACCAGCCCGGCGACGATCGCGATCGCGGTCGCCGCCAGGGCGAGTGCGACCGACAACCGGCCCGCGACGAGCACGCGGTAGAAGATGTCGCGGCCGAGGTTGTCGGTGCCGACCCAGTGCGCGCCGGACGGGCCGGCCAGGATGTCACCGGTGTCGACCACGTTCGCCCGCGCGGTCCACAGCTCGGGTCCGAGGACGGCGAGGGCCAGGATCACGACCACGAGGACGGTCGCGGTGAGCCCGAGCGGCGTGCGGAGTACGGCGTTCCACCGTCGCTTCATTCAGTCCTCCCGGATGACAGAGCGCGGATCGAGCAGCGCGAGCGCCACGTCGACGACGGTGTTCGCGAGCAGCACGCCCACGCCGTACACCAGGACGATGCCCTGGACGACCGGATAGTCCTTGCTGAGGATCGACTGCACGATCGTCATCCCCAGTCCCGGCCAGCTGAACACGTTCTCGATCAGCACGGTCCCGGCCACCATCGAGCTCAGGATCAGTGCGCCGATGGTGAGCGCGGCCGTGGCCGCGTTGGGCAGCGCATGGCCGAGGTAGACCGTCCGGGCCGGGAGCCGCTTGGCGCGGGCGGTGCGAATGAAGTCCGCGTCCAGCACGCTGACCATCTCGACCCGGAGGATGCGGGCCAGGATCGCCGCCGGACCGAGGGCCAGGCACAGCACGGGCAGGACGTACGCGGCCGGCGTCTGGTTGCCCGCGACCGGCAGCCACCGCAGGCTGACGCCGAAGACGAAGACCAGTCCGACCCCGATCAGGAAGTCGGGAATGATCCCGAGTACGACGCTGACCGCGGTGAACCCGAGCTCGGTCCGGCGGCCGTGCCCGCGCCGCGTCAGGACACCGATCGCGACTCCCACCGGCACGGCGATCGCCACGGCGAGCGCGAACGCGAGCACCGCTAGGACGAGTGTCGCAGGCAATCGCTGGGCGATGACGTCGGAGACCGGTAGCTGCGACTGCAGCGAGGTGCCGAGATCACCGGTGAAGAGTCGTTTGAGGCAATCGGCGTACTGCGTCCACAGCGGGTCGTCGAGCCCGAGCTCGAGCCGCTTGGCCGCGACCAGGTCGGCCGGTGCGGTCGGTCCCAACGCGGCCCGGACCGGATCGCCCGGGATCAGGTGGATCATCAGGAACGACGCCGTCACGACCACCCACAGGGAGACGAGCAGGCGGCCGAGACGTCGTACGCCGAAGCGCACCCAGGCGTGTGACCACAGAGGTTGCCGGGTTCCGGCGGGAAGCGTGGTGGCCATCTGGTCAGTGCGCCAGCATGCGGATGCTGGTCGGGATGATCTGGCCGGGAGTCTCGAACCTCGCCTTGGCACCGAAGGTCTTGACCGGGCTGTTGGCGAACGGCACCAGATCCGCGTCGGCGACGACCGCCGACTCGGCCTCCAGCCAGGTGGGACAGCTGTCCTTGCCGGACAGCGTGGTGGCCTTGGCGACCGTCGCTTCGTACTTGGTGTTGTGGATGCCGGAGAAGTTCGTGCCGTTCGGCGCGGCCGGGCCGGACAGGAACGGCACCACGCCGTCGGGACTGTTGACGTTCAGCGGGACCCAGGCGATGTCCCAGTCACCGGCGCTGAAGATCGTCTCGGTCAGCGTGGACGCGGCCTGGCCGCGCGCGGTCACCTTGACGCCGGCTGCCTGCCATTGCTGGACGGCAAGCTCCGCGGCCGCCCCGGCTCCGCTGCCTCGACTGTTGTCGTAGAGCAGGGTGAGTGGTGGGACATTCGCCTTCTGCAAGGCCGTCCGTGCCGCGTCGACGTTGCGTGCGGGCAGACTCTTCGAGATGGAGTCGCCCGGGCACGCGACCGCGCCGATGGTGGCCAAGGTCGTTGCCGGTCCACCCTTTCCGGACGTCAGCACCTTGCGGAGCTCGGCCAGGTCGAGTGCCTGGGTGAGCGCCATCCGCACCGCGGGGTCGCTGGTCGCCCGCCCCTTGGTGTGGTTGTACCACTGCTCGCCGACCAGGGCGGTCGTCTCGGCCGCGAACAGCCCCGACTTCTCCAGCCGGTCCACATCCGGGCCGATCACGGTGGCGGCGTTCAGTCCGCCGGACAGGAGCAGGTTCGCGGCCGTCGTCTCGTTCTGGACGACCTTCATCACGATCGTGTCGGGCATCCCCGCGGTGGCGGTGGTGGCACCGTTCGGTCCCCACGTGTAGCCCTCGCGGATCTTGTACGTGTAGTGGTCGCCGGGTGCGGCCTCGGTGAGCTGGTAGGGGCCGGTTCCCGCGGTCGTCTTCGCCAGCGACTTGCGGTCGTGCAGGCCGGCCGGGCAGACGATCGGCAGGCTCGCCAGCCCGTTCAGCACGAACGGCGCGGGCCCGGCCAGCGTCAGTGTCACGGTCCGGGTCGCGTCGTCGGCCTTGGCGGTGGCGCCGACCGGGAGGAAGGTGCCGAGGAACGGGCTCTTGTTCTCCGGGTCCCCGACGTACGCGACGTTGGCGGCGACGTCGGAGGCCTTCAGCGGCGTACCGTCGGAGCAATTGATGCCATCGGCAAGCGTCAGCGTGACGGTCTTGCCGCTCGCCGTCCACCGGGTGGCCAGGCCGGACTGGATGTCACCGTTGCCGGACTTGACCGACAGCAGCGAGTCGTAGGCGAGCTGGGTGACGGTGAAGAGCGCGCTGGCCGCCGACGACTGTGGATCCAGGTTCCCGGGGTCGGTCGGCAGCGCCATCGTGAAGGTGCCGCCGTCCACCACCGCGGCCGCGCTGCCCGCGGCCGGACCGGTCTTGTTGCCACAGGCAACGAGGAGGGCGAGAGCCAGTACGGCGGCGACGGTGGTGGCGGGCAGTCTCATGTCGGAGTCCGTTCCGTGGGAGGGGTGATCGGCTTCTCAGACGCCGGCGCGCCGGACGGCGCGGCCCATGTGCAGGTAGCGGGCCCGGCCGTCGTCGTCGCCGATGAACACGTACGGCAGATACATCCCCCGGTCGGCTTCGAGCGGAATCAGGCGGTCGGTCCCGTAGGGCACGAGCTCCTTGCGCTCGGTCTGCTCCCCCAGCTCGGCGAACAGACCCTTCGGTGCCTGGACGAGCCAGATCCGGCCGTCGTCGTCCTGGCTGACGGTCAGCTCGACCACGTCCGCCTCATACGTCCCGACGTACCGGCTCGCGTCGATCCGCGGCGGGTCGGCGGGCGGCTCCGGCAACGCGTTCAGATGCACGCCGGCGAGCTGCTCGAGGACCGGGCCGACGACCTCGCGGTACAGCGCGAACGCGTTGCCGCCGTTGGTGAGCAGGGCGATGGCGACGCCCTGCTCCGGCACGATCCGCAGGAACGCGGACTGGCCGATGGTGCCGCCGTCGTGCCCGATGACCGTTCCCTCGGGGGTGTCGAACCGCTCGAAGCTCAGACCCCACGACGTGCCCATCAGACCGAGGTCGGGGACGTCGACCGCGTGCTCCTGCATCCGGCCCGCGGTGCCTGGCGCGAGGACCTGGGTGCCGTCGGCGGCCCGACCGTCGTTCAGGTGCATCTGCGCGAAGGTCAGCAGGTCGCGCGGCCGCATCGCGAGCATCGAACCAGCCGGCGCGTTCGACCGCGCGAGCGCCCAGACCGGTGCGGGCTGGTACCCGGCTCCCGGCTCGTTCGCGATGTGCCCGACCGCCGCGCGGAACAGGATCGCCTCGTACGGACTGGTCGCCGCGTGGGTCAGGCCGAGCGGCGTGAACAGGTGATCGCACAGGCAGACGTCGTACGGGGCGTTCCGGAGCACCTCGACGAGCCGGCCGAGGACGCAGTAGCCGGCGTTGTTGTACGAGAAGAGCTCCCCCGGCGGGAACAACTGCGGGACGGCATGGAGCTCCTGGAGGAACTTCTCCACACAGTCGTCGCCGCGCCCGGTGTCCGTGAAGATGTCGCCCTCGAAGCCCGCGGTGTGCGACAACAGCTGCCGCGTGGTGATCCGGGCCGCCGCATCCTCGTCGGCGATCCGGAACTCCGGCAGGTACGTCCGGATCGGTACGTCGAGATCGAGCTTGCCCTCGTCGACCAGCTGCATCACCAGCGAGCCGGTCCACAGCTTCGTGATCGACCCGATCTGGAACACCGAGTCGGCCGTCGCCTCGACCCCGGTCGCCTTGCTCAGCACCCCCGCGGCGCCGTCCAGCACCTCGCCGTCAGCCAGAACCGCCCAGGCCACCCCCGGCACCTCGTGCCGTTCGATCGCCGCCGGCACATACTCGCCCAGCCACTTCCCGACCTCCACCAATCCAGTCATGCGGACAAGCTAGGCATCCCGCCCACCGCGGTATCTGTCCAGCCCAACAGAATCCCGCCCACCCCTCTGTCCCCCACGACAACCGGTCATTCCGCGCAGCGTTTGTATCAACTCGTGCCGCCGCGCGGTCCGATCTACGACTGCACCTTCGAGATCGCCGTTCCGGATCCCGGGGGTCCAGGCAGTTACCTTCGGCTAGATCAGGGGGGTCCAGCCATGTCAGATCAACTACCTCAGGCTGTCGACACTCGGCGGCGCCGGGTCCGCGTCTGGTTCGGGAGCCACGTGATCGCCGAGCTGATCGCCGTACCGGCCGCCGCGGATCGGTACGCCGCCGCGATGGACCGAAGATTCGGCGGGCTGCGGATCACCAACGATCCGATCCCGGGCCCGGCCGGCGCCGAAGGGCAGTAGTCACCGTCGCATCGGCCCGGACCGTAGGCCAGGACGGTGCGAGCGGTGCGCGATCAGGAGCGGTCGTAGTGGCTCGGCGGGAACGGGTGGCGGTCCGTCAAGGGATAGGCCTCGCCCTCCGCCTCTTCGCGGCGGAGCTCCGCCTGGGCCTCCTGGAACTCCTCGGAGTCCGACAGGTCGGCCGGGACCGGGTCGTCGGTGGCCGGCGGTACGTCGTCCGGGTCGTAGTCGTCGATTCCGGCTTCGACCCGCTCCTGCTCGGTACGGCGAGCCAGCTCGTCGTCATCCGGTCGCAGTGAAGCAGCCCCGCCGTGCTCACGCCGGTCGCGCCGGGCGTCTTCAGAAGTCTCGAACGGTTCGTCCGTCATCGCTCCTCCTCAAGCAGGTGACCACCACAGTAATCGCCCGCGCGGCCCGCCGAGGGGGTCAGTGCGGGGCGACGAGGGATTGTTCGAGCAGGGCGATCATCGCCGCGTGGCGTTTGGCGGCGGAGTGGGCCGCGCCGAAGGCGATGATGTCGAGGAAGACCCGGCTGACGATGAGTTCGGCAGCGGTCTGGACCCGAACGGGATCGGCGACGACGTCATCGGCTCCGTTCAGCACCTCGGCGACCGTGGCGGCCGCCTCGGCGAAGAGCTCGGCGGCGCGGGCGGCGATCTCGGGATGCGACTGGGCCTCGCGGAAGATGATGATCCGCGGGTAGCGGTTGCGCTCGAGCTCCTCGGCGACGACGGTGACGATGGCCCGGAGCCGGCTGTGGATCGTGCGGCCCCGGGCGGCGGAGCGGATCACCGCGCTCGGCGTCGGCCGCTCATGGACGATGGCGAGCAGGAGATCCATCTTGGTGGTGAAGTGGTAGAACACCAGGCTCGACGGAACCCCGGCCTCCTGGGCGATCCGGGCCGTCGACGAGGCGTCGTACCCGTGCTCGGCGAACAGCCGCTCGGCGGTCTCGACGATCGCCTGCCGCTTGCTGTTCTGCTTGGTGGAGGTGGTCACCCCTTGGCGCGTCCGAACCTGGCCCACCAGCGATCTCCGTCCTTGTCCACAGCCGATTCCGCGGCCCGGCGGAAGGCCTCGAAGACGTAGTCCGGCACACGCAGTCCGTGCCGGTCGGCCCACAGTAACTCGTGCTCGGCGCGGCCGACCTGGTGGGCATAGTGCCGCAGATCCGCCTCGTCGTCCGTGCTGATACCCAGCGCGCGAATCGCCCGGCCGAACTCGGCCCGCTGCCGGTCGTTGCTGACACCGACCGGCCCGAACGTCCGCCGCCGCAACATGCGCACCAGCCACTGCTGCCAGGCGCCCAACTGACCCCACAGCTCGCGGGCGGCCATCTGGTAATAGGCGAAGTGACCGGGCTCCTGCCGGCGGATCGGCGCGACCACAGTGGCGGCGATGGCCCGCTCCCCCAGCTCACGCAAACCGGCGTGAAGCTTGTTGTACGCGAGCACCGCCGAGCGCTCCGTCGCGAGGCCGGTGAGGTAGTAGAGCATCCGGCTCACGTCCTGTACGGCGCTCACCCGCCCGAGCGCCCCGAGCAGCCGGAGCCGGAACGACACGTCCGACACGTTGGGCTCGGCCGCGTCCAGACCGGCGAGCTGTTGAAGACGGTCGAGGATCAGGCCGTGATGCGTCTCCTGCGGGAGCCACACGTCGGCGTAGAAGTGCCGATCGACCTCGGGCGGATCGGGCAGCAGCAGGTTGAGCTCCAGCACGTTGCGCTCGACCTCGAGCTCGACGCGGGACATGTACGACAGCACCGGCCCGAACCGCTCGGCCAGCAGGTCCGGCCGGTTCATCGTGTAGTCGACGCTGTCGAGCGGGATCGGCGGGTGCTCCTCCCCCAGCCGATCGACATGGCCGGCCAGCCGCGAGCCTTCTCGTCGGCGGCCTGTTCGACGGGGAACAGTCACTTCCAGCAGCGCCATCGTCGGCACCTCACTCCGGTCCAGAGCTTTCCTTCGGGTCCTGTCCTTGCAGCGTAACAAACAAACTGACTGATCAATCAGTCAGGACATGTGATGTCGGCGACAGGTCGCGGTGCCTGGATCTGGTTGCTACTGGCAACCGTTCAGCGGAGCTGGAAGCCTTGCGTGTGCAGGGCGTCACGGAGGTGTTCGCGGCCGTTCAGGCCGGCGACGGTGCCGAAGCGACGGGCGACGCGCTTCGCCCAGCTGTCGGGCAGACCGGCAGCGGCGTAGAAGGTGTTGAGCAGTTCCTCATACGTCTCGACGTGAGCCGTCTGCGGCTCCAGCGCGTAGCGCTCGTGGTGCAGGACGGCCTGCTGCGGCAGGCGGGGCTTGACGGCGCTCGCGTCCACGCGGTCCGGGTAGCCGACCGTCAGGCCGAAGACCGGGAACACGTTCGGTGGCAGGTCGAGCTCGGCGGCGACGTCGAGCGGCCGGTTCCGGATGGCGCCGACGAAGACCGTCCCGAGCCCGAGCGACTCCGCGGCCAGCGACGCATTCTGGGCCGCGAGAGCCACGTCGACGAACGACAGTACGGCGGCCTCCACGAAGTCGGCGCCTTCAGCGGTCGCCGAGGCGAGCTCCGTGGTCACCTGACGCGCCCGCGCGAGGTCGGCCAGCCAGACCAGGAACAGCGGCGCGTCGACGATGAACTGCTGATCACCCGCGAGGTGCGCCAGCCGGGCACGACGGTCGTCGTCCCGAACCGCGACAACACTCCACAACTGCAGGTTTCCCGACGTCGGCGCCGACTGTGCGGCGGCGATCAGGGCCGAGAGCGTGGCGTCGGACACCGGCTCCGGGCGGTAGCTGCGCACGGATCGATGCGCCAACTGCTGCGCGAGTACGGCGGTCCACTCCGCCGGCGGATCGAGCGTCGGCTCGGATCCGTACCGCAGCCGATAGGACGCTTCCGGGGATACGGTCACGAGATCTCCTTCACGCACGCTGTCCGGTGCCATGGATGCCGTACTGGTCGATGAGAGCCAATTCCGCCTCGGTCAGCGGCGGGAAGTCCAGAGCGGCCACGTTGTGATCCAGCTGACCGGTCGAGCTCGCCCCGATCAGCGCGGTGGTGATCTCGGGCTGACGCAGGACCCATTGCAGCGCCAACTGAGCCAGGGACTGACCGCGGTCCCGGGCGATCCCGTTCAGAGCGGTGGCACGCTCGCGGTACACGTCGTCGATCTGGGCCAGCGAGAGGAAGGCGCTGTTGGCGGCACGGGCGCCGGCCGGGATCGTGCCGTCGAGGTACTTGCCGGTCAGCAGCCCCTGCGCCAAGGGGCTGTAGGCAACGAGTCCGAACCCGTCCGCGGCCGCGAGCTTCAGCAGCCCGGTGTTCTCGGGTCCGCGGTCGAAGATCGAGTACCGTGGCTGGTGAACGAGCAGCGGTACGCCGGCCGCCCGCAGCAACTCGGCGACCTCGTGCGCCTGCTCGGTCGGGTAGTTCGACACCCCGACGTACAACGCCTTGCCCTGCTGGACCGCGCTCACCAGCGCGCCGACGGTCTCCTCCACCGGGGTCGAGGGATCCGGTCGGTGGTGGTAGAAGATGTCGACGTACTCCGTGCCGAGGTCACGCAGGCTGTGGTCCAGCGAGGACAGCAGGGACTTGCGCGAACCCCCTTTGAAATAAGGGCTCGGGCCGATCGGGTTGCCGGCCTTCGTGGTCACGATCAGTTCGTCGCGGTACGGCGCGAGGTCCGTCCGCAGCACCCGCCCGAACAGCTGCTCCGCGGCGCGATGCGGCGGCCCGTACCGGTTGGCGTTGTCGAAATGCGTGATCCCCAGGTCGAACGCGTGCAGCACGATCTCCCGCTGCGTCTCGAACGGATAGTCGGTCCCGAACTTCTGCCACAACCCCAGCGACAGCGCCGGCAGGTCGAGCCCGGATCGCCCGGCCCGCCGGTACTCGAGTCGCTCATACCTGTCACCGGCAGCTCGATAAGTCGTCACACCGTCGATTCTCGCCGATGTCTAGTGGCCCACTGGACAATGTCCGGCATGTGGCGACGACGATCCGGGGATGCCGCCCGGCGACCGCGACGTCGTACACGTCGAGCACCCGCCAGGCAGGATCCCCGGCCATCAGCGCCGCCTGCTCCTGGTTGAGGAGACCGGCCACCCGCCCGCCCGGCCGGAGGATCCGGCGCCAGGCGCGCAGGTACGGCGAGAAGTCCCCGATCCGCACCCGGACATCCCACGGCGGATTCGTCACGATCCGGTCCACCGCGTCACCCAGGTCTCGTGCATCGCCAAGCCGGGCGGACGCAAACCCGTTCGCCCGAGCAGCAGCCACCGCGGCCGGCGCCTCATCAACCCCTAGGTACCTCGCGCCCGGCTCTATAGCACGGGCTTCCAGCAGCACCGTTCCCGCGCCACAGAAGGGATCCACCACCACGTGACCCTCCGCGATCTCGGCCAGACGAGCCATCGCAGCGGCGACCGGTGGATGCAGACTGCCGGGCACCGTCCGCCGCCGCCAGTCCCGACGATGCAGCGGTACGTCGAACGGCCGGACACCGACCCACAGCAGCTTCCCGTCGAGCACGACCCGCCAGTCGACGCGCTCAACCGGCGGAACGGCCCCGGTGCGACGGGAGTGGTACCGACCACCGCAGACCTCTTGCACCACCCCACCGACCAGGTCCTCGACGTCGTACCTGGTGAAGTTCCGCCGGCCGTGGAACGACGCCGTCACGGCGAAGGCGGTGGCCGTCGACGAGCGCAACTGAGTACGCACGGCGGCCACAGCCGACACCAAGGACGCTTTGGTGTGGCCCGGGTCGGTGACCGCGCCCAGGACGACGAACAGATCGTCGGCCAGACGTGGCGGGCTGGTGATGATCGTCGCGGCGGTGGGCTCGACGACGAGTTGACGCTTGGACAGGTCGATCACCCGGTGGCTCGCGGCGGCCAGCTCCTGGGCCGCCAACTGCTCCAACCCCGTGACGGTTCGCACCAGCACGGTTGGCTGCGATCCGTTGCGAAGGGATTGAGTGATCGACTCCGCCGCACCAAGGTGCGCAGAGGGCATGGATGGTTCTCCCGGTCAGCGGTCGGGAGCGGCCGTTCGGTCCGCTCCCGCATCACTGGCCGCGGGCAAGAGCCTCGGGACTGGCCAGCGGGAGCTAGCCCAGTCGGAAGAAGAACATTTCCATGCCGGCGATGATGGCACGTCGCCGGCCGCGCAACCACCGAAATAGTCAGCCGGTGGTGGCCTCGAGGATGCAGAAGCGGGTGGCGGTGTCGATGACCTGGTTCAGGTGCAGGCCCGCGGCCTCGAACAGGGCGGCGTACTCGTCCTCCGTGCGTTCGCGGCCGCCGGGCATCACCAGCATGTTGAGGTCGGAGAACGCCGCCACGGCCTCGTGGCCCGGCCGGTCCAGGACCAGCTCGATCACCAGGACGACGCCGCCCGGGTTGAGCGCCTCGGCACACGTCCGCAGGATCTGCACGCACCGGTCGTCCGGCCAGTCGTGCAGGATCGACTTGACCAGGTACGCGTCCGCCGGCGGGACCGCCTCGAAGAAGCTGCCGGCCACGGCCGACCAGCGCGACGCCACCGCCTCGGACCGCGGCTCGGTCGCCACGACATGCGGCAGATCGAACACGACGCCCTGCACGTGCTCGTGCCGGTTCAGCACCGCGTCCAGCAGGATCCCCTGCCCGCCGCCGACGTCGACGACCTTGCTCACGCCGGAGAAGTCGTAGACCTCCGCGACCGACTTCGCCACATGCCAGCTGAGCGCGGTCATGTTCGCATTGAAGTTCGCGTTGTACTCCGGCCGCTTCTCGCGATACGTCCAGACATCCACCCCGTGCAGCGCCTCGAACGCGTTCTCGCCCGTGCGCACGCTGTGAGCGAGATGCCCCCACGCCGCCCAGAACGCCGGGTCCTGCCCCATCCGCGCCAACGGCCGCAGGGACCCCGGTACGTCGGAACGCAGCCGCTCACCCAGCGACGTGTTCGAGTACACCCCGTCCTGTACGGCGTACACCCCGATCGCCACCAAGGCCCGCAGCAACCGGCCCAGCGTCTCCTCGTCGGCCTTCACCGTCGCGGCCAGCTCGGGCAGCGTCCGCCCCTCCCCCGCCACCGCATCAGAGATCCCCAGCTCGGCCGCCACACTCAGCGCCGCAGAAGCCCGGAACCCCGTCACCAACGCCTGCAGTGCCTCCCCATCATCCATACGCCCGATGATGCGCCCACCGCCCCCGCACGAGTAGACCCTGGCCACTCCCGGTGCCCGAGCCCAGGGACTCCCACTGGTGCGACCGGCACCCGGAACCACCCATAGTGGCTACAAGCGGGATTCAGCCGACGGAAGAGAGACGCCATGCAATTCCTCGTCACCATGACGACCAACGTCCCCGACGGAGTCACCCCGGAGGCGGTCGACGAAGTCCGCGGCCGGGAGGCGGCCCGCGCTCGCGAGCTCGCGGCCGAAGGACATCTGCTCCGGCTCTGGCGCCCCCCGCTCGCGCCCGGCGAGTGGCGCACCCTCGGTCTGTTCGCCGCCGACGACGAGGCGGAGCTCGAGAAGGTGCTCGCCTCGATGCCGCTCCGGATCTGGCGGACCGACGAGGTGACGCCCCTCTCGCCACACCCGAACGATCCGGCGCTCGCCGACGAGCGAGGGGACTGAAGTCATGGTGCACATGCCCCCGCTCGACGGCGCGACCGGTTGGCTGAACTCCGCGCCGTTGCGAACCACCGAGCTGCGCGGGAACGTCGTACTGATCGACTTCGGCACGCTGACCTGCATCAACTGGCTGCGCACCCAGCCCTACGTCCGGGCCTGGTCGCGGGCGTACCGGGACGACGGCCTGATCGTCATCGGGATCCACACCCCGGAGTTCGCCTTCGAGCACGACATCGACCGGGTCGCCCGGGCCGTCAAGGAGCGCGGCATCGACTACCCGGTCGCCGTCGACAACGACTACGCGGTCTGGAGCGCCTTCGACAACCACTACTGGCCGGCGCTGTACTTCGTCGACACCGACGGCGTGATCCGCGATCACCACTTCGGCGAGGGCAGCTACGACCGGTCGGAGCGCCGGATCCAGGAGCTGCTCGGGGTCGATCGCGAGCTCGTGTCGGTGCAGCCCGCCGGCGCGGAGGCGGCGGCCGACTGGGCGCACCTGCGGACGCCCGAGACCTACCTCGGTGGTCAGCGGGGCGCGCCCAGCGGCTGGACGCTCGACGGCCAGTGGACGAGCACGCCCGAGTACGTCGAACTCGACCGGGCCGGTGGGACGATCACCTTCCCGTTCCACGCCCGGGACGCTCATCTCGTCATGTCACCGGGAACCCGCGGCCCCATCCCGTTCCGGATCCGGCTCGACGGCGCGGCCCCGGGTCCGGCCCACGGGCTCGACGTCGATGCCGACGGGAACGGCGTACTCGACGACGGACGCATGTTCCAGCTCGTGCGTACGCCGGACGAGATCCGTGACCGGACCCTGGAGATCACCTTCCTGGAGGCCGGCGCCCGGGGCTACGTGTTCACCTTCGGGTAGCGCGTCAGACCAGTTGCTGGCCGCCGTCGAGGTCCAGCGTGGCGCCGGTGAAGGCCGTGTTGCTCATCAGATGGATGGCCAGGTTGGCGATGTCCTCGGGGCCGACCACGCGGCCGATCGGGAGCGTCGTACGGAGCTGCTGGCGGCGTGCCTCCAGCTGGTCGCCCAGCAGCGTGGCCGACAGCGGTGTGTCGACGAACCCGGCCGCGATCAGGTTCACCCGGATCGGCGCGATCTCGACCGCGAGGTTCCGCACGATCGCCGGCCCCGCCGCCGTCAGGGCGCCGATCAGCGTGAGCCCCCGCCCGGTCCGCCGGCCGCCCGTGCCGCCCATGAAGGTCAGCGACCCGCCCGCGCGGACCCGGCCGATCGCGAGCCGGGCGATGTGCAGCGGCAGGAACAGGTGCGACTCGATGTCCCTGCGCGCCTCGTCGAAGTCGAACGCCTCCAGCGGGGCGTAGTACGGACCGGGCCCGGTGACCAGGATGTGGTCGATCGGCGTGGGCAGGTCCCCGAAGAACTCCTGCAGCCGGTCGGTGTCGGTCGCGTCGAAGGCGGCCGTGTCGGCGCCGAGCTCCTTGCCGGCCAGCTGCAGACGCTCGACGTTCCGGGCCGTGATGATCACCGACGCGCCCTCCGCCCGGGCCCGGCGCGCCGTCTCGAGCCCGATTCCCTGGCTGCCACCGATCACCACGACCGTCTGCCCGGCCAACTCGGGTGTGCTCGCGCTCATGCCTGCCTCCTGGTCGATCGCGGGTGTCAGGGCGGTGTCACGACCCACAGTGCCGTCTCGACGGGCGCCGCGCACCAGTGAGAGTCCCTGGTGGACGAGATTGACCAGTGATGAGCACTGGTGTGATGCCGGGGCGGAGGCGCCATAGTCGGTGGTGACAGCATCACGACTCAGGAGGCAGCGAATGAGCACCAACGACGAGACCGGCGCCGCCAAGGTTCCGCTCAAGCTCGAGGCGGTCGTCATCCCGGTCACGGACGTCGACCGGTCGAAGGACTTCTACGCGGGCCTGGGCTGGCGGCTCGACGCGGACTTCGCGTTCGACAACGGCTTCCGGATCGTCCAGTTCACCCCGCCGGGCTCGCCCGCCTCGGTCCAGTTCGGTACGAACGTCACCGCGGCCACCCCGGGCTCGGCCCAAGGCCTGTACCTGGTCGTCTCCGACATCAAGATCGCGCGCGACGAGCTCGCCGCCCTCGGGACGGACGTCAGCGAGGTGTTCCACCCCGGAGCACCGGGCGCCCAGTTCCAGCCGGTCGACTCGGACAGTCGCGTCGGCGGGCCGGACGGCGACCACGCCAGCTACGGGTCGTTCGCCACCTTCACGGACCCCGACGGCAACGGCTGGTTGCTGCAGGAGATCACGACCCGCCTGCCGGGCCGGATCGACGCCGCGGAGACGACGTACGCCTCGGTGGAGGACCTGCAGCAGGCCCTGACCCGCGCCGCGACGGCCCATGGCGAGCACGAGGCGCGCAACGGCGGCGAGCGCGACGCGGAGTGGCCGGCCTGGTACGCCAAGTACATGGTCGCCGAGGCCGCGGGCGACGAGCTCCCGCAGTGAGCGGAGAGGGTCAGACCGCGAAGACCTGGGAGTCGTCGGCGAACGCCTTGAACTCCAGCGCGTTCCCGGCCGGGTCGAGCAGGAACATGGTCCACTGCTCACCGGTCTGACCCTCGAAGCGTACGTACGGCTCGATCACGAACTCGGCGCCGGCGGCACGCAACCGCTCCGCCAGCGCCTGGAACTCGGTCACGGTCAGGATCAGCCCGAAGTGCGGCACGGGTACGTCGTGACCGTCGACGGGGTTGTGGATCCGCCGGGTCCGCTCCGGGGCCACATGCGTCACGAACTGGTGGCCGCGGAGGTTCCAGTCGATCCAGGTCTCGGAGCTGCGGCCCTGCTCCAGGCCGAGGACCTCGCCGTAGAACCGCCGCGCGGCCGCCAGGTCGTCGACCGGCATGGCGAGGTGGAACCGCGGGATCGGCGAGTCGAGAACAGTCATGAGCGTCCTTCTTCAGGCAGGGGGTGGGTAGGGCGAATCGGGGAGACCCAGGTTGCGCCAGACGAAGCGCGGGATGCGGGCCAGGAAGCCGCGCAGGAACAGCGCACTGTGGGCGATGGCCGGCTGGCTGTGCACGCCGGGTGAGAACCACGCCCAGTCGTCGGTGAGCGCGAATCCCGCGGGCGGGTTGGCCATCAGGTACTCCATCTGCCGCGGGTGGATGACGTCGTACGCGAACTTGGTGTCCTGCGCCTGGACGGCGAACTGGTCGTTGAACGCCTGGCTCTCGAAGCTGATCCCCTTGCCGAAGCCGCGGCGCGCGACCCGCAGCCACGGCATCCGGACCGGCAGCTGGAACCCGAGGATCGGTTCGCTGTGGTTCTCGCCCACGGTCCGGCTCTGGCTGCGGCCCTCGCTGTCGGTGTAGGTCTCGGTCCGCGTCGTCTTCCAGTGGTGCGTGAACGCGACGAACGGCGGCCCGTCCCCGTCGCGGCCACGGACCACGTCGCTGGTGCGGTGGTCATGACCCGACCGGCTCACCGGGGTGAACTGCAGCAGGCTGTCGTCGACGCCGATCCAGTACCACTCCGGGTGGTGGTAGAAGGTCAGCCGCGGTGGCTGCTCGGGCTGGATCCACTGATCCAGCGGGGTGGCGTCGATCACCGCGGCGACGCCGCCGAGCTGCTCCAGCCAGGGACCGAGCAGCTCGACCTCCTTGCGCGGCGGGTCCAGCACGACCAATTGGTCGGCGTCGATGCTCAGGTTCAGACCAGGCTGTCCGGCGGCCATCGCGTTCAACCGCTCGCACAACTGCGGGGTCAGGACGGCGGCGGCGTACGCCGTGTCGAGCGCACCGATCTGCCACCCCGCACCGAGCTGCGCCGGAGCGGGTACGCCGGTCGCGAGGACGCCGTACCGCGGCTGCGTCTCACCGCCGGTGATCCACAGCTCCGGGAGCCGGCGGGACAGGCTGACCATCCCGACCCAGCCCGACCAGTGCTCGGACTTGTACTCGATCACCTGGAACGGGCGGCCGAGGCTGGTCAGCCCGGTGATCTGGTCGTCGGGCTGCCGGCGGAACCCGATCCCGAACGGCGGGTTGCCGAGCCGCGCCACCGCGTCGAACGCCGGGCTGTTCACGAACGTCCAGCCCCGGTCCCGCAGCGACCCGAGGTACCGCTGCCGCCGGACCAGCGCGACGATGCCCCAGACGATCCCCGCGACCCCCAGCAGGACGACGACCAGCACCATGATCGCGGCGCCGCCGAGAGAATCACTCACGGGTAAAACCCAACCACACCGCCAGGTTCAGCCCCGGACTCCGGGCCGCCTCGTACCATCCATGGCATGAACGAAGCTCGCAGTACGACCGGCGAGACGCAGGCCGAGGTGATCGCGGACCTGCGGTCCCGCATCCGGGAGCGCTGGGAGGGCTTCTCCCCGGCGGCGCGGTCCGTGTGCCGGTCGCTGGCCGAGCGATCGGCGGAGGAGCTCCTCTTCCTGTCCGCTGTCGAGCTCGGCGCCGAGGCCAAGACGAGCAACGCGACCGTCGTGCGGACGGTGCAGGCACTCGGATATTCCGGCCTGGCCGAGCTGAAGGCGAGGATCGCCGCACCCTTCACCCGCTCGACGCGGCCCGAGTTTCGTGCGCGCAAGCGGGTCGAGTCCAGCGGCGGCGACCTCGAGAACCTGTGGCAACGCGTACTCGCGGAGTCGATGGACCGGATCGAGCTCCTGCAGCCGACCTTCTCGCTCGATCGCTACCAGCAGGCCGTGCAGCTGCTGCTCGACGCGAACAACACGCTGACCTACGGCTTCGGCGCGTCGTTCGTCTCGGCGGACCATCTGACGCTGATCCTGCGGCGCGTCGGTCTGCGCTCGACGTGTCTGCAGGCCGGTGGTTTCCGCCTCGCGGACGACCTGCTCGGCATCGGATCCGGAGACGTGGTCGTCCTCTTCGCACCCGGTCGCCCGGTCGTCGAGGTCGAGACGCTGGTCGACCAGGCCCAGACGGTCGGCGCCTCGACCGTACTCATCACCGAGGATCCGGACAGCAAGCTCGCCGAGCGAGTCACGGTCACGCTGCACTCGCCGACGACGCCGACCGGCCTCACGGGCGAACCGCTGACCTCGATCATCGTCGCCGACGTGCTGGCCCAGGGCGTCGCCGCCGCGAACGTCGAGCAGTCGGTCGAAGCCTCCGAACGACTGACCGACCTGCGCAAGCGTCTCGGCTTCTGACACCGCCTTCATCCACGATTGATCACCAATTCCGGTTCTGCTAAATTGCTCACCAATCGCGAGGAAGGCGGCAGGGGGTGGGCGAGCTGGCGGGCAGAGCTGCGATCGTCACCGGCGTCGGCGGGCCCCGCGGCATCGGCTTCGCGGTCGCTCGGGCGTTGGCCGCTCGCGGCGCATCACTCGTCGTCTCGGCCACCGGCGACCGGGTCCGTCAACGGGCGGCCGAGCTCCCGCCCGGGACCGTCGCCATCCCCGGAGACCTGACGCACGCCGGGACTTCGGAGCTGCTCGCCGATGCGGCGCGCGCACAGTTCGGCCGACTCGACATCGCCGTGAACTGCGCCGGCATGACTTCGACAACTCGCCCTGAGCCCGAGGCAGGACGGGTCCAGGACATGCCGTTCGAGACCTGGCGAGCCGGGCTGGCACGCAATCTGGACTCGGCCTTCCTGTTCGCCCGGGCCGTCATGCCGGCACTCGAGGAGTCGGAGGCCGGGCGCCTGGTTCTGGTGGCCAGCCTGACCGGGCCCGTCATGGCGATGCGGGGCGAGGTCGCGTACGGCGCGGCGAAGGCCGGCGTCGTCGGACTCGTCCGGGGCCTCGCGCTCGACTCTGCTCCCTTCGGAGTCACCGTCAACGCTGTGGCGCCCGGATGGATCGCCACCGACTCGCAGACGCCGGCCGAACACGAGCAGGGCTTGCGAGCTCCGCTCGGCCGCAGCGGCACCGCGGACGAAGTAGCCAGTCTGATTGCCTATCTGTGCACCCCGTCGTCGTCCTACCTGACCGGCCAGTGCCTTGTCGTCGACGGCGGCAACTCGATCGCGGAGGAACGCGCATGACCCAGTCGTTCAACTTCTTCGAGCAGCCGGCCCTTCCGGTGCCGTCGATCTCCGTGGCCGAGGCGGAGGAGTTCGTGCGGACGACGTACGGGATCGACGGCACGGCGACCGAGCTCGGGAGTCAGCAGGACGCGAACTTCCTGATCTCCGGGAAGTACGTGCTGAAGGTGTCCAACCCGGCGTTCACGCGCGACGACCTCGCGGCGCAGGATCAGGCCGCGGCTCACGTCGCACGGCACGAACCGGATATCCAGGTGCCGACGGCGATCCCCGGGCTCGACGGTTCGACGGTGCAGCCCGTCGTACTCGCGGATCGGGCGACGCACGCTCGGCTGGTGACGTTCGTCCCGGGCGATGTGCTGAGTGCCGGTCGGTATCTCGCGCCATCGGTGATCGCGGCGTTGGGAGACCTGGCCGGTCGGACGTGCCGGGCACTGGCCGACTTCGAGGGCACGGTCCCGCCGCGGGCTTTGCAGTGGGATCTCCGGCATGCTTCGGAGGTCGTGGAGAGGCTGGCCGACTTCGTGACCGTTCCCGGTGGGGCCGAGGCTGCGCGGGCCGCGGCTCGCTCGGCCGGGACGGCGCTGGCGCCGTACGTCGACAGTCTGTCGCTGCAGGTCATCCATGGGGATCTGACCGACGACAACGTGATCGGTGCGGTAGGCAACGATGGGCGACCGGAACCGGTTGGCGTGATCGACTTCGGCGATCTGATGGAGAGCTGGGCGATCGCGGAGCTGGCGGTGACGTGCGCTTCGCTGCTGCATTACTCGGCCGATCCCGCGACGATGCTGCCGGCGATCCGGGCGTTCGACCGGATCAGGCCGATCTCCGAGGCCGAACTCGCTGCCCTCGGGCCGCTCGTCGTACTGCGGGCTGCGGCGCTGATGGTGAGTGGACAGCAGCAGACTCAGGTGGACGGTGACAACCGGTACGCGGCCGAGAACCTGGACCGGGAGTGGCGCATCTTCGAACGTGCGACGTCGCTTCCGCTCGAGGTGCTGACGGAACTGATCCGCTCGTCGGTGCGGCCTTCGCTGCAACCCTCGTCGGCGCACGGCGCACCTTTGCTCTGGGCAACTGATCGGCCCGTCGTGCCGGCGCGGCTGGATCTGTCGGTGACGAACCCCGATGTCGTTCCTGGTTCCACTGAGGCCATCGCGGCCGCGGAGGCGATCGCGCGGACCGCGTCCGTTGCCGGGTACGTGCCCTTCCTTCAACCGAGGCTGACGCGGACGCTGTTGAACTCCTACGATCCCCCGGCCTCCGTCGGCGTCGGTGTCGAGGTGTTCACCGCCGAACGGCTTGATGTCCGCGCACCCTGGGCGGGCGTCGTGCACCGGTACGACGACCGCCTGAAGCTCACGCACTCGGACGGCACGATCTTGTGGCTGACCAGCCCCTCCCTGGAAAGCACCGCCGGCTCGACGAGCACGGCCGGCTCGGCTGGTGCGGCTGTCTCGACCGTCTCGGCTGGTGAGTTGCTTGGCCGGCTCACGGGTGGGCTGCGGGTTCAGGTGAGCCGGCTCGACGACCAGCCTCCGTTCTTCGTTCCCCGATCGCTGGCTGACGCGTGGGCACAGGCCTGCTTGGATCCGACCGGCTTGATCGATCCCGACGCCGGACAGCACGCCGAGGACGACGCGCTGCTGTCCCGGCGGGACTCGTCGTTCGCCACGGTCCAGGAGCACTACTTCCAGGAGCCTCCGCAGATCGAGCGGGGCTGGCGCAACCACCTGTTCGATCTCGGCGGACGCTCGTACCTCGACATGGTCAACAACGTGTCGATCCTCGGCCACGGGCACCCACGGCTCGCCGCGGCGATCGAGCGGCAGTGGCGGTTGCTCAACACCAACTCGCGCTTCCACTACCGCGCCGTCGTCGAGTTCTCCGAGCGCCTGGCCGCCCTGCTGCCCGATCCCCTGACCACGGTGTTCCTCGTCAACAGCGGAACCGAGGCGGACGACCTCGCACTCCGGCTCGCGTGGGCGAACACCGGGAGGCGTGACATCGTCGCCGTCCGGGAGGCGTACCACGGATGGTCGGACGCGACCGACGCCATCTCGACCTCGGTCGCCGACAACCCCAACGCCCTCTCGACCCGGCCGCCGTGGGTGCACACGGTCGCGGCACCGAACACGTATCGCGGTCAGTACCGCGGAGCCGACGCGCACCGCTACGCCGAGGATGCCGTTGCCTACATCAACGACTTGGCCACTCCCCCGGCGGCTTTCCTCGCGGAACCGTTCTACGGCAACGCCGGCGGCATGGCTTTGCCCGACGGCTATCTCCGTGCGGTCTATGCGGCGGTACGGCGTACCGGTGGGCTCTGTATCGCAGACGAGGTGCAGGTCGGGTACGGCCGGCTCGGCGACTATTTCTGGGGCTTCGAGGAACAAGGCGTCGTCCCCGACATCGTCACGGTGGCGAAGGCGATGGGCAACGGTCACCCGCTCGGGGCGGTCATCACGACGGCCGAGATCGCCGAGGGCTATCGCAACCAGGGGTACTTCTTCTCGTCGGCCGGCGGGAGCCCGGTCAGCTGTGTCGCCGGTCTGACGGTGCTCGACGTACTGCGTGACGAACAGCTGCAGGAGAACGCGCGCGTCGTGGGCAAGCATCTGCGGGAGCGGTTGCTGGAGCTGGCCGACCGCCATCCGATCATCGGCGCGGTCCACGGGATGGGCTTGTACGTCGGGGTCGAACTCGTGCGCGATCGGGTCACGCTGGAGCCGGCTTCGCGGGAGACGGCCGCGATCTGCGAGCGGATGCGGGAGCTCGGCGTGATCATGCAGCCGACGTCCGACCGCCTGTGTGTACTGAAGATCAAGCCGCCGCTCGGCATCGGGATCGCCGATGCCGACTTCTTCGCGGACACCCTCGACCGCGTCCTGACCGAGGGCTGGTAGTTCACCAGTCCCTGGTCAGGACCTCGTCGAGGACCTCGGTGAACAGCTCGGCGTCGGCCGGGGTGAACGTGAGCGGCGGCTTGATCTTCAGCACGTTGCCCGCCGATCCGGTCGGGTAGACGAGCACGCCTTCGTCCTTCATCAGTTCGCTGACCAGCAGGGCCTCCTGGCCGGCCGGCTCCTTGGTCGTGCGGTCGCGGACCAGCTCGACGCCGAGGTACATGCCGTGGCCGCGCACGTCCCCGATCAACGGGTGCCTGAGCTGCTCGAGCCTGCTCTTGAACTCCCGCCCGGTCTCGGCCGCTTGCTTCTGCAGGTCCTGCTCGGCGATCTCGTCGAGGACGGCGGTTCCGATCGCGCAGGAGACCGGGTTCCCACCGAAGGTGTTGAAGTACTTCATTCCGGTATCGAACGCGTCGGCGATCTCCCGGGTGGTCACGACGGCGGCCATCGGATGCCCGTTGCCGATCGGCTTCCCCATGGTGACGATGTCCGGAACGACGCCCTGGGTCTGGAATCCCCAGAACACATCACCCATCCGGCCGAAGCCGACCTGGACCTCGTCGGCGATACACAGGGCACCGGCCGCCCGGACAGCGGCGTACGCGTGCTCGAGGTAGCCGTCGGGATAGAAGATGCTCCCGGCCGTACCCATGGCCGACTCCGCGATAAATGCGGCGGGCGGACGGCGTTCTTGGGTGAGTTTGTCGACCTGGCGCTGGACGTCGGCGGCGTACTTGGGGCCGGCCTGCGGATCGCCGTACTGGTAGCGGCCGCGGTAGAGGTTGGGCTGCTCGACCTCGTGCGTTGTCGGGTCGGGGCCGGTGCCGCCCGGGCCCTTGTAGCGGTTCGGGCTCAGTCCGGTGATCACCGACGTGTTCCCGTGGTACGCGCCGTCGACGACCAGCACGTCCGATCGCCCCGTCACCTGCCGCGCCATCCGGACCGCCAGGTCGTTGGCCTCGCTACCGCTGCACACCAGGAACACCACTTCGAGCGGGTCAGGCAACAGTGCCGTGAGCCGCTCCGCGTACTGCGCGATGCCCGGATAGAGGAACCGGCTGTTCGTGTTGAGCCGCCGCATCTGGTCGGTGGCCGCCGCCACGACCCGGGGATTGCCGTGGCCGACATGGCTGACGTTGTTCATCGCGTCCAGGTAGCCGCGGCCGAACTCGTCGTACAACCAGGACCCTCGCCCGGCGACGAGATTCATCGGCCGCTCGTAATACGACCGCTGCGACCGCGCGAAGTGGGTATTCCTGGTCGCCAGCACCCGGTCGGCACCCCACTCGTCGACCGAGCTCGGCCGCCGCACGCCAAGAAACGCACACGGATCCGGCGACACGACCGCCCACGCCGCCACCTCAGACGCAGGCACCACCGCTCGCTCAGCCAACCGCGCCGTCTCACCTGACCGGAACACCGCCACCCGAATCGCGCCCTCCCCCACCCCGATCGCATCCCCACCCGCAACCCGCGCACCCCTCACCAGCGACGACGTCAGCCCGCTCCACCGCGACCAAACCCCGCCGTCGTGCCGCAGGATCAGTGCCGGCGCACGTTCCTCCACAACCCCGTCGTACGGCGCGACAACTTCGAAGTCCCCGTCCGCGACCAGCTCCACCCCAAGCCGATGCGTACCCGTCTCCCCGGACACACTCGTCCACCGCACTCCCATCTCAGCCTCGATCCCGAGGTGAGGCCGCACCTCTCCCACCGCCGGGTGGGCGTTGGCACCCAGCACGGGAGCCACGGGCGCAATCGGGGCGCCGGCGGCTTCACGGAAGATCACCTCGGCCAGCTCCGGTGGTGTGGAGGCAAGAAGGGCGATCGCGGGCCAGGTATGCCGCATCCGCTCCTGCCCGTACGAACCGCGGTCCTCCGCGCACCGCTTCGTCCACGTCACAGCGTTGACGCACAACCTGGCCGCCGCCATCGGATACAACACCGCCAGCTCCGCATCCGTCAGCTCGAGCTCAGTGGCATACCCCCGAACCACAGCTGCCGCCGCTGTCAGCGGATTCGCCTTCCGCAACATCGCGTACGCGACCGCGATCGCCAGCTCACTGATCCGCGTGGTGTACAACGCATCAGCAAAATCAAGCACGGCATGCACATGATGCCGCCCGTCCACACCACGCCGAGCCAGCACGTTGAAGTCGTTCAGATCATGATGAACAACCGCCATCGGCAGCTCCCCCCGATGCCGCCCCATCGCATCCTCGAACCACGAAACAATCCGCCCGACCTGCCCCACCCGCTCCTGGTCCTCGACCGCGCCGATCCCCTCCGCGATCGCCTCCGGCGCCCGCAACAAATCCCAGTGATGACTACTCACCGCCGGCGATCCCACTGCCGCCCCAAGCGCCCGCACCATCAGCGCCGAAGTCCGCCCCAGGTCCCCAAGCACCTCCGAAGAATGCGAGCTGAGCTCAGCCAAAGTCCTCCCCTCCACCCACGCCTGCACCGTCACCAGCCGCGTCCCCCCAAGCCCCGCCGCCCGCTCCCGCACCGCATCCCCCCGCCCGACCACACGAGCCGGCCCCTCGCCCACCACAGCGCCGCCCCCAACCAGCCCCACCCCAACCAATCTCTCCCCCGAGCCACCCCCAACCACAGCCCCGCCCGAGCCCAACCCAACCCGAAGCCCACCGCTACCCACCTCGGCCCCAGTCGCGCCAGGCCCTCCGACCACACCTCCGCCAGGCCCACCCCCGACCACACCTCCGCCCGGCCGCACCTCCACCACAGCCCCGCCGGGGCCACCTCCGACGACTGTCCCGCCAGAGCCCACACCGACCACACTCTCGCCCCAGCCACCCCTGACCGCAGCCCCGTCAGAACCCAACCCGACCACGCTCTCGCCCGAGCTACTCCCGCCGGAACGATCCCCGACCACAGCCCCGCCAGAGCCGCCACCCACCACCGGCGCGCCGGCCCCGCCCCCGCCCGGCACCTCACCGGACCTCACCCCGGCCACGACCTCGCCCGACCCATCCCCGTCCACACTGCCGCCGGAGCCGACACCCACCACCGGCTCGTCGGACCCTCCCCCGCCCGGAGCCCCACCGGACCTCACCCCGTCCACGACCTCGCCCTGTCCATCCCCGTCCACACTCCCGCCGGAAGCTGCCCCGACCACAGCCCCGCCAGAGCCGCCACCCACCACCGGCGCGCCGGACCCGCCCCCGATCGGAAGCCCGCCGGAGCTCGCCGGCGGCACGGTTCCGTCCGGGGCCACGCCGAGCAGAGGGTCGGCGGGGTCGAGTTCGACCTCGGCGATGGTGTCTCCCGTGCGGGTTCGGACCATCGTGGGCACGGTCACCTGGCCGACGGCTAGGGACATCAGGTGGTGTTGCCAGCGGAGATGGGTTGGGTCGGCGCCCGGGGGTGAGATCTTGACGACGACGCGCGTACCGTCGTGCAGGTCGACGGCCAGGTTCTGGTCGACCTCGCCGCCCAGGCGCGACCAGGCGACCGGGCGGAGGCCGAAGGCTTGCTCGAGGACCTCGGTGATCAGCATTCGGCCATCCTCACATGATTGGTCACCAATGCAGCAATGATACGATAGCAGCGCTGCGCGGCTAGAGTTGCGATGAGTTGGTCCACGCTGCGTTTGGCCGCAGCCGCATTCGTCCACGGCGAGAAGGGGAACCGCCATGCCGGTCGACGGCCGTATCCCGACCCTGAGTCGCGGCACCACCGCCGAGGAGGTCGCGACGCTGCTGCGTGACCTCATCATGGGTGGCACGCTGAAACCCGGTGAGCAGCTGCGCGAGGAGGGCTTGTCCGCGCAGTTCGACGTCTCCCGGCGTACTGTCCGCGACGCCCTCGGAATCCTCGCCCGCGAGCGGATCGTCCGGCACTACCGGCACCGGGGCTCGCGGGTCGTGCTGTTCACCGAGAACGACATCCACGACCTGTACCGGGTCCGGAAGACACTCGAGGGCAGCGCGGCGGCGAAGGCGAACGAGCTCACCGACGCGCAACTCAAGGAGCTCACCACAGCCTTCGAGAACCTCGCCGACGCCACCCGATCCGGGCACGCCGACGAGATCGTCAGCCGGGATCTGGAGTTCCACCAGGCGGTCGTCGGCTTGATCGGAAGCCCGCGGGTCGACGACTTCTTCGCCGGGATCGCGGTCGAGATGCGGTACGCCCTGTCGATCCTCGAATCCACGTACCACGAGTCGTCCCAACGCCCCGCCGAGGCCCTCGACGAACACCGAGCCATCTGGGCCGCCTTCGTCAACCGCAACGTCCCCGAAGCCACCCGCCTCGTAGAAGCCCACGCCACCTCCAACGAACACCTCCTAGTAGAAGCCGTAGCCGCCACCGACGTAATCGATCTAGCCCCCTGATGGCGGGCCGGTGACGCGCCCCTCGGATCTACCAAACGGACCGTGCCGCCACCCCACGGACGTGATAGCTGGGCCTGTGCCTCCCCGGACGTGATCGCCGGCCCGGAC
The DNA here is from genome assembly GCF_055586945.1 of Kribbella sp. NPDC048837. NCBI lineage: Bacteria > Bacillati > Actinomycetota > Actinomycetes > Propionibacteriales > Kribbellaceae > Kribbella > Kribbella sp. NPDC048837. The sequence goes on from NZ_JBVJHF010000001.1 coordinate 915,273, forward strand.
CTGGCCGCCGATCCGTGTCGCCGACCCCGGACCTGGCCGCCAGCCCGCCCCCTCCCCGGACGTGATCGTCGGACCTGCGCCGCTCCGGACGTGGTCGCCGGCCCGTGCCACCGGCCCCGGACCTGGCCGCCCCCTCCCCGGACGTGATCGCCGGACCTGCGCCGCCCCGGACGTGGTCGCCGGCCCGCGCCACCAGCCCCGGACCCGGCCGCCAGCCCGCCCCCTCCCCGGACGTGATCGCCGGACCTGCGCCGCCCCGGACCTGGTCGCCAACCCGTGCCACCGCCCCGGACGTGATCGCCAGCCCCGTGCCACCGCCCTCGGACGTGGCCGCTGGCCGGGTCAGGCACTCTCGGCCTGGCGACCGCGTCGTACCCAACCCACGTCATCGGCGGGTCGGCTAACGGAGCAGCTTGAGCGGCAAGCGCCGGGTTGGCGTCGGTCGATCGAGGTCGTCCGGCGGGCAGTACGACGTACGCCGCGAACGCCCCAGCCACCGGCCGCGGTCCACGCCCCTCGGCCCCGGCCACCACGGCGTGCCCGCACCCCGACGCCACGGCCGGGTTGGCCCTACGGAGCAGCTTGAGCGACGCGCGGCGGGGTGGGCGTTGACGATCGAGGTCCAGCTCGCCCGACGGGCAGTACGACGTACGTCGCGCCCCCGCCGCGGTCCACCTCCTCCGACCCGGCCACCACGGCGTGCCCGCGCTCCGACGCGACGGGCGGGAGCGCAGGCGGAGGACCGAGCGGCGAGTGCCGGGTTGGCGTAGCCGGACGAGGACGACGCGGCACGCAGAACGACGTACTCCGCGAACGCGCCCAGCCGACCAGCGTCACCCCTCGGATCTGTGGGTGCCCAGTGGCACGCCGTACGGAGCGGAGCGCCAGGCGGGCGGCGAGGGCTCGCGATCCGCTGGTGGCGTGGACGGGCGGCCGGCGAGGCGGGCCTGGCGGCCCTCGCCTGCAACAGGAACTCGGGCCTGCTGCACGGTCCGCTGGGGACCTGACCGCCGGCCGGGCGTACGCCGGCGTTGCCTCCCGAGACCCGAGTGCCGGTGGCCGGCTGCCGCCGCGGGGAGCGAGCACAGGCCGGCGGCGTGGTTCTCGGAGGTGGGCGGCGGCTGGCGTGGTGGTCGCCGGGGGTGAACGGTAGCCGGGGGCGGCGGCTGGCGTGGTTGGCGGTGACCGGCGCGGCGGGCGGCGGCTGGCGTAGTGGTCGCCGGGGGTGGGCCGTAGCCGGGGGCTCCGGGGTGGGCGGTCTGGCTGACGGGGTCAGGCGGCTGGCGGGGTGGGCGGTGACCGGCGCGGTGGGCGGCAACCGGCGGGGGTGGTCGCCCGGGGTGGGCGGTGACCGGGTGGTCGCGGGGTGGGCGGTGACCCGGTGAGCGCCGGGGTGGGGGGTGATTGCGGGGTGGTCGCCCGAGGTGGGCAGTGACCGGTGGGGTCCGCGGCTGGCCGGGAGGCGCCGCGGGTGGGCGGGGGTCAGGGTTCGGTGGTGTGGACGAGTTGGCCGGCGAGGTAGGTCTGGGCTACTTGGGCTCGGAGGAGGATCTCGGGGTCGGGGGTGTGGAGGTTTTCGGTGAGGACTACCAGGTCGGCTAGTTTGCCGGGGGTGAGGGTGCCTTTGAGGTCTTCCTCGTGGGAGGCGTGGGCGGGGTTGGTGGTGTAGGCGCGGAGGGCCTCGTCGAGGGTGATGGCTTGGGTGGAGTGGAAGGGGGCGGCATCGGCCGACGCCTGGCGGGTTATGGCGGCGTACATGTTGCGGAGGGGGTTGATCTCGGCGACGTGGGATTTGTTGAAGGCGCCGGGGAAGTCGGAGACGAGGTTGAGGGTGACGTTGCTGTCGATGAGGCGGCGCCAGGCGAAGGCGTTGGCGGCTCGATCGGGGCCTAGGGCCTTGTCGAGACCGTTGGAGTAGAGGAGGAGCTGGTCGGAGGTTACGTCGGCGACCAGGTTCAGCTGGCCGGCTCGGGCGAAGTCTTCGGCGGCCAGGTGCCAGGCGTGGATCAGGCGGTGCCGGCGGTCGCGCGGGCCGTTCAGTCGGGCGGCGTACTCGAAGGCGTCGATCGCAATGCGAGCACCGCGGTCCCCAGTGACGTGTACGCCGATGTCGAAGCCGGCCGCGTCTCCGGCGAGGACCAGTTCGCGGAGGCGCTCTTCCCCGACGAAGCGGTACGACCAGCCGTCGGTCAGCCCGGTCCCGGGGGCGTCGGCCGGATCGAACGGCGGGAGCATCGCACCGCTGTCGATGAAGATCTTCAAGGCACCGAAGCGCAGCCAGTCGTCACCGGTCTTGGGCGTGATCCCGTGTCCGGCAAGCCGATCGAACGTGTCGAGTGGGAGGAACGCGTAGACCCGGACGGAGAGTTCGCCGCGGTCCGCGAGGCGCTGGAAGATCTCCGCGTTGGAGAAGCTGCGCTCGAGAAAGACCGGCGGGATCGTCTCCTCCGTGACCGCGGGCAGCCGGGCGATGTCGTGGATCGAGGTGATCCCGACCGCGTTCAGCTGCGCCATCACGCCACGCGCACCCACCAGCTTCTGCTCCAGCGACATCGGGCTGACCAGGCGCTGGACGAACTCGCCGGCCCGTCCGTAGAGCATCCCGGAGAGCGCTCCCTCGTGATCCCGACCGAACCTGCCGCCGCGGAGATCCGGGGTGTCGCGATCGATCTTGGCGACCTCGAGCGCCTTGGAGTTGGCGAAGTACGCGTGATCGGCCCGCCGGATGAGCAACGGGTTGTCCGGAGTCAGCGCGTCGATCGCGGCGAGGTCGGGCTCGAGCAACCCGGGTGACTCCTCCCGCGTGGAGGCGAAGTCGCCCAGGTCTCCCCCGGTGATCCAGAGTCCGGGACCCAGGCGCGCCGCGGTAGCTGCCACCCGCTCGAAGAGCGTGGCCTGGTCGTTCACATCGGTGAGCGCGACCTGGAAGTACCAGTCGACCGCGTTCTCGAAGTGCGTGTGCGCGTCGTTGAACCCCGGGCACACCATCCGCCCGGCCAGGTCGACCAACTGGGTTCGCGGCGTGATCAGCGCCAGCACCTCGGCGTCGGTCCCGACTCTGGCGATGCGGTCACCGGCGACCGCGACCGCCGTGGCCTCGGGGTGCTCGGGATCACCGGTCCAGACGACTCCCCCGTACAGGATCAGGTCGACTGGCTGGTTGCTGGGCGGTCGAGTGGTCATCCGATGCCGGCTCCTCACTGGATTCCTGGGCTGTTCGCCGCAAGGTCTGGACAGGACCGTAATAGCCGTTACAGTATTGCGTCAATGTTCCCCTTTTAATCAACGGCACCTCACCAAGGAGTCCCCTGTGCCGAGTCCCCGCGTCATCGAGATCGTCAGCCCGTCGCCGGCCGAGCGCGGCCGTCAGTACGGCAGCGCGGCCGCCGATCTGATCACTCAGGCGATCGCGTACTACCGCACCGGATTCGCCCACCAGACCGGACTGGCCTGGGACCAGGTGCTCGAGCGCACCCGGCCCTGGCAGCAACTCGTCGAGCGCGACTTCCCCGATCTCCTCGAGGAGATGCAGGGCGTCGCGGACGGCGCCGGCGTCTCGCTGCCGGAGATCGTCGCGCTCAACTGCCGCGGCGAGATCATCTACGACAACTGGTTCCCGGCGGCCCCCGACGGCTGTACGTCGTTCTCCCTGATCGACCGTGCCGCCGGTGACGGCCACGTGTACGCCGGCCAGAACTGGGACTGGCGGCACGCGATCCGCGGCACCGTGGTCATCCTGCGCATCGTCCAGCCACCCAAGCCGACCTTGATCATGCAGGTCGAGGCCGGTCAGATCGGCCGGCACGGCGCGAACTCCGCCGGTCTCGCCCTGAACGCCAACGGCCTGGGCGGACGGTACGACGACTCCGTCGGCATGCCCCAGACCGTCATCCGCCGCGCGGTCCTCGACACACCCAACGTTGTGGACGCGATCAAGATCCTCACCTGGACCAAGGCCCACATCCCGAGCAACGCCCTCCTCACCCACCGGGACGGCTTCTCGATCGACATCGAGACCACCCCCGCCGGCCACGGCTGGGAGTACGGCGACCACGGACTCCTTGTCCACGGCAACCACTACCAGGCCTACACCCCACCGGCCGAGCGACTGATGTCCCCCGACTCGCTGGTCCGGGTACCGCGGGCCCGCAGCGGTCTCGCGAAGGCGGCGTACGCCGAGAAGTCCGCCGACGTGCGGTCCGCCATCCACACCGCGATGTCCGATCACCTCGGACACCCGGACTCGCTCTGCGCGCACCCCGACGAGCGGCTGCCCGAGGTCGAGCAGTGGTCGACCACCCTCTCGAGCTGCGTCGACCTCACCACCGGCGAGTACTACGTGGCCGCCGGGTCCCCCTGCCAGAACCAGTACGAACTGGTGCCGTTCAACCTCTACCAGGAGGAGAGCCACCCGTGACCACCCGACCGACGTGGGCCCACTACACCCGGGGCAAGACGCCGATCTTCGCCTCGCAGTACGACCAGCGGCTCGGCTACTGCCTCTACGTCCCGGACGACCTGCGCACCGACCAGGCGCCGCTGCTCGTCATGCAGCACGGCACCGAGCGCAACGCCTCGCTCTACCGCGACCACATGGCCGACTTCGCCGACGAGCACCAGGTCGTCGTCCTCGCGCCGTTGTTCCCGGCCGGGATCATCGACCCCGAGGACCTGCACAACTTCAAGTTCATCGAGTACCGCGGGATCCGCTACGACCAGGCGCTGCTCGCGATCGTCGACGAGGTCAGTGAGCGGTACCCCGTCGACCCGGAGCGGTTCTACCTGCACGGGTTCTCCGGCGGCGGCCAGTTCGCCCACCGGTTCCTCTACCTCCACCCCGAGCGCCTGGCCGCGGTGTCGATCGGCGCGCCCGGCCGCATCACCCAGCTCGACGACAGCGTCCCCTGGTGGCTCGGTACGGCGGACTTCGAGCAGCGGTTCGGCCGGGCCATCGACCTGGACGCGCTCCGCCGGGTCCCGGTCCTGATGGTGGTCGGCGGCAACGACATCGACACCTGGGAGATCGACAACCCCGGCGAGTCCAACTGGATGGACGGCGCCGAGAGGACCGGCGGCACCCGGATCGAGCGGCTCCGGACCCTCGAACGCGACTTCGTTGCCCAGGGCATCGACGTACGGTTCGAGCTGGTCCCCGGTGTCGCCCACCGCGGCTCGCTGGTCCTCCCCGTCGTCCGCGACTTCTTCGCCGGACTCCTGCGCGCCGGCCGCTCCATCCCCAGCCAACGACTTTGACCCACCAGGAGAATGCCATGTTCCGTCACTTGCCGAGGCCACCGATCGCCGTCCTCGCCCTGACCGTCGCAGCGGCCGGTCTGTCCGGCTGCGGCGCCGCGTCCAGCACCACCTCGACCGGAGCGGCGCCGAACGCCGACCGCGCCGCGGCCGCGCAAGGCGTCAGCTCGGACATCAATCTCGAGCAGTGCGGCAAGCCCACCCGCACGATCAAGCACGACCTGGGCACCACCACGATCACCGGCGACCCACAGCGCGTGGTGGCGCTGGAGTTCTCGTTCGTCGACGCGCTGGTGTCGGTCGGGATGTCGCCGGTCGGCGTCGCGGACGACGACAAGCCGGAGCGGATCATCCCCGGTCTGCGCGACAAGGTCGGCGACTACAAGTCGGTCGGTCTCCGCGCGACACCGAACATCCAGGTGATCACCGCCCTCAAGCCGGACCTGATCCTGGCCGACAGCGGCCGGCACAAGGCGATCTACGCCCAGCTGTCGAAGATCGCGCCGACCGTGGCCTACGCGAGTCTCAACGGTAACTACCAGCAGGTGCTGGACAGCGAGATGTCCACCGCGATCGCGCTGAACAAGTGCGACCAGATGAAGACCCGGCTGGCCGAGCACGAGCAGATCCTCAAGGATCTCAAGGGCAAGGTCGACTCCGGTGACACCCGCAAGGCCCTGTTCGCGGTGTCGTCGGACAAGGAGTTCACCGCGTTCCCGCCGAAGGCCTACACACCGGGCGTACTGGCGCTCCTCGGAATCCACTCGCCCCTGTCCGACGACACCGGTGACGCCACGGTCGCACTCACTCTGGAGACGGTGGTCTCGACCAAGCCCGACGTGATGTTCATCGCCGGCCAGACCGGCGACACCCTCGCCGACACCTGGACCAAGAGCCCGCTGTGGAAGCAGATTCCGGCCGTCCAGAACGGCACGACCTACAAGGTCGACCAGAACATCTGGTCCAGGTCACGCGGCCTACTGGCCTCCGAACTGGTCGCCGCCGAAGCCGTCAAAGACCTCTACGGGAAGTGACATGACACCGTCGACGGGCACTCTGCCCAAACCTACTGAGGACGCCGCGCACAAGCGTCCGAAGATCGTCACCGACAAGCAGCGGGTCACCTGGGTCACGCTGGTACTGCTGGTCGTGCTGGTAGCCGGTGTCGCCTGGAGTCTGTCCGTCGGCAGTCAGCACATCTCGCTCTCGCGGCTGCCGGGAGCGATCTTCAAGGCAGACGATTCGGACGAGCTGATCCTGCAGTCCATCCGGCTGCCACGGGTGGTGCTGGCGCTGTGCGTCGGCGCCGCCCTGGCGGTGGCCGGCGCCCTGATGCAGGCGGTCGCCGCCAACCCGCTGGCAGCGCCGGAGATCATGGGTGTCAACGCCGGCGCTGTCTTCGTCGTCGTACTCGCGGTCACCGTCGTGCCGTCGCTGTCCGGTGCGCCGACCATCCTGCTCGCGTTCGGCGGAGCGGCCACGGCGGGTATCGCGGTGATGATGCTGGCGGGCTCGGGTCGTGGACGAACGAGCCCCGTGCGTCTCGCCTTGGCCGGTGTGACTGCGAGCAGTCTGCTGATCTCGCTGACCCAGGTGCTGATCATCTTCGACGAGAACTCAGCCGACAGCGTGTTGTTCTGGCTGGTCGGCGGGGTGAACTTCGCCGGCTGGCATGACATCCGCGACCTGCTGCCCTGGCTGGTTCTCGGTCTGGCCGGCGCGTTCGCGATGGCACGGCCGCTCAACTTGCTTGCCCTCGGCGACGACATGGCCCGCGGGCTCGGCCAGAACGTCGAACGGACGCGGATGATGGGCTCGGCCTTGGTCATCGTGCTGTGCGGTGCGGCCGTGTCCGTGGCCGGGCCGGTCGCGTTCATCGGCCTGATCGTGCCGCACATCCTGCGCCGGCTGGTCGGCTCCAGCTACACCGCACTGCTCCCCCTGTGCACGCTCGGCGGTGGCGTCCTCGTGCTGTACGCCGACATCCTGTCCCGCTTCGTCAAACCACCCTTCGAAGTCCCGGCCGGCGTCGTGACCGCCCTCATCGGCGCCCCGATCTTCGTGTACCTGGCCCGCCGACAGAAGGTGACCTCGTGACGACCATCGTTGCGCAGCAGGTGCGGCATACATCGCTGGCCAAGCGGCATCCCGCGGTCCTGATGGGATCGCTCGGAGTGCTGGCCGTCGTACTGAGCTTCTACAGTCTCAGCGTCGGTGCCACCGAGGTGTCGATGGGTGATGTCTTCGACGCCCTGGTCGGCAACACCGCGAACCAGGCGGCCCAGATCGTGGTCGACTTCCAGTTGCCCCGGGTGCTGCTCGCCTGGCTGGTCGGCATCGCGCTCGCCGTGTCCGGTGGTGTGATGCAGGGCGTGATCCGGAACCCGCTCGCGGCACCCGACGTGGTCGGCGTGACCAAGGGCGCCGGGTTCGCCGGGATGCTGCTCCTGCTGGCGATTCCCGGCGTACCGGTGATCGCTGTCGTCCCGGCGGCGTTCGTCGGTGGTCTCGCGGCGGCGGCCCTCGTCTATCTGCTCGCCTACCGGCGGGGTGCGACTCCGGTGCGGATCGCGCTGGTGGGTATCGCGGTCAGTGCGGCCTTCGAGGCCGGCATCCGGTTCCTGCTGGTGCGCAACCCGCTGGATGTGAGTGCGGCGCTGATCTGGCTGACCGGAAGCTTGTTCGGCCGATCGATGGCGTCGATGTTCGAGATCCTGCCGTGGGTGCTCGTGCTGGTGCCGCTGATCGTGATCTGGGCGCGCAAGCTCGACGTCCTCGGCCTCGGCGACGACCTCGCGGCCGGCCTCGGTGAGCCGGTCGAGAAGACGCGCCGGACCCTGCTGCTGTTCGCCGTCGCGCTCGCCTCGGCGGCGGTGGCCGTCTCCGGCACGATCGGGTTCATCGGGTTGATCGCGCCGCACATGGCTCGCCGGGTCTTCGGCGGACGCCATCTCGCGTCACTGCCCTCGGCCGCGTTGTTCGGCGTCTTGTTGATGTTGTTCGCGGACATGATCGGTCGGGGTCTGGCGCCGCCGTTGGAGATTCCGGCCGGCTTGGTGACCGCTGTGGTCGGGGGACCGTACTTCCTGTACCTGCTCGTGAAGACCGGAAAGTAGGAGACCTGCCATGCGTTTGCAGGCACAAGGCGTCCAACTCGCCTATGACCAGAAGGTCATCGCGCACGACCTGACCCTGACCATCCCCGACGGCAAGGTCAGCGTGCTGATCGGCCCCAACGGCTCGGGCAAGAGCACCGCGCTGCGCGCCCTGGCCCGGCTGCTGCCCCCCGCGAAGGGCAGCGTGGTCCTGGACGGCAAGTCGATCCAGGACACCCCGACCAAGGAGGTCGCCCGGCTGTTGGCGATCCTGCCGCAGGTCCTGGTCACGCCGGAGTCGATCTCGGTCGAGGACCTGGTCTGGTTCGGCCGCCACCCGCACCGGACCTCGTTGAAGGTGCCGAGCGCGGCCGACAAGGAGGCGGTGGAGTGGGCGATGGCGGTCACCAGCACGGCGGAGTTGCGGCATCAGCACGTGGACCAACTGTCCGGTGGCCAGCGCCAGCGGGTGTGGATCGCGTTGTGCCTGGCCCAGGGCACCGACCTGATCCTGCTCGACGAGCCCACGACGTACCTGGATGTCGCCTACCAGCTCGAGGTCCTGGACCTGCTGCACCAGCTGAACCAGGAGCAGGGCAAGACCGTCGCGATGGTGCTGCACGACTTCAACATGGCCGCCGAGTACGCCGACCACGTCTTCGTCATGAAATCCGGCAGCCTCGTCACCCAGGGCACGCCGGAGGACGTGTTCACCTGCGACATCATCCGCGACGTGTTCGGCGTCGAGTCCAAGGTTGTGCCACACCCCGTCAGTGGCAAACCCATGTGCATCCCACTGCGCGCCGGACTTCGGAGCACTGCCGTGGCCACCGCCTGACGTCAGACCGCTGCCGCCCAGTCCGCGAAGCTTGTGGCTGGGCGACGCAGCACGTCTTCCACGCCGGTCGAGACATACGCGTCCGCACCGGACCGGATCCCGTTGAGCATCGCCATCCGCCACTCGATGTACATCTCCGGAGTGCCGGCCGCACGAAGCCGTCCTACGTGATCACTGGAGCTCTCGTCCTCGAACCGGATCCTCGCGCCGGTCGCGCGCCCGAGCTCGGCGGCGGCCTCGTCGAAGGTCAGCGCCTCCGGTCCGGACAGTGCCAGGATGCGTCCGTCGTACTCGCGCTTCGTCATCACCTCGGCGGCGACGGCGGCGACGTCGTTCACGTCGACGAAGGGCTCTGCGCCGGTGCCGACCGGGGCGACGATGCGACCGTCGACGGGCACGAACATCGCCTCGGTGAAGTTCTGGGCGAAGTGGGTGGGACGCAGGATCGTCCACCGGATCGGGCCGTCCTGGAGAGCGCGCTCGGCTCGCCCGACGGCGCCGTCCGGGAGGAACTCCACACCACGGGCCGACAGCAGTACGGCGTGCTCGACGCCCGCCCCGCGTTCCAGGAGCCGCGTCAGCCGGGGACTCCAGTCCGTGGCCGACCCCGGACCGACGATGAAGAGGCTGGTCACGCCGTCCAACGCGTCCGGCCAGGTGGATTCGTCGTTCCAGTCGAAGGCGGGGTCGGTATGCCGGCCGACGGGACGCGTTGGCTGGGCAGAGAAGGGCTCGGCAGAGAGGAGCTGAGCGAGCCGGCGGCCGACCTTGCCGGTCCCGCCGAGAAGTAGGTGAGTCATACCCTTCACGCTAGGAACCGTCTCGAAGACGGACAATGCGTGACCTGCTCGGTTTCCTTCGCTATCGTCCAAGGATGGATATCTTGAGCGACGAGCTCGCCCGGGCTCGCGCGCAGGGTGCGGTCTTCTCCATCCTCCGCCGCGTGGACCCGTGGGGCGTGCGGTTCGAAGGACTCCGGCCGCTCACGGCCCACCTCCTCCTCGAGGGCCGCGGCCTGCTCGAGCGAGAAGGCCACGAACCGGTCGAGCTTCAGGCCCGTGACGTCGTCCTCGCCACCGCCGGTACGCCGTACGTCGTCGCGAGCCGGCCCGGCACCACTGCGATCCCGATCGACGAGGCCAGGCAGCAAGGATCGGACGACTCCCCCGGCACCGCGTCGGTGCTGCTGTGCGGGGCGTGCGTACTGGACGGCAGCGTCGCGGCCTCACTCCTCAGCGGCCTGCCGTCTCTCGTGGTCGTCCCGGCTGCGGACCAAGACCCGTCCCACGCCGCGGCCATCGATCTGCTCGCCGCGGAGGTGGGACGTGATGTGCCCGGTCAGCAGGCGATCCTCGACCGGCTGCTGGATCTCAACCTCATCTACACGCTGAGCTCCTGGTGGAAGCGGTCCGGCGAAGACGCGCCCGGCTGGTATCGAGCGCTGTCCCATCCCGAGCTGGGTCGGGTCCTCGAGAACCTGCATGAGGACCCAGCCCGCGACTGGACCCTCGATGCGATGGCGCGGCTCGCCGGCATGTCCCGGGCGTCGTTCGCCGCGAAGTTCAAGGAGCTGGTCGGCCAGTCCCCCGGCCGCTACCTCACCACGCTGCGCATCAGCCGCGCCGAGGACGCCCTCACCCGCACCACCGCGCCGCTGTCCGTCATCGCCCGGAACGTTGGCTACGGCAACGAATTCGCCTTCGCCACCGCCTTCCGCCGCCGCCACGGCACCTCCCCCGGTCAGTGGCGGAGACGCTTCGGCTAGGTCATGTCTGGTAATTCCGCGCCGTAGCGAGCAGGTGCTCGGCGCGGTGCATCGGCGCGCTGGGGCGAAGGTCTCGATGCGGAGCATCGTGGCCTTTGCACCAGTGCGGCGAGGTGCCGTGCCGAGTGCCGCGCAGTAGGCGGGGAATTGCCAGACATGGCCTAGGTCAGGGCGACGGGCAGGGGCTGGGTGTGGATGATGTGGAGGCGGCTGACGGCTCGGGTGAGGATGACGTAGAGGCGGTGCAGGCCGCGGGGTTCGGCGGCGACGATCTTGGCTGGTTCGGCGACGATGACCGCGTCGAACTCCAGGCCCTTCGCCAGGGTGGCGGGGACGCAGACCAGCCGGGTGGTGTCCATCTCCTCCTCGGTCTCCCCGAGGAGTGCGGGCGCCAGGCCGGCGGCGGCGAGGGTGTCGCGGAGGCGGGAGATCTGCTCGTCGGCGGCGATCAGGGCGACCGACCCCTCGCCGGCCAGGGCGGCCTCGCACGCCGCGACGACCTCGCGGGCGAAGGAGGGCTCGTCGGTCTCGGCGATGGCCAGCGCGTCGGCAAGCGTCCGGACACCGCTCGGGATACCGAGGGTGGGTGCGATCTGCGGCAGCAGCTTCGCCGCGAAGTCGATGATCTGCGCCGGGACGCGGAAGCCCCGGTCGAGCTCCGCCACGACGGCATCCGACTTCTCCAAGTGGCCGAGCACTCGGTCCCAGGATCCGGCGGCCCACGGTGTCGTCGCCTGGGCGAGGTCGCCGAGGACGGTGGCCGAGCCGGTGCGGCACCGCCGTCCCAGTGCGCGAAGCTGCATGGCCGACAGGTCCTGCGCCTCGTCCAGCACCAGGTGGCCGAGTGAGCCGGTACGGCGTTCGATCAGGTCCTCGAGCTCGTCGAGCAGCACGGTGTCGGCGAACGACCACTTCGCCGACTTCCACGACCGGGCCGGCTTCGACCACAGCAACGCCGTACGCTCGTCCGCCGTCAACTCGTCGCCCGCGGCCTGAGCCAGGAAGCCGGCGTCGGACCACAGCCGGTGCAGCACCTGCTCGGGTGCGACGCGCGGCCACACCGCGTTGATCAGGTCCTTCACCGGCTTCGAGCGAGCCACCGCGTTCTGCACGCGGTCGTCCGGCGACTCGGCGCGCTGCTCCATCCGGACCAGGACGACATGCGCGATCCGCTGCGCGAGCGCGTTCCGGCCGGGGTCGTACCGGGTCGACTCCCGCAGGTCGGCGACGATGTCGACCACCTCGTAGTCGTGCACGCGATAGCGCCGGGATCCCTTGCTGTACAGGATTCCGTCGGTCGGCGTACCGACGTACGACCACAACGCCCGGCGCAGGACAGCGGCCATCCGGGCGTCACCCTTGACCCGCGCGGACTCCGGCTCGTCCGTGGCCGCGGCGGGCCGGCTGATCAGTTCCTCGATGATGATCTGCCGTACGTCGACCTCGCCCAGCGCGGGCAGGACCTTGCGGATGTAGGAGAGGAACGAGCGGTTCGGCCCGACGATCACGACACCGCCGCGGCTCAGCCGCTCCCGCTCGGTGTAGAGCAGGTACGCCACGCGGTGCAGGCCGACAGCGGTCTTGCCCGTGCCGGGCGCACCCTGGACGCACACGCTCGGGTGCAGCGGCGCCCGGACCAGGTCGTCCTGCTCCGGCTGGATGGTCGCGACGATGTCGCGCATCGGGCCGGTGCGCGGCCGCTCGATCTCGGCGCGCAGGAAGGCGTCGGCCTGGTCGGACTCGACGGTCCCAACCATCGGCTCGTCCTCGAACCCGGTCAGCTCGGCGTGATCGGAGAAGCCGTACCGGCGACGCATCAGGACGCGCTGCCGGTCGCTGTGGGTGGCTCGGTAGAACGGCACCGACACAGGCGCCCGCCAGTCGATCACCAGCGGGACGCCGCTGCCGTCGTGCACGTGCCGGCGGCCGATGTAGATCTGGTCGAGGTCCTCGATCGTGCCGGCCTCGTAGTCGAGCCGGCCGAAGAACAGCGGGACGTCGGGCAGGTCGAGCAGCGCCTGCGTGCGCATCTTCTTGGCGCGTTCGTTCGCCTCGTTGGTGAAGCGTTCGTCGTTGTCCTCGCCGCCGATCAGCGGGACGTCGCGGGTCTCCACCTCCTGGTACATGCGGCCCAGGGCGGCGCGGGCAGTGCTGAGGAAGGCGCGTTCGGCCTCGAGTTCCGGTTCGGTCATCGGGGTGAGCCTCGAATCCTGGAGAGCTTCGGATGGGGGCGATCAACAGGGTCCCGCCCCGGAGCAGACCCATCCGGTTCGATTCGATCCCGAAAAGACAGATCGACGAAATTACCACCAGGCCCGGTGGCCCGCCACCGAATTACCGCAGCCGGTCCGGAACGTACGGCGCGTCCCGCGGGAACTCGGCGAGGTCGGCGGCGTAGAGGCCTGTGTCGACAGGGATCGACCACTCGGGTTCGTGGGCGTAGCCGAAGCCGGTGGTGAAATGCCCGCCCGCGGCGCCTGCCAGCTCTCCTCCGTCCGGCGCCAGCCAGCCGAGCCACCCCTCAGCGTGGGTGACCCGGCCCGATTTCTCCTTGTGCATGGGCAGATCGGCGTACTTCTGCGGCACCTGGAGGACATCGTCAGGGCCGTAGCCGACCGCGCGGAACGTCGGCCGGATCGGCGGGTTGCTCGATCCGGCGCGACGCCCGGCGCGGTCAGTCGGTCACTCGTGCACTATCCGTCGTTCTCCGCGGACGGGATGAGCGCACCCGGCACGTCGGCCGGTGCGTAGATCTTGGCCTCACCCGGGTACGGCGTGGACCAGTCGTGCGCCTGGTACCAGTCGAAGTGGTTCATCTGCGACGGGTTCGCGAAGTCGGCCCTCGCGTTCGGGCCGGTGGTCCGCTGCTGGGCGACCCAGGTGGCCCACTGCGCGGCGACCGCCTGCTGGCCGGCCGGGACGGTCGCCTTCGGCACCGGCGCGGCGTTCGGGTTCTGCGCCGCGGGAACGTCCGCGCCACAGGCCGGCAGTGGGTTCACGCCCGCCGTCAGCGAGGTCCGGTTCGGCACCACGGTGAACGGCGTGTAGTCGGGCTTGGCCGTGAACGCGCCGAACATCGGCGTGGCCGCGGTGTCCTTCTGGTTCATCGGCTTGATCCCGAGGATCTGCTCGATCGTCCGGAGCATCGTGATCTGCGTGTAGTAGTGGCTGTCGACGACGCCGTGCTGCGCGTACGGGCTGATGATCTGGATCGGTGCCCGGTGGCCGTCGAGGTGGTCGAGACCGGCCTGGGAGTCGTCCTCGACGACGAAGATCGCCGAGTCCTTCCAGTACTTGCTGTGCGAGATCTCGTCGACGATCTGGCCGGTGGCCAGGTCGTTGTCCGCGACCTGGGCCGGACCGCTCGCCGGACCACCGGTGTGGTCGTTGGAGAGCCAGAACATGTTGAAGTTCGCCGGCCCGTTCTTCTCGAAGTCCTGCTTCCAGATCTGTGTCTTGTACACGTCCGGGACGCTGGTGTCGAAGAGCGGGAAGCCGGGCACCGACACCGCGTTCAGCGACGGGATCGCCGAACCGGTCTTGATCGGATAGGCGGTGGCCTGCCCGGTCGCGGCCATGGTCTTGGTGTCGCAGTACAGGTTCTGCCAGGTCGCGCCGGCCGGCTTCTCCTCGAGCGACTGGAACTCGCCGAAGTCCTTGACGGTCTTGCCGGCCGCCTGGGCACCGGTCCAGATGAAGCCGCTCTTCTGGTGGCCGAGCGCGTCGTTCTCGGTGTCGTAGCTGCGCAGGTACTCACCGGCCGAGGACTCGGTGTACTCGGGGTTGTCGGCCTGCATGAGCCAGTTGTGGCCCTCGGCGGAGTTCGTGCCGACGTCGTAGGTGTTGTCGTACAGGCCGAACTGCTTGGCCATCGCGTGCTGGTTCGGCGTCACGTTCTCGCCGTACTGCGCCAGCGCGGGATCGCCGTTGCCCTCCGGGATGTCGCCGTACACCTGGTCGTAGGTCCGGTTCTCCTTGACCAGCAGGAACACGTGCTTGATCGTCGACGGGTCGCCGAGCTTCGCCGGGACCGGCACCGGCGCGCGGTGGCCCTTGTCCGTGGCGACCTGGGCCGAGCCCTTGGTCCAGCCGTTCTGGTCGAACACCTTGGCTGTGTCGGCCCGGATGGCGTGGTCGTCCGGCAGCTTGAACTTGGTCAGGCTCGACGTGGTGTCGTGCGTACCGCGACCGGCCGCGGTGGTGTCCCGGCGGGCGTCGATACCACGGGTGTTGGACACCACGATGTCGTTGCCGACGGTCGCGAGCTCGGCCGGGAAGTAGTCCGTCGGGAGCAGGCCGACATAGCTGACCGGCTCCAGCGGGTTCTTGTACCGGTAGACGGCGACCGCGTTGGCCCGGCCGAGCGACACCAGCAGGTGGCCGTCGTCGGTGAGCGTCACGCCGTCGGGCTCGTAACCCACCGAGGCCTCCGGCCACGGCTGGGTGGCGATGGTCTGGGTGACCTTGCCGCGCCGGGTGTCGATGACCGACACGCTGTTGGTGGCGGTGTTGGTGACGAACACGGCGCCGTTCTTGGCGAACAGAGCGGTCGGGTGCAGACCGACGTCGATGCTCGCGGGCGCGGCGGCCGGCTTCGACAGGTCGATCACGCTGACCGTACCGGTCGTGGTGGCCGCGGTGACCTGGGAGGCCACGACCTGGGTGCCGTACGAGTTGATCGTGGGGTCGCCCGGCTTCGCGGGACGGCCGCCCTCGTTGCTCACGTAGAGCTTGTTGCCGACCATCAGCATGTCCCGCGGCGCGTTGCCGACGGCCCAGCTCTGCGTGATGGTGCCGGTCGCGGCGTCGATCGCGACGACCCGGTTCTGGCCGTTCACCGCGGAGTACACGGTGGAGCCGTCCGCCGAGAACACTGCCTCACCGACGAGCGCGTGCTTCGCGCCGTCGGCGGGGATCGTGACGAACGTCGGGTTCGCGAGCGAGCCGTCCGGGTTCACGGTGAACTTGCGGTAGCCGTCGGTCTGGCCCAGCCAGAGCTGCGATCCGTCGGGCGAGTACGTCGGGCCTTCCTGGCCGATGTCGTTCCCGGGGATCTTCAGGTCCGCGGCGGCGTTGTTGCCGACGTACTGCTGGACCTTCCAGTTCTTCAGGTCGATGATCGCCAGCGCCATCCCGCCGTCGGTCACCGAGGCGGCCAGGTGGCTGCCGTCCGGGCTGACCGAGGACGACATGATCTTGCCCTTCTGGAGGACGAGGCGATCACCGAGCGGCTGGAGGTACTGGTCGCTGGAGATGACCTCGCCCTTGTCGGTGACCTGACCGACCTGGTCGAACCCGAACTGGTGGGTTGATGCAACTGCAGTGCCGGCAAGGGCCACGGCCGCGGCGGTCGTGCCCGCCGTGACGAGTGGTATGCGGCGGCGAAGAAGGACGGCGAGGCCCTTCTCGTCACGCCGTCGACGGCGTGTTACCTGCATGGGATTATCCCTTCGGGGTGGACGGAAGCAGTTCGATGTTGCCGTCGAACTGCCAGAGCGGGTTCGGTTCGTCGCCGGACGGCGTGCGGACCAGGAAGAAGCCGTTCACTTCTTTCGGTCCGTCCCCGTCGGCGACGTACCGACCGAGTGGGTTGATGTCGAGTTGGTAGATGGCCGAGCCGGCCGCTTCGACACCAGGGAGATGCCAGGTCACGACGCAACGCCAGTCGTTGCCCGGTCCTTGGGCGGCGACCTGGTCGCCGCCCTTGGTGCAGGCGGCCGAGGTCTGCAGTTGCGCCTCGGTGACGTCGGGCCGGTTGAGCTGCTTGGTCTGCAGGCGGTACAGGTGCGCGAAGGACGTGGCGACCGATCGCTGCACCTTGTCCTGGTCGATCCCGGAGCCGACGCCGGTCACCGGCACCAGCACCCCGGCGGTGATGCCGAACAGTACGACGAGCGGCAGCAGGCCGGCGGTGACCGCGAGGCGCCCCGACCCGTCGTGGGTCGGGTTGGTGAAGTCACGCCGTACGAAGAGGAAGTAGGCCAGGGCGGTTGCGACGACGACCCACACCAGACTGACCGCGATACCGATCAGCAGCGGCCCGAGTTGGGCCGGGCCGGTGAAGAGGCCGTTCCAGCTGATGAACGCGTAGCCGGGCAGCGCGTAGCGGATGGCGACGGGGACCGGGAGCTGCTGAACGATTTGCATCGCCAAAGCGACCACGGCAGGCAGCAGCAGTCCCATCGGGGAACGACCCAGCGCGACCGACCCGAGCAGGCCGATGGCGGCGAGCGCCAGGGTCGGGGCGAGTCCGCAGGCCCAGGCGAGCAGGACCTTCCCGGCGGCGTCGCCTGCCGACAGCAGGTGGCCGTCGAGCCCGATCAGGGATCGGTTGCCGATGACAACGAGTCCGCCGATCGTGCTCGAACAGACCAGCCCGATCACCAGCAGCACGATGATGCTCAGGCTCGCGACGGCCTTCGACACGAAGATCCGGCGCGGCGACCGGACCGCGACCAGGAGGTGGCGCCAGGTGCCGAGCCGGTCCTCGGACGCGAACACGTCACCGGCGATCAGCGAGGTCAGCAGCGGGAGCGCCCACGATCCGGAGAAGCCGAGGATCACCAGCGGCCCGGCCCACCCGGTGGCGTGCATCCACCGGCCGAAGAGCGTGTCGACCGGGAGCGAGGCCTGCTGACTGACCACCGCGACGAAGAGCGCGGGCGCGAGCCAGCAGGCGACGATCAGCAGGCGCACCCGCCACTGCGAGAGCAGCTTGACCAGCTCGAACCGGTACGCGCGCGCCACCGAGACACGGCGGGCCACCGGAGCTTCGGTCTCGGCAGCGGTCTCACTCACGGTCGCGGTCATCAGTCGGACTCCGGCTGGTCGGTGAGCGCCAGGAAGGCGGCTTCGAGTGGGGACACCACGGGGGCCAGCTCGCGGACCGCGATCCCTGCGTGCACGAGTTGCTTCACGAGGTCGTCCAGCGCGGGCACACCTGCCGACACGACGAGCATCTCCGTCCCATGCCGTACGCCGCTGTCGTCGACGATCCGGATCCCGGCCGTCCCACCGGCCAGCCGACGGGCCGCCGCCAGGTCGGAGGTCAGCACCCGATAGTCGAGCTCATCGTTCTCGGCGGCCAGCTTGGTCAGCGGTCCGGAGAAGGCGACCCGTCCGGTGGACAGGATGGTGACCTCGGAGCACAGCGCCTCGACGTCGTCCATCCGGTGACTGGACATCACCACCGCGGTGCCATCGGCCGCGATTTGGGTGAGGACGCCGTACACGTGTTTCTTGCCGGCCGGGTCGAGGCCGTTGGACGGCTCGTCGAGGACAAGCAGCCGGGGCCTGGTGAGCAGGGCGGCGGCGAGGCCGAGGCGTTGCCGCATGCCGAGGGAGAAGCCACGCACCCGGTCGTCGGCGACATCGGTGAGCCCGACCTGGTCGAGGGCGTCGTCGATGCCCATCGTCCGCGCGTCGTCGCCGCGGAGGGCGGCCAGCGCGGCGAGATTCTGCTTGGCGGTCAGTGACGGGTAGAGACCAGGGCCGTCGACGAAACCGGCGACTCCTTCGGGGACCGCGAGCGCGCGGCCGACCGGCGTACCGAGGATCCGCAGGCTGCCGCTGTCGGCGACGGCCAGGCCCAGCAGCAGGCCGAGCAGCGTCGTCTTTCCGGCACCGTTCGGTCCGACCAGACCGTGGATCTGTCCCTGCGCGACCTCCAGATCGATGCCGTCGAGCGCGACGACTTCGCCGAAGCACTTCACGATCCCGCGCGCGCGGACTGCGACCGGTGAGTCCATGGTTTCCTTCGAGGGGGCGGAAGCTGACCAGGAAACATTAGGTACTAATACATTCTACGACAGGATCCCCCAGTTGAACGATCGAAGAACGCCAGGCAACCGCTTCGGTCAGCGGTAGGCGCGGGCCTGGAGTTCGAAGAGCTCGGCGTAGCGGCCGGGGGCGGTCAGGAGTTGTTCGTGGGTGCCGACCTCCTCGACGCGGCCGTTGTGCATGACGACGATGAGGTCGGCCATCCGGACGGTGGAGAAGCGGTGGGAGACCAGGACCGTGATCCCGCCGGTCTCGGCCGCGGCGATCTTGGCGGCCGCGGCGTACTGCTCGTAGAGCCGGTGCTCGGCCTCGGGGTCCAGCGCGGCGGTCGGCTCGTCGAGGAGGAGCAGCAGTGGGCGTTCGCGCATGAAGGCCCGGGCCAGCGCGAGCCGCTGCCATTGCCCGCCGGACAACTCGACCCCGTCGTTGAACTTCTTGCCCAGTTGGGTGTCCAGCCCGCGCGGCAGTCCGCGCACCACCGACTCCGCGTCCCCTCGCGCGACAGCCGCGCGGACGGCGTCCTCCTCGGACGACCGCTCGACGTCGCCGATCCCGACCACGTCCCGGACCGTCAGCTCGAACTTCACGAAGTCCTGGAAGCCGGCCGACAACTGCGACCGCCACGCCTCCGGCTCGATCGTCGCGAGATCCACGCCGTCGACCAAGATGCGCCCGGTCGTCGGGTCGTACATCCGCGCGAGCAGCTTCACCAGCGTCGTCTTCCCGGCGCCGTTCTCCCCCACCAACGCGACCGCGGACCCCGCGGGCACCTTCAGATCGATCGCACTCAGGACGGCGGAATCCGAACCAGGGTAGGAGAATCCGACGTTCCTCAACTCGATCCCGGACCTCAGCCGCGTCGGCGCCGGCGTGACACTGGCCTGCCACGAGTTCTCCTTCGCGTACTCGCGCAGCCAGTCGTACCGGCTGAAGCTCCGCACGACCTCGCCGACCCAGTAGACGTTCTGCGCGATCCCGCCGGTCATCTGATCGACCTGCGGCGCGAGCAACAGCACAAGTACGACGTCGCCCGCGGTCTGCTGCCCGTTCCGGGCCCGGGCGATCACCCAGACGACGGCCGCGGCGTACGCGAGTCCGAACACCAGCCGGACCGACCCGTCCACCTTGCCACCCCAGCGTGCCGCCTCGACCCGCCGCCGGAACCGCTCCGTCTGCAAGGAGAAGATCTTGTCCAGCAAGACCTTCCCGAGCCCGAACACCCGCAGCTCCAAGCCCGTCCGTGGATCCTTCGCCACCTCGATCAGCCGGTCGACCAGGCGCTCCTGCGGCAGCGAGTCCTCCCACGCCTTCTGCTGCCGCGTGCTGCTCAGGTACGCCGACCAGATCCGCGAGGCACCGAGCAACGGCAGCAGGAGCAGCAACGGATGCACAGAACCGAGCAGCGTGAGCACGGTGGCCGTGTTGGTCACCGTCGCGAACACCCACAGCAGCACCTCGGCGCCGACGCCCATTCGCCACGCGCGTTCGCGGACCAGCTCCAGCCGGTCGGAGACATCGGGTCGCTCGTGATGCGACAAGCCGGGAATGCCGGTGGTCACGTCCAGCAGGTCGGCGTGCACCCGACCGGCCATGCGTTCCTGCGCGGTGTCCTGCAGCGGCCAGCCCACGACATCGGCGACGAACGAGACCGCCAGACCGATGGCGATGATGGCGATGCCGAGCGCGATCGTGCTGGACTCGTCTCCCGCGATCCCGTCGACGAGTCGGCTGACGCCGTACGTCTGGGTCGGTGCGGTGATCGCGCGTGCGGCGACGAGGACGGTCGAGATCGCCATCAGGAGTGGCGCGGCCCGGAAGGAGGTGCCCAGCCACAACCAGAGGATCCGCAGGCTACGCATCGACGGCCTCGCTCTCCGGGTCTTCCGGCGCTGTCAGGTACCGCTCGGCCTGCAGGCGGAACATGGCCGCGTAGGTCCCGCCCCGGTCCAGCAGCTGTTCGTGGGTGCCGTCCTCGACGATCCGCCCGTCGGCCAGCACGCAGATGCGGTGGGCATTCCGAACCACCGAGAAGCGGTGGGAGATGATCAGCGACGCCACTCCCGAGGTCAGCTCGAGATACCGCTCGACCAGCTCGGCCTCCGCCCGTACGTCGAGCGCGGCCGCAGGCTCGTCCAGCACCAGCACACCGGCCCCGGCATGTACGGCGAACAGCGCGCGGGCCAGCGCGATCCGTTGCCACTCACCACCGGACAGATCGACGCCACCGTCGAAGGTCTTGTCGAGCACCGTGTCCCACCCGTCCGGCAGGCCACGCACGACGTCGTCGATCCCCGACTCGCGGGCGACCCGGGCGAGCGTGAGGTCGTCGTCCGCGCGCTCGACCGCACCGAACACGACGTTGTCCGTCACCGACAGCGGGAACCGCAGGAAGTCCTGCACGATCGCCGCGATGCGACGCTGCCACGCGCTCAGATCGAGCTCGGCCAGGTCCACGCCGTCGACCATGATCCGGCCCGTGGTCGGCCGGTACGCTCCCCCGAGCAGCTTCACCAGTGTCGACTTCCCGGCCCCGTTGACGCCGACGAGCGCGAGCGCTTCGTGTGCGTGGATGGTGAGGTCGAGCCCGCGCAGCACGTCGACCTCGGAGCCGGGATAGCGGAAGCTCACGTTCTCGAAGCGGATCTCGCGGGCCGGCATCGTCTCGATCCGGTGCTTGTCGATCGCCGCCGACTCGGGGTGACGCTCGGCGATCGTGGCGGGCAGCTCCCGCATCGCCCGGTACGCCGACAATCCGCGCCGCACCTGGACCACGCCGTACCCGTTGCCCGACACCCCGATCGCGAGGATCGCCGGGACGGTCGTCGCCACCTCGGTGAGCGGCAGCGTGCCGTCGAGCGCGGCCCGGCCGACCAGCAGGATCGCGCCGACATTCGCGACCAGCTGCAGGCCGCCCATCAGGATCGACCACTTCACGTTGTTGCCGCGCCGCTCCCACACCGCGCGGAAGCCCGCGGTCCATTCGCGCACGTACCGCTCGACCAGCCAGGTGTGCAGACCGAAGACGCGCAGCTCCTTGGGCGCGTCGCGCATGCCGAGGTCGAACAGGTAGTTGGCCCGCCGCTGCTCCTCGGTGTTGCCCCACCACACGTCGATCTCACGCTCGACCAGGCGGCCGCCCCACCACTCCAGCAGGACAGTCATGGCGACGAGCACCGCGGCGACCCACCAGGAGAACATCACGCCGACGATGACGCCGGAGCCGATCAGCGTGACCCGGCTGGCCAGCAGCCAGGGCAGATTCGCCATCCCCTGCGCGAGATGGAAGCCACCCTTGCCCTTCGCCCGCTCCTGCACGTCCAGCACCTCGGAGTCCTCCAGGTGGGCGATGCGGCGCGGGCTCAGCAGCGGCTCGGTGATGCCGGTGCCGATCTCGCGGACGAGCGCCGCGTCCAGGACCAGCGACGTCACCCGGTGGATCGCGGGCGTGAGACTCTCCAGCACGAACACGGTCAGCAGCGCCCCGAGCAGCCAGCAGAACCGGGTGAACGACATCGCCCCCGGGGCGTCGTCGATCACACCTGGAACCGCGCCGACGACCTGACCGGTGAGCAGCGTGACGCCCATCCCCAGCACTGCGCCGAGAACCGCGAGGCCGATCGTCAGAACAGTGCTACCAGGCGCAACACGCAACCCGTACCGCAGCAGAGTCAGCACTCAACCGACCGTAACGACCCCCACCGACAAAAGCATCCGAGTTTCGGTCAGGCGCGGAATCCCTCACCAGAACAGGAGCAGTTGCCGGCGGTAGCGGACGCCGTGGCCCTGCAGGGTCAGGCGGCAGTCGGTCGGCCCGTGCGAGACCGAGGCGCCGATGCGATGCAGGAGCTCGCGGTCGGTGAAGAGTACGACGCCGGGCCGGTAGGGCACGTGGACCGGCTCCGGCTCCCCCTCGGCGCGCAGATCCATGCCGGTGCCGCCACCCGGGACGGCGAGCGGCAGGGTGAAGTTCACGATGCCCTCGATCGCCGCGGACCGGTCGGCGAAGTACGGGACCTGCTGCGCGAGCTGGTCGAGGTGCCAGCCGCCACCCGCGAACCGGCCGGCGCCGCCGTACGCCATCAGGTGGAAGCCGGGGATCGCGAGTCCGTCGACGAACTCGACCGGGTAGGAGTAGCGATCCTCGAAGAAGTCCGCGACGCGGTCGTAGAGCCATCGGTAGGTGTCGTACATGAGTGCGTTGGTCGCGTGGGCCTGCTCGGTGTAGTACTCCAGACGATCGCGGGTGCGGTAGAGCGGCGTACCGATCGTGCTGAGGTCCGGGCCGGTGTGCCAGCACTTGGCGCGGAAGTTCTTGGACGGGTGCAACACCTGCTGGGTCGCAGTGGTCGCCTCGGCATCGGTCAGCAGTCGATGGAGATAGACACCAGCCATGACCTGGCTCACCGTCTCGGTGCTCATCAGGCGACCCGGGCGCAGGTCACGGCGGCGGCCAGGAGCCCGGCGACGGCGGTGGCGATCGGCTGACCGGTGGCGTGCTGGTAATACAGGAAGGCGGGCGACGGGTTGACCTCGAAGCAGAACCACTCGTCGTCCGGAGTCACCCGCAGGTCGACGCCGGCGACGGGGAGACCGAGGCGGGTGGCCAGCAGCCGGCAGCGCTTCGCGACGTCGTCGGGCAGGTCGGTCGCGGACAGCCGCGGGCGGGGCAGGCCTTGGCGGGAGGCGTAGCGGTAGTCGTCGGCGTCGCAGTGGATGCGGGTCGCGAAGATCTCCGCGCCGACGACGTGGACTCGTACGTCGACGCCCGGTACGCGGCCCTGGAACTGGGTCGGACAGGATCGGACGTCCGCGAGCGGAACGTCGTCGGCCAGGCCGCGGACCCGGCTCCGGATCCCGCTCGTGGACTTGTAGACCACGCTCTCGTGCCGGGTCGCGAACTCCGCGACGGCGTCCGGGTCGTTCGTGACGAGCGTCTCCGGCACCGCGAAGCCGGCGGCGGCGATCTCCCGGAGCTGGGCGGGTTTCGAGCCGTTGCTCGCCGAGGCGGACGGACGGCTGACGACGTACGCCGGGGTGAGCTCTGCCCAGGTGGACAGGAGATCCGCGACGTCCAGGACATGGTGCCGGACCGGGGAATCCGCCGGTTCGTCGCGTACGGCGGCCACGCGGAGACCGTCGTGGGGGCGGAGGTAGGCCGCGCCGAGGTCGGTCAGGTCGACCACGGTGTCGCCGATCCGGATGGCGCCCTCGACGCGTGGGCCGACGGTCAGCTCGACGGCCGTGTCCAGCACGTCACGCTGATCGACGAACAGGACCGGGACGCCGAGCCTGAGCAGCTCGGTGTGTACTGCGGCCAGCGTCGAGTCGCCGGGCAGGCCCCAGAGCAGGGCGGTCATCGCCTGCCGTCCAGGACCCGGGCCAAGGCGTCGGCGACCTCCGGGTTGGCGACGTTCGGCCAGGGGCTGATCTCCACGACCGTGTCGTCCTGCAGGAGCGCCTCGAGGGCGATGCACCCGACGGACTCGGCGAGCGTGCACAGCTTGTCCCCGAGATCTGCGCGGCCTGACCCGAACCACCGCTCACCGATGACAGTCACCCACGTCTGCGGGGTCGGATCGGCGGAGTCGGGGTTTGGTGGTTGGCCGAGGGTGGCTTGGCGATGTAGTGGGCGGACCGGTAGGCCTGCGGCCGTGGCGGCGACGGCCCACTGTTCCCGGCGCCAGCCGGGTCCGTTGAGGCACGTCGTACTCGGTCGGTTGACGACCGGGCCGGGCCATGCGCCGAGCCACGCGCGGAGGAAGGCGTCCAGCTCGGCGGCGGCGTACGCGGCGTCCTGTGCGTCGACCTGGACCAGGTCCGCGGGTCCGATGCCACCGAGGCGGGTGAGCACGGACGTCACCTCTGGGCGGGACGCCACCTCGGCGCGGGCCTCGCCGCAGGTGTCGAGCTGGAGCAGGAGGCGTTCGGCGCTCAGCTCGGCCGGAGTGAGCAGTACGGCGTCGTCGCCCCACCGGTCGGCCAGCTCCCGCGCGGCCACGTCGTACGCGTGCGCCAGCACCAGCCGCATGTCACCCCTCCCCCGGCTCGGCAGCTTTCTTCGCCGCTTTCTTCGCAGCCTTCTTCGCCGGCGCCTTCTTCGCAGCTGCCTTCTTGGCAGCCTTCTTCGCGACCGCCTTCTTGGCGGGCGCCTCCTTCGCAGCTGCTTTCTTCGCGGCCGCCTTCTTGGCCGGTGGTGGCGGTGGTTCGTCGTCCTGGAGGGCCGTGGCTCCGACGTCGGGCCGGTCCTCGAGGGTGATGAACGTCCGCGCCCGCCCGGCCGGCTGGTCGGCGATGATCGGGTTGTCGAGCTGTTTCTCGATCGCCACCAGTTTCTCGAGGTGGGTGACCTTGTCGATGTGGTCCTTGTCCTTGCCGTCCTTGTGGTCCTTGCCCTCCTTGTCCTTCCCCTCCTTGGAGTCCTTCTCCTTCGTCTCCTTGCCTTCCTTGCCCTCCTTGGACTCCTTGCCTTCCTTGGTGTCCTTGTCCTTGCCCTTGGCCGCGATCCGCGCGTCGATCTCGGTGATCTTGATCTGCAGCTCGCGGGTGAGCTGGAACAGTTCCCGGCGGAGCTCGGCGACACAGTTGCTCGACGTACTCAGATCGCGCGCGATGCTGTCGAACTCCCCCTCGATCGCGTGGAAGCGGGCGTTGAACCCGATCTCGTCCGGCGTCTGCCCGGCCTGGACGACGGTGACGCCGTCGATGAAGTCCGGGTGCACGAACAACCGCTGATAGGTCAGCGCGCACTCCGGAGCCACCTCGGCGATCTGCACCTGGAACGTGAAGCCCGCCGCCGCGGCGGCCGCCGTCGCATCCCCGGCCGCGGCGGCCGAGCGGGAGATCCCCTGGCCGAGGACGGCGATGACAGCATCCTCGGTGAGACCGGCCTCCCGCAGCGAGGCGGCGATCGTGCTTGCCGGCACGCCGAAGACCATCGGTGCCTCGGCGGTGCTGTCGTTGCTCGACATGGGTCCCTCCTCGGCCGCGGCGCGGCGGCTGGTCAACGTACGGTGCGGTAGTGGCGGTAGGTCCGGGCTGCGGCGGCGGTCAGCGGGAACGGCGTACCCGAGCCGTCCACGTCGACATGGCGCTGGCGCAGCTCCCAGGTGTTGGCCCGTACGCCGACAGGCGTCGCCAACTCGATCAGGTTCATCAGATGCTCGTACTGGCGCAGCGTGAGCAGCGATCCCTCGGGGAGCGAAGGACTCCACTCGTACGGGTCGTTCCCCAGTCCCCGAATGTGGGCCAGGCAGCTCACGACGCTGATGCCCGACCCGGCCGCAAAGATCTGCGTGCTCGGTCCACGCACCGGATCCAGCCGGACGGCCTGACCTGCCAGGCCTCGCGACTCCCAGCGGTAGAGCACGGTCTGCCGTGCGGCCAGGTTGCTCCCGGCAAGTGGCAGGCCGGTCACGCCCAGGACCAGTACGACGTTGCCCGCGGCACTGATGAACGCGACCACACTGCTCGCCCCCGCGGCCGCCGCGGCCGTCAACGTGGCAGCGAGCTGATCCGGATGTGTGGTGATCGCCGCGGTCCCGTCCGGCCCCAGATCGAACGCCGCGAACAACCGCGTCGACACGGCACCGAGCTGATTCCGGAATCCGTCCACCTGCTCAGCAGCCGGTACGCCGAGATGCGCCAGCTGCTGCGTGAGGTCCGAGAACGTCGACGCGGGCTGTGCGCCCGAGAGCAGGCCAGACACGTCGACGGCGGTGAGATGGCGGGCCGCCATCGCCGCGACCACGGCAGCCAGCGGAGCGTCGTACTGCGTGTCTGTTGCGCCGGCAAGGCTTGCCGTCGCAGTCAACGGCAGCGGTGCGTCCGGGCCGGGCGCCAGGTCGATGACCAGTGGACCCATCGGCAGCGTGCTGACGAACACGGTGCCATCCGGTGTCAGCTCAGCGGTGCGTAGTCCACACGCGTTCAAGAGCCACGCGCCGCCCGGGTCCACCGACCGTGGCTGCGGCACCAGACCAGGATCGGCGAGCGCCTTGGCGGCAGCGACCGCGGTGTCCAGGACAGCCGGGTCGGGGGCTGACAGCAGCGCCCCGAGTCCGAGCTCGAAACGCGAGCCGCCGTCGTCGTTCTGGCCCTGGACGATCGCAGTCCAAGGCTGCGCCGCCAACTGGTTACAGCGGTCCGCGACCAACTCCAAGGCACCCGCCAGCGCTGGCGCCAGCGGCTGATGGTCTGGCAACGCCCACCGCGCCAAAGCCGCACGCGTAACCGTGATTCGGTCCTGCACTCGTTGCGGTAGCAACCGCGCCGCATGCGCCGCGTCCCCGTCCGCACTGCCGGCCGGCCAGATCAGATGCACCTGGCGAACGGTCTGCAGCAGCGCGGCCCGACGGCCCGGGGAGTCCGGCGCAACCAGCCGGAAAGCAAGGTGGATCGCGTTGCGGATCTCGTTGACCCCCACAGGCTCGGGCAGGCCAGGACCCGGCGAGTTGTTGAGGACGTCCTCGACCCAGGACGGCGTCGGCGCGCGCCAGCCTCGCAACAAGCCGAGCCGGGCGCGGTACTCCGCGTCGTCCTCGAGGCGACCGGGTGGCGAGAGCGGTTGGGTCGCCGGCGAGCGTCGGTCGGCGTCCCACACCAACTCGTCGGCGAACCGTGGGCAGCTGAGATCCGACCCGAGGCGATCGAGGGCGTTCCCCCGCGCCTCGGCCAGCGACCGCATGGCGGCGATCTCGCGCGCACACCGCCGCAACCGCTGCTTCTCCGCCAGGACCGCCGTCATCACGCGGCCGGTCAGCCCCTGCACGAGATCGATCCGCAGCAGACCGCGGACGTCGGCGGGCGCCAGTTGCGTGGTCGTGCCGTCCGGCGCAATCCGGGTCGCAGTCAACGAGAGCCGAAGCGCCGGCGCCACACCGGATCCGTCCACCGGCGGGACATACCCGGGCAGACTGCTGCCTGCTTGCGTCCACTCCGCGAACGTCACCGTCGGCTGGTTCGTGGCCGGTGCCGGCAGCAGGCTCCGCGGTACGACGACGAGCTGGTCCCGCTCGGTGTCCGCCAGCAACGTCACCAGCAGTACGGCGTACCGGCTGCCGGCCGGGACGGTCACCCGCGCGGCCTGACCGTCCCAGGGCAACGGTTGCGGCGTCGCCGCGTCCGCCAAGGGACCGACGAGCTCACGGGCGACTGCCGCGAGTGAGCCGGCGCCGGGCGCCATCACCTGGGCGAGGAGATCAGCTGTCATGGCCGGCTCACCGCACCGTCAACAGGTCCGGGGCATCGACCAGAACGGCGATCTGGTCGGCACCGAGGCTGAGGTTCTCGTCGGCTCCGAGCACCTGCGGGCCGTCGTCGCCGTCCGTCGTACTGCCGACCGTATCGACCAGGGGTGGGAACCGTACCAGCCGGAGCTGGACGACATCGGTGATGCCGGGCTCGGACATCAGCGCCGCGGTGACCGCCGCCGACCGGACCGGTTCGGCCATCCGGAGCCGATCGACGACGCGGTGCAGGCGGTCCGCGAGCCGGCCCTTCAACGCCAGCGCCGACGGGCTCGAGTTCGTGCTCGCCGTACTGCCGGCCGGAAGAGCAAGACCGGTCGTCACGATGTCGGCCTGGACGCCGACGAACACCTGGTCGGCCTCCACCACGTCGGGGAACACGCCGACCGGCCGGACATCGCGGATGGCGGCCTCGACGCTCGCGCGCAGCCCGTTCGGCCCGTCCCACACGGCCGCCTCGGTGGGCGCGACGAGCACGCTGACGAAGTACGGCGAGGCGAGGTCGCGGTCGGTCGCGAACAGGCGCTCGAGGAAGGTGAAGTCACCGAACACGGACTGGGACAGGTCGATGCCGCCCCAGCCGTCGCGCACACTCACCTGCCGGACTCCCGGGATCAGCGAGACCGTCGTGGCGATCGCGTCGGTCGACCAGACCGAGCGTGGCGCGGTGAGCAGCAGGGCGCGGTACCTGTCGTCGTCCCAGTGCTGTTCGCCGCCGGTCAGGGCGACGGTGTGCTCGATCCGGACCAGCCCCTGTCCGGCGGCCGAGGCGCCGGCGGGCAGACCGGCCGCGGTGTCAGCTGCGAGCAGCGCGGAAAGTTTGCTATCGGCAACTTCCCAGCGATCGATCTGTTGCGGATGGTTGCCGCCAGCATCGGTCGCTGCCGGGTCCAGGTTCCCCGCCGGGCCGGGGTCGAAGCTGACCACGGCCCCGGGCAGCGACGTGGTCCGCCGGGTCAGCGTGGCCGTCGCGGCCAGCGCCACCCGGTGACCGCCGGAGGTGCACATCCGGCTGCCGCGCGGGAGCACGAGCTGGTCGATCCCGTCCGGCAGCGCGCCGGCCACGGTGAGCGTGACCAGACCGGCCGCCGTCAGGAACGGCCGGTCGAGTCCGAGCTCGGCGCCGAGGTCGCTCAGCGCCCGGCCGCGGGCGGTGCTCACGAAACAGTCGTCGTACAGGGCACCGAGGGCGGCCCAGGTCCGGGAGTCCTCGAGCGCGCTGATCTCCAGCAGCTTGCGCAGCACGCTGCCGCTGGACAGGTCGAGATCGTCGTCGATCAGCCGGCGGGCCAGCGCGATCTTCTCGGCGAGCAACCGGGTGAAGGGCTTCGGTAGGAAGCCGGCGTCGGTCACGCCGAAACCGTCGCTGCCGGTCGAGCGGGTCACCGCCTCGTCCACCGCCAGGATCTGGGTGAGGTCCAGGCTCGTGTCGTCACTCACTGTCCGTCCTCCTGTCCGACCGGGCCGAGCCCTGCCACCGTGAGCGAGGCACCGGCGTCGCTGATCGCCTCGAACGACACCGTGACGTCCAGCGCCCGGCTGCCACCCGACGGCGTACTCGCTGTCAGCTGGGTGATCCGCCGGATCCGCGGATCGGCGGCGACGAGCTGCGCGACCGCACTGCGCAACGCCTCGCGCGCGATCGCGGGCGAGGTCTGCTCGGCCAGCGGACCGAGCCCGAGGAAGCCGAAGCGTGCGTTGAACGGATCGCTTCCCCGCAAGGTGGTGAGGCCGACGGCGAGGTCCTGGCTGAGCGCGTCGAGTCCCTCGACGATGTCGAGATCGACGCCGCCCGGCGTACTGCGCAGGCCGACGTCGCGGGCGAGGTCGGCGGGATCGACGAGGTCGGCGCGAACACCGACACCGAGCAGCCGGCGGCGCCGGACCGTCTCGTCGGACGACGTACCGTCGGGCGTGCTGGGTGTGATCGGGCTCATGGCGTCCTCACGAGGCGGTCAGCTTGGACTGGCCAGGGATGACCGTGGCCGGGAAGGTGGTCGGTACGTCGTTCACGGAGTTGACCGTGTCGCTGTCGAGCAGCAGCGGTTTCCCGCCGACCGTGAGCTTGGCGGACCCGGTGCTGGTGACGACGGTGCTGATGCACGGATGCGCGAACGTGCAGCTCTGGTACGGCGCGGCGCCGGGGACCGTTGCCAGCGGGATCACCGGCGACGTACCGACGGTGAGCTTCACACCGGGTGCGGTCAGGCTCCGTTTCCCGCTGTGCGTGCAGGTCAGGTTGCCGTCGTCGACGACGACCTTCGGGCGGGCCATCAGCTCACGTCCATCGTGCCGGTGACGGAGACCTTCACATCGGCCGCCTTCAGGGTGATGTCGCCGGTACCGGCATCCAGGGTGATGCCGGTCCCGGTGATCGCGATGGTCCCGTCGTCGTGCAGTTCGATCCGGGCTGTCTTCGCGCCCTTGGTGCTCTCGATGATCACCACGCCGCTCTGTCCCGGATCCGGGCGCTCACTGGTCTTCCGCAGTACATCGGCGACCCGCAGGGTCAGACCGCTGACCTCGACCATCCGGCGGCCGTCGGCGTCGATGAGGTCGTGACTCGCGAACCCGTCCGCGGGCGGTGCCGCTTCCTCCGCGGCCTCGAGGTCCTCGGTCGGCACCGCCACCGGCAGGAGCAGCCACCAGTCCCCCGGTTCGGCCGGTGGCGTCCGATCCTCGTCCCACACGCTGCCGAGGTCGACGACGTCCTGGCCGCCGCCGGTGTCGGCGAGCAGCACCCGTTCCCCCGGGTAGCGCGGCAGCACGAGCCCGTACCCGCCGAACGCGAACGGGGTCACGACCGGCACCTGCCGCAGCTCGCCGTGCTGGTCGGGAGTCACCGCGAGGCGCCGTACCGCCGATGGCCGGCCGTCGTCCGGGGCCTGGGAGTACCAGATGTCGCTGCTCGTCTGGTCGGGCGTATTGCCCGGACCGGCGGGATGGGCCCGGATCTGGCCGACCAGCAGGCGAAGAGCGCGACTGCCGCGGGCCACCGCACGCGCGACCCCGCGGACAGCTCCGGCTGCTCCGGCGGCTTTGTCGGCCGGCACGCTGCCGCGGACGGAGTCCTGCTCGGCGTGGGCGTCGTCGTGCCGCGGTGGCGGGACAGGATCCCAGCCGTCGTCCTTGTCGTCGCGCAGTACGGCGGCGCGAACGATCGTCACGAAACCTTGCCGGGCCGAGAGCCGATGGGTCACGCCGGTCACGAAGCACGGCGACTGGGAGGTGGAGTCCGACCCCGAACCGAACAGGGCGGCGACATCGTTGAGCAGCGGCAGCCCTCGTCCCGCCGGCAACGCGGTCGGGAAGTCGTCCGGAGGCAGGGGGATCTTCGCGATGTCGCCCGGCTTCACATCGGGCCGGCCGAGGCAGGTCGCGGTCACCGTCGCACGCGGCTTGGCCGCCTGCTTGCCTGCCGAGTCCGAGACCGGTGCGTCGGCGTCGGCTCCCCGCGTGACCGCGAGGAGGCCACCCGGCGCGTCGAGCACCCGCTCGTTACCGAGCCGCGTGGTGCCGGTATCGGTTGCCGTCCACAACCCCACATGCAGTACGCCGTCCCGCACCACCGCCGCGGACAAGCCCTGCCGGCCGAGTGAGGCCGCAGCCTGGGATCGGACCGTCCGCATCGCGTCGAGCGCCGTCCCGGGACGGACATCGGCGAAGTTCTTCTCGTCCGCGGCCGGCGTGAGGTTCTTCAGTCCATGCGTCACCACCGGGACGCCGGCATCGCGCGCGAGACCCTGGGCAGCCGTCTCGAGTGACGTGTAGCAGAGACCGCGCACCACCTTCTCACCGAGCCGGGCGAAGACGAGCTCCCGCCCGCTGATGATCGTGTCGATCCGGCGCTCGCCTGCCTGCCGCCGCAGCGTGTCGACCCGGAGCACCGCCACCAGGCTGTCCGCCGGCGGGGATTCGGTGGCGCCACCGAGCAGGTCGGTCAGCCCGGCCGCACGGGTCAGGTCCGCGAGGACGCCCGTACCGGAGTCCTTCCACCACAGGTGCAGGTCGGCACGCAGGTGATCCCCGGCGGGCCGCCGGATGCGTTGGTAGTCCTCGTCGGTGAGGCCTTCGACGACGATCTCGTAGCGCCCGCCGGACAGGTCGGCCGGCAGCGTGGCGGTGACACTGCCGTCGTAGGTGTCCCCGGAGATGGTCAGCAGCCTGGACCCGTCGGCAGCATCGTTGGAGAACACCAGCGCCCAGGTCGGCAGGGTTCCCGGCGTGACGTCGCGACCCGGGCTGCCGAGCGGACCGGACAGGCTTGTCGTGGTCATCGCGTGCTCCTCCGTACCAGGTCGAGAGCCGGGTCTCCGGACGTCGGTGCCGGGCCGAGGTCGTCGGCGACGAGCAGGTCGCGCCAGCGCAGGACCAGCCGGCTGCCGGACGGCCCTGGAGAGCGCAGCGTCGCCGCGGTCAGGACCAAGCGGTCGACGATCACCTCGACCTGCGCCCGGCCCTGGTCGGCCAGCTGGATCGGCCGGTGCTCGATCACCACGGCGGTGTCCGCGATCCGTTCGCCGACGAGCAGCGTGAGCCGTGGCCGCGGCAGATCGACCGGTGTGCGGTCGGACGACGTACTGGCGGTGAGGTCGTCCCAGACGACGGTGAGCGGGTCGGCGTCCAGCAGGGCCCGCGCGACGCCGACCGGCACCGCCAGCACCAGGGTGCGGGAGGCGTCCAGGGCGATCCGGGACGGTACGCCGTCTGTCACCGTGGACTCGATGACGGTGGCAGGGGCGACCGGCGGCGGGGATGCGGCCGGCGGCAGCGCATCGGCGTACGCGTCGACGAGCGGCCGGGTGACGAAGGCGGGAAGCTGGGTCATCGGCCGGCCTCAGAACGGCAGGACGTCGGTGAGTGCGCCGACCCCGATCGCGGTGACGTCGATCAGCCTGGTCAGGCTGCCCGGCGGCGGCAGGTGGATCAGCCGCATGGTCAGGTCGATGGTGTCGCGGCGGGCGGCGGTGAAGCTGAACGACAGCGACTGGACGGCCAGGTTGGTCCGTACGGTCGCACTCGAGACCAGGACCAGGCCGGTGCCGATACCACCGGTCTTCGGGGAGAGCGCCGTACCGTAGCGGCTGGCCTCCGCGATGTTCTCCAGCGCGATCTTCCACTCCATCCGCAACGGCCCGATCAGGACCGCGCTCAGCCCGATCGTGTCGTCGTGCGCGGGCAACGCGACCCGACGGCTCGTCCCGCCGACGGCCGGGACCGAGAACGTCGAGTCGATCGACAGCTGCGTCACCGCCCACAACGGCACGGGGACGACGCCGTCGAACAGGACCGCGCTCGGGGTATGCAGGTACGGCGCAAAGCTGCTGGTCATCTCACCGCTCCCTACGCAGAGCCCGGAGCTGACGAACCAGCGCCTGGACGTCGGCGGCGGTCACGTGATCGGTCCACCGGGCGGCGCGGCCCGCGAACGCCTTGATCGCCGCGTCGAACCGAGCGAGCCGGGCAGCGTCCGGAGCCGTCGTGGTGATCTCGCGGTGGAGATCCTGGATCGCGTTGGTCAGCGCGTCGATGGCCTCGATCAACTGGACGTCCTTCGAGCCCAGCGCGTGCTTCAGCAGCTTGCCTTCGAGCAGCTTCGTCAGTGTCTCGAGTCGCTCGCCGGTCCGGGTCACCGATGGATGCGAGAGCTCCGGTGTCGTCCTGGTGGTCCGTTCGAGTGCCTCGACGAGAACGTCCGGCGGCCCGACGCGCTCGATCGCCGGCCGGCCGGGCTGTCCCGACTCCGCGGCCGCTTCCAGTGCGGCCCGGCTCGCCTTGGTGAGCGGCGCGCCGTACACCTCCGCGGCCGGCGAGGCCCCGATCAGCTTGAACTGGACGGTGGTGTCACCCGGCGGTGAGCCGGCCGGCACGCTCGTCTCGAAGACATACAGCTCATAGATCTGCCCGTCGACCACCGCGCTGACGGTGTACTCGCGGTTCGCCAGCGTCTGACCGCTCTTCTTGGTCCGGGTCGTCCAGAGGTACTCCACTCCCGGCTCGGCGTTGTCCCGCAGGTCGCGGACCCACTGCTCGACTCCGCGGTTCTCCAGCCACTGGTTGATCCGGCGGACCGCGTGAGCGACGCCGTACGGCGCGTCGAAGCCGAGCCCCGGCGACCCGGCGCCATGCGCTCGCTCCGTCCCGGCCGCGCGGTACGCCTCACTCACGTCGGCCGCGGTGAACAGGACGTCCTCGCCGCGGGTGAACCGCCGGGCCTTCGTGACACTCGGACCGGCGAGCAGTTCCTCGACGATCGTCCCGGTCCCCGGTTCCTTCCAGACCCGGTAGCCGTACTCGGGGAAGTGCAGGACGACGCCCTCTTCCAGGTCGGGGAACTTCCAGTACAGGCCTTCGACGTCCAGCTCGAGCGTGATGTCGCCGGTGCGCTTGACCTCCTCACGCCACTTCCCGCCACTCCGGCTCCCCCGGATCGGTTCACCGTCGCGTGGTGCCCGGGTCGGCTTGCTCTCGAGGCCGGGACGCGCGCCCGGGTACTGCGGCTCCGCGCGCCGGCGCGCCGGCGGTCGCTGCACTGGCGCCACAGGCTCGACGGCGACCGGCGGAGTGACCGGCTCAACGGGTGGCGGCGCTGACCGCGGGATCGGCGGGAGGGGTTCCAGGGCGGCACCTTCGCGCTCGGCCCACGTCTTCGGGTCGGCCAGTTGCCTGGTCTCCGCGTGCAGTTCCTCGAAGCGCCGGGCCAGGTCGGCCCGGTCGATCGCCTCGGTCGACCCGCTGAGCACCTTCTCGTAGACGAAATGGATCGCTTCCCGCAGCTGGGTCATCCGGCTGACGACCTGCGTCATCTTGGTGACGTACGCCGAACCGAGCATGTCCATCGCGTCGAGCACGGACTCGGTGACCACGTTCTGCGCGTGCTCGTGGTCCACCCCGAACCGCTTGGCGAAGGTCTCGACCACGGGATGGCCCTCCAGCGCGACCCGGACATGGATCTCGCTGGGATGGCCCCGGACCCTGAAGTTCACTGCGTCCCTCCCGTCGGCGGCCCCTGGATCGCCCGGTCGAGTACGTCGAACACGTCGCCGACCGACGCCTGACCGGTGACAGCCACCTGGTGGGCGACCGCGTCCGCGATCCGGTTCATCGCCTTCGACAGCGCCAGGTTGATCAGGTACGCCTGCGTCAGCTCCTTGGTGAACCGCACCGTGAAATGCTCCAGGCTGAGCTCGGCCAATCGCTTGGCGATGTCCCGCATCGCCTGCCGGGTCGCGGCCGCCGCCAGCTCGGTCGCCTCCCCCTTGACCAGTGCCCGCCCCGCGGTCTTGGCGCCGCGGGCCAGCGCCGGCACCTCGGGCAGCACGGTCAGCGCGGCGTTGATGACCGCGGCCCACATCTCGGCCTCCACCTGGGCCTTGGACAGGATCTCGTCGGCGTTGAGCATGGCGCGCTGCAGGTCGCGATGCTCGAACGCGGTGTGCAGACCTTCCGCGGCCTGGATCACCCCGACCCCGAACGCGAGCGGCGCGCAGAAGATGGCCAGCACGGTCAGCCCGACCAGGTTCAGGATCTCCGACAGCTCCGCCTTGCCGATCTCGACCGCGGCCAGGCGCCGGATGCCGGCCAGATAAGCCTCGGGATCGGTGAAGGCCGGCCGGAGCTGCTCGTCCGCGATCTTGTGGATCCCGGTCAGCTTGGCGCCGATCTCGGAGTCGGCTCGCTCGTCGGAGCGGGTGAAGTTCGCCAGACCGAAGGCGTACTTGCGGTCGGTCGCCGCCTTCCGCTGCCAGCGCTCGTTCTCCGCGATCAGCTCGGTGAGCAGGTCCCGGAAGATGTCGTCGACCGCGGTGGTGAGAGCGTGGCCGGCGGCGGTGGAGGCATACGCGTCGAGCGCCTGCGCGGCCTTGAGCTTGCGGACCAGGTCGTCGACCTCGGAGACCTTGTCGAGCACCGGGTCGATGCTCGTCACCTGCTGGCGCTGGGTCGAGATCACCGCGTCCAGCTCGGCGAGGGTCCACCACCGGCCCTTGCCGTCGTACACCCGCGGGCCGCCCTTGAACGGCTTGACCGTCCCGGCCTCCGGCTCACGGGAGACGGGCTCCTCCACGATCGAGTCGATCAGGGAGCCGGTCATCCGGACCCAGCCGGCCGCGAGTGGACCACCCACCGAGGTGGACGCCATCGCGATCGCCCGTTCCCGCCGGAACTCGTCCATCAGCGCCTCGCGCAGCGTCATCAGGTCGGGTACGTCGGCGAGCATGACGGTGAGCAGCATCCGGGTCAGCGACATGTACGCCGTGAAGTTGCTGGCCCGGTTGGACAACTCGTGCCCACTGGCGAAGAGGACCTGGAGCAGGACGTCCTGGCACTGTGTGACGAACATCGAAGCGACCGCGTCGTCGCGTGCGGAGCCGAAGACCTCGACGAAACGCAGTACCCAGGTCTCCGACTGGCCCGCGACCGGGCACGGCAAGGCCCGCCGGTCGTCCTGGCTGAGCATGATCGTGACGTACTCGCGCTCCAGTTCCTTGATCGGCCCGAAGGCCGCTGCCATGGTGCGGATCTGCGGGGACATCGGAGCGCGGTTGCTGGCCAGGATCCGGCAGTTGCGGTCGATGTGCGCCATCGCGCCGATCAGGAAGCCTCCGACGTACGGGCCCGGCGACATGTGCAGCAGGCTCGCGACCTGGGCCACTTTCCGGCTCAGCCGGGCCGAGATTGTCGGCGGCCACAGCTCGATCCCGGGCTCGCCGAGGAACGGGGTGTCGGGCGTCGACGGCGCGTCCTCGTGCAGGAGGCCCAGCATGCTGAGCCAGGCGAAGGGTTCCTCGGCGTCGAGCGGTGGGCACCGGCCGTACTTGTCCTCGGCAGCGTCCGGGTCGTCCTCGGTGAGCACGAGCACGTCGAGCGGTCCGCGCGGGTACTTCGGGTCGGCCTCGCCGATCCACACCGGCTCGCCCCTGGAGGTCAGTTGGTAGAGGTACAGCGTGTCGCTGGTCCGGGCCGGAAGCCGCTTGATCCGCTGCAGGGCCTGGCGTTTCAGGTCGGCCTGGTCGACGCCCGGCGATTCGCGCATCAGGTCCAGCATCATCGCCTCGACGAGCAGGTCCCGGATCTGCGCCTCACCACTGGCCTGCCCGTAGAAACCCCACCGGTCCGCACTGACGAAGTTCACGTTCGCGAGCTCGGCGCTTCGGTTGCCACCCGGAAAGTCCCACACCGCGAGCGGCAGGGCATCCACCCGCACCTGCCGGCCGTCGAACTCGACGAACGCCACGAACGCCGCGTCGCCCTCCGCGGGGGCACCGACGACGGCGATCGACGCCGGCGGCACCCCGCCGGAACGCTGAAGCACCGCGGCCCAGATCTCCCGGAAGTCCTTGAACCTGCGCAGCCGTTGCGGTGGCGGCCGCCGCGTGTTCGCCGTCCCGCTGTCCTGCGGCAAGCCGTGCAGGCGTATGTCGATCGGATCGGCGCGACGGTCGTAGTACGGGACCCGATAGGCGTCACCGGCCTCGCCTTGCACGACCCGGTCCTCGTCGCGAGTCTCACCTTCGCCGGAGCGGACCTCCTCCTCGCTCGCCACCGGCGTACGCACGGTCAGCCGAGCGGCCGCGAGGTCGATGCTCGTCAGCAACGACCGCTCGAGCGCGCCCGCCACCTGGTCGGGCAGCGGGTCGCCGCTGAAGCTGATGGCGGCGGTCACCGGCGGCCCGGCCGGCGCATCGCGGACGGCCCGCACGGTGAGGGCCCGATCGACCGCCCGCCCGAGCGCGGCGTCGACGGCATCCGTCACCGTCCACACCAGCTCGTCGTCGACCCGGTCCGCGGTGACCTCGAGACGCACCCGCACCGGCATCCGCACCGTCGTCACGTCAGCGCCTCGAGGGCCGCGGTGAGTTGGGCCAGCGTGGCGTCCACGTGGTCGTCGGGATCACAGGCCGGGATGATCCGGATCTCCACCTCGACCGGGAACTCGAGCACGAGCCCGTCGTCGCGGACCCGCGCGAGCACGGCCTCGCTGTCCGGCGCGGGCACGACGAGCTCGCCCTGGCTCAGCAGCACCAGACCCGTGCGCTCGACGATGCTCGGCTCGTCCATGACGACTCTCCTCTCCCAGGCTTGCGACGGCGAGATCGGCGTACGGGGCTATTGCGGTGCCTTCGTCGTGGTCCCGGCGTTGTCGGTGACCGCGGCCGCCAGGGAGAACCCGGAGAACGTCGCGACCGGCGCACCGCTGACGGTGGCCGACCCCGGTGCGGCGCTGGTGATGTAGCACTGCTCCAGCACGATCGTGGAGAACGACCAGTCGTCGCCCTCCTGCTCGAGCAGCACGATGTCGAACGGGTCGCCGCGCAACGCGAGCGCGGTGAGCTCGGCCGCGGCCGGACCGATCGAGGTCACGGACAGCGTGAAGGTCAGCGACTGCGGGGTCGCGACCACGCCGACGTGGGTGCGCTCGATCGAGTGCAGCGGCTCCGCGCTGGTCCCGAACGTCGGCACGTAGGACTGGGCGAGGAAGACGCGGGTCTCGTTCCCGTCCACGGTGAAGCGGACGCCGAGCCGGGTCTTCCAGTCGGACTGCGTGATGGTCATCGCTGTTCCTGTCTCAGAAGTGCGGCTGCAACGTCACGTTGAGCTGGTGGATGGTGGCGGCGATCTCGACGAGCAGGGTCACGTCGACCCGCCGGGTCTGCCGGGCGGTGACGAGACGCGCGGCGTCGGCGGCGTCGCGGGCGTTCTCGGGCACCGAGAGGATCGCGAGCAACGGGATCGACACCGCGAACGAGTCGATCGCGGCCGACGCCACGAACGGCCCGACGATGCCCTCGATCCGGACCCGGACCGCGGTCAGCCCGGCCTTGGTGATCCCGGTGGCGCCGATGGCCCCGATCAGCCCGGCCCGCAGTGCGAACTCGAGCTGGTCGAGCAACGTCACCAGGTCGACGTAGTTGCGGGCCGCGTCGCTGGAGAACAGCCCGCCGTCGCCGAGGTACAGGCCGGAGCCGGGGATCAGCGCGGGGTCGACGAGCGGGATGACGCCCTCACCCGCCAGGCCGGTGATCTCGGCCGGCGTGTACTGGGTGGTCACCGGCATCGTGAACCCGCGGACCTGCTTGAGCACCATGCTGGTCCCCGGCGGGTAGCCGGCGATCGCGCCCATCACGGCCGCGGCGGCGTCGGCGGTCGCCGTCGTACTGGTCGGGTCGAGGGTGGCCCCGCGGGCGGCGACGAGGACCATCCGGCCGGAGGCGCTGCGCAAGGGGTTGTCGGTCGCCAGGACGTCGGCGACGTACGTCGGTGAGCGCGGCGTGGCCGGATCGATCATCGCCACCGCGATCCGTTTGCTGCCCGCGGCCGACGCGTTCTCGACGTGCTCCTTGAGGGCCATCAGGCCGGTGGCCGCGGTCGCGCCGCTGGTCGCCGTACCGACGGTGGTCTCGCCGGCGAGCGCAACGAACGTGACGTCGTCCGCGGCGTCGAGACCGGCCAGCGCGCCGGCGTAGTCGTCGTCGGTCGCCGTGCGGACGCCGTACACCTTGCTCGGCCGCGGGTCCTGGGCCAGCACGAGATCCAGGCTCTGGGTCAGCGTGTTGGCCGTCGTACCACTGGCGAACGAGCTCATCACCGACGCGTGGTCGGTGACCTCGACCGGCGTCCCGGCCGGCGCGGACGCCCCGGACGCGGCGTTGCCGACCACGGCGACGACGCCGGGATTCCGTTGCGCGGCGGGGACCAGGGCACTCGTGTCGATGGTCACGTTCACGTAGGGGTACGCCGGTTGCACCAGGGTGCTCATGCAGTCCTCCGGAGTTCGGGTGGGTGGTACGGATGCTCAGGTGACGACGACAGCGATGCCTTGCGGGCCGAGCCAGGCTCGCGCGGCCGCCAGCCGCTCGTCCGCCGTGGTCCCGCCGGGCCAGCCGTCGTCCTGGAAGGCCGCCGCGGGGAGGACCCAGCAGACAGCCCGATCGACGAGGCGGGCGGGTGCGTCGTCCGGGGGCGACGGCGACGGATAGGTACGGGCGACCCGGCGTGCGACTGTGGTGGCTCGCAACAGGTCCCGTGGGGACGATCCGTCGTCGACGAGGAAGGCGACGACGACCGGGAGCACGAGCGGCGGCGCTCCTCCGCCGTTCGACGGCGCACTCAGCTGCAACTGGAGGTCGAGCGCGGCGTTGAAGTGGCCCTCGGCCGGGACCTCGGCCACGTCGACGGCTTCGATCAGCCCACCCAGCCCCGCGGTACGGACCACCAGGCTGCCGACCATGACGGCGTCCGCACCGGGGGTGGATGGTCGGCCGGTGTCCCATGCCGCGGTGACGTCCCAAGGAAGAGCGTCACCGGCGCGCATCAACCGGGCGGAGAGGGAGGCCTCCACCGGGAGCGCGACCGCCAGGTCGAGCCGGTCGTAGACAGCCGTCGTCGCGCCGGTCACGGTCGCGGGGTCGACGGCGTAGCAGGTGACCGCGAGCTGGAGCAGCGCGTCCGCGTCCAGGACGGTCGGGCGGGCAGCGGGGTCCGCGAGGCGCAGCAGGACTTGGTCGGCCGGATCCATCACGACCGGCCGACTCGCCGCTCGACGCCCATGCTGGTTCCCCCCAGCCCCTCAGGACGGACTCGTCCCGCCCCCCTGCGTCAACGGTCCTCGCGCCGCGTCAACGCATCGTCAACGCTCCGTTGTGGAGCGAACCGTCGACCAGTGCGACGAGCTGCGGCGACGGGTCGATGCCGAGATCGGCGCGGATCGCCCGCCGGTGCAGGTCGAGCACCCGCCGGGCCTCGGAGACATTGCCTTCGGCCAGATGCACCTCGATCAGGCACCGGTTCGCGCTCTCCCGGAGCGGCTCGGCGCGGACGGCGGCCAGCGCCGCGTCGACCGCCACGGCGAACCGGCCGGCCCGCGCCATCCGCCGTGCCAGACTCTCCAGCGAGTGCAGCCGGGTCTGACGCCATCGCTCCCGATGCGGCGGCAGCCAGTCGTCGTACCAGTCCGGCAGCAACTCGGAGTCCAGCAGGTCCAGCAGTTCGGGTCCGGCCTGCTGCTCAGCCCAGCTGTCCGCGGCCAGCGCGACGGCTGTTGCCTCGCGGATGTCGACCAGGACGTCCGCCGCCAGTTGCACTCGTGACCGGGTGGCCTCGATGACCCGGTCACCTGCCTGCTGGATCCGCCACACCGCGGTCCGCAGGTTCGCGGCGGCGTTCAGCTCGGCCGACTCCGGCCAGAGCGATCCGGCGACATAGTCGCGCCGCAGCGCCCCGCCGTTGAGGGCCAGGAACGTCAACAGCCGCTCGGCGTTCTGCGGCAACGAGAGCATGCGGTTGCCGTCAGACAGTGCGAATCCCCTCAACAGCGCAAGCCGCATCATCGGCATGCCCGTCCGCAGCGCCATTCCGTCCCCCCGACGTGCGCAGTCAGATTTTGCCCTCTCCGAGATTAGACCTCCGCGCAGCCGTGGTACAGCCCCGATCTCTTTGTTGCCGCGAGCAACTTCTTCAGCGGTCGGTGATGGGGGCCGCGTGGGCCTCGGCGTACCCGGCCGCGGCGAGCCGGTCGAGGGTCTTCTCGAGTACGGCGGTGTCCTCGAGGGTACGGACCTCGGTGATCTTGCCCCAGCGCAGCCGGAGGAACTGGTGCACGACGTTCTCGTACTGCGAACCGTCCACAACGCCGACGTGGACGGTCACGGCCGTCGCCACCCGGGTGTTCCACGGCCAGCCGGCGACCAGGATGTCCTGGACCTCGAACCGGGTGTCCGGCAGCAACCGGAAGCACCGCTCCCACCAGCGCCGCAGCGCGTCATGAGTGTGCCGCTGCCCGGCCAGCGCGTGATCGCCGTAGAAGGTATAGCTGAAATTCGGCGCCATCCCGGCCACCATCGCCTCCCAGTTCCCGGCACTGATCTCCGCAAAAGCCTTCCGCACCTGCCCCGCCACGATCCGGTGGTACATCCGCTAACTCCCCTCGTCGGCCGTTGGACCCACCGTAGTGACAGTGAGTTCAATGAAGCAACTGACTAGAGTGGTGACATGCGGAACACCAGCTTCGCCTCGATGCACTGCTCGCTCGCCCAGTCCCTCGAACTCGTCGGCGACTGGTGGACGCCCCTGGTGCTGCGCGACCTCTATCTCGGTCTGGACCGGTTCGACCAGTTCGTCACGGACCTCGGGATCTCACGCAATCTGCTCACCGACCGGCTGAACACACTGATGGACGGCGGCCTGGTACGCCGTACGCCGTACCAGGAGAATCCGGTCCGGTATGCCTATGCGTTGACCGAGGCCGGGCGGGAGCTCGTGCCGATCCTGATCGCGCTGACGGCCTGGGGTGATCGGTGGGCCACGCCACCCGCGGGGCAGCCGATGCGGTTCACGCATGCCACGTGCGGGAAGGTCACGACGGCTACGGTCTGCTGCTCGGAGTGTGGTGGGGCGCTGACCACCGAGGACGTCCTACCGTCCGCCGGGCCGGGTGGGCGGACTGCTCCGGGGACTGCGTTGATTGCGACTGTTCTGTCAGGAGAGTGATTCGAGGCGCATCTGGAGCAGCTGCCGGAGCGGGAGGGATTCGCCGTCGCGGGCGCCTTGGCCGACGACCAGCGGTGGGTCGGACGGGGTGACGTGGACGCCGGTCAGGCGGGACTTCAGGCTGGCCGTGACGCCGAGGATGTA
Source organism: Kribbella sp. NPDC048837 (assembly GCF_055586945.1). NCBI lineage: Bacteria > Bacillati > Actinomycetota > Actinomycetes > Propionibacteriales > Kribbellaceae > Kribbella > Kribbella sp. NPDC048837. The sequence continues at coordinate 957,879 of NZ_JBVJHF010000001.1, forward strand.
GAAGTTGGCGTCGGCGTCCACGCCCAGGGAGCGGTTCCGGCGCAGGTACCAGCCGGTGACATCGGTCCGGTAGCTGGTGGTCGAGCCCACGACCTGCGCCCGCAGCGGCTCCGGCTCGATGCCCAGGGTCTTCATCTTGTTGACGAAGTGGATCAGCAACTCCCGGGCCTGCGCCGTCTCGGCGGCCTTCCGGCGTTCCAGCGCGGCGGCATGCGCGGCGGCCGCTTCCCGCCGCTCCTCACGCCAACTCGACTGATCGCCCACCCCGTCAGCCTAGAGGGCGGGCGCCGAGATCCGTCCGACCAGGTCCTGCCAGGCGCGATCGAGACCGGCCGCGATGCAGCCGGCCACCACGGTCTCGGTCCCCAGCACACTCGCCTTCACCTCGGGCAACACCGGCGCGAGCCGGCGGAGCTGGTCGATGACGGCCTCGAGGAAGCCGGGAGCCTGGCCGATACCGCCACCCAGCACGATCAGCTCGGGGTCCACCACCGTGATGACCGTGCACACCGCCTTGGCCACGAGGAGCGCCTCCTCGGCCACGACCTCGGCCGCGACCGCATCACCGCGCGCCGCCGCCGCGAACACCTTCTCGGCCGACGACGCGCCCCGCACCCCCGCCCTCCGCGCGGCTCGGACAACGGCCGCCGCCGAGGCCGACGCGTCGAAGCCACCTCGCTTGCGGGCATCCCGTGGATCACTTCCACTGCCCTCGGTGAACGGCAGATAGCCGATCTCCCCCGCCACCCCGTGCGAACCATGCCGAAGCTTGCCGTCCAGCACGAGTCCCATCCCGATCCCCGTGCCGACGGAGACGAACGCGAAGCTGTCGACGTCGCGACCATGGCCGTGCACCCGCTCCGCCAGCGCGGCTGCATCCACGTCGTTCTCGATCATCAACGACGACCCGAACCGGTCACGCAGCGCGGTCAGCGTCGCCGGAGAGTCCCATCCGGACAGCCGGCCGGTCAGCGTCAACGCGTCGAGTCGCGCGTCGTACACACCGGGACTGCCGAGCACCGTCTGGGTCAGCTGATCGGCCGTGATCCCGACCTCGGCCGCCAGCGTCTCGGCCAGGTCCGAGAGCTCCTGGATCCGGGCCATCGCGTCACCAGCCTTGGTACGCACGTTCAACCGGCAGCGAGTGTTCCCCGCCAGATCGGCGATCGCTCCCCGGAGGAACTGCCGCCCGACATCGAGCCCGAGCACGAACCCGGCCTCGGGACGCACCTCGTACAACCGCGCCGCCGGCCCGGGCACGCCCGTCCGCTGACTCGCCGCGTGCACCAGCCCGGCGCGCTCGATCGTGGTCAGTGCCGCGGACACCGTCGGTTTGGACAGCCCCGACAGCTGGGCCAACTCGGTCCGTGACACCGGACCGGACCGTCTGATGTGCTCCAGCAGCACCTGCTCGTTGATCGCGCGAATCAGTTGTGGTCGCGCTGCGGCGGCACCTCCGGCGACAACCGTCACGTCCGGCCCCCTTGCGTCGATAACGCTTCGAACAGCAGTCACAGTTAGCCCTTGTGCCAACGGTGATTGTTAAGTTAGTTTCCTATCGATTCTATTGGTCGGCGCGAGGAGTTGCCAGTCCATGATTCGTACGCCGGTCGTCCTCGGACTCGACTTCGGTGGGACCAAGATCGCCGTTGCGGTCGGCGACTTGTCCGGCCGGCGTCTCGGCGACACGACTCTCGACAGCCGGGCCGAGGCGGGAGCCGAAGCAGCACTGGGTCGCGGCCTGACCGCGGCCCGCGAGCTGCTCGCGGACCTCGCCCCGGACCAGCAGCTCGCCGGCGTCGGCGCGGCCACCCTGGGCATTCCGTACGACGACCGCGTCGAGCTCGCACCGACGTTTCCCGGTTGGGGCGAGCTCCCGTTCGGGCAGCTGATCCGGGACGCCTTCCCGGGCGTGCCGGTCCGGCTCGGCACCGACGTGAAGGCGGCGGCCGCGGCCGAGCTGCGCTGGGGTGCGCTGGCCGGCTGCGACCCGGGCATCTACCTCAACCTCGGCACCGGTCTGGCCACCGCGATCGTTGCCGCCGGCACGGTGATCTCCGGGGCGCACGGCGCGTCCGGCGAGATCGGCTACAACCTGCGGTCCGCCGCTGACGTTTGGATCGGTGCCGAGGAGCGCACCATCCTGGAACATGTCGTCAGTGGTCAGGCCCTCGAGACGACCGGAAGTGCCCGCCTGGGCCGACCGGTCACGGCGGCGGATGTGTTCGCGCTCGCGCGGACCCAGCCGGACGCCGCCGTACTCACCGACGAGTTCCACCGGGAACTGGCGATGCACCTGGTCAACCTGGCCATCGCCGTCGACCCGGTCCGGATCGTCGTCGGTGGCGGGCTGGTCCGGTCCTGGGACCAGATCGCACCGGAGCTGCGCCGGGCGCTCGACGCGGCCGTCCCCTTCCCACCGGAACTGGCCGTGGCCCGTTTCCCTTCCGACGCGCCGCTGGTAGGCGCACTCGCCCTGGGTGTCGAGGCCGCGGGGGCGGACCTCGGCGAAGAGGCATTCGCATGACCATGAGTTCGAGGAGTGAAAGGCAGAGACGATGAGGGGCATCAAACGGATCGCCATCACCGCGATGGCGGTCGGCGTACTCGCCGCCGCGGGCTGCGGGGGCGGTGACAAGCCGATCGGGAGTGCGACGTCCAGCAACCCGTCGTCCTCGACGAGCAGCGGCGGGAGCACCGGGCAGTACAAGAAGGGCGGCACCGTCACGATCGCGAACGTCGGCGGGCAGACCTGGCCGTGCCAGTTCAACCCGTTCAACCCGTCGGTCAACCAGGTCGCACTCGGTTTCGTCTACGAGCCGCTGACCTTCGTCAACGTGCTGAAGGCCGGGGCCACCACCCCGATGCTGGCCACCGCGTTCGCCTGGTCGCCGGCCAAGGACTCGATCGTCTTCACCATCCGTGACGGCGTGAAGTGGAGCGACGGGCAGCCGTTCAGCGCCGACGACGTGGTCTACACGTTCAACCTGATGAAGCAGCAGCCGGCCCTCGACCTGTACTCGCTGTGGACCGGTGCGGGCCTGACCAGCGTCACGGCGGCCGGCAACAAGGTCACGCTGAAGTTCAAGGGCGCGGCCGAGCCGTACTTCTTCAACTTCGCCAACCAGGTCGGCATCGTGCCCAAGCACATCTGGTCCACCGGTGAGGCGGCGGCCAAGCCGGCCACCTGGGCGAACCCGAAGCCGATCGGCACCGGCGCGTTCACGGTCGAGTCCTGCACCAGCAACAACATCTCCTACGTTGCCAACGGCAACTACTGGCAGCCGGGCAAGCCGTACGTGGAGAAGGTCCAGTACCCGGCGTACCTGGACAACAACCCCGCCAACCTCGACCTGGCCAGCGGCAAGGCCCAGTGGGGCGGTCAGTACATCCCGAACATCGACAACTTCTACAAGTCGAAGTCCCCGGAGAACAACTACTGGTTCCCGCCGACCGCGAACGTGGCCCTGGTGCCGAACAACGATCCGTCCCGCCCGGCGACCAGCAAGCTGGCGGTCCGGCAGGCGATCGCGTACGCGCTCGACCGGGAGCAGATCTCGAAGATCGGTGAGAGCGGTTACCAGCCGGCCGCGAACCAGACCGGCGTCGTCACCCCGACCTTCGACAAGTACTTCGACAAGGAGGCGCTCACGGCCGCCGGCTACGACAAGCCGAACCAGGACAAGGCCAAGCAACTGCTGCAGAGCGCGGGCTACTCCTCGTCGAACCCGCTGAAGCTCAACGTCATCACGGTCACCGGCTACACCGACTGGGACGCGTCGCTGGCGGTCGTCAAGCAGCAGCTGGCCGCCGTCGGCATCGAGCTGAGCATCCAGGACCTGCAGCAGCAGTCGTACAACCAGAAGCTCTACACCGGTGACTACGACCTGGCCTACTCCAGCCTGTCCGGCGGCCCCACGCCGTACTACGAACTGCGGCAGCTGCTGTACTCGAAGAACACGGCCCCGATCGGCAAGCAGGCGAACAGCAACTACTCGCGGTACATCAACCCCGAGGTGGACAAGCTGTTCGACCAGTACGCCGCCGCGGATCCCGACACGCAGGTCAAGCTGATCAAGCAGATCTCGTCGTACATGATCAAGGACGTACCGCTCATCCCGACCACCGAGTCGGTCGACTGGTACCAGTACAACACCAAGGACCTCGAGGGCTGGCCGACCCAGGACGACCCCTACGCCCAGCCCGCGCCGTACAACATCCCCGACGTCGGACAGGTTCTGACGAACCTGTACTCCAAGTCGGCCCAGAAGTAAGGAATCAACCGTGGGAGTGAGCACGAGGAGCTGGTGGTCGTGCGGTACCTGATACGTCGTCTCGGGTTCTTCGTGCTCACTCTCTGGGCAGCGATGACGCTGAACTTCTTCATCCCCCGGATGATGCCCGGCAGTCCGGAGGAGGCACTGCGGCAACGGCTCAGCAAGGGTGGCGCGGTCGTCACCGCGGAGCAGTTGCGGACGGTCCTGGCGGAGTTCGGCTTCGATCCGGACAAGAACGTCGTGCTGCAGTACGGCGCGTACCTGAAATCGATGGCCACCGGGCACTGGGGCGTGTCGATCGGCAGCAGCCTCGGTGTCCCGGTGACCACCCTGATCGGCGACGCGTTGCCGTGGACGCTCGGACTGGTCGGCATCGCGACGGTCCTCGCGTTCGCGCTCGGCACCCTGATCGGCACCGTCGCCGGCTGGCGGCGGGGCGGTCTGATCGACGGGGTCGTGCCGCCGGTCTTCATCGTCACCTCGGCGCTCCCCTACTTCTGGGTCGCGCTGCTGCTGATCTCGTTCTTCGCGATCGGCAACAACCCGGTGCTGCCGAACGACTTCAACTACGACCAGGGACTGACGCCGGGGTTCAACGCCGAGTTCGTCGGCAGCGTGCTCAAGCACGGCATCCTGCCGGCGGCCACGATCCTGATCACGGCGGTCGGCGGCTGGATCCTGACCATGCGCAACAACATGGTGACCACCCTGGCCGAGGACTACGTCCGGATGGCCCGGGCCAAGGGCATCCCGAACCGGCGGATCATGTTCGGCTACGCCGGCCGGAACGCGTTCCTGCCGAACCTGTCCGGGTTCGCGATGTCGCTCGGCTTCGTCATCTCCGGCACGATCCTGGTCGAGTACGTGTTCAACTACCCCGGCCTGGGTTACATGTTCTACAACGCCACGGTGAGCACGGACTACCCGTTGCTGCAGGCCCTCTTCCTGCTGGTGACGCTGGCCGTGCTGATCTGTGTCCTGCTCTGCGACTTCGCGGTGTTCCTGCTCGACCCGCGAGCCCGGACGAAGGGGTAACCGCCAGTGAGTGAGCGTAGCGAAGTCACCATCAAGCAGAGCTGCTTCTCGCGCTCATCGGCGCCCGGAGCGAAGCGAGGACGCCGATGAGTGCGATCGTCACCGGCGCCGCGGCGCCCGCAGCACCGACCGCGACGCGCCGTCCGCGCGGCGGTCTGTTACGGGCCATCCTGCGCAACCGCAAGGCGATGGTCGGCGCCGGCCTGCTGGTGCTGTTCGTCCTGCTCGCCGCGTTCCCCCACCTCTTCGTGCCCTGGCTGCACGGTGATCCCCGCGCGATCGGCGACACCCCGCTGGCGCATCCGTCGGGCGACCACTGGCTCGGGACGACGGGCCTCGGCCAGGACGTGTACGCCGAACTCGTCTACAGCACCCGTGAGTCCCTGGTGATCGCCGTCGTCGCCGGTCTGGGCGCGACGATCCTGTCGGTGATCGTCGGCGTCTCGGCCGCCTACCTCGGCGGGTTCGCCGACGACGGGCTGTCGATGGTGACCGACATCTTCCTGGTGCTCCCGACGTTCCCGCTGATCATCGTGCTGGCGACGTACGCCGGCAAGGGCAACCTGACCGTGATCATCGTCGTGCTGATCCTGACCGGCTGGGCGTACGGCGCCCGCCAGATGCGCGCGCAGGCGATGTCCCTGCGCAACCGGGACTTCCTCGAGTCGGCCCGGGTCCGGGGCGAGCGGCGCTCGTACATCATCGTGGTCGAGATGCTGCCGACGATGACGTCGCTGATCGTGGCGAACTTCCTCGGCGCCGCGCTGTACGCGGTGCTCACCGCGGCCGGCCTGCAGTTCCTCGGCCTCGGCGATCCCAACTCGCTGAGCTGGGGCACGATGCTCTACTGGGCGCAGAACCAGGGCGCCCTGGTGAACGGCCTGCCCGCCTGGGCACTGTCGCCGGGCCTGGCGGTCGCGCTGCTCGGCGTCTCGTTCGCCCTGCTCAACTACGCATTCGACGAGATCAGCAACCCCGCGCTGCGGCCGGTTCGGAGGCGACGTGCCAAGTCAGCCAATTCTTGAGGTCCGTGATCTGACCGTCGAGTACGACACCGGCGGCCGTCCGGTCGTCGCGGTCGACGCGGTGGATCTCGACGTCCACGCCGGCGAGTTCGTCGGCGTGGTCGGCGAGTCGGGCTGCGGCAAGTCGACGCTGCTGTTCGCGATCGCCCAATTGCTCAGCCCGCCGGCCGCGATCACCGGCGGCAGCGTGACGTTCCAGGGGCAGAACCTGGTCGCGATGAGCGAGAAGAAGCTGGCCGCGCTGCGCTGGCGGGACTTCTCCGTGGTGATGCAGAGCGCGATGAACGCGCTCAACCCGGTGAAGAGCATCGGCAGTCAGTTCACCGACGCGATCATGGCGCACGACGAGCCGGTCGCCGACGACCGGCCGGCCGAGGTACTGCGCCTGGTCGGGATCGACCCGATCCACCTGAGGAGCTATCCGCACCAGCTCAGTGGTGGCATGCGGCAACGGGCGATGATCGCGATGGCCCTGCTGTTCACACCGGACCTGATCATCATGGACGAGCCGACGTCGGCCCTCGACGTGGTGGCACAACGGTCGCTGATGGTGCAGATCAAGGACCTCCAGCGCAAGCTCGGGTTCGCGGTCATCTTCGTCACCCACGACATGTCGCTGGTCAGCCACTTCTCCGACAAGCTCGTGGTGATGTACGCGGGCCAGGTGGTCGAGTTCGGCGACACCCGGGCGGTCTTCGACAGTCCGGCCCATCCGTACAGCGAAGGGCTGCTCGACGCGTTCCCGTCGATCCGCGGTCCGAAGGTGCCGCTGACCGGGATCCCCGGCAGCCCGCCGAACCTCGCCGACCCGCCGGCCGGCTGCCGCTTCCAGCCCCGCTGCCCGAAGGCGTTCGAAGACTGCCCGAAGATCGCGCCGGAGCTCTACCAGGTCGGCGCCGTCCAGGCCCGCTGCCTGCTGCACGCTCCCGCGATCGAACCTGCTCGAGAGGTGACGAAATGACCGCGGTGAACGTCGACCAGGTCGCCGCGACCGACGCGGACGACGCGCCGCTGATCGAGACCAGGAAGCTGACCCGGCACTTCCGGGTCGGCCGCGGGTTCTCCCGTCAGCACCTGCACGCGGTCGACGACGTCGACCTGAGCATCGGCCGGCAGGAGATCGTCGCGCTCGCCGGTGAGAGCGGCAGTGGCAAGAGCACGATCGCGCGGCTGCTGGCCGGCGTCTACGCGCCGACGAGCGGCGAGATCTACTACCAGGGCAAGCCGATGTCGAGCCTGCGGTCGCGCCGCGACCAGTTGTCCTACCGCGGCGACGTCCCGATGGTGTTCCAGGATCCGTTCAGCTCGCTCAACCCCGCCTTCCGGGTGTCCCACGGGATCCTGCGCAGCCTGAAGCTGCACCGGCCCGAGCTGTCCCGGACCCAGCGGTTCGAGGAGGCCGAGCGGGTGATCGAGGCCGTCGGGCTGTCGCCGGCCTCGGACGTCATGCACCGCTACCCGTACGAACTCAGTGGTGGCCAGCGGCAACGGATCGGGTTCGCCCAGGCGCTGGCGCACAAGCCGAAGCTGATCCTGGCCGACGAGCCGGTGTCGATGCTCGACGTGTCGATCCGGATCGGCCTGCTCAACCTGATGGCCGAGCTGCGCCGGTCCGAGGGTGTCTCGTTCCTCTACATCACCCACGACATCGCCAGCGCGCGGTACGTCGCCGACCGGCTGATGATCATGTACGCCGGTCACATCGTGGAGTCCGGTCCGGCGGAGTCGGTGCTCGCCAACCCCAAGCACCCCTACACGGACCTGCTGCTCGGAGCCGTGCCCGACCCCCGGGCGCCGCTGACCTCCGCCGTCGAGGGCGACACCGGAGAGCCGCCGAAGGTGATCGACCCGGCCCCCGGCTGCCGCTTCCGCTGGCGCTGCCCGCTCGCCATCGACAAGTGCCACGAGATCACCCCGGCCCCCCGCGTCCTCGGCGAGAACCACGAGGCAGCCTGCCACGTCGCCGAACCCGACCCCGGCCTGCCCGCCAGCTGACCGGCCGGTTAACTGTTCGACGCTGATCGAACAGTGATCTACAGTTGTTTCATGACTGTCGAACATCGTCGGGGTGTGGTCGCGCTCGCCCTCGTGGCGGCCTTCATGGTCTTCGTGGACGGCACGATCGTGAACGTCACGCTCGCGCAGTTGGCCACGCACCTGAACGCGTCCCGTGCGGAGCTCGAGTGGGCGGTCAACGCGTACACGTTGTCGTTCGCCGCGTTGATGCTCGGCGCCGGGGCGATCACCGACACGCTCGGGGCGAAGCGGGCGTTCGTGGCCGGACTGCTGGTGTTCACCGCGTCGTCCGCGGTCTGCGCGATCGCCACCTCGATGCTGATGCTCAACCTCGCCAGGCTCGCCCAGGGTGCGGGCTCGGCACTTTTGTTGCCCAGTGCACTCGTTCTCGCCACGGCGTCGGCGACCGACGAGCACGCGCGGCACCGGCTGGTCAGCTGGTGGGCCGCGGCCGGTGGTGTCGGGATGGCGGCCGGTCCGCTGCTCGGTGGATCGCTGGTCGCGCTGGCGAACTGGCGGGCCGTCTTCGCGGTCAACGTTGTGATCGGGATCCCCGCCGTGATCTGGAGCCTGCTCGCGATGCCTTCCGTCGTACGCCGGGGCCGGCGGCTCGACCTGGCCGGCATGGGCACTGCGACCGTACTGATCGGTGGACTGGTCTTCGCGCTGATCGAAGCCCCCGCGCAGGGCTGGCTGCACCCAGCGGTCCTGACAGCCGTCGCGCTGACCATCGCCGGGCTCGCCGGCTTCGTCTGGGTCGAACGGTCCAGCCGCGAACCACTCCTGCCGCCAGGCCTGTACGCCGATCGCGGGTTCGCCGCCGCCGCCGGCCAAGGCGCGCTGCTCAACTTCGCCTTCTACGGCGTGCTGTTCGGGATGAGCCTGATGCTCCAGCAGGGCCGCGGTCTCAGCGCGCTGGCCACGGGTCTGTTCTTCCTGCCCCTGACCGGCCTGATCTCGGTCGCCAACCTCTGCTCGACCGCGCTCACGCGACGGTTCGGCCGCCCGGCCGTCCTCAGCGTCGGCCAGGCCGTTCTGACCGTCGCCCTCCTGGGGCTCGCCTGGGCCAGTACGGCGACCGCGGTCTGGCCCATGGTGGTCGCCCTCGTCCCGATCGGCATCAGCTCCGGGCTGCTCGTGCCCACCATGACCTCGCAGTCCATCGCCGCCGTCGAGCCCGCCCTCCACGGCGCCGCCTCCGCCGCCTTCAACACCTCCCGCCAGATCGGCGGGGCGATCGGCGTGGCCATCTTCGGTCCGCTCCTCGGCACCGCCCACAACCTCGGCACCGGCTTCATCACCTGCGTGATCGTCGCCTCCGCCACCAGCACCCTCGCCCTCCTCGTCACCGCCGTCAGCCACCGCACCCCGACCCCCGTAACCTCGCCTGCGTGAGGCGCTCGGGCCTTGGACAAACCGCTCGTCCGCAGGGACAGTGGTGGTCTGGACCGGTGAGTGCAACCTTTTGGGGGGTTGAGCGCGTCTTGAAGGAGAGCCGGCCAGGGGCCGTGGCCGAGCTTTGGGGGGTACTGGGGTGGCTGCGCAGCGGGGCAGACGGTGGGGTAACACCGTCGCGCTGACGGTCGTGTGCGTGCTGGTGTGCGGAGTCGCGTTCGCCGGCGCGGTCGCCGTACTGATGCCGGGCGGCCGGAACCGCGGTACGCCGGTCGCCGCCCGGCCGAGCCTCAGCCCGAGCCCGAGCGTTCCCGCGGACCCAGCCGGGAACGAACCGATCCCGGGGGTCGACACGCCCGCTTCTCCCCCGCCGTCGACGCCGGTGGCCGTGACCGGGACCTACGAGTGCACCGGCTACAGCGGCATCGAGTCGCGGGTGCCGGTGCAGATGGTCCTGCGGGACACGTTCGTCTGGGGTGACGATCCGCCGTACCAGGTCGGCGATGGCAGCGGCAACGTCAACTGGCGCTCCGATCCGTACCACAAGCCGAGCTGGTACATGTGGCTGCATTCGCTGCGCTGGCTGGGACAAGGCATCGAGGCCGCCGGCAAGGGCGACCGCAAGGCGCTGACGCATGTGATGGCGATCATCCAGGACTGGGTGCGCGACAACCCGTACTCGTGGAAGGGCGACGTCGGCGCCTGGGAGTCCACGATGCACCGCACCAACGTGCTGCTCTGTGCACGCCAGGCGGTGCTCACCGGACTGCATGTCCGCTCACTGCCTCCGCAGTACGCCTGGCTGGACCGGTCGCTGCTGGATCACGCCAAGTTCATGACGGAGAACTGGGGCGGGCCGTCGAACCACGGCACGGACGAGAGCATCGCCATGTTCGGCGTCGGCTGCACGCTCAAGCGGCCGGAACTGAAGCGCCTCGCCCTGCAGCGGCTGATCGAGGCGATCACGACCGCGATCGACCCGCAGGGGTCGACGAACGAGCAGTCGGTCGGGTACGCGATGTTCAACTACCTGCTCTGGGGCCGCGCGACCACGGCGCTCAAGCGGTGCGGCTCCGACCCCGGACCGGTCATCGAGCAACGACGCCAGGTCCTGGCGGAGTGGCTCGCCCTCGCCACCAAGTCCACCGGCGAGCTCCAGCAGGTCGGCGACGCCATCCGGCAGACACCCGTGGGCGGCACCGGCACACCCCTGGAGTACGCCGCCACCCTCGGACGGCACGGCACCAAACCGGCCCGGCGGACCGCGGTCTTCGACGCCGGCTACGTGTTCGGCCGGACCGGGTGGGGTGAGACGAGGCCGTTCGCCCAGGAGTCGACGTACAGCATCCGGTTCGGACCGGGCCGGCGCCTGCACGGGCACGACGACCACATGTCGATCACCTACTCCTCGCACGGCCGGGACATCCTGATCGACCCGGGCCACTCGGGATACCAGCTCGACAAGTGGCAGACCTGGACCAAGAGCCAGGCCGCCCACAACGTGATGACGATCCCGTCCGCGAACACTGCTTCGGTGGAGACCCGGCTGGTCCGGGCGGCGATGGCGCCGACCTCGGAGTACTACACACTCGTCGACAGCCCGGCCATCGGCGTACAGCGGACCCGGGACGTGCTGGTGCTGAAGGACCCCGACCTGATCGTCACCTTGGACCGCGGGCAGTCGGCAACCAACCAGCGATACGAGACGTTGTGGCACCTCGCGCCCGACCAGAAGGTGACCGTGCAGTCGGCGACCACGGCTGTCGCTGCCAAGCCCGGCGACAGCTCGAAGACCTACCTGCTGCAGATCCCCTACCGGCAGCAGTTGCCGGCGGATGCCATCACCGTCGTGCAGGGCCGGCAGGATCCGGTGCAGGGCTGGTACTTCCCCGACATCTTCCACCGGCTGCCCGCCCCGGTCGTCAAGTTCAACCGGAACGGTCCGACCGCGACGATCCTGTCCGCCGTCGTCCCGGCCGGCTCCACCGAGAAGGTTGCCTTCAGCACTCGCACCGTCGGGACGATGTTCTTCGTCGACCTCACCGTCGGCGCCCGCAAGACGACCATCCGGGTCCAGCCGGACGGCCGCCTCACCCGCATCCTCTGATCCTCGGGAACCTCAAGGTGGCTGCCGGCCAAGACAAGAGTGAAGGCGGGTTCGGCGGCGGGGAGGAGCATCGGTGATCGGCGTCGAGGGTCCTGGGTCCGGCGTGACCGCGACCGACCGGGTGCTGTGGGAGCAGTCGTCGACCGGCGACGAGCAGGCGTTCGGGCAGTTGTACGACCGTCACGTCCGGGCGGTGTTCACCTTCCTGCACCGCCGTACGGCGTCCTGGACCGAGGCCGAGGACCTGACGCGTCGCCGGGAACTGCTGGCCATCGTGGCCCAGGAGCAGTCCCCTGGCTCGAACCGCCGGTTGCCGCTGGCTCCGACGCTGATCGCGGCCGCGGCGGTGGCGGGCGTCATCGCGGCCGGCGTTTTCGGGCTCCCGGCGTACCGGGACAGGCACCGCCCGGCCGACCCCGCGACGAAGGCTCCCGCGGTCCGCACGCTGACCGCGGCGGAGACCCGGGCCACTTTGCAGACCTGCGCGATCCAGACGAACGCGATCGCGACCGGCGAGAAGGGCCGGTTCGCCGGATCGAAGGTCGTCGACGCCTTCACGTTCACCCGGCCGACCGCGCCGGGCGCGTCGACGACCTGGCTGATCGGTAGCCGGCTCATCACCCCGACGCGCGTGGGCTACGAGATCTGTGGCCTCGATGCGAGCGGCAAGTTGGTGGACGCCGAGATGTTGCTGCCGTCCAAGGTGCCCGGTCCGGTCTCGGCGTACGGGCGCAACCATGGCCAGGTCAGCCTGCCGATCACGCGCGTCACGGTGCAGCCGGCCGGCGGTACGGAGCTCGACGCGGTGGTGCGGGACGGCCTCTGGTTCGCACCGATCAAGGGCGCTCCGAGTCCCTTCATGAGCTGGGACTCCGCCGAGCCACTCACCTCCGACTCCCTGATCGGCGTCTACCCCGGGGTCAGGCTCCGCGGCTACTCCGGCACCGGACAACTCCTCTACGACTCAGAACGCGACGCCTACACCTTCGCGGAGTGCTTCCCCTCCGGAGGCGGCACCCCGGTCTGCCCGTACGTCGACTGGCGCCGCCCCCAGCGCTGACACGGTCACTGCGGGGTGAGGCGGACGACCGGGTACTGGCGGTCCGACTTCTTCTGGTACTTGGCGTAGCGGGGCTGGGTCTTGGTGATGCGCTGCCAGGCGGCGTCGCGGGCGGGGCCGGTGAGGGTCTGCGGCGTGACCGGTGTCGGGCTGCTGCCGGGGAGTTCGACGGCGGCCTGATCGGGGTGGGACATCAGGTTGGCGTGCCAGTCCGGGTGGTGGCTGCCGCCGCCCGAGGCGACGACCAGCCAGGCGTTGTCGCCGTCGGCGAACCAGGCCAGCGGGGTCTCCCGGGGCTCGCCGCTGCGGCGGCCGACCGTCTTGAGGATCAGGACGTCCATGCCCATCATCCGGGCGCGTCCCTTCCGGATCTTGGCGCTGGTCCGGGCGTTCATGGTGCGCTGCAGCCAGCGTGAGAACGTCCCCGGCGTACCGGGCTTGCGGGATTGGGTCTTCTGCTGTGTCGTCATGGCCATCACGCTAGTAACGCGCCCTGCCCGCGTGCTTCTCGATTCCTGATCGGTCACACGGCAGGTCGCTGTGCTGTCTTGTCTGGTGGCAGGGCAGAGGTGGCAGAGAGACAGGAGGACTGGAATGAGTGGGCATCCGGCGGCGCGGGACCATTGCCTCAGTGCGGTGCGGAGTGTTGATCGGCCGACCGGCGGGGCACGGTACGGGCGTATGTTCACCGGACTCGATCCGCTGGGCAGCGACCCCGCCGTACTGATGCGCGCCGGTGGCGACGGCGGGATCTGCGACGCCGCCGCCGAGCTCGACCGCAGCCCCGAGGGCGACGACGCGACCGAGGCGGCCGGCTGGCCGTTCTTCGGGCAGCTGGTCGCGCACGACATCACCGCGGATCGCTCGCCGATCGCGGGCGGCGTCGAAACGGAGGCGTTGAAGAACGCACGGGCGCCGAAGCTCAACCTGGAGATCATCTACTCCGACGGTCCGGTCGGCTCGCCGTACCTGTTCGATCTGCACGACCCGGCGAAGTTCCTGCTCAGCCCGGACGGGTACGACGTCCCCCGGAACCCGCAGGGGGTGGCGCTGATCGGTGACCCGCGCAACGACGTACACCTGTTCACGCTGACCCTGCATGTCGCGCTGCTGCACGCACACAATCGGATCGTCGACAATCTGCGGGCGCGGGGTGTCCCCGAGAGCGACGTCTTCGACAAGGCCCGGATCCACTTGACCTGGCACTACCAGTGGATCGTGGTGCACGACTTCCTGCCGCGACTGGTCGGACCGGAGCTGGTCGACGAGGTGCTCACCAAGGGCGGCCAGTGGTTCGCGCCCGCGCCGATGGAGGCGTTCATCCCGCTGGAGTTCGCCGACGCGGCGTACCGCTACGGCCACGGGCAGATCCGGCACACGTACCGGCTGGTCGAGGGGGGTCCGGAGCTGCCGCTCTTCCCTGACCTGGTCGGCTTCGGGCCGCCGAGTCACCGGCTCGACCTCGCGCAGGTCTTCGATGTGCCCGGGCATCCGCCCGCGCAACGCGCCAAACGCCTCGACGGCCGGCTCCCCGCCAGCCTGATCGGTCTGCCCGAGCAGGTCACCGGCGTGGTCGACACCGCCGCGTACCGGTCCTTGGCGGTGCGCGACCTGCTGCGCGGCGGCACCACCGGACTGCCCAGTGGCGAGGAGCTCGCGCGGTTCATCGGCGTACCACCGCTCACCATGGACACCTGGCCCGACGGCACCCCGCTGTGGTTCTACATCCTGAAGGAGTCCGAGTACCTCGGCGGCGGGGACCGGCTCGGCCCGGTCGGCGGCCGGATCGTGGCGGAGGTCCTGATCGGGCTGCTGCGCGCGGACCCGGCCAGCTACCTGAGCCTCGAGCCCGACTGGGAGCCGACCCTGCCCGCCGCCGGACCGGCCTTCGACCTGACCGACCTCCTCATCCCGGCTGACTCGAACTGACCGGCTCATTCGAACCGGCGGGCTCACTCGCGGTCGCGCTGAGTGCCGGGACGCCGGCCGCGGTCGCGAACGCCTCGCGCGGACGCTGGACCGAGGCCAGCGAGACGATGTCCCGCCCGTAGAAGGTCGCGGCCACCCAGATCGCGAAGACCCGCACCTTGCGGTCCCACGTCGGGACCGCAAGGACGTGGTACCCGCGATGCATCAACCACGCCGGCAGTCCCTTGATGACGATCCGCCGGTACTGGAAGATCCCCTTCCCCAGGCCGAGGGTCGCCACCGCACCCAGGCTGTGGTGCACGTACTTCTTCGGCTCCCGGCCGCGCATGGTCCGGACCAGGTTCTTCGCCAGCAGCTTCCCCTGCCGTACTGCGTTCTGCGCGTTGGGCACCGTGAACGCGCCCTCGGTCGCCGAGGCGAGGTCCGGTACGGCGGCGTCGTCACCGGCGGCCCACGCGTCGGTGACGCGGTTGTCGTCGGTGCCGATCCTGAGGTCGGCGCAGACCTGGACGAGACCGCGCTCGGTGTGCGGCAGATCGGTGTGGTTGCGCATCAGCCGGGTCGCGGCGTTACCGGCCGTCCAGACGATCAGCTCCGAGTCGAACTCACTGCCGTCCGACAGCACCACGTGACCGCCCTCGGCCGATGTCACCGTGGTGTTCAGGTGCACCTGCGCGCCCCGGCGTTCGAGCATCGAGACCACCCATTGCCCGGGCTTGTCGCTGACCTCCGGCAGGATCCGGCCGGTCGCCTCGACCAGGTGGAAGGCGAGGTCGCTCTGGGACAGCTCCGGATAGTGCTTGAGCAAGGCGGTCGCGAGCGACAAGAGCTCGCCGAATCCCTCCACTCCCGAGAACCCACCGCCGACGTAGGTGATGGTCAGCAATCGACGCCTGATCGGACCGGGCTCGAGACCGGACGCCTCGTCGAAGGCCGTCAGCAACCGGTCCCGGATCGCGACCGCCTCCTCGACGTGCTTCATCCCGATCGCCCGCTCGGCCACACCGGGTACGTCGAACGTCCGGGTCACCGCGCCCGCGGTCACCACCAGGACGTCGTATGACATCGCGAAGTCGGGGCCCTGCGACGGCCGGATCGTGACGCTCCGTCGCCCGTGCTCGATCGCGGTGACCGAGCCGGACACGACCTTGGTCCGGCGCAGGTTGCGCCGCAACGAGATCGCCGCGTGGCGGGCCTCGACCGAGCCGGAGACGACCTCGGGGAGGAACGGCTGATACGTCATGTACGGTCGCGGGTCGACCACGACGACCTCGGCCTCGCCGCGCCGCAGCTTCTTCTCCAGCTTCCACGCCGTGTAGAAGCCGGCGTACCCACCACCGATCACCAGGATCCTGCGCACGGGTTGTCCTCTTTCCGTCGACTTGTCAGGTAAGACAACCCAGCCGCCCGCGTTGTGACGTCCTAGCGGCGGAGCTGTTTGCGGCTGGTGATGCCTAGCTTGCTGAAGACCTTGCGGAGATGCCACTCGACGGTGTGCTGGCTGAGGAACATCTGCGCACCGATCTCGGCGTTCGTCAGTCCGGTGCCGGCCAGCTCCGCGATGTGCGCCTCCTGCGCGGTCAGCGCGTCACTCGCCCGGCCGGAACGCTCGCCGACCGCCTCGCCGGTGGCCGCCAGTTCGTGGCCCGCGCGGTCCGCGAAGGCGTCGACACCGGCCGTGGTGAACATCTTGTGCGCCGTCCGCAGCTCGACCCGCGCGTCCTGCCGCCGGCCCTGGCGCCGGAGCCATTCGCCGTACACCAGGTGGGCCCGGGCGAGGTCCATCCGCATCCGCGTCCGGCCGAGTCGCTCGACCGCCTCCTGGTACGCCGATTCCGCCGACCGGGTGGTGGTCAGCAGCGCCCTCGACCGGGCGTGCACCCCGAGCACCCAGTCCGTGCCACACGCCTGCGCGATCTGACCCAGCCGGTCGATACCGTCCGCCGCGCGCTCCGGCCGGCCGCTGCGCACCGCCGCTTCGACCAGCTCGGGCAGCGCCCAGCTCGCGACGCCGAGCTCGGCGGGAAAGTCGGTCGCCTCCCGCGCCGACGACAGCGCGTCCTGGTACCTGGCGAGGCCGTTCAGCAGGACGGCGTCGGCCAGATGCGTCGAGGCCAGCCCACCGCCTTCGCCACGGCTCAGGGCATCGTCCCTGGCCGAGCCGATCAGCGCGGTGGCCTCGTCCGGGCGACCGCGCCAGGCCGCGAGACTGATCGCGCCGTACGGCGTCAGCCCGACCCCGGTCGCGTCGTTGATCGTCCGGATCTCCGCAACCAGCGCGGCCGCCGCGGAGATCTCCCCGGTGAAGAGGTTCAGCATCACGCGGTGGTTCAGGACGAGCGGGAGCTCGTTGAGGTCGCCCATTTCGCGGGCGATCCGGACATGGCGCGCGGTGAGCGCCTCCCAGCTCTCCTCGTCCCAGAGGTTCACCGCCAGCAGCGACGCCAGCCACAACCACCGCAGGTCGTCCTGATCCGGCGCCCCGTCCGCGCCCGAGAACGCCACGACGGCTTCGCGGGCCGGGACCACGGCCGCCGGATACCCATCGGTGAACAGCGTGGCGGCGCCGTCGAGCACCAGGTCGCGCTTGCGGCGAAGGTCCGGAGCAGGCGCTGCCCGAGCGGCGCGCGCGGCGCCGGCCAGTCCGGGCTGGTCTGCCCGCTCAGCCAGTCGCCCGGCGAACTGCCCGGCCGCGATCGCGTCGAGGTAGGTGTCCCGGGCCAGATCGAGATCGAGTGGTTCGAGCCGGCGGGCCGCGTCCAGGAGCAGCGACCCGGACTCCAGGCTGTGCCCGGACGCGAACGCGACCTGCGCCCGCAGCAGATTCACCCGCGCCTGATGCAGCGCATCCGCCGACCCATCGCCGGCCGTGACGAGCAGCCGGGACGCGGTGTCGAACGCACCCGCTCGCAGCGTGGCCTGGGCCGCGACCAAAGCCCGGGTCGCGCGCATGGCCGGGTCCGGGGTGAGCTCGGTGGCCCGCTGGAGGAACGCCGCGGTCGCGGAGACGCCACCCCGCCGCTGCGCCCGATCAGCCGAGCTCACGAGCTCGGCGGCGACGTCCTCATCCGGGCCGGCCGCCCCCTGCGCGCGATGCCAGGCCCGCCGGTCCGGATCCAGCTCCGGATCGATCGCCTCGGCGAGGGCCCGATGCACGCGTCGCCGATCGGTGGGATCCGCCGACCGGTACGTCGCCGACCGGACCAACGGATGCCGGAACCGGACCCGCGCGCCGAGCTCGACCAAGCCGGCCGCCTCCGCCGGCGCGGCCGCACTCACCGGCACCTCCAGAACCGCCAGGGCCCGGATCAGCATCGGTACGTCGCCCACCGGTTCGGCGGCCGCGGTCAACAGCAACTGCTGGGTGTCCGATGGCAGGGCCTGCACCCGACGGGCGAAGTTCTGCTCGATCTGGCTGGCCAGCGGCCGGCTGTCCGGTCGCTCGAAGCCACCCGCCAGCTCCCCCGCGGTCATCCCCCGCGGCAACTCCAGCAACGCCAGCGGGTTGCCCCGCGTCTCCGCGACGATCCGGTCGCGAACGTGCTCGTCCAGCCGGCCGGGCACGACGGCATCAAGCAGAGCCGCGGCATGACGGTCCGACAAACCGCCGACCGCCAACTCGGGAAAGCCCCGCCACTCAGGCCCGGTCACCGGCTCCCGTACGGCGAACACGAGACCGATCCGGTCGGCGAACAGCCGCCGCCCGACGAACGCCAGCGTCTGTGCCGAGGCCTGATCCAGCCACTGCGCATCGTCGATCACGCAGAGCAGCGGCTGCGTCTCGGATGCCGCCGACAACAGACTCAACACCGCCGCGCCGACCAGGAACCTGTCCGGCGGGCCACCGAACTCCAGCCCGAGCGCGACCGCCAGTGCGTCGCGCTGCGGCCGCGGCAGGTGATCGCTGAGACGCCACAAGGGCGCGCACAACTGGTGCAGACCGGCGAACGGAAGCTCCATCTCGGACTCCACGCCGGCTGCGCGCGCGACGCGACAGGCTTCGGCGTGGCGGACCAGGTACTCGAGCAGGGCGGACTTTCCGATCCCCGCGTCGCCACGGACGACCAGCACCTGACCGTCGCCGGAGCGGACGCCGGCGACCACGTGGTCCAGCCGGGCACACTCCGTACGCCGCCCGCGTAGCTCGGGCGCCGGACGACCAACCGCCATGGCTCACCACCCCTCACCAGAGGCTAGAGCCTGACGCCGATCCGGCGGTAGAACCCGCCGGTGTCGCAATGGCGTCATCCAGCAGTGCGGTCAACCGGCCTGCTGGGCGAGATCGGCGGTGAGGAGTTGCTCGAGGCCGGCCAGTTCACCGGCGCGCGAGGCCGAGACCAGGGCGTGCCGGAGCCGGCTGTGCGCGGCCGGGCTGACCGGGTGACACCGCTCCGACGACAGCCGGTCCCGGGCCCGCTTCACCAGCTGCCGCGCGTTCGGTGCGCCGATCCGCAACGTCTCCGCGATCTGCCGGTACGGGTACTCGAAGCCCTCCCGCAGGACATAGGTGGCCCGCTCCGCCGGAGACAGCCGCTCGAGCAGCAGCCGTACGGCGTCGTCGAACGCCTCCTGCTGTTCGGCCTGGGTCTGCGGATCGACCCCGCCCACGGCACTCTCCTCGGACAGCCACGGACCGACGCAGGTCTCGTGCCGGCGCCGGGCCGACTGCACCAGGTTGATCGCGAGCCGGCAGACCGTGGTCGCCAGGAACGCGCCCGGGTCCGCGACCGCCGACCGGTCGGCGCGCTGCCAGCGCAGCCATACGTCCTGGACCAGTTCCTCGGCCTCCTGCGGATTGCCGACGATCCGGCAGGCGATCCGGAACAGCCGTGGCCGCGCTTGCAGGAACTCGTCCAATCCAGCCGTCGACGTCGTCACGATGGACTCCTTGCGTGGGGGCTGGGCCCACCCTCGCGCGCGGACGGCGGTCGGCGCGCCACGGAAAGTCCGTGGTCGAGTTCGTGGTCTCCCACGGGAGTCCGTGGTGGACTCCCGTGGGACCGGAGGGGTCAGGCGGACAGGGCGTCGAGGATCGAGGCGGTGACGACCTCCGGGTCGGACACCGACAGCGCGTGGGACGCGCCCGCGACCTCGCGGGTGTCCTTCGCGCCGGCCCGCTCGGCGAAGAAGCGGTGCAGCGCCACCGGGATGTTGAGGTCCTCGTCGCTGAAGACGAACCAGGACGGGATCGTCTTCCAGGCCGGCGTCGCGGTCGGCAGTGCGTCGGTGAGCGCGACGTCACTGGCCGGGCGCTGGGTCGCGGCCATCAGCGCCGCGGTGGCGGCCGGCACGTCGGCGCAGAACTGGTGGTGGAACAGATCCGGCTCGATCCTCAGGTCGTTGCCGCCGGTGCTGATCGGGTACGCATCCAGCGCCTGGCCGAGCGTGCTGCCGGGGAACTTCTCCGACAGCGCGAACGCCGACTCCCCCTCCTCGGGGGCGAACGCGCACACGTACACCAGCGCCCGGACGGCGTCGTTCTGCGCGGCCGCCTCGGTGATCACCATGCCGCCGTACGAGTGGGCGACCAGCACCACCGGCCTGCCGATGCCGGCGATCACGTCGCGCACGTACGCGGCGTCACCGGCGAGGCTGCGGAGTGGGTTGCCGACGGCGACCGTCTCGATCGACCGTGCCTGCAGCCGCTCGACGACGCCGTTCCAGCTGGCCGACTCGGCGAACGCGCCGTGGACCAGCACAACGACCGGATTTTGGTCATTCATGAGGTGCTCCTTCTCTCGGGACTACCAGGAAGGACCGGACAGCGCGCCGGCTTGTGACGGACCGGACAGCCGGGATGTGACCGGCGAGACAGTCACAGAACGCACCCGTGCACTGTCCTAGCTAGTGAGTACGCACGCAGCCGAGAGGGAGAGCCAGATGGGTATCACCGAACAGCAGATCGCCACCTCCGTCCTGGTGATCGGCACCGGTGGCGGTGGCCTGCGGGCCGCGATCGAGCTGGCCGAGCAGGGTGTCGAAGTCCTTGCTCTCGGCAAACGGCCGCGCTCGGACGCGCACACCTCCCTCGCAGCCGGCGGGATCAACGCGGCGCTCGCCACGATGGACCCCGAGGACACCTGGCAGCAGCACGCCGCGGACACGTTGCAGGAGAGCTACCTGCTGGCCAACCCGATCACGGTCCGGATCGTGGCCGAGGGCGCGGCCCGGGGCATCGCCGACCTGGAGAGCTACGGGATGCCGTTCGCCCGCGAGGCCGACGGCCGGATCTCGCAGCGGTTCTTCGGCGCTCACACCTACCGGCGGACCGCGTTCGCCGGCGACTACACCGGCCTGGAGATCCAGCGCACCTTGATCAACCGGGCGGTCCAGCTCGGCGTACCGATCCTCGACACCGTCTACGTGACCCGGATCCTGGTCCGGGACAACGCGGTGTTCGGCGCGTACGGGTTCGACCTGACCACCGGGCGGCGCTACGTCATCCACGCCGACGCGGTGATCCTCGCGGCCGGCGGTCACACCCGGATCTGGCGGCGTACGTCGTCCCGCCGGGACGAGAACACCGGTGACTCGTTCCGCCTGGCCGTGCTGGCCGGCGGCCGGATCCGCGATCCCGAGCTCGTCCAGTTCCACCCGTCCGGCCTGATCGAGCCCGAGAACGCGGCCGGAACACTCGTCTCCGAGGCCGCCCGCGGCGAAGGCGGCCAGCTGCGCAACGCCTTGGGTGAGCGGTTCATGACGCGGTACGACCCCGAGCGGATGGAGCTGTCCACCCGGGACCGGGTCGCGCTCGCCGCCTACACCGAGATCAAGGAAGGCCGCGGTACGCCGAACGGCGGGGTCTGGCTGGACGTGTCCCACCTCCCGCGCGAGACGATCATGCGCCGGCTGCCGCGCGTCTACCAGACACTGCTCGAGCTCCAGATGCTCGACATCACCAAGCAGCCGATCGAGATCGCGCCGACCGCGCACTACTCGATGGGCGGGGTGTGGGTCCGGCCCGAGGATCACGGGACCGGTGTCGACGGGCTGTACGCGCTCGGCGAGGCCGCGAGTGGTCTGCACGGCGCGAACCGGCTCGGCGGCAACTCACTGATCGAGCTCCTGGTCTTCGGCCGGATCGTCGCGGAGGAAGCGGCGAAGTACTCGATCGACAGGCAGTCGCAGCAACGGTCGGCGGAGGTCGTCGCCGAGGCGCGGGCGGAAGTCGATGAACTGCTGGCCGGTGACGGTGAGGAGAACGTCCGGGCGCTCCAGCGGGCTCTGCGCGACACGATGACCTCGCGGGCGGGCGTCGTACGCGATGAGGCCGGGCTGCTCGCCGGACTCTCGGAGCTGGCGGAGATCGAGGACCGGATGACGCGGATGGGCGTGCATCCCGATATCGCCGGCTTCCAGGACCTGGCCCACGCGTTCGACCTGAAAGCGTCGGCGCTGGCCGCGCGCGCGACGCTCGAGGCGGCCCTCGAACGCCGCGAGACGCGCGGCTGCCACAACCGCTCCGACTACCCCGACCTCGACGAGTCCCTCCAGGTGAACCTCGTCTGGTCCGGCCCCGGATCGGTCGACCGCGAACAGATCCCGCCCATCCCCGACGAGTTCCGCACCCTCATGCGCCACGTCTCCTCCGACGGCAAACTGGTCGAGTGAAGTCAGGTGGAGCGTGTATGCCGTGACAGGAGGGTGAGGACCAAGGACAGTGGTGCCCAGTTGGTGCGGCCTCGGCGGGTCAGGGCGTGGGCTCGCATGAGGGGTTCGGGGTTGTGGAGGCGGCGGAGGGAGATGCCGGGGGTTTTGGGGTAGTTGGCCGGCACCAGTGCGACGCCGAGGCCCGCGACGATCATCTCCTGGACGAGGACGAGGCTGTCGGCGCGTTGGGTGACGCGGGGCTCGAAGCCGGCCAGGGCGGCGATCGTCCGGACGACGCGCTCGTCCGCGTTGTGGCGGGAGTTCACGATCCAGTCGCTGTCGGCGAAGGCCGCGAGGACGTCGGCCGCCGGTCCCGTCGTACGCCGGGACCGCGACGGCACCGCGAGACTCCAGCTGGAGTGCCACAGCGGGGTCAGGTCCAGCCCCGGGTCGACCGCGGCGGGTGCCAGGTTGTAGTCGTAGCTCAACGCCAGATCGACCTGGTCCCGCTCGAGCAGGCCCAGCGCCTCGGGCGGTTCCTGCTCCTGGATCTCCAGCCGCACCGCGGGATACTCGGCGGCCAACTGGTGTACGACGGGCAGCAGGGTGTCCCGGATCACGGTGTGGAACGCGGCCACCCGGACCGTCCCGGCCGGCTCGGCGGACGGGTCGAGATCGGCCCGCGCCGCCTCATGCGCCGCCAGGATCTGTACGGCGTGCTCGGCCAGCCGCCGGCCCGCCGGGGTGAGTCGCACCCGGCGCCCGTCCGGCTCGACCAGCGGCGTCCCGACCTCCTTGGCCAGCGCGGCGATCTGCTGCGAGACGGTCGAGGTGGTGACGCCGAGACTCTCCGAGACCGCGTGCATCGACCCCTGGCGCGACAGGGCCAGCAGCAGCTCGAGACGGCGTACGTCCATCCAGCCATTGTTCAGTGATCACGAATGATCTGTCCATGAATCTCACGTGGACTCGAACGGATTCGCGAGCTTCACTGGAGTCATGAGTACGCGTGACAGCCGCACCGGGGTGACCTTCGCCGTCTTGTCGATGACGCTGGTCCAGCTCGGCCTGGCCGCCTCCGTCGGCCTGTTCGACCGGGTCGGTCCCGAGGGTGCCGCCTGGTTGCGACTGGCCTGTGCGGCGCTCATCGTGCTGGTGCTGTTCCGCCCGCGTCCCAGTTCGTTCGACCGCAGGTCCTTCCTGGCCGCGGTCGGCCTCGGCATAGCGACCGGTGGCGTGACGCTGCTCTTCATGGCCTCCGTGGCACGGCTTCCGCTCGGCACGGCCAGCGCGCTGGAGTTCCTCGGCCCGCTGACCGTCGCCGTACTGCGCAGCCGCGGCCGGCTGATCTGGCCCGCGCTCGCGTTCGTCGGCGTGATGCTGTTGACGCAGCCGTGGCACGGTTCGGTCGACGGGATCGGCGTACTGTTCGCGCTCGGTGCCGCCGCGTGCTGGGCGGCGTACATCGTGCTCACCCAGAAGGTCGGCGACAAGGTCGCCGGTCTGCAGGGCATGGGCGTGTCCATCCCGGTCGCCGCTCTGGTCGCGACCGTGGTCGCCGGACCGAGCACCATCCCGGTCATGACCTGGGAGCTCGTCGCCATCGGGTTCGGCCTGGCGTTGCTGCTCCCGGTCGTGCCGTTCACCCTCGAGTACCTCGCCCTCCGCCGCCTAGACGCCGGTGTCTTCGGCACCCTGATGAGCCTCGAGCCAGCCCTCGCCCTGCTGATCGGCTGGCTGATCCTCGGCCAGTCCCCCGGTCTCCTCCAGGCCGTCGGTATCGCCTCCGTGGTCGCCGCCGGCATCGGCGCCGAGCGGGCTCACAGGTCAGCTGCTGCGAAGCCGAAGGAGCCGGCTGTCGTAGTCGCCGATCAACGTCAGCGACAGGCCATGAGCCATCAGGAATGCGCCTGACACCGCACTGCCCTCGACCTCGTACGTGGCCTCTGGATCCAGCCCCTGCAACCGCAGTGGCCGTGGAGCACTGTCGTACTGCTGCGCCTCCTGATACGCCAGTACGACGGACTCCCGGCGATCCGCGGTCACGTACTGCACCGCCGACAGAGCCCGCCCTGGTGAGCCCAACCGGTACTGCGATCCATGCTGTACGACGTGCCGGATGTCCTTGTACTCCGCGATCAACTCGCGAGCCAGCGTCAGCTCCTCCGGCGACCACTCGGTCAGGTCGCCGCCGATCCCGAGGACGCCGGCCATCGCGACGTGGAAGCGATACGTCAGCGGCACGTTCCGCTTGTTGATGAACGACGGCACGTCCGTCACCCAGCACGACATCGTGCGGGCCGGGTACACCTGGCTGAACCCGTGCTGGATGTAGCGCCGGTCCAACGCGTCGGTGTTGTCCGACGTCCAGAACTGGTCGGTCCGCGCCATGATCCCGAGGTCGACCCGCGCGCCACCGCCCGAGCACGCCTCGATCGCGACGCCGGGATGCTTGGCCCGCAACGCGTCGATGATCCGGTAGACGGCGGTGACGTGGTCGAACCAGATCCGCGCCTGCCGCTCCGGCGCGGCCGGCCAGCCGGTGTCCGCGAACGGGCGGTTCATGTCCCACTTCACGAACTGCAGATCGTTTGCCGTCAGCAACGAGTCCAGCTGCTCGAGGGCCCACTCGGCGACGTCCGGCCGGGCCAGGTTGAGGACGAGCTGGTTGCGCAGCTGGGCCGGCTCGCGGCCCTCGAAGTGGTACACCCAGTCCGGGTGCGCGCGGTAGAGATCGGAGTCCGGGTTCACCATCTCCGGCTCGACCCAGAGCCCGAACCCCATCCCCAGCGCGTGCACCTTGCAGATCAGCGGCTGCAGCCCGTTGGGGAAGCGCTCCGGGTTCACCCACCAGTCCCCCAGCCCCCTACGGTCGTCAGTCCGCCGGCCGAACCATCCGTCGTCGAGCACGAACAACTCGCACCCGAGCTCGGCCGCCTGCGTCGCGAGCGCGACCTGGCTCGCCTCGTCCACGTCGAAGCCGGTCGCCTCCCACGAGTTGAACAGCACCGGCCGGACCTCCGCCGACCGCGGCAGCACGTGCTCCAACGCATACGCGTGCCACGCGCGACTCGCCGTACCGAAGCCACCGTTGGTGAACAGCCCGGACGTCACCGGTGTCACCAACTCCTCGCCCGGCTCGAGCTCACGCGGCCCGAAGTCCTCGTGCCCCCAGCCGAACAGCACCTGCACCGGCTCGTCGAGCTCGCGCTGCGCGAGCATCCGCCACGACCCGCTCCAGTGCAGGGCCGCGCTGTACACCTCGCCTGACTCCTCGGTCGCCGTGCCGTCGTCCAGAGCGACCCACGGATTCACGTGATGGCTCGTGATCCCCCGCCGGCTCTCCAGCACGAATCGCCCCTCCGCCAACTCACTTCGGGCGAGCCGCGTCTCCGCCGCCCAGCGCCCGGTCAACGTGGACATCCGGTACGACGCCTGCTCCGGCAGCACCCACGCGGCCGAGTCCAGACGATGGACGTCGACCGCCGAGTCCGACTCGTTCCGTACGACGACCCACCGGTCGATCACGTCGCTGTCGTCGTACACGCGGTAGTGCAGGCTCACCCGCACACCGCGTGCGTCGAACCTCAGCTCCAGCTCACGTCCGTCGCGGACGAGGTGTCCCACGAACGACCACTCGGTACTGCGTACGTCGCCGTACGCCAGCGACATCGCGGCCCGGCCGAACTGCAGCCGCCCGTCGAGCGGGTACTCCTCGTGGCCGTTGGCCGCCGACCGGAAACTCGTCCACTCGCTCGCCAGCCGGGCGGCCGTCGTCCGCGCCAGGTACGCCGCGTCGTCCGGGGTGATCCGGGCACCCCAGTGGGTGTGGATCGGGATGTCGTCGTCGCCGAGATACGCGGAGTACGACGTACTCGGCGTCGTCAGCAGCAGGACGCCGTTCTCGAAGTGGACACTCATTTCACGGCTCCCGTGGTCAGACCGGCGACGAACTGCTTCTGCAGTGCGACGAAGAACAGCAGTACCGGCAACGACGCCAGGAACGAGAAGGCGTAGAGCGTGCCGAAGTTGGTCGAGTACTCCCCCACCGACCGGTAGACGCCGACTGTCACCGTCGTCCCGGACTCGGGACCGAGGACGATCAACGGGGTGAGGAAGTCGTTCCACACCCAGACGCCGAGGAAGATCATCACGCTGGCCGCCGCCGGGCGCAGCGTCGGGAACACCACCTGCCAGAACAGCCGGAACCGGCTCGCGCCGTCGATACTCGCGGCCTCCTCCATCTCGACCGGCACCGTGCCGATGAAGCCGGAGAACACGAACACCCCGAACGGCAGGTAGTACGCGACGTTCGCGCAGACGACTCCGACGACGGAGTTCATCAGGCCGAGCGCGCCGAGCACCTGGGTGACCGGCTGCAGGATGACGGCCGGCGGGATCATCAGACCGGCGAGCAGCATCAGCAACGCCGGGCGCGTCCAGCGTGCGGTCGACCGGACCAGGTAGTGCGCCAACATTGCCGAGAGCAACGTCAGGGCCAGCACCGAGAGCACGGTGATCTGGACGCTGTTGATCAGCGCCGACCAGTACAACCCGTCCTCGCGGCCGAGCACGGCGTGGAGGTTCGCACCGGTCGGTGGTGCCGGCAGGCCGAGCGGCGACGACTGGATGTCCTTGATCGGTTTCAGCATGCCCGTCACCACGACGTACACCGGGAAGAAGAACAGTGCGGCCAGCACGATCGCGGCGATCGGCCGGAGCGCCTTCACAGCTGCACCTCCCGGCGCTGGAGCAGGCGCAGGACGACGCCGCTGAGCACGACGATGATGCCGAGCATGATGGTGGCCTCCGCCGCGGCGAACCCGATCCGGTCGCCGCGGACGCCCTTCTCGATCACGTCGAAGGCGATCGACGCGGTCGTGTTCCGCCCCGGGCCGCCGTTGGTCAGCACGAGGATGTGCTCGTACACCTTGAAGCCGCTGATCAGCAGCATCACCGTGTTGATCGTCACCGCGGACGCGATCATCGGCCACGTCACCGACCGGAACCGGCGCCACCACCCGGCCCCGTCCATGATCGCCGCCTCGTACAGTTCCCGCGGTACGCCGTTCAGTCCGGCCAGGTACACGACCACGCAGAAGCCGAGCATCTGCCAGCAGATGATCCCGCTGATCGAGTACAACGCGATGCCCGGGTCCGACAGCCAGCCGATGTCGCCGAACACCTTGGTGAGCACGCCGTCCGGACGCAGCATGCTCTGCCAGATGACGCTGACCACGATGCCGCTGAGGATCACCGGCGTGAAGAAGACCGATCGCAGCAGGCGATAGAGCAGCGTGTCCCGATCCAGCAGCAACGCGATCGCGAGCCCGAGGACGTTCGGTACGACGACCACGATCGCGGTCACCACGAACGTGTTGCGCAGGACGAGCCAGAACTGGTCGTCCTCGAGCAACCGCCGGAACTGATCCAGCCCGACCCAGCTCGTAGCGGGGGCGAAGCGGTTCCGATCGGTGAACCCCAGCACCACGGTCCACCCGATCGGAACCAGCACCAGCAACCCGTACAGGAACAGACCGGGCAGCGCGAAGCCGGAGAACTCCCGGACCGGAACCAGAACAGAACGCCGCTTTCTCGGCTGCTTACTTGAGAGAAGCATATTCCTTGTCCAGCTTGCCGACCGCGGTCTTCGCGTCGGACTTCCCGTTCAGCAACTCGACCGCGATCTGCTGGACCGGCACGGTCATGTCCGCGGGCAGGCCGTTGTCGCCCTGCTCGATCGACAGCGCCGGCGTGACGGTCTTGTCCTCGACCGCCTGGTTGTAGATCGCGAGGGTCGCCTTGAACAGCGGACCCATGTCGGCCGGCGGCTGGTAGCCGGCGATGGTGTTGAACGTGCCGTCCGCCTTGGTGAAGGCGTCCGAGGTCTCCTTGTCCTTGGTCCACTCCAGCGCGAACTTCTTCGCCAGGTCGACGTTCCCGGCCTTCGCGCTGACGCTCAAACCACCACCAGTGAGGTTCGGCACGACCGCCTTGCCGTCGTCGGACGGCCAGGCGAAGACCCCGACGTCGAAGGCCGGCTTGTCGTTGTCCACCGAGGTCGCGAACCACGAGCCCATCGGGTACATCGCGGCCGACCCGCCCCGGAACGCCTTCTCGTGATCGGCGTACGAGCGGCTGGTGCCCTGCTTGTCGAGGTAGCCGAGCTTCGCGAGCTGGGCGACCTTGTCGGTGGCCTTCACGAACAGCGGGTCGTCGAACGTCTTCGACCCGTCGGTGATCTCCTTCGAGAAGCCCGGGTCGGACAGGTAGACGTCGGTGCCGACCGTGCCGACCCAGGTGTACATGCTCGCGAACGTGTCCTGGCCGCCGCCGCCGACCGCGATCGGCGTGATGCCGGCCGCCTTGAGCTTCGCGCAGTCGGCCAGGAACTCGGCCCACGTCTTCGGCGGGGCGGTGATACCGGCCTTCGTGAAGTCGGTCTTGTTGTAGTAGAGCAACGACTGCGGCTGGGCGTTGGTCGGCAACTGGTAGATCTTGCCCTTGATCGCACCCGACTCCGGGCTGGCGAAGTCCTTCAGCTCGTCCTGGCTGAAGTCCGCGAGCTGGCCGCCCTCGGCGAAGCCCTGCGGGTTCACCGCGATCATGATGTCCGGCAGCTGACCCGAGCTGGCCAGCTGCTTGGCGTAGGTGGTCCGGTCGACGTTCGGCGTGACGAGCTTCTTGATCTTCACACCGGGCACCTTCTGCGACACCCGGGCGATCGCCGCGTCCCACAGCGAGGCGGGCAGGTTCGGCGTCTCGAAGGTCAGCATGGTCAGCTCGACGGTGCCGCCGCTCGCCTCGCCCGCCGCCTGGCCGCCGCTCGTACAACTGGCAAGCGCTACCGTCAGAACGGTCGCCGCGGCGACCACGCCTGTCCACCGTGCTCTCATACGGGTTTCCTCCCGAACCGGTCCGCGCGGCGTTCCGGCAGTATTATGCAGATCACTTGGCAATATCGGCGCGAGCATAAGGACGATTCATCGGATGAGTCAAGATCGAGCCGCCGGCGGGCGGATGGGCGATTCGTCGCTGCTGCGCCGGCTGAACCTCGCGGCCGCCCTCGGGGCGTTCCTCGAGTCCGAGTCGCTGACCCTGCGCGAGCTGCGCGCGCTGGTCGGCGTCTCCCGGCCGACCGCCGAGGACCTGCTCGCCGAGCTGCTCACCGAGGGCCGGGTCGAGGAGAGCGCCCCACCCCGCAAACCCTCGACCAGTCGCGCGGCGGGCCGGCCGGCCCGCCACTTCCGCTTCCGCGCCGAATCGGGGTACGTCGCCGGCCTCGACATCGGCGCCCACAAGGCGATGGCCGTGGTGACCGACCTGCGTGGCAACACCCTCGCGACCCACCGGGTCGAGCTCGACCCCGACCTCGCCGCGGGCGACCGCGTCCGGGCCGCGATCGACGCCGCCCGGACCAGCTGGTCGCAGGCACAGCTCGACCCCTCCGACATCACCGGGATCGCGTGCGGCGTGACCGGCGCACTCCGGGCCGCCGAAGGTGTGCACGATGTCCGCGAAGGACCGTTCGGCTCGGCGCTGGCGCCGTACTCGCTGCCCGGATTCACCGAGATCGACCTGGCGGGAGCGCTTTCAGACGGGCTGGGGCAGCCCGTGGCGGTCGCGAACGACGTGAAGCTGGCCGCTCTCGCGGAGCACTGGAAGGGCGCGGCCCGCGAGTACCGCGACGTCGTCTACATGTTCGCCGGACACCGCGCGGGTGCCGGGGTGCTGATCGACGGGCAGGTGCACCAGGGTCGGCATGGTGCGGCCGGCGAGATCGGCGTGTTCCCGGCGCTCGGCTGGGCGCCGGCCATGGAGCGGTTGCACGCCCGCGGCGCGGCGCTGGCGGCCGAGCAGGGCGCCGGGCCGGGGCGCGAGGGCGAGTTGGTGATCGCCTCCGCGGCCCTGCAGCATCCGGAGAGTCTGGCGGTGCTGATCGAGTTCGCCGAGGTGCTGGCCCGCGGCGCGGCCGTGCTGGCGCTGGCCGTCGACCCCGAGGTGATCGTGCTCGGCGGCGGCATGTCGCGCGGCGGCGCGATCATCGCCGAGCCGTTCCGGCGCGAGCTGGCGAAGCTGACGCTGGTCCCGATCGAGGTGGTCGGCTCGACCATGGGCGCCGACTCGGTCGCCCTCGGCGCGGCCCGGACGGCGCTCGACAGCGTCCTCGCCGACCTGTTGGCGGTCCCCGGGTCTTGACCGCGCGCCGGGAACGTTGGAAAGATCGGATCTCTCAATAGGCAATCTTGTTGCCATTATTCTTCCGCCCATCTGGAAACGAGAGAACTCGATGGCCCTCCGACTACCCCGGCGGTTCACTGCCGCCTCCCTCGTCCTGGCCCTGCTCTCCACCGTCCTCGGCATCACGCCCGCCCGCGCGGAGGTCGAGAACCCGCGCCAGCAATGGCTGCGCGACTCCACCGCCGGGCTGTTCCTGCACTGGGGCATGTTCACCGCGCCCCGCCACACCGACTGCGCTTCCTGGGAGCGCGACGTCACCGCCGGCGGGTGGAACGCCGACTACTGGGTCGACGAGGCGCAGAAGCTGCACGCGTCGTACATCGTGCTGGCGACCTTCCACAGCCGCCTCGGCTACGCCCGCCCGTGGCCCTCGAAGATCCCTGGTAGTTGCTCCACGCAACGAGACTTCCTCGGCGAACTGGTCGCCGCGGGCAAGGCCAAGGGTGTGCACATCCTGCTCTACATGACCGACGACCCGCAGTGGCACAACGAGGTGCCCGGCGTCGAGACGCTCGACTCGGCGGCGTACTCGGCGTACAAGGGTCAGCAGGTCGACCTGACCACGCGGGACGGGTTCGGCAGGTACAGCTACGACCTGTTCCACGAGGTGATGGACAACTACCCGGACCTGTCAGGATTCTGGATCGACAACGACAACGCCTACTGGGAGCAGCACGGACTGTACGAGCAGATCCGGCAGCAACGGCCCTCGTGGTTGCTCAGCAACAACAACGAGGACACCCCGATCATGGACACGGTCAGCAACGAGCAGAAGACCGGCATCACGCCGGCCTACGACTATCCGCAGGCCACCTTCACCCCGATGCCGCGGCTGACCGAGGCGGACTACAAGCTGCCCACCACCGGCCAGTGGTGGTACGACGGCAGCGACAGCGTGGTCGACTACGGCCTCAGCGTCGGCCGGTACGTCGCCAACGCGGGCTCGTCGATCAAGTCGCTGATGGCCGAGACCGCGATGGTCAACGGCAAGTTCCCGCCCCAGCAAGTGAACTTCAACAACTTCATGGCCCAGTGGCTGCCACCGATCATGTCCTCGCTGGCGAAGACCAACGGCGGCGGCTATATGTACGGAGGGATGCAGCCGGGCTTCTGGAACGACGGCGCGCACGGCGTGATCACGGTCGCCGACAATGCGCGGACGCAGTACGTGCACGTGCTGACCAAGCCGAAGTCGCAGGACCTGGTGAGGCTGCGGGACAACGGCTACCGGGTCACGAGCGTCTCCGATGTCCGGACCGGGAAGGCGTTCCGGTTCAACCAGTCGGGTGGCTACCTCAGCATCCTCGGCGTCACCGACTGGGACGCGTACGACACGGTCTTCCGGGTGACGACCTCCGGGCAGGAAGGTCTCTACCCGCAATCGATGCTCAAAGCAACGGCCACGGCGGAGACCGCCGATCACCCGGCGGCCGGTCTGGTCGACGGCAGCTACCCGGACTACTGGGACGCCGACGGGCAGTTCCCGGTGGCGGCCACACTCGATCTCGGTAAGCCGCGGAAGGCGACGTACCTGGCGGTGAACCAGACCGAGTGGTCGCCGACGCACGCACGGGAGTCGTTCGGGCGACCGGAGGACTCGGCGCGGATCAAGGACTACAAGGTGTCCGTCAGCGTGGACGGCAAGCACTGGAAGACCGTGCGGACCAGCGCGATGCCGAGCCGGCGCGGTGTGCAGTTCATCGACATCGGCGACCAGGTCGCGCGGTACGTGAAGCTCGAGGTGCTCAACACCTGGTCCGGTCCGCAGTCGCCGCCGTACTACAAGCAACTGCGGATCGACGAGATCAGGGTCGGCTACGCGTACCCGCAGGCCCTGCGCGATCCACTGCCGCTGGAAGCCGAGGCCAACCGCGCCGATCACGCACGAGTCGAGTACTGCGCAGCATGCTCAGGGTCGGCCCGGGTCGACGGTGACGTCGTCTATCGGGGTGTCGAAGCACCCACGGCCGGGACCTATCGTCTGCAGCTGGACGGCACGACGGCGGACGCCGGCACTTTCTGGGTGCGGGTCAACGGCGGTGCGCCGATCAAGGCCGCCCTGGATGCCGGGAATCCCGATGTCCCCGGGGCGACTGCGATCGCCGTACCGCTGCAGGCCGGCGCCAACACGATCGCGGTCTCCGGCAGCGCCAAGCTCGACCGGATCGCGGTCGGTCCGATGCCGGCCGCGTCGTCCGTGCCGAAGACGACGATGACGGTGAAGCCGTCCGGTGTCGTCTGGGTCGGGTCCGGACAGCAGTCGGTCACGGTGTCCGCCGAGCTGCGGCTGGACGAGGACTCGGTCGACAACGTGCGGATGACACCGGTGGTTCCGGCCGGATGGACTGTGTCGGGTGCTCCGGCGACGGCAGCCGGTCTGCGTCTCGGGCAGACCATCACCGGCACCTGGACGCTCACCGGCTCCGGCGCCGTGCAGGTCCCGATCGACGTGACCTTCGAGACGGTCGGCCTGCCGCACAAGGTCACCAAGACGGTCCCGATCCAGGTGCGCCCGGCCGACCGCGTCTTCATGCGCGAGGCCGAAAGCTCCCTCAACCAGATCGGCAGCGCCGGCGTGACCAGTTGCTCGGGCTGCTCGGGGAGCCAGAAGGTCCGCAACCTCGGCGGCGCCTCCGACGCCCACGTGATCGTCCCCGACGTCACGGTCCCGCAGGCCGGCGACTACACCCTCTACCTCGACTACACCGTGAACGGAACCAAGTCGTACTTCGTCTCCGTCAACGGCGGCGCCCCGGTCGAGGCGTCGGTCACCGGCATCGGCAACACCACCGTGCAAACGGTCAGCGTGCCGATCCAGCTCCACGCCGGGTCGAACACGATTCGCATCTCGAACGACGAGGACGCGGCTCCGGATCTGGACCGCATCTCCGTCGGCTGACGAAGCGCCCGCCTCGGCCGCGTGTTAAGCGGCCGAGGCGGCGCGGGCCTCCGCCACGACACGGCCACGGGGCGTGTCGTGGAAGCGGGCGAGCAGCGTGCGGACCTCGTCGGCGGCGACGTTCGCACCGAACATCTCGGTGTGCGGCTCGAGCCGCACACCCTCGGCCAGCGGGCCGGCGACGACCTGGTCGAAGCCGAGCGCGTCGACGATCTTCGCCACCTCGGCCGCGTCCGCGGGCTCACCCGCGATCGCGATCGCCTTGCGGTCGGCGGACCCGGCCGGGCGGGCGCCGTCCTCGAGGTCGTGGTAGCCCATGTGGTTGAAGGCCTTGACGACCCGCGACTCCGGCAGGAACTCCTGCACGATCTCGCTCGAGGACGTGCGCGGGTCGGTCAGGTCGTCGCGGATGCCGTCGACCTCCCACCAGTAGTTCATCGCGTCGATCACGAGCTTGCCGCGCAACGCCCCGGCCGGGATGGTGCGGTACTTCCCGAGCGGCAGCGCCAGGATCACCACGTCGGCCCCGGCCACCGCCTCGGCCGCGGTGGTCGCGATCGCGCCGGGCGTCACGACCTCCACGATCAGCGCGATCTTCGAGACGTCTCCGGATCCGGCGATCAGCACCCGGTACCCGGCCGCCAGCGCGAGCCGCGCGAGTACGGTGCCGACCTTCCCGGCACCGAGGATGGCGATCGTCACTTCTCCTCCGAGGCGAGGATGTCGCGGACCATCGGGATCACCTTCGTGCCGTACAGCTCGACCGCCCGCATCCGCGCACTGACCGGCAACGGTCCGGCGGAGTAGATCAGGTCGAAGCGGCCGACGCCGAGCTTCTGGACGGCCCCGGCGATCCGGCGGGCGACGGTCTCCGGCGACCCGACGTACATCGAGCCGTGCTCCACCTCGGAGTCGAACTCGTGCCGCTTGATCGGCGGCCAGCCGCGGAGTGCCCCGATCCGGTCCCGCATCACCTTGTACCGCGGGTAGAACACCTCGCGAGCCTCCTCGTCGGTGTCGGCGACGAAGCCGGGCGAGTGCATCCCGACCGGCAGCGCGGTCGTGCCGAACTGCTCGGCCGCCTTGCGGTACAGATCCAGGTACGGCGCGAACCGGTCCGGCGCGCCACCGATGATCGCGAGCATCAACGGCAGCCCGTAGTACGCCGTACGCACGACGGACTGCGGCGAGCCGCCGACCCCGACCCACGTCTTCAGCCGGCCGGACTCGGTCTTCGGATAGACGTCGGCGTTGTCCAGGGCGGCCCGGGTCGTGCCGCTCCAGGTCACCGGCTTCTCGTCGAGCAGCTGACTGAACAGCTGGAGCTTCTCCTCGAAGAGGACGTCGTAGTCGGCCAGGTCGTAGCCGAACAACGGGAAGGACTCGGTGAACGAGCCGCGTCCGAGGATGACCTCGGCCCGCCCGTTCGACAGCGCGTCCACGGTGGCGAAGCGCTGGAACACCCGGACCGGGTCGTCCGAGCTCAGCACGGTCACACCGGACCCGAGCTTGATCCGCGACGTGCGGGTCGCGATCCCGGCCAGCACCGTCTCCGGCGTGGAGATCGAGTACTCCGGGCGGTGGTGCTCGCCGAGCGCGATCGCGTCGACGCCGAGGTCGTCGGCCAGGACGGCCTCCTCGACCACCTG
Organism: Kribbella sp. NPDC048837; assembly: GCF_055586945.1. Classification (NCBI taxonomy): domain Bacteria; kingdom Bacillati; phylum Actinomycetota; class Actinomycetes; order Propionibacteriales; family Kribbellaceae; genus Kribbella; species Kribbella sp. NPDC048837. Next base: position 993,102 of record NZ_JBVJHF010000001.1, read on the forward strand.
CCGGATCGCCGCGGCGTCGGTGACCGGCGCGTCGTCGTCACCCACCGGAATGTCCCCGAAGGTGTCGAGTCCGAACTCGAGGTCGGCCATGTCGTTGACTCCCATCTGCGTTGCCACCTCACATACTAGGTTGACATGTCAACACACAGCGCGCCGGGGTTCATTCCCGGCCGTCCGGGCGGCTATAGTTGAAGCAACCACATGGTTGCGATGTTCGTCACCCCGACCACCGGGAGGATTCCGTGGGCTTTCCCGATCGCGTCCTCGGGCCCGACGCCGAGGCGGTCGCGGAACACGTCTTCGTCGCCCTCGCCGACCCGAGCCGGCGGACGATTCTCGCGACCCTCGCCGCGCACGGCCCGGCCACGGCCACCGACCTGGCCGAGCGGCTGCCGATCACCCGCCAGGCGATCGCCAAGCACCTGAACCTGCTGTCCGAGGCCGGTCTGGTGACCGCGGAACACGGCGAGCGCCGCCGGGTTCGCTACCGCCTGCGCTCGGCCCCGATGCAGGTCGCGCAGCAGTTCCTCGCCGCGATGGCCCGCGACTGGGACACCAACCTCGACGCCCTCCGCACCCACCTCGACCGCTGAGGTCAGAGCCAGTGCCGGAGCTTGTCCGGGTTGAGCACGATCCACACCGCCGCGACCTTCGCGCCTGTGACGGTCAGGCTCACCACGGCCACGACCGCGCCGGCCCGGCGCAGGACGACACCGGCCTGTCCGTTCACCGCCTGGACGGTCAACGCCGTACCGGGCTGAAGGCTCAGCAACTCGGTCACGCACTGCGCGACGGCATCGGCCCCGCGGACCGGTTGCAGGGCGGCCGCGACCTTCCCGCCACCGTCGCTGACCACGACCGCCTGCGGCGCGAGCATGCTGCGAAGCGCGCCGACGCTGCCCGCGCTGCAGGCCGTCGCGAAGTCGTGGACGATCGACTCGTCCCCGCGCTTCAGTCGCAAGCTCACGTTTCCTCCAGCAGGGTCAGGCGGGCACGGCGGCGCTGAGCTTCGCGGGGTTCATCATCCACAGCACCTCGTCGATCCCGTCGGCCGACGCGGTCACCGTGCAGACGGCGAACACCTCGCCGTCGCGCCGGAGCAAGGCGACCGCCCGGTCGTTCGCTGTACTCCACTCGACGTCCACGCCGACCCAGAAGCGGGTGTGGAAGGCCCGGTGGTACTTCGCCACCCGCAGCCTGCCGACGACCGGGAAGCGCGAGGCCCGGGCCGCGCCGCCACCGTCGGAGTAGCTGATGGCGTCCTTGGCCAGCAGCGACTCGAGGGCGGCGAGATCGCCCGACCGGGCCGCGGCGACGAAGGCGGTGAGCAAGGTGCGCTGCTGGCTGCCGCTGATCTCGGTCCGGCGTTCGGCCCGGATGCGCTTACGGGCCCGGCTGACGAGCTGCCGCACCGCCGGCTCGGTGGACTGCAGGATCGCGGCGAGCTCGTCGTACGGATAGTCGAACGCCTCACGCAGGATGTACGCCGCCCGCTCGGTCGGCGACAGGCGCTCGAGCACGAGCAGTACGGCGAAGCTCAGCGCCTCCCCGCGCTCCGCGCCCAGGAGCGGATCGGCGCTGGTGTCCACCGGCTCGGGCAGCCACGGGCCGATGTAGGTCTCGCGGCGGGCCCGGGCGGACTGGCTCGCGTTGATCGCGAGCCGGGTCACCGCCGTCGACAGGTAGGCCACCGGGCTGACGACCGTACTGCGATCGGCGGCCTGCCAGCGCAGCCAGACCTCCTGGACCAGGTCCTCGGCCTCGCTGTGGCTGCCCAGCATCCGGTACGCGATCCCCATCAGGCGCGGACGCACCTCGTTGAAGATCGCGACCGCCTCGTCGAGGTCGTCCGCCGCCATCACCACCCGCCCTCCGTCAGGCCGAGGATACGGTCGCTCCCGGATCCTGCCGCGGGTCGCCCTCCAGTGCCTCGATCGCGCCGCGCAGGCTCTGCAGGTCGACGGCCTCCTGCTGGGCCTCGACCGGGTCGAGCAGCCACTCGCTCGGCGACTCGATGTCGTCGTCGGGCGGCGTACCCGCCGCGTTCAGCGCGATGTCCGCCTCGACCTCCACCTCGAGCTCGCGCAGGACCGGATCGTCGTTCATGCCCTTCACCGCCCGTCGTACTGGGTCGCGAACCACTCGTCGTAGTGCAGTTCGCCGTGGGTCGCCTCGCCGATCGGGACCAGGCTGCGCTCGACCAGCTCCGAGCCGAAGTACCGGGCGTGGGTGTCGGTCACGACCTCGCGCTGATCGTTGCGCTCGGCAAGCGCCTTGCGGAAGAACTCGTCCATCCGGTACTCGTCCGGCCCGGCGATGTCGATCCGGGTGTTCAGCGGCTCGCCGACCGCGGTCCGGCCGAGGATGGCGGCCACGTCCTGGGCGGCGATCGGCGCCCACGCGACCGGCGCGATGTGCACCTCGTCACCCTGGGTCGCCTCGTCCGCGATCGCCCCGACGAACTCCATGAACTGGGTCGCGTGCACCAGCGAGTACGGGATGCCGGAGGCCTTGATCAGCTCCTCCTGGGCGATCTTGGCCCGGAAGTACGCGTTGTCCGGCAGCCGCTCGGTGCCGACGATCGAGATCCCGACGTGGTGCCGGACGCCGGCCTCGGCTTCGGCCTTCAGCACGTTGCCGGTCGAGGTCCTGAAGAACTCCATCACCGCCTTCTCCTCGAACGACGGCGAGTTCGCCACGTCGATCACGACGTCCGCGCCCTGCAGGACGGTCGCCAGCCCCTCGCCGGTGAGGGTGTTCACGCCGGTGCTCGGCGCGGCCGGCACCGCCTCGTGCCCGTGCTCGGTGAGCTTGGCCACCAGTTTCGTTCCGATCAGGCCGGTGCCGCCGATCACGACGATCTTCATCGCAGAACCCCTTCGTTGCCGACGGCATCCCTTGCCGCCCGTTACCAGGTAAGACAGGGCACCGTCCGGTCTTGTGACAGCCCTGGTCACAACCGGCCGGCCTGCGCTGTCATAGGAGGTGACCAGGACCCTGCGAAAGGACTCGCCCGTGCCCGACCCCGCGCCGGCCGCCGGCCCGGCACCCTCGATCCGGATCCGGGTACGGATGACCGCGCGGCCGATCGACGAGCCGCACCGGGTCTCCAGCCAGCTGGAGCTGCTGTTCGACCTGACCTTCGTGGTGGCGGTCGCCGCGGCCACCGAGCAGTTCGCGCACGCCATCGCCGAGGGTCACGCCGGGGAGGGCCTGCTGCTCTACCTGCAGGTGTTCTTCGCGATCTGGTGGGCGTGGATGAACTTCACCTGGTTCGCCTCGTCGTACGACACCGACGACGTGCCCTACCGGCTGCTCACCATGGTCCAGATGGCCGGCGTCCTCGTCCTCGCCGCGGGCGTCCCGTCGGCGGCCGACCACGCGGACTATCGCACGGTGCTCGTGGGCTACATCATCATGCGGCTCGCACTCGTCGCCCAGTGGCTCCGCGCGAGTATCGAGGACCCCGAGCGGCGTCGTACCGCACGCAGGTACGCCATCGGCATCAGCGTGCTGCAGGTCGGCTGGATCCTGCGCGTGTACCTGGCCGAGATCGACGTGCTCAACGAGACCGCGCAGGTGGCGGGCTTCCTGATTCTCGTGGTCCTCGAGCTGGCGGTCCCCCGCTGGGCCGAGCGGACCACGACCACCAACTGGCACCCGCACCACATCGCCGAACGCTACGGGCTGTTCACGATCATCCTGCTCGGCGAGACGATCCTGGCCGCGACCATCGCCGTACGGCGTGCTCTCGGGGCGACCGCGGTCAGCGCCGAACTGATCACGGTCGCCGCGTGCGGTCTGGTGATGGTGTTCGCGCTCTGGTGGCTGTACTTCCTCCACCCCGCGGGTCCGGGGCTGGCCAACCGGCGCGAGAGCTCGTACCGCTGGGGCTACGGCCACTACGGCATCTTCGCCGCGCTCGGAGCGCTCGGGTCCGGCCTGGAGGTCGCCGTCGAGCAGACCGGGCACGAGTTGCACATCTCGCCGACCGAGGTCAGCTACGCCGTCGCCATCCCGCTCGCCGTCTTCATCGGGCTGCTGTGGACCGTGCACTCCTGGATCTCCGACACGACCGGCCTCCAGCTCGGCGCGGTGATCGCCGCCATCGTGACGCTCCTCCTACTCCCCCTCGGCACACCCCTGGTCGGCTCGGCCGTCACGATCGTCCTCCTGACCGCAACCTGTGTCGCGCTGGCGAGCATCGCGTCCTGGCTCAACGCAGCGGAGAGCCTCAGGCTGTAAGGCCGGACAGCGTGGTCAGCGTGGACCGGATGACGTCCGCGAGGGCGACGCCGTCCGGCTCGGTGATCCAGCGCTCGAACGCCACCCGGAAGACCGCAACACCGGTCTCCGCCGCAAGCGCCGCGACGTCCGGGCTGACACCCCGGCTGCGCAACGCCTCGGTGAACGCGGTGGTGAGCGAGGCCAGCTTGATCAGCTCGCGCTCGCGGAGCTCGGGGGTCGCGGTGATGACGGCCTGGCGCCGGCGGGAGTAGTCACGGCGGAGATCGTCGAAGAACTCGGCCGACGCGAGGACGGCGGCCGCCACGGCCTCCATCGGGGTCGCCGACGCCGGCGCTGCCTTCAGCGCGTCGACCATGACGCGCTCGAGCTCCTCGGAGCCGGCGAACAGCACCTCGCGCTTGTCGGCGAAGTGGCGGAAGAACGTCCGCGCGGTCACGCCGGCCCGGTCCGCGATCTCGGCGACGGTCGTGCGGTCGTAGCCGCGCTCGGCGTACAGCGCCATCGCCGCCTCGCGCAGCCGTCCCGCTGCGTCGGGTTCCCACCGTGCCATGCGCCGATCCTAGCTGATGTCATTGACTGACATCAGCGTGTGTAGCATGGTGATGTCAGTCAATGACATCACTGAAAGGAACAGCTTCATGCGCGTGTTCATCACCGGAGCCTCGGGACACATCGGCTCCGCGCTCGTCCCCGAGCTCATCCAGCACGGACACTCGGTCACCGGCCTGGCTCGCTCGGACGCGTCCGCCGCGCGTCTCGCCGAGTGGGGTGCCGACGTCGTCCGCGGCGACCTCGACGATCTCGACAACCTGCGCGCCGCGGCCGAGGCCGCCGACGGAGTCGTCCACCTCGCGTTCCGGCACGACGCGATGCAAGCCGGCGACCTGACCGGCGCGGCCGAGACCGACCTGGCCGCCGTGCGAGCGATCGCGGACGCTCTGGCCGGCACGGACAAGCCATTCGTCGGTACGTCGGGCACCGGGCTGCTCGCCCGCGCGGACCTGGGCCGGATCGGCACCGAGGCCGACACCCTGCCCGGCGGCTACCGCATCGACGCGGAGAACTTCGTCGTCGACCTGGCCGGGAAGGGCATCCGGTCATCGGTCGTCCGGCTGCCACCGATCACCCACAGCACACTCGACCACAACGGCTTCGCGCCATCCCTGATCGCCTTCGCCCGCCGCAACGGATTCTCGGCGTACGTCGCCGACGGCACGAACCGCTGGCCGTCGGTCCACACCCTCGACGCCGCGCGGCTCTACCGGCTCGCCCTCGAGTCCGCCCCCGCCGGCACCCGCCTGCACGCGGTCGCCGACGAGGGCATCGAGGTACGCCGGATCGCCGAGGCCATCGGCCGTGGCCTCGACGTGCCGGCCCGGTCGGTCACGCCCGAGCAGGCACCGGAGTACCTCGGCTTCCTGGCGGCGTTCGCCGGGATCGACAACCCGACGTCCGCCGCCCGGACCAGCGAGTTGCTCGACTGGCATCCGACGTACCCGGGCCTGCTGGACGAGCTGGCCGAGGACTTCTATTTCCGGACGGTCTAGACCTTGAGAACAGGAGCGATCGTCTTCGAGCGGGATCCCTCGTAGGCGGCCAGGAGGATGCCGAGCACGGCGATGCCCTCTTCCTCGGTGTGCAGTGGACGGGACTTGGTGCGCAGGGACTCGGCGAAGTGGCCGATCTCGGCGACGAAGGTGTCGACGGGCTCGAACTCGAAGGTCTCGGTCTCGCCCGACCGGAGCCGGTAGGACAGCGAGGTGCCGTCGCTGTGCAGTGAGCCGAGCTCGCCGACGGCGGAGAAGCGTTCGGTGGAGTCGGCCGGCTGATAGGCCCAGCTGGTCACCATCTGGCCGACGACGCCGTTGTCGAACCGGATCAGGACCTGCGCGGAGTCCTCGCCCTCCATGAACTTCAGCCGGTGCGTGGAGAGCATCGCGGTGGCCTCGACCGGCAGGCCGCCGGCGAGGTGCAGCATCAGATAAGTGGGGTGGTACCCGGTGTCGATGAGCTCGCCACCACCACTGGTCTTGCTGCTCGCCCGCCAGCCCATCGTGCTCGGGTCGAAGTTGTTGTAGAAGCTGTCGGTGGTGCGGACCTCGTAGACGGTCCCGATGGTGCCGGCCTCGATCAGCTCCTTGGCCTTGGCCACGGCCGGCATGAACAGCTGGTTGTGCGCGCACATCAGCGTGACGCCGTGCTCGGTCACCGCCGACCGGACATCCGCGGCCTCGTCCGCGGTGAGACACAGCGGCTTCTCACACAGGACGTGCCGGCCGGCCTCCGCGGCCGCGACGATCGCGTCGCGGTGCAAGTGATGCGGCAGACAGATGTCGACCGCGTCGAGGTCCTCGTTCGCGAGCATCTCGCGATAGTCCGTGTACGCCGTGGCGCCCAGCTCCTCGCCCCGGGCCTTGGCCGTCTCCTCGACGGCGTCGGCGACCGCCGTGACGGCGATCCTGTCGGCGTGCTCGCGGTAGCCCTTGATGTGAGCGGACGCGATCCCGCCGCCGCCGATGAGCCCTACCTTGATCATGACGAGTCTCCTCAGCTGTAGGCGATGGCGCGCCCGCTGTCGGCGGCCTCGTTCGCGGCCACCACCAGCCGGGTCAGCTCGACCGCGCGGGCGATGTTGTCGTCGGCACGGGTGCCCTCGTTGATGTGGCCGACCCACTGCGCGAACGCTTCCGGGCCGTGCTCGGGCACCGGCGACTGCTCGCCGTTCACCGTCAGGACGTTGCCGGCGTCGGTGTAGGTCAGCGTGCCCTCGGTCCCGAAGAGCTCGATGGTGAACGGGTTGTTGCTGGCGAAGCCGGCCTCGATCACGCCGATCTTCTGATCGCCGTACCCGACGACCACGACAGCGTTGTCTTCCAGACCGCGATCGGCCACCGAGCGGTAGGTCGCACTGACCGTCTCCGGAGTGGAGCCGAGGAAGAGCTGGGTCAGGTAGACCGGATGGCAGCCCAGGTCGGTCAGGGCGCCACCGATCGCCGTCTTGGGCTCGAAGAACCGTTGCGGCAGCCAGCCCTCGGCCCCGTCCTGCGGGATGGCGCCGTTGTGGGAGAGCCGGACCCGGCCGTACGTCAACTGCCCGAGGCGACCGCTGCCGATCACCTCGCGGATCGCCTGCGTGTAGCCGTGGTAGAGCCTCGGCAGCGAGACCGTCAGCTTCACCCCGGCCGCATCGGTCGCGGCGACGATCTCCTCGGCCTCGGCGACCGTCGGCGCGAGCACCTTCTCGGTGAAGATGTGCTTACCGGCCTCGGCCGCCTTCACCATCAGGTCGCGGTGCTCGTTGGTGGCCGTCGTGATCACGACGCCGTCGATGTCCTCGCGCGCCAGCAGCGCGTCGAGATCGCCGGTGAACTCCACCCCGAACTGGTCCGCGCCGGCCTGACCGCGCTCGGCGTCGTCGTCCCAGACGGCGACCAGGTCGGTGCCCGGATGCTGCTGGGCCTGCCTGGAGTAGTCCCCCGCGTGCACGTGCCAGAATCCCAGGACCGCGATCTTGAGCGGTTTCGACACCTTAGTCCTCCTCAATCGGAAACGTTTCGGCCAACCGCCGCACCACAGTACAACGTTGTCACCGCCCGTACAGAGGGTTCGGCGCGCCGGGAGATCGGCGCGCTGAGAGTTATCCCGGGGTCCATGATTAAGTAACCGATCACGACTTCCTGCACCACGACTTCCCGGGGACCCGCGATGACCGACGAGCCGACCGGCGGTGACCTGTCCCGGTTGCGGCAGCTCAACGCGGCCAGCGTGCTGCGGGCACTGCGCGGCGGCCGGCCACTGACCCTGACGGAGCTGTCGAAGCGGACCGGCCTGTCCCGGGCCTCGACCGAGGACGTCGCCCGGGACCTGCTCGGGCGCGGCTGGGTGACCGAGATGTCGCCGGCCGAGGGCACCGTCGGCCGGCCGGCCCGTCGCTACCGCTTCCACGCCGAGGCGGGCCGGCTGCTCGGCGTCGACGTCGGCGGGCACAAGATCCTCGCCCTGGTCACCGATCTCGAGGGCGAGGTGCTGAGCCAGGCCCGGAGAGCGGTCTCCCCCGAAGCCGGTCGGCGCGAGCGACTGGCCGGGCTCGACGAATGCGTGGCCACGGCTCTGGCCGGCGCCGGGGTCAAGGCCGGCCAGATCTGGTCGACCGGGGTCGCGACCACCGGTCTCGTCGACGGCACCGGCAAGGTCATGCTCTCGGACTCGCTGCCGGAGTGGACCGGAGTCGACCTCGCCGCCCACCTGCGCCGACTCGTCCCTGGACCGGTTCGGGTGGAGAACGACTGCAAGCTCGCCGCCCTGGCCGAGACGTGGCACGGTGTCGCCCGGTACGCCAAGGACGTGGTGTTCCTGCTCGCCGGGCTGCGCACCGGGGCCGGCCTGATCATCGACGGGAAGCTGCACCGCGGCTTCGCCAACTGGTCGGGCGAGATCGGCGCGCTGCCCGCGGCCGGCTGGCTCCGCGCGCCGGAGCACCTGCGCGGCTGGCTGGGCTCGGGCGAGGAGGTCGAGCGCGTGTTCCTGGCCGCGCGGGACGGTGACCGGGAGGCGATGCGCGCGGTCCGCGGCTACGTCCGGGACATCGCGGTCGGCGCGTCCGCGCTCGTGCTCACCCTCGACCCGGAGCTGGTCGTCATCGGTGGCGGCTTCTCGCGGTCGGCCGACGTCCTGGTCGAGCCGCTCCGGCGCGAGCTGGACCGGTGGTGCCTGCGTACTCCCGAGATCCGCGTCTCGGCCTTCGCGGACCTGGGCGTCGCCGTCGGCGCCGTCCGCCTGGCCCTCGAAGCGGTCGACTCCACACTGTACAACGGGCCTGATCCGGCCTCCCCGACGCTGTTCCTGCGGGTCTGAAGCCTTGACATAGTTTTCCTGGACTCCATGATTATTCCCATCGCCCCGCCCAGCGAGAGGAACACCATGCGTCCCGTTCCGCGGTCCCTTCGATTACTCACCGGCGTGGTCGCCGGCGCACTGGTCACGGCACTCCTGGTGGTCTCCCCCGCGAGCGCCACGATCAGCGCCGGATCGGCGACCAACACCGCGACGACTGTCAGCTACCAGTTCTCCTTCACCGGCTCCCCGGCCTACCTCCGCGTGTATGTCGACACCGACCGGAACGCCGCCACCGGCTTCGCCCAGGGCGGTACGGGCGCCGACTACCTGCTCGAGAACGGGAGCCTGTACCAGCACACGGGCAGCGGCTGGAGCTGGTCCCTCGTCCGCTCGGTCACCTTCTCGAGTACGGGCGGAGTCGCGCGCTGGACCGTGAACCGTGCGGATCTCGGCGAGAGCGCTTCCCCGAACGACTCCGATCTCATCTTCCAGGTCGAGTCACCGCTGGAGACCTCGAGCAAGTACACCCACGTCTACAGCGGGGGCGGCGGGTCCGGGAGCACGGTGACCTACTCGGCCTCGACCGACAACTTCGCCAACCCCGAGCGCGGTTTCTACCACCACACCGGCGACTGCGACAAAGCCGACTTCTCGCAGACCACGCTGCAGAACTACCGGACCAGCCAGGGCATCTCGCTGGTGATGTGCGTGTTCTACCTGGCCGAGTACAAGAACGGCCCGATCGCGCAGGCGGCCCTCGACCAGTTGCAGCAGCAGATCGACACCGTCCGCGCGGCCGGTCTCAAGATGGTCCTGCGGTTCGCCTACACGACGTCGACCGCCGGGGACGACGCGACCAAGACCCGTGTCCTCGCCCACCTCGACCAGCTGGCGCCGTACCTGAGTTCCGGTAGGGACGTGATCGCGGTCGTGCAGGCCGGGCTGATCGGAGCCTGGGGCGAGTGGTACTACACGCAGAACTTCGGCAACGCCGGCACCATCACGAGCACCGACTGGACCAACCGCAAGGCCGTGACGGACAAGCTGTTGAGTGTCGTGCCGTCGAGCCGGATGGTGCAGCTGCGGACACCGAAGTTCAAGCGGACGATGTACTCGACCACTCCGGTGCAGTCGGCCGACGCCTACAACGGCTCGGCGCTGTCCCGGCTCGGTCACCACAACGACTGCTTCCTGGCCGGCCCGGACGACTACGGCACCTACGAGAACACCGCGGTGGAGTACCCGTACCTCCAAGCGGAGACGGCGTACGTCGCGATGGGCGGCGAGACGTGTGGGTCGAATCCACCGCGGTCGAGCTGCCCGACGGCGACCGGCGAACTCGCCCAGTTCCACTGGTCCTTCCTGAACACCGACTACGAGCCGACCGTGCTGAGCTCTTGGAACACGGGCGGCTGCCTGGCCGACGTCACCAGGAAGCTCGGCTACCGCTTCCGCCTGGAGACCGGCACCTATCCGGCGACCGCCTCACCCGGTGGCAGCCTGCCGGTGTCGCTGACCGTCCACAACGACGGCTACGCGACGCCGTTCAACCCCCGCACCCCCGAGCTGGTCCTGCGCAACACGTCGACCGGCACGAACTACAAGCTCGCGATGAGCTCCGACCCCCGCCGCTGGACAGCGGGTGCCTCGACCACGGTGTCGCAGACGCTCACGCTGCCCGCGAATCTTCCGGCAGGCTCCTACTCCCTCTTGCTCAACCTGCCGGACCCACTCCTGTCCACCCGCCCCGAGTACTCGATCCGTCTCGCGAACCAGGGCACCTGGGACGCCACGAGCGGAATGAACTCGCTCCTGCACACCCTCACCGTCAGCTAGTCCCCTAGGAGACGACAACCATGAGACGGCTTGCTGCAGGTCTTGCCGCGATCGGTCTGCTGTTACCGACGACCCAGGTGGCGATGGCCCACCCGAGTCCGGCCAGCACCCGGACCTACGCGACCACCGACGACGTGATCGCCAACCAGGAACTCGGTTTCTACCACCACACCGAGACGCACTACCGGGCCGACGGCACGGGCTATGTGCCGCTCAACCTGACCACCCTGCGGAACTTCCGGACCCAGGAGGACATCACCCAGATCCTCCGGCTGTTCTACCTGGAGAAGTTCTCCCAGCAAGATGTGATCGACAAGGCGTACCTCGACCTGATGCAGGCGGACTTCAACACCGCCCGCGCGGCGGGCGTCAAGATGATCGTCCGCTTCGCCTACGCGCTGCCGGGCCCGGGCTGGCCGCCGCCCACGCCGTACGGCGACGCGCCGGTGTCCCGCGTCCTCAAGCAGATCAAGCAGCTCACCCCGATGCTGCGTGCGAACTCGGACGTGATCGCGGTCGTCCAGGCCGGGTTCGTCGGGCTGTGGGGTGAGGGCTACTACACCGACTACTTCTCCGACCCGCAGGACCCGAGCGTGGTCACGGACCAGAACTGGGCCGACCGCAAGGCCGTCGTCATGGGCTTGCTCACCGCGCTGCCGAAGGACCGGATGATCCAGGTACGGACGCCGTACATGAAGCAGCGCATGCTCGGGGTGCCGACCGGCACCGCGGGAGCGCTCACCGCGGCGCAGGCGTACAACGGGACGCCGGTGGCGCGGGTCGGTCATCACAACGACTGTTTCCTGGCCAGCCCGGACGACTTCGGCACCTATCTCAGCGACCCGATCGAGCTGGACAAGGATTTCGTTGCCCAGGACACCAATTATGTGCCCGAGGGCGGCGAGACCTGCGCGGTGAACTCACCGCGGTCGGACTGGGAGTCGGCGTCGGCCGAGATGGCGAGACTGCACTTCTCGTTCCTGAACATCGAATACAACCGGGACGTCCTGGACACCTGGGGCGACAACCTCACGACCGTCAAGCAGAAGCTCGGCTACCGGTTCGCCCTCACCCAGAGCACGGTCACGACCAGGGCGCGGCCGCGTGACGACGTCCGGGTCGACCTGCGGATCCGCAACGACGGCTGGGCGGCTCCGTACAACCCGCGCCAGGTGCAGCTGATCTTCCAGAGCGACAAGCACACCTACAAGGTGAACGTCTCCGCCAACCCCCGCCGCTGGGGCGCCGGGACAACCACCACCCTCAACCTGAAGGTCCCCGCACCGCCGGTGCCGGGCAAGTACAAGCTGCTGCTCAACATCGCCGATCCGAAACTCCAGTCCCAGGCCCGACTGCCAGGTTCCAGCGAGACGTACAACTCGGTGTACGCCGTACGTCTCGCCAACGACGGAACCTGGCAGCCGGCCACCGGCTACAACGACCTGGGTCAGACGGTGACGGTCAGCTGACAGGAGTCCATGGACCGTACGGCGATCCCGGCGGCTGGTTCCGGGTCCACCACTTGGCCCGGTACCGCTTGTCCTTGTAGAGCACCACGTCACCGGTGTCGAAGATCCGGGATGCCGTCCAGATCGCCGTACCGTCCTCCGTCATCGCCAGCTCCTGCCAGGCGCCGTACGCGTCGCCTGGCGGGAGCAGGACACTCGCCCACGCGGCCTCGTACGGCTTGCCCTGGTACGAGACCTGGGCTCCGGCCCGGTAGAGCGTCTTCGCGTTCCAGGCCGGCGGCAGGTTGACGGTCAGCGTGACCGCGCCCTGGGCCGGTTCGAACGTGTCGCTTCCCGAGTACGACGCCGTCAGCGCATGGTTGCCCACGGCAAGACCGACGGGCAGCGAGAACGTCGCCTTGCCCGCGGACACGGGCGCAGTACCGCGGACCTTGGTGCCTTCGCGGAGTTCGACGGTGCCCGTCACCGGTAGGCCTTCCGCAGTCACGTTCACCGTGACCTTGGCCGCCGTACCCCACTGCACCGGCGCCGCGGCAACCGTCACCGTCGGCTGCCCCTTGCGCGTCCGGAACACGGCCGGCTGCGTCACCGCGACCCCGTCGTCAGCACTCTTGGCCGACACGATCCAGGCGTACGACGTCGCCGGCGACAGACCGGACCACGTCGTACTCGCGGTGCCGTTGGCGACCACGCTGTCGGTCCCGATCACACCGGTCGGCACGTACGCCGCCAGCGAGTCGGTCGAGAACGACGTCTTGCGGGTGGTCAGGTCGACCGGCAGGGTCAGGTTGTCCTCCGCACCGTTGTACCGCGGCTTGGTCTGGCTGCCGTCCTGGCGGATGTCGTACTCGGTCGCCCCGAAGTTGTTCAGGAACGGCGAGTACGTGTCGATGTGCATCTCGGCACGCTTCACGTCGAACTGCAGCAGCCGCAGGAAGCTCGCGCCGAACTGCAGGCGGTCGGTCGCCTTGTGATCCGGCGTGCCGTCGCCGTTGACGTCGATGTTGCCGGCGGCATCGACCAGTCCGGGCCAGAGCTCACCGGCGGCCACCGTGTAGAACTGGTAGTCCGCGAGCAGCTCGACCACGTCGTGCGCGACGGTGACACCGACGTTGGTCTTCAGGTTGGTGCCCACGCCGTGCTCGTGACCGGCCAGGACCAGGAAGACGTTCGGGTTGTTCTCGACGACCTGCTTGTACAGCGGCGAGCCGTCCGGCGTGGAGAAGCCGGTGTCCCGGCCGTCCGGGTTCGTCGACGGGCGCAGGTAGTCATGCGAGAGCAGGATCCCGTTGCGGTCCTTGTACCGCTTGAAGATCGAGTCGGCCCAGTTCGCCTCCTCCGGCGTCACGCCGTACGACAGGCCGATCGCGACGAAGTCCAGACCGCCGGCCGAGAACAGCACGTAGTTGTTCTGGTTGTCCCGGCCCGGGGTGATCGAGCCGTCCGGGTTCACCTTCTCGTCCCACGCGTGGTAATCGGCGCCGGCCGGCCACGCCTGCGACACCTCGCGGTACCGGTCGGCGCTGAACATCTTGCTGAACCGGGAGTCCGGTCCGGTCTCCGCGCCGAGCTGGTTGTCGTGGTTACCGGCGATGACCTGGTTGATCACGCCCTTCTTGTCCAGGATCGCCTGGTAGCTGGACGCGAGTGCCAGTTCCTTGTCGACCTCCGCGTTCAGGCCGGGCCGCTGCAGCGTGCCGTCCGGGTTCTTGGCCAGCGGGTCGTAGTAGTCGTTCTCGATGATGTCGCCGGTGTGTGCGGCGTACGCGATCTTGCGGCCCGCGCTGTTGTCCGCGATCCACTGCACCTCGTTGCGGTACGCCGCGGCCCAGATCGCCTGCTCCTCGGCGGTCATCACGTCGCTCGGCTCTTTGACACCGTCCCAGTCGTCGTACGTGCCACCGGCCGCACCCTCGGTCAGGTACTGGGTGTCGGTGAAGTGCGCGATCGAGAAGTCGTACGTCGCGGGGTCCTCGAAGTGATCCTTGTCGTTCTGCGCCGACGCGTCCCGCGGCGACAGGTCGTCGGCGAACGGGTCCTCGCCGGTCACCAGCACGTGGACGACATTGCCGTCGCGGTACTGATAGGCGACCTGCGTGGTGAGCACGGTGCTCTGCCCGGCCTGGCCACGGCCGCTGGTGAGCGCGTCCCACTTCTTCGCAGCCGGATCCCAGACCCGCAGCGCCACGACGCGCTTCGGGTCGACCGTGCCCTCCCAGCGCAGAGTCGGCGTACTGCCCTTGGCGCCGAGGTCGAGGTCGTAGCGCTGGAAGACCACGTCCCGGCCAGAGGCCGTGTCGATCGTCTGGCCGTCGAGCGGGCGCAACGAGTCGACCTTGACGTTCTGGTCGTGCGCGACGTCGAGCGTGGTCGGCACCGCGGCCGCCTCACCCTGGTAGCCCGCGGACGGGATGACCACGTCGGCCTTCGTGAACGTCGCTGTCAGCGGTACGCCGTCCTCCCCCGGGATCTTCGCGGACAGCGCGGCCGACTGCTCGTTGACACCGGTGACTGTCGCACCGAGGTCGGTCGGGACGTCGGGGATGCTCGCACTGCTGAAATGGATCTCGCGCGTGGCCGTGTTCCCCAGGGTGTCGGCCGCGGTCACTGCGATCGTGTGGGCACCGGCCGGAAGACCGTGGCCGATCTGGTCGCCCTGCTTGACCACCTTGCCGTCGAGCGTGATCACCGGCGTGCCTGCGATGGCCGATGCGTCCTTGACGTTGACCATCAGCGCCACGGTCGAGGTGAGTCGCTGGCCCTCGGCCGGGACGCTGCTCTCGACCACCGGAGCGGTGTTGTCGACGGTGAACCGGCGGGTCGCGGTCTTGTCACCGACGATCGCCTCGATGGTGTGCGCGCCGTCCGCGATCGCGGTGGTATCGACGTCCGCCCGCCGGCCGAGCGCCGTACCGGTGACGTCGAACAGGATCGTCTTGCGCAGAGCGGCGTTGAAGCTGCTGCCACAGGTGCCGTCGCCCAGGTAGACCGTCACCGGCGTGCCGACCGGGTAGGTCGCCGAGCCGATGGTGACGTTGCTCTCAGCAACTTCCTTCGTCAGCTGCGTGGCGTTCGCACCGTTCGGGGCGAGCTCGAAGTCGCGCAGGGTGAAGTCGTCGTAGTTGTCGCAGCCGCCCGGCTTGGCGCTGCCGTGGTCGGTGCCGGCCACGAACTCGAGCACGTTCACACCGGGGACCAGCCACTCGTTCGGGAAGGTCAGGTCCGCGGTCTCCTTCTCCCACACACCGAGATCCAGCGGGATGCCGTTGATCAGCACCTTGTTGTCGTAGCCGTTGTCCGACCCGTTGCCGCCGACGAACACCTTCAGGTGCGCGTCGTTCCGACCCCCCAAGGTGTCCACCGTCCTGGTGGTCGGCGCATCCGCGATCGTGAAATGGAACTCGGCCTCCTTGTTCGGGCCACACGTGCCGTCGCCGAGCGCCAGGATCGCATCGCTCGTCGCGGTCTTCGTGGTGGTCGAACCGGTCGTGGTCAGGAGGTAGGTCGTGCCGCGCGTGATCGACCTGGTGGCGCTGAGCGCGAGGCTCGCCGTACTGATCCTGAAGTCGTCGTGGTTCGCGCAGGTCGCGCCGTTCAGCGTGCCGTTGTAGTCGCCGGTCCTCACCTGGACTACGTTGTCGCCGGACTTCAGGAAGCGTTGCGGGAGCTTGATCGAAGCCGCTTCCGCGCCGCTGACGCCGTAGTCGCCACCGAGGTCGACACGGTTGCCGTTGACAAGCAAGTAGTTGTGGTACTTCGCCTCCGCGGAGTTGCCCGCCTCGACGGTGATGCCGAAGGTCGCCGTCCCCGCGGCCAGGGTCTCGGCGTTCTCCGCGGGCTTGCCGTCGATCGCGAGGGACTCGACCGTGCCTTGGCTGCCGACCGGTACGGCGGCGATGACCGGCTGCTCGCCCTTCACCACGGTCCCGTCGGCCGGGGTCAGCTTGGCGGCGCCGGCCGGGGCGTTGTTGACCTGGATGGTGGCGATCGTGGTCGCCCCGGACGCGGTCGTTGCCGCGATGGTGTGCTCGCCGTTGGCGAGCTGCGTCGTGTCCAGGTCCTTGCGGAGTCCCGCCGTACTGCCGGGCTCACCGGACACGACGAAGGTCAGGTCCTGGGTGAGGAGGTGCTTCGCACTACCGCAGGTGCCGTCGCCGAAGCTGTAGCTGAAGTCGTTCTGCTCGCCGTCGATCGCGATGCCGAGCAGGCTCAGGCTGATGCTGCTCAACGGGAAGTCGTCGTAGTTCGGGCAGCGGCCGCCTTCGCCGTAAGGGAGTACTTCGTAGCCGACGGCGGCGGTGTTGGTGGTGTCGACCCAGGCCGCGCCGGCGTGCACGGTGACGGTGTTGACGCCGGTGTGCAGCCACTCGCCGGGCAGGTCGAGGCGGCCGTTGAGCCCGCCCGCGATGTCCGGGAAGTACACCTTGTCGGTCCGGCCGTTGACGGTGAGGAAGTTCTTGTACCGCGCCTCGGTGCCGTTGCCGCCCATGTCGAACGCGAAGTGCGCCGTACCTGCGGTCCGGTCCGCGTCGACCTGCTGTCCGTCGACCTTCAGCGCGACGACCGAGTCGTTCTCCGCGGTCGGCTCGGCGGTGACGGTCGTCGTACCCTCCAGCGTCTGACCGTCGTGCAGGTTGAGCGCCGGCGCGCCGGTCGACTCGGCCGCCGCGGCCGCCTCCGCGCCGGAGGTCGTCGAGATGATCGCGGCGCCGGAACCGGCGACGAGCGCAACCGCCACCAGGACCGAGGCGGTGCGCAGCCGTCGCCAGCCTGTGCGCAGTCGGTGGGTCATGTTTCTCCTTAGGGCGGTGAGATGTCAGGCGGTGCGATGTCAGGCGGTGAGCTGGATCGCGGCGAGCGCGGTCATGACGACGCCGGCCAGCGTGATGCCGGCGGCGGCGAGCAGAGGCGCCACGTGCGTGGCGACGTGCAACAGGTGGTGCGACCGGCCGCCGCGGACGACGACCGTGCTGCCCGCGACCGCGAGCAGACCGACGGCGAACAGGACCACGGCCATGCCGAGGCCGAACGTGATCACGAGCAGCAGCGCGAAGCCGGCCCGGCCGAGGAACAACCCGGCCACCAGCACGAGGAACGCGGACGGCGACGGGGTCAGACCACCGGAGATCCCGAGCAGCAACAACCCCGGCCGCGAGGTCTCCGCATGCCCGTGCCCGTGCCCGTGCCCGTGGCCCTTCTGGCGATGGCGCCTGAACAACCAGAGTCCGGTCATCACCACGAGCAAGCCCCCGATCAACTGCAAGGCGGTGGTGAGCTGCTCCAGGTGAAGGAAGTCAGAGAGCGAGAGGAACGTCCAGGCCACCCCGATGATCAGCACACTCAGCGTGTGCATCACGGCGACCGATCCACCCAGCCAGGCGGCATCCTGGACCCGTCCCCGCTCCCCCACGAGGTACGCGGCCGCGAGACTCTTGCCGTGCCCAGGCATCACCGCATGCCCGGCCCCCGCAGCGAACGCCAGCACAAAGGCGATCGGCGGCACACCGGGCGAGTGAAGGAAGCCCTCGAGCTGGTCGGCCAGGCTCATGCGGGACTCCGCCGCCTGATGCGCCGAACACCAACCACGGCGGCGGCGGTCAGCAGCAACACGCCACCGACCACCGCACCAAGCTGCACGGCTGCGCTTCGGCCAACACCCGACGCGGTCGCCGTCCCCAGCGTCCACTCGTGGCTGTCGTTGCCGTCGCCGTACACCGCGCGCGTACCGTTCGGTCCCGTCGCCAACGTCTTGTACGCCGGGTTCAGATCAGTCAGCGTCCGCACCTTGACGGTGACCGCGCCAATCGGCCCGGGACAGGTGTAGTCGATCGCCACACCGCTCTTCGTCACATCACCCGGCGGTTGCACCGAACCCGTGCACTGGTCTCCGCGACTGGCGACCGTGATCTGCCGCAGCAAGTAGCCGGTGAACTCGGCCGACGGCCCGATCGCCACCGCATCCGCCGGCTCGAAGATCACCGCGCCGTCCATCATCACCCGGTCGCGTGGCAACACGCCGAGCGCGACCCCGAGCAAGGTCAGATCGTCGAGACCGCCGACCTTCCAGCGCACATGAACGACGTCACCCGCGCCCGCGATCGTCACCGTCTGCGGATCCCCGAACGGATGCGCCGACGCCGGCTGAATCCCGGCGAACAGCACCATCAGACCGGCCAGGCACGCGCACAGCCGTCGTCGGTACACAGGCAAGGTCAACGCTCCGGATGCTCACAGTCCCCGATCCCCACCGCGCGACACGCGCGATCGGGCCGGACTCTGTCAACGCCCAGGGAACGCACACCCCCACTCCGGGGGCGCCCAGGCAACCGCCAAGTGAACGATTGCCTGCCACCTCAGCCAATCAGAAAATCAGCAACTTACGCCGACGGAGCCGCGGGTGTGTCGTGGGGAATGCCGGCGGCGGCGTAGGCGTCGGCTTCGTCGAGGGTTTCGTGGGCGAGGAGCTGTTCGGCGATGGAGTCGAGGCGGTCGCGGTTCTCGCGGAGCAGGCGCCGGGCCTCGGCATAGCACTCCTCGATCAGGCGGCGGACCTCCTCGTCGACGGTGTTGAGCAGCTCGTCCGAGACGCCGGCCATCCGCGCGTCCCCCTCGGACGGCAGGACCGACACCGGGCCGATCGCCTCCGACATCCCCCACCGGCCGACCATCGAGCGAGCGATCCGCGTCGCGCTCTCGAGGTCGCTCTCGGCGCCGGTGGTGACCACCCCGAGCACCTCCTTCTCGGCCGCCATCCCACCGAGCGCGCCGATGATCCGCCCCCGCAGATACTCCGTGTCGTACCCGTACCGATCCATCTCCGGCGTCGACAGCGTGACACCGAGCGCACGTCCCCGCGGGATGATCGACACCTTGCGCACCGGGTCCGCGCCGACCTGGATCATCCCGAGCAGCGCGTGCCCGCCTTCGTGGTACGCCGTACGCCGTCGCTCCTCCTCCGGCATCACCACGTTGCGCGCCGTCCCGAGCTGGATCTTCTCCAGCGCGTCGGTCAGGTCCCGCTGGACGATCTCGAACCGCCCCTGCCGGGCCGCGGACAGAGCGGCCTCGTTCAGCAGGTTGGCCAGGTCCGCGCCGGTCATGCCGGGTGTGGATCGCGACATCGCGCCCAGATCGGTGTCCGCGGCGAGCGGCTTCCCGCGCGCGTGCACCCGGAGGATCGCCTCGCGGCCCTTCTGGTCCGGTGCGTGCACGGTGATCGTCCGGTCGAACCGGCCGGGCCGGAGCAGCGCCGGGTCGAGGACGTCGGCCCGGTTCGTCGCGGCGAGGGTGACGACACCCTCATGGCCGGAGAAGCCGTCCATCTCGGTCAGGATCTGGTTGAGCGTCTGCTCGCCCTCGTCGTGGCCGCCGATCGACCGGGCCCCGCCGCGAGCACGCCCGATGGTGTCGATCTCGTCGATGAAGATGATCGCCGGCGCGACCTTGCGGGCCTCGCCGAACAACTCCCGGACCCGGCTCGCCCCGACCCCGACGATCATCTCGATGAACTCCGAGGCGCTGGCCGAGAAGAACGGTACGCCGGCCTCCCCGGCGGTCGCGCGGGCCAGCAGTGTCTTGCCCGTGCCGGGCGCACCGGCCAGCAGTACGCCCTTCGGGGCGCGCGCACCGAGCCGGCGGTACTTGCCGGGATCCTTCAGGTAGTCGACGACCTCTTCGATCTCGGCTTCGACCTCGTCGATCCCGGCGACGTCGGCGAACGTCACCCGGACGCTGCCGGGCTCGACCGGCTTCTTCTGCTGACCGCCGCCGAGCAGACTGCCGAGCCCGCCGCCGGCCGCGCGCTGGCGCCGGAACAACCAGAAGTAGAAACCGACCAGCAGCAGGATCGGCGCGAACGAGATCAGCAGGTTCCAGAGCACGCCGCGCTGCTGGGTCACCGGCGTCGCGCGGACCGTCGCCCCGCTCTTCTGCAGCGCCCCGAACAGATCGTCGTTGGCGAACGTCGGTCGCTCGGTGGTGAACTTCGTGTACGTCGAGTCACTCTTGCCCGGGACCGGTGCGGCCGCCTTCAGCCGCCCCTCGATGGTGTCACCGCGGGAGAACACCTCGGCGACGTTCTGCTTCTGCACCTGGGCGGTGAAGTCGGTGTAGGCGATGGTCTGCTCGCTGCCGGACATCTGGTCCTGCATCGTGGTCAGCAGGAACAGCAGCAGGTAGCCGCCGGCGATCCAGGCCGCCCACCGCAGCCATCGCGGCCGCCGCGGTTTGTCCCCGTCGCCGTGACCGGCGGGCAGACCCTCGGTCCGCCACGGTTTGTGCGACGACCGCTGGGACCCGTCGGGCCGCTCGCCGCGATCGGAGCCGCCGCCCCGGTCGGACGTCGGCTGGTCCTGCGGCGGCTGATCCTGCTCACTCATACCCGGCTCCGCTGGCTGGCCTCCCGCGCCTGGACACGCGGCTGGAACCAACATAGGACTTGACCATGCGTTCCGACATCGCGCCGGGCGGCACGTTCCCGGACTACGAGCTCCCCGACCACACCGACGTACCGCGCCGGCTCAGCGAGTTGCAGGGTGACGATCCGATGATCCTCACGCTCGCCCGCGGGCACTACTGCCCGAAGGAGCACCAGCAGCACCAGGAGCTCGCGGCCTTCTATCCGAAGATCGCGGTCTCGTACACGCAGATCGTGACGATCGCGACAGACGAGCACCACACGCTGCAGGAGTTCCGGGCGTCGGTGGGCGCGCAGTGGCCGTTCCTGTCCGATCCCGGGCGGATCGTCCAGCGGGATCTGGACATCCAGGAGTACACCGACCCGGAGAACGACCCGATGATCCCGCACACGCTCGTCCTGAAGCCCGGCCTCGTCGTGCACAGCATCTACAACGGCTACTGGTTCTGGGGCCGGCCGTCGATCAGCGAACTCTGGCAGGACCTTCGCGCCGTGGGCAGCGAGATCCGGCCAGACTGGGATCTGAGCAAACCCGGCCTGCGCGAGGCCTGGGAAGCCGGCGACCACTCCCACTTCCACGGCTGGGACAAGAAGGCCGCAGCCGAGGGCTGACCGCGTCGTACGCTGGCGCATGGTCACTCCACTGGTGCTCGACTGTGATCCGGGGCATGACGACGCGATGGCGCTGCTGCTGGCGATCGCCGATCCCGCGGTCGACCTGCTCGCGGTGACGACGGTCGCCGGCAACCAGACCGTCGACAAGTGCACGGTGAACGCACGACGGGTGCTGTCCCTGGCGGGCGTGAGCGATGTCCCGGTCGCGCGGGGTGCCGACCGGCCGTTGGCACGACGGTTGCGCATCGCGGACGACGTCCACGGGCAGACCGGGCTCGACGGACCGTTGTTCGACACCGAGCCGTCGGTGCCCGAGTCGCCGTCACCCGCCCACGACGTGCTGGTCGACGTACTGCGGAATCACCCGGCGCCGGTCACGATCGTGGCGACCGGAGCGCTCACGAACATCGCCCGGCTGTTGTCCGCCGAGCCGTCGCTGACCACGAGGATCGCCGAGATCGTCTGGATGGGCGGCTCCACGGACCGCGGCAACATCGCACCGCTCGCGGAGGCCAACGCGTACGTCGATCCCGAGGCGGCGGACCAGGTTCTGCGATCGGGGGTCCCGTTCACCATGTGCGGGCTCAACGTCACCCATCAGGCGCTCGTGACAGACGACGTCCTCGGTCGGTTCAACCAGCTCGGGACACCGCTGGCCGGGATCTGCGTCGAGTGGATGACGTTCTTCGCCTCGACGTACCGGAAGCTGTGGGGCTTCGAGGCGCCGCCGCTGCACGATCCGGTCGCCGTTGCCCGGGTCATCGATCCGGCCATCGTCGGCTGTGTCGAGGCGAACGTCGTGATCGAGACCCAGGGCGAATGGACCGCGGGAGCCACCGTGGTCGACCTGTTTCACTACACCGGCCGCCCTGCCAACGCGCGGGTGGCTATCGAGCTGGATCGTGAAGCCTTCTGGACCAAGATCGCAGAGGCCGTCGCCACCCTCGGCTAGATGGTGACAACCAGACGGCCGCTGGTGTCGCCGGTGGATTGACGCTGCCAGGCGGTGCCGATCTCGGCCAGCGTGACGGTCTCGTGGGCGACCGAGATCGCGCCGGTGGCCGCGTGCTGCAGTACGGCGGTCAGCGCGTCGCGGCGCTGGTCCGGGGTGATGGTGTTGTTCGTGTAGCCGAGGACACTCGCCGTTCGGCTGCGCAGTACGGACGACGAGAAGGTCGCCGCGTCACCGCCGGAACCGCCGAGGTTGACCAGGCGCCCGCCGGCGGCCAGTACCCGAGCGGCCGCCGTCGCGGCCACTCCGAAGACCGGATCGATCACCACGTCGACGGTCGCCGCGCCGAGGCGCCCGGTCAGCTCGTCCACATCGGTGCTGAAGGCAACCACCTCGTCGGCACCCGCGGCCAGCGCACGCTCGCGGGCCGCGTCCGATCGGCACACGGCAACGACGCGCGCGGCGCCGAGGACCCGGGCCGCGCCGATGGCGACCTGGCCGACCGCGCCACCGCCGCCGAGCACGAGCACCTGCTCGCCCTCGCGGAGCTGGGCCCGCCAGGTCAGCGACATCCACGCCGCCACCCCGGACAACCCGAGCGCGGCGACCCCCGGGTCCGGGACCGCCGTATCCAGCGCCACCAGATCGGCATCGGGTACGGCGCACCGCTCGGCGAAGCTACCGTCCCCCGCGGCCATTCCAGCCGAGGTCGCGAAGAACACCTTCGTCCCGGGTGCCATCACCTCGGACTGCTCGACCACGCCGACCCCTTGAACGCCTGGCACATAGGGGAGCGCCGGCTGACCGAAGTACGACGTACCGGACGCGCACAGCAGGTCCAGCGGTACGACGGGTGCCGCGGTCACGCGGACGACGGAGTTCCCCGCCGAGGCGACCGGGTCCGGGTGTTCACCGTGGGACGGTGGTTCGCCGTGGGTGTGCAAGACGGCAGCGCGCACCGTGATCTCCTTAGGTGGCGATATCGGGATACGGCAACGACAGATGCTGCAGCGCGCGGCCGTACGCCTTCTGGTATTCGAGCGGCCCATGATCGCGCTCGAACATCGCGATGAACAGGGTCAGCGTGAGGAACGGGTGCGCACCGAGCCCGAACAGCGCGACATGATCGTGCTCACGTAACGCGGTCCGCTCCTCGTCGGTGAACGCGAGCCAGGTGGAGCGCTCACCGGTGTGGCAGTTGAGGATCTGGTTCGCCAGTTCCGCCTCCCACCAGGCGACGGTGCCGGCCGCGTCCTCGCGATAGCGCTCGACCAGGTCCGGGTCGCGGTCGACGGTGTAGAGGAACTTGTCCAGCAGGTACTTGCTCATGCCGGCACTCCGTTCGGGTACCAGGTGAAGTAGGCCTCCATGGTGTGGAAGAGGTCGAGCGAGTCCACGTGGTCCGCCTTCGCGCCCGCGCCGGCCACCCCCATCATCAGCATGAAGTCCATGAACCCGTGGGTGGCGTTGCCCGGCTGGTGCAGGCTGTCCAGCGTGACCTCGGCGAGGCAGCCGTCCAGGTCACCGCTCGCGATCCAGTCCACCGCCTTGCGATCGAACTCCGGATCCGGCCCGTGCGCGCCGAACTGCCGCGGCCCGCCGAGCTCGAGCGACAGGTGCCCGGTGCCGATGATCGCCACCCGCGCGTCGATCGGCCACGACTCGACCAGTTGCCGGATGGTCCGGCCGAGCTCGACGAACCGGCCCGGCCGGGGCAGCGGCGGCGCGAAGATGTTGGTGTAGATGGGCACGATCGGCAGGTCCGCCTCGGGGCGGAGCGTGATGATCGGGCAGGTGATGCTGTGGTCGATCCGCAGTTCGTTGCTGAAGGCAAGGTCGAAGCCGGCGTCCAGCCCGTTGCGCAGGATGTGCCCGGCCAGCCGCTCCTCCCCCGCCAGCGTCATCCGCGGCAGCCCGAACTCGCGCTCCTCGTTGTACCAGTTGGCGTCGAAGTACGGCGCCTTGCCGACCAGGAACTGCGGCATGTTGTCGAGCCAGAGCTGGTGGAAGTGGTCGCTGCCGACCATCACCAGGATGTCCGGCCGGGCCTTGGTGAGCGTCTCCCGGAACGCCTCGATCTTCGCCACCCACTCGTCGGCGAACGGCGGCCGGTCGGCACCGGTGGCGGTACTCGCGCGGTAGTAGAACGGGTGGTGCGTGGAGGCGATGACCGCGGCGACGGTGGCCATGTGGTTCTCCTTCAGGTTGCGGGATCGACGTACACCGCGTTGCGGTCGACGGTCAGGTAGGCGTCCATGCCGATCGGGCGGCGGCGTTCCTCGGCGATCTGACCCAGCAGACCGGCCGCCCTGGCCAGCAAGGCGAACCCACGCAGCAGCTCGACCGGCAGGCCGAGGTCGGCGAGCGCGGCGCCGCAGACCCCGGCACCGTTCAGCGGAAGCTTGCGGCCGAGCACCTGCTCGTGCACCCGCCCGATCGCCTCGAAGAGCTGCAAGTGGGGTCCGCGAAGGCCTTCCTCCGCGGCGATCCCGATCAGGACGGGTGTCCGCGGGTCCTGCACCTTGTGCACGGGATGTCCGAGGCCAGGGATGTACTTCCCGCTCGCCTTCGCCTGCTGCACCACCTCCAGCGCGAGTGCGTCCCACCCGGCGTCATCGGCCGGCTCCTCCCGCCCTTCCAGCGCCTGATGCAGGAACATCCCGCAGTCCTCGGTGACCCCGAGGAAGCGGGAACCCCCGCCGAGCAGGCCGGCGGCGAGCGCACCTTGGAGCGAGTCGGGTGCCGACAGGTAGGTGAGGCGAGCGGCGATCGCGGTCGGTGTGAAGCCGTGATCGGCCAGCGCAACCAGCACGGCCTCGAAGACGCGCGTCTCACCGGGGGTCGGCCGCCGCAGGGCGACCAGCCAGAACGCCAGCTCACCGAACCCGACCTTGCCCATCAGATCGGCGGTGAGGTCCTGTCCCAGCAGGCGGATCTCGTCGGCGGTCGACGTACCCAGCGAAGTCGGGAAGCTCATGTGGTCAGCCACTTTCGTAGTTCGGCGCCGTGCTCGTCCAGCTCCGGCGGCGGCAGCCGGTACGACGCGGCGCTGCCGGAGAACGTGATCGGGTTCCGCACGGTCGGGATCGAGCCGACGGTGACGACCGGATCCAGGCCGATGTCCTCGGCGAAGGCCACTCCGCCGTCGACGGTGTTGATCGGACCGCAGGGCACCCCCGCGGCGATGATGTCGCGGAACCAGTCCATCCGGGTCCTGGTCCGCAACCTCTCCACCAGCAGCGGCCGCAGCTCATCCCGGTTCGCGGTGCGCTTCTCGTTGCGGTCGAAGCGCGGGTCGTCGGCCAGTTCCGGGACGCCGAGCACCTCGGTCAGCCGGCGGAACTGGTTGTTGTTCCCGGCCGTGATGATCAGGTCCCCGTCGGAACAGGGCAACGGCTCGTACGGGAAGAGACTGGGGTGGCTGTTCCCCATCCGCATCGGTACGACGCCGCCCGCGACGTACGCGCTCGACTGGTTGACCAGGCCGGACAGCGCCGACGACAACAGGTTGACCTCGACGTGCTGACCACGGCCGGTCTCGTGCCGGGCGTTCAGCGCGGACAGCACGCCGATGGTTGCGTGCAGGCCGGCCATCACGTCGAAGACCGAGATACCGGCCCGGAACGGCTCACCGCTCGGGTCGCCGGTCAGACTCATCAGCCCGGAGATCGCCTGCACGATCAGGTCGTAGCCGGGCAGCTCCGCGCCCTTCGGACCGGAGCCGAAGCCGCTGATCGAGGCGTAGATCAGCCGCGGGTTGCCGGTGGCAACGGTCTCGTAGTCCAGCCCGAACCGGGCCAGCCCGCCCGGCCGGAAGTTCTCCACCAGGACGTCGGCGCGCCTGGCCAGCTCCTGCGCGGCCGCCCGGTCGTCGGCGTCCTTCAGGTCGAGCGCGATCGACCGCTTGTTCCGGTTCACCGCCAGGTAGTACGTCGAGATCCCGTCGCGGACCGGCGGTTGCCAGGACCGGGTGTCGTCACCGCCGGGCGCCTCGACCTTGACCACGTCCGCGCCGAGGTCGGCCAGCAGCATGGTCGCGTACGGCCCGGCCAGGATCCGGGAGAAATCGGCGACCAGCAATCCGGACAGCGGACCCGTCACGCGACCTCCCCGAAGCGGATACGGACAGTTGTCCGCAGAACTCTGACCGCCTCAGTCTCCGACCATGATCCGGGCGGTGTCAACCGCCCGGAGACGAGACCTTGACAGCGCTCCCGACCGCTTCGATAGTGACCGTATCGCCCTGATGACCGTCAGGCGGACGTATGTCCGGGCACTCTTCTGGAGGGGAATCATGACCACTGCCGAGACGCCGCTGGCGGGCCGGCCGGTGCTGCTGCGCGGCGGGACCGTGCTGACCATGGACGACGACCACACGGTCGTCACCGACGGGGACGTGCTGATCGTCGACAACCGGATCGCCGCCGTCGGAAAGGCGCTCGACGTCCCCGAGGGCACCCAGGAGATCGACGCGACCGGCGGCATCGTGATGCCGGGCATGATCGACACCCACCGGCACATGTGGCAGACCGCGATGCGTGCGTACGGCGCCGACTGGACGCTGACGCAGTACTTCGTCTGGTACTACCTCGAGCACGGCAAGACGTTCCGGCCGGAGGACATCTACGCCGGCAACCTGACGTCGGCCTGGGAGTCCCTCGAGGCCGGCGTCACCACCACGGTCGACTGGTCGCACGGACTGCAGAGCGTCGGTCACGCGGAGGCCGCGGTCGACGCGCTCCGGGCCGTCCCCGGCCGGTTCGTCCTTGCCTACGGCAACATTCAGGCCGGTCCGTGGGAGTGGTCCGCCGATCCGGCCGTGCGCGCGTTCCTGGAGCGGCTCCGGGACGACTCCAGCCTCGGGCTCCAGCTCGCCTTCGACGTGACCGGCGACCCGGCCTTCCCCGAGCGCGCCGCGTTCGAGGTCGCCCGTGAGCTCGACCTCGGGGTGACGACGCACGCCGGGGTATGGGGTGCGACCAACGACGACGGCATCCGGCTGATGCACGAGAACGGCTTCATGACGCCGAAGAACATCTACGTGCACGCGGCGACCCTCGACACCGACTCCTACCAGCGGATCGCGGCCACCGGCGGATCGATCTCGGTCTCGACGGAGTCCGAGCAGAGCGCCGGCCAGGGCTACCCACCCACCTGGCAGGTCCGCCGGCACGACATCCCGGTCTCGTTGTCGATGGACACCAGCGTCTGGTGGAGCGGCGACCTCTTCAGCGCGATGCGGACGACGCTCGGCGCCGACCGGGCCCGCGAGCATCTCGAGGCGCACATGAAGGGCGCCACGGTGACCCACAGCCACCTGCGGGCCGAGCACGTCGTCGACTGGGCGACCCGCGGCGGCGCGCGGGCGCTCGGCCGGGACGACCTCGGCAGTCTCGAGCCCGGGAAGACGGCGGACGTCATACTGATCAAGAACGACGCGTCGCCGGTGTCGTTCCCGCTCGTCAATCCCTACGGGCACGTGGCGTTCCAGGCGCAGCGCGGCGACGTGCACACGGTGATCGTCGACGGCCGCGTGGTGAAGTTCGCCAACCGGCTGGTGGGTTGCGACCTGGCCGCCGTACGCAGTGGCGTCGAGGCGACCGTCGACTACCTCCGCGCGTCGCTCGGCGAGGAGGCGTGGGCGAGCGGCATGAACCCGGAGCTGCCGAAGGGCGAGGTGCTCGACAACCCCTACCAGTACACCGAGTACAAGTCCGACTCGACCCGCGAGGCCCGCGGCACCATCTTCGGCGAGCCGGGGTCGTAGGCTCGGGCCGGCCGATCGACAACCTTGGAGGAACGCTGATGGCAGGACGCGGCGCGGGCCCGGACTTCGTCGAGTCACTGGCGCGCGGCCTGGACGTGCTGGCCTGCTTCGACGCAGACCACCGGACCATGTCCCTGAGCGAGGTCGCGGCCGCGGCCGGCCTCGCCCGGCCGACCGCGCGCCGCCTCCTGCTGACGCTCGAGGAACTCGGCTTCGTCCGTACCGTCGACGGCGCCTTCCAGCTGACGCCGAAGGTGCTGACCCTCGGTATGGCGTACGTCGGGTCCCTCGGGCTGTGGGACATCGCGAAACCGCATCTCGAGGCCCTCGTCACCCGCACCGGCGAGTCGTCCTCGATGGCCCAGCTCGACGGCTCCGACATCGTCTACGTCGCGCGGGTGTCGGTGCCGAAGATCATCGCGCTCCGGGTCGACATCGGCACCCGCTTCCCGGCCGCCCAGACCTCACAGGGAAAGGTCCTGCTCGCCGCCCTCTCCCCCGACGAGCTGGCCGGCGTCCTCGCGCAACCGAGCCGGGCCGGGCTGCCGCCGTACATCGGGCGGACCGCGGAGCAGCTCCGCGACGAGCTCACCGAGATCCGGGCGCGCGGGTGGGCCCTGGCCGACGAGGAGCTCGCACCCGGCGTCCGCTCGGTGGCCGCGCCGGTCCGCGACGGCACCGGCACGGTGCGCGCCGCGATGAACGTCACCGTCCACGCCGCGGAGACCTCGACCGAGAAGCTCCTCCACGATCACCTCCCGCAACTCCTGCGCACCGCGGGTGACGTCAGCGCCGAGTGGGCGCTCTGGCAGTCCCGTCCGCACGTCGAGGTCGACCAGCCCGGCCGCCAAACGTCCGCTTGACCCTTTCACTCAGCGGAAGGGTGATGTCCTGACGAGGCTCGCCGTTCCTAGCGTCGGTACATGGTGCTGCTCTCGCCCGATCTGTGGGCCGAAAAGATCTTCGTGAACTCCTGGACGCCGGGGTCGGCCGGTGTACGAGCCGTGGTCGAACCGGCGACCGGCGACCAGCTCGGTGCGATCGGCCTGGCCGCACCGGAGGACGTCGTACGCGCGTCTGCCCGGGCGGCGGCCGCACAACGGGAGTGGGCGGTCGCTGCGCCCGCCGAACGCGCCGCGGTGCTCCGCCGGGCCGGCCTACTGTTCGAGCAGTACGCCGATGAGATCCAGGACTGGCTGGTCCGGGAGGCGGGATCGATTCGGCCCAAGGCGGCGGTGGAGACCGATACCGCGGCGGCGGAATGCTTCGAGGCGTCCGCGCTCCCGACGCATTCGATGGGCCACGTGCTCCCGGCGGCCGACCACTGGTCGTTCTCGCGCCGGCGTCCGGTCGGTGTCGTCTCGGTGATCGCGCCCTTCAACTTCCCGCTGATCCTGTCGATCCGCAGTGTCGCGCCGGCTCTGGCACTCGGGAACGCCGTACTGCTGAAGCCCGATCCGCGGACCGCGGTCTCGGGCGGCGTGGTCCTGGTCAGGATCTTCCAGGAGGCCGGGCTTCCGCACGGACTGCTGTCACTGCTGCCAGGCGGACCGGACATCGGCGAAGCGGTCGTGACCGCGCCCGAGGTGTCGGTGGTGTCGTTCACCGGCTCCACCAGAGCCGGCCGGATCGTCGGCCGGACCGCCTCGGAACACCTCAAGCGCGTCCATCTCGAACTCGGCGGCAACAGCGCGCTCGTCGTCCTGCCCGGCGCGGACCTGGCGAAGGCCGCCAGCGCCGGCGCCTTCGGCTCGTTCAGCCATCAGGGCCAGATCTGCATGACCACCGGCCGCCACCTGGTCCACCACTCGCTGCACGACGACTACGTCGGACTGCTGGCGGAGAAGGCGTCCCACCTCCCGATCGGCAATCCCGCCACCGAGCAGGTTGCCCTCGGCCCGGTCATCGACGCGGGCCAGCGCGACCGGATCCACGACCTCGTCAACCGGACCGTCACGGCCGGTGCGACGCTCGCCGCCGGCGGCCGGTTCGACGACCTCTTCTACCGTCCGACCGTGCTGTCATCGGTCACGCCGGAGATGCCGGCGTACGCCGAGGAGGTCTTCGGGCCGGTGGCCCCGGTGGTGCCGTTCGGCTCGGTCGACGACGCGATCAAGCTCGCCGCGGATTCGCCGTACGGGCTGTCGCTCGGCATCCTCGGCGACGTCGGCCTGGCCATGACGGTCGCCGACGCGGTCCCGGCCGGCATCGTCCACATCAACGAGCAGACCGTCGGCGACGCCGTCAACGCGCCGTTCGGCGGCCTCCGTGGCTCCGGCACCGGCGCCCGCTTCGGTGGCGCGGAGGCCAACATCGAAGCGTTCACCGACACGCAGTGGCTGACTGTCCGTCCCGAGATCGCGCCCTATCCGTTCTGACCGTCAGGGCGTGACCCAGCCGGTCAGGATGGTCGTGCCGGAGTTGGTCTGGCAGACCAGGCGGTACGGCGCGGTCGGAACCGGCCGGAGGGCGAAGAAGCCGAGGTCGTCGATCTCGGCCTCGGCGAACTTGCCGCCGTCGCCGCGCGCGCTGACCGTGCCGGCCTCCGGTGGATCGAGCTGGCCGAGCACCCCGTCCGGGGTGAGCTCGAGCTCGATCGTCCAGCCGTCGGAGGCGAACGTCAGCGACCGCAGCGTCGCGCTCTCCGAGCGGACCGCCACCAGTTCGGGCGCGTCCCAGGCCGAGTCGTAGGTGAGTGCGGCCAGTTCGGCGTCGATCGTGCGCCAGGCGAAGGCAGCCTTGCCGGCGTCGACGAACGACCGCGGCACCGCTTCCGTCGTGGCCAGTGCGTCTCGTAAGGCGTCCAGCAGCTCGTCGTCGGTCCAGTCGAGCTCCACCACGGTGCTCACCTCCTCGTCTCGTCGTCGGGTCCCCCGGCGACCAGGAGCGCCAGGGCGGGGGTACGGCGCAACCGGTCCAGGCAGCGGGCCCGGTTCGGGCCGATGCTGCCGATCGGGACCTGCAGCAGCCTGCTGATCTCGTCGTACGCCGTCGGTGGATCACGGGTGAGCAGGGTCAGGAGGGCCTGGCAGCGCTGCGACAACTGACGGAACGCGGCCCGGATCACCTCCCGGCGTTCGTGCCGGAGCACTTCCTCCTCGGCGATCGCCTGCTCGGGAACGTCGTTGGACTCGGCCGGGTCCACCGGCTCGACCCGGCTCGACGCGCGCAGCAGCCGGTAACACTCGCGCTGGGTGGTCGTCGCGATCCAGCCCGGCAGGGCCGCGGACTCCCGCAGACCCGGCAGATGCTCGATCAGCCGCAACCAGACGCTCTGCCCGATGTCGTCGGCATCGGCGGGTGCCAGCCGGTAGCGACGGCACACCGACCAGACAAGTGGCGCGTACCGCTCCACCAACTCGTCCCACGCATCCTTGTCGCCGTCTCTGGCCCGGGTGACCAGGTCGACGACAGTCGGGTCGTCCCGCATGTCATCTCCCTTCCACGCCGGACCGCTTACCAGTACGGAGTCGGTACGGCGTCTGGTGATACATGAGCTCAGGCTCCCAGCGCGACGAACGACCGCGCGGCGGCCACGGCCACCGGGTCGTCGGCGGCCGCGGCCCGAGCACCGGCGAACGCGGCCGCGAGCGACTGCCCGGCCTGCAGGTTGTCGTGCAAGGCCGTCATCAACGGCACGGTTGCCGGATCGTTCACCGGTACGACGCTCGCGAGAATGCCGGCCGCCCCGAGCGGGATCAGGCTGCTGCTCAACCCGAGCAGCTCATCCGCACCGACCGGCTTCGCCAGACCGGAATCGCAACTCGACAAGACCAACCGGTACGGAGCCCGTTGCAACCGCTCGAAGTCGTACACGGTCAGTGGACCGTCGTCGAGCCGCAGCGACGAGAAGAGCGGACTGTCGGACCGGAAGGTGCCGTGCGCGGCGATGTGCGCGATCCACGCACCGTCGAGCGCATGCAACACCTTCTCCGCCGTCGCGTCGCCGTTCGCCAGCACCGTCGCCTCCGGGTAGCGCTGAGCGAGCCGCATGACCTCAGCTTTGCCTGCCGACAGCCCAGGCCCGAGCACCAGGACCACGCGTCGATCGGACGGCGGTCGCAGCCGGCGCGCCCGCAGCCAGGTCGCCGCCGACGGCACCACATTCACCGGGCGGTCGGCCATCGACGGCAGCAGCCCCCACGGCAGTGCCTGGAGCCGGCCCGGCGGCACCATCACCACCGGCCGACCACCGAGCAGGTCCTGCGCGGGCCCGAGGATCGCCTCGCCGAGCCGCGCACCGAGCACGTCGAGCGAGGGACCACGCTGCGACCGGCCATGGGCCAGCCAGCGCAACCGGAACCGCGACCGCTCGACCTCGACCGCCGCCGTGCCGACCGGCCCGACCGTGTGCCGGCTGACCGTCCCGTCCCGGACCACCACGGCATGCAGTACGTCGTCGACCTCGATCAACTCGACCAGCACGGTCTCACCCAACGCCGCGGCCAACTCGTCGACGTCGAAGCGACCCGTCGCCCCACGCATCGCTTGTCCCTGAGCCTGCAGCGCCCGCTCCCGCACGGCCTTCTCCAGCCGCCGCCGTTCCCGCTCCAAAGCCACGTCCGGATGCGCGTCGAGACGCCGTACGACGTCTCGCAGTGCAGCCAGGTCGCCGACGAGTTGCTCGTCGTCCGGCGGACGCACCGGCGGAACAGTGAGCGCGGTGGCTCGCCAGCGCTCTCCCCAGATCAGCAAGCTGCTCGCGTCGTCTCGCCGCAGCGCGTCGCGCAGGGCGAGCTCCGCAAGCTCGGCGCCGTGACCGGTGGCCAGCGCCCGAAGCTCGGTGGCACCCATCGTCAGCCGATGCTCGTCGAGTGCGTCCAGGCCACGCCCACAAGCGGTCAGCATGCCGCGGACATCGGCCCGGGCCTCCGACCGCAACGCCTTGCCGAGCCAGGCCGCGCTCCGCGCGAGTGGTGGCGCGTCCTTGCTGCGCTGTCCGGCCAGCTCCAGATGGCGATCCGCGGTCCGCGCCTGTCCATCGGCCAGCGCCAATCGACCGGCCAGCAGATGCGCCGCCGACGCCTCCGACGCACCAAGCGCGTCGAGACGACGAGCAACCTCACTCACTCGCCGCAGCAACCGCGGACCCGTCTCACCCGATTGGTAGCGAGCCTCCAGCTGAACCATTGCCGAGCGCACCGACCACCACTCACGACGTTGCGCGGAGAACAACCGCCGAGCCCGATCGGCCCGGTCCCGCGCGGCCGGCAGATCACCGGTCGCCAGCGCCGCGGCCGCCGCCGCGAACCACAGCTCGCCGCGCTTGGTGGCCTGCGCGCCCTCGGCTTCCATCCGCACGATGGCCTGATCCATCTCGGCCAGCGCTTCGGTGCTCAGTCCGGCCGCCAGCAGTACGCCGCAGCGGTCGATGGCGAGATCCGGCCAGACAACTCCCACGGCCGCGAACCGCCGCCCGGCCTCGTCGAGGTAGCCCAGCGCCGCGGGCAGGTCGCCGCGGGAGAACGCGACCAATCCCCTGTTCTGGCGGGCTTCGGCGTACTCGAACTCCTGGCCGGTGGCGGCGTACAGCCGCTCGGCGACGGCGAAGTCGGCGTCCGCCCGCTTGGTCCCGCCGAGTGCGAGCTGGACGAAGCCGCGATAGTTGCGCGATCGCGCTTCCCACACCTGATCGCCGGAGCGACGCAGGCGCGGGATCGCCAGCCGCAGATCGTCCAGCGCCTCACGATGCCGGCCCAGCACGAGCAGCACGTCGGCACGCCGCACCAGCACCCGACCGGTGAGGGCACCGCGGCTGAGGTCGACGGCACGGCCGAGGTTCGCCAGTCCCTCGCGGCTGCGTCCGGCCCGGCCGAGTGTCGCGCCGAGAGTGGCCAGCACATCCGCCTCACGCTCCGGCCGGCCGGATCGCTCGGCCAGGCGCAACGCGGTCCGCAGCTCCCGGATCGCCGCGTTCACATCGCCGAGCTGGCGCAGCGCGATGCCGGTCGCCTGGTGCGCAACGGATGCCGGGGCGGCCGGCGGCTCCCCGGCGAGCAGGGATCGGGCCGCCGCGATCGCGTCATGTGGGCGTGACAACGCCAGCGGCAGCAAAGACTCCGGCACAACCGCCGCGTCGACACTCCCCCCGGCCGTCGGCATTCTGAAATGATAACGGCCGGTTGCACCATTTCATTCGATTCATTCGATCCAGGGGGAAGGCAGGAAATGGCCCAGCAGGGGAACGGCAACGGGGGAAGTCAAACGCACGAATCATCGGAGCGGAAGTTCGTCTCCCAGATCAGGCTGATCCTCGAGGCCTACGGCCGCGAGGTCGAGGTCTATCCGCAGGACTGGGAGAAACGGCCGGAGGGCGCCGAGTACCTGTGCCGCGCCGGGACCGTCCTGGTCCGCGACGAGGACCTCGGCCGGGTGGTCGAGCTCTTCGGCGGCGGCAGCCCGGCCGACGGCGGCATCGGCGGCATCACCCGGCTGAAGCTCCCCGACAAGGTGCCGCCGGCCGCGCCCGAGGATCCGTCGATCACCCAGCGCTTCCTGAGGTACGCCGATCTGCGGCTCGGCCGCGGTGTGGTCACGCCGGAGCACTTGTTCTACGTCTGCCCCAGCGTCAGTCCGTGTCCCGCCACCGAGCCCGAAGAGGTGCCGCCCGGCATCCCGCCGGACCCGGCGCTGCCGACTCCGTTCCTGTCCGCCGGCTCGGCCGACGGGCGCGGCGTCAAGGTCGTCGTCCTGGACGTCGGCTGGTCCGAGGCACCGGCGGCGTACTGGCTGGCCGGGGTGACCGGGGACCCGGAGGACGCGTTCGACGGCGCCGGGCGGATCAAGCCGTACGCCGGTCACGGCACCTTCATCGCCGGTGTGATGCGGGCGATCGCCCGGAATGTCGAGATCGTCGTGAAGAGCTATTTCCCCACCGCCGGTGCGATGTGGGAGTTCGATCTCGCGGAGGCACTCGACGAGGTGCTCGACCTGGCACCGGACATCATCAGCCTGTCGGCCGGCACCCGGACCCGCTTCGACCTGCCGGCGCTGGGGCTGGACGTGTTCATCAAGACCCGGCTGAATCGCGTCAACGGCCTGGCCCTGGTCGCGGCGGCCGGCAACGAAGGCACCCGGGACTACTTCTGGCCGGCGGCCTTCCCCGAGACGGTCGGCGTCGGAGCACTGGCCGAGAACGGGCGAGACCGCGCGTCGTTCAGCAACTTCGGGAGCTGGGTCGACGTCTACGCCCCGGGCGAGAACCTGGTGAACGCGTTCCTGACCGGCACCTACGAGTGCACCGAGCCGCCGAACGCCGGCCAGCTGCGCGACTTCGTCGGCATGGCCCGCTGGAGCGGTACGTCGTTCGCGACACCACTGGTCGCCGCGCTGATCGCGGGACGGATGTCGGTGACGGGTGAGAACGCCAAGCAGGCGTCCGACGCGTTGCTGGCGTTCGCTATGACGCAACCCGAGCCCGGCGTAGGCCCGGTCCTGCGGGCCGGCGACGCTCTGACCTCACTGGGTCAGGCGTAGGAGAACGCGCTGACACGGTGTGGGCACCGGCCTGACCACCGGACTACCCCACACCGCGTCAGCCCTCCCCCTGCAGCGCCTCCGGTTGCTCTCCCCCCTGGGGCAACTCCGAGGCATCCCCCCACATTGGTGCGGAGTCCGCGACAGCGGACGGTGATACACCCCTTTTCCAGAAACTTTCCGGACGTATCTCCGGCCGGTCCTCGCGGCTCCGGAAGACATCAGGAACTTTGTCGGGGAGAAGCACAGTGGCCACCATGGATGTGACGTCCGCGCAAGCGGCAGACAGCGTCCGGCCGACCAAGCCGGACAAGGCACGACGACGCGGCCGGTCCGCGGCGTCCGCGATGACGCCGGCGGTGCGCCGCGTCACCGGACTGGTCAACGCCCTCGAGGGCCTGATCGCGTTCGTCTGGCTGGTCACGTCGTACGGCGTGGCCGAGCAACTGGTCGCCGCGCAGGAGACCGCGCCGACCGGGACGGTCGCGACGCGGTCGCTGACCTGGTGGGGGCTGGACATCCCACTCACGCTGAACATGAGTCTGCTCATCGTCGGCGCGGCCGCGGGTGCGGTCGGCAGCGTCGTCCAGCAGGGGCTGGCGTTCGCGCAGTACGCCCGGTACGACCGGCTGCGAAGTGGTCAGGTCTGGTGGTACGTGCTGTTCCCCGTCTGGGCAGCGCTGCTCGGAGCGGTCGTGGTGGTCGCGGTGAACACCGGACTGATCAGCATCGGCGACGAGACCACATCGACCGCGGGCGTGACCGTCCTCGTCACGATGGGCGCACTGGCCGGGCTGTTCACCAACCAGGCCTTGCGCCGGCTCCGGCCGATCCTGGGCGGGCCGGGGAGCACTGATCCGATCGAGGATCAGCCGCCGGCCGGGGGCTGAGGGTTGTCACAGCGGAACGGTGGCCGGTTGCCGCCGGAGTGGTAGTGGTACTGCTCGCCGGCCACCTCGAGGATCGTCCGGATGCCCGGGATCAGGGCCTGGGTGTAGAACATGCCGGGCTCCGGACAGCCGAGGCTGCCGTCGCGCCAGGTGACCTCGGCCGTGCTGACCACCGTCACCTGGGCCGGATCGACGCGCAGGTGGGCGGCCAGGTCGGCCCTGGCCTGCTCGACCGGGTCCGCCGGCAGCGTCGGCGGCTCCGTCGGCCCGGACGTGGGCGGTGGCGACGTGGGCCCGGACGTGGGCGGTGGCGACGTCGGCTCGGGTGCTGGTGACTGACTGCTCGTGGGCGTCATCGACGGTTCCCCTCCGGCTCCGGATTCGTTGCCGCACGCAACCAGTAGGACGGTCGCGGCCACGGCCAGCACGCTTACTCTGCGCATCACGATCACCTCCCACAGTAGACGCCGTCCGCCGCCCGTTCGTTGCACCCCGGTTACCAGGCAGTTGTTCAGGTGCTGTTTGCCGTCTGTCAGCCATCGGCATGAAGGATCACAATCACAACACGCACCAAGGAGCATCTATGTCTGTAGCACGTCGTTCCGTCCTACGGGGTGCCGCGGCCGGTGCCGCGGGAGTCGGATTCGCCACCGTCGGCGCCGTACCGTCCCTCGCCGAAGCCGCCCCCGCGGCGCACCACGGGCCGTTCCCGCAGCACCGCCCGTTCCCGCCGCTGCTGGACGACCCGAAGGGCGTGCTCGCGCTGCCGCCGGGGTTCAAGTACCGGATCGTCACCCAGGCCGGCCAGACCAAGCTGAAGAGCGGTCAGCCGACCCCGACCCTGCACGACGGCACCGCGGTCTTCGCCGGTAGCCGGCCCAACACCTACACGCTGATCCAGAACCACGAGATCGGCGCCGGCGACCCGCTCGGCGTCCCGCCGGTCGAGGGCACCGTCTACGACGCCGGCGTCGGCGCGGCGGGCGGCTGCACGGTCATCTCGGTCGACCGCGACGGCACCAACCTCGGCGAGTGGGTCGGCATCTCCGGCACGATCACCAACTGCGCCGGCGGCCCGACGCCGTGGGGCACCTGGATGACGTGCGAGGAGACCGAGAACAAGGCCAACGGCACCACCCGGCTGAAGGACCACGGCTACGTCTTCGAGGTCTGGGGCGACGGCAAGACCGCGCACCCGGTGCCGCTGAAGGCGCTCGGCCGGTACGCGCACGAGGCCCTCGCGATCGACGAGGACCGCACCCACATCTACCTGTCCGAGGACGCCTCCGGCCCGAACGGGACGTTCTACCGCTGGTCCGCGCCGCGCGGCTACAAGCTCAGCTCGCGCAGCTGGAAGGACCTGCAGGACAAGGACTTCGGCACCCTCGAGGCGCTCGCGATCCTGGGTGACGACGGCAAGCCGATCCCGGACGTCGCCTACCTGACCTCGGCCCAGCTGCTCCGGCCGTTCCGGGTCACGTGGGTGCCGGTGCCCGACCGCGACGGCGCGACCGTGTCGGTCCGCAAGCAGTTCACCGACGGCCAGATCACCCGCGGCAAGAAGTTCGAGGGCGTCTACGGCACCCGCGAGGGTGTGTACGTCGTGAACTCCTACGCCGAGTCGGGCACGGCCGACCTGCCGGCCGACGCAGTGCCGCACGACGGCATGGTCTGGTTCTACAACTACGACGCGAAGACCATCCAGCTGGTCACCTACTTCCCCGAGAGTGCCGCGGCCAACATGGGCGCCGAGGCGAAGTACGACGACTTCAACTTCGACAGTCCGGACAACGTCACCGTCACCCCGTGGGGCTCGCTGATCCTCGCCGAGGACGGCCAGGCCAGCAGCCACGTGCTCAGCGCGACGCCGGGCGGACCGACGTACGCGATCGCGCGCAACATGCTGAACGACTCCGAGTTCACCGGCCCGACGTTCTCCGCCGACGGCAAGGTCCTCTTCGTCAACATCCAGACCCCGGGGATCACGCTGGCCATCACCGGCCCGTGGCGCGACTACCTCGGCTGAGTGCCGACAGCAGGGTGAGCGGGCGCTCGTCCGGAGCGACGCGCACCTCGTTCATCAGATAGGAGTAGGCGGTCTCGCGACCCGGCCACGCGCCGTGCCGCGAGCCGCCTGCTCCCGGATGACCGAAGGTGCCGACGGGATCGGACTGGAGTTCGAACCCCGCGCCGTACGCCATCTCGCTCCCCCAGGTCGGCTCGATGCCGCGCCGGATCTCCCGGCGTCCGAGCGCGACCGTCTCCGGCGTCAGGATGCGGACGCCGTCCACGTCGCCGACGAGGGATGCATAGAACCGCGCCATCCCCCGGGCCGTCGCGTAGCCACCGACCGCGGCCAGGCCGGCGCCGCGGTACTCGAAGCTGTTCCAGATCTTCTCGGCACCGGGCACCCAGAGCGGGTTGGGCCGCCGCAACTCCGTCCACGGTCCGTCCACGAGAACACCTTCCGGCGCGACCATCGTGGTCGCTCGCCAGTGCAGTTCCTCGGGCAGACCGATCCACACCTCGAGCTCGAGCGGTACGGCGTACTCCTCGGCGAAGAACCGGCCCACGGTCCGGCCGTCCACGCGTCGTACCAGCTCGTCGACGAGCCAGCCCCAGGTGACCGCGTGGTACATGAACGCGGCCCGCGGATCCGCAGCCGGCGCCTGCGCGGCCAGGTGTGCGGCCATCACGTCATGGTCGAGCAGATCGGCGTACCCCGCCTCGACCCACGGCAGCCGGGCCTGGTGCGACAGCACCTCGGCGATCGTGATCGCACCCTTGCCCTCGGCACCGAACGCCGGCCAGTAGCGGCTGAGCGGATCGTCGAGCGACACCCGGCCGCGCTGCACCAGCAGCAGTACGCACGCCGCCGCGAGTCCCTTGGTCCCGGAGAACATCAGCTGGACCGTGTCGCGGTCCCACGCCCGGCCGGTGTCCCGGTCGGCCGTCCCACCCCACAGGTCGACCACCAGTCGCCCGTGCCGGTACGCCGCGAAGGCCGCACCCAGCTCACCGCGGTCGCTGAAGTTCCGCTCGAACGCCCCGGCCACATCCTCGAGTCCCGCCGCCGTCCAGCCGTTGATCATGACGGCGATAGTACCGATCGTTCTTATCTAGCGCCAGCCCAGATAACACCGATCGGTATTATGGCCCGCAGGAGGTGGTGCGGTATGCCGGTCAAGGCCGGAGAACGACTTGACCCGGAGGCGACGAAGGCCCGGATCCTCGCGGCCGCGACGGAGGTCTTCGCCCGGCGCGGCATCCACGCGGCCGGGATCAACGAGGTGGTCGAGGCGGCCGGTGCGTCCAAGCTCACCATCTACAAGAACTTCGGCTCCAAGGAAGGCCTGATCGAGGCGGTCCTCACCGATCGGGCCCGGCGCGTCCGCGCCTGGTACAACAACGCCGTCGACCAGGCCGACCCCGGCCGGGAACGGGTCCTGGCGGTCTTCGACCTGGTCGCGGGCTGGTACGCCGAAGCCGGGTTCCACGGCTGCGTGATGATGAACGCGGCCACCGAGGACCGCGGCCAGGACAACGCGCCGCGGCGACTCGCCCAGGACCACCTCGCCTTCTACCGCGACCTGTTCGGCCGGTTGCTGACCGAGGCCGGCGTCCGCGATCCCGCCACCACGGCCCGCCAGCTGGTCGTCGTACTGGAGGGCGCGACGCTGATCAGTGCCATCGACCGGGATCCCGGCCTCGGCGCGGAGGCCCGCGTCATCGTGGAGACACTGCTCGACGCGGCCTGAGGAACACCGCACACACGGCCACACAGGCCGCCGCGAAGCCGGCCGCCACGAAGAACGCGGCCGCGAACCCGGCCTGCTCCGCCACGAATCCACCGAGCGGACCGGCGGCCATCACGCCGAGATCCCAGAACGACGTCATCACGCCCATCGATACCCCCGGCCGCAATCCCCGCACACGGTCCAGCGTCATCGACACACAGGCCGGATAGACCAACGCCATGCCGCATCCGGCCAGCACGATGAACACCAGCGCACTCACCGGACCGCGGGCGATCGCAAGACCGACCAGAGCGAGGATCTCGAGCGAGACGGTCGACACGGCCACCGCGCGACCGCCGTACCGATCGACCAGCGGGCTGCCCGCGAACCTCACCAGCAGGAAGGACGCCGCGAACAGCGCCAGGGCGACGTGGTCGACATCGATGCCGTCGGCCCGCAAGCGCAAAACCAGCAACGCCGCCACCGTGCCGTAGCAGTACGCCGCCAGCCCGATGGTTGCTCCTGGCAACGGTACGCCGGCCGGCACCAGATCCCGGATCCGCCGGATCCGGACCAACGGCTCGACCCGGCCGGGATCGGAGCGTGTCGTCGACACCAGGATCGCCGACGAGACGGCGAGGCCCACGACGACCCACCAGACCCGTTGGTCCCCGACCAGCGACGCGATCACCGGCCCGGCCGCCAGCCCACCCCACATCGACAGCCCGAACCATCCCGCCAACCGTCCGCGCTGCGTCATCCGGGTCCCGGCCAGCACCCATGGCAACGCACCCGAGAACAACGCCGCCTCCCCCGCCCCCATCACCAGCCGGGCCGCCAGCAACACCACCAGGTCCGGCGCCAGAAGTTGCCCAAGGCCCCCGACAGCCGCCAGCACTCCCCCGCTCAGTACCACGGGACGCGACCATCCCCCATCCGCCAGCCACCCCGCGAACGGCCGCGCACAAGCCGTCGCCAGGAACGCGATCCCCACCGCGGTCCCACTCGCCAGCGCACCCCCGCCGAACTTCTCCGGCACGTACGACGGCAACGCCTGCAACGTCGCCCCGAACGCGAGGTACCCCGCCAGCACCGCCACCCACAACCGCCGCACCGGAACACCCATGGACGTGATGGTACCGCTTGGTACTATCTCTGTCTCGGCGCATCCCGGAGGACGATCTCGCAGTCGTAGTGCTGGGACGCGGTCATGTCGCCGCGGAACCAGAGCAGCGGGACCCGGGTCGGATCACCGGGCGCGACGATCGGGCGGAGGTTGTCGGACGCGGAGTCCTCCGTCACCGGTGTCCACGTCCAGGTCGCACCGGCATCCGCCGTACAGGCGTGGAAGATCTCGTGATGTGCCAGCGCGGTTCCGTCGCGGGGGTCGATCGGCGTTGAGACGTAGAGCGAGTCCAGGTCGTAGGGATCGATGGCGACCAGGCCGGTGTAGTCGTTCTCGTGGGGCAGGAGACCCGGTCCGGCCTTGGCCAGTGGACGCACCTGCCACGTGCCGCCGGGAGTGAGGCGAGCGTAGAAGAAGCGGTGATCCGGCACCGGATGCAGCCGCTCGAACGCGTCCGCGGGCTTGTCCGGAGTGTCGTGGCGGGCCAGCAGGACAGCCGCCAGCGACCCGTCGGATCCGCGCCGGATGTCGATCGTCCAGCAATGGGTCATCGGCTCGCCGTCCCACTTCGACCCGGCCGCGAGCACCGTGGTCAGCTCCACCTGCGACGGCGCGTCGCCGTCGAGCGCGACCGGGTCGACCACGGTTCCGTCGGTCCGGTGCAGCGCGCCGGCTTCGAGGTAGCCGTGGTAGATCGAGTTGTCGTAGTCGCGCGGATGGTGGTCCGTCGTCACCAGGTCGACGCGGGTCGGCGTGGAGACGTAGCGCGTGTAGCCGTTGACGTAGCCGACCTTCGGCCGGGTGAACAGCTTGCCCGCGTAGGCCCAGGTATCGCCCTCGTCGTCGGACACCAAGGCGCACGGATCGTCGTTGACCGCTCGCGCGAAGCAGTACAGCCGTCCGTCCAGCTCGTGCAGGTTCGAGTAGGTGACCCCGCGACCGCCGGTGAACTCGCTCCAGTCGAAGGTCCGCTCCGGCCCCCACGTCCGCGGGTCACCCGGTTCGCTCACCCGCCAGCGGGTCAGGTCGTCGGTCTTGTGCTTCGTGTACACCGCCAGCCATCGACCGTCCCGACGACGCCACAACGCGGGCACATCGTGGTCGTCCGCCTCGAACCGCTCATGCAGTACGACGACCTCGCTCGATCCGGTCCGCAGATCGACGACGGTCAGCTCGACATTGCCGGCCCGCTCGGCTCCCCCGGGACCTTCCGGGGCCGCGATCGACCCGACGACCAGCACCTGGCCGACCGGGTCCACCACCGCCCGCTCGTCCTGGAACCAGCACCACGCACCGTTGTCGTTGATCACCCGAGGCAGGCTCATGGGCCGACAGTTTGTCAGACCACCACACCGGTGTGGCAAGCGCTTGCCAGCATGTGGTCAAATCCTGTCGGACGTGCGTGAAAGACTCGCGGCATGCTGATCGACCAGCACCTTCTGCTCGCCTTCCTGCTGACGACGACCATCGCGATGATCACGCCCGGTCCGGACATGCTGTTCATCCTCGGCTGCGGGATGCGCAGCGGACCGCGAGCCGGTCTGCTCGCGACGGCCGGCGTCGCCACCAGTGAGGCCGTGCATGTGGCTCTGGCAGCGGCCGGGCTGGTCGCCCTGTTCGCGGCGGTGCCGGTCGCCTTCACCGCCGTCCGGATCGTCGGCGCGGCCTACTTGATCTATCTCGGCGTGCAGATGATCCGGCACCGGAACGACGCCGTCGACGACGCACCCTCCGCCGGCGCCGCGATGTCCGGGCGGAAGGCGTACCTGGCCGGCCTGACCACGAACCTGCTGAACCCGAAGATGGTGACGTTCACGATCGCGTTCCTGCCGCAGTTCGTCGATCCCGGGCGCGGTCAGGTCTGGCTGCAGTTCGTCGTCCTCGGCGCGATCCTGATCGTGCTGGAGTTCCTCGTCGACGGGACGGTCGGGCTGCTCGCCGGCCGGATCGGCAGCTGGCTGCGCACCCGCCGTACGGCGCGCCGCAACATCGACACCGCCACGGGCGGCATCTTCATCGGCCTCGGCGTCCGCCTGGCCCTGCTCCGCTGACTCAGAACACCACGGTCCAGCCGGAGCGTTGGGCCTGCTCGGCGGTGTAGGCGACGCCGTGGACCTTGAG
This sequence comes from Kribbella sp. NPDC048837, assembly GCF_055586945.1. Taxonomy (NCBI): domain Bacteria; kingdom Bacillati; phylum Actinomycetota; class Actinomycetes; order Propionibacteriales; family Kribbellaceae; genus Kribbella; species Kribbella sp. NPDC048837. Next base: position 1,036,591 of record NZ_JBVJHF010000001.1, read on the forward strand.
GCCGGCGTTGTCCAGCAAGGTGATCTCGCCACCTTTGTTGCCCAGCTGGACGGTCTGCGGGAGGTGGATCAACAGCGTCGCCCCGGGCTCGAGGACCCCCGCCGGGATCGGGCCGACATGCAGCGCGCGATCGACCACGTGCCAGCCGGTCAGGTCGACCGGTTCGGGTGAGGCGTTCAGCACGGTGACCGTCTCGGCTTCGGGCGCGGGCCCGACCGGGTTGATCAACGCGGCGACGATCCGCACAGCCTCGGCGCCGAACTCCTCGACCGGTGCGTCGACGAGAGTGTGGCCGGTCTTGTCGTCGGTGTGCCACGACTGACTCTGGAACGCCAGGAAGATCCCGACCCAGCGTTGCTGGTCCGGCAGCGAGATGATCAGGGCACCGTCCTGCCAGACCCCGTCGTCCTTGCGGAACGCACCGACGTTGCCCTGGTTCATGTGGATGTCGTGCACCCCGTTGCCGGGCCGGAACCCGAAGATCTTGTCCGGTACGCCGTCCTCCGGCCCCCACCGCTCGCCGAACGCGTACACGACCGCGGCCGGCTCCCGGATCGCCCGCTGCACCTGGTCGTCGAGCAGATCGGCCAGGTCGTTGCCCGGTCCCGCTACATCCGCGGGCAGCGGCCGCAGCAGCGTGCGATCGAACAATGTCTGCCGCACATAGTCGAGATTCACCCCGGCCGGTCCGGTGTCGAGCCGGTGCCATCCCGGCGCGAGCCCGGTCAGCTGCGCGGTGACCGGATGGCGGAAGTCCTCGTCGACCCGGTACAACAGCTCCGACGGGTACTCCTGCGACTTCACGTTCACCGCGATCCGGTAGTTCACCCCGTCCGGATCCGCCAGCCGGACCTGGTAGTGCGGGGTGTCCGATCCACTCTCCCGGCGCGCGTCGACCGCTCGGCCGACCAGTACGCCGTACGACTTCAACGGCATGGCTCCTCCATCACGGGTACCGATAGTTCGACAGCTCGCTCTCGAGCCGGCGATAACGCTCTTCCAGGTCCGCACGCTTGGACTGCTTCGGTGTCGGCTGCGTCGGTTTCGGTTGGGCCCCAACCGGCCGCATCGACCCCTCGACGAGCCGGGCGAACTCGGGCAGGTCGGCGTACCGCGGGATCTGCTGTTTGGCGGCGAACATCGCCAGAGCCCGACGCTCCCAGCCACCGTTGGACGGCGGGAAGCGGATGAGGTGATGCAGCACCTCCTCCCACGCCAGCCGGCGATCCGCCTTCGGTGCGGCGACCTGCTGCAGAAGGACTGTGCACACGGTCGACGACGCGACGCTCGCGAGCACGCGGGCATCGTCGAAGAACGGCACCGAGGTCAGCGTGTCCTTCGACATCAGCGAGTGCGACCCGACGATCTCGTTGAACGCGCCGTTGTCGGAGGCCTGCCCGAACACCGAGTCGGCCTTCTTGTTCAGCGCCGCGGTCGCCGCGTCGCCCTCGTCCAGCAGAACCTGCAGATCCTGTACGGCGAAGCGCATCAGGAACCCACCGGCGCCGGGGGCCTTGGTCGGGAGCTGCTCGGCCTTGTGGTCGATCGCGAACGCGGCGAGCAGTGCTTGACGGCCGCGCTCGTTCAGATGACCGCGTTCGGCCAGGTAGCGGACGAACTGGTCGTAGTTGCTCTCGGTCCGGCCATCGTCCCGCTTGCGCGGTTCGAGGGCGGCGGCGTGACGTTCGAGCTGGAGATCGACCTCGGTCTTGTCGCCCTCACGCTTCGGCTTCGCCGCGCCCGGGGCGAGCGGCCAGTGTTCGGGGGCCACGTTGGCCGCGAGCCGGCGACGCTCGTCCTCACTCAGGAGCGTGAGAATCAACGGCACCCACTCGCGGAGTTTGTGCGTGGCGCCCGCGACGACCAGGGGTTTCGCCAACGCGCCAAGGGATTCCAGGTCGAACTGTGCGAGCGCGTCCTCGATCGGGGTCGGGAGTTCACCGGGTTCTCCGGTGACCTTGTGCTCGAGGTTCTCGAGCGCGTGCAGCAAGGTGTGCGCCGTGTCCTGCGCGGACGGGAAGGCCGGGTACGCGTGGCGCAGACTCGGCGTCGACGGGCGGCTCGTGCTCAGCCGACCAGCGCTCTGCGTTTTGTTGCCCGCGTCGTACGCCGGGAAGCGCAGGCGACGGTAGAGCTTGCGCTGCAGTCTGAGCCGCTCGGTCGCGTCCGCAGCGACGAACTCGGGACGATGCTTGGCAACGTCCGCCACGAACCGCTTGAGGAAGTCCTCGTCGCTCTCACCGTCGAGCTGGGCCGGCCGGAAGCCGCGGAGTTCGATCAGTTCGACCACGTTCGAGTGGAAGAACCAGTCCTCGACGCCGTGCAGCAGTTTGCCGAGCCGGACCAGCAGCCGCTGCCGACCGTTCGAGTCGTCCCGTTTCAAGGCCCGCCAGTCGTCCTCGACCCCGGCCAGACCTTCGGCGAGGTAGGTGACGTAGTGCGCGTCGACGGCGTTCATCACACCGACGTCGCCATCCTTCAGGTTCGCCTGCCGCCGGCTCGGCTGGTAGAGCGGCTTCGAGGGCCGCTTGCTGGCGTCCCACACGTACGGCGGCTGGTCGGTGTGCTCATGCGGGTAGTACTGGGTGAAGAACTCGTCGTACACCTCGTCGACCCGGTTCGCGGGGATCGGCTTGATCGTCCCCCAGGTCCCGTCCGACCGCCGCTGCACGTCCTGGGCGAACAGGAAGTGCGTCGCCCCTTCGATGAACAGCCGGAAGAACTCACCCAGGTACCCGTAGTGCTTCTCGTCGTTCGCGGCGACACCCGGAGAGCGCTCCACGGGCGTTCCGAGCAGCTTGTCGATCCAGGTGTCCGCACCGGCCAGATCGGCGTACGTGTCCGAGGGCAGCACGGCGAGGATGCCGCCGATCGCGGCCACCCCGATCCCGGCACCCTCGATCACGTCGGCCGCCGTACCGGACGTCAGGCTCTTCAGGTACTGCGACGCCGCGAGCGCGGCGCCCGCGCCGAGAGCCGCCAGCCCGCGCAGCAGCTGGGTCTGGTCCTTCGTCTGCGGGATGACGAAGTCCCGCCAGATCCGTTGCTTGGCGAAGATGTACGTCACCGGGTCCCGGAACTGCGAGACGTCCGTCAGATAGTTGCCGAGCTCCAGATAGGTCAGGTCGTCCGCCCTCAACCGGGCACCGTCGAGGACAGCAGCCGGGACCGTCTCCCTGGTGAACAGGAAGATGTCCCGGTGCCTCGAGATGTCGCCCATCAGGCCTCGACCCACTCACCGTCCTCGTTCTGTTCCCAGACCGGTAGTGCGTCGTCGGCGCGGAGTTTGACCAGGTTGGTCGGCACGCGGACGGTCCAGGGGTTGCCCTGCGGGACCTCGTCGCCGGGGCGGTCCAGACGCTCGGCGAGCTCGTCGGCGATCGGCAGGTACAGCGGGCTGGAGATCGTCGGCAGCGGGCCGCCGTTCCAGATCTCGCCGAAGGTGAGGAAGTGGTCGATCGCCCCCTCGAAGCCCGGCCGGGCCGGCACGGTCACCCGGCAGAACCCGGCCTGCAGGAAGTCCACGAACGCCGGGTCGGGATCGTCGTACCCGAGCCGTTCGTCCCACTGGTCCTTGCTCCCCCAGAAGTACGGGTAACTCACCCAGGTGATGTGCTCCCACTCGAAGGCCTGCTCGAAGAAGCGCACGTACGCGCCTTCGGCGGCCGCCTCGGCGACGTCGAGCTGCGGCAGGCCGTTGACCGCTGAGTCCACGATCGCGTCGAACAGATCGAAGTGCTGGTCGGTGAGGATGCTCAGACAGTTCTTCTGCAGCTCCCGGCGGATCGTGATCTGGTTCGACTCCGGGTTGCGGCCGCGGATCGCGACGCCGGCCTGGAGCTTGAGCTGGGCCAGCTTCTCCTCGTAGTCCGACACCTGTGCGTTGTGGGCCGCGAGCAACTTCGCGTAGGTCTCCAGCCGCCACTTGTCCAGCGCCCGGTCGGTCCGCTGGCACTTCACCTCGATCGCCACCGCGACCTGCGAAACGTGGAAGCTGTCGATCGCGAGCGGGATCGAGTCACGCTCGTCGTCCAGCGGCGTGGTGAACAGCCATTGACCGTTGCCCATCCGCTGGGTCCGGCGACCGAGGACGACGTCCACGCTGAAGTCCGGCTCCCAGATGTTGCAGACCATGCCGACGCTGCCGAACACCGCGCGGTAGCCGTCGTCGATGGTGATCTGGGCGGAGTGGTTGTAGTTGGTCTTGCTGTCACCGCCACCGCCCTTGAAGTCGGCGGACTTGGTCCGGAACAGCTCCGGCGGCGGCGCGACGTCGGTGGCCCCGCAGACCTTGACCCAGTACGCGTAGTTGCTCTCGGTCAGCTGGGCCGGGGTCAGCGTGAAGTCCGGCGGCTTGGTCAGCGTGAGCGCGCTGTTCTGCGCCTGCTCCATCGCCGCGATCAGGAACGCCGCGGGCTCGGGGACCATGAAGTCGAACATCATCCGCAGGCCGTAGTTGAACATCTGGGCCTGGTAGACCTTGTTGACCCACTGGTAGACGCCGGAGATGTGCCCGGTGCCGGTCGTGTTGTCGAGCGTGTGGACGTTCTTCTCGATCGTCTCGGTCAGGGTCCGGATCGTCGTCCGGTTCAGCACCCGCTGCGCGATCTTGCGCGAGGTCCGCTCGGTCACGTCCTGGGAGAACGTCGAGGCCGACTTGGTCGCCTCCTCCTTCGAGCGGGAGAACGAGCCCTCCGCACTGGCGGCGAACTCGACGGTCGGGCCGTAGCTGCCGGAGATGCTCAGGCCGGCCTTGAGCGCGACATCCTCCTTGATCGTCTCGCTCGCCTCCCGGGTCATCTCGAACCGGTCGGTCGTCTCCAGCTCGTGCTCGTCGGTCGTGCTCGTCTCGGTCTCGAAGACCGTGATCGTCTCGCTCTCCTCGCGGCGGGTGTGCTCACGCGACTTCAGCTCACCCTTGAGCACGTTCTCGATGTGCGCGACGTCGACGGCCTCGTAGCCGGTCAGTTGCTGCTTGACCAGCAACAGATCGGCGACCCCGGCCGGCGCGACGGCACCCTTGGTCTGCGGCACACTTCCGCTCATCGGCAACGGCGGGAAGCCGAGGACCCCGCCCGTTCCGAGCACACCCCACCCGGTGGTGACCGGCGTCGTGACCGAGATCAGCGCGTCGCCGAACCGGACGAACGAGCGCTTCTCCGGATGCCCGGCGACGAGCTCCAGCTCGCTCACGGTCGTGGCCAGGTCGGCCTGCAGGCGCTGGGTGATCTTGTCGAGCGGCGTCGTACCGAGGTCGACGCCGCGCTGTTTCAGTACGGCCTGCGTCTTCTTCGACAACCGGTCGGCCGCGGTGGGCTTGAGCACGAACCCGAGCTCGGCGAGTGCGACCGGTGTGAACCCCGCGCGAGCGGACAGCACCACATCCGGTGCTGCCACGAGAGTCTGCGCGAGTTCGGCGTACGGTGTGCTGATCTGCAGCGCCCCAGCTCTCTCATCGGGCTCGCCTCCGTCTTCCCCCTCGCGGGCCACCTGGCCCTTCAAGTGCTGCGCTCGGAGCACCTGGGTGTACGTCGCCGCGCTGCCCACCGCATTCGTCAGGACGGTCACGTCCGGCACGGTGGTGTGTTCGCTGGCGACGATCTCGGTGGCGCGGAAGTGGATGGATTCGAGTCCCGCCAGCTCGGAGACCGCGCCCCGCAGCGCCTCGTGTTCGGTCAGTAGCTCATCGACGCGTTTGCGCCGGTCCTCGAGGAGTTTCCGGCGCTGCTCCTCCAGCTCCTTCTGCGCGTCCCGGGTGGACAGCCGGGACTTCAGCTCGAGCTCGACCGGGAGCCGCAGCGAACGCCGCCGGCGGCGGGCGGTCTCACCCGGGGTGTGGTCGGCGGCGACGTCCGCGATCAGTTCGGCGGTGCGCAACTGCCGGGTCAGCCGCTCGATCGGGCGGCTGTGCAGTTGCTGCAGCACCTTGATCGCGATCAGGCTGTCCCGCAGGCGCCGTACCGTCTCCTGGTAGGCGTCGTCGGCAACGATGTCGGCCGCGGAACTGCCGAACACGTCCTCGATCGCGTTCGCGACCTCGGCCCACGACACCTCACCGGTGGCTTCGAGAGCGTCGATCCCGTCCGCGAGCTCGTCGAGCCGGCGGCCCATCGGCGTCTCGCCGATCCCGGCCACGAAGTCGTCGGAGCCGGCGAACTCCGCCGACACCGCCTCGATCCCCTGGCGCCCGCCCCCGGATGCCACGACGGCCCGCAGAGCCTCCTGATAGGCCGACTCCTGCTCGAGTTCGATCGACGGTTGTTCCGGATCCTGTCCGACCGCCGGCCGCAGCAGCATCAAGCGAAAGAGATTCTCCATAACCTACGGAGACCCGGGAACCCCCGCTAATACAACGGGTTCCCGGGTCAACGTTGTACTGCTCAGACGTCGTCCTGCTCAGACCAGGCCGAAACCGCCGGTCCAGGACACCTTCTCGCCGACCGCGAGGGTGAGCTGCAGGAAGCCGACGGCCTCGAGCTCGCGGGCGCGCTTCAGCGGGCCGGCGTCGACCGCGCGCAGTCCACCCTTGCTGACGAGACCGGCCAGCAGGTCCTTGGCCTCGGCGTCGTCACCCGCGATCAGGACCGTGGTCGGCACCTCGCCGGCCTGTCCCGACGCGACGGTGGCGGCGAAGGTGGTGTTGAAGGCCTTGAGCACCTTGGACTCGGGCAGCTTCTCGGCCAGCTCGGCCGCGGCCGAGGCGTCCGCCGGGACGACCAGGGAGTCGAAGGTCTCGAAGTTCAGCGGGTTGGTGATGTCGACCACGACCTTGCCGGCCAGCTGGTCGGCGCGCTCGGCCAGCACCTGCGCGAGCGCCGGGTACGGCACCGCGAGAACGACGACCTCGCCGGTGACCGGGCGGCCTGAGTCACCGGAATCGAACAGCTCGACCGTGCTGCCACCCTGCTCCACGACGGCCGAGATCGCCTGGCCCATAGTGCCCTTGCCGATGATGCTGACGTGCGTCATGACTCACTCCCAGAACTCGAATAGTTGTACCTTCAACCATCACAGTAGCACCAGATGGTTGTAGCTACAACCTTTTGGTGCTGGCAGAATGGTGACCATGACGACCCGATGGCTCGACGACGGCCAGCTGACCGCTTGGGTGCGGCTGGCCGCCGTCCTCGAGCTCCTGCCCGGCGTCCTCGACACCCAACTGCGGCGGGACGCGGGGCTGACGCACTACGAGTACTACGTGATGGCGATGCTCTCGGAGGCACCGAAGCGCACCCTGCGGATGACCGCGCTCGCGCAGCGGACGAACGCGACCCTCCCCCGGCTGTCGCATGTCGTGAAGCGGCTGGAGGACCGCGGCCTGATCGAACGCTTCCCCTGCCCCGAGGACGCCCGCGCCACCAACGCCCGCCTCACCCCGGCCGGCTGGAAGAAGATCCGCGCCACCGCGCCGGGCCACGTGGCCACGGTCCGCGAGCACGTCATCGACGTCCTCACCCCCGAGCAGATCTCCCAGCTCAGCGAGATCACCGGCGCCATCCTGGAGTCCGTCGACCCCGACGGCAACCTGAGCGCGGTCTACCGCCGCTAGCCGCGGGTTCTCGTCAGAGCACGGCCAGCATGCCGCCGTCGACGTACAGCACCTGGCCGTTGACGAAGTCCGACGCCGGCGCGGACAGGAAGATCAGCGCGCCGATCAGGTCCTCGAGCCGGCCCCAGCGACCGGCCGGTGTGCGCTTGCGGACCCACGCGCTGAACTCCTCGTCGTCGACCAGCGCCTTGTTGAGCTCGGTGTCGAAGTAGCCCGGCCCGAGACCGTTGACCTGGATCCCGGCCGGGCCGAGGTCCGCGCACATCCCCTTGGTCAGCAGCTTCAGCCCGCCCTTGGTCGCGGCGTACGGCGCGATGCCCGGACGCACGGTCTCGCTCTGCACCGAGCAGATGTTGATGATCTTGCCGTGCCCGCGCGGGACCATCCGGCGGGCCACCTCGCGGCCCATCAGGAACACGCTGGTGAGGTTGGTGTCGATCAACTGGTGCCAGTCGTCGTCGGTGAACTCGGTCAGCGGCGCCCGGCGCTGCATCCCGGCGTTGTTGACCAGGATGTCGATCGGCCCGATCTCGTCCTCGATCGCCGCCACGTTCGCCGCGACGGCCGCGGGGTCGGTGACGTCGAACGCCCGCGCGTACGAGCCGTCCAGTTCCTTCCGCGCCTGCTCGAGCACGGCTTCGTCCCGCCCGTTGAGTACGACGGTGCAGCCGGCGGCATGGAGTCCCTCGGCCAATGCCCGGCCGATCCCCCGGCTCGATCCGGTGACGAGCGCCGTACGCCCGGAGATGTCGAAGAGACCGTCGACCTTCATACAGTCACCGCCCTGGGGATCGGGAGTTTCGTCGAGAATAGCGAGGACGTTGTCGACGGCAATCTCGCGTGCGGTTGGATGGGCGTATGAGCGAACTGCGCGATGTCGAGGTGGCGATCAGGGCAGCCGAGGCGGGGGCCGCCGTGGTCCGCGATCGGTTCGGTGGCGTGTTGGAGCACTATGCGAAGTCGGCGACGGACTTCGCCACCGAGGCGGACCTGGAGGCCGAGCGCGCGATCCTCGCGGTGATCCGAGCCGAGCGTCCCGACGACGCGGTGATCGGCGAGGAGTACGGCGCCAGTGGCGAGGCCGCTCGTACCTGGTTGGTGGACCCGCTCTGCGGCACCCTCAACTTCGCGGCCCAGAACCCGTTGTTCTCCGTGAATGTCGCGCTGCAAAGCCCGGCCGGGAACGTCGCCGCGGTCGCTCAACCACTCACGGGTGAGATCTTCTGGACCGACGGCACCACGGTCGTGATCCGCCGCGACGGTGTCGACACCCCGGCCGCTCCGTCGGCGACCTCGCTGATGGTGAACATCGACCTCGACGGACCGCGCGAGTCCCGCGGCGCCCGACTACTCACCGACGAGAAGATCCGGGAGGCCTTCGCGCTCCGCGTCTCGTCCACCACCCTCGCGCTTGCCTGGGTCGCCGTCGGGCGCCAAGCGGCGTACATCACCGACGGCAGCCTTCGCGACAGCGTTCACTTCACCGCCGGCGTCATCCTCTGCCAAGCAGCCGGCGCCACCGTCACCGACTTCCACGGCAACCCGCTCCACACCACCCCCGGTCTCCTGGCCGCCGCGGACTCCGAGACCCACCAACACCTCGTGGACCTCATCGCCCCGCATGCCTAGCGGGATTCGAGCAGAGTCTTGAGCCTGGACAGATCCTTGGTGTTGGCGCGCCGCACCGCGGCCGACACGAACGGCGCGGCCATCCCGGCCAACCCCGAGGGCTCGCCACGATTGCGCAGAGTCATCCTCGTGGCCGCACCAACGACCGGCGACCACTCATAAGTGGTCTCCATCGGGAACGACCCCTGCACGGTCCGCATCACCATCCGATGGTGCGCATTCAACTCGATGACCTCATAGGTGTAGACGAGCCGCCGCCCGAGAAACCGGGCCACGAACTCCATCCGCGCCCCGACCGCCACCGGCAATTCGTCCTGCCACCGAACCGACTCGATGTTCGCGTACCACTCCGGCGCATGCGACGGATTCGTGACATAGTCCGCCACGACCACCACCGGCCGATCAATCATCACCTCAGTCAGCACGTCAACACCCATCACCCCTCCTCCCCGTCACCTGCTTTCACCGCCATCACAACTCCAATAACAACAATGATCGACAGCGGACCGCTGCTTTTCAGTACTTCGAGCGCCACATTCGGCGTCTTCGCGAAAACGTCCGCGGGAAGATTCAGCTCAGGATCCGCCGGGTCCACGACCAGTTGAAGCTGATCGCCCATCCCAGCGCCGAAGCTGGCGCTGTCGCTGAGGTCGACGGACACCCGCCGACCATCGGGAAGCTGAGCCTCGACCGTCAGACCTTCCCCACTCCGTGACACCTCAACAATGGAAGTGATCACCACCGGAACGCTCGTCCCCGTTCGGCGCAGCGTCCGCCAGTCGTCGTAGTCGGCGACCGTCGATGCAACCATCCACGCCGTCAGCGCCAACCCGACAACAATCAGCGCCAGACCTGCCAGGAACCCCGACCCACGCGCCGGCGAGATCAGCCGCAGGAATGGACCCCTCACCCGAACATCCTTCGGTCAGCGCCAACCCGATGATCCCAAAACTCTACGCCGCCTGTTCTGTCGGTGCGGGCGGATAGGAAGGTGTCATGAGATTCGGTGTGATTCTTCCGGGTGGAACGGCGGTCGAGCAGCTCGAGCAGGCGGTGCTCGCCGAGGAAGCCGGCTGGGACGGTGTGTTCGTCTGGGAAGCGGCGTACGGCATCGACGCGTGGAGCCTGCTGTCCGCCATCGCCGCCCGAACCGAACGCATCCGCCTCGGCACCATGCTCACCCCACTGCCCTGGCGACGCCCGTGGAAGGTGGCGAGCCAGGTCGCGACCCTCGACCAGCTCTCCGCCGGCCGCGCCACCCTCGCGATCGGCGTCGGCGCCATCGAGACCGACCTCCCACGCACCGGCGAGGAGCTCGACCTCCGGACCCGAGCAGCCATGATGGACGAGGGCATCGACCTCATCCGAGAACTCTGGGCCGGCCGCTCCAGCTACCACGGCGAGCACTACACCTACGACTGCGCCCGCGACGACCTGGCCCAGGTAGGACGCCCGGTCCAGGACCACATCCCGATCTGGGTAGTCGCCGCCTGGCCGAGACCCAAGTCGATGCGCCGAGTCCTGCGCGTCGACGGCGTACTCCCCCAGTACCCGCCAGATCAGGACTCCCCCGCCGAGCTCCGCAACCTCCGCACCTGGCTGACCACCCACGGCGCCTCCCCCACCCTCGACATCATCGCCGAAGGCGAAACCCCAGCCGACAACCCAGCCGCCGCCTCCACCATCGTCCAACCCTGGTCAGACGCCGGCGCCACCTGGTGGCTAGAAACCCGCTGGCAAATGCCCCACCACTCCCCCACCCGCATGCACCAAGTCCGAACCCGCCTAACCGCCGGCCCTCCAACCATCGTCTAACCACCGACGGCGCCCGAGGGCTCGATCTCCCGCACCCCACCGACCCGGGCCCTCGGGGATCAGCCCTTCCGCACCCCTCGCGGGTGTCCTTCGGTGCCGAAGGCAACACGATTGTCGGCGCTCGCACGTAGATTCGGGCACTGCCATGGGTGTGCCCCGACGGCCGCCGGGAGGTGCCGTGAACACGGTGCGATGGAAGAGTACGACGTTCGCTGGTCACGAACTCCGGTATGCGGTGGCCGGGAGTGGGCCGGCGGTGGTGTTGCCCAAAAAGGACCGCGGGTCGTATGTCCCGTTCGAGCGACTCGCGGATCGGTACACGATGGTGCAGATCGAGCCGCTCGGGTTCGGCCGGAGCGACCGCCCTGACCCGTACCCATCACCCGGTATCCACGAGCAGATCCTCGCGATCTGCGACCGAGAGAACATTCCCGAGTTCGCCGTGTGGGGCTTCTCGCAGGGTGGTGCGATGGCGTGTGCGATCGCCCAGGCAACCCCACGGGCTCGCTTGATGGTGTGCGGTGGGTTCAACGTACTGCGCGGCTTGTCCGACGCGTGGCTCGCCCGGATGAACCGGGAGCGCCGCGTCCCGGTCGGCAGCCGTACGTTCTGGAACTACTTCCATAGCTACAACTGGCATGTCGAGCTTGGCCGGTTGGCAATACCGAAGTTGATGTACTGGGGCGGTCTCGACGCACAGCGCGTCTCACGCAAGGACCAGCACATCCTCCGTGGGCTCGGGATCCGACGTGACTGAGTTCCCCGGCCTTGACCACGGCCGCTGCGGATTCGGCGATCCTGAAAGCCCCGCGACAGACATGGTGGCGGACTGGCTGCAACGCCATGGATGGTGACCAAGCCCAACCGAGGAGCGAGTGTCGACCTGCATGCAGATCTTCTGGCTGCAACGCCGGCAAACGTGCCTGAGCTGCGTGCAGATCCCCCGGCTGCAACGCCGTCACCCTGCCTGAGCCGCCCGAGCTCCCCGAGTCCCTGAACTGCCGAGCTCCCCGAGCTGCCTGAGCTGAGCTGCCCGACCTGTCTGGGACTGACCGGGACGGACAGCACCCTGACCAGCCGCACTAGCATCACAGCATGCCTTTGCTCGTCGATCCGGCCTTACCCCAGGGAACACTGCGAGACGCCGCACAGCCTCGTCTGCAGACGAGCGACGGACTGGTACTGCGCCCGTGGCGGAGGAGCGACGCCGCCGCGGTGCGGACCGCGTTCGCCTGTCCCGACATCCAGCGCTGGCACGTACGGCGCCTCGACACCCTCGAGGAAGCAGATGAGTGGGCCGGACAATGGGCCGACCGCTGGGACACCGAGACCGCCGCAAGCTGGGCAGTCGTCGACACCGACGACCAGCCCCTCGGCCAAGTCGGACTACGCAACATCTCTCTCGCCGAAGGCTCAGCCGGCCTGTCCTACTGGGTAACCCCGGCCGCCCGCGGCCAAGCCATCGCCGCCAGATCCGCGAATGCCCTATCCACTTGGGCTTTCGACACGATCGGGTTCAACCGCCTGAACATCCAGCACTCCACCGCCAACACCGCCTCCTGCCGAGTCGCCGACCGCACCGGCTACAGACTCGAAGGCACCCTCCGCCAAGCCATCAAACACGCCGACGGCTACCACGACTGGCACCTCCACGGCCGCCTACACACCGACACCTGACCAGGCGACACACGCCAGGCTTTCCCAGCGAACCCAGGACGTGAGCGCAACCGGTCACAGTCCGTCCGCCAGCGCGTGGGCCCGTGTCCCGGTTAGAGGGCCGCCGGACACGGCCAACAACACAGCCACCGCACAGCGGCGCCCGCTGCGCGCCAGGCTTCCCAGGCGGATGTAGGTCGCGGGTGCACAGCCGAGCAAATGTCCACGGTCAGCCCGCGCAGCACGTGATCTGTGTCCACGTCCGCGCGCCGCCGGAGGCGGCCAGCAAGACAGCCGCCGCGCAGCGGTGCCCGCTGCTAACCCTCCACAGTCTGTCCGCCAGTGCGTGGGGCCGTGTCCCCGGTACGCACGCCGCCGGAGGCGGCCACAAGACAGCCACCGAGCAGCGGTGCCCGCTGCCAACCCTCCACAGTCTGTCCGCCCAGCGCTTACAGCCGTGTCCCCGGTACGCACGCCGCCAGAGACGGCCAACAACACAGCCACCGCACAGCGGCGCCCGCCGCCAACTCCCCACGGTCTGTCCGCCAGTGCGTGCGGCCGGGTCCCCGGTCCGCGCGCCGCCGGAGGCGGCCAACAACACAGCCGCCGCGTAGCGGTGTCCGGTGCCGGCTGTCCACAGTCTGTCCGCGAGCGCGTGGGGCCGTCTGTCCGCGAGCGCGTGGGGCCGTTTGTCCGCGAGCGCGTGGGTCGTGCCGTGGCGGGGCTAGGTCGGCTCGGGTGGGGTGGTGTCGGATGAGGTGGGGAGGCTTAGGAGGGCGCCGATGAGGAAGCACAGGGCGCCGAGGGCGGTGCACCAGTTGGCGGCGGCCAGGTCGAGGATCGAGCCGGTGGATGGGACGACGAACGAGGCGAGGGCCGAGATCCCGAACAGCACGCAGCCGAGCAGATTCACGGCCGCCGTCGTATACGCCCGGTCCATCCGCCTCGGGAGGAGGCCCGGTCCGGCCGTGACCCGGTACGCCAGCGCGCCGGACACCAGAAAGCATGCCGAGCCGAACACGTCGGGTGTCCAGATCAGCCGGTTCTCCTGCTGCGTCGACAGGCTGTCCTGCATGGCGGAGAAGGTGCTGAGGTTGAACAGCAGAGTGCCGACGAACTGAACCGCGGCACTCCACCACGACGGGTCACGGCCCCAGCGATGCCCGCGCCGGACGGTTCCCTCCCGCAGTTCCATGGCAGCGGCGAGGGTGAAGAAGATGGAGCCGACGAAGAAGACCACGCTGTCGGCCGCGGCACCCACCAGCTGGACGAACCCGGGGAACGGCCCGATGAAGAAACACGCCGACCCCACCGCGAACCCCACGGCGATCGAGCGGTCCCAACCCACCCGGGTGGCCGGCCTCGGAACGGACACCAGCGCGTGACCAATCACGTGCACACCACCCCCACCCGCCGACCGTAGGACAGCCCCGGGGACGCGCTCCTCCCCCGGCGCGGATGACCTCAGCTCAGTCTCAGGGTGCGTGCTGGTCTCGGACGGGGGCGGCGGCGCGTTGGGTGGTGGCCCAGCTGGAGAGGAAGTGCAGTGCTTCGGCGGCTGGGCTGTCGGGTTCGGCGGTGTAGGTGATGATCACCAGTCCGTCGCCGGCCAGTTCCATCGCTTCGCCGGTGAGTTCGAGGTCTCCGACGAGGGAGTTGTGGAGGCGTTTGGTGGCGGTGCGGTGGTACTTGACGTTGTGGCGGGCCCACCGGGTGCGGAACTCGTCGCTCCTGGTCGCCAGCTCGCCGACAAGGTCGGTAAGGGACTTGTCGTGCGGGTTGCGGCCCGCCTCGGCGCGGAGCGCGGCGACCGAGTCGTCGGCGACAGTCTCCCAGTCCAGGAAGAACTCGGGCGCGCGCTGGTCGAGGAACAGGAACTTGGCCAGGTTCAGCGGGAGCCCGTCGCGGTCGAGGATGCCGCCGTACAGGGCGAAGGCGAGGTCGTTGGCGGCGAGGATGTCGGTACGGGCGTTGCGCACGTACGCCGGCGTGGTGAGCGACTCGAGGATCCGCAGGACACCGGGGCGCACCTTCGACACCGCCGTACGGCGTGAACCGCGGACCGGGCCGGTCGAAGCGCGGGCGAGGTCGAACAGGTGGGCCCGCTCCGCGTCGTCGAGACGCAGTGCCCGGGCGAGCGAATCGAGCACCTGTTCGGAGACGCCAGCAAGGTTGCCGCGCTCCAGCCGGGTGTAGTAGTCCGCGCTGACGCCCGCGAGCAGGGCGACTTCCTCACGGCGCAGGCCGGTGACGCGGCGCTTGTCGCCGAACGTCGGCAGCCCGGCCTGCTCCGGGGTCACTTTCGCGCGCCGGCTGGTCAGGAACTCCCGTACGTCGTCCTTCGTGCTCACGGCTTCACCGTACGGGCGGGCGTCTTCGTGCTGGGAGGGTCTGCTGGTACCTGTTACACCGGGAACTCCCAGCTGTGACACAGACAGGTGTTCGCTGGTCTCATGCAGACCGTCACATTGAACAACGGCGTCACCATGCCGATCGTCGGCTTCGGGGTCTTCCAGATTCCGGAAGACGAGACCCAGGCCGCCGTCGAAGCCGCTCTCGCTGCGGGCTACCGGCACCTCGACACTGCCGCGTCGTACGGCAACGAGGAAGCGGTCGGCGCCGCGATCGCGGCCAGCGGCATCACCCGCGACGAGTTGTTCGTCACCACGAAGCTGTGGATCCAGCACGCACCGACCGGCAGCGTCGAGGACGACACCTTGCGCGCCTTCGACACCTCGCTGCGCCGGCTCGGTCTCGACCACCTCGACCTGTACTTGATTCACCAGCCGCTCGGCGACTACTACAGCGAGTGGCGGGCCATGCAGAAGCTCCACCAGGAGGGCAGGGCCCGGGCGATCGGGGTCTCCAACTTCCACCCCGACCGGCTCGTCGACCTCATCGAGCACAACGAGATCACGCCGGCGGTCAACCAGATCGAGACCCACCCGTTCCACCAGCGTGTCGCCGACCAGGAACTGATGCGCGAACACGGCGTACAGATCGAGTCCTGGGGCCCGTTCGCCGAGGGCCGCAACAACCTGTTCACCGACCCCGTCCTCACCGCGATCGCCGAGGCCCACGGCAGGTCGGTCGCCCAGGTCGTACTCCGCTGGCTCGTCCAGCGCGACGTCGTCGTCATCCCCAAGTCCGTCCGGCCCGACCGGATGGCCCAGAACCTCGACATCTTCGACTTCGTCCTCACCGACGACCAGGTCAAGCAGATCGCCACCCTGGACACCGGCAACAGCCAGTTCTTCGACCACCGTGACCCGGCCATGGTCAGCGCGCTCGGTGGGCGCAGGATCGACTGAGGCTCATGCACTCGCAGGGACGCTGCGACTCCCGCGGCCTGCCGCGCCGGCAGCTGCTCCGTCTCGCGCTGGCAGGCACAGCCGGAGCAGCACTCGGTGGCTGCAACCAGGAAGCCGGGCCCGGCGCGGAAAGACCACGCACTGACGAAGGAGGATCACCCGCGGTGCAACCGTCGACCACCGCTGCGAAGGTACTGGTCGCCTACTTCTCCCGCCCCGGCGAGAACTACGACAACGGCGGCCGCACCTGGCTGAAGACCGGCAACACCGAAGTCGTCGCGACCATGATCGCCGACCTCGTACCGTGCGACGTTCACCGGATCAAGGCCGCCGCCCCTTACTCCGACAAGTACGACGACACCGTCGCCCGCAACGTCCGCGAGCAGAACGCCGATGCACGCCCCGCGATCGCCAATCCGCTACCCGGCATCGACCAGTACGACGTAGTGCTGCTCGGCAGCCCGATCTGGAACGTGCGAGCCCCGATGATCATGACCACGTTCACCGAGAAGCTCGACTTCACCGGCAAGACCATTCATCCCTTCACCACTTACGCGATGAGCGGCCTCGGCTCGACCGAGCGCGACTACGCCCGATCCTGCCCCGGCGTCACCATCGCCGAAGGCCTCGCAGTCCGCGGCGAACAAGCCCAGCAGGCCCGACCGCAAGTCTCCGACTGGCTGCAGCGCATCGGGCTGCGATGACAACCTCCGAACGGAATCCAGAAAGGAACCCCATGACCACCTGGTTCATCACCGGCTGCTCCACCGGGCTCGGCCGAGCCTTCGCCGAGGCCGTCCTCGCCCGCGGACACAACGTTGTCGTCACCGCCCGCGACGCCGCGAAGGTGCAGGACCTGGCCGACAAGTACCCCGACACCGCGTTGGCTCTGCCGCTCGACGTGACCGACGACGATCAGGTCGCCGACGCGGTCCGGGCTGCGGAGGAGCGTTTCGGCGCCGTCGACGTACTCGTCAACAACGCCGGCTACGGCTATCGCGCAGCCGTCGAAGAAGGTGAGGACGATGCCGTCCACCAACTCTTCGACACCCACGTGTTCGGGACCGTCCGCACGATCAAGGCCGTCCTGCCCGGCATGCGCGCCCGCCGTACCGGCACGATCGTCAACCTGTCCTCCATCGGTGCACGGATCTGCCCGGAGGGCTCCGGCTACTACTCGGCCGTCAAGGCCGCGATCGAGGCGCTCACCTTGTCACTGCGCAAGGAGGTCGCGCCGCTCGGCATCACCGCCATGGTCGTCGAGCCCGGCGGGTTCCGTACCGACTTCGCGGGCCGGTCGCTGACCCAGGCCGCCGTACCGATCGCCGACTACGCCGACACCGCCGGCAAGCGCCGCAAGGACCACGACACCGGGCACGGGAAACAGCCCGGCGACCCGGCCAAGGCTGCAACCGCACTCATCCAGGCCGTCGAGTCCGACTCCCCGCCGTACATGCTGCTGCTCGGCAACGACACCTCCGACGGATTCCGTGCCGCCCTCGACGCTCTCCGCGCCGAGGCCGACGCCTGGGAATCCCTCAGCCGCAGCACCGACTTCGACGCCTGACGAAAGAGCCCACCATGCCCGAACCCACCCCGGCTCAACGAGCCATCGGCGACTTCGCCCCCAAACTCGTCGAACTCACCGACGACGTCCTGTTCGGCGACGTCTGGAAGCGCACCGAACTCTCCCCACGCGACCGCAGCCTCATCACCGTCGCCAGCCTGCTCACCTCCAGCAGCTTCGAACAACTCCCCAACCACCTACGCCTCGCCCGACACAACGGCCTCACCGAAACCGAACTCAAAGAAGCGATCATCCACCTCGCCTTCTACGCCGGCTGGCCCAAAGCCATGTCAGCCATCCAAGCCGCCAAAACCGTCTTCGCCGAGGAGCACTAGCAACCCGCCTTCCACGTCCACAGTCTGTCCGCGGAGCACGCGACCTGTGCCCACGGTCCGCACGCCGCCGGCGGCCGATGGAACTGCCGCCGCGCAGCGGTGACCGCCGCCTACCATCCACAGTCCGTCCGCCAGCACGCCGGCGCGTGTCACCGGTTCGCGCCCCGCCGAAGGCGCCCGACAGGACAGCCGCCGCGCAACGGTGACTGCCAACCCTCCACGATCTGTCCGCCAGTACGTGCGGCCGTGTCCACGGTTCGCGCGCCGCCGAAGGCGGCCGACAAGGCAGCCGCCGCGCAGCGGTGACCGCTACCAACCCTCCACAGTCCATCCGCCAGCACGCCGGCGCGCATCACCGGTTCGCGCGCCGCGGAAGGCGCCCGACAGGACAGCCGCCGCGCAGCGGTGACCGCTGCCAACCGTCCACAGTCGGTCCGCCAGCACGTCAGCGCGTGTCACCGGTTCGCGCGCCGCCGAAGGCGGCCGACATGACAGCCGCCGCGCAGCGGTGACCGCTGCCAGCTGTCCACGGTCTGTCCGCCAGCGCGTGCGGCCGTGTCCACGGTTCGCGCGCCGCCGGAGGCGGCTGATAAGGCAGCCGCCGCGCAGCGGTGACCGCTACCAACCCTCCACAGTCCGTCCGCCAGCACGTCAGCGCGTGTCACCGGTTCGCGCGCCGCCGGAGGCGGCCGATAGGACTGCCGCCGCGAAGCGGTGACCGATGCAACCGTCCACGGTCTGTCCGCCAGTGCGTGGGGCCGTGTCCACGGTTCGCGCGCCGCCGGAGGCGGCTGACGGGACTGCCGCCGCGGAGCGGTGTCCGATGTCAGCGGAAGTCTCGGGATTGGGTTCGGGTGGCTAGGGGGAGGCGTTGGAGGTGGTCGGCGGAGAGGTTGGTGACTTCGCCGGCTCGTTCGACGCGGCCGCGGATGATGAGGGCGCCGGCGTTGCGGGCTACGGCGGCGTGGCGGTGCCAGCAGCCTACGGTGATGACGATGTTGGCCATGCCGGTCTCGTCCTCGAGGTTCATGAACGTAACGCCGGAGGCGGTGGCGGGGCGCTGGCGGTGGGTGACGACGCCGGCGACGCGGACGCGGGCTCCGTTGGGGGCCTGGCGGAGCTGGGCCGCGGACAGGATGCCTTCGGCGCGGAGTTGTTCGCGGACGCGCTGCATCGGGTGACTGGTCGTGGTGATCGAGGTGGACCACAGGTCGGCCATGTCGGCTTCGATGTCGCTCATCCCGGGCAGGGTCGGTGGTGGACCGGCCGCGGTAATCCCGGCCAGCTGACCGGGCCGTTCCTCGGCGGCGCGGCCGGCTTCCCACAGCGCCTGCCGTCGGTCGAGGCCGAAGCAGTCGAAGGCTCCCGCGGTCGCGAGCGCCTCGACCTGCGCCGCGGTGATGCCGGTACGCCGGACGAGGTCGGCCATCTCGGTGAACGGTCCACCGCGCTCCCGCTCCTCGACGATCAGCTTCGCGCCCTTCTCGCCGATCGTGCGTACTTCGGACAACCCGAGCCGGACCGAGAACGCGCCGTCGCGGCGATGCAGGGTGGTGTCGTACGGCGCCTTCGGGTCGAACGGGCCGACCAGCGGCTGCGGATCCTTCAGACACAAAGGACTTCCGGTCGGCCCGCTGAGCTCCTGCCCGTCCACCAGCACCTCGAGCCCGGCGTCGACTCCGGACAGGTGCAGATGTGGTCGCCGCACCTCCACGCCGTGACGGCGGGCATCGGCGACCAGGGACTGGGGTGAGTAGAACCCCATCGGCTGGGCTCGCAGCAGCGCGGCCAGGAACGCGGCCGGGTAGTGCAGCCGCAGCCAGGTGCTGGAGTAGACCAGCAGGGCGAAGCTGATCGAGTGCGACTCGGCGAACCCGAAGTTCGCGAAGGCTTCGATCTTGGCGTAGATCTCGTCGGCCAGGTCCCCGGTGATCCCGTTGCCTGCCATCCCGGCGTACAGCTTGTCCTTCAGGGAGGAGATCTTCTCGATCCCGCGTTTGGATCCCATCGCGCGGCGGAGCAGATCGGCCTCGTCCCCGTCGATCTCGCCGACCGCCATCGCCATCTGCATCAACTGCTCCTGGAACAGCGGCACGCCCATGGTCCGCTCCAGCACCGGCCGCAGCTTCGGGTGCAGGTAGGTGACCGGCTCCTCACCGGTCCGGCGGCGGATGTACGGATGGACCGCGCCGCCTTGGATCGGGCCGGGCCGGATCAGCGCGATCTCGGTGACCAGGTCGTAGAACTTCCGTGGTTTCAGCCGTGGCAGCGTCGCCATCTGGGCCCGCGACTCGACCTGGAACACGCCCACCGAGTCCGCCCGGCACAGCTGGTCGTAGACTCCGGCCTCCTCCTTCGGGATCGTGTGCAGCAGCCAGGACTCCCCGATCCGCTCGCGGACCATCTCCATGCAGTACTGCAACGCGGCCAGCATGCCGAGCCCGAGCAGGTCGAACTTCACCAGCCCCATCCAGGCGCAGTCGTCCTTGTCCCACTGCAGGACCGTGCGGTCCTCCATCCGGGCGTGCTCGATCGGCACCACCTCCCCCACCGGGCGCTCGGTCAGCACCATCCCGCCGGAGTGGATCCCCAGGTGCCGTGGGAACTTCAGCAACTCGGTCGCCATCGTCACCACCTGCGGCGGGATGTCGTGCTCGGTCGAGGTGATCTCCGGGCTCCATCCGTCCACCTGTTTCGACCACGCGTCCTGCTGACCGACCGAATACCCCAAGGCCTTCGCCATGTCCCGTACGGCGGACTTCGGACGATAGGAGATCACGTTCGCCACCTGGGCGGCGTTGCGGCGACCGTACTTCTGGTAGACGTGCTGGATCACCTCCTCGCGCCGGTCCGAGTCGAAGTCGACGTCGATGTCCGGCTCCTCGGTCCGGGTCGAGGCGAGGAAGCGCTCGAACGGCAGGTTGTAGAGGATGCTGTCCACCGCGGTGATCCCGAGCGCGTAACAGACCGCCGAGTTCGCCGCGGATCCCCTGCCCTGGCAGAGGATTCCCTGGCCGTGCGCGAACCGGACGATGTCCTCGACGATCAGGAAGTACCCCGGGAACTCCTTCTCCTCGATGACGGCCAGCTCCCGCTCCAGCCGCTCGTACGCGTCCGGGCGCTGCTCGCGGGTCCCGTATCGCTTGGCGGCGCCCTCGAAGGTCAGATGCCGCAGCCACGACATCGGGTCGTGCCCGTCGGGTACGTCGCGCAACGGCAGCTTCGGCTTCGCCCGGGCCAGGTCGAAGGCCAGCTGGTCGGCCAGGGTCACCGACCGCGCCACGGCCCCGTCGTACCGGTGGAAGCGGGCGGCCATCTCCTCTCCCGAGCGCAGGAACGCCATCCCGCTCGGCGGCAGCCAGCCGTCCATCGTGTCCAGGTCCCGCCGGGCCCGGACGGCGGCCAGCGCGGCGGCCAGCTTGTGCCGCGCCGGGGTGGCGTAGTGAACGTTGTTCGTGGCAACTATCGGGAGGCGGCGGTCGGCGGCCAGGCCGGCCAGGATCCGGTTCCGGCTGGTGTCCGCGGGCAGGTGATGGTCGATCAGCTCGACCACTACCCGGTCCCGGCCGAACAACCCGGTCAGCCGGTCCAGCTCACGCCCCGCCGCGGCCGGCCCGTCGGCGTGCCCACCGAGCTCCAGCGCCTGCCGGACCAGCCCCTTCCGGCACCCGGTCAGGATCAGCCAGTGATCCCGGCCGGCCGCCGCCAGCTCCTCCAGGTCGTAGACCGGTTTGCCCTTCTCGCCGCCGGCCAGCTGCGCCTCGGTGATCGCGCCGGCCAGCTTGTGATACCCCTCCTGCCCCTCCGCCAGCACCAGCAGGTGGCTGCCCTCGGGGTCGGCCACGCCGTTCTGCGGGCCGGTCAGCCCGAGCGACAGCTCCGCCCCGAACACCGTGGGCAACGAGTACGCCGCCGCGGCCTCGGCGAACCGGGCCGCGCCGTAGAACCCGTCGTGATCGGTCAGCGCCAGCGCGTGCAGACCCTGCCGGACCGCGGTCTCGACCAGGTCCTCAGGCTGGGAGGCGCCGTCCAGGAAAGAGAAATTCGAATGCACGTGCAGCTCCGCGTAGGGCACCACGTGCTCCGGGCGGACGGCGACGGCCTTCGAAGGCACATACGGACCGCGGTGCTGCGACCACGCCGGGCTGTCGCCGCCGTCGGCCGTCACCGGCCGGTCGCCGTGACTGCCCGGCCGGGACCGGTCCGACAGCTTCCGCTCCAGCTCCGACCACTTGATCGGCGGATTGTTGTAGCCCATCGCACACACCTCCCGTCGACATCAAGACTAGAACATGTGTTCGAAGAAGCGGTAATCTGAAAACATGCTTGGTCGGTTCACGGTGCGCCCGTCCGACGACGGATCGAACAGATTCGGCGTCTGGGACGGAGCGGTCAACGGGTGGCGTGCGATCGGTATCGACGACGAAACGGAGGCCTACCGGGTAGCCAGCGATCTCGACGTGCAGTACGACGCTCACGGTCCGCGACCGGCCGACGCCGTCCGCAAGATCGACCCCGCCCAGCCGGTCCAGCGGGCGGAGTGGACCACCGGCGAGCTCGACGTCTGGATCCGCGACAACGGCGAGTGGCTCGGCCGCTTCTGCGACAAGGACGGCCGCGTCTCCTGGATCCCCGGCTCGGACCTCAGACCGCTCTAGGTAAACAAGCCCCGCACATGCACGGGCGGTGCACGTCGGCCCGGCAACCTCACGCAACCGCCTCCCCCGGGACCACGGTGCAGTCGGCGAAGCGCGGTGGCGCGCAACCGTGGGTGGGTGGGAGCGCGCATGGCAGGCGCGACGTAGGAGCGACTGCTGTCGCACGCGTGGGAAGGAACTACTTGACGTAGCCGATCGGGACGAGGGCGGGGGGCTCGGCGAGGGGTTCGGAGGTGTAGTGGGAGCGGATGCCGCTGATGTAGTGGCGGCAGCGGGGGGTGAGGCCTTCGCGGGTCTGCATGCGGCCCTTGGTGACCAGGATGCCGAGGTCGGCGCCTTTAAAGCGGTAGTCGCCGGGGCCGTAGACGCGCAGGAAGAACGCCTCGTCCTCGTGCGTCACGTCGTGCCAGTCGTTGCTCACGCCAACGAACTCGAGCCGGCCGTCCTCGTCCAGGTGCCAGGTCCCGGTCCGCGGTGCGGCCAGGATCCGCTCGACCTCGTCGGCCGGCTCCTTCATGATCAGCTGGGCCCAGACGTCGACCGCGGCCAGCTCGCGCCAGCGCTCGTTGATCTCGGTCACGTCGACCACATAGTCGGCGTCCATGAACTCGAGCAGGTGGAACAGGAACAGCGGTACGTCGGCGTACGCCCCGGCGGTCACGTTCGTCATCGACGAGGCACCGGAGATCCGCGGGTTCAGCTCCCCGAGATACACCTCGTCGGTCGCCAGGTCGACGAGGACGTCGATCTCGAGGAAGCCCAGGTACCCCTCGCGGGCGAGCCGGTCGCCGAGCCGTTGCACGTGGTCGATCGCGAGCGCCCGCTGCACCGGCGTCAGCGCCTCCGGGAAGAGGTCGTTCCCGCACCAGCCGCCCTTGTACGGCGTGAGCTCGGGATAGCCGGTCAGATCCGTCATGAACGGCCCGACGATGGTGCCGTGCCGGGTGATGCAGGCCTCGACCGCGGCGGCCTTGTTGTCGATCCGCTTCATCACCTTGAGCTGCTCGCCGACGATGTCCTCGGTGTACTTCTCCCAGTCCTTCTTCCCGGTGATGAAGAACGTGGTCTTACCCGAGTCGCCGTACGGTGTCTGCACCACCAGGTCGCGCCCGAGCTCATGCGAGGCGGCGAGCTCCTTGAGCTCCTTCCAGGACGAGGCGGTGCCGATCACGTTGGGCACCGACGGCGCGCCGGCTTCTTCGCCGAGCCGGGTGGTGACGATCTTCGAGTCGAGCCGGCGGCGCAGCTCGTCCGAGGGCATGATCAGCCGGTAGCCGAGCTCCCGGCAGATCTCCTCGGTCTCCTCGTCGAAGAACACCATCACGATCATCGGCGTCCCGCCGCGCTTGCGCAGATGCGCCTGCACCTCGGGGTCGCGGAGCAGGTAATTGTTGATCTGCTCGCTGGACTCGAACTCGACGTACGGCTGGTCCTTCGGCGCGAACACCCGCGGGTGGGCGCCGTCCCAGGAGTCGTAGTAGACGACGTACTGGAAGTTGCGCACCCAGCGGTCGATGCCGAGCAGGTTGAACGCGGTCGGCCCGAAGAAGTAGATCGGCTGGGTGTTGGTCCGGAAGAACGTGCGGATCTCGGCGATACCGTTCAGCTTCTGGTTCATCGCCCCACCCCTCCCCTGGTCCCATTTCACAGTAGGGCCGCGCAGCCGTTCTGTCATGGTCCTGGATGCTTCGCGGAGGTACGGTGCGACGGTGCGCGACGACGTTCTCGACGACTTCCTCCGCGCCGATCGCGAGCGAGGTCTGGGCGTGTACGGGGTTCACCTGTACCGCGAGGGCGAACCGCCGATCGAGCGCCGGGTCCGATCCGACGACCGGGTGAACCTCTACTCGGTCGCGAAGACGTTCACCTCGGTCGCGGTCGGCCTCGCGGAGGCCGAGGGACGTCTCACGCTCGACGACCGCCTCCTCGACCATTTCCCCGAGCTCCGGCCCGTGGCCGCGGACGGGGTCGAGAACCTCACGGTGCGCCAGTTGATGACGATGACCAGCGGGACGAGCCACGAGTGGTTCGCCGACGAGCGTATCGAGGCGCCGGACCTGCTCCAGGAGATCGTTGCCGCGCCGCTCGACGCCGTGCCCGGGAGCCGGTTCGCCTACACCGGTTCGGGCGTGTACGCCGTCGGCCGACTCGTCGAGCGCGTGACCGGATCCGACGTACGCGCGTATCTCCTGCCACGCCTGTTCGCACCGCTGGACCTGCACAACCCGCCGTGGCACACCTGTCCCCGCGGTTACCCGTTCGCCGAGAGCGATCTCTTCCTTCGCACCGAGGAGCTCGCCCGCTTCGCCCGGTTGCTGCTGCAGGAGGGCGAATGGGAAGGCGCACAGCTCCTGCCGGCGACCTACGT
The DNA here is from genome assembly GCF_055586945.1 of Kribbella sp. NPDC048837. Lineage (NCBI taxonomy): Bacteria > Bacillati > Actinomycetota > Actinomycetes > Propionibacteriales > Kribbellaceae > Kribbella > Kribbella sp. NPDC048837. The sequence goes on from NZ_JBVJHF010000001.1 coordinate 1,061,479, forward strand.
CCAGCGGATGCCCGCCGAGCGCGTCGACACCAGCGCTCTCGACTGGGGCGAGCGGTTCACGCTCGGCTACGGGCTGGGTGTCTGGATCGATCGAGCCGGTGTCTACCGGATGGACGGCCGCTACGGCCAATACGCGCTCATCAGCCCCGGGACACGGACCACCGTCACGGTCACCGCACACTCGGAACTGGAGGCGGAGCTACTCGACGCGATTCACGAATTGATCCTCGACCGGCTGGGGTGAGTCAGATGATCGAGTTGCGCGGCAGCGGGGTCAGGGCGTCGAAGGCGCGCAGGGTGTCCTGCAGATGGGTTGGGTGCTGGGGGTCGGGCCAGTTGGAGAGTTTGACGCAGATCGTGCGGGTGCGGGGACAGACGTAGAGCATCTGGCCGTGGATTCCCAAGCAGAGCAGGACATTGCCGTGGGCGGAGGGGCGGAACCAGAACTGCTGGCGGTACCAGCCGCCGGGGAAGGACACCTCGGCCGGTGACGCGAGGAACTCCTTGCGGGCCTGCGCGTCGACCGCCCATGCCCGGCGCAACCACTTCGGCTGCGCGGCCAGCAGCAGTCCGAAGCGCAGCAGGTCGAGGGCCGTCACCGCGAGACCACCGTCGTGAACGGCGGTCCCGGACACGTCGGTCAGGAGCTCGGCATCGTGCTCCGCGCCCAGTGGTGCCCACACCAGCGACGACACCAGCTCGGCCATCGGAGCGTTCCCCGCGCGCTCGCACACCCACCCGAGGACGTCGGTCTCCGCCGACCGATACAGGAAGCGGCTCCCATGTGGTACTTCCTCTCGCAATGCCGTCAGGAAGTCGTACAGGCGATGCTTGTCCGCCAGCCACTGGTCCAGCCGCCGGACATCGGATCGCGGGTTCGTGTAGTCCTCCTCGAAGTGCACCCCACTGCGCATATCGAGCACATCCCGCACGGTTGCACCGTTGTAACCGCTTCCGGCCAACTCCCCCACGTAGTGGGTGACAGGCAGCCCGAGATCGAGTACGCCGCGGTCGGCCAGGATCCCGGCGATACAGCCGACGACCGACTTGGTGATCGAGAACACCGCCTGCGGCTGATCCACCACCCCACCCGCGGCCACCACCGCCCCGTTCCGCGCGATCACGAACGCATCGGTGTGCGTGTCCGCCAGTACGTCGGCCACGGTCGCCCGCGTGCCGTCGTACCGGGTGACCGGGATCGCGAGCACATCGGCCGGCCGCGACGGGAGCACCCGGACCGGGCCGTCCCCGCGGGAGACACGCTGGGTCGGCAGTGTGCCCGGCCAGAGCATGATGCGATGGTAGTCGCATGGGTGCCACCGACGACCGGATGACCGGCTTCCCGCCGTCGGACGAGACTCTCGTCGACCTGGCCGGCTGGCAGGAACCGCCGAACGTGCGCTGGGCCTTCCGGCACATGCGCGAACTGATGCCGACGCACGCCATCCCGGCCGATCCGGACCGCGTCCGTACGCTGACCACCGCCCTCGATCCGACGGTCGAGGCCACCCCGGTCCGCCGCCTCGACGGATCGACCACGCGCGCGGGCGGAGTGTTCGCCGATACCTGGACCGACGCGCTGATCGTGCTCCACGACGGCCGCGTCGTCGAGGAGCAGTATCTGGCCGGCATGACTCCGCACACGCCGCATCTGCTGATGTCGGTGAGCAAGTCGATCGTCGGCTGTGTCGCCGGGATCCTCGCCGACCGCGGCGTACTCGACGTCGAGGCGGAGGTGACGGACTACGTCCCGGAGGTCGCGACCAGCGGGTACGCCGGTGCCACCGTGCGCCATCTCCTCGACATGCGGACCGGTGTGGCGTTCAGCGAGACCTACCAGGCCGCCGACTCCGAGGTCCGGGTGATGGAGCGGTCGATGGGCTGGCGGCCGAGTCTGGACGGCGATCCGGTCGGCATGTACCGCTACCTGACCACGCTCGGTACGGCGGCCGACCACGGCGGGTCGTTCACGTACCGATCGGCCGACACCGACCTGCTCGGCTGGGTCTGTGAGCGCGCGGCCGGGACCCGGATGGCGGATCTCGTGTCGAGCCTGATCTGGATCCCGATGGGCGCCGAGCAGGACGCCGACATCACCTGCGACCCGGTCGGCTCCGCGGTCCACGACGGCGGGATCTCCGCGATCGCCCGGGATCTGGCCCGGTTCGGGCAGCTGCTGCTCGACGACGGCGGCAAGGTCGTGCCGGCCAAGTGGCTCACGGACGCGTGGCAGCCGCCTGCCGACGTCCGGGAGGCGTTCGCGGGCACCGACAACGAGCCCATCCTTCCGGGCGGGTGGTACCGCAACCAGTTCTGGTTCGTGCCGAACCATCGCGGCACAGCCCTTGTCTGCTTGGGGATTCACGGCCAGATGGTCTACGTCCACCGCGAGACCCGGACCGTCGGCGTGAAGCTGTCGAGCTGGCCGGACCCGCAGAACGCGACGTACCTGATCGACACCCTGCGGACCTTCGCGGCGATCGGCGCGCGTCTGGACGCTTGAGGGCCGGGCTGCGAAACTCCGGGGATGAGCCGCTACGGCCAGCAGTTCGGCCCGGACTTCACCTTCCTCGGGGTCCCGGTCTGTGATCTGGACGATCCGGCGTCGTACGCGGACGCGCAGGTGGTCATCCTGGGGGCGCCGTTCGACGGCGGGACCTCGCACCGGCCGGGGGCCCGGTTCGGGCCGATGGCGATCCGGATGCGGGACTACCTCGGCCACGACGGCTCGCGGCCGAGCCTGGCGCTGCGCACCGACGGTCTGGTCGACCTGAACGTGGTCGACGCCGGCGACGTGGAGATGTACTCCGGTGACATCGAGGTCGCGCTGCCCGCGCTCGAGGCCGCGGTCGAGAAGGTGACCCGCACGGGGGCGATCCCGATCGTGCTCGGCGGTGACCACTCGATCGCGTTCCCGGACGCGAAGGGCGTCGCGAACGTGCTCGGCCACGGCCGGGTGTCGATGATCCACTTCGACGCGCACGCGGACACCGGGGACATCGAGTTCGGCTCGCTGTGGGGGCATGGGCAGCCGATGCGCCGGCTGATCGAGTCCGGCGCGCTGCGCGGCGACCGCTTCCTGCAGATCGGTCTGCGGGGGTACTGGCCGCCGCCGGACACGCTGGACTGGATGGCCCTGCAGAACATGCGGTCCTACGAGATGACCGAGATCGTGCACCGCGGCCTGGAGGAGTGCCTGACCGAGGCGTTCGCGATCGCCACCGACGAGTGCGACGCGGTCTTCCTGTCCGTCGACATCGACGTCTGCGATCCCGGCCACGCCCCCGGGACCGGGACCCCGGAGCCCGGTGGACTGACGGCCCGTCAACTGCTGGACGCCGTACGCCGGATCTGTCTCGAGCTGCCCGTGGCCGGGATGGATGTCGTCGAGGTGAGCCCGCCGTACGACCACGCCGACATCACCGCGGCGCTGGCCAACCGGGTGGTGCTGGAGGCTGTGTCCGCGATCGCGCGGAAACGCCAGGACGAACGGGACGGGACCCGGTGGGATCCGACGCAGCCTTTGTTAAGTGACCGACCAAAGCCGAACTGACCTGTTCCCAGCGCGGTTGCCGAGTGCCACACTCCGAGAGAAGGGTGGAGGTGGCGGGGACGGTCGGGCACCTCCGTCGAGGGGAGGCACCATGGCGATGACGGCACGGCAGTTGTTCCGCCGCAAGCCGGTTCCGGAGATGGCGCAGGAGACCGGGACCGACAGCGGGCAGAGCGAACTGGTCCGCTCGATCGGACTGTTCCAGCTCTCCATGTTCGGTATCGGCGCCACCATCGGTACCGGTATCTTCTTCGTTCTCGCGCAGGCCGTGCCGGTCGCGGGTCCCGCGGTGATCTGGTCGTTCGTGATCGCGGGCGCGGTGGCCGGACTGACCGCGATCTGCTACGCCGAGCTGGCGAGTGCGGTCCCCGTCTCGGGTTCGTCGTACTCGTACGCCTACGCGACCCTCGGTGAGCTGCCGGCCATCGGCGTGGCCGCCTGCCTGCTGCTGGAGTACGGCGTGTCCGCGGCCGCCGTCGCGGTCGGCTGGTCGCAGTACCTGAACGAGTTGTTCGACAACCTCTTCGGCTTCCAGATCCCCGACAGCCTGTCGCAGGCGCCCGAGCAGGGCGGCGTGTTCAACCTGCCCGCGGTCATCCTGGTCACGCTCTGCACGCTGCTGCTGATCCGCGGCGCGAGCGAGTCGGCCAAGACCAACGCCGTGATGGTGTGCATCAAGATCGGCGTCCTGCTGCTGTTCATCATCCTCGGGCTGCAGGGCTGGGACTCCGACAACCTGTCGAACTTCGCGCCGTTCGGTCTGAGCGGGATCACCTCCGCGGCCGGCATCATCTTCTTCTCCTACATCGGTCTGGACGCCGTCTCGACCGCCGGTGAGGAAGTCAAGAACCCGCGGCGGACGATGCCGCTGGCGATCCTGATCGCCCTCGTCACCGTCACCGGGCTCTACATCCTGGTCACGCTGGTCGCGGTGGCCGCGCAGCCGTCCGGGGAGTTCGAGAACCAGGAGGCCGGGCTGTCCGCGATCCTGGAGAAGGTGACCGGGTCGTCCTGGCCGGCCACCGTGCTCGCCGCCGGCGCGGTGATCTCGATCTTCAGCGTCACGCTGATCGTCATCTACGGCCAGACCCGCATCCTGTTCGCGATGGCCCGCGACGGGATGATCCCGGAGCTGTTCCACAAGGTGAACCCGCGGACCCACACACCGGTGCCGAACACGATCATCGTCGCCGTGCTGATCGCCCTGCTGGCCGGGTTGATCCCGATCAACTTCCTCGCCGAGATGACGAGTATCGGCACGCTGGTCGCATTCCTGGTGGTCTCGATCGGCGTGATGGTGTTGCGCCGTACCCATCCGGAGCTGCCGCGCGGCTTCAAGGTGCCCGGCTATCCGGTCACGCCGATCCTGTCGATCCTCGGCTGTCTGTGGATCATCAAGGACCTGCGGGCCGTGACGATCTATGTGTTCCTGATCTGGGTCGCGGTCGCACTGGCCTGGTACTTCTTCTACGGCTTCAAGCACTCGCACCTCGGCCGGCACGAGCACGTGGGGCTGATCCACGACGAGGACGGACCGCAGCCATGACGATGATCGTCGGCTACGCCTCCGACGAGCGGGGGAAGGCGGCCCTGCACCTGGCGGCCATGCTGGCCCGGTCCGCGGGCGACGATCTGATCGTGTGTACGGTCGTCCCCGCGCCGTGGATCCCCGGCATGGCCCGGGTGGACGCGGAGTACCGCGAATTCCTTGCCCAGGAAGCCGATCAGGCGCTCGAGCGGGCCAGGTCCTTCCTACCCGGCGACGTGCCCACGGCGTTCGTCCGGCACAGCGCCCGCTCGGCGCCGGCGGGCCTGCTGGAGATGGCCGACCTGCACGACGCCCGGCTGATCGTGCTCGGTTCCTCCTCCGCCGGAGTGTTCGGGCACATCGCGCTGGGCAGCGTCACGGACCGGCTGCTGCACAGCTCGCATGTCTCGCTCGCCCTTGCTACCCGAGGATTCCGGTGTCCTCCGGACGCCAAGGCCGTCCGGGTGACGGCGGCGTTCGGCGGGACGCACAGCGCCGAGGACCTGGTGCTGGCCGGGGCGACCGTCGCGGCCGACGTGGGCGCGTCGTTGCGGATCGCAACCTTCGCGGTGTGGAGCCGCCCGGCGTACACGACGCAGCTCGGGACCGACTCCGAGGACCTGGTCATGCAGGAATGGCGGGCGGAGCTGGACAAGACCGTGACCGCCACGCTCGCACAGGTGAAGCAGCTGCCCGACGGACCGGGACAGGTCGAGACGGTGATCGGTTCCGGATCCAGCTGGGTGGAGGCGATCGAGGAGATCGGCTGGCAGCCGGGTGACGTCCTGCTGGTCGGGTCGAGTGAGCTCGGGCCGGTCGCGCGGGTGTTCCTCGGCTCCCGGGCGACGAAGATCCTGCGGCACTCCCCCGTCCCGGTCGTCGTCGTACCGCGCGGCCGCGCCGAGGAACTCGCCGAACGAGCAGCAGCGGATTGACAGGGACCGATCATGCACGACGTCGACCAGACGACTGAGCAGATGGTCCGCAGCGTCCTCGCGTACGCCGAGAACCGGCTGCGGATGAACCCCGTGCCACTCGACCGCAACACCCTGCCGGCGCACGAGATCTACGAACGGCTCGACGGCCTGATCCGCGACGCTCCCCGGCAACCGGACGAGGTGCTCGGGGTGTACTCGTCGGTGATCGCGCCGAGCGTGATCTCCGCCGACAGCCCTCGGTTCCTCGGGTTCATCCCGGCCGCACCGACCAAGGCGAGCCTGCTCTTCGACATGCTGGTGTCCTGCGCGTCGATCCAGGGCATCTCCTGGCTGGAGGCCTCCGGCGCGATCGCCGCGGAGAACACCGTGCTGCGGCTGATCGCCGACGAGGCCGGCCTGCCCGCCGACGCCGGCGGCTGCTTCGTCTCGGGCGGATCGGCCGGCAACCTGTCCGCGCTCGCGGTCGCCCGGGAGACCGCGAAGAAGCGGCTCGGCTCCGACCGGAGACTGCGGGTCGTCGTCGGCACCGACGCGCACTCCTCGATCGTCAACACCCTGCGGCTGCTGGAACTCGACGCCCTCGTCGTCGACACGCCCGACCACCGGCTCACCGCCGACACCGTCCGGGCCGCGGTCGCCGCCGATCCCGACCCGTCAGACATCGCCGCCTTGGTGTGTACGTCGGGCACCACCAACGCCGGCATCATCGACGACCTGGCCGGCTGCGGCGCGCTCGCCCACGAGCACGGCTGGTGGTTCCACGTCGACGGCGCGTACGGCGGCTCCGGCATCTTCGCGCGCTCGCTCCGGCCGAAGTACGACGGACTCGAGCAGGCCGACTCGTTCATCCTCGACCCGCACAAGTGGCTGTTCACGCCGTTCGACTGCTGTGCCCTGCTCTACCGCGATCCCGACCTCGCGCGGGCCACGCACATCCAGGACGCGTCGTACCTGGACGTCATCCACGTGTCCGACGGCGAGTGGAACCCGACCGACTACGCCCACCACCTGACCCGTCGGGCCCGCGGTCTGCCGCTCTGGTTCTCGCTCGCGGTGTACGGCGTCGAGGCCTACCGGGAGGCGATCGAGGCCGCGGCCCGGCTTGCCAAGGAGACCGCCGAGCTGATCAAGGCCGCGCCGCACCTCGAACTGATCCGCGAGCCCGACCTCGGTATCGTGCTGTTCCGCCGGCTGGGCTGGTCGGGCGAGGACTACGACAAGTGGGCGCAGCAACTGCACGAGGACGAGGTCGCGTTCATCCCGCCGAGCAAGTGGGAGGGTGAGACGATCGGCCGGTTCGCCTTCCTGCATCCCGACACCGGCCTGGACGTGGTCCGCGAGGTGCTGGCCCGGACCGCACCATGAACGACCTGCTCTCGCTGTTCCCGGCCGGCAGCCGGCTCGATGCCGACGGCACCGTGGTCGTCGGCGGCTGCCGCGCGGACGACCTCGCCACCGAGTTCGGTACGCCCGTCCTCGTGGTCGCCGAGGAAGCACTCCGGGCCCGTGCCCGCGAGTACCGCGAGGAGCTCGAAAAGCGCTGGCCGAACTCCCGCGTGGTGTTCGCCTCCAAAGCCTTCCCGTGTACGGCGATCCAGCGGGTGATGGTCGAGGAAGGACTCGGCCTGGATGTCGCGGGCGGCGGCGAGATCCTCACCGCGCTGAAGGCCGGTGTCGATCCGGCGCTGATCGTGCTGCACGGCAACGCGAAGAGCGACGAGGAGATCGCGCTCGCGGTCGAGAACGGCATCGGCCTGGTCGTGGTGGACAACGCCGACGACGTCGACCGGCTGGAGGCGACCGGCCGCCCGCAGGACGTGCTGGTGCGCATCATCCCGGGTGTCACCGCGGACACGCACGCGCACGTGCTGACCGGTCACGAGGGCTCGAAGTTCGGTCTCGCGCCGCCCGACGCGGCCCGGCTGATCCAGCGGATCGAGCACAGCCCGCGGCTGCGGATGCGCGGGCTGCACGTCCACGTCGGCTCGCAGATCCTCGACGCCAAGCCGTTCGCGGAGTCGGTCGCACCGGTCGCGCGCCTCGGCGAGTTCGAGGTGTACGACCTGGGCGGCGGGCTCGGCGCCCGGTACACCTGGGCCGACGAGCCGCCCTCGGTGGCGACGTACCTCAACGCCCTGATCGGCGCGGCGAAGCAGCACCTCCCGGCGGCGGCGCAGCTCATCATCGAGCCGGGACGCAGCATGGTCTGTACGGCGGCGACCACGATCTACCGGGTCACCACGGTGAAGCGGGGCGTCATCACGTTCGTCGCGGTGGACGGCGGCATGGGCGACAACCTGGAGGTCGCGTTGTTCGAGCAGCGGTTCGAGGCGGGCATCGTGGGTCGCTTCGACGGTCCGTCGGAGACCGTGACCGTGGTCGGCCGGCACTGCGAGAGCGGTGACGTCCTGGTGGACGGCGTACCGCTGGCGGATCCGCGCGTGGGCGACCTGCTGGCCGTGCCCGCGACGGGCGCGTACTGCTACACGATGGCGAACAACTACAACGGCAACCGCCGGATCCCGGTGGTCTTCGCGAACGACGGGGTCCCACGTCTCGTCGTACGGCGCGAGACGTGGGACGACCTGATGGCAAGGGACGTGGACTAACCCTCGAAGCCGTGATGGAGCATGACGTGCTTGATCCGCGTGTAGTCCTCGAGTCCGTACATCGACAGGTCCTTGCCGTAGCCCGAGTGCTTGAAGCCGCCGTGCGGCATCTCGGCGATCAGCGGGATGTGCGTGTTCACCCAGACACAGCCGAAGTCGAGCCGGGCGGACATCCGGGCCGCGGTGTTGACGTTGGTGGTCCACACCGAGGAGGCCAGGCCGTACTCGCTGTCGTTCGCCATCCGGAGGCCCTCGTCCTCGTCCGCGAACTTCTGCACGGTCAGGACCGGGCCGAAGATCTCGGTCCGGATCAGCTCGTCGTCCTGCCGCAGGTCGGCGACGATCGTCGGCTCGTAGAAGTAACCCCGCTCGCCGATCCGGTGACCGCCGGTGGTCACCCGGGCGTGCTCGGGAGCCCGGTCGACCAGGCCGGCCACGTGCCCGAGCTGGTTGGCGTTGTTGATCGGCCCGTACAGGATGTCCTCGTCGGTGGGGTCGTAGCCGGTCCGCGTCTGCTGGGCCGCGTCGGTCAGCTCCTGCACGAACTCGTCGTAGATGCCTTGCTGCACGAGCACCCGGGTGGCCGCCGTACAGTCCTGGCCGCCGTTGAACAGGCCGGCCACCGAGATGCCCTCGATCGCGGCCGTGATCTGGGCATCGTCGAAGACCACCACCGGCGCCTTGCCGCCGAGCTCGAGATGGGCCCGTTTCACGTCGGCCGCGGCCGCCATCGCGACAGCCATCCCGGCCCGGGTCGACCCGGTGATCGAGACCAGCTGCGGGACTTTGTGCCTGGTCAGCGCGGCCCCGGTGTCACGGTCGCCGCAGACCAGGTTGCAGACGCCGGGCGGGAAGATCTCCTGCATCCGCTCGACCATCCAGTACGACGACGCCGGGGTCGTGTCGGACGGCTTCAGGACGACCGTGTTCCCGGCGGCCAGTGCGGGCGCGAACTTCCAGACCGACATCATCATCGGGTAGTTCCAGGGCGCCACCTGGGCGATCGGGCCGATCGGCTCCCGCCGGATCGACGAGGTGAACCCGCGCATGTACTCGCCGGACGACTTGCCCTCCAGCACCCGGGCCGCGCCCGCGAAGAAGCGGATCTGGTCGACCATCGGCGGGATCTCCTCGGACCGGGTCAGCGCGACCGGCTTGCCGGTGTTCTCGCTCTCGATCGCGATCAGTTCCTCGGCGCCGGCCTCGATCACGTCGGCGAGCTTCAGCAGCGCGTGCTGCCGCTCGCTCGGCGTCGACCAGCGCCAGGTCTCGAACGCCGACGCCGCGGCCCGGAAGGCCTGGTCGACGTCGTGCTCGTCCGAGTTCGGCGCGGACGCGTAGACCTCACCGGTGGACGGGTTGACGATATCCATCATCGCCCCCGACGCGGCGGCCTGGACCTTGCCGTCGATGACGTTGTGGAAGACCTTCTTGTCCGGCATGACAACCCCCTCGCGCGGCAACCGAATCGTCCCCCGTGCCCTCAATCTAGGCTCACCCACTGAGGAGGAGAAGGCCATGGCGACTCATCCACTCGAGCCACTGGACGAGCACGAGTTCCGGCGGACCGCCGCGATCCTGCGCCGGGACGAGGAACTCGGTGGATCCTGGCGGTTCGCGGCGATCGAGTTGCTCGAGCCGGACAAGGCCGCCGTCAAGGAGTGGCGGCCCGGTGACGACATTCCGCGGACGGCGTTCACCGTCCTGTGGAACCGGGCCGACAACCAGACCTGGGAGGCCGTCGTCGACCTGACCGGCGACCGGGTGGTGTCGTGGACGCAGGTCCCCGGGGTGACGCCGAACTTCACCGCCGACGAGTACCACGAGGTCGACGAGGCGATGCGCGCCCACCCCGCGGTGATCGCCGCACTGGCCGAGCGTGGCATCACCGACCTGTCCCTGGTCTTGATCGAGGTCTGGACGTACGGCAAGGCCCTGATGCCGGAGAAGTACCGCGACCGGCGGCTCGGCTGGTGCGACATCTGGTACCGCGAGACCCCCGACGGCAACCCGTACGCGCACCCGGTGTCCGGCCTCAAGGTGGTCGTCGACATGAACACCCTCGAACTCCTCGAGCTCGAGAACGATCATGACCACGGGCAGCCGGAGGTCGACGCGGAGTACGCGCCCGGTGTGTGGTCCGGCTCGTTGCGCACCGATCTCAAGCCGCTGGAGGTCACCCAGCCGGAGGGCGTGTCGTTCACCGTCGACGGCACCGAGCTGAAGTGGCAGAACTGGTCGATGCGACTCGGCTTCAACCACCGGGAAGGGCCGGTCATCTACCAGGTCACCTACGACGACCGCGAGATCGCCTACCGGATGTCGTTCACCGAGATGGTGGTCCCCTACCGTGACACGTCGTTCGACCACTACCGGCGTACGGCGTTCGACATCGGCGAATGGGGTCTCGGGTTCATGACCACGTCGCTCGAGCTCGGCTGCGACTGTCTCGGCGAGATCGTCTACCTGGACGCCGTCCTGCACGACACGCACGGCGAGCCGTTCACGATCAAGAACGCGATCTGCCTGCACGAGGAGGACAACGCCGTCCTCTGGAAGCACGTCGACCACACCGCCGGCGCCGAGGTCCGCCGGATGCGCCGCATGGTCGTGTCCTGCCACGCGACCGTGGCGAACTACGAGTACCTGATCTATTGGCGTTTCTACCAGGACGGGAACATCGAGTGCGAGGTCCGGGCGACCGGCCTGATGGTGACCACGCCGTTCGCCGCCGGCGGTACGCCGCCACCGACCGGGACCGTGGTCGACAAACAAACGTATGCGCCGTTCCACCAGCACTTCCTGGTCGCGCGGCTCGATCTCGACGTGGACGGCGACGGGAACACGGTCCAGGAGGTCGATTCCCGGGCGCTGCCGGTCTCGGCGGACAACCCGTACGGGCTCGCGGTCGTCACCGAGGCGACCCCGATCCGCTCCGAGTCCGAGGCGGCCCGCGACTTCAATTGGTCCACCCAGCGATCCTGGAAGGTGGTCAACCCGAACCGGGTGAACGCCGTCGGCACGAACCCGGCGTACAAACTCGTGCCGAGCGCGTCGATCCCGCCGCTGATGGATCCGGAGACCCCGCAGTACCTGCGCGCCCCGGTGATCGGGCACACCGTCTGGGTGACCCGGCAGCACGAGGAGGAACGCTGGCCGTGCGGGGACTACCCGACCCAGTCGACGGTCGACGACGGGATGACCCGGTGGATCGCGGACGACGAGGAGCTGGAGAACACCGATGTGGTGCTCTGGTACGTGTTCGGCATCCATCACGTCACCCGGATCGAGGACTGGCCGGTGATGCCGGCCGACACGGTCGCGTTCTGGCTCAAACCGTTCGGCTTCTTCGACCAGAACCCGTCGATCGACGTGGCGCCGACGGCGAAGGCCGACGGCGAGGTCTGCGGTCACCCCGGGCACGACGGATAGCGTCAGCGCGGCTCGTTCGGCGGGGGTTTGTTCTCGTCCGGCTTGGTGCCGGTGTCCGGGCCCTTGAGCATCTTGGCGGGCGGGGAGACGAAACGCTTGACCGGCATGCCGCGCAGGGCCCCCTCCATCGCGGTCTGCCAGAGCGGTCCGGCCGTGCCGGAGCCGGTCGGGTCGGAGATGTCCTGCCCGTTCAGCGTGTGCCGGTACATCAGGTTCGTGTACGGGAGGTTCGCGTCGGCGACCACCGCGGCCGCGGCCAGGTTCGGGGTGTAGCCGGAGAACCAGACGGCCAGGTTCTGCTGGATCGTGCCGGTCTTGCCGGCCATGTCCCGGGTGCCGAAGCGCAGCCGGCCGCCGGTCCCGCCCGGCATCATCACCGCGCTGAGCACGCGGTTGACGCCGTCGGCGACCTGCTTGGAGATGGCCTGCTTGCACTCGACCTGCGGGGTGTCGATGTACTTGCCGGCCTTGTCCCGCACCGACGTGACGACCAGCGGCTTGCAGTACTTGCCGCGGGCCGCGAAGGTCGCGTACGCGTTCGACAGCATCAGCGGCGTCACGTACCCGACGCCGAGCGTCATCGACACCACTTGCTCGAGCGGCTGCAGCGTCTGCGCGTTGTACATCCCGAGGCGCGAAGCGATCCGTGCGATCGGGCACAGGCCGACCCGCTGGGACAGTTGCAGGAAGTAGGTGTTGGTGGAGTACCGGGCCGCCTCGACCAGGGTCAGGTTTCCGCTGGTGGTCGAGTTCTGCGGGGTGTAGTCCGGGTCGCGGGTCCAGCCCGTGCAGGTGGTGAACTTCTTCCCGCTCAGGTTGATCTGCTCCGGGGAGTTGATCCGGTAGTCCATCGCGACGCCCTTCTGCAGGGCCGCCGCGATCGTGAACGCCTTCATCGTCGAGCCGTTCTGGAACCCGCCGTACCCGCCGGCGTAGGACTTCTCGACGTTGTAGTTGTAGTTCGTGTGGTTCCGGCCGTTGCCGTACGGGCGGCTCTGCACCATCGCCTTCACCAGGCCGCTGCCCGGCTGGACCATCGTGATCGCCGCGATCGCGGTGTCCTTGCGCTCGGTGTGCGCCTCGATCGACGCCTGCGCGGCCTCCTGGATCTTCGGGTCGATCGAGGTCCGGATCGTCAGGCCGCCGGTCTTCAGGTAGTGGTCGCGGTCCTTGACGGTCACGCCGAGCGCCGGGTTCTCCAGCAGCTTGGACACGACGTACTCGCAGTAGAAGGGGTACCGGGAGTTGGCGCAGCCGTTCGGCACCGGCTCGACCCGCCCCAGGTCGATCACCGGGGTCTTCAGCGCCTGGTTGGCCTGGTGCAGCGAGATCACCCCGAGCTCGAGCATCCGCCGCAGCACCACGTCGCGGCGGGCCTTGGCGCGGGTCAGGTCGTTGGTCGGGTCGTAGCCGGTCGGGTTCTTCACCAGGCCGGCCAGCAGCGCGGCCTGCGGCAGCGTGAGCTTGTCGGCGGTGGTCCGGAAGTAGTGCTGGGCGGCCGCCTGGACGCCGTACGCGCCGTCACCGAAGTTCACCAGGTTCAGGTAGCGCTCGAGGATCTCGTCCTTGGACAGCTCGCTCTCGATCGCGATCGCATAACGCAGCTCGGTCAGCTTGCGCTGGTACGACACCTCGGTGGCCTGCTGGCGTTCCGCGGCGGTCCTGGCCTTCTCGACCAGGCTGAGCTTCACGTACTGCTGGGTGATGCTCGAGCCGCCCTGCTGGACCTCGCCCTCGGTCTGGTTGCGGACCATCGCCCGCAGCGTGCCCTTCAGGTCGAGCGCGCCGTGGTCGTAGAACCGGGAGTCCTCGATCGCCACGATCGCCGTCCGCATGATCGGGCTCATCGCGCTCAGCGGCACCGGGACCCGGTTCTGCTCGTACAGAGTGGCGATCAGCGTGCCGTCGGCGGCCAGGATCCGGCTCCGGACCGCGACCGGATCGACGTCGAGCTCGCGCGGCAGGTTCTGCACGGTCTCGGCCACCTGCTCCGAACCGCGCCCGGCGAAACCCGCGAAAGGCACCGCGAGCCCCGCCGCCAGCGCGCCCGACAGTACGCTCACGCCGATGAATGTGATCAACGAGCGAGCCTTACTGCGACCGCCGCCCCTGTCGGCACGCATGTCTCCAGGCTAAAGCAGGGATCGATTCCCGGATAGACCGGAATTGATTGCCTCGATCAACTTTGGCCGCAGTTCCGCCGCGGTGATGACCGCATCGACCGATCCGACCTCGAGTGCGCGGCGGATGCTGTGCACCCGGTCGAACTCGGTTCCGACCTCGCCGAGCTTCTCCGCCCGGACCGCGGTTCGCACCTCGGCCAGCTCGGTCGCGAGGGCGGCCCGCTCCGCGCCGATCGCCTCGCGGACCTGCTCGGCCAGCGACGCAACGCGTGGGTCGGCGGCCGTCCGCGCGTCCACTTCACCGGCGAACACGACCGCGGCCGCGGGCGCACCACCGATGACGGAGGCGAACGAGCCCTCGACCGCGAGCACCGTCATCGACGGGTTCAGCGCCTTGGAGAAGACCACGAACGCGCCGCCGTGGTACCGCGAGACCACGCAGAACACGATCGGGCCCTCGAAGTTCACGATCGCGCGGCCGATCTCGGCGCCGTACTCCAACTGGAGGTTGCGCATAGAGTCCGGAGATCCGTCGAAACCGGACAGGTTCGCCAGGACGACCAGCGGGCGGTTGCCGCTGGCCGCGTTGATCGCCCGGGCCACCTTCTTCGACGACCGCGGGAACAGCGTGCCGGCCGTGTAGGTGTCCGGCCCGTCCGCGGGTGGGAAACCCCGCCGCGGCACGGACTTGGACTCGATCCCGACCAGGCAGACCGGGTACCCACCGAGGCGGGCGTCCTGGACGACCGCGGTGTCGGCGTCGGCCATCCCGGCCCAGCGCTCGAGCACCGGGTGGTCCTGGTCGGTGACGGACCGCATCAGCGTGCGGATGTCGAACGCCTTCTTCCGGTCCGGGTTCGTCGCCGCCGAGAAGATCTCCCCGACCGTCGTGAAGTCGCTGCCCGGCACGTCGTGCGGGTACGTCGTGACGTCGCGATCGACCGGGTCCGACGTCTCGGCCCGCCGTGGGCCCGGCTCGCCGGGAACGACGTACGAATGGTCGTAGTGCGCCATCAGCACGTCCCGCGCGCCCTTGAGGTCGGGCGCCCAGTACTGCGCCTGGCCGTTCGGGCCCATCACCCGGTCGTAGCCGCCGATGCCGAAGTTGTCCTCCGCGGACACGCTGCCGGAGAAGTCCAGCGTTTGCTTGCCGGTCAGCACCATCGCGCTGTCCGGCGTCATCACCAGGATGCCCTTGGTGTGCATCAGCATCGTCGCTTCGGCGTTCCAGTACGGCTGCGCGCCGACGTTGATCCCGGCGACCACGATGTTGATCTCGCCGCCGTCCTGGGTGAACTCGACGATCCGCTTGAGCGCCTTGGCGACCCAGTCCATGTTCTCGGTGCCGGAGTCCATCGAGATCCGGGCCCCGGCGGACAGCGAGTACCACTCGACCGGGACCTGCATCCGCTCGGCCAGGTCGAGGGCCGCGATGATCCGCGAGCACTCCCGCTCCGCCACGGCGCCGAGGGCCTTGGTCGGGTCGCCGCTGAGCGCCACGCGGGTGACGCCCTCCGGGTGCCGCGCGGTCGGCGTACGGACGATGCCGAGGATGATGCCCGCCTTGTTCAGGCCGCGCGGGCGGTCGACCGGGACCAGCGCACCGGTGTCGTCGAGGTCGTACTCGACGAAGGAGCCGCCCGCGCCGGCCACCATGTCGCTGACCTCGTAGGGGTAGATGGTGTTGCGCCGGCGGGACCGCTGCACCTTCTGGGCGTAGTCGTCCAGCGGCAGCAGCCGGCCGGTCGGCGGCAGCTCGATCGACGTGACGACGCCCGCGCCGTGCTGGTAGTAGAACCGGGCCGCGACCGGGTTCACGGTGCCGTCCGGCGCCGCGACCCGGCCCTGCACGAGGACCTCCTCGATGCCGGCTCCGGCGGTCAACGGGGCGATGTTGCGCTGGAGTGCGCTGACCTCGTCGACCTGTACGTCGACGACCGGCCAGATCTGCACCCAGACGTGGTTCATGTCGAGCTTCGCTCCGGCCGCGCCGCGCTCGGTGCGGGCCCGGCGGATCGCCTCCAGGCAGCTCGCGATCGCGCGCTCCGCGTGCGGCAGCGAGGTCACCTGCCCGTCCTCGTCGCGGACCACGGCGAACTGGCGCACCTGGGCCAGCGCGACGAGCCGCTGGTCGGCCTCGTTGTCACGCGCGACGCAGTAGTAGAGCAGGACGTCTTCCGGGCTCTCGAGCCGGGTGATCCGGAAGTCGCGCAGGCGCCACAGGTTCAGTCGCCGGCCGACCATCGGGTGTACGCCGCGGACGTTGTCGTCCTCGGCCACCGAGCCGCCCGCCGGGCGGTAGGTGAAGTACAGCACCGGCAGCTCCTGACCCGGCGCGATCGCCACCGAGATCCGGCGTACCCGCTGGGCGATGGGCAGGTCGGCGACCATCCGGCGGAACCGGTCGGACGCCTCCTGCTGCGAGCCCGGCAGGTCCGAGCCGTAGAGGTACAGCTCGACCACGGCCTCGTGGCCGGCCGGGCGGGCGTCGATCCGGGCGGCCAGCGCCCGGGCCAGCCCGCTGTCCGGGTCGGCGATCTCGTCCACCGTGCCGACCGTGGTGACCAGGTGGCTCGGCCGGTCGTCGATCGTGTAGTCGGCGGTCGCGAACGGCCGCCCGTCGACGGCGAACGCGCGCAGGTCGTGCAGCTCGTACTCGCGGTAGTGCCGGCGGATCAGCACCTCGAGCATCGGCTCGCGCTCTTCCCAGCCGCGCTCCAGCCGCTGCGCCAGGAACCGGACGATCGGCTCCGGGATCGCGGCCAGCGCGTCGATCCGCTCCTGCCGGTCCGGAGCCTCCGGGTGGGCCGCCAGGTCCGCGACCTCGTCGCCGACCCCGGCGATGATCGAGGCCCGCTCCGCGTCCACCAGCGGCTGGTCGAACCAGCGGAACCGGACGCTCCGGGCCAGGTCGCCGACCACGGGGAACCGCAGCTGGGTGGCCAGCACCAGCCGGTCCAGCAGGTCGTGCGCGGACTCGTCCAGCGGCGCGTCCGGGCGGGGCTCGTCGATCCAGCGCTGCAGGAGCGACGTCACCAGCAGTACGTCGGGTGTCGAGCGCTGCTGCGCGAGGAAGATCCGGAACACGGCCTCCTCGACGTCGGTGCTGCGCTCGAGATCCGTGACGCCGTAGTGGCCGAGCACCCGGGCCAGCCGGGCCCGGAACTCGGCCGGAAGGCCACCGCGCTCGGGGTCGAGGCTCTGCAGGTAGGTGTGGAAGTGCTCGCGCGGGCTGTGCACGCGGTGCTCGGTGTTGATCTCCTCGCCGGCCGGCCGGTTGCGGCTCAGCTCGGCGAAGTCGGCGAAGACCTTCAGCAGCTCGATCTCGGCGACGACCGGCGGCTCCGGGAGCTCGGCCCGGGCGATCAGGTAGCCGGTCAGCATGCCGCCTTCGTCGCGCGGGTCGATGTCGAACCCGAGGAGCATGCTGCGCAGGTCGTCCAGACCCCGCTCGACCCGCTCCACGGCGGACTTCTCCCCCGACCCGTTCGGCAGGTCGAGCTTCACGCCGTTCCCGGTCGGTACGGCGACCTGCTCCGCGCCGGCGTCGTCCGCGACCGGCTCCAGCCGGAGCAGCGGCGCCCCGGTCTCCACCTGGCTGCCGGTCGAGACCAGCAACTCCTTCACGGTGGCCCTGAACGGCGCATACAGCACCGTCTCCATCTTCATGCTCTCCAGCACGAGCACCGGCGCACCGGCCTCGACCTCGGCGCCGGTCTGCACCGGCGTCGCGACCACCAGCGCGGGCGCGGGCGACCGCAGTACGCCGCCTTCGTCACGGCTGACCCGGTGAGTCACGCCGTCCACCTCGACCAGGTGGACGGGCCCGTGCGTCGCGGTGACGAGCCGGAATCGCTGGCCGCCCACGGTCAGCCGGCTGCTGTAGCTGTCCAGCCGCTCCAGGTCGGCGTCCACGACCTTGAACTGCTCGTTGCCGGAGCCGACGCCGACCCGGAACCGAGACGGGCCGATCCGCGCCACCGTCACCCGGTAGCTCGCGCCGCGCAGCTTCAGGTCGATCGCGCGACCCACCTCGTGCTGCACCTGCGGCCGGCCGCCGTGCGCGGTCTCCAGCAACCGCGTCAGCTCGACCTGCTCCGCGTCCTCGTAGCCCTCGATCGCCGCCGCGACCAGCGCGACCCCGGAGTGCCGGTGCGAGACCAGCCGGCCTTCGCCGCGGACCCGGTCGATCCAGCCGGTGTCGGCGCTGCCGTCGATCACCTCGGGCTGGTCGAGCAGTTCGAGGATGAAGCTCTTGTTCGTCGCACCGCCCTCGATCAGCACCGTGGTCGCCCCGACCGCCCGGCGCAACCGCGCGAGCGCCTCCTCGCGGGTGCGCCCGTAGCCGATGATCTTCGCGATCATCGAGTCGAAGTCGGCCGGGATGCTGTCCCCCGCACTCACACCGGTGTCCACCCGGACCCCCGGGCCGGCCGGCAGGTCGAGTACGGCGATCCGCCCGGGCGACGGCGCGAAGTCGCGGTCCGGGTCCTCGGCGTTCAGCCGGGCCTCGACGGCGTGGCCGCTCTCGACGGGCTTCGGGCCTTCCAGCCGGCCGCCGTTCGCGACGTGCAACTGGGCCTTGACCAGGTCGACCCCGGTCGTCATCTCGGTGATCGGGTGCTCCACCTGGAGCCGGGTGTTCACCTCGAGGAACGCGAAGCTCTTCTCACCCGGGTGGTACAGGAACTCCACCGTCGCCGCGCCGTGGTAGCCGACCGCCAGCGCCAGCCGCTCGGCCGACGCCTTCAGATCGTCGACCTGGGAGGCGGCCAGCAGCGGGGAGGCGGACTCCTCGATGACCTTCTGGTTGCGGCGCTGCACCGAGCAGTCCCGGACGCCGAGTGCCCACGCGGTGCCCTGACCGTCGGCGATGACCTGCACCTCGACGTGCCGGGCTCCGGTGACGAGACGCTCGAGGAACACGATGCCGCTGCCGAACGCACGGGCGGCCTCGTCACTCGTCCGCGCGTACGCCTCGGTCAGCTCGTCGGCGGAGCGGACCACCCGGATGCCGCGGCCACCACCGCCGGCCGTTGCCTTGAGCATCAATGGGTAGCCGATCGTCTCGGCCGCCCGCAGCGCCGCCTCGAGCGACTCGACCGGCCCGCGGCTCCAGGGCGCGACCGGTACGCCGACCTCCTCGGCGATCAGCTTCGACCCGATCTTGTCGCCGAGCTTGCGCATCGCCTCCGGGGACGGGCCGATGAAGGTCACGCCGATCCGCTCGCACAACTCCGCGAACGCCGGGTCCTCGGCGACGAAACCCCAGCCGACCCAGGCCGCGTCCGCCTTCGTCTCGAGCAGCGCGCGCTCCAGCAGAGCGAGGTCCAGGTACGGCCGTGCCGACGCCGGGCCGAGCGGGTAGGCGATATCCGCGGCGCGGGCGAAGGTCGCAGTCCGCTCACCATCCGTGAACAGGGCGACGGTCTCGATGGAGTCACCGCCCTCGGCGTTGACCTCCCGAACCGCGTTGATCAGCCGCATCGCGGCCTCGCCTCTGTTCACCACTGCGATACGCTTGAACATCGACCGCCTCCGTGTCTCACCCTGCCGTCTGCGGCCAGGATCGCCAACCGCTGGCACAGGTTTTCAGCCCCGGACCCCTACCGTCGAGTCGGGTCCCTCTTTCCGGTGCGTCGTCACTCGCGGTGACCGATTTCGTGACCCTTTCGGCCGTAAGACTGTCGGAGACTTTGGGAGGGGTACCGATGAGTGGGTTGGTCGAGCGGCTGCGGACTGAGGTGGCCGGACCGGTGCTGGAGCCGGGGGACGATGGATTCGCGGCGGAGCTGGCCGGGTTCAACACCGCGGTCGTGCACAGTCCGGACGTCGCGGTCGGGATCACCAGCGAGGCCGATGCCGTCGCGGTCGTGCGGGCTGCGGCCGAGACCGGTACGCCGGTCCGCGTGCTGGCGACCGGACACGGGTCGGCCACCGCGATCACGAACGGGATCGTGGTCAACACCTCCCGGCTGACCGGCGTCAGCGTCGACGCAGATGCGAAGGTCGCCCACATCAACGCGGGCTGCGTCTGGGCCGAGGTCGTCACGGCCGCCGCCGAACACGGGCTCGCCCCGGTCACCGGTGCGTCCGACGTGGTCGGCTGCATCGGCTACACCCTCGGCGGTGGACTGGGCCCGCTGGCCCGGACGTACGGCTTCTCGTCCGACTGGGCGCGCGGCTTCCGCGTCGTCACCGGATCCGGCGAGGTCGTGACCGCCACCGCGACCGAGCACCCCGATCTCTTCTGGGCCTTGCGCGGCGGCAAAGGCGGCCTCGGTCTCGTCACCTCAATGGACTTCGCCCTGGTCGAGCTGACCAGCTTGTACGGCGGATCCGTGTTCTTCGACGCCGAGTACATCGCACCCGTGCTGACCGCGTGGGCCGGCTGGACCGGCACGCTGCCCGAGACCGCGAACTCGTCGGCCGTGATCCTCCGGCTGCCGCCGCTCGAGTTCATCCCCGAACCACTGCGCGGCAAGACGGTCCTCAACGTCCGTTTCGCCTTCGTCGGCGACGCGGCCGAGGGCCGGCGGCTGTTCCAGCCGATCCGGGACGCGGGGACGACGCTGATCGACGCGGTCGGCGAGATGCCGGCGTCCGACATCGCCCTGATCCACAACGACCCGAAGGACCCGACCGCGGTGTTCGACCGGGGCCTGATGCTGACCGCGCTCGACGCCGACTTCATCGGGGCGTTCCTCGACGCTGCCGGGCCGGACCAGCAGCTGCCACTGGTCGCGGTCGAGCTCCGCCATCTCGGTGGGGCGACCCACCGCGACGTCCCCGAAGGCAGTGCCGTCGGCGGTCGCGGTGGAGCCGCCACGCTCGTGATGATCGGCGTCCCCGATCCGGGTCTGTTCGAGCAGGTGCTGCCGGCAACCATCGACGGTGTCCTGGCCAAACTGACGCCGTGGATCTCCGCCGAGACGACGGTGAACTTCGCCGGCGCCTTCGCGTTGCCCGGGTCCTACCAGGGCTCCTGGCCGGCCGAGACGTTCACCAGGCTCGCCGAGGTGCGCGCGACGTACGACCCGGAGAAGGTCTTCCCGTACGGGCCTAGCTAGTCCGCCAGGTGTACTCGGGCTCGTAGCCGAGCAGGCGGCGGGCCTTGTCGATGGACAGCAGCGTCTCGTTCGGGCCGAACGGCTTCTTCACCGGGACGCCGGGGAACACCTCGGCGAGCAGTTCCTCGTTCGGCCGGGACATCACCGTGTCGGCGTTCGCGACGATGAACACGTCCGTCCCGGTCACGCCGTACTCGAGCGCCTTCCGCACCGCCTGCGCGCCGTCGCGGGCGTCGATGTAGCCCCAGAGGTTCCACTTGCGCGCCTGCGCGTCGGCGTCGAACGACGGGAACCGCGCATAGTCCTCGGGGTACATCACGTTCGAGAACCGCAGCCCGATCAGCTTGAGGTCCGGGTGCCACCGGCACAGCTGCCGGGCCATCTCCTCCTCCAGCGTCTTCACCAGCGAGTAGGTGCTGTTCGGCCGCGGCGGGTAGTCCTCGTCCACCGGCACGTACGGCGGGAACTCGTCGAACGGCAGTCCGAGCACGGTCTCGCTCGAGGCCCAGACAATGTTCCGGACGCCGGCCCGCAGCGCCGCCGAGAACACGTTGTAGGTGGCGGTCATGTTGTTCTGGAACGTCGCCGCGTTCGGCCGCAACCCGGGGGCCGGGATCGCGGCCAGGTGCACCACCGCGTCGACGCCGTCGTGCCGGTCGTCGATCCCGGCGATCGCCTCGTACGTCTGGCCGAAATCGGTCAGATCCAGCCGGGTCGACACCACGTCGCCCCGCGCCGCCGCCGTCTGGTCGAGCGCGACCACATCCCAGCCGTTGTCCGTCAGGTGATCGACAACGGCTCGGCCGAGCTTGCCGCTGCTTCCTGTCACCGCTACCCGTGCCATGTTCTTCATCGTTGCAGACTAGGCTTGGCGGCGTGAAACTTGCTCAACGGATGGGACGGCTCGGGACCGAGTCGGCGTTCGAGGTGCTGGCGAAGGCCAAGGCCCTGGAGGCCAGTGGCCGCGAGATCGTGCACCTGGAGATCGGGGAGCCGGACTTCGACACACCGGCGCACGTGATCGCCGCCGCGCAGCAGGCGATGGACAAGGGTTTCACGCACTACGTGCCGGCGCCCGGGATCCCGGAGCTGCGGACCGCGGTGACGGAGTCGCTCGAGCGCACCGGCCGGCTGACCACCTCGCCGGACCGGGTCGTGATCACCCCCGGCGCGAAGCCGATCATGTTCTTCACGATCATGGCGTTGTGCGAGGAGGGCGACGAGGTCCTCTACCCCGACCCCGGCTTCCCGATGTACGCCTCGATCGCCGCGTTCGCCGGCGCGAAGCCGGTGCCGGTGCCGCTGCGCGAGGAGAACGGGTTCGTCATCGACCCCGACGAGCTGCGGTCGCTGGTCACCGACCGGACCAAGCTGCTGATCCTCAACTCTCCGCACAACCCGTGCGGCAGCGCCTCCACCCCGGAGCAGTTGCGGGCGATCGCCGAGATCGCGATCGAGCATGACCTGGTCGTCCTCAGCGACGAGGTCTACTGGGCACTGCGGTACGACGGCGCCCACCACAGCGTCCTCGACCTCGACGGGATGGCCGAGCGGACGATCCTCCTCGACGGCTGGTCGAAGACGTTCGCGATGACCGGCTGGCGACTCGGCTTCGGCGTGTTCCCGCAGCCGCTGGTCGAGCCGGTGACCCGCCTGCTGATCAACTCGGTCTCCTGTACGTCGGCCTTCAGCCAGTACGCCGCCATCGCGGCCCTCGAGGGCCCGTGGGACGACGTCGACCGGATGCTCGACGCCTTCCGCGAACGCCGCGAGGTGATCGTCTCGGGGCTGAACGCCGTACCGGGCGTCTCCTGTGTCGAGCCGGAGGGCGCGTTCTACGCGTTCCCCAACATCAGCGAGCTCGGCCAGTCCGCGGCCACCCTGGCCGACCGCCTCCTCGAAGAGGCCGGCGTCGCCGTCCTCCCCGGC
Organism: Kribbella sp. NPDC048837; assembly: GCF_055586945.1. Lineage (NCBI taxonomy): Bacteria > Bacillati > Actinomycetota > Actinomycetes > Propionibacteriales > Kribbellaceae > Kribbella > Kribbella sp. NPDC048837. The sequence continues at coordinate 1,084,661 of NZ_JBVJHF010000001.1, forward strand.
ACGTCCTTCGGCGCGTACGGCGAGAACCACCTCCGCTTCTCCTACGCCAACTCGGTCGACAACATCCGCCGCGCCCTCGACGCCTTCACAGCCCTGGTCAGCTGAGCGCTTCCTCCGGATCTCAGCCAGCGGAGAACGCTTGCCGGACCTTTCGGGCCGCAGTGCCGATATCGGCCAGCGCTTCGTCGTCCGCCATCAAGAGGCTCTGGCGGATCCAGACCACCGAGTCCGCGGCCGCTTCGGCGACCGGGCAGGGGTGGAGGTCGGTGTAGGTGCTCAGCGCGGTCTCGCGGGACAGCGAGCGGTAGCCGGAGTCGAGCGGGATACCCTCGGCGGCCATCGCGGCGATGAACTCGGCTTTACTCCGGCCACCGAAGGCGACCGGGTCATAGCGCACCAAGGCGAGGTGATGACTGCTCCTGGTGGTGCCTGAAGGTGCCGGAAGGATCTCCAGCTCCTGCCGCAGGTAGTCGACCGCGCGTTGTCTCGTCTTGAGCTGCTCGTCGAGTACGGCGAGTTGGGGCAGCAGGACCGCGGCCTGGAACTCGGTCATCCGCAGGTTCCAGCCGACGTCCGGATGCTCGTACCAACCACCCTCGATGCTCCGGCCGACGTTGTGCAGCGCCCACAGCTTGCGATACACCGCCTCGTCGGACGTCACGATCAGCCCGCCCTCGCCGGCCGTCATCGCCTTGCTGGACTGGAAGCTGAAGCACGCCGCATCCCCCAGCGTCCCGACCGGCCGGTCACGCCACGTCGCCCCATGCGCCTGTGCCGCGTCCTCGACGATCGGTACGCCGAACCCCTTCAGCGCGTCGACATCCGCCGGGCCGCCGGCCAGGTGCACCGGCATGATCGCCTTGGTCCGCGGCCCGATCAACCGCTCCACCGCGGCCGGGTCGAGATGCAGCGTCTCCGGCGTGACGTCGGCGATCACCGGTCGCGCGCCGGCCAGCACCACCGCGGTCGCACTCGCCACGAACGTGTACGCCGGCACGATCACCTCGTCGTCCCGGCCGACCCCGAGCGCCCGGAGCGCGAGGAAGAGCGCGACCGTGCCGTTCACGACCGAGACGCCGTACGGCGCCCCGATCGACCCGGCGAACGCCTTGGTGAACTCGGCCACCTTGGTCCCGGTCGTCGATCCCCATGCGCCACTGTCGAGCACCTCGAGCAGGAGCTCCCGTTGCTCCGCGGTGGCGGGCGGTGGCCACGACGGCCAGCCGGCCGTGCGGACCGGCGTACCGCCGTCGATTGCGAGCCTCATCTGCGTCCCTCCAGGAGCCGGGTCATCGTGCCGGACAGCAGCTGCTCGCGGTCGGCCGCGGAGATCGGCGCGAGCTGAACCCGGCCGAGCCCGACCCGGAGATCGAGGAACAGTGCGTCGGAGCCGAAGGCCATCCGGTCCGCGCTGACCTCGCCGACCAGCCAGGCCACGTGACGTGCGGTCGTCCGCGAGCCACAGATCTCCAGCGTCACGTTCGGGTGCTTCGACGCCACCTCGGCCGCTGCGGGGAAGCCGGCCGGGAAGAGGCCGGCATGTCCCATCAGCAGCTCGACAGACGGATACCGCGCGGCCACGGTGGCGAACTGCCCCGGACCACACCACGGCGACGAGAACATCCCATGCGCGAGCACAATGCGGTCGTGCTCGGCCGCCACCGCGAACGCCGCCTCGTAGCCCGGTCCGTCCAACGGGTGCTCATGGGTGTCCGGGTGCAGCTTGAGCCCGATGATCCCGGGCCTGGCCAGGAGATCGGCCGTCCGTACCGCCGCCTCCGGGTCGTGCGGGTCGAAGACGGCGTACCCGAGGAAGCGGCCGGGATGCTGCTCCAGTTCGTCGAGCAGCAAGGCGTTCCCGGCCCGCGAGTCGGGGCCGATCGCGAGCAGGTGCGAGACGCACATGGTGCCGACGCCGCACCGGTCCATCACCCGGACCAGGCTCGCCGTCGAGCTGTCCGGGATCGCGAACGCGAACCACGCCCCGAGATGCCCGTGCGCGTCGATGATCATCCGAGCAGCTCCATCACGTTGCCGCTGGCAATCAACTCCACCTCGGCCGCGGACAGCTCCAGGTGATCGAGCTGGAACCGCGGTCCGGCGTCGTCGGTCAGCGGCGCCCCGGTGCCGAACAGCACGCGGTGGGCGCCGTACCGCCGGGCGACCCACTCGACCTGCAGATGCCCGCAGAGTGTCGCGGTGTCCACGCTGATCCCGGGATGGACGTCCATCAGATCGGCCAGCTCCCGCAGCGCGCGGTAGCCGGTGTTGATCAGCACGATCCGCAACGCCGGCACCTCGGTCGCGAGCCGATGGACCGCGGTCGGGTCCTCCAACGCCAGCAGGGCCGTGCTGCCACGCTCCGCCAGCTCCCGGGCGGTCGTGATCCCGTGCGGCCCGGCGAGCACGAACCGATGCTCGGCCGGACATAGCCGGACCAGCTTCGCGGCCGGCACCGGCGTACCCAACGGGCCGGGTACGACGACCGGCACGCGGACCAACCGTGGATCGTCCGGGAGCTCGGCCACGGCCCGCGGGTCGTAGTACAGGTCGTGGGAGTGCACGACACAGGCCGCGTCGATCGCCAACCGGTCGAGCTCGGCCAGCAGTCCGGTCACGTCCGCACTCGGTACGTCGTCCGTCGGCACCGGACCGACGATGCGGTTGACGTCGATCACTCGCATGCGGTCAGCGCTGTCTGGATCTCGACCGCGACCAACGTCATCACCTGCCGGGCCGCCGGGTTGACCTCACCGGAGTACGCATACTGCAAGGCCTCCTCGAACTTCTTCGAGCCGGCGTTCACGGCGAGGCCGCCCGGCAGACCGAAGCCGACCCGCTTCTTGTTCTGCAACGGTACGCCACGAACTGCGGGATTTGGTCCGGACCGAGCAGCAGCACGTCCGGCCCCTTGCCGCCGGAGAACGCGGTTGCGAGAGTCAGCTCGGAAGCGCCATCAGGTAGTCGTGGCTTTCCCGCAGCGCCGTCATCACGTCGGTGTCGCACCGATCCAACTCGACGATGTGCCAGGCCACAGCCGGGTTCGCGGCCAGGATCGCCGGGATGTCCAGGCTGCCCTGACCGACGGCCACCATCGCCTCCTCAGGCGCCGTCGCCGGACCGTCCTTCACGTGCAGGAAGCGGACCCTCTCACCGAGCTCACGCGCGACCGCCGCCGGGTCGGCACCCGCGAGCGCCGCCCAGTACACGTCAAGCTCCACCACCACGTCCGGACTGAGTCTGTCCAGCAGTACGTCGTACGCGCGTCGCCCGTCGGGCAGCCGGGCGAACTCCGCCAAGTGGTTGTGATAGGCGATCCGCAGGCCGTAGGACAGTGCGTTCGCCGCACCGGCGTTCACCCGCTCGACACCGCGGGCGATGCTGTCCTCGGTGGCGAACTCCTCCGGTTCGAGACTCCACGCGAGCACCGGGGCGCCGAGCTCACTCTGCTCGTCGAGGATTCGTGCGGCCTCGGGTCCTGCCGGGAAGGGCGCGTGGGAGCTGCACAGCTCGAGCCCGAGATCGTCGAGCAGGTGCCGTACGGTCACTGGCTTCAGACCGTGCAGGCCGAACGCCTCGACGCCGTAGTACCCCATCTCGCTGATCTGGCGCAGCACACCGGGGAAGTCTTCCTGCGCCAACGCGAAAACCGACCAGAGCTGTGCCGCGATCGGACGTCTCATCCGACCGGGTCCGGCAGCGAGAACGTCGTGGTCAGATCCATCGCCCGGCCGCTGTGCGCCGACTCATCGGCCTTCAGCATGATCTCGAGAACGTGGCGTGCGTGCTCGAGGTTGAGCAGCGGCCGCCGGCCGGCGGCGACACAGTCGGCGAGGTGATCGACGAGGACCGCCCGGTGCAGCCCGACCAGCCGGCGCATCGGCGCATCGCCGTCGGGCAGCTCGGGCGCGATCCAGCCCCGCAGGCCGCCGACCGCGTCCAGCTGGAAGATCTCCAGCGGCGGCCCGTCGCCACCGAACGGCCGTCCGCTCAGGTTGATGGTTCCGGCCCGGCCGAAGATCTCCAGCTTGGGACCGCGGCTCGCGTTCACGTTGAACGTCCCGTCGACGACCGCGAAGGTGGATTCGCCGAAGTCCAGCAGCATCAGCACGTTGTCGTCCGCGGTGACGTCGATCGTCTTCCCCTGGAACGGCCCGCCGCGGACCGTGCGGGTCGGCTCGGTGATACCGGCGAAGGCGACCACGCGACGGGCCGGACCGAGGATCCCGGTGATCTCGTGGATTCCGTAGACGCCCATGTCGAACAGCGGGCCGGATCCCTTCCGGTAGAACCAGGTCGGGTCGGCCGGCCAGGCGCCGGAGGCCGGCCCACCGTGCGACGACCGTACCCGTGCGAAAGCGACCTTGCCGATGGCACCGTCGCGGACCAGCCGGCGAGCCTCGGCCCGGTCCGGGTACAGCATGTTGAACGGCGCGCAGACGACGGTCAGTTCACGCTCGGCGGCCAGCGCGCAGATCCGGTCCGCATCGGCCATCGTGGTCGCGAGCGGCTTCTCAGTCGCGAGATGCTTGCCCGCCTCGAGGATCCGGGCACAGGTCTCGCCGTGCACCGGGATCGGCGTGAGGTTGACGACGGCGTCCAGCTCGGCACCGTCGAGCATCGCCTCCAGACTCGTGAAGGCGTGCGGGATGCCGAACGTCGCGGCGACGGTCTTGGCGAGGTCGGGGACAACGTCGGCGATGGCGACGACCTCGGCCTTGTGCCGGATCGAGTCGAGGTTGGGCAGTACACCGCCGGAGCCGGTGGCGATCATCCCCGCGCCGAGCACACCGATGCGCAGCGGGCTCATGCCGGTCCCACCTGCGGGCTGAGAGTCCGGCCCGCGTTGACCGACTCGTAGAAGGCGAGACAGGCGGCGAGGTTGTGCCACGCGTCCTCGACCGTTGCCACCGGCTCCGACTCGCCGTTGATGACAGCGGCCCAATGGTCGAGGTCGGCACCCTGGTCGTGCCGGCCCGGCGGCGCGACTTCCACCCACCCGGTGAACGGCGCGACCTCCCCGGCGACGAGGAGTCGTCCCTGGAGGCCGTCCATCCGCACCGCGCCGTCGCGGCCGACCAGCGTGTAGCTCGACTGGAATCCGCCGTCCGGAGCGGTCCATGTGTCCTCCAGCGTGGCCACCGCGCCGCCGGAGAAGGTCACTGTCGCCACCCCGTAGTCCTCGACGCCGAGCTCGGGAGCACTGTGCCGGGCCGTCTGCCCACTGATCGCGACGATCTCCTCGCCGAGCAGCCAGCGAAGGAGATCGATCTGGTAGATCGAGTGGTCGACCCAACCGCCACCCACTGTCCGCGCCGGGTCGGCGAACCAGCCGGGCGACGGGTCGTCCCGCCATTGCCGGGGCAGTCCGGCCCAGGTCGTCATCGACGCACTGGTCAGCCGGCCGATCCGGCCGTCCTTCAGCCACTGGCGAAGCCACTGCGAACCCGGCCCCAGCCGTTGCCGGGACTCGGCCGGCAGAAAGGTGACACCCGAGCCGCGAACGGCCTCGACCACTCGCGAGGCATCCTCCAGCCGCAGAGCCAGCGGCTTGTTGGCGATGATGTGCTTCCCCGCCTTCGCCGCGGCGACGCACACCTCGTGGTTGAGGTCCGGGCTGACGAAACTCAGCACCGCGTCGATCCCCGGATCGTCCACCAGCGTGCGCCAGTCCGCCTCGACCCGGCCGGCGTCGTACCGCTGGGCGACGTCCGCGGCGCGGGCCGGGTCGGCGTCCCAGACGCCGGCCAGGCTGAACCCCTCCCGCGACCGCGCGCCCTCCGCGAGCGGAAGTGCCGAGTACCAGTGGTCCACGCCCACCAGAGCGAGCCGAAGATCCGTCATCAATCCTCCGTTGCTTCCGCGAGCAGGCCGCGCGGGGTCACCCACGCGACGGCATTGGCGATCACCTTGCGTACTTCGGACTGCCGGTACACCGGGTACTGCTGGTCACCCGGACTGAAGTAGAAGATCCTGCCGTCCCCACGCCGGAAACAGCACCCGCTGCGGAACACGGCGCCACCACTGTACGAGCTGATGAACACGAGCTCATCCGGCTCCGGCAAGTCGCACGGCTCGGCGTACAACTCGTCCGCCGGGATGACGATCGGCGACGGAACCCCCGCGGTGATGGGGTGCCCGGCCTTCACCGTCCAGACCTGTTGCTCGTTGTCGGGTGCCCAGCGATCGAGCGCGCAACTGGTGCCCAGCAGCTCGAGACTGACGCGGGAGTACAGCGCGGAGTGGAGCAGGACGAGTCCCATCCCCCGCTCCACCCGCGCGATGACACGATCGACCACCTCGTCGCAGACCTGGTCGTTCGCGATGTGCGACCACCAGACCAGTACGTCGGTGGACCGCACGACCTCGGCCGGCAGCCCCTGCCCGGGCTGGTCCAGCGTGGCGGTCGTGACGACGGCATCCGGGCCCAGCTCCTTCCTGATGCCGTCGGCAACAACCTCGTGAATGCCCTCCGGGTACACGCGCTGAACGCTCTCGTCCCTCGACTCGTGCACGTTCTCGTTCCACACGGTCACCCGCAACGCGCTGCTCCTCTCACTGACCCGCCGGCTTCAGCCGCAGTACGACGATCTCCGCGCCCGGTGTGTACGGCGCCGCCGGAGCGTAGGGATCGGCCTCGGTCGGCCACCCGGTCACCTTCGCCGACCGGTACATGGCCCAGTCGACGCTGTAGACGAGCGGAATGATCGGGGTCTTCTCGACCATGACCGCCTGCAAGCCGCGCAAGGCCGTCAAGCGGGCTTCGTCCGTACCCGCCGACTGGTACTCGGTCAGCAGCTTCTGCGTCGTCGGGTCGTTGAAGCGCTCGACGTTGGCCCGGGCGTTCTGCCCGACCGGTCCGGACTGGCTGTAGTCGAGCCAGCCCTGGTAGGCGACGAACGGCGAGGCACCGGTGTTGGACGAGCCCAGGGTCAGGTCGTAGTGGCCCTGGGCGACACGCTGCGACCAGTCGTCGACCGACACGCCCTTGACGGTCACCGCGATACCAATCGTCTTGAGCTGCTGGGCGATGATCCCGGAGCTGTTCATCCAGTCCTTGTAGCCGGACGGCACGGTCAGCGTCAGCGCGATCGGGCGCCCGCCCTTCTCGTAGATGCCGGACTTGTTCAGCGTGAAGCCGGCCTGCTCGAGCAACTGCTTCGCCTTGGCCTTGTCCTCGACGATCTGCAGATCCTTGTACTTCGGATCCAGCGCCGACTCGTAGTTGGGCAGCAGCAGGCCCGTGGGCGTCTTCACCGGCGGGTTGAACGTGTACTGGCCGAGATCACAGATCTGCTGCCGGTCGAGGGCCGCACTGATCGCCTGGCGCACCGGTAGCTCGCTCAACGGCCAGACGGTGTGGTTCGGCACCAGCGAGACGACACCGGTCGGCGGATACCAGAAGTGGTTGTCCTGACTCTTGCCGACGAACTCCTTGTTGCTGCCCGTCGTGAAGAAGTAGTCCGCCCAGTCCAGCTCGCCCGACAGCAACTGGATGCCGGCCGTCTCGAAACTCAGACCGTGGTAGTTCAGCTGCTGAACCTCGGGCTTGCCCGGCTGCCAGAACTTCTCGTTCCGCGTCAGCACCAGGAGCTGCGGGTTGTACGACTTGTAGACGAAGGGACCGGTGCCGATCGGGTTCGGGTCCAGGAACTTGGTCGGGTCCGGCACCTTCTCCCACTCGTGCTTGGACACGATCGGGGTCAGGCCCGCGATCGCGTAGAGCTGGGTGAAGGCCGGCTTCGCGAAGGTGACGACGACGGTGTGGTCGTCGGGGGCGGTGATCTCCTGGAAGTCGATGCCGTTGACGTTCAGGGCGGCGTACTTCTTGATCAGCTCGAAGGTGAAGACCACGTCGGCGCTGGTGAACGGCTCGCCGTCGGACCAGGTGACACCGTCGCGGAGCTTGAAGGTCAGCGTCTTGTCCCCGTCCGCCCACTGCCACGACGTCGCCAGCCACGGGTAGGTGCTGTTCTCCTTGAGGATGTTGAACTGGACCAGCGGCTCGTAGATCATGTTCACCGCGCTGTAGGCGTTCAGCGCGCTGGTCGGCAGGAACGGGTTGAAGTTGGCGGCCGGGCCACCACCGGTGCCGGTGATCTCGAGCACCGGCAGCTCGCCGGCCTTGGCCGGCGGCGCTTCCTCCGTGCACGCGGCGGCGCCCAAGGCCAGGGCTACCGCGGCGGCAAGGCAGGCGATCGTTCTCCTACGTCGAATCTTCATGACAGGGTCTCCTTGCTGGCTGCTGAGGAGGTCTCGGCGCTTGCGCTGTACAGCCAGCACCTCGTCCAGTGGCCGGGGCGCAGCTCGGTTGTGCCGGGCGCCTCGGTACGGCAGATGTCCATCGCATGCGGACATCGGGGATGGAAGCGGCAACCCGCGGGCGGGCTGACCAGGCTGGGCGGCTCCCCCGCGTCGAGCAGATCCGCATCGCTGCCGGCGCGATCGGGATCCGGGGCGGAGGCGAGCAAGAGCTGCGTGTAGGGATGTGCGGGCCGCTGGACGAGCTCCTCCGACGGACCACCCTCGATCACACGGCCGGCGTACATGACGAGCGTCGTCGTCGCGAAGTAGCGGGCCGAGGCGACGTCGTGCGTGATGTACAGCATCGCCAGGCCGAGGGACTTGACCAGACCGGCGAGCAGATTGAGGATGCCGAGGCGGATCGACACGTCGAGCATCGACACCGGCTCGTCCGCCAGCAGCACCTTGGGCTTGGCCGCGAGCGCGCGGGCGATCGCGATCCGCTGCAACTGACCGCCGGAGAGCTCGTGCGGGAACTTCGCCAGGAACTGTTCCGGTGGCGTGAGATTGACCTGTTCGAGCAGGTCGACCGTGGCGGCCCGGACCTCGGACCGCGTCTTCGCGTAGCCGTGCACCTTCAAGGGCCGCTGCAGGTGATAGGCGATGGTGTGGATCGGATTCAGCGAGCCGAACGGATCCTGGAACACGATCTGCACCCGCCGTACGTGCTCCCGGAACCGCCGGCCCCGCGTTGCCTGGACGGTCGCCCCGCCGATCGCGATGGTTCCATCGGTGACCGGGTAGAGGCCGGCCAGCAGTCGAGCGACCGTGGACTTGCCCGAACCCGACTCCCCGACGAGTGCAGTCACCTCTCCGGACCGGAGGATCAGCGAGACATCGTCGACGGCGTGCACGACCTCTCCGTGTCCACGCAGACGCCCGCGGATCCGGTGCACGGGAAAGTGCTTGACCAGGCCCTGTGCCTCCAGGGCCGGGGCGTCCTCAGACGTGATCGACATCGCCACTCCTCGGTTGGTGGAGCAGGCACGCGACCAGGTGTCCGGCCGGCGCCGACATAGGGGCCAACAGCAACGGCATGGTCGTCGTACACGCTGCGACGGCCTGTCCGCAGCGCGGCTGGAACGGGCACCCCGTGGATCGCTCGCGCAGATCCGGTGGCGTGCCGGGGATGCCGGTCAGGACCCGGCGCGGTCCGTGCAGGTGCGGGAACGAGTGCAGCAGTCCGTCGCTGTACGGGTGCCTCGGCATCCGGTACAACTCCGCGGCCGACCCGGTCTCGATCACGCGGCCGGCGTACATGATGGCGATCCGGTCGGCGACCTCGATCAGGAGGGACAGGTCGTGGGTGATGAAGATGACCGCGAACCCCAGCTGCTCGCGCAGGTTCATGATCTGGTTCAGGATCTGGCGCTGGACGACGACGTCGAGCGCCGTCGTCGGCTCGTCCAGCACCAGGATGTCCGGCTCCAGGACGAGCGCCATCGCGATCAGCGCGCGCTGCCGCATGCCGCCGGACAACTCGTGCGGGTAGGCACCGGCCCGGTCCACCGGTAATCCGACCATCGTCATGACCTCGACCACCCGCGCCTCACGCTGCCGGCTCGTCATCCCGGGCCGGTGCGCGGCGAGCGCGTCGCCCATCTGAACCCGCAGCGGCAGCACCGGGTTCAGGGAGTTCAGCGCGCTCTGGAACACGATCGCCAGCTCGGCCCACCGGAACGCGCGCAGCTCGGTGTCCGACATCTGCAGGACGTCGACCGGCTCCTCACCGCGGGGCCGGTAGCGAATCGCACCCGACACGACCTGGCCGGGCGGACGCAGCAACCTGGTGATCGCATAGGCCAGCGTGGACTTGCCTGACCCCGACTCGCCGGCCACACCGAGCACCTCACCGCGGCGCAACATCAGATCCACACCGTCGACGGCATGGACCGCGCTCGACCCCTCCCCGTAGTCAACGCGCAGGCCGGTGACCTCGAGCACCACGTCGGCGGGCATCGACCGGACCACGCCATCCTTCGCCGCGTCGTCCTTCACCGCGACGCCCTTCGGCTTCGGCGGTGCGGCGGCGGACTTGCGGGTCTGGAGACCGCGGACCCGGAGGCGGGGGTTCACGAACTCGTCGATACCGAAGTTGATGAGGGCGAGCGCCATCCCGATCAGCGCGATACACAGCCCGGGCGGAACGAACCACCACCACGCCCCGGACTGCAGCGCCTGGTTGTTCTGCGCCCAGTAGAGGATCCCGCCCCACGACCAGGTGGTGACGTCGGACAGGCCCAGGAACGCCAGGCCGGCCTGAGTCAGGATGGCGAAGACGATCGTGAACAGGAAGCTCGACGCGACGATCGCCATCTCGTTCGGCAGGATCTCGAACAGGATGATGCGGGCGGGTCGTTCGCCGGTCGCCCACGCGGCCTCGATGAAGTCACGCCGACGGATCGACAGCGTCTGCGCCCGCAGGATCCGCGCGCCCCAGGACCAGCCGGTGAGGCTGATCACGACGGCCACGGTCAGGGATCCCCGCGTGGGCAAGTATCCGGCCAGTACGACGACCAGCGGCAGCGCCGGGATCACCAGGAACACGTTGGCCAGCGCGGACAACAGCTCGTCCGTCAGACCACCGGCGTACCCGGCTGTCAGGCCGACGATCAGCGACAGCACGGTCGCCATCACGGCCGCGGTCACTCCGACGAGCAGCGACACCCTCGTCCCGACCAGCACCTGGGCGAGGATGTCCTGCCCGGTCTGGGTGGTGCCGAACCAGTGTGCGCCCGACGGCGGCTGGAGGATGTCGTTGGACAGTGCGGACGGATCGCGCCGGTACACCATCGGGCCGATGGCGCCGGCGACGACGAACACGCCGAAGATGACGAACCCGGTGACGGTCTTCGCCGAGCGCAGCCCGGAGAAGCGGGATCGTACGGAAACCTTCGAACTCTGCCGCGTGGCCGGCTCCGGGCCGACCTCGGCGATGGCTTGAGCAGACATCTACGCCTCCACCCGGGTCCGCGGATCCAGCCACACGTAGACCAGATCGGCCAGGAAGTTCGCCAGCAGGACGACGAAGGTGATGATCAGGAAGATGCCCTGCATCAGCGGGAAGTCCTCGTTGATCACCGCCTGGTACAAGGTGTTGCCGATGCCCGGGTAGGAGAAGACGATCTCGGTCAGCACGGCCCCGCCGACGACGAAGCCCAGCGACATCGTGAACGTCGCCACCGATGGCAGGATCGCGTTGCGGGCCGCGTAGTTGAGCATCACCCGGCGCGGTGGCAGCCCCTTGGCCTCGGCCAGGACGACGTAGTCGTCCGACATCGTCGTCACCATCATGTTCCGCATCGGGATCAGCCATCCGGCCACCGACGCGACCACGATCGTCAGCCCCGGCAGTACGGCGTGCCTGACCGCGCTCGACAGGAACGCCCAGGAGAAGTCCACCGACAACCAGGACGAGTACCCGCCGGCGAGCGGGAACCAGCGCAGCTCGCCACTCAGGACGAACAGCACGATCAGCCCGAACCAGAAGTACGGGATCGACGAGAAGAACGTGGTGACCGGCAACAGATGGTCCCAGCGCGAGCCGCGCCGCCAGCCGGCCACGATCCCCAGCAACGTCCCGATGGCGAAGCTGACGACGGTCGCGACACCGACCAGGACGATCGTCCAGAGCAGGCTGTCCAGGATCACCGTGGACACCGGCGTCGGGAAGAAGGTGAACGACAACCCGAAGTCCCCCTTGCTCAGATCGACCAGGTAGGTGCGGTACTGCGACCACATCGACTCGTCACTGAGGCCGAACATCGCGGTCAGCGCCTCGGTGGCCCGTGGGTCCAGCCGGCCCCGGAACCGGGACAGCAGCGCCTGGACGGGGTCGCCGGGCATCAGGCGCGGAATCAGGAAGTTCAGCGTGAGCGCCGCCCACGCCGTGACGAGGTAAAAGGCGAAGCGCCGGGCCAGATAACGCATGCGGTCCTCCTTGCTATCCTCGCTATGTTCGGTAGCTTAACAAACTCCCAGAAGACAGCACAAGGCTCTGGCAGCGGTCAGTGCACGGACAGGACGTCGTCGATCGCCTGCAGCTCCGGCAGCTCGGGCTGCCACTGCGCGGCCAGCACGTTCGCTCGCAATTGCTCGGGTGTACTCGCGCCGGCGATGACCGAACCGACGCTCGGCTGAGCGGCCAGCCAGCCGATCGCCAGCTCCAGCAGGGTTCGGCCGTTCTCCTGCCCCCACCGGGTCAGCCGGTCGACGTGATCGAGACGCTGGTCGGTCACCAGGTGGCTGCGATCGGCGATCCGGGTGCCGTCGGGCAGCGGCTCACCACGGCGTACCTTCCCGGTCAGCATGCCTTCGGCGAGTGGGTAATAGGGCAGCACACCGACGCCGTAGTGCTCGGCGGCGGGCACGAGCTCGGCCTCGACGTCCCGGACGAGCAGCGACCAGTTGTTCTGCGCCGAGACGAACGGGGTCAACCCGTTCTCCCGCGCGACGTGATCGGCCTCGGCCAGCTGCCAGCCGGCGAAGTTCGAGTGGCCCAAGTAGCGAACCTTGCCCTCAGCAACGAGTTCGTGCAGCGCCGCCAAGGTCTCCAGGATCGGCGTCGCCGGATCGGGCATGTGGATCTGGTACACGTCGATGTAGTCGGTGCGCAACCGGCGCAAGGATCCCTCGACGGCACGCCGGATGTAACTCCGGCCACCCTTGGCGCCGGCCGCCGGACCGAAGCCCATGTCGATCCCCGGATGGCCGAACTTCGTGGCCAGCACGACCTGGTCCCGCCGGCCCGCGAGCACCTCCCCCAGCACGCGTTCGGAGCCGCCGTCCGGGCCGTAGATGTCGGCGGTGTCGAACAGCGTGACGCCGAGCTCGATCGCCGTGTCCACCACGGTCCGGCTGGCGTCGACATCCATCCGGCTGCCGAAGTTGAGGCAGCCGAGGCCGACGACCGAGACGAGCTGACCGGATCGTCCGAGCGCCCGATAGTCCATGGTCAGTAGGGGTAGTGAGCGGGGCCGCCGGCAACCGTCGTCCAGCGGCGCTCGGTGAACTCGTCGAGGTTGGAGTCGCCACCCGCGCGCCCACCGAGCCCCGACTGCCCGATCCCGCCGAACGGAGCCAGCGCCTCGTCCTGGGGTGTCGCGTCGTTGATATGCACCATCCCCGCGGACAGGTTCCGGGCGATCGCGAGACCGCGCGCCAGGTCCGCGGTCAGCACGGAGTCGACCAGTCCGTAGCTGCTGTCGTTGGCGACCTCCAGCGCTTCCGCATCGCTGTCGACCACCAGTACGGGCGCAATCGGCGCGAAGATCTCCTCGCTCCACAGGCGCATGCCCGGTGTCACGTCGACGACAACGGTCGGCCGGAAGAACGGCGCCGCGTTCGGGCCGCCGGTCAGGATCCGGGCTCCCCCGGCGACCGCCTCGTCGAGCAGCTCCTGCGCCCTGGCCTGCTGCCTGGCATTGATCATCGGTCCCAGCCCGACCGTCTCGTCGAGCGGATCGCCGACCGTGATCGCCGCAGCGCGTGCGGACAGGCCGGCGACGTACGCATCGGCGATCTCGCGCCGTACGATGTGGCGGCCGGCCGTAATGCAGGTCTGGCCCTGGTAGTGGAAGCTGGACCACGCGCCGATCATCGTCGCCTGCTCGAGGTCCGCGTCGTCCAGCACGATCAGCGCATTGTTGCCGCCGAGCTCCAGCGAGACCTTCTTCAGCTGACCTCCGGCGACACCGGCGATCTCGCGTCCGACCTTGGTCGACCCGGTGAAGTGCACCATCGCGATCCCCGGATGTTCGACCAGCCGGCGACCGGTCTTCTCCTGTCCCGGCACGACATTCAGGAGTCCCGCGGGCACTCCGGCCGCGGCGAACAGCTCCGCGATCGCGAGGCCGCCACTGACCGGCGTCTCCGGCGACGGCTTGAGGACGACGGCGTTGCCGAGCGCGAGCGCCGGTGCGATCACCCGCATGCCCAGCACGAGAGGGAAGTTCCACGGGGTAATGACGCCGATCACCCCGACCGGGACACGTTCCGACAGCGACAGCCGGCCGGCGTGATTCGACGGGAGCACCTCGCCCACCGGCCGGGACGCCAGCGCGGCGGCCTCCAGCAACTCGCTCGTGGCGGCGGCGATCTCGTACTCCGCCTTGCCCGCGATACAGCCCGTCTCCCGGATCAGGAGCTCGCGTAGGAACGCCGCCCGGCCGGCCAGGAGGTCGGCCACCTGCCGCAGTACGGCCGCGCGTTCGGCGTACGTCCGTTGCGCCCAGGCACGCTGTGCCGCGGCGGCCGACTCGACGGCGTCGTCCACGTCGGCCAGGTCGGCGAGTCCGGCCGTCGCGAACACCTCGTTCGACGCCTTGTCCCGGACGTCGATCCCGGCATTGCCGGTGGGCCGCCGGAACTGCCCGTCGACGAACACGCTCTGCTGCCACGGTTGGTCCTGGATCTTCACGTGCTTCTCCACATCTAGTGATCGCCGCGCGGGGCGATCGATCGGATCAGCTCGACGGCCTTGGCGATACCGTCGGCGTCGTCGTACAGCGCGTCGCCCTGCTCGATGCAGAGGTCCGCGGTGTAGCCGATCTCCACCAGGCTGGCGACGAAGTCCGCCCAGAAGCCCGCGCCGTGGCCGAAGCCGACGGTGCGATGGACCCACGGCTTCTCCGTCCAGTCCGCGCCGGGCACCGGATTGAGGACGCCGACCGCAGCCAGGTTCTCCGTCCTGAGCTGGCTGTCGTTCATATGAACGCGATGTACGGCGGAGCCGAGATACCGCACCGCCCCCGGTACGTCGATCTGCTGCCAGAACAGGTGACTCGGATCGACCAGCGCGCCGACGGCCGGGCCGACCGCGTCACGGAGCCGGAGCAGCGTGCGCGGGTTGAAGACAACACTGCCCGGATACAGCTCGAGGGCGACCCGGACGTCGTGATCGACGCAGAACGCGGCGGCGCGCTCCCAGTACGGAAGGACCTTCTCGGACCACTGCCAGTCCAGAATCCGCGCGAAATCGTCCAGCGCCAGCATGGAGATCCAGTTCGGGAAGCGAGCGTCCTCGGAGTCACCCGGGCAACCAGCGAACTCCGTCACCGTCGGCACACCGAGCAGCGCCGCGAGCTCGACCGTCTTGGTGAACAGGTTCTGCTGGCGCAGGGCACGCCCGGCATCGGGGTGCAGCGGGTTGCCGTAGCAACCGAACGCGCTGATCTCCAGACCGGCGGCCTCGATCCGGGTCTGCAACTCCTTGCGCTGCCGCCCGTCGGCGAGGAGGTCGTCCAGCCGGTACTCGAAGGCGACGTACTCGCCGAACGTCCCGACCTCGAGACACCGCACCTCGTGCCGGGCCAGGAAGGCCAGGGCGTCGTCGAGCGCCCAGCCGCGCAGACAGTCCAGGAACACTCCGGTTTTCATCAGCACCCTCCAGACTGTCAATGTTCGGCAGCTTAACAAACTCACAGATCCTCAGCAACTGCCGATGGCTGCGTTAATATGGACGAGCCTTGCGTGACGACATCCGATGTCAGGAGCCTGTTGTGAACCCAGCGCCGACGCCCCCGAGCCGGCTGGACCTGCCGGACAGCTCCCGCGGTGTACTGCGGCGCCTGGCGACCCACGGACCGGCGACCCGCCCCCAGCTCGCCCAGGCGCTCGGACTGTCGCGGCCGACGATGTCGGCGGTGATGCCCGAGCTGATGAACCTCGACCTGGTCGGCAGCAGCGGCTCCTCGCGCGGCGCCACCGGTCGCAGCGCGGTGCTGTATTCCCTGGCTCCGGGCGCCGGCCACGTCCTCGGTGTCGAGATCGGCGCGACGCGGGCCCGGGTAGTGGCGCATTCGCTCGACGGCGAGCAGATCGCGGCGCGCGAGGAGCGGGTCTCGGCCCGCCGTCGCAACGTCACCGACGCGGCCGTGTCCGCCACGATGGAGCTGTGCGAGAAGGTGCTCGCCGAGGTCGGCGACGATCACGGCCCGCTCCGCGACGTCGTCGTGGCCGCACCGACCAAACCGACCACCACACCGTCGACCGACAGCGCCAGCGGGCTGCAACCCGACGGCGTCGAGCAGCTCGCCGCCGCCTTGCCGGTCGCGGACGACGTGCCGGTCATCGTGGAGAACAACGTCAACTGCGCCGCCATCGCCGAGCACCGTCTCGGCGCGGCCCAGAACCAGGACACCTTCGTCTATCTCCAGGTGGGCGTGAAGATCGGCCTCGGCATCGTGATCGACGGCAAGCTGATGCACGGCGCCCACGGTGCGTCCGGCGAGGTCGCGATGATGCCGTTCCCGTGGTCGCCGGGCGAGCAGCCGGCCCGCGCCGGCCTCGAGGACTACCTCGGTTCCGAGGCCTTGATGGCCCGCTGCGCGGCGAGCTGGACCGCCGGCAGCGGCCCGGTGCCGAAGGACGCGGAGGCACTGTTCCAGGCCGCGGCCCGAGGCCAGTCCATCGCCCGCCGCATCGTCGACCAGCACGCCACCGACATCGGCCGGCTCGCGGTGGGCGTGATGAGCGTCCTCGACCCCGGCCTGGTCGTCCTCGGCGGTGGCGTCGGCCAGAACCAGCTGATCCTGCCCGGCGTCCGGCGCGCGACGACCGCGCTCGCCTGGGACACCGAGATCACGGTCGGCGCGCTGGGCGAGCACGCCACCGTCCTCGGGGCCGTTCACCTCGCCATCACCCGGGCCCTGGATCGCCTGACCTGATGTGGCAGTGCCCCGCAGTGGGCGCGGGCACATCGAGGGTCGGGTTGCGATCGAAGAAACCGGCCGGCCGCAGCGTGAATCCGCAGCGTTCGACCGGCATCACCGGCCAGTCCTCGGTGCGCGGGAAATGTGTCGGCCCGAAGGTGTGCCACACCACGATGTCCCGGCCGTCGATGTCCCGGTCGGCCGCGATGTAGCTGGGGAGGCCGGCGCCACCAGGGTGCTGATTGACGTAGTCGCCCGCGGGATACCTCTCGTCGGCGTCGTACCGCGTGACCCAGAGATGCTTGGTGGCGAACCCGGCTCGCTTGCGCAGCGTCGACGGGTCGGCCGCGAGCAGCGGCGGAGCCGGCTGGGGATGCAGGACGTACGCCGTCGGTCCGCCCAGCCGGTTGTTCTCCTCGGTGCTGACGATGCGCCACACCCGGCCGCGGTCCGTGTCGGCCATCCGCGTTGCGTCGGCCTCGTTCGTCAGCCGGGTGATGGTCCGGGTGAGCGCGTTGCCATAAGGATTGCCCGGCCCGACCGGCAGACCCTGGACGTCGATCTCGTCGACCGCGTTGCCGATCCCGTCGACCATCATGTCCAGCCGTACGCCGAACAGGTGTTGATGGGCCGGCGCACCGAGTCCCGGAGCGACCTCGGTGGCGTACGGATACCCGCCGGGGCCGGCGTCCGCGGGATAGCTGGAGGTCCAGATGACGCCGGTGAGCTTCACCTCGAACTCGATGCTGCCGTCGAGGTAGAGGTACCAGTAGTAGCCGTAGTCGTAGTTGCCGACGGTGGTGAAGAACGAGATCACCAGCCGGCGCTGGCGGCGGGTCTGCGACGAGCCGTTGAAGATGTCCGTGTGCTTCCAGAGGATGCCGAAGTCCTCCTCATGGATGCAGATCGCGTTGCGGATCGTCCGCGGCCGTCCATGGTCGTCGGCGACCGTGGCGTCCAGGTAGGCGATCTCGCCCAGGCAGTCGCACCCGAGCTCCAGGGAGTTGGCGAACTTCCCGATCAGGTACTCGCCGTTGTCGAAGTAGGTCTGGAAGTAGCGCGCCGGGCCGGGATCGCCGTACGGGACGACCATCTCGGGCACCGAGGCCCGGTAGATCACCGGCCGGCGGCGGCCCGCGTCGTCGATGCTGAGCTGATGCAGCGTGAGGCCTTCGCGGGCGTCGAAGCCGATCCGCAGCGACCAGTTCTGCCACTCCAGTAGGTGTCCGTCCAGGTGGAAGCTGGGTCCGTCCGGCTGAGTGATCTCGATCGGCCGCAGGGTCGACCGCGGCGAGCCGCTCACCTCGGGGTCGTTGTAGTCGCCGGACTCACGCGGCACGGGCGGGTCGGCCTCGTCGATCACCTGGTACACGCGCCCTTCGACGAGGTCGACGTACGCCGCCAGTCCGTCGATCGGATGCGCCCACGCCAGGTCTGACTCGTGGTCCTGGACGAACGCGAGCACCCGGACGATCCGCCGACCGTCTTCACCGGCGTGCCCATACCAACCGGCCGTCAGCGGGCACACCCGGACCGAGGCCAGGTCGGTCACGCCCCGCCGCAGCACGGCCTTCTGCCACTGCGGATCCGCGTGCACGATCTCGTCCACCCGGGCGAAGTCCTCGTCGAGGATCGGGAACTGCCCGTCGCGTTCGGGATCCACCCCGCGCTGCCGGATCACCTCGCCTCGGCTGACCGACACCACCACGTCGGCAAGCTCGCCGGTGGCGACGTCGATCAGGAATGCCCGGATCCTGCGGTCCAGCGGAGTGCCGTCGTACGCCAGGACGTCCTGCTTCGGCGGCTCCTCGAGTCCCACGTAGGCGAATCGAGTGCTCGGGCTCAGCAGGCCTGCCTGCTCCAGCACGTTACGGGCGGCCTGGTACTCATCGGCCGAGACGGGGTCGAGCGGATGGATGCTCACCATTGCTGCTCCTTCGCCTACGCGCGCGCCGGCACCTTGGTGTCGTCCTGGTGATGGAGGAACCCGTCGATCGCGAGTCCACGCAGGCGTGCCATCTCTCCGGCCAGCAACTGCACCGGGAGGATCTCGAGCACCGCACGGGACATCGTCGGCGCTTGCGGCACCGTCAGTACGACGAGGTTCTCTTCCTGGTCGACCGGTGCCGGTGTCACCAGCACGGTCGGGATCCCTGCCCGGGCCAGATACCGGGAGAGGGCGACCTCGCGACCGTCTCCGATCAGCAGACAGGCATTCGTCGGCGTGAGCGGCTCCATCGGGCCGTGCAGGTACTGGTACGTCTCATAGGTGGCGGTGCAGATCCTGGTCGACTCGCGCAGCAACAGCGCCGCCTCGGCAGCCGCCGCATGGGACCCGGCCGCACCGACCACGTCGATCGAGTCGGATCGGGCGAAGCCGCGTGCTGCTTCCGCGGCCGCCGGGGCGAGGCGTTCCAGTGTCCGCGACGCCAACTCAGGCAACCGATGCCAGTCGTCACCGTCGTCCCGGCCGGCCAAGGCATCGGCCAACAGCCCGCACGCCTGGACTGTGGTGGTGTAGCCGACCGTGTAGACCCGGCTGTCCTCCCCCGCTTCCAACGCGACGACCGCATCGACGTGCGACGCGAGCGGGCCATCCGGGACATTGGTCAGCCCGAGCCGGGCACCCGCCGGAACCAGGTCCGCCGCCTCGATCGTCTCCCGGCTCCTACCGCCCTCGGAGACGAACAGGTAGGAGTCCGCCGGGCCGGCCACCAGGCCTGAGCGGCCGAGCGCGACAACGTCCGAGCCGGCCAGGTTCACCGCGCGCCGGCCGTCGCGCGCCAGCCGGAAGACCATGGCGTGACCGGCGTGGCTGCTCGCTCCCATCGACACGACGCCGAACGTTCCCCGCCGCCAGCCATCCAGCTCGAGCTCAGCCAGTCGCGTGCGTACGACGGCCGCCGACCGGGCCAACGCCACCGGCTGCCCGGCGACCGCTTCGTAGTAGTCCATCGATATCCCTTCAGTGCTGCGGGTTCGAGCTCGTTGTCACGCCGTCCGCCAACGCGAGGGCGCCGAAAACCGGTGCACGGTCGAGCACCTGGACCGACACGTCCGGGTGGCGTACGCCGAGGGCTGCCCGGAACGACTCATGCAGCCGGTCCTGCCCGAGGAGCACGCTGCCGCCGGCGACGACCGGGCCGGCCGCGACACCGCGATGGATCAGCCGGTCGACGAGCTCCGCCAACTGCCGCCCCGCCTCCCGGATGACCCGGACGGCGAGGACCGAGCCCTCGTCGGCGGCACGGAAGATCTCGATCGCGCGCTCTCCGAGCCACGCGGCCGACGCCGACGTGGTCACCGCCATCGCCAGCTGCGCGCCATCGACGGCGTCGAACACGGGGAGGAGCCGGCGTCCGAGGGGGTCGACCGGGTCACCGCGGTCCAGCGCGCCGAGCACCGCGCGGACGGCTTCGCGGACCAGCCCGGCGGCTCCGCCTTCGTCGCCGAGCACCCATCCCCAGCCGCCCGCGGTGATCAGCCGGCCGTCCATCCGGGCGACCGCGATCGAACCGGTGCCCGCGATCAGACCGATACCGTCGCGACCGGCCGCGGCCGGCACGAGCAGTTCGGCATCGTTGACCACCAGGACACCGCCGGAGAAGTATCCGCGCAGCGCCGCCGCGAACTCGTCGCACTGCTCGGTGCTGTCGCAGCCGTGTGCGCCGACGACCAGTGGGAGCCGCCGTGCCTCGTCACCCAGCCAGTCACGCACCAGGCGGGAGAGGGCGACCGCGTTGTCGTCGAGGGAGTGCGTTCGCCAGGACGGCGTACTCAGGGTCCACTCCTTGGTGACGTTCTCGCCGTACCCGAGCGCGAGGTGGGTCTTGGTGCCGCCGACGTCGATGCCGACGACCTCCCGCGGGCGGGGCGAGGCAGCTACCATCGTTCGATCACCGAACCCTCGATTGGTACTCAACAGACGAACAGCCCCACCAACGGTCCTGCACTGCCGTGCATTTCCCAGAGATTCACTCTCTATGTTCGGTAGCTTAACAAACTTAGCGACGGGTTGCTAGATTCGGATCACCATGAGCGGTGAGACGAATCAGCACGGGCACACGCAGCGGCTGGATCTCGACGATGCGTCGGTGCGGGAGTGGGAAGCGACGGTGGCCGGCGTCGATCCCGAGCGCGGGATCGTGCTCGATCGGTCGGCCTTCTACCCGGGTGGCGGCGGGCAGCCGCCCGATCAGGGCGTGTTGTTGTGGGGCGGGGTACGGACCCGGATCGTCGGCACGGTCAAGGGCGACGATCTGTACCTGGTGCCGCACGAAGGTGACCCGGTGCTGCCGGCCGGGACGGCTGTCCGCGGTGCGCTGGACGACGAACGCCGTACGGCGTTGATGCGCACGCACTCCGGGCTGCATGTGCTGACCGGGGTGGTGTTCCGCGACTACGGCGCGCTGGTGACCGGCGGGAACATGGAGCCGCTGACCGCCCGGATGGACTTCGACCTCGCCGAGGTGCCGCCCGACTTCAAGGATCGGGTGGCCGAGGCGGTGAACGCGGAGATCCGGACCGATCGCCGGATCACCGTCAGCAACCTGCCGCGGGACGAGGCGTTCGCGATCCCGGACATCATCCGCACCGCCACGAACCTGCTGCCGCCGGATATCGAGGTCGTCCGCATCGTCGACATCGCCGGCCTGGACACCCAGGCCGACGGCGGGACGCACGTCGCCTCGACCGCGCTGATCGGCCGGATGGACGTGGTCAAGATGGAGAGCAAGGGCCGGGGCTTCCGCCGCCTCCGGGTGCGCCTGAGCTGACGTCCGTACGACGCCGTCGGCCCGGCCCGCGCGGTCAGGTCAGGAGCGGGCCTTCTTCTTGACCTCGGCCTCCTGCCGGCGGACCTCGGCCTGGGTGGCGCGCTCACGCTCCAGCCAGTCGGGGTTCTCCGACCTGATCTCGTCGATCTCGTCGGTGGTCAGCGCCTCGGTGATCCCCGCCCGGGCCAGGCCGCTGATCGACACGCCCAGCCGCGCCGCCACCACCGAGCGCGGGTGCGGCCCGGTCCGCCGGAGCTCGCGCAGCCACTCGGGAGGGTCGGCCTGCAACGCGTTCAACTCGTCCCGCGACACGACACCCTCCTGGAACTCCGCCGGGGTCGCCGGGAGGTACACGTCCAGCTTCTTGGCCGCCGTCGCGGGTTTCATCGTCTGGGGAGTCTTGCGCGCCGTCATGGCAGCAGCGTAACGCCCGGTAACCTGGCAGCCGTGACCGGACAACCCTCCTTCCGGCTGGGCTACGTGCCCGGCGTGACACCCGCCAAGTGGGTGCGGACCTGGAGCGAGCGGTTGCCCCGGGTCCCCTTGGAGCTGATCCAGGTCGCAGCCGCCGACGCGCCCGCCCTGATCCGCGCCGGCGGAGCCGACGCCGTCCTGCTCCGGCTGCCGATCGACCGGGAGGGCCTGCACGCCATTCCCCTGTACGTCGAGCAGACGGTCGTCGTGGTCCCGAAGGATCACCTGGTCACCGCGGCCGACGAGGTCACCCTCGAGGATCTCGCCGACGAGCTCATGCTGCACCCACTGGACAACGTCCTCGACTGGGACCGCCCGCCGGGCCGGGTGATCGACGAGCGGCCGGACAGCACCGCGGACGCGGTCGCTTTGGTTGCCATGGGCACCGGGTTGCTCGTCGTACCGCAGTCGCTGGCCCGGTTGCACCACCGCAAGGACCTCACCTACCGGCCGCTCACCGGCGCGCCGGAGTCGCAGGTCGCGCTGACCTGGCCCGAGGGCGAGCCGTCGGAGCTGATGGAGCAGTTCATCGGCATCGTCCGCGGCCGGACGGTCAACAGCACCCGCGGCCCGGCTCCCACCGCGAAGCCGGCTACGAAGAAGACACCACCGAAGGCCGGCAAGCAGCCGCCCGCCGGCGGGCGGAGGAAGCCGTCGCGCCGGCGCTAGATTTATGTTGAGTCTTCAACTACCATGGCGGCATGGCGATCTTCCGGTTGAATCACGCGGTGCTGTACGTGCGCGACGTGGCCGAGAGCGTCGCGTTCTACCGCGACGTGCTCGGCTTCGGTTACACCGAGGGCGGCGATGCGATGCAGGGCGCCGCGTTCCTCCGGGCTCCGGGGTCGACCAACGACCATGACCTCGGGCTGTTCCAGATCGGCGCGCAGGCCGGTGCGTCCGGCGCGGGCCGGTCGACGGTCGGGCTCTACCACCTGGCCTGGGAGGTCGACACCCTCGGCGATCTCGAGGACCTCGCGACGACGCTGAGCGAGCACGGCGCGCTGGTCGGCGCGTCGGACCACGGGACGACGAAGTCGCTGTACGGCAAGGACCCGAACGGGCTGGAGTTCGAGATCGTCTGGATCATCCCGGCCGATCTGCTCACCGACGAGGACCGGCAGAAGGCCGGCGTCAGCCGGCTCGACCTGGCCGGGGAGGTCGCCAAGTACGGTCGCGACGCCCGCAGCGGCGTCGGCATCTCCCGCGTCCTGGGCTGACTCACCGGCCGCGGCGCGGTCCTGGTCGACCAGCTCAGCCTCGACGGGTCAGATGCTCGGCGATCCGGAGTGAGCCGGCCAGAACGGTCAGCACCGGGTTCACTCCGCCGTTCGTCACGTGCACCGACGCATCGGCGATCCACACGTTGTCGTGTCCCCACACACGCCCGTACGGGTCGGTGACGGACCGCGCCGGATCGTCGCCCATCCGGCATGTCCCCGCCTGGTGCTGACCGGCGCTGGCCCGGCCGAGCGTGCCGACCGCACCGACGGCGGTCCGCACCGCACCGGCCTCCTCCAGCCACTGCCGGGCCTTCGCGCTCATGAAGCCGTGCGCCCGGACGTCCTCCGGATGAATCGACCCGCTGATCACGACCACCGGGTTCCCGAAGCGGTCGACGACCCCGGGATCGACGCGTACGCGCGACTCCGCCGACGACACCTCCTGGATCGGCCCGACGACCCGCAGCATCCGCCGCGCCTCCCGCCGCATCGCCGCCTTCCCTGCCGCACCGGCCCGCGGGATCAGGCCCGCCCCGGCCAGATAGTCGTACGTCGCGGCCGGCGTCGGCACGAACTCGTTGGCCAGCATCCCGCCGCCGACGATCCCGTCGTTGCCATGCCGGAAGTCGCACGTCGCGATCGACACCCCGGGCCCGACCAGATCCATCACCTCGTCGTCGAACAGGCCGACGGCACCGGCGTACACATGGGCCTGCAGGTGCCGGCCGACCTGGTCGTGGTTGTTGCCGAGTCCGTTCGGCTCGCGGTCGTGGGCGCTGTTCAGCAGTAGCCGCGGTGTCTCGGAGGCACCCGCGGCGACCACGACCTCCCTGCAGCCCACGGTCCGTCGCCAGACGCCGCCGTACCCGTCGTCGGCGACCATTGCGACGCCGGTGACCCGGCCGGACTGGTCGGTGACCAGGCGCTCGGCCGTGGTCTCGGTGACCAGCGTGCAGCGGCCGGTGGCGAGCGCGGCAGGCAGCGCGGTGTTGTGGGTGCCCGACTTCGCCTCAACCGGACAGGCGAAGCCGACGCACTGCCCGCACCGGACGCAGCCGGACCGGCCCTGGTAGTCGACCGAGTTGATCAACAGCGGTACGTCGAGCGTCCCCCAGCCCAGCCTGTCCGCAGCGGCAGCGAGCCGATCAGCCGGACCGGTCCGCGGCATGGGCGGCATCGGCAGCGGGATCGACCGCGGGTCGTGCCAGGGGTCGACTCCCCCGCCGCTGACGCCGAAGCGTTGTTCGGCCAGCGAGTAGTAGGGCTCCAGGTCGTCGTACGTGATCGGCCAGTCGGACAAGGCGCTCCCCTCAGGTACGCCGTACGTCGTGGCCATCGTGAAGTCGCGGGGAACGAACCGCCACGCCTGAGCGCCGTACACCCGCGTGCCGCCGCCGACCGTGAACGCGTTGTTGCCCCACCCACCGTCCGGCGGCAGAACCCGCGACGGTACGTCGTCAACCACAGCTACTCGCGGACGTCCCTGCGGATCCGGGTCGGTCACCGCCGGCAGGCCGGCCACCGACCGTGGGTTGCGGAGATGGTCGTGGGTGAGCGATGCCGTGGTCGGATAGCGGCCCAGCTCCACCACCAGCACCGACCGCCCGGACTCGGCCAGGACCTGCGCGGCCGCGCCCCCGCCCGCACCCGAGCCGATCACGATGCAGTCGTACCGATCCGCCAACGCCGCGCGCGGCGTGATCGTCAGCTCGGTCTGAACGGTCTCGAACTCACCGGTCTGCCAGCCGATCACCGCCCACGCGCGCGGATCCGCGTAGTACCCCTGCATCACCAGCCGCACGAGCCAGGCACCGTCTTCGTCCGCCAGCACCGCCCCGAGCTCAGGCTCCGTCCCGGCGACCTCCAGCGCCCGCTCCACGCGCTCCAGCCAGTCCGGCCGATCGAGCGTCAGCACCCGCTCGACGAACGCCACCGCCCCGACCTCCGCCGCCGACGGAAACTCATCCGCCGGTACGGCGACCTCCGCCAGCCGCTCCAGCACCACCCGCTGCCGCTCAGACAATCGCACCGTCCAACCCAATCAGACGCAGCCGTGGTTGTCGCGGGTGAGGTCTTCGATCTGATGTCTGTACTTGCCGGTCCATTTTTGCCGAGCGACGCTGGGGGCATGTCACTTGATCACTACTACCTGCTCGGGCGGTCGGGGCTGCGGGTCAGCCGGCTCGCGCTGGGCACGATGAACTTCGGGACGTCCGGCTTCCACGCGCCGTACGGGAAGACCGAGGACGAGGCGCGGGCGATCTTCCGTGCGTACGTCGATGCCGGAGGCAACTTCCTGGACACGGCCGACTTCTACACCGCGGGTGAGAGCGAGACGATCCTCGGCCGGCTGATCGCGGAGACCGGGATCCGCGAGCGGATGGTGCTCACCACCAAGGCCACCAACAGCGTCGACCCCGGCGACCCGAACGCGGGCGGCAACGGCCGCAAGCACCTGACCCGCGCGGTCGAGGCCTCCCTGCGCCGGCTCGGCACCGACTACATCGATCTCTTCCTGGTGCACACCTGGGACCGGATCACCCCGGTCGAGGAGGTCCTGCGCACGCTCGACGACCTCACCCGGGCCGGCAAGATCCGGTACGCCGGCCTGTCCGACGTACCGGCCTGGTACGCCGCTCGCGCGCAGACCCTCGCGGACACGCAGTCGCTCGCGCCGATGATCAACCTGCAACTGCCGTACTCGTTGGTCGAGCGGACGATCGAGACCGAGCACGTCCCGGTCGGGCAGGAACTCGGACTCGGCATCACCGCATGGAGCCCGCTCGGCAGTGGGTTCCTGACCGGGAAGTATCAGCGGGACGACGCACAGGGCGTGACGGGCGACGGGCGCCTCACCGGCGACGGCGCACCGGTGCGGGCGTGGACCGATCGGCACTGGGACCTGTTGAAGACAGTCGAGTCGGTCGCGGAGAAGCTCGGCGTGACGATGGCGCAGGTGGCTATCAACTGGGTCGCGACCCAGCCCGGTGTCGCGTCGGCCATCGTCGGTGCGAGCCGGCCCGAGCAACTGCAGTCCAGCATCAAGGCGCTCGACTTCGCGCTGCCGGCCGAGCTCCGCGCCGCACTCGACGAGGCCGGCGCCGTACCGCCGGAGTCGGTCTATCGGATGTTCACGCCGGAGTACCAAGGCTGGCTGGTCAACGCCGGGGCGAAGGTCGCCGACAAGCCCGCCGGCTATCTCCCGCCCGTGCTCAACTGGAGCTAGCTCGCAGGTAGTCCAGGCAGAGATCCAAGGCGTACTCGAGGTGCTGCGCCGAACCGCTCGACATCAGGATGGCGACACCACCCTGGATCGCGGCGATCAGCGCCGCGGAGGCGCGGGCGGGATCCACGTCGGAGCGGATCTCGCCCGCGGCCTTCATCTCCTCGATGCCGGCCTGGATCCGGTGCTGCCACTGGGCCAGCAGCTTGGCGGTGACCGCCTGCGCCGCCGGGGTGTGCCGGCCGATCTCGGTGATCAGCACGCCGAGCGGGCAGTTCACGCCCTGGCGCCGGTACTTCTCGACGACGACGTCACGCCACTCGTGCCAGGCGTCCCAGGTCGTCAGCTGCCCGAGCTGCGGCTGCTGGTCCTCGATCACCCGGTCGGCCTCCCGCTCGGCCACCGCGAGCAGCAACTGCTCCTTGCCGTCGGGGAAGTAGTGGAACAGCTGACTCTTCCCGGTCCGGCTCCGCCGCCCGATGTCGTCGAGCGTCACGGCGCTGACGCCGCGCTCCCGGATCTCCGCCGCGGCCGCGTCGATGATCCGCCCGCGGGTCGCCGTACCCTTCGCAGTCAGCACGTGACGACTGTACCTGCCGGTTCAATCAGACCGTGGTGCGGAACGGCCCGCCGTGGTACTCGATCCGCCACGCTCCGATCTACGCGAGTACCGGATGAGGACGGTACGGCGCCTCCGCTTCGGCTCGTTCTTCGGGGGTGAGGACGACGTCGACGGCGGCGATCGCGTCCTCGACGTGCTGGGTCTTGGTGGCTCCAACGATGGGGGCGGTGACGCCGGGCGAGCCCATCAGCCAGGCCAGGGCGACCTGCGCGGGCGGGACACCACGGCGAGCGGCGACCGCCCGGACGGCTTCCACCACGGCCAGGTCGTTCTCGCCGTACAGGTCCCCGGCGACCGGGTCCGCGCCGGACCTCGCCGTACCTCCGGTCCGGGCCAGCAGGCCGCGAGCCAGTGGGCTGTACGGGATCACGCCGACGCCCTGGTCGACGCAGAGCGGGATCATCTCGCGCTCTTCCTCGCGGTAGACCAGGTTGTAGTGGTTCTGCATCGAGACGAACGGGATCGGCGCCACCCGCTGCGCCTTCGCGAACCGCCAGGCGAACATGCTCGACGCACCGAGGTAGCGCACCTTGCCCGCGCGGACGACGTCGGCCAGCGCCTCCATCGTCTCCTCGATCGGCGTCTCGTCGTCCCATCGATGGATCTGGTAGAGGTCGACGTACTCGGTGCCGAGCCGGCGCAGCGACGCGTCGATCGCGTCCAGGATGTGCTTGCGGGACAGGCCACGGTCGTTCGGGCCCGGGCCGGTCGGGTAGTAGACCTTGGTCGCGAGCACGTAGTCCTCACGGCGGCCGAAGAACTTCCCCAGCAAGCGCCCGGTCAGCTCCTCCCCGGTCCCCTTGGAGTAGGCGTCGGCGGTGTCGAAGAACGTCACGCCGCCCTCGACCGCGCGCCGGACGATCGGCTCCGCGGCGTCCTCGCCCAGATGCCACTCGCGGGCGCCACCGGTGCCGAAGCTCATCATCCCCAGGCAGATCCGAGAGACCCGCAGACCGGTCGCCCCGAGCCGGACCTGTTCCATCTCAGCGCTGCCCGTCGTTCAGCTCGGCGAGTGTGCCGAAGACGCGCTTCGGCGTCAGCCGGCCGTCGTCGCCGACCGCGACCAGCCCGTACGACGACAGGTCGAGATCGTGCCGTGGATCGTCCGGGCGGTGCCGCAGCTCGAAGCCGGCGAAGCTGAACCAGAACGCGGCCGCGAGCTCGATCCGCTCGAACTCCTCGACGAGCTCCAGCAGGTACTCCACTTGTTCCTCCTCGTCGCGCTCGTAGGATCCCTTGATCTCCGGCGGATCGACCCCGCGGTCGACGATCATCCAGCCCGATCCGCCGCGATCGGCCGCGCCCCGGTAGGCACAGCACCCGAACTCGGTGACCGCCACCGGCTTGCCCCACTTCAGCCGGTCCTGCAGCTCGTCGTGGAAGGTCGCCGCGTTGGCGGCGTCGCGATAGGCGTCGATGCTGACGATGTCGAACAGCTCCCAGTTCACGTCCTCCCACATCCCGGCGGCGTAGGTGATCCGGCCGCCGAACACCTCGCGGGCGGCCGTGACCAGCTGCTGCTGGACCTCCCCCCAGCGCGAGAGTCCGGCGTACAACTGCGCCATCTTGGCCTGGTCGGTCCAGGTGGCAGGGTCGGCCATCGTCGCGAGCCGCTCCCCCGAGGTCTCGCCGGGCACGAATCCCTTGCAGAACACCGAGAGCTCGCAGCCGAGGACCAGTACGACGTCGCCGCGGCCGGACTGCCGCAGCTTCTCCGCCCGGGCGCCACAGTCGGTCAGGAACGCGATGAACTCCTCGGGCTCGAGGTCCATCGGCATCGGCGAGAACCACAGGTCGAGCCCGGCCGCCAGCGCCGCCTCCCCGGCGACCTCCAGCCGATCGGCCTCGGTCCCCACCACCCGGACCGCGGGAGCGTGCAGCGTGTCCGCGATCACTGTCAGCTCGTCGCGCACCGCTGCCGGGTCGAAGTGGTCGCGCGTGCTGCGACCTTCGTACCGCAGGCCGGTGTCGTAGTTCACCCCGATGGAACGCATGACCGGCAGCCTAGCAAGAACTCATACTCGGTACATCTTTTTATCCAGTATGGTTAGCTGGTGGATCAGCATGTCGCGCACGGCCGCCGGGAACGGAAGAAGGCCGAGCTCAGGACCCGGATCTCCGAGGTCGCCACCGCGCTCTTCCTCGAGCGCGGGTTCGACGACGTGTCGGTGTCGGAGGTGGCCGAGGCCGCCGACGTGGCCCGGCCGACCGTGTTCGCGCACTTCGCCCGCAAGGAGGACCTGCTCTTCGACCGCTACCCGGAGGCGCAGGCCCTGATCGTTGCCGCGATCAACGACCGCCCTGCTGGCACCTCCGCGGTCGCCGCCCTGGCGGACCTCCTGACCGGGCTCGCCGACCAAGGCCACCCGCTGTCGGCGATGCGCGCCGAGTTCACCCGTTTCTGGGAGGTCGTGGGCGAGTCCCGCGCCCTCCAGTCCCGGGCCCGCGAGCTCCTCGACCACCTCGAACAGGCGATCGCCACCGCGATGGATCGCACCGAGGTTCCCGACGCACAGCTCACCGCGGCGCTCACGGTCGCCGCCTACCGCACCGTCCATCTGGAGTCGGTACGGCGCATCCTGGCGGGCGACGACGCCGACGAGGTGGCCACCGATCACCGCCGGCGGATCGGCAGCGCACTCGCCCGGGTGGACTACGTCAGGTAGCGGGCGATCATCCGGGCGCAGTCGATCGACTCGGCGTGGGCGCTATCGACCTCGACGTCGTACGTGACGCCCTCGTGGACGATCAGGGCCTGCTTCTCGGCCATGCCGACGGCCCGGTCACCCCGGGCGAGCTCGCGGCCGGCCACGACCTCCGGCGCGCAACGCACGCCGACCCACAGTGTCTCGATGTCACCGATCACGTCCCGCCAACGCTGCTGCGACGCGCCGCCACCGAGGAAGACGTCGTCGATGATCACCCGGCCGCCGGCCCGGCACATCGCGATGATCCCGGTCATCCAGGCCGCCTCCAGCTCCCGGAAGGCCGGCCCGACCGACACCTCGCCGTCCGGCCCGATCTCGATCCCGGCCGCCGATCCCTCCATCGCGGCCGGCATCGCGTCGACGAAGTCATCCACCCCGAACGCCAGCCACGGCTCCGCCAGCACCGCCTGCAGACACCGCACGATCCCGGTCTTCCCGGAGCTGGACCCACCGTTGATGATGATCAATCGAGCCGTCACGCCCGCAAGGCTAGTGGCTCGTCCGTGGTCGCCTCGACGGGTTTGTTCCGGCGGCGCGCGAGCCCGAGGAACGGCAGGGCCAGCATCTGGACGACGGCCGTCAGCACGTAGGCCGGGCCGTAGCCCCACAGGTCGGCGGAACGGCCGAGGGTGGGCTGGATGACGACGCCGCCGGCAGAGGCGAGCAGGTTGTCCGACGACAGCACCGTTGCTCGCTGGGCGGAAGGGATGTGGCTGTTCAGGTACGCCTGCCGGACCGGGGTCACGGCGGCGAACATCGTGCCCCACACCATCAACAGACCGAGCGCGAGCCAGAACGACGTCACCAGGCCGATCAGCGCGATCACCACACCGGCCCCGGCGATGGCCACGACCAGGATCATGATCCGGTCCCGGAAGACACGGGCCACGTACGACGCCGAGGCGCCACCCGCGATCTGGGCACCGGCGACGATCCCCGCGGACAGACCGGCGATCGCATACGAGTCGGCGTGACCGTAGAGCTCGAGCAGATACGGCTGCGCGGCGTAGAAGCCGTACACGGTGGCCCCGGCCGTGAACGGACCGGCGATCATCAACCAGCGAACCTGCGGGTTGAGCAGCCCGTGCCGCAGCGAGGCCCGCAGGATCCCGCCCATCTCGGACCGGACCGAGACCCGCGGCTTCGGCGTGAAGCCGATGTCCCGCATCGCCCGCCACGCGACCGCGAAGGTGACCGCGAGCAGGACCGCGCGAGCGACGTACGGAACGCCGAGGTTGCTCACCTGCGCCAGCAGGCCGCCGCCGATCGAGCCGGCCATCATCGCGATCCCGTTCGCCACCTGCCCCTTCGCGAACGCGTCGTCGAGCGAGCCCCGGTAACCGGTCGCGTGCAGCCCGTCCACCAGCCAGGCCTCGGTCGCACCGCTGAAGAACGTGAATCCGAGGCCGAGCAGCATTGACACCACCGCCCACAGCACGAACGACGCGTGCGTCTGCCACAGCACGAGGTAGAGCAGCGTCGACCCGAACAACGTCGCCGTCCCCAGCAGGTACGACGTACGCCGTCCGACCGTGTCCGCGACGACGCCGGTCGGCACCTCGAACAGGACCATGCCCACGGTGAAGAACGCGTTCGCGGCGAACGCCTGCCCGATGCTCAGACCCGCGTCCAGCAGGAACAGCGTGTTGATGCCCCAGATCATCGACGACGCACCCGTCGACACCACGACCAGCGTGATGTAGGTCCGCAGTACCCGCTCCGGTGTCATCGGAGCACCTCCTCCGTAGTCACCCGGTACGTCGGAGTCACCTACCCGCTCTCGACATCCCCCGCGCTGGATCCCGGGCGCTGTATCGTCCGGTGCCGTGACGGATCCCCAGCAGACCGGTACGACGCACGCCGGTCCGAGTGCCCACGACACGGTCAAACTCGCGATCGTGGTGGGCGCGCTCGGTGTGGTGTTCGGCGACATCGGGACCAGCCCGATCTACACGCTGCAGACGGTCTTCAACCCCGAGGACCCGCACCCGGTGCCGGTCAGCAGCAACAACGTCTTCGGCGTGGTCTCGCTGATCTTCTGGTCGGTGATGATCATCGTCACCATCACCTACGTACTGCTCGCGCTGCGCGCCGACGACCACGGCGAGGGCGGGATCATGGCCCTCATCACGCAGGTGCGCCGCTGGGGTGCGCAGCGTGGCCGGCGGTCCGCGGTCGTGCTGGCCGCGGTCGGGATCTTCGGCGCGTCGCTGTTCTTCGGCGACAGCATGATCACCCCGGCCATCTCGGTGCTGTCCGCGGTCGAGGGACTCAAGACCGTCGAGCCCTCGCTGGGCGAGTACGTCGTACCGATCACCGCGGTGATCATCGTGGTCCTGTTCATGGTCCAGCGCCGGGGCACCGAGGCGGTCGGCCGGGTCTTCGGGCCGGTCATGATCGCCTGGTTCGTGGTCATCGGCGTCTGCGGTATCACCGGCATCGTCCAGCACCCGGGCATCCTCAAGGCGCTGCCGCCGACGTACGCGATCGGCTTCCTGGCCGGCCACTTCCACATCGCGTTCTTCGCGCTGGCCGCGATCGTCCTGTCGGTCACCGGCGCCGAGGCCCTGTACGCCGACATGGGCCACTTCGGCCGTCGCGCGATCACCCGCGGGTGGCTGGGCCTCGTGCTGCCGGCTTGCACACTCAGCTACTTCGGCCAGGGTGCGCTGATCCTCAAGGACGAGGCGAACATCAGCAGCCCGTTCTTCCTGCTGGTGCCGGACTGGGGCCGGCTGCCGCTGGTCCTGCTCGCGACCGCGGCGACCGTGATCGCTTCCCAGGCAGTGATCACCGGGGCGTACTCGGTCGCCTCCCAGGCCGCGCAGCTCGGCTATCTCCCCCGGCTCCGGATCGCGCACACCTCGGCGACCACGATCGGCCAGATCTACGTGCCGTGGATCAACTGGCTGCTGCTCGTCTCGGTGCTGACGCTGATCTTCGCCTTCCGCAGCTCGGCCGCGCTCGCCTACGCGTTCGGCATGGCGGTCACCGGGACGATCACGATCATGACGCTGCTGTTCTTCTACGTCGCCCACTACCGGTGGAACATCCCGAAGTGGCTGATCGTCGCCGGCGCCACGCCGCTGCTCGCGGTGGACCTGCTGTTCCTCGGCGCCAACCTGACCAAGCTCGCGCACGGTGCCTGGCTGCCGTTGCTGATCGCCATCACCGCGTTCACGATCATGACCACCTGGCAGCGCGGCCGGGCCGTCGTCACGGCCGAGCGCGAGCGGACCGAAGGCCCGCTGCAGGAGTTCATCGACCAGCTCCGCGCCGGTGACCTGACCGCGCGCACGGTGCCCGGTACGGCGATCTTCCTCAACCGCGGCAGCCAGACCGCTCCGCTGGCGCTGCGCGCGAACGTCCAGCACAACCAGGTCCGGCACGAGCACGTCGTGATCGTCTCGATCGAGACCGAGCCGGTGCCCCGGGTCGCCCCGGACCAGCGGGCCTTCGTCGACGACCTCGGGTACGGCGACGACGGGATCACCCACGTCACCGCGAAGTTCGGCTACATGGAGACTCCCGACGTCCCCGCTGCCCTGGCGACGCTGGACCCGGACGCCACCGAAGGTGCGCTCGACCTCGAGCACGCGTCGTACTTCCTGTCCAAGATCGAGCTCCGCCGCGGGAAGAGCGACACGATGGCGCGGTGGCGCAAGCAGTTGTTCCTGACCACGTCCCACATCACCGCCGACGCGGCCGAGTACTTCAACCTCCCCCGCGACCGCACCGTCATCATCGGATCCCATATCGAGGTGTAGGCCATGGACCAGACGTACGACGAGAGCCCGCCGGTGCCCGCGCTGGCCGGTCTCGTCCGGACGGTCTGGATCCAGCACACGGGATCGCGGCCCTACCCGCAGCGCGATCTGCCCACCGGCGGTGTCGAGCTGCACTGCCCGATCGGCGCCGTACCGCGGCTGATCGGGCCGTTGACCCGGGCCAAGGTGCAGGTTCTGCCGCCGGACACGACGATCGTCGGGGTGCGCTTCATGCCGGGAGCTGGTACGCCGTTGCTCGGCGTCCCGGCCGATGAGCTGGTCGACCTGACCGTGGAGCTCGACCAACTGTGGGGACCCGCGGCGCTCGCGCTCGCCGAGCTGATCGCCGAGGCGGCGACTCCGCACGATGCGCTCATCCGGCTCCAGCTGTCCCTGGCCGCGCGGAAGCTCGAGCCGGATCCTTTCGTGGCCGAGATGGTGCAGCAGTTGATGCCGTGGCGTCCGACCGAGATCTCGACGCTGGCCGACCACTTGGCGCTCTCGGAGAGCCAGCTGCGGCGCCGGTGCCTGACGGCGGTCGGTGTGGGTCCGAAGACGCTCCAACGCACGCTGCGTTTCCAGGGCTACCTCGCACTCGCCCAAGCAGGCTTCGGCGATGGCCTGGCCGACCTCGCGGCCCAGACCGGGTACGCCGACCATGCACATCTGAGCCGGGAATGCCTGCGGCTCACGGGATTGACGCCGCGAGATCTGCTCGGTGACAAGGCGGATCGCTGCGACTGCGGTCACGACCACTCGGCGTCGTACGGGCCCTTCCTCGCCGACGGTCGTCGACCGACGGTCTGATCCTGGATCTGTCGCCGCTCAACACCATCTCGGTCGGCTCGGACGACCTGGCGACCGTTGGGGCCGGCGCTCGGTTGGCGCAGGTCTACGACGAACTGCACCGGTACGGGCTGACCATCCCGGCCGGCTGCGGGCCGACCGTCGGGATCGCCGGGCTCACGCTCGGCGGCGGGCTCGGACTCCTCGGCCGCCGCTACGGGCTGACCTGCGACCGCCTCGTCGCCGCCACTGTCGTCCTCTCGGACGGCAACGTGGTGACGTGCGACGAGCAGCACGAGCCGGACCTGTTCTGGGCCTTGCGCGGGTCGGGCGGTGGGCAGTTCGGTGTGGTCAAGTCGTTGGTGTTCGCCGCCGTACCGTCACCGGCTGCCACCCGCTTCGTCCTCACCTGGCCGCGCGAGCACGCAGCCGCCGTGATCGCCGCCTGGCAGGACTGGGCTCCCGACGCTGCGGACGAGATCACCGCCAGCCTGTCCGTCACGCGGCACGAGGTGAGGGTGTTCGGCGCTGCCCTCGGGGCACACCTGCTGGACCACCTTCCCTTTCCACCGCCGGACGCCGACATCCGCGACGGCCTGAGTTGGCCGGAGCTCAAACGCAGCCTGGTCGGTCCCGAGGACGATCGCGTGCTCACCAGCAAGTCCGAGTTCTTCAGGAGCGCGCTCTCTGCCGACGCTGTCGACGATCTCCTCACCCAGGGCTGCGAGCTCGACTTCACCCCGATGGGCGGCGCCTACAACCGCGTCCCCGCCGACGCGACGGCCTTCGTGCACCGCACAGAGCGCTTCCTCCTGGAGCACCTCGGCACCGACCGCGAGCAGGTACGCCGCTCCTGGGCCATCGCACACCCCCACACCTCAGGGCGCGCGTACCCCAACTTCCCCGACCCCGACCTCACCGATCAGCCCGAGACGTACCACGGCCCCAACCACGCCCGCCTCGTCGCCGTCAAGCACCACTACGACCCCGACCGTTTCTTCCACTTCCCGGGAGCCATCCAATGATCGTGCTCTACGTGACGCACCTGCACGACCGCGTCGTGCGTTAGAGCCAGGGCGGCAGCGGCTCCGCCGGACTCCCGTCAGCACTGAGCACACCGTCGTACGAACGTCCGGCCAGGTACGCCGCGACCTCGGCCAACGGTCCCGTCACCTCGGGTACGTCGCCGCGCTTGGCGCGGATGTCCGCGGACAAGGCTTCGAGGAAGTCCGTCGGGAGGTCCGCGAAGGTCACGCCCGTCCCGAGATCGACCGCGTGGATCATCACCTCGCGGCTCCGCATCCACGGCGTATCGGTAGCGGGGATCTCCTTGCCCTGCGCCGAGCGCACCTGCGCCTGCCACTGCTCGTCCGACAACTCGGCCATCGCCTCCGCGAGCACCCGCGCCGACTCCTCGAACCACGCGAGCAACTCGTCGGCCGGCCGCAGCGCACCCGCGTCGATGTCCGCGCTCCGCTGCTCGGGCGACGCGTACATCGGACGTTCCTCGCCGGTCTTCGCCCAGTGGACGAGGTTGCCGATCGCCTCCGCGTTCAAGGACAGGTGAGCGGCGACGTGCTTCCGGCTCCAGCCGGGCAGCAGCGACGGCCCGTCCAGGTCCATCAGCGCCGTCCGGCACAGCACCGTACCCTCGGCAATCCATTCGTGGGTCCGCATCAGCCATGCACCATCCGGTTCTCGGGCCGACCGATGTTCGAGCCGATCATGGTCGAAACGTAGCGGACCAGGCCGATCGAGTCGAAGAGCGCGCCGACTCCGCCACGCTCCGTCAGGCGACGAGCACTTGATCCGGTGATCGATCACGCCGTACGGCGCGGGTTCTTGCAGCGGTGCGGGGATGTGGTGAAACTGAGCCGATGAAGGAGGGGACCCACACATGGTGACGACGATCGGGGTTGTGGGACCGTCGGACCTGGTCACCTCCAGCAGCCGGATCATCGGGGCACTGCGCGGGGTCGAGGTCGTCCCGCTGCGGTACCGGCGCGAGACCGACACACCGAAGGTGATGGCCGAGGCACCGCCGAGCGTGGACGCCTGGCTGTTCACCGGTGTGGTTCCCTACCAGCTGGCCGCCGCGAACGATCTGCTCGACCGGCCCGCGGCTCACGTCGAGTACACCGGTGCCACACTCATGCGGGCGCTCGTCCAGCTGCTCCGCGAAGGCCGCGACGTCACCTCGATGAGCATCGACGTCCTGGACGAGGCTCAGGTCCGCGAGACCTTCGAAGAGGTCGGCCTGCCGATGCGCGGGATCCGGGTGCTGCCGTACCGCCCCGGGCTGAGCTCGGACGACGTCATCGACTTCCACCGCGCGGCCGGCGCCGATGTCGCGATCACTTGTCTGCGGTCGGCGTACGAGAAGCTGCGGACCGGACAGACCACGCTGCGGCTGGCGCCGTCGGTGCATTCGGTGCGGGCGGCCGTGAACAGTCTGCTGCTCGTGCACGACGCTTTGCGCAGTGACGATGCGCAGATCGCGCTCGGCCTGGTCGAGATCGCCGAGGCCGGTGAGAGCGCGCTGCGGCGCGAGGCCGGCTCGCTCGGCGGCAGCGTCATCAGGTACGACGACAAGCGGTATCTGGTCGTGGCCACGCGCGGACCGCTCGAGCAGGCGACCGCCGCGTTCACCGAGCTCGGCATGCTGAACCGGCTCAAGGAGCAGTTCGGGCCGGTCCGGATCGGCTTCGGCATCGGCGGCTCCGGGACCGAGACGGAGGCCCTGGCCCGGCGGGCGCTCGGCCGCGCGAAGTCGGCCGGTCGGACCGCGGCCGTGGTCTCGCTGCGCAACGACATCGACCTCGTCCTGGTCGGTGGCGCGGCACCCCGGGCGCAACAGCGCTCGAAGCTCCAACTGCTCGCGCAGCGCGCCGGGCTGTCCAAGGCCACGCTGGAGCGGCTGCAGGAGCTCGTGCACGCCACGCCGGAGGACGGGCTGACGACCCGGTCCGTCGCCGATCACCTCGGCATCCAGCCTCGCACCGCCCGCCGGGTTCTGAACCGGCTGGAGCGCGCCGGCCTCGCCGACGCCACCGGCACCCAGCTCGGCAACGGCAGCGGCCGGCCGCTGGTCGTCTACCGCGTTCATCTCTGATCTTTTCCTCCGGTGTTGACGCACTAACGCACGTCCGGCTAATTTCAGCCATGACCGTAATTCAGTGCGTACTGTCCCGGGAGGCCTTGTGGACAAGCGATTCGCACGGGGATTGATCACTACTCTTGTCATCTGCGCAGGTCTGGTGAGCGTTTCGGCTCCCGCTCGCGCCACAATTCCGGACTTGACCGAAACCACCGTGACGACCGTGGGTCCGGCGTCCGCGGTCACCTCGACCAGCGTCGCCGAGCAGGTCGGCGACCGGATCTGGACCGTGACGTCGGGCGTCTCCCCCGTCCAGGTCGGCGCCTTCGACCCCGACACCCACACCGTCGACCGCAAACTCTCGCTGCCGACCGGCGCGGGTGCCTGGGCGATGGCCCACGTCGGCACCGACCTGTACGTCGGCCTCTACACCCCCGGCGACGTCTACCGGATCGACACCACCACCGGGACCGCCACCAAGGTCGCCCGCTTCGGCTCGTTCATCTGGTCGATCGCTGCCACGCCCGACGGCAAGATCGTGGCCGGCACCTACCCGGACGGCGCCGTCCACGAGTACGACCCGGCCACCGGCGCCACCAAGGAGTACGGCGCGGCCGTCGCCGGTGAGCAGTACGTCCGCAGCATCGCCGCCGACGCGACCACGATCTACGCCGGTGTCGGCACCAAGGCCCATCTGATCGCGATCGACCGCGCCACCGGCTCGCGTCGCGACGTCCTGCCCGCTGCCTATGCCAACCGCACCTTCGTCGCCACCATGACCTTGGACGGTACGACGCTCGCCGCCGGCCTGTCGCCCACCGGCACGATGCTGGTGTTCGACACGGCGGACCTGAGCAACCCGGTCGAGGTGCAGACCCCGGGCGGCGACCAGTACGTCACCGCGATCACCGTCAGCGGGGCCGACATCTATCTCGGCACCCGGCCGTCGGGCACGTTGTACCGGTACCGCGATGCCACGCTGAGCCGGCTCGGTTCGCCGTACGACGGCGCCTACTTCAACCGGATCTTCGTCGACGGCTCGACGATCCGGGCCGAGCTGACCAGCCAGGTCGTCGACTTCGACTCGTCGACGGGTGAGTTCACCGGCACCGATCTCGGTCAGGCGGGCCTGCCGCCGGCGCCCGAGCAGGCGATGGCGATCGCGGCCACCGCGACGTCCGTGCTCGTCAGTGGCAAGGCCGGCATCCAGGTCCACGACCTGGCCACCGGCACGAGCACCCGGACGTTCCTCCCGGGCGAGGCGAAGACGTTGACCCCGGTCGGCCGGGACGTCTACCTCGGCGTCTACACGCTGGCCCGGCTGTGGTCGATGAAGCCGGACGGCACCGGACTGGAGGAGCTCGGCCAGATCGGCAACGAACAGACCCGGCCGACCGACGACGCGTACGACGAGCGCTCGCAGACCTGGCTGATCTCGACCGAGCCCGACTACGGCAAGTACGACGGAACGCTGGTGGAGCAGCACCTCGACAGTGGAGTGCGGGAGGTGCATCGGGGCGTCGTACCGCAGCAGTCGGTCCGGTCCGTGACCACCGACAACGGGATTGCCTACCTCGGCGGCGCGACCCGGAACAGCCTGGGCACGAACCCGATCTTGCCGGAGGCAACCGTCGTCGCCTTCGACCTCCGCCGCAACCGCACACTGTGGCAGGTTGCGCCGCTGGCCGGAGCTCAGAGCTACTCCGATCTGATCTCGTACCGCGGGCGCCTGTATGCCACCACGGACGATGGTCGGCTCGCCGTCCTCGATCCCTGCACGGGCAAAGTGCTCGCGTCCGCCGTGATCGGGACCGGTCAGAGCCGGTTGGCGATCGCACGGGCGGGGTTGTTCGGGACCGACAGCCAGCGGGTCTTCCAGATCGTCCCCAGCCGCAGTGGTCTGGTTGTGAAGACGGTGGTCGACGGGTTGGGAGCGCAGATCTACAGCTACCCGCTCATCACGGCCTCGCACAACGGCGACGCCCTCTACACCATCAAGGGCCGCGACCTGGTCCGGATCGAAGGTCTCCGATGATGCCTGTCTCCCGCCGGGCCGTGCTCGCGGGCGCGGTGGCAACCACCGCCGCCACCGCTCTACCCACCGCTGTCGCTCACGCCGCGGACACCCCGATCGACGGAACCACTCTGCCGAGCTTCGGACCCGCCTGCATGACCGCGGCCGTGGTCGCGATGGCCGTGCACAACGGGCGCGCGTACGTGATCACCCGCGGCATCGTTCCGCCCAAGCTGGTCGAGATCGACCTCACCACCCGGCGCGTCACCCGGACCGTGGAGCTACCGGTCGGCGAGGGCGGCTGGGGGATCACCGTTGCCGCCGGCAAGATCTACGCCGGCCTCTACCCGGTCGCCGACGTCTACTGCTTCGACCCGGTCAGCGCGGACCTCACCCGGGTCGGCAGCCTCGCCGGAGCCGGCGGCTTCGTCTGGGACCTGACCACCTCAGCCGACGGTCAGGTCTTCGCCGTCAGCTACCCGAACGGCGCAGTCTGGCAGATCGACCCGGCTACCAACACGGCCACCCGGCTCGGCGCCCCCGTCACCGGAGCCCAGTACGGCCGGTACGTCGGTGCCGCGGGCAACATCGTCTACGCGGGCATCTACACACCGTCCCGACTGGTCGCCTACGACCGGAGCGTGCAGACCTTCCGCGATCTCACCCCCGAGGCCTCCCGTGGCCAGAACTTCGGGCCGTTCGCCGGCACCGCCGACCGGATCTACGCGGGCAGCAGTGGATCCCTGCTCAGCATGGCCCTGGACGGCACCGACGTCCGCAGCGTCCCGTTGCCCAGCGGTGAGTCGAGTATCGACGCGATCGCGGTCGCTGCGGACGGCACGGCGTACGTCACCACCCGGACGTCCGGGACGGTCTGGTCCTGCGGCCCGAACGACACGACGCTCACCGCGGTGGCGACACCGGCGCCGGCGGACGAGCACCGCCGTCTGGTCCTGCTCGATGCGACCACGTTGCTCGGCTCGACCGGATCCGGTGTGCTGTGGTGGCTCGACCTGACGACCGGATCGTTCGAGCTGCTCGATCTCGTCGACGCCGGCTTCGTCCCCGAGCCCGACAAGCCGCAGTCGATCGTCCTCGGGGATCCACACCTCTATGTCGGCGGGCACTGGGTAGTCACCGAACACGCCGGCGGTACCACCCGCCGGATCCGGGTCGCGGGCGAGGCGAAGACCCTCACCTGGTTGCGAGGTGAGCTGTACTCCGCGCTCTACCCGAGCACCGAGGTCGTCCGGGTGAACCCGCGCACCAAGGAGGTCCACAGCTTCGGCACGATCGGCCATGACCAGCTCCGGCCGTGGCAGGCGGCGTACGACGCGAAGTCGAAGCTGCTCGCGATCGCCTCGGCACCCGGTACGGGCAAGCTCACCGGCGCACTGACACTGCTCGACACCCGGTCCGGCGAGCTCGAGGTGTA
This sequence comes from Kribbella sp. NPDC048837, assembly GCF_055586945.1. NCBI lineage: Bacteria > Bacillati > Actinomycetota > Actinomycetes > Propionibacteriales > Kribbellaceae > Kribbella > Kribbella sp. NPDC048837. The sequence goes on from NZ_JBVJHF010000001.1 coordinate 1,125,740, forward strand.
CTACGGCATCCTGCCGGACCAGAGCGTGATGACGGTCGCGATCGTGGACGGTATCGCCTACCTCGGCGGCGACGTGGTCGGCGGTGGCGGCATCACGCCGGCCCGGACCTCGGCCGCGATCGCCGCCTTCGACCTGTGCGGGCGAAAGCTGTTGTGGACGGCCGAGCCACTCGCCGGAGAGCGCTCCATCCAGAGTGTCGCGGTGCATGACGGCGTCCTGTACGGCGTACTCAAGCGGACCAGCGGCGGCTGGTTCACGTACGACCTCAGGACGAAGGCCGTGGTCCGCGGCACGAACAAGCTCTCCGGCTACGGACAGATCCACACTGACCGGACCGGGGTCTACTGTGAGACGAACTTCGGCGGGAACCTGTACCAGCTCGGGCCGGGGCTCACCGAGGCGAAGCTGCTGGTGAACAAGCTCGGCGACGGGTGGTACACGGTGCCCCAGCTGACGCCGGTGCGGGGCGCGCGACACAGCGTGTGGGGCCTGGCCGACCGCGACCTGGTCCACCTGCCGTTGCCGTAAGCAACATCAAACGATGTGAGGATTGTTGCGATGGACAAGAGTCTGCTCGCCCGGGACGGCGGCACGCCGGTGCGCTCGGCGCCGCTGCCGTCGGTGATGAACGCCGGCGGCCGGCGGTTCGGCGACGACGAGGTCAAGGCGGTGGAGCGCGTGCTCCGCAGCGGCATGCTGTCCGCGACCTGGGGTACCGAGGTGCCGGCGCTCGAGCTGGAGTTCGCGGACCTGCTCGGCGCCGGGCACGCGGTCGCGTGCAGCTCGGGTACGGCGGCTCTGCACCTGGCCGTGGCCGCGGTCGATCCCGAGCCCGGTGACGAGATCATCACCACGCCGATCAGCGACATGGGCACGGTGTTCCCGATCATGATGCAGAACGCCGTGCCCGTGTTCGCCGACGTCGACCCGATCACCGGGAACCTCGACCCGGCCGCGGTCGCCGCCGCCATCACGCCGCGGACCAAGGCCGTGATCGTGGTGCACCTGTTCGGCAAGCCCGCGCCGGTGCGTGAGCTGCGGGAGCTCTGCGACCAGCACGGGATCCTGCTGATCGAGGACTGCGCCCAGGCGTATCTCGCGCCGGTCGGTGACACGTTCGCCGGCCGGATCGGGCACATCGGCTGCTTCAGCCTGCAGCAGACCAAGCACATCAGCGCCGGCGACGGCGGGCTGGCGATCACCGACGACGCCGCACGTGCTCGGCGGATGCGGCTGTTCGCCGACAAGGGCTGGCCGCGTGACACCGACGAGCGGACGTACCTGTTCCTCGCGCTGAACTACCGGATGACCGAGTTGGTCGCCTCGGTGACCCGGGCACAACTGACCCGCCTGCGTGGCGTCGTGGCAGATCGCCGTACGGCGGCCGCCCGGGCGTCGGCCGGGATCGCGGACCTGGCGGGGATCACCGCTCCACCGGACGGCGGCGACCACGTCTACTGGCAGTATCCGTTGATCCTGTCGCCCTCGGCGGGCGACCTGCACGAGTGGGCGGCAGCTCTCTCCGCCGAGGGCGTGCCGGCCAACGGCGGGTATCTGACCGGTCCGCTGTACGCGGCACCCGCCGTACGGGAGCGTCGTACGTACGGGGATTCCGGGTTCCCGCTGCAGGACGTGTCGTATCCGGTCGGTCTGTGTCCGAACGCCGAAGAGCTGATCAACCACCGGCTGCTGGTCCTGCCCTGGAACGAGAACTACACCGAGGCGGACGTCGACGACATCGTCACGGCGGTCCGCAAGGTCCACAGCGCCCTGGCCCGGGAGGCCCCATGACCGACACTCCCCTGCTGCTCGACTGCGACGTACTGGTCGGGCATGACGTGACGACCGGGCGATGGGGCCGGGCCGAGCGGGTGCAGGAGGTGTTCAAGGCCACCGGGATCTCGGGTGGGGTCGTGTCCTCGTTGCGTGCGGTGCATTTCGACGTACCGTCCGGGAACGCCGAGGCGCAGGAGGTTGCCGAGAGCAACGGCTGGTCGTTGTGCCCGGTGCTGGACCTGCGCGACGCGCTGGGTGCGGAGCGCGAGTTGGAGCGGGTGCTGTCGCTGAGTGAGCCGCCACGGGCGATCCGGCTGGCGCCGACCTTGCAGAGCGTGGAGCCCGGGTATCCGACGTTCGAGCATGTGGTGCGGTTGCTGGTCGAGGCCGGGCTGACGATCTTCGTGGAGGGCGACGTACGGAAGGTTGGTCCGGCGCTGCGTGGTCTCGGGGCGCGGGTCGTCTTCCTAGACACGCACTTCTACTACCTCGGCGACTTCGTCGTACTGGCTCGCTCGGAGCCCGGCTTCCACACGTCGACCCGGATGCTCACCGGTCCCGACTCGCTGGAGATCGTCGCCGGGGAGGTCGGTGCGGACCGGTTGGTGCTCGGTTGCCGGACCCCGTTCCACGAGACCCATTCCGTCGTACGCCGGTTGCTCACCTCCAAGCTCACCCCCGCCGAGATCGCCCAGACCGGCAGCCAGAACCTCACCACCCTCCTGGAGCCCCCATGCTGATCGACGTCCACGCCCACTGGGGCCCGAACCACCACCCCCGTCGTTTGGAGCCACTGTGCTGATCGACGTCCACGCCCACTGGGGCCCGTGGTTCTTCTCCATGGACACGGCCGGCATCGACGTGAACATCGACCTGATGGACCGCTTCGGCATCGACATCCAACTCGTCTCGGCCATCGAAGCCATCGTGTACGACGCTCCCGCCGGCAACCGCTCGCTCGCCGCCCAACTCCCCGCCGACCCCCGCCTCCGCGGCATGCTCGTCGTCGACCCCCGCCGGCTCGACGAAGCCCGCACCGACCTCGACGAACTCCTCGCCGGCGACGGCCGGGATCACTGGGTCGGCGCGAAGATCCACACCGAGTACAGCCGCACCCCCATCGACTCCCCCGCAATGCAGGCCGCCATCGAACTCACCACCGAGTACGGCCTCCCCACCCTCGTCCACACCTGGGCCGGCAACGTCGTCGACCTCGCCGACGTAGCCGCCCGGGTCCCCGGTGCCCAACTGATCGCCGGCCACATGGGCGCCCCCGGCTGGCCCCTGGTCCCCGAAGCCGCGAGCCGCTCCGACCGCATCTGGTTCGAACCCTGCTGGTCAGCCCCCGACGCCCACCGCATCCGCTGGATCCTCGACCAGATCGGCCCCACCCGCCTCATGTTCGGCACCGACGCCACCCTCATCGACCCATCCGTAGCCATCGGCGCCTTCGAAGCCGCCAACCTGACCCCCACCGAACAAGCCGCCATAACCCACCAGAACGCCACCACCCTCTTCACCCTCTAACCACTCCCCCAGTCACGCGCCAACCGCGCCCCAGCCCGGCGACAACCGGCCAGGAGGACAACGGTTGGCCGGGGACCGGTGGGCGGAGGCGCCGCGGTTCAGCCGCGCTGGGGTGGCCGGGGACGGCGGGTTAGGGCGCGCCTGGGTGGTTGGGGGCGAGGAAGACGACGATGTCGTGCTCGGGGCCGCGGGCCTCCGGTTCGGTCCAGCCGAGGCGGCGGTAGAAGGCCAGGGTGGCGTGGTTCTGGTTCCAGGCGAGAAGCCACGCGCGCGGCTCCTGCTCCGTCGCCAGGTCGAGCAACCGGCGACCGAGCCCGGTCCCCCGAGCACTCCGCAGTACTCCGAGCTCATCAATCTCGAACGCGTCGATCAGCAGCGCCTCAACCTGCTCCGAGCCCAGGCGCTGAAGCACACTCCCGTACGAACGATCCGTCCGAAACGGCGCCTTGGTCCGCCAGCCGGTCACGAACCCAACGATCCGCCCGTCCTCCGACCGCTCGATCCACGCCCGAAACCCATCCCGCAGCGCATCACCCTCCAACCGCTTCCGAAACGCAACCCGCGTCTGCTCAGGATCACGATGCGCAAACGGCGGCGCCGTAAACACCTCGACGTACGCCCTCGCCAACTCATCCGCCACCCCAAGCACGTCCGCCCCATAACTCTCCACCACCCCAACGTATCCACACCCAGGGCCCACCCCTGCACCGCGCGACAGCCACCCAGCCACCACTCATCCCACCGCGGCCAACTCCCGACGGCCAGCCCCCTCCCGCGGTGAGCCCCACCAGCGGTCAGCCCAGCGTCGTAGGCGGCTGACGGCCAGCCCTCCTGCGGTCAGCTCCACCGCCAGTCAGCCCTCGCTCGCCAACTCCACCGCCGGAGAGCCCTGCCGCGTCAGCGTCATCGCCGGTCAGCCCAGCGCGTCAGCGTCTGACGGTCGGCAGCGCCACCTCCGATCAGCCCTTCCCCGGTCAGCCCAGCGTCGGCAGCTGCTGCGGGCCAGCTCGTACGGCGGTCATCTCCACCGCCAGTCAGCCCTCCCGCGCCAACTCCACCGCCGGCCAACCCTCCGTCGTCAGCCCGCCAGCGGCCAGCCCTGCCTCGTCAGCTCCAGCGCCGGTCAGCTGCACCGCGGGTCGGCTCTACCGCCGATCAGTTCTCCGCCGGTCAGCTCCAGCAGCGGTCAGCCGTCCCTCGTCTGCGCCACCGGCCGGTCAGCTCGCCCGGTGGTCGGCTGCCCTCATCAGCTCCACCGGTGCCTGGCCGCCCCACATCTGCTCCACCGGTGGCTGGCCGCCCACACTGCTCCTCCGGCGGTCGGCGCTACTGTCGCCAGCTCCGCCGGCGGTTGGCTCGGCCGGTGGTCGGCTGTCCCTTGTCAGGTTCTTTGGTGGTCAGTTCGTGGCTGGGGTGGGTGTGGGGTCCGCGGGTGCGGTGGGCGGGGTGAGTGGGGTGGGGGCGGCGATCGGGGGCGGGGCGGTGAGTGTGGTCGATGCCGTGGGTGCGGGCGGAGGGGTGAATGGGGGCCGCACGTTGACTGGGGTTGGCTCGGTGGCTATTGACTCCAGTTCGGTGCGGAACTGGGGTAGCAGCCAGCGGAATGGCTGGTCGAGGACCCGGGCGATGGTCATCTCGTCGACGCGGAGCAAGCCTCCGATTCGGGCCAGTGCGTCTGGCTCGTCGGTGGCGGCGTACAGGAGGTGGACGACCTCGTGCCGGTGCGCGAACACGGCGAGCGCGGCGGCGGCCAATCCTGCGTCGATTTCAGGCGGACTGGTGATTTCCCCGTTGACTGTCACGTCACCATCAACCCGTCGGCGGGCCGATCGGTTACGTGTCAGTCGTTTCACCGACCCCGGTTGAGCGTCAACTCGGCAGCCAGGAGACCTTCCCGAGCAGGTACGTCGCCCCGATCAGCGCCGTCGTGTCCATCAGGGTGTGCGCGACGACGAACGGCATGATCCGGCCCCAGCGACGGTAGAGGTAGGTGAAGATCACGCCCATGATCACGTTGCCGGCGAAGCCGCCGAGGCCCTGGTAGAGGTGGTAGGAGCCGCGGAGGAGCGCGCTCGCAGCGGTGGCGCCGCGGACGGACCAGCCCAGTTGGTCCAAGCGGTGGTTGAGGTACCCGAGGACGATGACTTCCTCGAGGATGGCGTTCTGCGCGGAGACCGCGACGAGGATCGGGATGCGCCACCAGTAGTCGGGTAGCTGGGACGGGTCGACGGTCAGATTCACGCCGCTGGCGTGTGCCGCGATGTAGAACAGCAGGCCCGCTCCCCCGATGCAGGCGGCGACCGCGACCCCGCGACCGAGATCGCGCCACCGGTCCCGCAGATCGAAACCGATCGTCCGGAGCGACTCACCACCGCGGGCCATCAGATGCCCGACGAGGGCGACCGGCACCAACGCCGTCACCACCGCGAAGATCTGCCAGGAAAGATCCAGCCACGGCCGCCCCGGCGCCCGCGACCCCACGATCACCGCCGTCTGCCCACTGATCGGCTTCGCCGACGTCAGAATCCCGGCGAACGAGATCACCGCCGCCACCCCCGAAGCCCCCAAGGACAGCGCCAGCACCAACCAAACCTCCCGCGTCAACACCCGCCGCCCCACCCTGGCGACGACCGGGTCGCCACCGCCTGATCCGGACGGAGCCAGTTCGCCGGGCCGAGAGTCAGCAGCCGAGCGCTCGCCCGGCTGCGAGCCAGCGGGCGCCGCGGTTGCCGGGGACGTGCCGCCGGTTGCGGGAGCGCCCGGGTGCAGCGCCGACGACGGCAGGGGGTTGGTGTGGGAGTCGGCGGGTGAGGGGGCGGCGCCGGGGTGGGGGGCGGCGGCTGGGGGGTCGACGGGGTTGGTGTCGGTTGGAGTGAGGTCGGGGGTGGGTGGGTCGAGCTCGGCCGGGTTGGGGGGATCGGCGGGTCTCGTCACTCGACCAGTATTGCCCGGTGCTCCAGGGAGCGGGGTGGGGGCTGTGGGGCGGGCGACAATGGGCGGGTGTCAGGGGTTTGGTGGTCGGTGGTGGCGGGTGTTTGCGGCGGCGTTGTGCTGTTTTGGATCGCGCTGATCGTCGCGCTGTGGTTCGCCCGGCCGGACGAGTTGCGGATCCGCGATGCGCTGCGGTTGCTGCCGGATCTGGTGCGGCTGCTGCGGCGCTTGGCGGGTGATCGGGCCTTGCCTCGCGGGGTGCGGGTCAGGCTGTGGATCCTGCTGACCTACCTGGCGATGCCGTTCGATCTCGTGCCTGACTTCATCCCGGTGATCGGGTACGCCGATGACGCGGTGATCGTCGCGTTCGCCCTTCGGTCGGTCACCCGCCGGGCCGGTCCTGACGCGCTGGAGCGGCACTGGCCCGGTACGCCGGACGGTCTGGCCGCCGTACGCCGCCTCGCCGGGCTGCCCACACCCGCCTAGCCCCCGCGCGACAGCTCACCTGCGACCTAGGCCCGTGCGCAGGATGTGAATCGAGCGGCCCCATCCGCCTGCCAGGCAGGTCAGGGCTGGAGGAGATGCATCAGGTCGTCGAGGAGCGTGGCGGGGTCGGCGTTCAGGGCGAACTGGGACTGGATCTGGAGGCCGTCGGAGAGGGCGATCAGGAGGGTGGCGATGGTGGCGGGGTCGGCGGAGGGGTTGAGGGTGCCGGCGGACTGGCGGGCCCGGACGGTGCCGGCCAGGGCTTCGCGGAGATTGGTGTAGCGGTCGACGAAGTAGTCGTGGGCGGTGTGCTGGGGGTCGCCGGCCTCCGCGGAGAAGGTCGAGTAGAGCTGGACCAGGCCCGGTACGTCGCCGTTGTGGCGGATGATCGCGATCAGTTTGTCGATCAGGTCCGACCCGTCGAACCGCTCCACGTCCGCTTCGTCGCGCGCCCGGAGTACGGCCTCGAACAGCTTCTCCTTCGAGCCGAAGTAGTGCAGCAGCCCGGCCTCGCTCAGCCCGACCGCGGCCGCGAGCTCACGGGTCGAGGTCTTCCGGTAGCCGTGCCGGGCGATCACCTCGAGCGCGGCGGTGAGGATCTCCTCGCGCTTGGCGACACCCTTCGCGTACGGCCCTCGAGACGACATGACGAGGATGCTACCGAGCACCCACGCGAAAACCTAGCGCTCTTCGGTTTTCGCGCGTACAGTCGTCGCATGAACCCCAGCCCTGCCGACTTCGACGACCTGCTCGGGCAGCTCACGCTCGAGGAGAAGGTCCGGATCCTGACCGGACAGGACTTCTGGTCCACGCATCCGCTGCCGGCGATCGGCCTGCGCTCGATGGTGCTGTCCGACGGCCCGAGCGGCGTCCGCGGCGCGGTGTGGGACGAACGCGACCCGTCGCTCAATCTCCCGTCCGCAACCGCTCTCTCGTCGTCCTGGGATCTCGACATCGCCCATCGGTACGGCGTCGTCTCCGGCCTCGAGGCCCGGCGCAAGAACGTCGACGTCGTGCTCGGCCCGACCATCAACCTGCACCGCTCGCCGCTGGGCGGACGGCACTTCGAGGCGTTCAGCGAGGACCCGGTCCTGACCGCCGAGCTCGCCGCCGCGTACGTCGCCGGCGTGCAGGAGCTCGGCGTCGGGGCGACCCCGAAGCACTACGTCGCCAACGACTTCGAGACCGAGCGCTTCACCGTGGACGTGGTCGTCAGTGAGCGCACTCTCCGCGAGCTGTACCTGCTCGCGTTCGAGAAGGCGGTCACCGAGTCCAAGGCGTGGCTCGTGATGAGCGCGTACAACTCGATCAACGGCGCCACCGCCTCGGAGAACGAGCTGCTCGAGACACCACTCAACACCGACTGGGGTTTCGACGGCGTCGTGGTGAGCGACTGGACCGCGGTACGCAGCGTGGAGAGCGCCAAGCACTCCCAGGACCTGGCGATGCCCGGCCCGGTCGGCGCCTGGGGCGACGCGCTCGTCGAGGCCGTCCGGTCCGGCGAGGTCAAGGAGGACGCGATCGACCGGAAGGTGCTGCGCCTGCTCGCGCTCGCCGCCCGGGTCGGCGCGCTCGAAGGATTCTCCAAGCCGACGGAAGTACCGCAGGTCGACGGCATCGCCTTCAGCCGTACGGCGTCCGCCGAAGGCTCGGTGTTGCTGAGCAACAAGGGCGAACTGCCGTGGACCGCTCTCCAGCGAGTCGCGGTGATCGGCCACAACGCCCGCGACGCCCGTACGCAGGGCGGCGGCAGCGCGACCGTCATCCCGTCGTCCGTGGTGTCCCCGCTCGACGGACTTCGGAGCGCGCTCCCGGACGCCGAGGTCACCTACTCGATCGGTGCCGTGGTCCAGGAGGGTGTCGCGGAGCTGCCACTCGCGACGATGACCAATCCTCAGACCGGCGAGCCCGGCGCCCGGGTGCGCTTCCTCGGCGCGGACGGCGAAGAGCTGTTCGGCGAGGACCGCTTCTCCAGCGCGCTCGTCTACCTCGGCGGGAACGCGCCGATCGAACAGACCGCGGTCTTCGAGTTCCGCACCACCTACACCCCGGCCGAGAGCGGCGACATCCTGCTCGGCTTCGCCTCGGTCGGCCGCGGCCGCATCTTTGCCGACGGCAACCTCCTGCGCGAGGACGTCGCCGTACCGGTCGGCACGGATCTCGGTGCCGCGCTGCTGTCGCCGCCGTCCATCTCGACCCCGCTCGTGGTGACCGCGGGTCAGCCGGTCGACGTCCGTGTCGAGCTCGAGCTCCCCGACCGCGAGGGCGGACTCAGCAACGCGCTGAGCATCACCGTCGGCGTCGAGCCGGACCGCTCGGATCCGCAGGCGCTGATCGACGAAGCGGTCGCGGCCGCCCGGGCGGCAGAGGTCGCGGTCGTTGTCGTCGGCACCAACTCGAAGGTCGAGTCCGAGGGCTACGACCGTACGTCGCTCGCCCTTCCGGGACGGCAGGACGACCTGGTCCGGGCCGTGGTCGCAGCGAACCCCCGGACGGTCGTCGTCGTCAACGCGGGCTCACCGGTCCTGCTCCCCTGGCGTGACGACGTCGCGGCGTTGCTGGTGACCTACTTCGGCGGCCAGGAGTACGGGAACGCGCTCGCTGACGTGCTGCTCGGCGTCGTCGAGCCCGGCGGGCGCCTCCCGACCACCTGGCCTCGCGAGCAGGACGACGTACCCGTAATCGACGTCACGCCGCGCGAGGGCGTCGTCAGGTACGACGAGGGCGTGCACATCGGCTATCGCGCCTGGCTCCGGGCCGGCACCGAGCCCGCGTTCGGCTTCGGGCACGGCCTCGGCTACACCACCTGGGAGGTATCCGACCTCCGCGCCAACGATCCGTCGTCCGTCGCGCTGACCGTCCGGAACACCGGAGAGCGCGCCGGCAAGCACGTTATCCAGGTGTACGTCGAACGCCCCGAAAGCACCGTGGACCGTCCGGTCCGCTGGCTGGCCGGGTTCACGGTCGTACGCCTCGACGCCGGCCAGGCCCGTGAGGTCACGGTGCATCTCCACGAGCACGCCTTCGACCACTGGGACAACGGCTGGACCACCGAACCTGGTGCCTTCACGATCCGTGCCGGCTCGTCCGTGTCGGATCTTCCGCTCGCGACCGAGCTGGAGATCCGCTAGCTGCCCGGCTGGACGAGTCACGCACGGGCACCAGCGGCGGTCCGGTCGGTGATCCGACCGGGCCGCCGACACTATCTAGCCCTGTACGACGGTTCGGCCGGTGGTGGATTGCCAGTAGAGGACTGAGCGGCCGGAGCGGCGGCGTTCGAGGAGGCCTGCGTCGGTGAGGACCCGGAGGTGGTCCGAGACCGTTGCCAGTGAGAGCCCAGTGGTGGCAACCAGCACGGTCGTGCTGACGGGGCTGGCGGCTTCGACGAGGATGCGTGCTCGGTTGCGGCCGAGCAGTTGGACGAGGGGCTCGGTCGGTGTTTCGGAGCTCGCGAAGATGCCGGTGACCGGGTACGTCAGCGCGAAGCGATCCGGCTTCCGCCAGCTGACGTTGACCCGGTTCGTGTGCGCGGCGATGAACATCAGATCGCGGCCTCGCACGTCCGTGACCGGGTAGTCCCACCGGTTGACCTGGATCCGGCCCTCACCGAGCCAGCGCACGTCCGGACCGAGCCCTCGGAGTACGCCGGACCACCCGTGCTCGCTGAGTCGCGACGTACGGGACACGATGTCGGCCTGCAGCACTCGCAACCGCCGCGGCCAATCGGGCTCGACCGTCGTGCTCCACACCCACCTCAGCAACTCCGCCGCCTGACCGGCCAATCCGTGCGACTCGATCAGCACGGAAGGCAACGGCGTCCGTACGACGCTGAGGTCGGCGCGGATGTGGTCGTCGGAGAGCGCCGTCAGCAGCTCGAGCTCGTCGGACAGCTCGAGATCCGGCTCGAGCGGCGGAACCGTGAAGAAGTCGGCCACCCAGCTCCGGCCGAACGCGCTCTCGAGGATCCCAGCCCAGACCGGCATCCGGGACAGTTGGTGCCGGAACGCGGTGACGTGAGCGTCCTTCCACGAGCGGTACCAGGGCTCGACCGGTGCCCGCAACATCTTCAGCGCCGACACCGTCTCGGTCAGCTGCGAGGTGCCGAAGCGGGCGTTCGCCAGCGTGTCGGCATCGACCAGGAACTCGGACAACGTTTCGCCTCCACCCGAAACTGTGGGCCTGCCGGCAGGTTACGCCGAACGTTGGCGGACATGAGCACCTACCAGCAGATCTTCGCCAACCGCGAGTTCCGGAACCTGTGGATCGGCAGCGCGCTCGGCAACGCGTCGTCGACGATGACCAGCCTGACGCTGGCGATCGTGGTCGACGCCGCGACCGGGTCGGCGCTGCTCGCGGCGATGATCATGTTCGGCCCGTCCCTGGCCCAGGTCCTCGGCGTCTCGACGCTGATGTCGGCGGCCGACACCGCCCGGCCACGGCGGGTGCTCACCCTGCTCGCCGCACTCTCGACCGTCGCGGTCGGCGCGCAGGCCGCCCTAGATCTCGGCGCGGGTCTCCGGCTCCTGCTCGCGCTGGCCGTGGCCTACGGGCTCTCGATCGGATCCGGCGTCCGCTGGGGTCTGCTCGGCGAAGTGGTCGGCGAGGACCAGTTCGTCCTCGGCCGCTCGGCGATGAACCTGTCCGTCGGCGCGATGCAGATCGCCGGCTTCGGGATCGCCGGGCTGTTGCTCCAGGCAATCAGTCCGCCGGCGGTGCTCTGGATCGCGACCGGGTTCGCCGCGCTGACCGTTCCGATGCTCCGGTTCGGCCTGCGAGATCGCGCTCCCCGGCGGGTCGCGCGGACCGGCCTGGCCGAGACCTGGCGCGGCAACCGCCGCCTGCTCAGCCAATCGAACACCCGGCCGCTGCTGTTCGCACTGTCCATCCCGAACGGCCTGATGGTCGGCTGCGAAGCCCTCTTCGTCCCGTACGCCGGACCTCGCGCCGGCTGGCTGCTCGCCGCCGGAGCCGCCGGGATGATGACCGGCGACCTCGTCGTCGGCCGCTTCCTCACCCGGACCGGTCGCCGGATCGCGGGCCGCTGGCTGCGCTTCCTGCTGGCCGTCCCGTTCCTCGGGTTCGCCTTCGACCTGCCGATCGCGGTCCTGGCCGTCCTCGTGGCGCTCGGCAGCAGCGGGTACTCGGCGTCCCTGTCCCAGCAGGAGGTGCTGGTCGACCTCACCCCGGTCGACCTCCGCGGTCAGGTTCTCGGCCTGGAGAGCGCGCTGCGCATGACCGCCTTCGGGATCTTCGCCATCGCGGCCGGTGCCCTCGCCGACCTGACCTCGACCGCCCCGGCCATCACGGTGTTCGCCGCCGCCTCCCTGGTCGTCTCGGCTCTCCTCACCCGCCCGCTGGCGACCGTGATGAACCCCCAGGCGTGGATAGGCTCGCCGCATGGAAGTAGTGCGCCTGAGGAACGTCTCCAAGCGGTACGGCCGGCGAGAGATCCTGGCCGACGTCGACCTGCGGGTGAACGCGGGTGAGCTGCTCGCACTGGTTGGTCCCAACGGCTCGGGCAAGTCCACGGTGCTCAAGCTGATGGTCGGTCTGTCCCGGCCATCGGCCGGCACAGTACGCCGCACCGCGCGGGTGATGAGCTACGTGCCCGACGTGTTCGCGTCGCACGATCGGTTGTCGGCGTCGGCGTACTTGCGGCATATGGGACGGATCCGCGGGCTGAGCTCCGGCGCCGCGCGGAATCGGGCCGGCGAACTGCTGGACCGGCTCGCCTTGTCTGGTGGCGCGGAGACCCCGATGCGGAAGCTGTCCAAGGGCAACGCGCAGAAGGTCGCGCTCGCCCAGGCGCTCCTCGACCCGCCGCAACTCCTCGTCCTCGACGAACCGTGGGCCGGACTCGACGCCACCGCGCACGCTACCCTGCGCGAGCTGCTCACCGAGACGGCCGGGCAGGGCGCCGCCGTCGCATTCACCGAGCATTCCGAGCTGGTGGTCCGCGCGACCGCGACCAGGGTCTGCGAACTCCGCGACGGTCAGCTGCACGCGATCGAAGGCACCGTGGCCGGCCTCACCGAGATCTCGCTGATCGCCGGCGCGGAGCTCGACTGGACCCGGCAGCCCGACGTCCTCGAGGTACGGCGCAACGACACCGGCGTCACGTTGATGCTGCCGACCGGCCGGCACGACGCGGCGTTGCTGACCGCGCTGAACCACGGCTGGTCGGTCACCACGGTCCGGCAGGTGAACCCCGAGTGAGCGCTCTCTACCGTTACCTGATGGCCAGCGTGCTGCTCTCGCAGCGCTACCTCCCGCCGACCCTGATCTTCCTCGGCGCGCTGGCGGTCGGTACGACGTCCGACAACGGGCCGCTGCAGTCGTCGTACTCGTTCTGCGTCCTCGCCATGCTCGTCTGCACGACCTGGCTGTCGGTGAGCATCCTCAATCACGAGGACCCGACCCAGCGCAAGATCACGCTGGTGATGATCGGCAGCTCCCTGCGCGTCCTCGCGATCACGGTGGCCGTGGTGCTGACCTGGTGCGCCCCGCTGCTCGTGGCGGGTCTGGTCTACCCGATCGTCACCGGGAAGCACGTCGTCACCGCGGGCGATCTCGTCGTCGGCGCGGCGGCGCAGCTCGGTGCCGCGATGATCGGGATCACGATCGGTCTGCTCTGCTCGCGGCTGGTGATCCCGCGGATCGGCATCGCCATGCTGACCGCGGCCGCCGCGATCCTCGTCGCGCTGCTGATCAACTGGATCTCGCCGATCCGGCCGCTGATGAGGCTGCTGTCCGAGGGCCGCTCACCGGGCGGTGACGCCGTACCGATCACGCTTCTGACCGCACTGGCCGCGGTCATGCTGGTCGCCGCGCTGTTCGCGACGAGAGCGCTCGCCGACCGGAAGGAGTGACTCAGGAAGCGGCGGCGGCCGACGAGTAACGGAGCGGCGCGACCGACCCGCGGATGATCAGGCTCGTCGCCAGCTCGACATGGTGTGACGAGACCTTCTCCCCCGCGGCGAGCTGGAGCGCGGTCCGAAGCGCCACCGCCCCCATCTCCCGAAGGGGCTGCTTCACCGTGGTCAGCGGCGGCGACGCGAGCCGAGCCACTTCGGTGTCGTCGTAACCCACGACACTGAGGTCTTCAGGAACACGCAGACCGCGTGCCCGCGCGGCCTCGAGGATGCCGAGCGCGACCTCGTCGCTCCCGGCGAAGATCGCCGACGGCCGGTCCGGCAGATCGAGCAATGCCGCTCCCCCGGCCACGCCGTCGTCGTACAGGAAGTCCCGCAACCAGACATGCGACGCCGGCACATCGATGCCGACGGACTCCATCGCGCTGCGGAAGCCGCTCATCCGCGCCTGGTTGCACTCCGACGTCGGCGGGCCGCCGACGTACCCGATCCGCCGGTGCCCGAGCGACAGCAGGTGCTGGGCCGCGGTCATGCCACCGGCGAAGTTGGTCGAGCCGACGCTGGTCACATCGGGCTGGGCGACGTTCGCCGGATCCACCACCACGAGCGGCAGCCGGGCGCGGGCCAGCGCGGCCAGATCCGCGTCGGACAGTTCACTGGTGATGCCGATCGCGGCCCGGCGGCCGTTGGAGATCAGATCGCGGATCCACCGGGCCGTCCGGCCGGAGCTGGAGGTCTGCGGGTGTTTCGGGTGCGCGTTGAGGATCACGTCGACGCCCGCCTCCTGGCCGGCCTCGACCACGCCCTGGATCACCTCGACCGAGTACGCGTTGACGACACCCTGGTAGAAGAGCTCCACGGTGTCCCGCGCGACCGGCTCGGGCCGGCGCCCGACGTACCCGTGCTTCTGCAGGATCTCCTGGACGCGCGCCCGGGTGACCGGCGAGACGTCGCTGCGACCGTTCAGCACCTTGGAGACGGTGGCGACCGAGACACCGGCGGTGCCGGCCACCGTCGCCAGGGTGACGCGACCCTTCAACCGCGACATCTCATCACCCTCCTCCAGGATCCTGAACCGTGACCGGCGTGGTCAGCACGCGATCGTGTCCGACCACCCTCACATCCCCGGTGACCCGGACAGAAGCGCGACACGGCAGGTCGAGCGACGACGTGCCCACCATCACTTCGAAGTCTCCGGGCTCGACGATCCGCCGCAAGTCAGGACCTGTGTACGCCGTCCGGTCGGCGTGCACACGGAACGTCACGTCGACCGCCGCACCCGGCTCCAGCGACACCCGCTCGAACCCGGTCAGCAGCTTCAACGGCCGGGCGACCCGCGCCACCACGTCGCGCAGATACAGCTGGACGACCTCGTCGCCGGCCCGGTCGCCGGTGTTCCGCACCCGCACGGTCGCGGTGAACTCACCGTCGTTCCCGATCTCCGCCGAGCTCAACCGCAGGTCCTCGACCGCGAAACTCGTGTACGACGCTCCGTACCCGAAGGGGAACAACGGCCGGGCCTCGAGCCCGCTGATGCCCGCACTCTCCACGCTGCCGAGGGCCGGCTGCAGGTAGGTACCGGGCTGCCCACCGACGTGCCGCGGGATCTGCACCGGCAGCTTGCCGCTCGGCACGATCCGCCCACTGAGGACGCCGGCGATCGCCGCGGCACCCTCCTGCCCGGGAATGAACGCCTGCACGAGCCCGGCGACCCGGTCGGCGATCCCGCCGAGCGCGTAGGGCCGGCCCGAGACCACCACGACGACGACCGGCTTGCCGGTGTCGAGAAGCGCGTCGACCAGCTCGCCCTGGACGCCAGGCAGCCGCAGGTCCTCGGCGTCACAACCCTCACCCGAGGTGCCGTGGCCGAACAGTCCCGACAGGTCGCCGACGTACGCGATGCAGAGGTCGGCCTCCCGGGCCGCCTCGACGGCCGCCGCGAATCCGGACCGGTCCTCGCCGGTGACCTCACAACCCTTCACCTGCAGGAGATCCAGCTCCGGAAGCTCGTTGCGCAGGGCATCAACCGGGCTGGTCACCTCGATGCCGAGACCCCGCTCCGGATAGCGCGGCAGGACGTGGTTCGGGAACGCGTAGCAGCCCATCAACGTGCGGGGATCGCCGGCGATCGGTCCGACCACCGCGACCTTCGTCAGCTCACGCGACAGCGGCAACGCCGACCCCGCGTCGAGCAGTACGACGGACTTCTCGGCCAACTCCTGCGCGATCGCCCGGTTCTCCGCCGAATCCAGATCGACCCCACCGGAACGCACCGAACCCTCGGGAGTCCACTCCGGATCCAGCAGACCGAGCTCGACCTTCTGCAGCAGCAACCGCCGGGCCGCGCGATCGACCAACTCCTCGGGCACCTCGCCCGACTTCACCTTGTCGACCAGGCCGGCGAACCCGATCGTGTCCGGCAGCTCGACATCGGTGCCGGCGGTCAGCGCCACGGCACCCGCATCCGCGTTGTCGGCGGCAACCCGATGCATCGACGCGAGGAACGGCACCGCCCAGTAGTCCGACACGACCGTCCCGCCGAAGCCCCACTCGTCCCGCAGTACGTCGGTGAACAGCCACGGATCCGCGCTCGCGGGCAGCCCGTCGATATCGGAGTACGAACTCATCACCGACCCCGCGCCGGCCGTCGCGATCGCGGTCTCGAACGTCGGCAGGATGAAGTCCAGCAACTCCCGCCGGCCCATCGACACCGGCCCGTGGTTGCGCCCGGCCCGGGACGCCGAGTACCCGGCGAAGTGCTTCAGCGTCGCGATCACGCCGGCGCTCTGCAGACCTCGCACGTACGCCGAACCGAGCATCGCGACCAGGTAAGGATCCTCGCCCATCGTCTCCTCGACGCGACCCCAGCGATAGTCGCGGACCACGTCGAGCACCGGCGACAGCCCCTGGTGCACGCCGACCGCGGCCATGTCCCGCCCGATCGCGGCCGCCATCCGCTGCACGAGCTCGGGCGCGAACGTCGCACCCCACGCGATCGACGCGGGGTAGACGGTCGCGCCGTACGTCGTGAATCCGGTCAGGCACTCCTCGTGGACCAGCGCCGGGACGCCGAGCCGGGAGTCGGTCAGGACGACGCGGTGCTGGCGGATCAACTCCGCCACACCCTGCTCGACCGACACCGGGACACTGCCCCAGACCCGGGTCAGGTGACCGAGCCCGTCGCGGCTCGCGTCCTCCAGCGACAGCGATCCGCCCGCGGCGAAGACGTCCTCCATCGGCGCGACGTTGATCGTCTCGTCCGCGGGCAGCTCGGTGTCGGCCATGTCGTTGCCGGCCCAGCGGCTGCCGAGCTGGGCGATCTTCTCCTCCAGCGTCATCGCCTGCAGCAGCAGGTCGGCGCGCTTGTCGGCGGGCAGGGCTGGATCGCGCCACGGCTGATCAGTCGAGCTGGACAAGAAAATTCTCCCTTAACCAGGATCTGTGTCGGTGACAAAGTATCGAAAAGGTTTCGAAACTCCGGGCCGCTCGTCACAGATCCGAACCGAACTGTGAATCACCTGTGACAGCAGGCGAATCCGTGACCTCACTGTGACCCCAAACTGCCACTAGTTCAAGTCTTGACAGGTGTATCCCCGAAATCTATGTTTCGAAAACAAGTCATATCGACAGGTGCCTTCCGCAACCTGTGGGGGCAGCACGGAGTACGGAGATCACAGTGGATCCCATGACGACATCCCGGCGTACCTTCCTCGGTCTGGTCGGTGGCGGCGCACTGGCGGCCGGTCTCGCCGCGTGCGGCAGCTCCGGCCCGAAGAGCACGTCCGGTTCCAGCACCGGCGCGGCGGCCGGAACCGGTACGACGTACTGGTTCCTCACCGGTCAGCCGCAGCAGGCGATCCGCGAGGCGCAGGTCAAGCGGTTCAACGACGCCAACCCGAACACCAAGATCAAGACGACCGAGTTCCAGAACGACGCGTTCAAGGCCAAGATCAAGACCGCGATCGGCGCCGGCCAGGGTCCGACGCTGATCTGGGGCTGGGGCGGCGGCGGCCTCAAGGCCTACGTCGAAGCCGGCCAGGTCGAGGACCTGACCGACTGGTTCAACAACGAGCAGGCCGACCTGAAGAACTCGATCTTCCCGTCCGCCTTCACGGCGGCGACCGTCAACGGCAAGCTCTACGCGATCCCGGGCGAGACGGTGACGCCGATCGTGCTGTTCTACGACAAGCGCTCGTTCGAGAAGATCGGCGCCGAGCCCCCGAAGACGTGGCAGGACATCATGAACCTGGTGCCCAAGTTCAACGAGAAGGGCATCGCACCGTTCTCGCTCGGCGGGCAGTCGCGCTGGACCAACATGATGTGGCTGGAGTTCCTGTTCGACCGGATCGGCGGCGCCGAGGTCTTCCAGAACATCTTCGACGGCAAGGCGAACGGCTGGTCCGACCCGTCCGCGCTGAAGGCGCTCGAGGAGATGCAGAACCTGATCAAGGCCAACGGCTTCATCAAGGGCTTCTCCTCGATCACCGCCGACTCCAACGCCGACCAGGCCCTGCTCTACACCGGCAAGGCCGCGATGATGCTGCACGGCGCCTGGACGTACGGCAACATGAAGGCGTCTGGTGGCGACTTCGTGACCGGTGGGCACATGGGCTACATGAACTTCCCGACGTACGAGGGCGGCAAGGGCGACCCGAGCGACACCGTCGGCAACCCGGGTCAGTACATGTCGATCTCCTCCAAGGCGGCCCAGGGCGACAAGGACACCGCGAAGAAGTTCATCGCGAACAACACCCTCGACGACGCCACGGTGGATGCCTGGGTGAAGTCCGGCAACATTCCGGTCGTGAAGAGCGCGAAGGACAAGCTCTCGTCGATCACGGACCAGAACGACTCCGCGTGGCTGAACTTCGTCTACGACACGGCGGCGAACGCGAAGAACTTCGCCCAGTCCTGGGACCAGGCACTCAGCCCGATCCAGGCCGAGACGCTGCTCGACAACATCGCCAAGCTGTTCCAGCTGTCGATCTCCCCACAGCAGTTCGCCGACAGCATGAACGCGGTGATCGGCCAGTGACCGTACTGTCCGCGCTCCTCAGTCCAGGGCTGGAGACACCATGACCGCGACCGCTCCGCCCATTGCACCGGAGACCGGGCGGAAGGCCTCGTCCGGCGTCGGTTCGTCCGGCGCCGGGCGGAGCGGTCCGGTCGCCTGGATGGTGCTGCCCGCGCTGATCATGTTCATCGTGTTCGGCGTCGTCCCACTGGTCGGCGTCTTCGTCCTCAGTTTCACCCACTGGGACGGCCTCGGCGCGATCACCCCGGCGGGCCTGTCCAACTGGCGGTCGATCCTGACCGAGTCCTCGTTGCCGCACAGCATCTTCGTGACGTTCGAGATCATGATCCTGTCGTGGGCGGTGCAGACTCCGATCAGCCTGCTGCTCGGCACGTTCCTGGCCGGCCGCCAGCGGTACCGCGCGCTCCTGGCCGTCCTGTACTTCATCCCGCTGCTGCTCAGCTCGGCCGCGATCGCCATCACCTACAAGGCCCTGCTCGACCCGAACTTCGGTCTGGGCCCGGGGCTGCACCTCGACTTCCTGACCCAGGACTGGCTCGGCAACAGCACGCTGGCCGTCGCCGTGGTCGTCTTCATCGTCTCCTGGCAGTTCATCCCGTTCCACTCGCTGATCTACCAGGGCGGGGTCCGGGCGATCCCGACCACGATGTACGAGGCTGCCTCGATCGACGGCGCCGGCCGGATCCGGCAGTTCTTCAGCATCACGATTCCGCAGCTCAAGTACACGATCATCACGTCGTCGACGCTGATGGTGGTCGGCTCGCTGACCTTCTTCGACCTGATCTTCGTCCTCACCGCGGGCGGACCGGGCGACGCGACCGAAGTTCTCGCCCTCGACATGTACAAGACCGGATTCATGTCGAACCAGATGGGGCCGGCGAGCGTGATCGCCGTGATCCTCGTATTGCTCGGCCTGGCCCTGGCCCTGCTGCTGCGCCGCCTCGGCGGCAGTACGACCGCCAGCCAGCAGGAAGGTGCATGACATGGCAGTGGCCACCAGCAGCACGAGTACGGCGACCCGGCCCGCGCGTGGCGGGCCGGTCCGTGCCCACAAGCTGCTCCAACTGAACTGGTTCGGCGGTCTCGCGGGCTGGATCTGGCTGGCGATCGTGCTGATCCCGCTGTACTGGATCGTCGTCACGAGCTTCAAGGACCAGAGCGCCTACTTCACCCAGAACCCGTTCGCGCTGCCGTCGGCGCCGACGATGACCAACTACAAACTGGTGATCGAGTCCGACTTCCCGCGGTACTTCCTGAACAGCGTGATCGTCACGGTCGGCGTGATCATCCCGGCGGTCGCGATCTCGTTCATGGCGGCGTACGCGATCATCCGGGGCGCCGGCAGCCGGTGGCTGGCCGGGGTCAACGGCCTGTTCCTGATGGGGCTCGCGATCCCGCTGCAGGCCACCATCATCCCGGTCTACCTGCTGATCATCCGGATGCACCTCTACGACAGCCTGCTGGCCCTGATCCTGCCGTCGGTCGCGTTCTCGATCCCGCTGTCGGTGCTGGTGCTGACGAACTTCGTCCGGGACGTGCCGAAGGAACTGTTCGAATCCATGCGCGTCGACGGCGCGACCGAGTGGGACATGATGCGCAAGCTCGCGCTGCCGCTGACCCGGCCCGCCCTCGTCACGGTCAGCATCTACAACGGCCTCGCCGTCTGGAACGGGTTCCTCCTGCCGCTGATCCTGACCCAGAGCCCCGACAAGCGCACGCTGCCGCTGGCGCTGTGGACCTTCCAGGGTCAGTACAGCGTGAACGTCCCGGCAGTCCTCGCCTCGGTCGTCCTGACCACACTGCCGATCGTGCTCCTGTACGCCGTCAGCCGACGGCAGCTCCTCAGCGGCCTGACCGCCGGCTTCAGCCGGTAGTCACAGCCGCCGGGTCCGGGGCCTGACCGCCCACGACGTCAACGCCAGTACGGCGAACGCGGTGGGGGCGATCATCCCGCTGAACTGGTGCGCGGCGGCGTTCGACGCCGCCGCGCCCACCATGTTGATCAGCACCCCGGCGTACGCCCACTCCTTCAGCCGTGGCAGCCGGGGTGCGAGCAGCACCACCGCGGCGGCGACCTTCGCCGTGCCGAGGATGGTGGCCAGGTAACTCGGATACCCGAGGTCGATCATCATCGGGTAGAACGGCGCCAGCCGCAGCAGGTCCATCGTGCCGCCGACGGCACACTCCCCCACCACGATCGTGGTGACAGCCCAGTACGCACTGCTTCTCATCGGATCACCTGCTATCGAAACGGATCCGTACTCTTACCTATCGGTACGATAGCGTTTCGATGGAGGAGGATCAATGGCAGCTGTGTCCCGGGGCGACGGAGCCCGGCAGCGGATGCTCGCGGCCGCGCTCGAGGTGCTGGACGAGTCCGGCCTGGCCGGTTTCACGATGGAGGCGGTGGCCCGGCGGGCCGGCGCCAGCAAGGCCACGCTCTACCGGCGCTGGCCGACCACGGGTGCGTTGCTGGTCGATGCGATGGACGCGACCTTCCGGCCGTTCCCGATGCCGGACACCGGCCGGGTCGACACCGACGTGGCCGAGATCCTGACCGCGTTCGTGACGATGCTCGAGCGTACGCCGTTCCCCCGGCTGCTCGCCGCCTTCATCGACGCCGCCGAACGCGACCCGGCGCTGTCCCGGCTCCACACCGACTTGACCAACCGCCGCCGCGAGCCCCTCCTCGCCGTCCTGGAACGCGGCCGCGACCGCGGCGAACTCGGTCCCGACACCGACCCCGAACTGACCACGGACCTCCTGACCAGCCCGTTCTTCTACCGCCACTTCGTCGCCCACCGCCCCATCCCCCGCGGCATGGTCGACGACGTCATCGCCCGGGTGCTGTCGCCGTAGAGCCGGCGGGTGCCGTCGTGGAGGACGATCAGGCCGGTGCGGCCGGGCCGGCTCTGCAACCAGGTGAGTGCGTCGGGACCGAGGGCGAAGGCGGCGGTGGCGTCGAGGTCGGCTTGGGTGAGACTCGGGTGAACGACCGTGACCGAGGCGATCGCGGTCGGTGTCGAGCCGGTGCGGGCGTCGGTGATGTGGTTGCCTCGGCGGTTCAGGCCGGACGTGGCGATCGCGCCGCGGCGGATCGGGACCACCGCTGCCAGCTTGTCCGGGGCGTGCGGGTCTTCGACGCCGATTCGCCATGCGGGCGCGTCGGGGTCGGCGACGGCGCAGGTCATGTCGCCGCCCGCGGAGAGGCAGTAGTCCGTGTCGGGCAGTTGCGCGAGAGTGTGGGCCGCTCGTTCGACGGCCCAGCCCTTCACGACCCCACTCGGGTCCAATCGGCCGGAACGTCGTACGTCGAACGCGCCGTCGGACTCCAGTCGGGCCTGTTCGCCGAGCGCCAGGACTTCGGCGACCTCGGGCGGGCAGTCCGCGACAGCGAGTTCGCCGCGGCCGAGGCGGGAGATGCAGGAGTCGGCGCGGTAGGTGCTGAAGACGCGGTCCGCCGTACGGAGGACTTCGAGCGCCTCGGCCCAGGCCCGCTTGGCGCGTACGTCGTCGGTGTGGCGGCCGCGGAGCGCGAGGCTGATCGGCATGCCCATCACGTGGTCGACATACCTGGTCATTTCGCCTGGTCCAGAGCGCTTTGCAGGGAACGGATGTAGCCGTCGCTGGTGACGGTCGCTCCGCTGACCATGTCGATCTGGGCGCTCTGCGCCTGCTTGGTCTCGTCGATCAGGATCGGCAGCGCGTAGTCGTTGATCTCGGCGTCGCGGTGGTTCCCGTTCGGGTACTGCAGGACGCTGACGTCGGTGATCTTCCCGCCCTGCAAGGTCAGCTGGACCTGGACCGGTCCCCACTGCGTCGAGGCGACGTCCCCGGTGACAGTCGTCGAGGACGACGACGAAGACGGAGAAGGGGACGGTGTGGGAGTGCCGCCGTCGTCCGTGTCGTCGCCACCGGAACCGGCGCCGGCCGACGGTGTGGGTGACGGGTTGCTGTTCACCGAGCCACCACTGATCGGCGGCGCCACGGCCTGCGGTCCGGAGGTCGAGGTGTGGTAGGCGAACAGCAGGACGACGACCGTCGCCGTACTGAGGAACCAGAGGACGATGCGTTTCACGGCGGTCACCACTTGAAGGTCTCGAGATGGAGTTGGCCGGGCGGCAGACCGGTGGCGTCGAGGGTGCGCCGCACCAGCTCGGCCCAGCGATCCGGCCCACAGAGGTAGACATCGCGCTCGGCGATGTCGGGAATCCAGTACAGAAGCGCTTGCAGGTCGTCGAGGTCGTCGATCCCCGGACCGAGCCATGAGTCCGTCCGCCGGCGATGGCCCGGCACCGTCAGCAGATCCAGACCGCGCTGGTGCCGCAATGCCTGCAACTCGTGGGGAAACAACGGTTCGTCGGTGTATCGCTGGACGAGGATCGCTTCCCGCGGGGCGTAGCTGAGTCCTTCGGCGAGCGCTCGCAATGGCGTGATGCCGACACCAGCGCCGATCAGCGCGATCTTCCGCCGTGTCCGGGCACGCGGACTGAGCCGACCGTACGGGCCTTCCACCAGTACGCGAGCCCCCGGCCGGATCGAACGGAGTGCCGTACTGCCGTCACCTGCTTCCTGGACGGTGATCCGCAGACCGTGGCCGTTCGGTGCCGCGGACAACGAGTACGGGTTCGCCCGGGTCCAGCCGGGCCGGTCGAGGAAGCGCCAGGAGAAGAACTGCCCGGCCTCGGCCGGCAGCCGGTCGAGCTGCCGGCCGGCGACGTACACCGAGACCACGTGCTCGGCCTCCGGTACGACGGCGGTCACGCGCAACCCGTGTCGTGCGTTGCGCCAGACCGGCACGCCGACCCGGAAGACGAGGATCGTCGCCGCCGCGACCGCCCAGGCCGTCCACCAGAACACGGTCCGGCCGGTCGACGACAGGAACTCCTGCCCCGTCCACAGCTGGTGCGGAAGCGCGAGTCCGACGCCGAGATAGGCATAGAGATGCAGCAGGTGCCACGACTCGTACCGGATCCGCCGGCGGGCAGCCCGGATACTCGATCCCACGCTCAGGAACAGGCAGGCGGTGCCGGCGACCGCGAGCAGCATGCCCGGATAGTTCACCGTGAGGTCCCACAGGGTCGCGGGCGTCCGGCTCAGCTCGCCCTCGGCGTACCCCCACGTGATCGCGACGACATGCGCCAGCATCAGGTTGAACGACGTGAAGCCGGTGAGCCGGTGGATCCGCGCCAGCCGGTCCTGCCCGAAGGCGGTCTCCAGCCAAGGCACCCGGGCCATCAGGACGACCTGCGCGAGCAACAACACGGCAGAGACCAGACCGGTCAGCCGGCCGACCGCGGTCAGCCCGGTCGCCCAGCCACCCAGCTCCTGGACACCACCGTCGGCCACCCACCAGTAACAGACCAGCAGCAGGCTCAGCCACAGCACCGCCATCGCGGCAACACGCAGCACGCCATCGGCGCGAGCCCGTCGTGCGTCGATCATCAGCTCTCCCGGGGTGTGGCGGAACCACCTCAGTGTCGAGCGCCGATCTGTGCGTGACCTTGGCTCTGGCTGTGAGTGAGCTGTGAAGTCCTCGTTTGATTGCGCCGGCCGCGATGAACAGATACCGTTGGGTGTTTGTGCCGGGCATAAAAAAAGACGCCCACTCGGGGCATCTGTTAACAGAATATCAGAGCAATTGGAGTAATGCAAGGACGATCGGGGGCAGTGTGACAGACCAGCTACTGGCGCGGGAGATCGCTGCGGAGCAAGGGGAAGTGACGGCGATGTACGACCGGCTCGACATCCTGCGCGAACGGGCAGGCGCGGAATTGGAACGGGTCCAGGGAGAGGAAACCACCGACACCAATCAGGCCCGGACGGAAAGGGAATCGTTCACCGATCTGTTCTCCGGGAGATTCTCCCAACTGTCGTCGGTGGAACGCGGACTGTGTTTCGGGCGGATCGACGAAACCGGCGGAGACCGGTTCCACATCGGCCGGATCGGGCTGTTCAGCGACGACTACGACCCGATCCTGATCGACTGGCGGACACCGGTCGCGCAGGTCTTCTACCGGGCCACCGCGGCCGACCCGCTGGGCGTCAAACGCCGCCGGCACATCCGGCTGCGGGGCCGGACGGTGGTCGGTGTGGACGACGACGTCCTCGACCTCGACGCGCTCGGCGAGACCGAGCGGAGCACGCTGATCGGCGAGGCCGCGCTGCTGTCGTCCCTCGGCGCGAGTCGCACCGGCCGGATGAACGAGATCGTCGCGACCATCCAGTCCGAGCAGGACGAGATCATCCGCTCCGGGCTGCCCGGCGTCCTCGTCGTCCAAGGCGGTCCGGGCACCGGCAAGACCGTGGTCGCGCTGCACCGGGCGGCGTACCTGCTCTACACGTACCGCGAGCAGCTCGCGCGCAGTGGCGTCCTCGTGGTCGGGCCGAACAGCACGTTCCTCCGCTACATCGACCAGGTGCTCCCCTCACTGGGCGAGACCGACGTGGTGCTGGCGACGATCGGCGAGCTGTACCCGGGCGTGGAGGTGACCGCGCCGGAGTCCCCGGAGGCCGCCCGGATCAAGGGTGAGCTGGCCATGGCCGAGGTCCTCGAGCAGGCGGTCCGTGGGTTCCAGCTGGTCCCGGGCGCGCCGATCGAGCTGAAGGTCGACCAGCACGAGCTCGTCCTGCGGCCGGACGTCGTCCGCAAGGCGCAGACGCACGCCCGGGCCTCGGACGAGCCGCACAACCGGGCCCGTCCGCTCTTCGTCCGGCGGATCCTCAAGACGCTGACCAACCAGATCGTCGACCGCATCGGGCGCCAGTACGTCGGTGCCGAGGACATCGAGGACATCCGCAAGGAGCTGTCCGAGGACGATCGGGTCCAGGCGATGCTCGACCAGCTCTGGCCCGAGCTCACGCCGCAGCTCCTCGTCAGCGTGTTGTTCTCGTCGGCGGATCGGCTCAAGGCAGCTGCCCCGCATCTCACCGACGACGAGTTGGTGGCCGTGCTCCGGCCGGCCGGCCTCGGCTGGTCGCCGTCCGACGTCGCGCTCCTCGACGAGGCCGCCGAACTGCTCGGGGACACCGCCGCGACCGTTGCCGCGCGCAACCGTCAGGCCGCCGCGGCGGACGCCGGCGAGGAGTCCAACCGCGAGTACGCCCGTGGGGTCGTCGACATCGAGCTGACCGCGGACCGGATCGAGCTCATGCCGTGGGAGATCGAGCAGTTCGCCGATCTCGTCGCCCGCCGGACCCAATTGATCGAGAACCCGGTCACGCTCGCCGAGCGGGCTGCCAACGACCGCACCTGGGTCTTCGGGCACGTCATCGTCGACGAGGCGCAGGAGCTGTCCGAGATGGACTGGCGGATGCTGATGCGCCGCTGCCCGCGGCGCTCGATGACCCTGGTCGGCGACATCGCCCAGACGGGTTCGGCGGCCGGCGTACGCTCGTGGGCCGAACTGCTCGACAAGTACGCGCCGCGGCGGTGGCGCAGTGCCGAGCTGACCGTCAACTACCGCACGCCCGCGGAGATCATGACCGTCGCGGCGGACGTACTCGCCGCGATCGACCCGTCACTGCGGCCACCCACCTCGGTTCGCGAGACAGGAGTCGAGCCGTGGATCCGGAGCGTGCCGGCCGAGGAGTTCACCGAGGCGCTGATCACCGCGATCAAGACCGAACGTGAGGCGATCGGCGACGGCCGGCTCGCCGTCATCGTGCCCGCACCCCGGTACGACGAGTTGGCCGGCGTACTACCTGAGGTTGCCCACAGCCACGACGCGTCTGTGCTCGACGCGGACGTCGCCCTGCTCGACGTACTCCAGTCCAAGGGTCTCGAGTTCGACGCGGTCCTGATCGCGGACCCGGCCGGCATCATCACCGAGTCCGGCCGCGGCCTCTCCGATCTCTACGTCGCCGTGTCCCGCGCGACCAAACGCCTCGGCATCCTCAGCCCGGGCGACCTCCCGGAGGTCCTCACTCAGGTACGACGTACTCCGCGTCCGTGACGTGGTCACCCCACTCGATCTCCGGCTCGTCGCCGCCGGTGCCTTCCCAGATAGCGGTGTGGACCATGAAGTTGTCCGGAGCACCGCCGTGCCAGTGCCACTCCCCCGGCGGCGTGTAGATCACGTCGCCGGGGCGGATCACGGTGACCTCGCTGCCGCGGGACTGGATCAGGCCGACGCCGTCGGTGACGTGCAGCGTCTGGCCGTTCGCGTGCCGGTGCCACGCCGTACGGGCGCAGGGCGCGAAGCGGACGGTGTTGACGCGGACCCGGGACGGCGCCTCGCCGCGGATCACCACGTCGAACCACACGTCACCGGTGAACCACTCGGCCGGGCCTTTGGCGGTCGGGGGTTTGGGGAGGATCCGCACGGCTATTCCTTGTCTTGGGCAACGATTTCGGGCTGGTCCTGGGTGGCCGCCCAGCTGGCCAGCAGCTTGAACGCGTCCGCGGTCGGCGAGCCGGCCGGCGCGGTGTAGACGACCATCGCCAGGCCGGGGTCGGACGGGAACTCCATCGCCTCGAAGTTGACCTCGAGGTCGCCGACTACCGGGTGGTGCAGCTTCTTCACCCCGGTCCGGTGGAAGCGGACGTTGTGCGCCGCCCACCGGGTCCGGAAGATCTCACTGCGGGTCGACAGCTCACCGATCAGCTCGGTGAGTGCCTTGTCGTGCGAGTTCTTGCCGGCCTGTAACCGCAGGACCGCCGCGATGTCGTCGGCCGCGCGGTCCCAGTCCACGAAGAACTCCCGCGACGCCGGATCGAGGAAGGTGAACCGCGCGGTGTTCGCCGGCCGGCGCGGATCCGCGAACAGCGACGAGTACAGCGCGCGGGACATCCGGTTCGCCGCGAGGATGTCGAAGTGCGCGTTGCGGATCCACGCCGGCGCATCCGTGACCGCGTCCAGGATCTGTTGCAGGGCTGGACGGACGCCCTTGGTCGCGGGCCGTCGGCGTACCGGCGTGGCATCGGACTCACGGGCGAGCGCGAACAGATGGTCACGCTCGGCCTCGTCCAGTTGCAGGGCCCGGCTGAGCGCCTCCAGCACGCTCTCGGACGCACCGGCCAGGTGTCCGCGCTCCATCCGGACGTAGTAGTCCACCGAGACACCCGCCAGCAGCGCCACCTCTTCACGGCGCAGCCCCTTCACCCGGCGGTTGCCGCCGTACACAGGCAGACCGGCCTGCTCCGGTGTGAGGCGGGCACGGCGGGAGCTGAGGAACTCCTTGATCTCGGCTCGGTGGTCCATGCGGTCAACACTACGGACCGTCGCCGGGACGAGGGAGGCACTGGCATTACCTGGAACGACAGTGACTCCCGCGCCCACGCGGTGTGATCTTCACTGGGACCATGCGAGCGACTTTCCTGTACGGCGCCGGAGATGTGCGGGTCATCGACGTACCGGATCCGGTGATCCAGCAACCGGCCGATGCCCTGGTGCGGGTGGTCAACTCCTGCATCTGCGGCAGCGACCTGCACCCCTATCACAACAAGCCCCGAACGCCTGAGGGTACGACGATGGGCCACGAGTTCATCGGCGTCGTCGAGGACATCGGCAGCGAGGTGAGCACGCTGCGCAAGGGCGACTTCGTCATCGCGCCGTTCGCCTGGTCCGACGGGACGTGCAACTTCTGCCGCGAGGGCCTGCAGACCTCCTGCCGGCACGGCGGGTTCTGGAACGCGAACGGCGTCGGCGGCGGCCAGGCCGAGGCGGTCCGGGTGCCGCTGGCCGACGGCACGCTGGTCAAGGTCCCGGTCGGCGAGGACTCCGCGCTACTGCCTTCCCTGCTGACGCTGTCCGATGTCTACGGCACCGGCTACCACGCCGCGCTCAAGGGCGGTGTCAGCCGGCGCACGACGGTCACCGTGGTCGGCGACGGCGCGGTCGGCCTGATGGCTGTCCTGTCGGCAAAGCAACTAGGGGCCGAGCGCATCATTCTGATGGGACGGCACAAGGTCCGCACCGATCTCGGCGTCGAGTTCGGCGCGACCGACGTGGTGGCCGAGCGCGGCGAGGAAGGCATCGCCAAGGTCCGCGACCTCACCGGCGGCGACGGTACGCACGTCGTCCTGGAAGCGGTCGGGCACATGCCGGCCTACGAGCAGGCGATCGGCGTCGTCCGGCCCGGCGGCGTGATCAGCCGGGTCGGCGTCCCGCAGTACTCCGACGCCCCGGTCGGCTTCCCGAGCCTGTTCGGCCCCAACATCACCCTCACCGGCGGCCCGGCCCCGGCCCGCGCCTACATCGAGCCTCTCCTCCCCGGCGTACTCGAAGGCAAGGTCGACCCCGGCAAGGTCTTCGACCGGACGATCGCCCTCGACGAGGTCCCCGACGGCTACCGCGCCATGGACGACCGCAAGGCCCTGAAGGTCCTGATCCGCCCGTGACGGCGGACTAGGCTCCTAACCATGACTACCTGGACAGCAGACGAGCTTCAGCGGATCGGTGACGCGGACGAATTGCGGGTCAGTTCGGTTCGGGAGGACGGGACGCTTCGCCCGTA
The DNA here is from genome assembly GCF_055586945.1 of Kribbella sp. NPDC048837. Taxonomy (NCBI): domain Bacteria; kingdom Bacillati; phylum Actinomycetota; class Actinomycetes; order Propionibacteriales; family Kribbellaceae; genus Kribbella; species Kribbella sp. NPDC048837. The sequence goes on from NZ_JBVJHF010000001.1 coordinate 1,154,826, forward strand.
CGTGACGATCTGGATGGTCCGGCTCGGCGACGACATCTACATCCGGTCCATGGTCAACGCCGGCACGCCCTGGTACCGCCGCGCGAAGGCCAGCGGGGTGGGCCGCATCCAGGCCGGCGGGGTCGAACGTGACGTCACCTTCGCGGAGGCCGGCGGGGCCGACCACGCGAGCATCGACGCCGCGTACCACGCCAAGTACGACCATTACGGTCCTGGGCCGGTGGGTGCCGTCGTCGGGGACGGCGCCGCCCCGGTCACCCTCCGACTCGTTCCCCGCGACTGAAGGAATCAACTGATGGAATACAAACGTCTCGGCACATCAGGTCTCAAGGTCAGCCGGATCGCGCTGGGCTGTATGAGCTTCGGCGACACCTCGCGCGGGTTCAACGAGTGGGCTCTCGACGACGCGGCCGCCGAACCGGTCTTCCGGCAGGCGGTGGAGCTCGGCATCACGTTCTGGGACACCGCGAACGTGTACGGCTTCGGCAGCTCGGAGGAGATCGTCGGCCGCGCGATCGCGAAGTACAGCCGGCGCGAGGACGTCGTCCTCGCGACCAAGGTGCACTTCAAGATGCACGACGGGCCGGGCGGGTCCGGCCTGTCCCGGAAGGCGATCATGGAGCAGATCGACGCCTCGCTGACCCGGCTCGGGACCGAGTACGTCGACCTGTACCAGATCCACCGCTTCGACCCGGAGGTCCCGGTCGAGGAGACGATGGAGGCGCTGCACGACGTCGTCAAGGCGGGTAAGGCTCGCTACCTCGGCGCGTCGTCGATGTGGGCCTGGCAGTTCGCGAAGCTCCAGCACGCCGCCGAGCTGCACGGCTGGACGCGGTTCGTCTCGATGCAGAACCAGTACAGCCTGATGCAGCGGGAGGAGGAGCGGGAGATGTTCGGCCTGCTCGCCGACCAGGGCGTCGGCAGCCTCCCGTGGAGCCCGCTCGCGAAGGGCCGCCTGGCCAGGCCGTGGGGTACGCAGACGCAGCGCGCGGACACCGATCCGATGGGCCGCCGCTTCTTCGCCGCCAACGACGAGCCGATCGCCGACGCGGTCCAGTCGGTCGCCGAGGCGCGCGGCATCCCGATGGCGCAGGTCGCGCTCGCCTGGGTCCTGCACAACCCGGTCGTCGCCGCGCCGATCGTCGGCCCGACCAAACCACATCACCTCGCCGACGCGGCCGCCGCGCTCGACGTCACCCTCACCCCGGACGAGCTCACCGCCCTCGAGTCGGTGTACACACCTCGCCCACCCACGGGGTTCTAGAACACACCACTCGCGGTGATCGAACCGGCTCATCCATAGAGGGCGATCGAGGTGGTGGCAGCGGACCCTGCCGCATGGCCGGCAAGACTCCGGACACCATCAGCTCAGGGCAGTACGACGAGTCGCCGGCCGCGGCTGCTCGTCCGTTGCCACGCCGACTCGATCTCGCGCAGCGGGACCCGATCGACGTCGAAGGTGAGCTCGCCCGACAACGTCCACTCGACCACCTGCCGGTACGCCTCCCCCATCGACTCCGGATCCAGCTTCCTCGCCGCGCCGAAGATCTCCACGCCGGACGTGCGCAACGCCGAAGCCGGTACGACGAGATCCGCGCCGGCGACCTCGCCGATCTGGACGATCCGCGTCGGCTTCGGGAACGCGAACGTGTCCGGGATCAACGCGCGCAGCAGCACCTCGGTCGGCCGGCCCCACAGGAAGTCGACGACGACGTCGTACTCCTTGTTGTCCGCGAAGGCCTGCCGCAGTTCCTCGTCGGAGACAGCTGTGTTGATGACCGCGTCCGCACCGAGGGCCTTCAACTCACGGAGCTGGTAGTCGTCGCGACCGGTGGCAACGATCCGTCCGGCACCGAGCAACCGCGCGACCTTGATCGCGAGCCGTCCCGCCACGCCGGTCGCACCTTGCACCAAGACGGTCTCCCCCGGCTCGAGGCCGGCCGCGACCTTCATCGACAGGCCGGAGATGGCCGACCCCATCACCGTCGCCACCGCCGGGTCGATCCCGTCGGCGATCGGCACGTAGGAGCCGGCCGGTACGACGGTCCGCTCAGCGAGTGCGCCGTACGGCGAGCGCGGGTTGCCGAAACCGACGACGGTTCCGTCCGGCAACGTCCCGATGCCGTCGAAGGCCGGGATCATCGGCAACTCGGCCAGGTACTGCCCACTCGCGTAATGGTTGCCAGCAGCAACCGACTTGTCGACGTTCTCCACCGCGACCGCCAGCACCTCGATCAGCACCTCACCGTCCCGCGGCACCGGGTCGGGGAACTCCTCGTACCGCGGCACGCCACCCACCTCGTGCAGTACGGCTGCCTTCATGCCACACCCCTCTCTAACAGTGTTAGAGACACTCTAACACTGTTAGAATCCGGTCCGTGAGCCTGGACCGGAAGCGGATCGTCGACGAGGCCGTGGCCCTGCTGGACGCCGAGGGACTCGACGGCGTGACACTGCGGAAACTGGCCGCCCGCCTGGGCGTCCAGGCACCGACGCTCTACTGGCACCTGCCCAACAAGGCGGCCCTGGTCACCGCGATCGCGGAGGCGATCGTGCCCGAGCCGACCCCGCCGGCTCCGGACCAGCCGTGGCAGGAGTGGCTGACCGATCTCGCCGTACAGCTCCGGAGTGCTCTGCTCGCCCACCCGGACGGCGCCAGGGTCGTGTCGGCCGCGCAGCTCTCCCTGAAGATGGCCGCGCTGTCCGAGTTCGCGATGAGTACGCTCGCCGACCGCGGCATCAGTCTCCGCAACGCCCGCATCATCGTGCTGACCGTCGAGCGGTTCACCGTGGGTCACGTGCTCGAGGAACAGTCCCCGCCGCCGGACACCACCGACTTCGATCTCGACGCCTTCACCACCACTCATCCGGTCTCGGTGCGCGCTATCAAGGAGTACTTCGAACCCGGCCGGACCGTTGACGATCTGTTCCGGGACTGCCTCGCCGTGGTGATCGCCGGCGCCGGGATGATCGCCCGGGAGTGAGCGCGCCGTCACACCTGGTGAGATCGCCGAGCAGATGTGTAAAGTCTGTAACGAAAAGGGTCCCGGAAACCCTTGTCCTGCCGTAATCTGCCGGACCATGCACAAAGGCGAGCGGGCCCGACGGCCCAACGTCGTTCAGTCGGTGTTCGTGTTCCTCGTGGTCAGTGCGCTCGCGGGAGCTCTCGTCGCCGGTCTGGCCCTCCCGTTGGCCGGTCTGGCCGGAGTGACCACGGAGAAGGCTCACGACACCGTCCAGTACCTGCCCCAGGACCTGAAGACCGCGCCACTGGCGCAGAAGAGCTTCATCCAGGCGGCGGACGGCTCGACGATCGCCACGCTGTACCAGGAGAACCGGACGCCGGTCACGCTGAAGCAGATCAGCCCGATCATGCTCCAGGCGATCGTCGCGATCGAGGACGACCGGTTCTACCAGCACGGCGCGCTGGACGCGAAGGGCACGCTGCGCGCGATGTTGCGCAACCAGTCGTCGGGCGGCGTGCAGCAGGGTGGCTCCAGCATCACCCAGCAGTACGTGAAGCTGACCCTGATCAACAAGGCGCGCACGCCGGAGGAGGTCAAGGCAGCCACGGCCGACACCTACGAGCGGAAGATCGCCGAACTGCGCTACGCCATCGCGGTCGAGAAGCAGTACTCCAAGGACGAGATCCTCAACCGGTACCTGAACCTCGCGTTCTTCGGCGACCGCTCGTACGGCATCGACGCCGCCGCGATGCACTACTTCGGCGTGCACGCGGCGAAGCTGACACTGCCGCAGGCCGCGATGCTGGCCGGCCTGGTGAAGAACCCGACCGGCTACAACCCGATCGACAACCCGAAGCGGGCCAAGGAACGCCGCGACGTCGTGCTGCGCCGGATGCAGGAACTCGGCATCATCACCGACAAGCAGGCCCGGGACGCGCTCAAGACCCCGGTGATCGACCCGGCCCGGGTGATCAACGTGCCGAGCGGCTGCGCGAACTCGAAGTACCCGTTCTACTGCGACTACGTCGTCTCCAAGCTCAAGGAGAACCCGGCCTTCGGCAAGACCCCGGAGGACCGGGAGAACTACATCGAGACCGCCGGCCTGGTGATCCGCACCTCGCTCGACCCGAAGATCCAGGCGGCCGCCGAGGCCTCGATCAAGCAGCACTCCAAGCCGACCGACCAGGCCGTCGCCGCGATCACGATGGTCGAGCCCGGCACCGGGCTGGTGAAGGCGATGGCACAGAGCCGGAGCTACGGCAGCAAGAAGGGCCAGACGTCGTACAACTACAACGTCGAGAAGTCCTACCCCGGTGGGTACGGCGGGTTCCAGAACGGCTCGACGATGAAGGCGTTCACGATCGCCGCCGCGATCGGCAAGGGCGTGCCGATGACGTACCGGATCAACTCGCCGAGCCCGCTGGACCTGAGCGGCAAGAAGTTCAGCACGTGCACCGGCGTCACGTCGGACCCCGACTACACCCCGAAGAACTCGACCAAGACCGTCGCCGACCCGTCCATGCTCGACGCGGCCCGGGCCTCGACCAACACCTACTTCCTGCAGCTGTCCGAGCAGATCGGCCTGTGCCCGATCGCCACCATCGCCTCGAAGCTCGGCATGTACGACGCCCAGACGATGAAGCCGCTGGACCAGGTGGTGTCGTTCACGCTCGGATCCGTCGGCAACATCACGCCGCTGATGCTCTCCAACGCGTACGCGACGTTCGCGGCCCGCGGCATGTACTGCAGGCCGCAGATCGTCACGGCGATCACCTCGACCAAGACCGGCAAGGCGGTGCCCACCCCCGGGCCGAACTGCCGCCGGGCGCTCTCGCCGACGGTCGCGGACGGCGTCAACTACGTGCTGAACAAGGTGATGGAGCCGGGTGGCACCGGCGGCAAGCTGAAGTTCGGCCGCAGCGACCTGGCCGGCAAGACCGGCACCATCCAGAACAACCACGCGGTCTGGTTCGCCGGCTACTCCTCCAAGCTCGCCGCCGCGTCGGTGGTGGCCGACGCGGATCCGAAGTACACCGACCTGATCGGCCAGACGCTGAACGGCAAGGAGATGCGCGACGCGTCCGGCTCCGGGACCGCGGGACCGGTCTGGGAGACCGCGATGCAGCTTGCGCTGCGCGGTCTGCCGACGAGCAAGTTCGTCCAGCCGGACGACAAGACGATCCGTGGCAACGTGAAGGACCTGCCGTACCTGAAGGGCATGACGCCGGTCGACGCCACGGCCAAGCTGCTGTCGATGGGCTTCAAGGCCGCGATCTCCCCGACCCCGGTCGACTCCGACGCACCCGCCGGCACGGTCGCCTACACCACGCCGCGGCAGGAGGACGGCGCGCCCGAGGGCGCGACGGTGACCCTGGTCCTGTCCAACGGCAGCAAGGCGATCCCGACCCCGCCGACGCCGCCGATCACGCCGCCGGGGATCCCGCCGACGATCAATCCACCGCCGGGCTGGCCGACCTGCCCGCCGACCGACCCGCACTGGCCGAAGTGCGGTCGCCGCTGAACCAGTCCCTGGTTCTCCGCACCGTCGGGCGATCACTAGGCTGGGGTCCAACACCTAGCTTTTGTGAAAGGACTTCCCGTGAGTGTCGATGAGCTGACCGCCCAGCGTGACCGTGCCCGCCAGGACTACGAGGCGTTGGTGGCGAAGGGTCTGAAGCTGGATCTGACGCGGGGGAAGCCTTCGCCCCAGCAGCTCGATGCGGCCAACGGCGTCCTCGGCCTCGCGGGTGACCCGGTCGGAGCCGACGGGACGGACCTGCGGAACTACGGCGGCCTGCACGGGCTCCCGGAGGTACGCGCGATCTTCGCCGAGGACCTCCAGGTGCCGGTCGAGCAGTTGATGGCGGCGGGCAACTCCAGCCTCGAGCTGATGCACGACGCGGTCGTGTTCGCGCTGCTCGGGAAGGTGCCGGGGGCCGAGCAGCGGTGGGCCGACGTGGACGGCCTGGCCTTCCTGTGCCCGGTGCCGGGCTACGACCGGCACTTCGGGATCTGCGAGCGGTTCGGGATCCGGATGATCCCGGTGCCGATGACGCCCGAGGGTCCGGACATGGACGTGGTCGAGCGGCTGGTCGCCGAGGACGCGCGGATCAAGGGCATCTGGTGCGTCCCGAAGTACAGCAACCCCGATGGCACGGTCTACTCCGACGAGACGGTCCGCCGGCTGGCCGCGATGGAGACCGCCGCCCCGGACTTCCGGATCTTCTGGGACAACGCGTACGCCGTCCACCACCTGACCGACTCGCCCGCGGAGATCGCCGACGTGCTGGCGCTGTGCGCGGAGAACGGGCACCCGGACCGGGCGTTCGTGTTCGGCTCCAGCTCGAAGATCACGTTCGCCGGCGCCGGCGTGGCGTTCTTCGGGTCGTCGCCGGCCAACGTCGAGTGGTGGCTCAGCCACACCGTCAAGCGCAGCATCGGACCGGACAAGATCAACCAGCTCCGGCACGTGCAGTTCCTCCGCGACGCCGACGGCCTGCACGCCCACATGCGGATGCTGGCCGACGTGATCCGGCCCAAGTTCGACGTGGTCGACAAGATCCTCACCGCCGAACTCGGCGGCACCGGTCTGGCCTCGTGGACCGCACCGGCCGGTGGCTACTTCATCAGCCTGCAGGTGCCGGAGGGTTGCGCCCGTGAGGTGGTCGCCAAGGCGAAGGCGGCCGGCATCGCCATCACGCCGGCCGGCGCCACCCACCCGTACGGCGACGACCCGACGGACCAGACCATCCGGATCGCGCCGACCTACCCGGAGCTTCCCGAGGTGGAGGCCGCCATCACCGGCCTGGCCACCTGCGTCCGCCTGGTCGCGACCGAGAAGCTCCTCGCCGAGCAGGGCTGAAGCCGGTTCCCGGGTTGCCCATCGTCGTCAGGCGGTGGGCAACTCGAAGATCATGCAGGTCGACGTCGCGTGAGCCAGCAGCACCTCGCGCTCGTCGAACAAGCGGGCCTCGGCGACCGCGGTGCGGCGGCCGCGGCTGATGATCGCGCCCTCGCAGCGGAGTAGACCGGAGTTGACGGTGACCGGCTTGATGAAGCGGGTCATCAGGTCGAGGGACGTGTAGCCGACGCCGGCCGGCAGCGTCGAGTGCACCGTGCAGCCGGCCGCCGTGTCGAGCAGCGTCGCGATGACCCCGCCGTGGACGGACCCGAGCGGGTTGTAGTGGAACTCCGCCGCCGGCATGAACACCGTGACGCGCCCCTCCTCGGCCTCGATGCCGGTCGCGCCGACGAGCTGCAGGATCGGCGGGGCCGGGATCTCGCCGTCCCGCATCGCCCGCAGCATCTCCCGACCGGACGTGGTCCCGATCCGCGCCGCGGTCAGCACCGGGTCGGTCCACGAGAAGGTCCGGCTGCGGGTCTGCTCCTGCGTCTCTGTCATGGACCGAGCCTCACATCACCCGGCTGGGTCTGTCAACGAGACCTAGGCCTCACTAGGATGACCCCATGACGGCGACGACGTACGACGCCCTGGACTGGTCGGTGGAGAACTGTCCGATCGGCCGGGCGATGGAGATCCTCGGCGAGCGGTGGACCGTGGTCGTGCTGCGGGAGGCGTTCAACGGCATCCGGCGGTTCGACGACCTGCGGATCCGCACCGACATCCCGCGCCAGGTGCTGTCCAACCGGCTGACGAAACTCGTCGAGCACGGGATCCTGCGGCGGGCGCCGTACCGGGAGCCGGGGGCGCGGCTGCGCTACGAGTACCGGCTGACCGAGAAGGGCCTCGACCTCTACCCGCTGCTGATCGCGATCCGGGACTGGGGTGACAAGTATCTGGTCGGCCCGGAGGGGTCGCCGCTCGCGATCGAGCACCGTGACTGCGGCTCCACCGTCCACACCGAGATCCGCTGTGAGGCCGGGCACGCGGTCGCGTCACCGCGCGACGCCGTACCGCGGCCGGGACCCGGCGCCCGGCGACGGCGTTCAAACGCATGAAATCAAGGGATTCCGGCCCCGGGACTTCCGTCTGCCCGTCCGCTCGCTAGGCTGCTGCAGGCACTGGGGAGGAAGAGTTGAGGCAGTTCAACACACCGCCTGGTTGGCCGGAGCCGCCGACCGCGCGGTGGCGGCCACCGAAACACTGGCAACCGTCGGAGTCGTGGCCGCCCGCGCCGGACGGCTGGGCGTTCTGGGTCGACGAGGACGGCAAGCGGGTCCGCGGTCCGTTGGGCCGGTTCGGCGGACCGAGCCGGGTCAAGCTCGGCGCGATCGCGGCGATCCCGCTCGCGCTGATCGCCCTGGTTCTGTTCAACCCGTTCGGCGGCAGCGACGACCTGGCGAGTACGACGCCCGTCCGCGACACCGGGATCGAGCCGGCGCCGACAGCGGCCGCCTCGACGGCCGTGCCGACGACCGGGGGCGAGACTCCCCGCCGCACCGAGAAGCCCACCCGCGAATCGGGTCGGACGCCGACCCCGACTCCGAGTGAGACACCGACGTCCACGCCGGCACCCACTGAGACGCAGTCGGCCGAACGGACCCCCACGCCGACACCGACCACCGAACCCAAGGCACCCGAGACCAGCAGCGCGACGGTGGTCTACCACAGCTGTGCCGAGGTGCGGGCCGCCGGGAAGGCGCCGCTGCACCGGGGCGATCCGGGCTACTCGACCGAGCTCGATCGCAACGGTGACGGTGTTGCCTGCGAGCGTGGCAACTCCTGACGGATGCCGTCGTTCCACAACTCCTGGGTCTGACTCACCCAGAAGGCGGCGAACAGCAGGATCAGCACGCCCTCGATCCACAGGACCGCGTGCTGCCAGCCGAACAGCGCTCTCCAGGCGAGCATCACGAACGGCGCGACCACCATCGCCAGCGCGATCACGGAGTACCGGTTCGCCGGTGAGTGCGGGACGGCGTGCTTGCGTTGCTTGCGCCGGAACTGCTCGGCGTTCAGCAGCACGACCGCGACGATGCAGACGAACATCACGATCGCGGCCGCGTAGTGCGCGTTGTCGATGAACCCGGCGCGGTCGGCGAAGAACCAGACGATCCCGCCACCGAAGATCAGCGCCGAGACGGCCAGGCCGAGCACGTACATCGGCGTCCAGCGATCCGGATGCGCCAGCCGGTCCCGGATCACGAAGATCGCGGTCAGCACCAGGCACGGCGCACCGATGACGAACAACGCGAGCATGTTGTTGGCGACGTTCGCCGCGGCGTCACCGACGTCCACCGGCACCGAGTGGCACGTCCCGCGCCCGGGCGTCGGGACGAGCGCGACGGCCGGTGCCAGGATGCCCGCGACATTGAGCAGGATGTCCTCGGGTTCGGTGTTGCCCTTCAGCACGACCATGCAGACGCCGATCGTGATCAGGCTGCCGACGAAGATCGCCCGTACGGGCGTGTAGTAGTAGGCACTGATCGAGTTCTGCAGGCAGCTCGGATCGGTCTTCGACCACTCGATCACCAGCGCGGCGCCGAGAAGGGCGATCATGGCAACCATCGCCATCCGCAGGTAGCGATAGGTCTTGATGGAGTAACCACCCGGCACGGGCATCGTCGGCCCCCTCTCCCCTACTCGCAGTATGCGCGCAGCGGGCCGCCCGTAACCCCCTCAGCCGGGCGCGCCGCGCGCCAGTTCCGACAGGCGGCCGATGCCGATGGGGTGGACGAGGGGGTCGGCGTGCCGGTGCACCTGGTCCCAGCCGTCCGGCGTACGCCGGAAGACCAGCGTGACGCGCAGAGACCAGTCCTGATCCGGCAACTCACCGACCTCCCCATGCTGCCGTTCCACCACAACGAGAACAGTCAGGTCGCCGGACTGGTAGCACTGCTCGATGTCGACCGACGCCTCACCGGACCGGAACATCTCACGCGTGCGCTGCAACGCCTGCGGCGACGAGTCGAAGCCGCGGACGACCTCCCCACCCAGCGGCGACATCAAGGTGTAGTCGTCGCTGTGGTGGATCAGGTCCAGGTACGCGTCGATGTCTCCGCGGATGTAGGCGGCCGCCGACTGCCGGACCAGCTTCTCCAGATCTCCGTCCACCGCCATGGCACGTCTCCCCTCGTTCGTCTGGTGCTCTCGAACAGGTACGCACCGGAGGACGGCGGCGGTTTCAGAGCCGGATCGACTTCTTGTTCATGAATTCTTCGATGCCGGCTGGGCCCAGTTCGCGGCCGAGGCCGGAGCGTTTGATGCCGCCGAAGGGGAGGTCGGCCTGGGAGCCGCCGGCGCGGTTGAGGTAGACCATGCCGGCCTCGATCCGGTCGGCGACGCGGCGGTTGCGGTCGGGGTCGGTGCCCCAGACCGAGGCACCGAGGCCGAAGGGCGTGTCGTTGGCCAGCCGGACCGCGTCGTCCTCGGTCTCGGCCTTGAAGACGATCACGACCGGGCCGAAGATCTCCTCGTAGTACGCGTCCATGTCCGGCGTGACGTCGGTGAGGACGGTCGCCTCGAGATACGCGCCGGGCGTGATGCGGTTGCCGCCGGTGCGCAGCGTCGCGCCCTGCTCGACCGCCTTTGCGACCTGGGCCGCGACCTCGTCCGCGGCCGCGGTCGACGCGAGCGGCGGGAGCTTCGTCGCCGGATCCGCGGGATCGCCGGGGACGTAGTACTCCGCGACCCGCTTGGTCAGGCGGTCGACGTACTCGTCGTACAGGTCGGCGAGCACGATCATCCGCTTCGGCGCGTTGCAGGATTGACCGCAGTTCCGCATCCGCGCGGTCGCGGTGGCGTTCACCGTCTCGTCCATGTCCGCGGTGTCGAGCACGATCAACGGATCGGAGCCGCCGAGCTCGAGCACGGTCCGCTTCAGGTTCCGCCCGGCTTCGGCGGCGACGGACACACCGGCCTGCTCGCTGCCGGTCAGCGAGACACCGACGATCCGCGGATCCGCCAGGATCGCCGGGATCTGCCGGCTCGACGCGAACGTGTTCACATAGACGTCGTCCGGCACGCCGGCCGCCTGCAGGATCTCCTCGATCGCGCGACCCGAGCGCGGGCAGATCGACGCGTGCTTGAGCAGGATGGTGTTACCGAGCACCAGGTTCGGCGCGACGAACCGCGCGACCTGGTAGCACGGGAAGTTCCACGGCATGATCCCGAGCAACGGTCCGATCGGCCCCTTGGTGATGACGGCTCGACCACCTTTGATGTCGAGCGGTTCGTCCGCGAGCAACGCCGGCCCGTGCTCCGCGTAGTACCGGAAGATGTCGACCACGATGCTGACCTCACCCCGGCCCTCGTTGATCCGCTTCCCCATCTCCAGCGTCATGATCGCGGCCAGCTCGTCGGCCCGCTCCTCGAACAGGTCGGCCGCTCGCGCCACGATCGCGGCCCGCTCCGCCACGGACCGGCTCCGCCACCCCGGATACCCGGAGTGCACCCGCCCGATCGCCGCCTGAACCTCCGCCTCCGTCGAGTTGGCCACTTCCTCGACCAGCACACCCGTCGCCGGGTCGGTGACTACATACATGGCTCCTCCATCCACCACGGAAACAACCCGCCCCAGGCTAACCACTTCTCTCCATACTGTATACAGTGGTTTCACCTGTTGTGGTCAGGGGTGTCGGCAGGGCAAGCTCATGGCTGCCCGTTGTCCCGCCCTTCGTCGATCGGATGCCCGCCCGTGTCTGAGCAACGGAAGTTTCGTGTTGTCCTGCGGCTGGTCGCCGTACTGGCCGCCGTTTCGGTTCCTTCGCTGGCCTTGGCCGCACCTGATGCCGCTCCTCCCCCGGATCCCGCGAACGCCTGGCAGTACCCGCACTGGCCGCAGAAGCAGCCGTGGCAGGAGTCGGGTCAGGACCGGCGGATCGCCGCCACCACCTCCAACGGTCTGCCGGGTCCGATCGACCCGCAGAACTGGGAGAACCCGGACCACATGACGTGGAGCGACTACGTCAAACCGCCGGGGACGGACTGGGCGAACCCGGCGACCAAGGGGTCGGTGCGGACCTTCAAGGGTGCGCTCGTCCTGCTCGACTATCCGAACCAGGACTTCGTCATCACCAAGCCCAAGGGCTCGACCGTGTTCGGCAACCCGAGTGCCGAGGCGAACGGCGTACCGCGGGACCAGACCGCCCAGTTCTACAAGAACTTCCTCAACACGCCGAGCGCGCTCAACCACGGTCACACCCTGCACGAGTACTGGATGGAGGACTCCGGCGGCCGGTACGGCGTCGACCTGACCGCCTTCGGCCCGTACCGGATGCCGGGCAAGTCGCACGAGTACGCGATGGAGTTCCAGAGCGACGAGGACTGCCCGGCCGGCGACAACTGCAACCGGAACATCCGCACCGACGGCCGTGCGGCCTGGGTCGCCGACCAAGGACCCGAGGTACCGGCCGGATTCGACTTCGTGTTCTTCCTGAGCGCCGGCCAGGACGAGTCGTCGACCTGGCAGGAGTTCGGGATGATGAAGTTCCCGACCAAGGAGGACGTCACCGAGGAGTTCGGTCCGCCCGACCCGGCGCAGCGCAACTGGTCCGACACCCGGTACGTCGACTGGACGTCCTGGGCGGCCGGCTCGTCGATCTGGCCGAACGCCGGCGGCGGCTCGTCGACGCAGGCGGAGAGCTCGGGCATGGCGGTCTTCGCCCACGAGTTCAGCCACATCCTCGGTATCGGGGACAACTACAACAACCCGTACGGCGTACCCGCTCGGCGCGCGTACACCGGGATCTGGGAGATGCTGTCCCGCGGCAGCTTCAACGGACCCGGTGGACCACACAGCAGGTGGATGATCCCGGCGACCGGTGGCGCGTCGATGGGCGCACAACACATGCTGCGGAACAAGATCAAGCTGCAGATGGTCGACGAGCAGAACGTGCTGCGGTTGTCGCGCGAGGCGCTCGCCACCTCGGGCGTGGTGATCGCGAACGTCACCGCGCGGACGGCGCAACCCGGGCCGAAGGGCCTGTCCGGCGTCAACATCCAGCTCGGCGGCGCGGGTGACCTGGCGCCGGCGTGTGACGTGACCAAGGATCCGCTGTGCGACGGGCGCGGGTACCAGAACTACACGGTCGAGGTGGTGGACCGGATGGGCACGGACTCGTTCACGCCCGACTCCGGCGTACTGCTGGCGAAGACCAAGAACCAGGACCAGGCGCCGTTCGAGTGGGTGGTCGACGCGAACCCGCAGGACATCAACATGACCGACTACGTCCTGCCCGACGGCACCAAGGTCCCGATCACGATCGGCGACTACCGCCAGCTGTCGGACGCACTCTTCCACTCCGGCACGAACTCGGGCAGTGAGTACGAGTACACCGACACCGCCAACCGGCTGCACTTCTACATCACGAACGTACGCCGGGACCGCGCCGGGATCCTGTCCTACACGGTCGCGATCCGCTCACTCGACGGCTCGGGCCCGCAGAAGCGCGGCGTCCGCGTCCTGCCGACCGTCGCCAAGCCGTCGGCCAAGGGCGTCCAGACCTGCAACTTCCAACTCACCAACACCGGCAAGCCCGGCACCGTCTCCGAGCACCCCGAGGACGTCACGCCGTACCTGAAGGGCGACGTCTACCGCGTCTCCGCCAAGATCGACGGCAAGGACTGGGCCATCTCACTCCCCAACGCCCTCACCACCGCGAACGCCGGCCAGCAAACCACCGTCCCCGTCTACACCACCCCCGGCACCAGCCCCGTCGCCAAAATCACCCTCACCGCCACCTCCGAGAGCGACCCCACCAAACACACCACCGCAACCTGCGTAGCCGTCAAGCGCTGAGCAAGTCGGTTAGTGCGTCGGGCGTCCATGCCAGGTCGACGCCCGGCGCACTGTGTAGGTACTCCACCACCTGTGGCAGTGGCCAGGTGTGGGCCTCGTGCAGGCCGGTCGCGATCCATCGCAGGTACGGCGCTGTCGGGGCGACCGGGTCCAGGTCGGACACGGTGCCGTGGGTGACGGTGAACATGGGTACGCCGTCCAGCTCGCCGAGGCGGGCGACCGTTTCGTAGCGGCCCGGCCCCATGGTGTGGATCGTGTCGACGTCAGGGAGGAGGCCGGCCAGGTCGCGGGCGAAATCGCAGCCGGGCTCGCGGCGCATCTCCTGGGCCGCCACGTCGCCCAGCTGATCCGGTGTCAGCAAGTAGGCCCGGCCGGCGACCTGCCCGCCGGCGGTCCGGTCGTAGAAGGCCGAGCCGCCGCCCCACACCCGCGATGCTCCGGCGAAGATGAGGCCGCCGGGCACGTGGACGCCGACGATCCGTTCCGGATCGCTGTGGTCGCGACAGCCCGGGTACTCGCGGGCGCCACCGGCGGGCCGGCCGCCGGCCAGGTAGCAGCGGAAGCGTTCGAAGGCGAGGTTGGAACCGTAGGCGACGTACCAGACTCGCTGCATCGAACCTCTCAGACCGGGAGCGGGCGTTCGGCGAAGGCCTGCTCGGCTTCCGCCAGCACAATGCGGGAAGCATCACGGTACCGGCGGTCCGCCTCGGCCGGGCTGTTCCCCACGGCCGTCAGCCCGAGCCGGCCCTTCTCGGTCAGGCAGCTGATCATGTGGAACACCACGCCGACCTGCCGGGACTGGTCGAAATGCAGCCCGTGGCGGGCCACGATGTCGAACAGGTCCGCCGGCGACAAGCCGGTCAGCCGTTCCGACTCGAGGTGATCGGTCGCGACCAGATGCTTCTCATCCCCTGCCGGCGTGATGAAGAGCGCGGTCCGCGGGTCGTACCGTCCGTCGGTCAGGAACTGCAGGGTCAGGAACGGGTGGGTCGTCCCGCCCTTGCGCAGGTTGAGTTCGATCGCGTACGGCGTCCACCCGCCGTCCTCACCGCGAACGACGACGAAGTCGACCGCGAACCGTCCGAGCGCACCCTCGGTCGCCAGCCGCCGCCCGATGGTCGCCGCATGCTCGGTGATGACCCGTGCGTACTCCCGCGCCGCCGGGAACACGCATCCCAGATAGCTCTGACCACTCGCACCACCCAGCAACTGATCATGGGTGGACAACAGCTCGACGTCGCCGCGGGGCATCACCCGGAGCTGCACGCTCGGACTCCGCAGTTCGTCGCCGACGATCCGCTCCTCGACGATGCCGCCGTTCTCGGCGAACTTGGCGATGTAGACGTCGAAGGGCGTCTTCTGCGACTCCAGCTCCATCTCCAGCAACCGCTTCATCACGTCGTCGCGTTCCGTCGCCGAACCAGGTGCCGGCAGACCCTTCAGCCGGACCACCGCGTTCCCCGCGCCGGAGACACCCTCGTTGAGCTTCACGATCGCGCTGTCCATCGTGGGCCGTTCGGCGCGCATCGCCAGCACCGCGTCGGCGATGTCGTCGAGGCTGCGCAGGTTCTCCGCCCCCAGCGGATGCGGTACGCCGACCTCCGCGAACAACCGGCGGCACCCGGACTTCGAGCCCAGCGGGGCCAGCCGGGGATCGGCGCCGTACATCGGGATGCCGAGACTGATCGCGATATCGCGTTCGAGTTCGGTCGTGTTGTAGGGAATCAGGTGCGACCGCCTCGGGTTCGGGATCAGCGCGGCGATCCGCTGGAGCAGCCGCGGCCGGGCCAGGAGCTTCTCGCTGAGCGAGATCGGCGTGGCGTCGTTGACCGCGATCAGCGTCAACCGGGCGCGCGCATGGCTGGGGATCACCCTGGGCAGCAGCGCCAGGTAGTACTCGATGATCTCGGGCGCGATCGGCATCGAGGTCACGTAGACCATCCGCAGCCGCGGCTCCCGCAGCAGGATCAGCAGGAACAGGAACCGTTCCTCGTAGGCCTGCATCATCGTCCCGGTGCCGGTGGTCTCGGTCCGATCGAGCGTGATGGACGGCACGACGACCACCGACTCGTCGTCGTAGTTGAGCCGCACCGCGTCCCACACCTCGGCCATCCGCGCCTGCAACTCGTCGAAGCGCTGGTAACGCTCGTCCTCGCTCAGCTCGGACAGGCTCCGGGCCGTCTCACCCGGAGCGGTCCACAGGTCGCCGGTCATGACGCGACCCTCGAGTTGTCGAGACCACGGATCGCGTAGGCGTGCACGGTCCGGCTGAAGCCGCGCACCTCCCGCAGCCCGGCGTCCTCGCCGATCACCACGTCACCGGCCGCGGCGTAGACCCGTTCGGTGGCGAGGATCTGCCACGGTTCGGCATCGGCGCACAGCCGCGCGGCCAGGTTGGTCACGCTCCCGATCGCCGCGTAGTCGAGCCGTCCGTCGAACCCGATGGTCCCCAGGGTCGCGTAGCCCTGGGCGACTCCGATCCCGAGCGCGAGGTCGTGCCCGCGCCGGCCCCAGGCCTCGGCCAGTCCGCGGACCCGGGTCCGCATCGCCACACTCATCCGCAGTGCGCGCAACGGGCCGTCCTCGCAACGCACCGGATCGTTGAAGAACACCATCAGCCCGTCGCCGGCGAACCGTTCCAGCGTTCCCTCGAACCGGAAGATCAGGTCGCCGAGCGCCTGGTGGTACTCCTCCAGGACGCCCATCACCTCCTCCGGCTCACTCGCCTCCGCGAACGTGGTGAAACCGCGCAGGTCACAGAAGACCACGACGATCTCGCGGCGGTGGCTGGCCAGGAACGACTCGTCGCCGGAGTCCACGATCAGCTCGGCCAGCTGCGGGCTGAGGAACCGGCGCAGCCGGCCCATCCGCTGCAGCTGCGACACCTGGGTCTCGACCCGCGACTCGAGTTCCTTGTTCCACGCGGTCAGTTCGGTGGCCTGGCGTTTGATCGTGTCCTGGTACTGCTTGATCCGCGCGAGCGACGCCACCCGCGCGAGCAGTTCGCTCTGGTTGACCGGCTTGGTCAGGAAGTCGTCCGCACCGGCCTCGAGCGCCTTCACCTTCTGCTCGTCGCCGCTGGCCGTCACCATCACGACCGGCAGGTACGCCGTGTCCACCTGGTCCCGGATCCGGCGGCACACCTCGTAACCGTCGATCCCGGGCATCAGGATGTCCAGCAGGACGAGATCGATGTCCTCGGCACCGATCAGCTCCAGCGCCTGCTCCCCCGAGGACGCCGTCAGGACGTCGTACCCGCGAGGACTGAGGATCGCCTCCAGCAACCGGACGTTCGCCGGCTGGTCGTCTACCACGAGCACCCTGGTCATGTCGCGCCACCCAATCGGAGGAAGTCCCGGATCTGCTGCGGCAGCCGGCGGACGCTGATCGGCTTCTCGACGTACCCGGTGAACCCCGAGTCGAACGCGTTCTGCCGGTCGTGGTCCATCGCGAACGCCGTCACCGCCACCACGGGTACGGCGTGCGTCCGTTCGCCGGCCCGGATCCGGCGCAGCGCCTCGGCACCGTCGATGCCGGGCAACTGCAGGTCCATCAGGATCAGGTCCGGGTGCTCGGAGGCCGCGAGCCGGACGCCGTCCTCGCCCGACGTCGCCTCGATCACCTCGTAGCCGGAGAACTGCAGCACGTCGCGGACCAGCTTGAGATTCTTCGGATTGTCCTCCACGACCAGGATCCGGCCCGGGTTCATCGATCGTCCCCCTCGTCCGTTATGGCTCCCACGGCCCGCAGCGCGTCGAGCAACGCGTCGCGGCTGACCGGCTTGACCAGGTAGGCGGCGGCACCGAGCGCGGCGCCGCGCGCCTGTTCGTCGACGATCGACACGACGACGACCGGGATGTCGCGGGTTCCGGGCTCGGCCTTCAACGCCTGCAGCACCGCCCACCCGTCGATCCCCGGCAACCGGATGTCCAGCAGGACCGCGGCCGGCCGGACCCGGCGTACGGCGTCGAGCCCGGACTGGCCGTCACCGGCGACCGTGACCCGCAGGGCGGCGCCGGACAGGTACGCCGTGATCAGGTCGAGCGACGGCCGGTCGTCCTCGATGACCACCACGTCGCCGACCGTCCGGGCCGGGTCCGGCCGAGCCGAGCTCTCCCTGCTGCGCAGGGTGAATCCGAACGTGCTGCCGACCCCGACCTCGCTGTCCAGCCACATCCGGCCGCCCATCAGCTCGACGATCCGCCGCGACAGCGTCAGCCCGAGCCCGGTGCCCTCCTCTTGCGACGGGCCGCGGCCACCCTGCTGGAACGACTCGAAGATCCGCTCACGGTCCTCGGCCGGTACGCCGCGACCGGTGTCGGTCACCGCGATGTGCACCTCGGCTCCGGCCCGGGTCGCCCGGACCAGTACCGCGCCGCCGTCCCCGGTGAACTTCACCGCGTTCGTCATCAGGTTCAGGACGACCTGCTTCAGCCGCAGCTCGTCGGCGTACACCTCGTCGATGCCCGGCCCGACCTCGACGCGCAGGTCGATGCCGTGGGTGGTCGCCCGCTCGCGCAGCATCCCCGCGGTGTTGTCGAGCAGGCGGCGCAGCGGGAAGCTCGTGTACTCCAGCTCCATCCGGCCGGCCTCGACCTTGGACAGGTCGAGGATCTCGTTCAGCAGCTCGAGCAGGTGCTTGCCGGAGCCGTGGATGTCGCGCAGATACTCCTCCTGCCGCTCGTTGAGGTCCCCGAACATCCGCTCCAGCAGGACCTCGGAGAACCCGAGGACCGCGTTCAGCGGTGTCCGCAACTCGTGCGACATGCTCGCCAGGAACTCGGACTTGTGCCGGCTCGCGACCTCCAGCTCCGCACTGCGTTGCTTCAGCTCGCGGTAGAGCTGGGCGTTCAGCAGCGCGAGCGTCGACTGATCGGCGAACATCTCCAGCAGCGTCAGCGTCTCGGCCGAGAACTCACCCGGTCGTTTCCGCCGGACCACGAGTGAGCCGACGATCTGGCCCTCACGCAGCAGGGGTACGGCGACCAGCGAGCGCCAGCCGGCGTCGTACAGCACGGACAGGTGCGGATCGAGCTCGGCCTGACTCAGGTCGGCCACCGCCACCGGCCGGCCCGCCCTGGCCGCGCGCCCGACCAGGGTCTCGTCGAGGTGGATGCGGGTCGCCCGCAGCCGTTCGATCACACTCCGGTCGGTCTGGAAGACGCTGCGGACCAGGAAACACTGAGCGTCCTCGTCGTACTCCATGATCGAGCCGCCGTCGGTGGCTGAGATCTTGACCGCGTGCTTGGCGATGGTCGAGAGCACCTTGGACACGTCGAGGCTGGAGTTGACGGCCTCGCCGACCTCGCGCAGCGCCTCCAGCTCGCCGACCTTCCGCGCGAGCTCGGCGCCACGCGCCTCGAGCTGCTGGACAAGCTTCACACTGTTGACCGCCATCGCCGCCTGCCCAGCGAACGCGGTCACGAGGTCCTGCTCGCGCTGATCGAACGGGCTGACCTCGTTGCGCCAGACCGCGAGCGCGCCCACGACCTCGTCGTCGACCAGCATCGGCGCGCCCATCGTGGTCCGGAATCCGGCGAGCCGCTGCAGCTCCTGCCGTCCGTACGCAGGATCCGAGAGCACGTCGGGGATCTGTTGCGTGGCCCGGTCAAGCCCGACCCGGCCGATCAGGGTGGCTCGGTCGACCGGCGTCGGGTGGTCGATCAGGTAACGGGTCGCCTCCGGCGACAGTCCGACGGCCTTGCTCAGCTGGTAGTAGCCGCCCTGGAGCAGATAGAGCTGGGCGGCCTGCGAGCGGCACAGCCGGCAGGCGCTCTCGACGATCGTGGTCAGGACGGTGTCCGGGTCTCCGGCCGAGCGGCCGACCGCGGAGAGTACTTCGTTGGCTGCGGAGAACTGGTCCGTCAGCGCCGCCAGCTCTCCCTGGAGCCGTTCGAGATCTGTCTCCCTGGCGCCGAAGAGCGCCCGCCCGCCCATTGCAGCCTCCCCCACCCCCAGGCCGCGCCAGTCCAGTCTCGCCCCGAATGGCGTGGGGAGCAATTCATCTTCCGTCGGTTAATCGTTCAGACCAGGGTGCCTGCGACGCAGTGCTGGTGTTCCAGACTCCATCCGCCCCACCGCCCGTCAGGAGACCCGTATGCCAGACATCAATCGCCGGAGATTCCTGCAGCTCGCCGGAGCGTCGGCCGCGTTCGCGGCCATGGCGAACAGCATCGAGCAGGCCGCCGCGATCCCCGCGCATCGCCGGTACGGCGACATCAACGACGTCGAGCACATCGTCGTGCTGATGCAGGAGAACCGTTCGTTCGACCACTACTTCGGCACCCTCAAGGGGGTCCGCGGGTTCGGTGACCCGCGCCCGGTGACGCTGCCGAGCGGCCGGCCGGTGTGGCACCAGAAGACTGCCGCCGGCAAGGAGATCCTGCCGTTCCGGCCGGAGGCCGACAACCTCGGTCTGCAGTTCATCCAGGACCTCGCGCACAGCTGGTCCGACGCGCACCAGGCCGTGAACGGCGGCAAGTACGACCAGTGGATCCCGGCCAAGACCTCGACCACGATGGCGTACCTGACCCGCGAGGACATCCCGTTCCACTACGCCCTCGCCGACAAGTTCACGTTGTGCGACGCGTACCACTGCTCGTTCATGGGTTCGACCGACCCGAACCGGTACTACATGTGGACCGGCTACACGGGCAACGACGGCACCGGCGGCGGCCCGGTCCTCGGGAACGACGAGGCCGGCTACGGCTGGACGACGTACCCCGAACGGCTCGAGCAGGCCGGCGTCTCGTGGAAGATCTACCAGGACATCGGCGACGGCCTGGACGCGGCCGGTGGCTGGGGCTGGATCGACGACGCCTACCGCGGCAACTACGGCGACAACTCGCTGCTGTACTTCAACACCTACCGCAACGCCCAGCCCGGGAACCCGCTGTACGACAAGGCCCGCACGGGGACGAACGCGAAGGCCGGCGAGAGCCTGTTCGCCCGGCTCACCGCCGACGTGAAGAACAACCGGCTGCCGAAGATCTCCTGGATCGCCGCGCCCGAGGCCTTCACCGAGCACCCGAACTGGCCGGCCAACTACGGCGCCTGGTACATCTCCCAGGTCCTCGACGCGCTCACCTCGAACCCGGCGGTCTGGAGCAAGACCGCGCTGTTCATCACCTACGACGAGAACGACGGCTTCTTCGATCACGCCGTACCGCCGTACCCGCCGATGTCCGCGGCGCAGGGCCTGTCGACCGTGGACGTCGGGCCTGATCTCTACACCGGCACCAAGGCCGCCCCCGGTCCGTACGGTCTGGGTCAGCGGGTGCCGATGCTGGTCGTGTCGCCGTGGAGCACCGGCGGTTACACCTGCTCGGAGGTGTTCGACCACACGTCGATCATCCGGTTCATGGAGCGCCGGTTCGGCGTGCACGAGCCGAACATCTCGCCCTGGCGGCGGGCGATCTGCGGCGACCTCACCTCGGCCTTCGACTTCGGTACGTCGGCCACCAAGCCGGCGCAGCTCCCGGACACCACGGCCTACGAGCCGCCGGACAACAACCGGCACCCGGACTACATGCCGACGCCGCCGGCCGTCGGCAAGGTCCCCGGTCAGGAACGCGGGTCCCGCCGGACCCGGCCGTTGCCCTACGCACCGATCGTCGACGGTGCCGTTGCCAGCGGCAAATACAAGCTGACCTTCAGCTCCGGCTCGCACGCGGGCGGCCAGTTCCTGATCACGTCCGCGAACCGCACCGACGGCCCCTGGACCTACACCACCGAAGCCGGCAAGTCCGTCGCGGACACCTGGAACCCGATCTACTCGAACGGCGTCACGGACCTCACCGTGCACGGCCCGAACGGTTTCCTCCGCACGTTCAAGGGCAAGCCGGCCACCGGCCTGGAGATCACCGCCCGCGAGAACGCCCGGACCGGCGACGTCGACCTCACCCTCACCACCGACGTCGCCCGCCGCGTCACCATCACCAGCTCGTACGGTGGCAAACCGAAGAAGCTTGACCTCCGGCCGGGCAGGACCACCCACACCATCGCCACCACGAGCCGCTGGTACGACGTCTCGATCGTCACCGACTCCGACCCGACGTACCTGCGCCGCTACGCGGGCCACGTCGAGACCGGCACCCCCGGCACCAGCGACCCCGCCATCAAGACCGTCTGACGCCTTCGACGGGATATCCCCGCAAGTTGTGCCTTCTCCCCTGGTGGACGAGGGGAGAAGGCACAACGTCGATGGAGAGCCCTCGATCGGTCAGAGGATCGGGGCCTCCGGCTTGGTGGCGTCGGCGGGGGTGTTGTCGTCGACCTGGTCGAGTTCGTCGACCTGGATGCGGCTGGTCCACCGGTTGTCGGGGTCGGGTTGGGGAATGGAGTCGAGCAGCAGCTGGGTGTACGGGTGGGACGGCTCGTGCATCACGGAGGAGACCGGGCCGCGTTCGACGATCTGGCCCTTGGTGATGACCATGACCTCGCCGCCGAGGTAGTACACGGTGGACAGGTCGTGGGTGATGAAGAGCGTCGTCATCCCGTGCTCGCGCTGGAAGTCGAGCAGGATGTCGAGGAAGTGCCTGCGGACCTGCGCGTCCAGCATCGAGACCGGCTCGTCCGCGATGATGAAGCTCGGACGGAGCATGTGGACCCGGGCCAGCATGATGCGTTGCCGCTGACCGCCGGAGAGCTGGTGCGGATACCGTCCGAGAACGTTCTCCGGCTCGAGCCGGACCGCCCGCAGCGACTCCTCGATCAGTTCCAGCCCGGCTGACCGTGACGGGGCCAGCCCGAACTTCTTGACCGCCTTCCACAGCACGCGATCCACACGGTAGAAGGGATTGAAGATCGCGTACGGATCCTGGAACACCGGCTGTACGTCGCGCCGGTACTCGTCGTACTCGGCGCGGCTGAGCGAGAAGATGTCCTTCCCGCCGTACAGCACGGAACCCTGCGTCGGCTTCTGCAGCCCGAGCACGTTCCGCGCGATCGTGCTCTTCCCACTGCCGCTCTGACCGACCAGGCTGACGATCTGCGGTGGCGACGCGGCGAGCGCGAAGCTCACGTCGTCCACCGCGGTCACGTACCCGCCGGCCACGCCGCGGGCGTGGAATCGTTGCTGTACGCCACGAAGTTCCAGCTCCGACTTCACGATGCCCTCCGTCCCAGTCGTGGGATCGACTCGATCAGCTGCCGGGTGTAGGGATCCTGCGGATCCTTGAACACCTGCCGGACCCCGCCGACCTCGACGAGCCGCCCCTCGTACATCACCGCGACCCGGTCGACGAGCTGCGCGTGCACACCCATGTCGTGCGAGATCACCATCAGCGTCACGCCGAAGTCGGTGCGCAGGTCGGCGAGCGATTGCAGGATCACGCGCTGGATGGTCACGTCGAGCGCGGTGGTCGGCTCGTCGGCGATCACCAGGTCGGGTTCGAGCGCGACGGCGATCGCCATCAGGACGCGCTGCTTCATCCCGCCGGACAACTCGTGCGGATACATCCGCGCGACCCGCGGCTCCAGGCCGACCTGGCCGAGCAGCCGCGGGATCATCGCGTCCAGCTCGGCCTTGCGGCCCGGCGCGTGCTCGAGGATCACGTCCTTGAACTGGTCGCCCACCCGCGCCACCGGGTTGAGCGAGCTCATGGATCCCTGTGGGAGATACGAGAGCGCGCTCCACCGCAGTACCCGGAGCTCCTCGCCGTTCACCTTCAGCAGGTCCACCGGCGACCGGCCGGCCGGGTGGAACATCGCCGACCCGGCCGTCACCTTGCCCGGCGGCTTCAGCAACCGCAGCAGCGCGACCGCGAGCGTGCTCTTCCCACTGCCCGACTCCCCCGCGATTCCGAGGATCTCGCCGCGGCGCACGTTCAGATCCAGACCACGGACCGCCTGCACGTCACCGCGAGTACTGCGGTACGTCACCTCGAGGCCCTTGACCTCGAGCACGTTGGCGTCACTCACCGGCCACTCCCCTCAGCCGCGGGTTGTAGACCTCTTCCAACCCGATGTTGACCATGTTCAGCGCCGCGAACAGCAGCGTCAGCAGCGCGATCGGTACGACGAACATCGGCCAGGCGCCCAGCGTCAGCGCCCCGGTGCCGATCGCGTTGAAGATGATCTGGCCCAGGTCGATCACGCCGCCCGGCCCGAGTCCGATGATCTCCAGGCCCACCAGGCCGAAGATCGCGCCGAGCGCCGACGACGCGAAACCGACGCCGATGAAGGGCAACAGGTTCGGCAGCAGCTCGGTGACGATGATCTCCAGGTCGCGCGCCTTGCTCACCCGGGCCAGGTCGACGTACGGCCGGGTCCGCAGGCTCAGCACCTGCGAGCGGATCGTCTTGGCCGCGAACGGCCAGGAGAAGATCGAGATCATCACGCCGACCTGGAAAAGGCTGACGTTCTTCGCGTACGCCGAGAGCGCGATCAGCAACGGGAACGTCGGGATGACCAGCAGGATGCCGGTGAACGTGGACAGGATCCCGTCGATCCAGCCGCCCTTGTACCCGGCGACGAAGGCCACGATCACGCCGACGACCGTCGAGATGATGCCGGCGATCGCGCCGATCTGCAGCGAGACCGCGAGCGCCTTCACGACCATCGCGAACACGTCCCGGCCGAACTGGTCGGTGCCGAGCAGATGCTTCGGTCCCGGCACCTGCCACTTGTCGTACGCCGCCAGCTCGATCGGGTCCTGTCCGCCGCCGATCGCCTTCACGATCAACGGGCTGAGCAGCGCGATGAGGATCAGCAGTCCGAGGATGACGAGTCCGGTCGCCAGCCGCCGGCTGTTCCGGATCGTCCGCAGTACCGCGGTCAGGAGTCTCATCGTCATCACTTCCAGTACTTGACCCGCGGGTCGAGCAGCGGGAGCACGAGGTCGAGGAGCAGGACGGCGGTCAGGACCGAGAAGATCGCGATGTCGGTGACACCGAGGATCGTGTTGAAGTCGAGCTGCTGGATCGCGGTGACCAGCGTGGTCCCCAGCCCCGGGTAGTTGAACAGCTGCTCGACCAGCACGTTGCCGTTGAAGATGAAGCCGAGCGAGATGCCGAACGCGGTGATCTGCGGCAGGTAGCAGTTCCGCAGCGCGTACCGGGTCAGGATCCGCGAGCCCTTCAGGCCTTTGGCCTCGGCGTACACCAGGTAGTCCTCGCCGAGAATCGGGATCATCAGCATCCGGGTGGACAGGATCCAGCTGAACGTCCCGATGATCACGATCGACAGGCCGGGCAGCAACCCGTACTTGAGCACGCTGCCGATGAACTCCGCACTGATCCCCGGATCGATGTTGGAGTCGTACGCCGATCTCGCAGGCAACACGCCCATCGAGTACGCGAAGACGTACACCAGGATCAGCGCGACGAAGAAGTACGGCACGTGCGACAGAGCGATCGACAGGTTGGTGGCGATCGCGGAGCCGACCTTGCCGCGCCGCCAGCCGGCGATCGCGCCGATCACGATGCCGAGGATCCAGGCCATCACGGCGGAGATCCCGAGCAGACCGATGGTCCAGGGCAACGATCGCAGGATCACGGTCTGGGCCGGCGTCGGGTAGTTGATCAGGCTCGGCCCGAGATCCCCGTGCAGCACCAGCTTCTGCATGTAGGTCAGGTACTGCGTGAGCAGGTTCCCGTCCAGGCCGAACTCGTGCCGGTAGCGGGCGATGATCTCCGCGCTCGCCTGCTGGTTGTAGATGTAGTTCTGCTGCAGGGTCTGGATCAGCGTCTGGATCGGGTCGCCCGGCATCAGCCGGAAGAAGAAGAACGCGATGGTGAGCGCTCCCCACAGCTCCACCAGGTAGAGCCCGAACCGGCGGATCGCGTACGCCGCCAGCGGATGCCGCGACAGCCAGGCCCGCACCCCCGAGACGGGTGCGGCGTCCTGGCTCTCGCCGACAGCTACCGCGGGCGGGGCTTCCGCCGTCACGCCGGTCCCTTCTGCCCGGTGGGCTCGATCTTGCCGAGGACGAAGATGAAGTGCTGCCACCAGTTCAGCGGGACCTCGTACAGGTCGTCGTCGGTCGGCCAGCCCTTCCAGAACGTGGTGTTGAAGTACGACGGGTACCCCGTCTGGATCACCGACAGCATCGGCAGCTCCTGGAAGTAGATCTCCAGCGCCTCGTTCAGCAGCGGCTTCGCCTCTTCGCTGTCGGGGTCCAGCCCGGCCAGCTTGTTGGAGATCTCGTCGAACTTCGCGTTCCGGAACCGCAGCTTGTTCTTGCCGGCCGCGTTCTTGCCGACCGGCTGGTACTTGTCGCTGGTCCAGTCGGAGTACAGCTGCTCGGGGTCGATCGCGATCCCGGCCCAGCTGGAGTCGATGTCGTACTGGCCGCGCTGGAACTTCTCGTCGTGCACGTTGCCGGCCAGGCTGCGCAGGGTGGCCGGGACGCCGACCTTGGCCAGCTCGGTCTTCAGCACGTTCGCGATCGCGTACTCACCGCCGTCGACCGGCGACGGCGTGATGATCTCGAGGTTGATCTCCTTGCCCTTGTACGTCCGCTTGCCGGAGGCGTTCTTCGGGGCGATCTCGTCGAGCAGCTCGGTCGCCTTCTGCGGGTTGAACTCGAACTTGTACTTGTTCGCGAGCTCGTCGTTCTTCCACTTGTCGTTGGTCGGGTAGTCCGCCCACGGGTACTGCGCCGGCGGCACCTGCACCGGCCAGATCGACTTGCCGATCTTCTCCCGGTCCAGGCAGTAGTTGATCGCCCAGCGCATCTTCGCCTCCGAGATCACGCCCCGGGACGGGTCGCAGTTCAGCCACAGCACCCGCGGGTTCGGGTCGTGGAACTGCGTGGTCTGCAAGGCCGGGTAGCCGGTGTTGCGCAGCTGCTTGGCGTGCTGCTCGTCCACCGAGCCGACGTCGAACTCCGCGCGCTCGAACGCCAGCGACGCCTGGTCGAGCTGCTTCGACGTGCTCTGGTAGACGACGTACTGCGGCTTGACGTCGAGCTTGTCCTTGTTCCAGTAGTTCGGATCCTTCTCCCAGACGAACATCTTCTGGTTCCGGATCGCCTGCTTCAGCTTGTACGGCCCGCTGTGCACCGGCGGGTTGTCCTTGAACTTCGTCGGGTCCTGCGACTTCCAGATGTGCTCGGGCATGATCCCGAGCGGCGGACCGGCGATCGCGGAGATGAAGTTGTAGTGGAACCGTGGTGCCGGTTTGAGCATCTTCACCACCGCGGTCTGGGGGTCCGGGACCTCGATGTCCTTGACGAACTCCTTCAGCTCACCGCCACCGCCGAACAGGTCCGGACGATCCTTCAGCAGCATGATGGTGAACTTGAAGTCGTTCGCGCCCAGCGGCTGGCCGTCGTTCCAGTGCGCCTTCGGGTCGAACTTGAAGGTCACCTCGGTGTGGTCGTCGTTGTACTTGTACTCGGTCGCCAGCCACGGCCGCATCTCGCCGTTGGCGAAGCTGAGGTAGAACAGCGGCTCGGTGCTGAGCTCGACGCCGGCGCCGCCGGGCGAGCCGTTCGGGATCATCCCGTTGAAGCTGTCGAAGACCGTGTACTCGACCTGGCCGACGATCACCGACTGCTCCCGGGGCACCGGGATGTTGGCCTTGCCGATCTGGATCGACTTGGTCGCGACGGGCTTGTTGTTGGCGGGCTTGTCGGAGTACGAGCCGCCGCCGGAGCAGGCCGCCAGGAAGGCCGTCATCGCGGCCGCGGCACCTCCCCCGACAAGACTTCGCCGACTCAACTGGTAGCGAACGACATCTTCGACATCTTCGAACTGCGGGCGCGGCGCTTCGTTCATGACGAAAGTCACCTCCGTTTCCGTTGCGCGGACAGGCTGGTCACCGACCGAGAGGTGCCACGGACTATAAGTAGCGTTGACAACGTTGGCAAGAGTTCATTGCCACGTTGGAAGGATCTGGTCATATCCGCAGATCAGTCGATATACCAACCTCTGACAACGATGTTTTGCTCTGTGTGACCAGTCGCGGCGTTGGTCCCGTCGTACGACGGCCCGTCCCGTCACACGCCGCGTCACACGGTGACCGGTTTGGATCGACGCAGGTGACCAGATCCGGCCATCGAAAGTGGTAGTGACTTCCAGGGGGAAATGACATGACGAGTACGGCCGTGGACTTCGAGGCGATCAAGGACAAGCAGCGCGCGGCCTGGCAGACCGGCGACTATCCGCGGGTCGGCAACACGCTGCAGATCATCGCCGAGCTCCTGGTCGAGGCCGCCGACGTCCGGGCCGGGCAGAGCGCGCTCGACGTCGCCTGCGGTCAGGGCAACGCGGCACTGGCGGCGGCCCGGCGGTTCGCGGAGGCCACCGGCGTCGACTACGCCACGAACCTGCTGGCGCAGGGCCGGGAACGGGCCGTGGCGGAACACCTTCCGGTGACCTTCGTCGAGGGCGACGCGGAGAAGCTGCCGGTCCCGGATCAATCGTTCGATCTCGCGCTGAGCACGGTCGGCGTGATGTTCGCGCCGGACCACCAGCGCACGGCGGACGAGCTGGTCCGGGTGGTCAAGCCGGGCGGCAAGATCGCGCTGGCGAGCTGGACACCGACCGGGATGATCGGACAGCTGTTCAAGACCGTGACAACGTGGGCGCCGCCGCCGGCCGGGGTGCAGTCGCCGACACTGTGGGGCACCGAGGGGCACCTGTTCGAGTTGTTCGGCGACCGGGTCGAGTGGACCTCGCTGACCAAGCGTGACTACGTGTTCCGGTACCACTCGCCCGAGCACTTCGCGGAGTGGTTCATGGACTTCTACGGTCCGATCACGCGACTGGCCGGGACGCTCGACGGCGAGGACCACCGGCAGTTCGCGGCGGAGCTCGCCGACGTACCGCGAGCGTTCGACTACGCGGACGACGGGACGGTCGCGGCCCGGGCGGAATACCTCGAAGCCGTTGGCATCCGGCACTGACCGGAAGCGGCCGTGGGGGCGACACTGGAGGTCTCACGCGAGGGGGTGAGATCTGTGCCGCTGATTCGCTTGCTCGGACCGCCGACGATCGAGACACCGGGGCGCCAGCCGCGGGGGAGGAAGGCTTGGGGGCTGCTCGGCTATCTGTTGCTGGCCGAGCGGCCGCCGAGCCGTCGGCGGCTCGCCGAACTGTTCTTCGCCGACGCCGACGATCCGCTGGGTGCGCTGCGCTGGACGCTGGCCGAGCTGCGCCGGGCGATCGGCGTACCGGACCTGCTGACCGGGGATCCGGTGGTGACCACGCTGGACGGCGCGACGACGGTCGATGTCCTGCACCTCGAGGAGGACTCCTTGCTGACATCGGGGGGCGAGCTGCTGGAAGGGGTCGAGCTGGAGTCGTGTCCCGAGTTCGAGTCGTGGTTGCTCGTCGAGCGGCGGCGGGTGGCCGGGGTGGTCGAGGCTCGGCTCCGGCAGCGAGCTATCTCTCTGCTCGCCGCCGGACGTGCCGAGGACGCGATTCCCTTTGCCGCACAGGCGGTTGCGGCCAATCCGTACGAGCAGGGCAACCACGAACTGCTGGTCCGCAGCCTCGCGATGTCCGGTGATCGGGCCGGTGCGCTCCGTCAGATAGCGCTCTGCACGGATCTCTTCCGGCGCGAGCTGGGCGTCGAGGTCTCCGCCTCGCTGCAAGAGGCCGCGACGCTCACTCCGGACCCGGCTCCGCCGCTGAGCGGACGAGCGGCGGCCGTGAGCCAGCTCCAAGCCGGCCGGGCCGCGATCGTCGCGGGCGCGGTCGATGCCGGACTGCAGTGTTTGCGCCAGGCCGCCGCGCTGGCAGTGCAGTGTCGCGACAAGACGCTCGAGGCTCGGGCGCTCGCGGCCCTCGGCGGCGCTCTCGTGCACGCGATCCGCGGGCACGACGAGGAGGGCGCGATCGTTCTGCACGAGGCGATCCAGGTCGCCGAGGAGGCCGGTGAACGAGCGACCGCGGTGCTGGCCCAGCGCGAACTCGGCTTCATCGAGGTCCAGGCCGGCCGCCGGAAGACCGGCGACGACTGGCTGACCAAGGCGCAAGCACTCGCCGAAACCGATGCCGAACATGCTGCGATCCTTGGCGTTCGGGGCATGAACGCGTCCGACCGATCCGACTATGCGGCCGCGTTCGAGCATCTCGGGGCCTCGGTCGAGCTCGCGGCGCGCTGCGGCGATCGGCGGCAGCAGGCGTGGTCGCTGTCCCTCGTCGGGCGTGCGCACTTGCTGCGCTCGGAGTACGGCGAAGCTGCAACCGCGCTGGCGGAGACCCTCGACCTCGTGCAGCAGGAACGCTGGATCGCCTTCCAGCCTTGGCCGCAAGCACTCTCCGCCGAGCTCGACCTGTACGCCGGGAAGCTCGACACGGCCTTCGACGGGTTCGAGCAGGCGTGGGCGTTGGGCTGTCAGTTGGGCGACCCTTGCTGGGAGGGGATGGCCGGTCGCGGTCTCGCGCTTCTGAATGCCAAGCGCGGCGATCAGCCCGCGGCGGCGCAGTGGCTCGACGTCGCCCTGACCCGAGCCAGCACCGAACCGGACCGCTACCAGTGGGTGCACGCCCACGTCCTGGACGCTGCGATCACGGCCGCCTTGGACCGCTCCGATTTCGAACGTGCCCGGATCCTCGCCGCGCAGTTGTCGGCCCTGGCCGCACGGTGCGACCTCCGCGAACTCCTGGTCCGGGCGCAACTTCACCTCAGCCGCCTCGGTGATCCTCAGGCTGCGACCTCAGCCCGCACCCTCAGCACCGCCATCGACAACCCCGCCCTGCAGTCGGTCGTGGGCAGCGCCGGTCAGTCGTAGGCGGCGTCGGTCAGGAGTTCTGAGCTGCGGTCCGGTTCGTTCAGGACCGCGCGGATCACGTGCCGTTGGTCCCAGCGACCACTCGCCCACGCGAGCGCCTTGGCCAGGCCGTCGAAGGTCGCCGCGTGCGGAGCACTCTCCGCATCCACCCACCACGACACCTCGACCCCGTCCACGGTCAGCTCCTCGTGCTCCCACCACGTCGGCGGCACCTCGGGCACCAGCTCACGGACGATCGCCGGCACGTCGGCCGCCGTACCCTCGCCATCAATCTTGCCTTCGGCAACTTCCTGGGCCATCGGTACGTCGAAGAGATCGCTCAAACCGTCCGCCGCCGCCCCGGCCGCCACCACGAAACCGCCGAGATCCTCACGCTGCAACCACATCGGCCCGTCGACGACGACCGCATGACCGGCCTCGATCACGTCGGTCAAGCCGTCGTCCCCGAGCACCCGGACCTGCTCCGGAGCCTCCCCGGGGAAGAGCGACAACGTGCCGAGGTGCCGCCAGAGACGCAACAGAGCGCTCTCGTCCACCTCTCGTTCGGGCTCCGCCAGCCGCTCCAGCAGCAGACCGATGCCGTCGGCATCGAGATCACCGACCTCGCGGACCAGACCGACCGCCGTCCGCACCTCGGGATCGAGCCCGGCCGTCCACGACGGCGCCTCGTCCAGGAACTGCGCCAGGACCGGCTCGGCCTCCGGATCGGCCCTTCCCGCCAAGGGCTCGCCGTCCTCCAGCAGCACCCGGTCCCGGATCCACCAGGCCGCGTACGACGGTACGCCGAGGGGACGGTCGTCCGGCCCGACCACGCGGACCTGGGTGACGAGGGCCCGCCGGAGCTCCGGCGACGAACCGAGCATTTCGAGCACCCGTGGCCAGGCGTCGTCCGTGATCCAGTCGAGGTCCCGGATGGCCGTCAGCTCGCCGACGGTCGCGCCGTACCGCGATCCGTCCGGCGCCACGTCGTACGCCCAGTCCTCGATGCCGTCGAGGTCTTTGAGTGCCTCAGGCAACTGATCGAGCGCGACGTCCGAGGCGGTGACGAGACCGAGGGACGCGAGTACGCCGACGGCCTCGAGCGCGGGTTGTCCGTGGCGATCGAGCAGCTCGCGGGCGACCGGCGCGACCTCCTCGTCGTCGAGGACCTCCTCGGCCCCGGATCCGGGAACCACGAGAGCGTTGGCCGGGACGAGATCACCCTCGGCATCGCGGAGCGCCAGGTCGGACAGCCACCACAGGCCGTCGGCCTGGGACGGGTCCGCGGCGACCAGGCTGAGGACCGCGTGCGCGATCGCGTCGGGATCGTCGGCCTCGATCGAGTGCTCGACGGCCGTGCGTACGGCGCTGTCCTCGAGCAGCGTCCGCGGCGTCGCGGAGAGCGCCCCCAGCCGCTCCAGCGCCGGGTCGACGGCGTCCGGGTGGACCACGCGTACGCCGTACTCACCGAAGGCGGCGAGGATGTCGGTGGGGATCTCCGGCCCCGGGAGCAGCAGACCGCGTGCGCCGCGGACCAGTCGTCCGTCGGCGAGTGGGACGGGCAGGGTGCCGAGAGACTCGCGCAGCAAGGCATCCGTCACCATGCCGGCCAGCGAGGAGTAGAGGTTCCGCCACCATTCCGACGACTCGTCCGCCGCCACTCCCCCGAGCTGATCCACCACCTCCGCCAATTCGAGCCGCCGCACCCGGAGCGCATCCAGCGCCAGCCAATCCTGCCGCGTCGAACCGATCAGTCCTCGCACGATCGGCGCGAGGACGACGTTGAAGGAGTCGTCGGCGCCCTCCACCACCACGGCATCCCGCGGCCGCAGTAGCGCCCCGTCTTCGACCGCTCGCACCATCGGTGTGTCGGGAAGCACCGTGATGATCTCGTCCCGGATCGCGCGATCCAACGCGCCCCCGGCCAGCCCTGTCGGCACCAGCCGCAGCACGTTGTCACCGTCCTCGGCCCGCGCCCGCACCAGCTCGCCGTACGCCACCGCCGCTTCCCGCATGATCCGATCAGCCAACGGTCCCTTCGCCACATGCCGCCGCGTTGGATCCAAAGGAAACGTCGCCAAGAGCAAAGCTTCAAGGGAGAGGGCTTCATCAGTCGGCGTCGGCGCCTGAACCACACCTGGGAGCTGGATGGTGTGATCGCGTGGGAGGGCCCAGACGACGGACCAGCCCGGTCGTGCGCGTTCCTCCACGGGGCGGTCGGCGAGGAGGGCTTCGCGTTCCTCGGCGTCGAAGGTGCCGGCGGTGCGGTGGATCCACCAGCGGGACTCGGCGTCGGTGAGAACCCTCCGGCTGTCCTCGGTTTCGATCTCGATGCGGTCGAGACCGGGGAGCGCGAGCAGGAGCGTGTCGCCGGCCTCGTCGAGCAGGCGGCGTACGAGCGCGGCCGCGGCCTCGTCCCGCAGCGGCAGGATCACCGCGGTGTCGTAGCCCTCCGGCGGCTCGCCCTCGGCCTCGAACGGCAGCCGCAACACGGGCACCTGACCGTCCCGCCGGCGCACCTCGGTGTCGAGCCCGCCCGACCCGAGCCCTGCGATCGCGGCCGCCGTGTCCGCCTTGGAGAACCGCACGCCACCCGTCCGCGACAGGATCACCGGCTCGTCGGTCACCGCGAGTACGGCGGAGAACCCCACGCCGAACCGCCCGACGGTCGGCTCGTCCCGCTTCGCCGACGCGCGCAGGGTCGCGAGTGACTCGACTCCCTCGGCCGACAACGGCGTACCCGTGTTGGCGACGACGAGCGTGTTGCCGCGGAACTCGTAGAGAACGCTCCCCGGGACGCCCGCCCGCGCGGCCGCATCGGCGGCGTTCTGGGCGAGCTCGATCACGAGCCGATCGACGTACCCACCGAGTGCCAGGTCCTCCTCGGCGTTCGCGTCCTCCCGGAACCGCACCGGCGCCGCCGACCACCCGGCCAGCACCCGCTCGCGAATCCCCGCCGTACCGAACACGTCGTCACTCACCGGTGCAGTATGCCGCACGAGGTGAACGTGCCTGCCGGGGCAGGAGAGTCTGGCGCCCTGGTGGCGGGTCGCGGATATCGTGGTGCGGTGATCTCACCCGGCAGCAGGTACGTCGCCCTCGGCAGTTCGTTCGCGTCCGGGCCGGGGATCGACCCGATCGTGGATGCGCCGGCGGGCCGATCGGGCAACAACTACGCGCACCTGGTCGCGGCGGAGCTCGGTCTGGAACTGACCGACGTCACCTACTCCGGCGCGACCACCGCACACCTGCTCGACACCCGGCAGGACGAGGCCGCCCCGCAGCTCGACGCCGTCACCGTGGACACGGCGCTCGTCACGATCACTGCCGGCGGCAACGATCTCGAGTACATCGGGACCTTCATCCGCGGGAGCTTCCTGAACACGGTGGCCAAGCCGGCCACCATCCTCGGCCGCCGCGTCGCGAACCGGATCCGGGCGCGGGTCAGCTACCTCAAGGACGAAACGGCGTACCAGGCCGTCGCCGACTCCCTGGTCACCGTGGTCGAGAGCGTGCGGGAGCGCTCGCCGAACGCACGCGTCCTGCTTGTCGACTACCTCACCCTGGTCGGGCCGAGCACACGCCCGCGCCTCGACGTACCGCTGAACGAGGAACAACTGCCGAGCATCGCGATGATGGCCGACGGCCTCGCCGGCGCCTTCGCGAAGGCCGCGGCGACCACCGGCGCCGACCTGGTCACCGCGTCGGCTGCCAGCCGCGACCACGCCATCGGCTCGCCCGAGCCGTGGACGACCGGGTTCACCCTGCGCCCACCCATCTTTGGTGGGTTCGTGCCCTACCACCCCAATGCCGCCGGCATGCGGGCCGTCGCCGACCTGGTCGTGCACACGCTGCGATCATGAGCGAACAGGTGCGCCAGGCAACGGAGTCCGACGTCGATGCGGCGGTCCGGACACTGACGCGGGCGTTCGAGGACTACCCGATGACCCGGGCCGGGCTCGACCCGGACGACTACCTCACCCGGCTGGCGCAGTACAACCGCCGTTTCCTCACCGGCATCGGACTGCCGTACGGCCGGGTCTGGGTGACCGACGACGCCAGCGCCGTCGCGATCTGGATCACCCCGGCCACTCCCCCGGACGCTGTCGCCCAGCAGGCCGAGGTGTTCACCGAACTCGCCGGATCACGCGCAGCCCTGGCCGCCGAGTACGGCCAGGCGATGGGCATCTTCCGCCCGCGCGTACCGCTGTGGCTGCTGGCGATCCTCGGCGTCGACCCCGACCAGCAGCGCCAGGGCCTGGGCCGGGCGGTCGTCGCACCCGGGCTCGCCGCCGTAGACCACGAACATCTGCCGGCGTACGTGGAGACCCAGGACCCCGCGAACCTCGCGTTCTACGAGTCCCTCGGCTTCGTCACCATCGCCGAACTGGAACTCCCCCACAACGGCCCGATGCACTACGCCCTCTACCGCCCACCCGCGTGACCCGCCGCGCTGGTACGGGCGTCAGGACGGGGTGTGGACGTATGGCGTGGTGGTCGTGACGGCGAGGAAGCCCAGGCGCTGGAGGATCGGGGAGCTGTCGTCGGAGGCGTCGACGTGGAGGTACTTGTAGCCGAGTTCGACGGCGCGAGCAGCTCGGACTGCTACCAGGGCTTTGTAGATGCCCTTGCCTCGCCACTCCTCGAGGGTCGATCCACCCCAGAGACCGGTGAACTCGGTGCCCTTCTTGTAGACGGCCCAGGCGGCGGAGACGACCTCGCCGTCGGCTTCGGCAGCGTAGACGTCGGTCAGGCCGGTGGCGTGGCGGCGGGCCAGGTCGTCGGCGAGCCAGGACCAGTCGTCGTTCCAGACGGTCGACTCCATCGCCGCGATGCGCTCGAAGTCTGCGCGGTCGGTGACCAGGCGGATGGTGATGCCGTCGACCGACTCGCGGCCGCGGAGGCGCTCGACGATGTCGGCGCTCTCGGCGACCAGAACGGTCTCCTGCTCCTCCGGCTCGAACCCCGCCGCGCGGAGCCGGTCCGGCAGGTCGGCCGGCTTGTCGTGACCGCGCAGCTTCCACTCGACGGACCGGCCCTTCGCCGCGAAGAAGTCCCGCTGCCGCGCGATCAACGCGTCGACCTCCTCGCTGTCGAGACCGTCGAGCGAGCGGTAGCTGACGAACCCGCGGTTCGGGTACTCGACCCGGATCACCGGCCCGTCCATGCTCGTCGGGACGTCCGCACTCTCACTCGTCCCCCGCAGCTGCTCGTCGTACACCGACAGCAGTTGCCCGATCCGCTTGTCCTTCGATGCATCAGTCACAGGAGGACTCTGACACGGCTACCCTCCGCAGACGCACCCGCCACCATCCGTGAACGGGCTTCACCGCGCCACGCTCCCGCTTCACCGCGCCACGCTCCCGCTTCCGCCCGCGCCCGGCCCGCTCACTCAGCCCATGCCTGTGCTCACGCTTGTCGTTGGCGAAGTGACTCAACGACACCATCAGATTCAGCGGTTCCATCAGTCCGTCCTCCAGTTCCTGTGCCTACAACCAGAGGTCGGAGCAACCGACGCGTTCTTGACATCGAGGGTTCAGCTGTCTTGTTCCGTGGCGAGGACCAGGCGGCGGAGGAGGGACTCCAGGCGGATGCGGTCGCGCGGGGGCAGGTGGTGGACCAGGTCCTGTTCGACGCGTTGGATCTCGCCGATGCCCCGCTCCCAGACCTCCTTGCCGGCTGGAGTGAGGGTCGCGACGACCTTGCGACGGTCGTCACGGTCGTGGGAGCGGTCCACGTAGCCTCGGCGCTCGAGCGCGTCCAGGCGGTTGGTGAGTGCGGCCGCGGACATCCCCAGCTGTTTGGCGAGCTCCCCCGGCGTCGCCCGGTACGGACGGCCGCCCCGGCGCAACATGTGCAGGGTTTTGAACTCCCACCACTGCAGGCCGTACTCCGCGAGCACCGCGTCGCGGTGCCGGTCCAGGTAGCGCGTCAGCACCTGCAGCCGGACCGTGATTCCTTCGACCCGCGGATCGAGGTCCGCCAGTTCTCCGGCCCAGAGGTCGACATGGGCATCCACCGAGTCCTTCACCCGTCTAACTTTTCAGCCACTGAAGGTTAGTTGTCAAATATTTCGATGTCGAAATACCGTGGTCGACATGACGAACATTGCAGCCACGGACGTCACCGCCGCCGCCCTCCAGTTGATGCGAGCCGGCCAGTGGACGACCGCTCTCAACCTGCTCCGCGCGTGCACCACGGATGACCCGGAGGAGGAACGCATGCTCGCCCTGGCCATCGCGGAGGTCGCCGTCGACCAGGACTTCGCTCAGCAGACCGACCACGGGACGGAAGCACTCGCCGCCGTCGCACAACTCGTCGACAACTCGTGGGACGTCGAGATGCTGAAACTCCGCAAGGACTACGCGACAGCGCTGTTCGGATCCAACGACCGAGCCGCCGAGCCGGGCGAACGGGCTGGCCGGTCGAGCGGCCGGGCTGCGGAGCTCGAGGAGCGGGCTCGGGTGTTGATTAAGGGAGCGCCTGATGATGGTCGGCGGGGTGCGGTCAGCTTCTACGCCGGTGTGATGGCCGACAACCTGCTCGGGAAGCCGGAGGAAGCGTTCGCCCACTACACAACGGCATTCGAGCTCGGCGAGAAGGCCGGGGACGATCTGCTGGTCTCGTTGGCGCTCAGGCACCTCGGCGATCACGCGCACACCGCCGGCGATCTCGTCCTCGCGCGCAAGCATTGGGAGCGGTCGACGGAGCTGCGACAGAAGGTCGGGCATCTGCTCGGTACCCTGGCCCAGCAGTCGTTGCTCGCCGTACTCCTCCGCGACGAAGGTGACGCGGCCGGTTCGCGAGCACTGGCGACCGAGGTCAACCGGTGGGCCGGTCAGGTCGACCTGAAGTTCATCGTCCGGGAGACGGCGGAGCTGATGAGCTGAGCGGGAGACCGAACGCGGCGGGCACCCCCGCGCTGAAGGCGACGTGATCCGGTGGGCGATCCGGCGCGACCAGGCCGACCGACCTCAGCAGGACGTCGGCGTCCAGACTCGTGACGTTCGCGGTGTGGAGGATCCACGGCGGGTGGTGGTTGGGGAGGTACCAGGTCCGGCCGAAGCGCTCGATGTGGAGACCCCAACGCGCGGTGAGGAAGTCTTCGAGCGGACCACGTTCGAGTCGTGGACCGACCTCGGCCGCGACGGTGGCGTGGGCCCGGACGCCTGCCCAGCGGAGGGTTGAGGTATAGGTGTGGAGGTTGCCGTCGCGCTCGTGAGTCATACGAGCCCAGCGGTACGGCAATCCGAAGGCGGTCCGGGCGGCGGCGACCACGGCCAGGCGGTTGGCGTCGAGGCTGAGGAAGACGACTCCGCGGCGGCCGGTGGCGTCAACGGAGTACAGCCGGATGTTCGTCTCCAGGAACGATCCGGCATACGGTACGGCGGGACCGTGCGGCAGCCCGGTGTCGACCATGCGGAAGGGCACGAGACCGACGTACGTGCGTCCCTCGAAGGTGTCCGGGCGGGTTCCCGGCGGGAAGAAGTGCGCGACGTCAGCCGGATCGACGGCCCAGTGCAGGAAAGTGAGGTCGAGCCAGCGCTGCCGCAGGATCCGCGGCCGCCTCAGCTCGGGCGCCGCCGGCCACGTAGCCAAGACTCACTCGACCGTCGGCCGAACCTCGCACGTGGGCCGCCCGTCGTTCAGGTCGCACACCAGGTATGGGGTGGCACCTGCCTCCGCGGGGCGCCACGGCATGACCGCCTCGCCGCTGAGTAGCGTGTCCAGGGTCTGGAGTGCCGGGTCGCGCTGCTCGGCGTGATGGCGGTAGCCGGCGGCACCCAGGGCCAGGGCGATCGCCATCCCGAGCAGGTTCACCTCGGTCGGCCCCTCCGGAACCACCGCCTCCGCAGTCGGCTCCAGCTTGATCCCGTGATCCGGGACCTCGACGATGCGTGCGACGTACCTGCCAGCGGTCATGCGACCGAGCGTATCCCCAGAGGTCAGCGGCTGTCCTGACTGCCGCGACGAACTCGCCGTGCCCGGAGGTCCTCGACCTTGTTGCCGAGGACCTCCGGGATTTCGCCGAGCTTCAGGACGAGAACGCCGCGTCGAAGGAGGCGGTGGGCGGATCGAAGGCGAGGGAGCGGACGAACTGGACGGCTTCGGCGGCGCCGACGAGGCGGTCCATGCCGGCGTCTTCCCATTCCACCGAGATCGGGCCGTCGTACCCGATCGTGTTCAGCATCCGGAAGCAGGCCTCCCACGGGACGTCGCCGTGGCCGGTGGACACGAAGTCCCAGCCGCGGCGCGGGTCGCCCCAGGCGAGGTGCGAACCCATCCGGCCGTTGCGGCCGTTGCCGACCTGGCGCTTCGCGTCCTTGCAGTCGACGTGGTAGATCCGGTCCTTGAAGTCCCACAGGAACCCGACCGGATCGAGGTCCTGCCAGACGAAGTGCGACGGATCCCAGTTCAGCCCGAACGCCGGGCGGTGACCGATCGCCTCCAGGGTCGCGGTCGTCGACCAGTAGTCGTACGCGATCTCCGACGGGTGCACCTCGTGCGCGAAGCGGACCCCGACCTCGTCGAACACGTCGAGGATCGGGTTCCACCGGTCGGCGAAGTCCTGGTACCCGGCCTCGATCATGGCCGGCGGCACCGGCGGGAACATCGCGACCGTCTTCCAGATCGACGAACCGGTGAAGCCGACGACCACGTCGACGCCGAGCGCGCGGGCCGCCCGGGCGGTCGTCTTCATCTCCTCGGCGGCCCGCTGCCGGACGCCCTCGGGGTCGCCGTTGCCCCAGATGTGCGCGGGCAGGATCGCCTGGTGCCGCTGGTCGATCGGGTCGTCGCAGACCGCCTGCCCGAGCAGGTGGTTCGAGATCGTCCACACCTTCAGGTTGTACTTCTCCAGGATGTCCTTGCGGTCGCGCACGTACGCCTCGTCCTCGGCAGCACGCCGGACGTCCAGATGGTCACCCCAGCAGGCGATCTCCAGCCCCTCGTACCCCCAGGACGAGGCCAGCCGGGCCACCTCCTCGAACGGCAGGTCGGCCCACTGGCCGGTGAACAACGTGATCGGTCGAGCCATGTCCTCTTCTCCTCCTCAGAACTTCTTCCAGTACGTCGTCCAGCCGGGGCGGGCTGTACAGGCGAGGTCCGGCCGGGCCGGACGTCAGGGTGTCCCTGGCGGCGCCCGGAGCGCGGGGCGCCGCCAGGGACGGCCGCCGTGGGAGATCCGCTGCCAGATGCCCCGAATGGGGCCGAACCAGCCGGGGCGGCGGCAGGTGTACGGGTGCGATCTCCCACGGCGACGTCATCAGGTCAGCCGTGACTTCAAGTCCTGGCCGACCGCGGTCAGCAGTGTCCGGGCCGGTACGTCGCGCACCGTGCGGGCCTGGGACAGGAACAGGTCGAGCGCAACCGTGGCCACCAGGCGCCGGGTGGCATGGGCCGCGATGCCGAGCTGCACCTTCATCACCGTCGCCGTTGCCAAGGGCACCGTCCCGGCCGCTCGATAACGGTCAACCAGCTTGATCGCCTCGGCGTACGACGCCACCACGGTGAACGGCACCGTGGTCACCGAGCGGTTGCCCGCGGCATCGGCCGCGGTGGCCGTCAGCGTGTGTGCGCCGAGACCGAGCACCGCGCCGTCTAGCTTCCCGGTCGTCGGCTGGCCGTCAACGGCCAGAGTGACGCCGGCTGGGCCGGACAGAGCATCCGCGGCCGTTGCGGCGACCGTAGCTACTGACGCCACCCCGAGCGAACCGCCACTGGTCAACCCGGTGACGGCTGCTGTGGGTGGTGTCTGATCGATCTTCACCGTCACCGAGGCCGGCTCCGAGACGTTGCCGGCGGTGTCGCCGGCGCGGACCGTCAGGGTGTGGGTTCCGTCGGCGGACACGGTGATCGGTGCGGTGTATTCGGACCAGTTGCCGTCGTTGAGCTTCTGTTCTAGGTAGAGCTGGCCGGGCTGGTTGTCGATCGCTTGTGCAGAGACTGTGACGGGAGAAGTCCACCAGCCCAGCAGGCCGGATGGGGTTGATGGGTTCAGGGCCAGGCTCACAGTCGGAGCTGTGGTGTCGCGGATCTGCCGGAAGTAGTCGAACTTCGCCGTCTTCGACGCTGTCTGGTCGACGCCGAACGCGTAGACGCCGAAGCTGGCTGCAGCCAGGGCCGTGTTGGTGACGGGTGGGAGTGCGGTCCAGGCCAGGCCGTCCGCGCTGTAGGAGCCGGTGAACGTCGAGCCGGACTTGGTGAGGCGGAGGTGCCAGACGCCCTGCGTTGGTGTGGGGGCGTTGGGTTGTGGTGACTGGACGACGTCACCGATCTCGCTGCGGAGCTCGATCCCCCGGGTGACGGTCGAGCCGGCGGCGTTGGTGGTGAGGTAGTCGAGTTTCACGTAGTTCGCGTCGTCGGCGTACACCATCAGGCCCGCTTGCTGGTAGGCCTCTGTGAAGGTCGAGCCGTCGACCTTCGTCTCGATCGTCCAGTCGCCGTCCGGGGCCGGTTGCAGCATCAGGTTGCGCGGGTTCGTCGCCGTACCGCCGTAGATGTCGCCCTTGCCGGTGTCGATCTCCAGCGAGTCACCCGTGACCCGGTACGCCGCCGGATCCGGCCGTACGACGTCCGTCCACCGGCACGCGTCCAGCGTCGTCCCGGTGAACTCGTCGTCCGGTGCCGGCTGCTCGGCGGTGTCGTCCGGCGTGATCGTGAAGTAGTCGAACGACGCCGTGATCGGCAGCGCCTCGGTCCGGTTGGTCAGCCCGAACATGCCGATCCGCGGATTCGTGATCCCGGCCAGCTGCTTCGTCTCCGGCATCTGGTGAACGTCGCACCATCCGCGCTGTACGCCGCCTTCAACGACGCACCGTCCGACGTGAACCGCACCCACACCGTGTCCGGGTACGCCGCACCGAGATTGGCGGTGTTCGA
Source organism: Kribbella sp. NPDC048837 (assembly GCF_055586945.1). NCBI lineage: Bacteria > Bacillati > Actinomycetota > Actinomycetes > Propionibacteriales > Kribbellaceae > Kribbella > Kribbella sp. NPDC048837. The sequence goes on from NZ_JBVJHF010000001.1 coordinate 1,196,036, forward strand.
CGCGGCGACCTCGTTGGGTACGCCGCCCTCCTCGCGGATGAACTGGAAGATCCGGTCCGCGGCCGAGGCCGTCGTGGACCGCCCCTGGAGAACCATCTTCGCGTAGTTGTCGTCGTCGCCGTACACGATCAGCCCGGCCTGCTGGTAGGCCAACCGGGCCGGCAGCGTGACCTTCGTCGTCGCCTGCCAGGGACCGGCCGGCAATGGCTGCAGCACGATGTTCGGCGTGCCGGTGTTCCCGGTGCCGTAGATGTCGGTCGCCGTCAGCGGGATCGACAGCTTGCCATCGGCAACCGCCAGCTCCTGGTTGCCCCGGACAACCGACGACCACCGGCCGGTGTCCAGCGCCGCACCGTCGAATCCGTCCGACCTCCCGGTCAGACAGGTCGGCAACGACGGCGAATCCACCGTGATGACGGCCTTCGCCGTCCCGGCCGCACCACGCGCGTCGGTCACGGTGACGGTGGCCGAGAACGTGCCGGCCGTCGTGTACGTGTGACTCACCGCCGCACCCGTCGCCACGGCACCGTCGCCGAAGCTCCAGGCATAGGACAACGGCAGATCACCCTCGGGGTCGGTCGCGGCCGCGGTGAAGTCGACCTTCAGCGGAGCCTTGCCCTGAGCAACGGAGGCCGTCACGGTCGCTGCCGGCCGCTGGTTCTCCGTCACGCCCTTCCCGACGAAGCGGACCCAGTTGACGTTGAGCTGCCCGGTCGTCTTCACGAAGTACAGCGGCCCGCTCGCCGGCGACGCACCGCTGACCACGCCGGTGAAGTCGCCGTAGGTCTGCCAGCCACCCGTCGGCGCTACCTGGATGGTGGCGACGATCGGGCCATCCGTCGGTGACCCTTGGCGAACCTGGACAGTAGCTCCCGCGTCGGGCGATGCGGCGCGCAACGAGATCTGGTCGATGTTGGTCAGGTTGGTCGGCTTCCAGCCCCACCAGTCGCCGTCCTCGATGAACCCGATGTTCTTCCCGCCGCCGGCCGTGTCACCGGTGTCCTCGACCTGGACGCCGCCGGTGGATCCAGGTCCGCCGGTCTCGTCGAAGTACTCCGCCTCCCGGGTCTTCGGCTGCAGCTGGACCACCTTCTGCGTGGTGATCTTGCCGGTCCCCGGCGCGCCCTTGTCGGTGTAGGTCACCGTGACGATGCCGAAGATGTTCGCACCGACATGCCCCTGGTCACCGGGCAGCGGGAACGTCCCCTCACATCCGTGGTACTGCTCGTACCCGTGCGCGTGCTCGTCGTGCCCGAGCGCGGGCTGCGTGATCACGTCGTCGCAGTCGACCACACCGTCCTCGGGATCGGTGACCGTCACCTTGTAGTGGATCGTGTCGCCGAAGTCGAAGAACCCACCGTCGACCGGGGCTTCCACGGTGATCGCCGGAGCCGTGTTCCCGGCCGTGATGGTCCGGTTCGAGACCGCCGTACGTCCGTCCGGATCGCTCACGGTCAGCCGTGCCGTGAAGACGCCGGCCGCGGCATAGGTGTACGACGGTTTCGCCTCGGTGCTGTCCGTCGTACCGTTGCCGTCGAAGTCCCACGCGAGCGTCACCGGCTGCCCGTCCGGATCACGCGACCCGGTCGAGTCGAAGGCCACCGTCAGTGGCACCGGCCCGGACGTCTTGTCCGTGGTGAACTGGGCGATCGGCGCCCGATTCCCTTGCACGTAGTCGATCCGGTAGATCCCGGAGTCGGCGTTGTTGCCGCCGAACCCGCTCCCCCACTCGATCACGTACAGGGCACCGTCCGGCCCGAACTGCAGCGCGTGCGGCCGGATGAAGTTCAGCTTCTGCAGCATCCGGGACACGTCGGCCACCCCGGTGCGGTCGTCCTTCAACTGCACCGAGAACAGCCGGCTGTCGTTCCAGTCGGCCCACACCGCCTTGCCGTCGAAGTACGCCGGCCACTTGCGATCCGACGTACTCGCGACGTCGTACTGGTAGGCGCCACTCGTCATCGGTGCGCCACTGCCACCGATCTCCGGCACGCCAGTGGTCGACTTCCCCATCCACAGGGTCGCCGGGATCGCCGCCGGCAACTGCGTGATGCCGGTGTTGTTCGGCGACTCGTTGACCGGCGCGTTGCAGTTGAACGTTGCACCCGACGTACCAGTCGCGAAGTCGTAGTCGTTGTACGGCGTGTTCGCGCCGACGCAGTACGGCCACCCGTAGAACCCGGGCTTGTCGAGGATGTCCCACTCGACCCGCCCGTCCGGCCCGCGCGTCGGCGAGACCGCACCCGCGTCCGGCCCGTAGTCCGCGACGAACAGGTGGTTCGTGGTCGGGTCGATCCCGATCCGGAACGGGTTGCGGAAGCCCATCGCGTAGATCTCCGGCCGCGTCTTCGCCGTACCGGGCGGGAACATGTTCCCGGCCGGGATCGTGTACGAGCCGTCGTCCGACGGGTGGATGCGCAGGACCTTGCCGTTCAGGTTGTTGCTGTTGGCGGCACTGCGCTGCGAGTCCCAGGCCGCCCGGCCGGCCCGCTCGTCGATCGGTGCGTAGCCGTCCGAGTCGAACGGATTGCTGTTGTCCCCGGTTGCGACGAAAAGGTTGCCGTTGCCATCGAACTCCAGGGCACCGCCGGCGTGGCAGCACTGATCCCGTTGCGTGTCGATCCGCAGCACCTGCTTCTCACTCGCCAGGTCAAGGGTGTCACCAGTCACCGTGAACCGTGAGACGCGATCGAAAGGCTCAGCACCGGCCGGGGAGTAGTAGAGATAGAGGTAGCCGTTGGTGGAGAACCCTGGATCCAAAGCGATGCCGAGCAGGCCGAACTCCTGGCCGGTGTAGACGTTCAATGTCCCGGCGGTCACCACCGAGCCGTCGGTCTTGACGATCTTCACCGCGCCGTTCCGGTCGATGTAGAAGACCCGGCCATCCTGAGCAATGGTCAGCTCCATCGGGTTCGAGGTGTCGTCGTCGAGCGTCACCTTCTGGTAGCTGTCGCTCAGCGACGCACCACAGTCCGCCGGCTCCACACCGGCCGCCGTCTTGATCCCACCGAGGAGCAGGTTCCGGAAGGCGGGTTCGGCGTACGACGAGATCGTGTGGCCCATGCCCGTGTACCAGGCCCGGCCGCCGTCGTAGTCCTGGCACCACGTGATCGGGTGCTCCGGCCCCATGTTGCCGCCCGCGTACGACGTCTCGTCGAGGGACGCGAGCACGTGGACCGTGCCGCGCGGGTTGGTGCGGTAGTTGTACCACTCGTCGGTCCGCGGCCAGCTCGTCGGCGCGTCGGCCGTCGACGGGTGCGCGTGGTCCTCCACCTTCACCGTCGCGTCCGGCGTACCGGCGGGGTGACTGTCGAAGTAGCTGCCGACGAGCTGGCCGTACCAGGGCCAGTCGTACTCGGTGTCGGACGCGGCGTGGATACCGGCGTACCCGCCACCGCCGCGGATGTACCGCTCGAAGGCGGCCTGCTGGTCGGCGTTCAGGACGTCGCCGGTCGTGGACAACCAGATGACGACCTCGTACTTCGCCAGTTCGGTGTCGTTGAACATCGATGCGTCCTCGGTCGCGGTGACCGTGAAGTCGTTCGCGGCGGCCAGCTCGGTGATGGCCTGGATCCCGGCCGGGATCGAGTCGTGCCGGAACCCGGCGGTCTTGCTGAAGATCAGGGCGTTGAACGTCTCGTCACCGTGCCCGGGATGGGCCCGGGCCGGCAACGGCGTCAGCAGCGCCGCGAACAGGGCGAGCACGAGAGCGCACACCAATGCGCCGTGCCTTCGTAGCTGGATCATGCGGAGCTCCTCATGGGTCGGACAAGGGCGCGCGCTCCATCACTACAAATCCCGTGCTCTGCCCTGCGCGGGAGTACAACAACCGGATCAGCGGACGCCGAGCAGGTGCTCCATCGCCAGCTGGTCCAGCCTTTCGAACCCGAGACCGCGCTCGGCCAGCGCTTCCCGGTCGTACTTCTCGTTGCGGAGGTCTGCCAGCGACTCACCCTCGGCCAGGGTGGGCTCCGACAGTTCCGCGACGCGGGCGGCGGCCAGCGCCTCCGCGACCTCGGGGTCGGCACGGAACGCCTGCACCTTGTCGCGCAGGATCAGGTAGTTCCGCATACAGCCCCGCGCGGTCTCCCAGACACCGTCTTCGTCCTCGGTCCGCGGCGGCTTGTAGTCGAAGTGGACGTACCCGTCGTAGGCCGGGTGACTTCCGGCGCCTTGGAGGACGTCGACCGTCCAGAAGGCCTCCCGCAGGTTCCCGGCACCGAACCGCAGGTCCTGGTCGAACCGCGGACCGTGCTGCCCGTTGAGGTCGATGTGGTACAGCTTCCCGTGCCACAGCGCCTGCGCGATGCCGTGCGCGTAGTTCAGCGACGCCATCTGCTCGTGGCCGACCTCGGGGTTGATGCCGACCAGTTCCGGATCCGCCAGATCGTTGATGAAGGCAATCGCGTGCCCGATCGACGGCAGCAGGATGTCACCGCGCGGCTCGTTCGGCTTCGGCTCGATCGCGAAGCGGATGTTGTAACCCTGCTCCCGCACGTAGGCGCAGAGCAGGTCCATCGACTCCTTGTACCGGTCGAGCGCGGCCCGGACGTCCTTGGAACCACCGGACTCGGCACCCTCACGCCCGCCCCAGAGCACGTACGTCGTCGCGCCCAGCTCGGCCGCGAGATCGACGTTGCGGAGCACCTTCGCCAGGGCGTACCGCCGGACCTGGCGGTCGTTCGCGGTCAGGCCACCGTCCTTGAAGACCGGGTGGCTGAACAGGTTCGTGGTCATCATCTCGACGCCCAGACCGGTGTCGGCCAGGGCCTTCGTGAAGCGCTCGAGCACCTGACCGCGGGTGGCGTCGTCCGGTACGACGTCGTCGTCGTGGAACGTGACCGCCGCGGCGCCCAGTTCCGCGAGCTTCTCGACGGCGTGGACCGGGTCCATCGCCGGGCGGACCGCCGTACCGAAGACGTCGACGCCTTGCCAGCCGACGGTCCACAGACCGAAGGAGAACTTGTCGTCCTTGGTCGGGGTAAAGCTGTTCATGCGGGAATCTCCTGCCATTGTCGTGACGTCGAACTGGTCTCGACCGCGGCCAGCACACGCTGGACCTGCAGCCCGTCGGCGAACGACGGTGCGGGATCGGCTCCTTCGGCGATCGCGGTGACCAGGTCGACGACCTGATGGGTGAACCCGTGCTCGTAACCGAGCAGGTGGCCGGGCGGCCACCACGCCTCGACGTACGGGTGGGCGGACTCGGTGGCGAGGATCCGCCGGAAGCCGGCGGTACGCGCGTCCTCGGTCGCGTCGTAGAAGTGCAGGAGGTTCATGTCCTCGAAGTCGAAGGCCAGGCTGCCCAGGCTGCCGTTGATCTCGATCCGGATCGCGTTCTTGCGGCCGGTCGCGAACCGGGTCGCCTCGAAGACGCCGAGCGCGCCGGACCGGAACGTGGCCAGGAAGACCGCGGCGTCGTCGACCGTGACCGGGCCGCGTTCGGTGCCCGCCGTACCGGCCAGACCGGAGTGCTCGGCGGCGACCGGGCGCTCCTTCACGAACGTCTCGAGCCGGGCGCTCACCTCACCGATCGTGTCGCCGGTGATGTACTGCGTCAGGTCGACGATGTGGGCGCCGATGTCACCGAGCGCGCCGGAGCCGGCCTTCTCCTTGTCCAGCCGCCACGACAGCGGCGCCTCCGGGTCGGCGATCCAGTCCTGGAGGTACTGCGCCCGGACGTGCCGGATGGTGCCGAGCTTGCCCTCGGCGACGAGCTGGCGGGCCAGCCCGATCGCCGGGACCCGCCGGTAGGTGAACCCGACCATCGACCTGATCCCCTTGGCCCGGGCCGCCTCGGCGGCCGCGGTCATCGCCTCGGCCTCCTCGACGGTGTTGGCCAGCGGCTTCTCGCACAGCACGTGCTTGCCGGCCTCCAGGGCTGCGATCGCGATCTCGGCGTGGCTGTCGCCCGGCGTGCACACGTCGACCAGCTGGACGTCGTCGCGAGCGATCAGCTTGCGCCAGTCGGTCTCGGTGTCCTTCCAGCCGAGCTTCGTCGCGGCCGCCCGAACAGCCTCGGCGTTGCGGCCACCCAGCACGTTCAGCTGCGGGTCCAGTGGCAGGTCGAAGAAGCGCGGTGCGCTCCGCCAGGCCTGCGAGTGGGCCGCGCCCATGAACGCGTAGCCGATCAGGCCGATGCCCAGGTTCGTCATGACTCTCCTTCGTCAGCTTTCGAATGCGGTGGGCAGGTACTGGTCCACGTTGTCCTTGGTGACCACCGGTGCGTAGAGCTGGACCGTGCGCGGCACCTCGACCTCCACCAGGTCGCCGAGGGCCTTCTTCTGCACCAGCAGCCGGGCCAGCCGGACCCCGTCCGCACCCTGCGTGGACGGGTAGATGACGGTGGCCTTCAGCAACGAGTTGCCGGACTTGATGTCCCGCATCACGTTCGCCGAGCCGGCCCCGCCGACCACGAAGAACTCCTTGCGGCCGGAGTTCTTGATCGCGGCCATCACGCCGACGCCCTGGTCGTCGTCGTGGTTCCAGATCGCGTCGATCTTCGGCGCCGCCTGCAGCAGGTTGGCCGCGGCCTTCTCACCGGACTCGACGGTGAACTCGGCGGCGACCCGGTTGCTCACCTTCAGCCCGCAGTCGGCCAGCGCCTCCTTGAAGCCGCGGCTGCGGTCCTGGGTCAGCGGCAGCGAGTCGATGCCGGCGATCTCCGCGACCACGGCGTCCTTCTTGTCCTTCAGCTGCTGGCAGATGTACGTGCCGGCCGACACACCCATGCCGTGGTTGTCGCCGAGTACCGTCGTCCGGGCCGCGAACGAGCTGTCGAACTCACGGTCCACGTTGACCACCGTGATCCCGGCCTCCATCGCCTTGATCGCCACCGGGGTGAGCGCCGCGCCGTCGAACGGCAGCAGCACGATCGCGTCCACCTTCTGGTTGATGAACGTCTCCACCTGGCTGATCTGCAGGTTCACGTCGTTGGTGCCCTCGGCGACGAGCAGCTCGACGTCGGAGTACTTCTTCGCCTCCGCCTGGGTCGCCTTGGTGATGGAACCCATCCAGCCGTGGTCGGCGGCCGGCGCGGAGAAGCCGATCCGGACCTTCTTGCCGGGTTCGTCGTTCTTGCCGGCGGCAACCGCCTGAGTCGCGGTTCCGTCGCTCTCCTCGGCCTTCGGGGTGTTACTGGTACAGGCGGCGAGCGCGAGCACGCCGAGACCAGCGATCGCTACGCTGATCATGGATCGGGCGGGACGTACGGACATCGTTGTCCTCCTTGTCATGAGCTGGTGGTGCGGGCGGCCAGACGCTGCTGGAGAAGGACGGCGATCACGATGATCAGGCCCTTGGCCACCGACTGAGCGGAGATGCTCAGGTTGTTCAGGGTGAACACGTTGTTCAGCGTGGTGAAGATCAGGACGCCGAACACCGTGCCGACGATCGTGCCCCGGCCACCGGACAGCAGCGTGCCGCCGATCACCACCGCCGCGATCGCGTCCAGTTCGTACAGCTGACCATGGGTCGAGCTGCCGGTCGTCGTGCGGGCCATCAGCATCACCGCGGCGATGCCGCAGCACAGCCCGCCCAGCACGTAGAGGGCGACGGTGTGCCGCTGCACCTTGATGCCGGCCAGCCGGGCCGCCTCGGCGTTGCCGCCGACGGCGAAGGTCCGGCGGCCGAAGGTGGTCCGGTTCAGCAGCACCCAGCCGGCCGCGGCGACCAGCAGGAAGATCCAGACCAGGACCGGTACGCCGAGCAGCGTGCCGCCGAAGAAGTCGACGAACGAGTTGACCGTGATGATCTGCGTCTTCCGGTCGGAGATGATCTCCGCCAGACCGCGGGCGGCCGCCAGCATCGCCAGGGTCGCGATGAATGGCACCACCTTGCCGTAGGCAACCAGTAGTCCGTTGACCAGGCCACACGCGGCGCCTACCAGGAGCGCCGTGCTGACCATGAAGATCCAGTGGAAATCGGCGGCCAGCTGCTGCGTGGCCAGCGTGGTCGCCCAGACCGACGACAGCGCCACCATCGCGCCGACCGACAGGTCGATGCCGCCGCCGGTGATGACGAACGTCATCCCGACGCTGACCACGCCGATCACCGCGGCCAGCCGCAGGATCGTCAGGATGTTGGCGCCGGTTGCGAACGTGTCTCCCGCGGTGATCACACCGACGATGCACAACAGCACCAGGGCGACCACCAGGCCGAGGTTGCGTCCGGCCCCGGTTCTGAGCAGGTTGCTGGAGCGTTGCGCCGCCGGCTGAGTGACCGTTGCCTGCGTCGAGGCGGTCTCCGAAGGTGCGATGTCCTCACTCATCACACGGCACTTCCTTCCATCACCAGGTCGAGGACCTGGTGTTCGTCGATGTCTTGCGCGGGCCCGGTGTGGACGGCACGCCCCTCCCGCAGGACGACGACCCGGTCGGCCAGACCGAGCACTTCCTCGACCTCGCTGGACACCAGCACGATCGCGACCCCGTTCGCGGCGAGCTTGCGGATCAAGGCGTAGATCTCCGACCGTGCGCCGACGTCGACACCCCGGGTCGGTTCGTCGAGCAGCAGCACGCGACAGTCCCGCAGCAGCCAGCGAGCCAGCACGACCTTCTGCTGGTTGCCGCCGGACAGGTTGCGCACCGGGTGGTCCACACCGGCCGGGCGGACATCCAGGGCTCTGGTGAGCTCCGCGGCGGCCTCCCGCTCAGCTCCTCGGTTCAGGAATCCGGCACGGGCGAACCGCTGCAGCGTGGAGGCCGTGATGTTCTTGTACACGGCCTCGTCCAGCAGCAGCGCCTGACTCTTCCGCTCCTCCGGCGCCAGCCCGACCCCGGCCTTCACGGCAGCCTGGACCCGGCCCGGCCGCAGCTCCACCCCGTCGACCTTGACCGATCCGCTCGCCGCCCGGCGAGCGCCGTACACGGTCTCGAGTACTTCGGAACGCCCGGAGCCGACGAGTCCGGCCAGGCCGACGATCTCTCCGGCGCGGACGGTGAACCCGATCCCGGCGAACTCCCCCGGTCGGGTCAGGTCGTCCACCTCCAGTACGACGGACGCCGTACTGAGGATCTCCTGGCGGGGCGGGAAGACGTACTCGATCGAGCGGCCGGTCATCAGCCGGATGAGTTCCTTGGTGGGTGTCTCGCGGGCGTCGAGACCGGTGGCGACGGTCGCGCCGTCCTTCAGCACGGTGACGCGGTCACCGATCTGGCGGATCTCCTCGAGCCGGTGGGAGATGTAGACCACGGCGACGCCGCGCTCGGTCAGGCCGCGGATCACCCGGAACAGGTTCCCGACCTCTTCGGGATCGAGCACCGCGGACGGCTCGTCCATCACGATCAGGTGCGCGTCCCGCGAGAGCGCCCGGGCCATGCTGACCACCTGCTGCCCGGCGGCCGGCAGCGAACCGACCGACCGATGGACCGGGATCTCGCCGTGCCCGAGGCCGTGCAGGATCTCGCGGGCCCGGGCCGTCGCCTCGTGCCGGCGGCTGAAGCCGTAGCGGGACGGTTCGTGGCCCAGAAAGATGTTCTCGGCAACGGTCAGGTCGGGGACCAGGTCGAGCTCCTGGTAGATCGCCGCGATCCCGCGGTCGATCGCCGCGGTCGGGCTGTTGAGCTGGACCTCTTCGCCGTTGATGTGGATCGTGCCGGCGTCCGGCTGGTGCGCGCCGGTCAGGACGCGGATCAGCGTCGACTTGCCGGCGCCGTTCTGCCCGAGCAGGCAGTGCACCTCGCCGGCCCGGACGTCGAGGTCGACGCCGTCGAGCGCGCGGACGCCGGGGAACTCCTTGACGATGCCGGTCATCGTGAGCAGCTCGCTCATTGGGCGACCTCCGGCTCGGCCCGGCCGATCACGGTCGGGTCGACGAAGACCTGGTCGAGCGAGATCTGCGCGCCGCCGCGGACCGCCGCGGCGAAGCCGAGATCGGACCGCACCACCCGGCAGCCGCCGCCGTCGGGCGCGATCACGCGGTCCCGGATCGCCTTCTCCAGTGGTTCTTTCAGCCATGGCCCGAGCACGGCGAAGTAGCCGCCGAGCACGAGCACGTCCGGGTTCAGGATGTTCACCAGGATCGCTCCCCCAATCCCCAGCCAGGTACCGACGTCCTTCAGCGCGGACAGCGTCCGCGCGTCCCCCGCCTCGGCCCGCCGGGTGATCCCGGCCAGCCGTTGCTCCACGTCCAGGGACGGATCCCGGACCGGATCGTCCCTGTCCGTTGCCTTGTGCAACAGTGCGGTCAGTCCGACGACGGTCTCCCAGCAGCCGGTCCGGCCGCAGCCGCAGGTCCGCCCGGGTGGCGCCACCGGCATGTGCCCGACCTCGCCGCTGTACCCGTGCCCGCCGCGGAGCAGATGCCCGCCGGTCACCATCCCGCCACCGACACCGACCGCACCGGTCAGCAGCACGAGATCCTGCACCTGATCCGACTGGCGGATCTCCGAGTACGCCGCCAGCGCCGCGAGATTCGCCTCGTTGTCGACATGCAGCGGGTACGACGGTTCGCCGAGCCGCGCCCGCATCTCCCGGGTCACCGAGACCTCGCCCCAGCCCAGGTTCGGCGCCAGCTTGAGCTCACCGGTGTCGCCTTCGACCAGACCCGGTACGGCGAGGGTCACGCCGGCGAGCTGTCCGCCACGCGCGTCCACGGCCGCCACGGCCTCCCGGACCAGGTCCGCCAACCGGTCGAGCGTCGTACTCGGGTCGAGGTGGGCGACGTCGACCGGGACACGCTTCTCGAGCACGATGTCGCCGGCCAGGTCGAGGGCGGCGACCGCAAGGTAGTCGACGTTGATCTCGGCGCCGACACCGCAGACACCGGAGCCGTCGAGCTCGACGAGCTGGCCGGGTCGCCCAAGGGCGCGGGTGGAGTCGGCGGGCCCTTCGCGGAGCAGACCGCGCTCGACCAGCTCGGCGACCAGGCTGCTGACGGTGGCCTTGTTCAGGCCGGTGTCGGCGGCGATCCGGGCGCGGGACCGCGGGCCGAGGTCGCGGACGTGCCGCAGGACCACCGAGAGGTTGTTGCGGCGGAGCGAGACGTGATCGGCGGCGACACCCCGATTGCCCGGGCGGCGCCCGTCGCTCAACGTCATCCGGCACCCCTTCCAGACTTTGTCTGTTGAACCAACAAACTAAGTTTCCGCGCAAGGGGCGTCAAGAGTTTGCGACGATCACTTTCTTGCAAGAGTCTGTCCAAGATTTCCTTGGACCCCAGGAGTACTGGGTTGAGCCGCCGTCTCCCGACCAACACGGCGATCGTGAGCCGGCTCGGGGATCCGCGCGCCCGACGAGGACGGTACGGCGTGCTCCTCGGACTACTACCCGCGAACGCGGACGACCAGTTGACGTCCTGCCGGATTTCCTAGAACAGCTCCATGCTGTCGGAGGCCGCGGTGATGACTGGGTTGTCCAGGTAGAGACGGCACGCGATCGCGTGGCCGGCGCAGGTGAGGAGTGCTGGGCCGGCCGCGTCGACCACGCGGTACGCGACCGGGTGCTCGCAGCGCTCGACGGCGCCCTCGTTCCCACGCTCGCAGCCGAGGACGTGGCAGGTGACGGTCTCACCGACGTTCATGAGCGTGAGGCCGTGCTCGGGGCACACGCCCCAGCCGACACCGCAGGCCTGGCCTTCGTTCGCGGCCAGGCGGATCAGCTTGCCGGCCGTGACCTCCAGCTCGTTCGCGATCGTCCGGAACGTGCTCGCGGCCTGGTCGAGGTCGCGACGGAACCGCCGCAGCTCTACGGTCTCGGGCATGCCGCGGGTGGCCGCCTGCAGGTTCTCGGACAGGGCCATCGCGGCGACGGCGATCTCGTCGACCCGGACGGGCGTGTTGAACTCGCCGAGCGTCGTACCGTTCGGAACCCGCGGGCGATCGCGGACCTCCTTGGTCCAGTCGCTGCGCGGAGGAGTGCTCTTCTGGCCCGGGGTCGGCTCCAGCGGGATCTCGGCGACCGGCCGATCGGCCTGCCAGCCGGCGTCCGGACGCGGGCCCGTCTCGGCCTGGTCGTCCGCCGGAACTTGTCCGAGGTGAGCTTCCGGTTGCGGACCGTGACCGTTCGTCCCGTTCGCCGCCGCGGCCCCGTTCACCGGGGCCCGGCTGTCCTGCGCTGTCCGCCCGTTCATACAGCCTCACTCGTCAAGTGCCTGGCCAATGCCATGCGCGCCCCCTGATGTGCCTCCGGTGGCCGATCGTGCCACGTCCGCGGCGCCTGAGACCAGAGCAAATCACCGCGCGTCACCCACCGCTGCCCCTCCCTTGCACACTGCAACGATCCTCCCCAGGTAACCGGACATTTCCCCACGCAGCGTCCACTGAATCACACGCTGTGCATTCCTCAACGCCGGTTTAACATTTCCGCACGCAGCGTCACCGGTCACGGTCAGTCCGTAGTATTCAGGCGTTCTTTCAGGAACTCGACAGTTCGGATGCGGGCCGCGAACGCCGAGTTCGGCGGCTGCTCGCGAACCTCGGCCGTAAGCACGGAGTGAGCGGACCGGCCGTAGCCGTCGGCGTTGCCCGGCGAGGAGTCGAGCTCGATCACCTCCAGCGCGTCACCGAGCTGCGCGCGCAACGTGGCGAACCGCTCGGCCGGCGCCATCCGGTCCCCGCTGAAGCGCAGGCCCAGCAGGCACAGGCCGTCCGTCCGCGTCCGCTCCTTGACGACCTCGAGCTCGGCCTCGGACAGACCCGGGTCGCGGCGTAGTCGCGGTGTCACCGCGAACGGTGTCGACGGCTGGCTCAGCACCGGCGCCGTGACCACGTCCTCGACCGCGGTGGCCAGCGCGAACCCACCGGTGAAGCACATCCCGATCACACCGACCCCGCGTCCCGGCGTACGCGCGGCCAGATCGGTGGCGACGGCCCGCAGGTACCGCGTGATCGGGCGCTCGGCGTTCGCCGCGAAGCAGCGGAACTCCTTGGTCACGCACAGCCGCGCGACGATGCCCAGCATGTAGCCGGTGGTCTCGGGGCGTCCCGGCGTACCGAAAGGGGACGGGATGACGACAGTGAACCCTTCGCCGACGAGGTGCTCGCCGAAACCGAGCACCTCCGGCGTCAGGCCGGGGATCTCGGGGATCAGCACGACGCCAGGCCCCTCGCCCTGCTCGAAGCAGTCGTAGGTCAGGCCTGCGCCGGTGAACGGCGTCCGCCGCCAGCCGCTCAGGTCCGAGGTCATGACGCCACCTTAGGGTGCACGGCCGATGACAACCTGTTCGTTCGGACAATCTCCTTCGGTCGCGTGTCCGGGGCATCCGGGGAGACGTTGCCGAATTGCAGCTTCTGGCACCTGATCCGGCAACCTAACTGGACCAGACCTCTGACATACTCCGCTCGACTATCACTTGACCCTTGGGGGGGTCCCCTTGTCCATCCGCCCTGCCCACCTCCTGCGCCTGGGCCTGCCCGCGGCCATGGTGGCGGCGACGCTCGTGGCGGTGACCGGCTCGTCCGGCACCGCGGACGTGACCGCCGAACCACGCCCGTTCACGGCGAAGTTCCGTCCCGACACCCAGCGCGGACCCGCGTACGACGCGAAGTCCGTGCTGGTGAAGTTCAAGCCGAAGGCCACCACCTCGGCCCGCAAGGCCGCGCTGGCCAAGGTGAAGGCCACGCCCGAGGGTTCGGTCAGCTCCTCCGACGTGGTCACCGTGACCGGCGACGGCAAGGCGGTCGACCTGCTGAAGAAGGTCGAGGCCGACCCGGCGGTCGAGGTTGCCTCGCTCAACTATCTCCGGCACGCGGACGCGACGCCGAACGACTACCTGTACTTCAACTACCAGAAGTACCTGCCGACGGTGCGCGTCGACCAGGCCTGGGATCTGTCCAAGTCCGCCGGCACCCAGACGATCGCCGTCCTGGACACCGGCGTCGACGCGGGTCACCCCGACCTCGCCGGACACCTGCTGCCGGGCTACAACACGTTCAACACAGCGCTGCCGCCGGATGACGGCTACGGCCACGGCACCATGGTCACCGGCATCATCGCCGCCGGGACGGGCAACGGCATCGGCGTCGCCGGTGTGGCCTGGAACGCGAAGGTCCGGCCGGTCAAGGTCCTCGACGACACCGGCTCCGGCAGCGACGCCAATGTGATCAACGGCATCAACTGGGCCGTCAAGAGCGGCGCCCGGGTGATCAACATGTCGCTCGGCGGCGAGGGAGACAACCCGCTTCTGCACCAGGCGATCCAGAACGCCGTCGCGAAGGGCGTCGTACTGATCGCCGCGGCCGGCAACACCGGCGCCTCGAGCCCGCTGCACTACCCGGCCGCGTACCCGGAGGTCCTCTCGGTCGGCGCCACCAACCGGAACGCCGTACTGACCAGCTTCAGCACCTGGGGTGACTCGGTCGACATCGCGGCGCCGGGCTACGACATCACCAGCACGGCACCTCGATGGATGACACCGGCCGGCTACGACCCGTACCTGATCGGCCTCGCCGGTACGTCGTTCTCCTCGCCGATCGTCGCGGGCGTCGCGGCGTTGGTCCGGAACAAGTACCCGACCCTGACGCCCGCGCAGGTGATGGCACGGCTGAAGGCGACCGCCCGCGACGCCGGCCCGCGCGGCAACGACCCGTACTACGGCGCCGGCATCCTCGACGCCTACGCCGCCCTCGGCGGCAAGTGGACCACCGACTTCCCCGGCGCCTCCGCCGACGGCGACGACCAGCCGGCCCGCGCGACCCCGGTGTCGAGCTCGATCGCGTCCGCCATCGACGCCGAAGGCGATGTCGACTGGTACCAGGCGCCGGGCTCCAGCTCCGGCAACCTCAGGGTCACTGTCACCGGCGCGACCTTCGACTCCGGTCTGTACGCGCAGAACTTCGGCCCCGTTGTCTCGGTCTACGACGGCGACCTCAGGCCGCTCGCTGAGAAGGCCAACCCGGAACCGCCGGTGGATTCGGACGGCTACGAGATCCCGCAGCCGCTCTCCGTGTCGGTCGACATCGGGGCCACACCCGATCCGATCTACATCGCGGTCCGCAACGCGAACGGATCACGCGACAGTCGCAAGTACACGCTGACGGTGGGACCGAGCAGTACACCCGCGGCCGCGGACGGCACTGCCTACCCGGTGCGCGACGTACTGCCGGCAGACCGGGCGTCCGGTGTGGCCGTGTCGACGACGCCCTCGATCACCTTCGCACGAGACATGAACCCGGCCACCGTCACCTGGCCCAGGGTCAAGCTCGTGAACGGCAAGACGGATGCGCTGATCCCGGCGACGGTGGCGTACGACGCGGCCACCCGGAAGGCGACGATCACGCCGAACGCGCCGCTGCTGGACAACACGACGTACAAGATCGTCGGCGAGACGCTGGAGACCGCAGACGGCGCCGGCCTGCCGTACGTCACGTCCGTGTTCACCACGGTCGATGTGGCTCCGCAGGCGGTGGGATCGTTCGATGCGACTGGGGCTTACCTGGCGGCGAACCTGTCCTGGAAGGTGCCGGCGCTGACGGATCTCGATCAGGTCATCGTGCGGCGGAACGCCGGGAGCAAAGTGCCGACGTTGACGACCGGGACGCTTGTGTATGCCGGTACGGCGTCCGCCGTGAAGAACACCGGGTTGCTGCAGGGGACGACGTACACGTATGCGGCCTGGGTGAAGGACCGGAGCGGGAAGGTCAGCCCGGTGGCGACCACGCAGTTGCTCGGGATGAAGTCCGGGATCGCGGTGACGTCGACGCTGGTCAAGTACGGGTCGTCGATCACGATCAAGGGCAGCACGCTGCGGATCGACAACAAGGCGTACTCCGGGTTGCCGGTCAACATCTACGTGCGGCCGAAGAACGTGTCGACGTTCAAGTTGCTGGCGGCACTGAAGACGTCGTCGACCGGGACGCTCAGCTACGTGTACAAGCCGGCGGTGTCGTCGGTGATCATGCTGACGTTCCCCGGCAACGCCGACCTGATGGGGACGCGGACCGCGGACGTCACCGTGCAGGTGACGCCGACGATCTCGGCGACACTGGCACCGGCGTCGATCCGGCTGGGGTCGGTGACGAAGTTCAACGGGTACCTCGCTCCGGCGCACTCGGGCAAGCTCGTCTACCTGCAGCAGTACGGGAACAAGGTCTGGAAGTCGATCGCCTCGGTGAAGCTGAGTGCCTCGGGGGCGTACGCCTTCGGCATCAAGCCCACCATCCGCGGCCAGATCGCCTACCGGGTCTGGTTCCCTGCGGACGCCGACCACACCCAGGCGTACACCGTGAACAAGATCCTCACGGTGAGCTGATCCGCAGTCCTCCGCACCAAGCACGCCCCGGCCCCTCGGCCGGGGCGTGCTGCTTTCCGAGTGCTCGATGCCGTACCTCGCACAGATCTCCGGCCAGTCCTCCGGCAGGAAAGCGGGTGCGATAGCGAGCGTCGCCCGTGAGGCATCCTGCGCGCGGTAGAAGGCGGGTGTGCGCGCATCGCGAGTACGACGCCGCCACCGATGCGCGTGGCAACCATCCCGAGGGCCTTCGTCGACGACGCGGGCAACGCATCCGCCAAGCCCTGCTGGGCTTCCCGCTCGGAACGCTCGAGCTCCTGAACGGACAGGTCGACGGTCAGCAAGCACGCCGAGCGGTGATCTGTCATCTCGTCTCCTCAGTCGGGCGGTCCGTAACAGACTGCGGAGAGTCGATACACAACCCGTGGGAAGCGACGTCCCGGTCAGGTCAGGGTGCGTAGTGCTGGACGGCGCCTCCTCGGGAGAGATCCACCAGGGTGTGGGCGAGGGCTCGAGCGTCGGCGAGGACTTCGCCGAGGTCCATCGTGGTGAGTTGCCGGTCGCGGACGACGACCTTGCCGTCGACGAGAACTGTGACGACGTCGGACGGGCGGACCGAGTACACGAGGGCTGCTCGGGCGTCGTGGACAGGTTGGTTGTGCGGCCCGGAGAGATCCACGAGGGCGATGTCGGCTTGGCGGCCTGGCTCGAGCACGCCGATGCGGTCGGCCAGTCCGGCAGCCGCCGCGCCGCCCCGGGTGGCCAGGCGGAGCGTGTCGGACAGGGTCATCCACTCGGCGTCCTGTTCGCGTTGCTTCTGGGTGAGGGCGACCATCCGAAGGGATTCCCAGACGTCGAGGGTGTTGTGCACGGCCGCGCCATCGGTGCCCACACCGACTCGTACGCCGGCGGATCGGAGACCCTTGATCGGGGTCACCTCGCCCATCGCGAGCTTGAGATAGACCTTCGGGCAACTCGCGACAGTCGTGCGATCGGCGTACCGCTCGAGGATGGGCAGGTCGGACTCGCGGATGCCGCATCCGTGGGCGATCAGGGCGCCGGCCTCGAGTACGCCGGTGCGCTCGAGGACCTGGATCGGAGTGACGCCGTGCTTGTCGAGTGACGATCGCGTCTGGTCGTCGGTCTCCGCGGCGTGCAGGTGGATGCGGAATCCCTCGGCCTGCGCGACTTCCGCCGTACGACGGAAGTCGTCGTCGGAGACCGTGTACGTCGCGTGGGGGCCGAGGCTCGCGGTGATCCGGGGGTCGAGGGACCGGAGGTCGCGGGCGGTCGCGATCGCCGCGTCGATGGCGTCGGGGCCGGCGGACGAGAAGAATGTGGGCGCGAGGTCGGCGCGGATCCCGGACTCGACCGCGGCGGCCGCGATCTGGTCGGCGTGGAAGTAGTGGTCCACGAACGTGGTCACGCCGGCCAGCAACATCTCCGCACACGCCAGCCGCGCCCCCACGCGCACCCGCTCCGGCGTCAGGTTCACCTCCATCGGCCAGATCCGCCGGTTGAACCAGTCGTCGATCGAGACGTCCTCGGCCGCACCCCGCATCATCACCATCGGACTGTGCGTATGCGAGTTCACCAACCCCGGCACCGCCAACAACCCACGCCCCTCAACCACCTCGCACTCCCCCACATCAACCGGCGCGCGGACGTCGCCGGTCGACCCCGGATCCGCGGAGGGAAGGACGCGGCCGGGCGGCGCTGGATCGGCCGGGACACCGGGCGGCACCGAACCGGCCGGGACACCGGGCGGCGCGGGGTCGGCCGGGACACCGGGCGGCGCCGGGTCGGCGGGAGCTTGGGCCTCGTCCTCCGGGGCTGGATCGGGGGGCGGGGAGCCGGTCGGGGTGATCGCGGTGATGCGGCCGTTGGCGATGTGGATGTCCTGAGCCTCGTCGACCCGGCAGTCGCCGGAGGGCGGCACGACCAGGACGGCGACGTTGCGGATCAGTAGGCGGGACATCCGTCCTCCAGGGGTGGTCGTCGTGGAGCAGTCTCGCGGATGGGCAGTCCATGGACGAGCGGAATCGATGGGAACAGATGTTCGAATCTCGGGTAGGGTGGGGGTATGGGTGCTGATCTTCAGGGCTCGTTGCTGGATGCGTTCGAGGATCCGGCGTTGGGATCGTTGGACGGGCTCGGGCGGACGGAGCTTGGGCGTGGTGCGTGGATCGATGTGCTGCCGGGGTGGCTGACCGGCGCGGATCAGGTGTACGAGCGGCTGGCGCGTGACGTGCCGTGGCAGGCGGAGCGCCGGCAGATGTACGACCGGGTGGTCGACGTGCCGCGGCTGCTCTGCTTCTACCGGGAGACCGAGGACCTGCCGTTGCCGATCCTGGACGAGGCTCGGGACGCCCTGAGCGCGCACTACGCGGAGGAGCTGGGCGAGCCGTTCCAGACGGCGGGCTTGTGCTTCTACCGCGACGGCCGGGACAGCGTCGCCTGGCATGGCGACCGGATCGGCCGCGGCAATCACGAGGACACGATGGTGGCCATCCTCTCGGTCGGTGAGCCGCGCGTGCTCGCGCTGCGCCCCCGGCCGGGCGGCTCCAGTGGTCAGGTCGGCTCGACGGTGCGGTATCCGCTCGGACACGGGGACCTGATCGTGATGGGCGGCTCGTGCCAGCGCACCTGGGAGCACGCGATCCCCAAGGCGTCGGGGCGAGTCGGGCCGCGGATCAGCATCCAGTTCCGCCCGCGTGGCGTGCGCTGACATCAGGCCGCCGCCGCGGAGTGCAGGAGTGGTTGGTAGACGCTGACGGGCGAGGCGATGTAGAAGCCGAGCAGGCGAATGTCGGCAGCCCGGCAGATGTGGGTGGCGGCTTCGGCCCATTCGTGATCCAGCTCGGGCCAGGACGCGGGACCCGGGCGGCCGAGGGCGAGGATGAGGGCCGTGCCGGGCGCGGTATGGACTGCCGGGATGACCGAGCGCAGCGCGGATGAGCAGACGTCGGCGGTCTCGATCGTGGGCGTCAGGTGCTCGAACTCCGACGGCAAATCGATCTTCACCGTGCCGCGATACCGGTCGTCGGGATCGCATAGGAGCACGGCGAAGGTGCCGCGCCGGCGCTCGCCGAGGCTGACCATCAGGTCGACGACGTCGGCGGCCCGCGCGGGGTCGGTGAGGGGATGCGTGGTCCAGGTCGGTGTCAGGTTGTGGAAGCTCATACTCAACAAGGTGCCGTGATTCCGGCCCCGTTCCGGAGTTGTCCACAGGCCAATGTGGCCCATCATTCCAGGCCTGAAGTGGACCTGCCTGCTGGGCCGATGCGTTTCTAGGCTCGAGTCATACCGAGCCGAGGGAGACTCCGATGAGCATCGCCACCGACCACATCCGCACCGGGCAGGACACCACCAGGCTCGGCCGGATGCTTCCGCCGGCCGGCGCTCCGCGGGATCTGGCCTTCGCCCAACTGGCGAACTCGGTCGGCGACGGCGCGTTCGTGGTCACGTCCGCGTTGTTCTTCACGCGTGTGGTCGGCCTGTCGACGGCACAGGTCGGCCTCGGCCTGACCATCGCTTGGCTGGCGGGCTTCCTGGCAGGCGTGCCGATGGGCAACCTCGCGGATCGGCGGGGAGCTCGCGGCGTCGCGATCACGCTGGCGCTGACCACTGCGGCGTCGGTCGGGTCATTTCTGTTCGTCCGCAGCTTCCCGCTGTTCCTACTGGCGGCCGTAACTTACGCGTGCAGCCAGACCGGACTGACCGCGGCGCGGCAGGCATTGCTCGCGGGACTGGTGCAGCCGGCCGAGCGCACCCGGATCCGGGCGTTCCTCCAGTCCACGGTCAATGCCGGCCTCGCGGTCGGCGCCCTGCTCGGCGGGATCGCGCTGCGCTTCGACACCTCAGCGGCGTACCTGACGGTCTTCGCGGTGGATGCGCTGAGCTTCCTGATCGCGGCCGGGCTGATCCGCCGGGTCCCGCCGATCGCGGTCAGTACGCGGGTCACGGGTGAGCCGCGGCTCGCGGTCCTGCGCGACCGGCCGTACGCCGTCCTCGCGCTGCTGAACGCGATCATGCTGCTGTTCATGCCGCTGATCAGCCTGATCGGCCCGCTGTGGATCGTCACCCGGACCAGCGCGCCCAACTGGGTCGTCGCCTCGCTGATGATCGTCAACACCCTCGGAGTCACGGCCTTCCAGGTCCGGATCGCCAAGAGCGTCCACGACCTCCGCACCGCCACCCGCTCGATCCGGTACGCCGGGATCGCCATGCTGGCCGCCTGCGCGGTCTTCGCCGTCTCGGCGTACAACAGCAACCCTGCGATCGCGGCCGTCGTGCTGGTCTTCGCCGCCGCCCTGCTCACCCTCGGCGAGATGAAGCTGGCGTCCGGCGCATGGGAGATCAGCTTCGGTCTCGCACCGGCCGACAAACAGGGGCAGTACCAAGGCTTCTTCGGCACCGGCCCCGCGATCGCCCGGATGCTCGGCCCGGCGCTGCTCACCACCGTGGTCCTCGGCTGGGGCCCGATCGGCTGGATCCTCGTCGGTGCACTGTTCCTGGGGACCAGTTGCGCAACTGGTCCCGCCGTACGATGGGCTGCGCGGACGAGGGCCGTCAACGAGGACGCCACGCCGTCGCTGGTAGAGGAGAACGCCGCCTGATGGAGATCCCCGGACTGGTCGAGATCACGACGTACGACGAGCTGCGCGAAGTGGTTCCGTCCCCACTGGCAGCCGCGGCCGGCAAGGCCCGCAAGGAGCTGCACGACCTGGATCGGCAGTGGCTGGCCGCCTCGCCGTTCTGCCTGATCGCCACCTCGGCGGCCGACGGCACCTGCGACGTCTCCCCCAAGGGCGACCCGGCCGGGTTCACCAAGGTCTTCGACGGCAGCACGATCGCCATCCCGGAGCGGGCCGGCAACCGGCGGGTCGACGGGTTCGGCAACATCCTCTCCAACCCGCACGTCGGACTGATCTACTTCATCCCCGGCCGCGGCGACACGCTGCGGATCAACGGGCGCGCCCGGATCGTCCGGGAGGCGCCGTTCTTCGACGAGATGATCGTCCGGGGAAACCGGCCCCAGCTGGCGCTGCTGGTGGAGATCGAGGAGATCTTTCACCACTGCTCCAAGGCGTTCCTGCGCTCGCAGCTGTGGAAGCCCGAGACCTGGGAGCCGGACGCGATGCCCAGCCGGGCCCGGATCTCCAAGGCGCTGGAGCGTCAGGACCAGGACCTGGCCGAGCTCGAGCAGTACTACGGCAAGGCGTACGAGGAGAAGGTCTACCAGGTCAAGTACTGAGTACCGCGCCGGGAGCAGACCCGGATACTCTGTGGCGACGATGACACCGGGCCCGGCCGACCTCTACGGTTCCGTACTGTGACCACGATTGAGCCGATCGCGACCCCGGGGTCCCGGGTGCGCCGGATCGCGCTGCCGCTGGTCATGGCCTTCGTCACCGTCGTCGGCTCAATCGGAGCGGCCAACGGGCAGCCGGACCGCCGCCCCGCCGACTGGTTCATGGTCCTGCTGCTGCTGAAGGCGTCGCTGGCGCTCTACTGGCTGCGGACCCACCCGATCCCGGTGCTGTGGGTCATCGTGGTGGCGACGCTCATCTACATGCTGATGCAGTACCCGTACGGCCCGGTCATCTTCCCGTTCATCATCGCCGTCTTCACTACTATCCGGCTCGGCCATCGGCTCGCGGGCTGGTCGGCCCTGACCGGTCTGTACATCGGGCATGTCGGCGGGCGGATGGTGCTCGGCATCAACGAGGACGGTGTCTACCAGATCCTTCTCGTCGGCACGTGTTTCGTTGTGCTGGGGTTCGTGGCCGAGCTGTTCCGGGCCCACCGCGACCGGGTGACGGCGGCCGCGCGGACGCGGCAGGAGGCGGAGCTGCGGAAGGCCGGCGAGGAACGGCTGCGGATCGCGCAGGAGCTGCACGACGTGGTCGCGCACCACATCTCGCTGATCAACGTGCAGGCCTCGACCGCACTGCACCTGGTCGATCGGCAGCCCGAGCAGGCCGGTCCGGCGCTGTCGGCGATCAAGGACGCCAGCAAGGAAGCGCTGGTGGAGCTGCGATCGATCGTCGGGATCCTGCGCCAGTCTGATGAGTCCGCGCCCCGGCAACCAATCGCCGGCCTGGAACGGCTGGAGCACCTGGTCAGCCGCACGTCCCGGGCCGGCCTCGAGGTGCACACCGTCATTCGCGGCGAACCGCAGCCACTGCCGACCGGACTCGACCGAGCGGCGTTCCGGATCATCCAGGAGTCACTCACCAACATCGTCCGGCACGCCAAGGCGACCGCGGCGACGGTGCGCATCCAGTACGGCGAACAGGCGCTCGTACTGCAGGTCGACGACGACGGTCAGTCACTCGCCGGCCCACCGGACGAAGGCAACGGCATCATCGGCATGCGCGAACGTGCCACCGCCCTCGGCGGCACGCTCACCGCGACCCGCACCCCCGCCGGCGGCCTCCGAATCGTCGCCACCCTGCCCTTGTAGCCGCCTACGGCAGGCGGACGTGGGACGGGTTGAGCTCCGCCACCCGGGAGACGCCGAGCAGCGCCATGGTGCGGCGCACCTCCTTGGTCAGGATCTCGGCAGCCCGGGCGACACCGCGTTCACCACCGGCCATCAGGCCGTAGAGATACGCGCGGCCGACCAGGCAGGCGTCCGCACCGAGAGCGATCGCGGCCACGATGTCCGCGCCCGACATGATCCCGGTGTCGAGGTAGATCTCGGCATCGGTGCCGACCGCTTTGCGGACCTCAGGCAGGATGCGCAGCGGTGTCGGGGCACGGTCGAGCTGGCGGCCGCCGTGGTTCGACAAGACGATGGCGTCGGCGCCGGCGCCGACCACCCGGCGCGCGTCCTCGACGGTCTGGATGCCTTTGACGATCAACGGCCCGGACCAGATCGAGCGCAGCCAGTTCAGGTCTTCGATCGTCATGGTCGGGTCGAACAGCTTGTCCAGCAGCTCGGCGACCGTACCGTCCCAGTTGGACAGCGACGCGAATGTCAGCGGCCGCGTGGTCAGCAGGTTGGCCCACCAGGCCGGGTGTAGCGACGCGTCCAGCACGGTCTTCGCGGTCAGCGACGGCGGGATGGTGAAACCGTTGCGGACATCGCGCAGCCGTGCTCCCGCGACCGGCACGTCGACGGTCAGCATCAGCGCCTCGTACCCCGCGGCCTCGGACCGCTTGACCAGGTCCTCCCCCGCGTCCCGGTCCTTCCACACGTACAGCTGGAACCACTTGCGCGCCTTCGGCCCGGCGGCCGCGACGTCCTCGATCGACGTGGTGCCCATCGTGGACAGCGCGTACGGGATCCCGATCCGCTCGGCGACCTTGACCACCGCGCTCTCACCCTCGTGGTTCATCATCCGGGTGAAGCCGGTCGGCGCGAACGCGAACGGCAGCTCCGAGCGCCCGCCGAGGATCGACGTTCCCAGGTCGATCTCGGACACGTCGCGCAGGATCGACGGCTGCAGCTCCATCTCGGCGAACAGCCGGCGGGCCCGCTGCAGGCTGATCTCCGCCTCGGCCGCGCCGTCGGTGTAGTCGAACACCGACCGCGGCGTCCGGCGCCTGGCGATCGCCCGCAGGTCCGCGATGGTGAGCGCCTTCTCGAGCCGGCGGTCGGTCCGGTTCACCGTGATCGGCTTGGGCCGCAGCAGCGGCTTCAGCTCGGACCATTTGGGCAGCTGTCGATCGGTCATCAGGACTCCGGGGCCGGCAGGACGGACGATCAGGCGGTACGGCGGACCGCCGCCTGACCCTGTGGTCGGACCACACCATACCCTGTGGTCCGACCACACGGGTAGGGTGTCCGCGTGAAGAACTACGAGCTGGTCCTGCACCGGGTCGAGGCGGACCTGGCCGCCGGACGGCTGCGGATCGGCGGCCGCCTGCCCGGTGAGCGGGTGCTGGCCGAGCAGCTGGGGATCAGCCGGCCCTCGGTCCGCGAGGCGGTCCGGGTGCTCGAGGCGATGGGTGTGGTCCGGACCGCGACCGGGTCCGGGCCGGAGGCCGGCGCGGTGATCGTCGCGGAGCCGGTGTCGCCGCTGACCGCCGTCCTGCGGTTGCATCTGGCAACGAATCACCTGCCGATGGACGACGTCGTCCAGACCCGGGTCCTGCTGGAGTCCTGGTCGGCCCGGGAGGCGGCCGGGCGGGAGGTGGCGGCCGGTGAGCTCAAGGTCGCCGAGGAGCTGCTCGACCGGATGGACGTGGCCGGGTTGTCGCCGGAGGAGTTCCATCAGCTCGACGCGGAGTTCCACGTCGCGCTCTCGGGGCTCGCGGGGAACGTGCTGATCGCGGCGGTGATGGAATCCCTGCGATCGGCGATCCACGGCTATGTGATGGCCGCGGTGCCGAATCTGCGGGACTGGGAGGCGACGGCGGTCGGTCTGCGGTCCGAGCACCGGGCGATCGTCGAGGCGGTGCGCGGTGGCGAACCGGATCGCGCGGCCGAGCTGGTGACCGCGCACATCCGGGGCTTCTACCAGGCGGCTCAGCTCTAGGCGGGGGTCGGCTGAGGATCGACTTTGGTCGGTGGTGGACGCAGGAGCCGGCCGCCTAGGGTCGGCGGCATGGAGAGTTGTGTGACGACCCGGCCCAGCCGGGCGGCCGAGGTGGCGGCCGTCACCGCGATCGGGTTGCTGTCGGCGCTGACGATCGTGGGGCGGATGTCCGACCCCGCGCACCATCGGTGGCTGGCGGTCGACATCGTGGTCGGGGTCGTCGCGACGGGTCTGATGCTGCTGTTGCCGCGTCGCCCGATCCCGACGGCGATCGCACTGGGCGTGCTGGCCGCCATCTCCCCCGCGGCAACACCGGCGTCGACGGCCAGCACGCTGACCATCGCGCTGCGATTCCCGTTGCGCACCGCGGTGCTGGTCGCGCTCTTCCAGGCCACGGCACACCTTGTCCAAGGTCTGCTGCACCCGATCGGCAACCTTCCGTTCCTCTGGTTCGCGGTCCTCGACTTCGCCGTCCACGCCGCGCTGCTCGGTTGGGGTCAGTGGATGCAGGCGAGGCAGCAACTGGTCGACTCGCTCCGGGAGCGTGCCCGCCGGGCCGAGGCCGAGCAGGGTCGCCGGGTCGCCGAGGCGCGGACGCTCGAACGGACCCAGATGGCCCGCGAGATGCACGACGTACTCGCGCATCGGCTGTCCCTGCTGGCGACGTACGCCGGTGCCCTCGAGTACCGGCCGGATTCGTCGCCGGAGCGGCTCGCGCAGGCCGCGGGGGTGATCCGCACCGGCGTGCACCAGGCGCTGGACGAGTTGCGCGAGGTGATCAGCGTGCTCCGCGACACCGAGATCGACGAGCTCCCGGGTGGGCGGCCGCAGCCGACGTTCGGCGATCTCGGCGCGCTGGTCGACGAGTCCCGGGCGGCGGGTACGGCGATCTCGTACGACGACCGCGTCACCGACGCCACCTCGTTGCCTCCGGCAACCGGACGGACGGCGTACCGGATCGTGCAGGAAGGGCTCACCAATGCGCGCAAGCACGCGGCCGGGCATCCGGTCACGCTCACCGTGACCGGCGCGCCGGGTGACGGCCTGCGGATCGAGCTGACCAACCGCGGGTCCAACGGGACACCGCTGACGCCGGGCAGCGGGACCGGGCTGGTCGGGCTCACCGAGCGGGTGCAGCTCGCCGGCGGCACGCTGGACCACGGCCGGGTGCCCGGCGGCGGCTTCCGGCTCGACGCCTCGCTACCGTGGCCCGCATGAGTGAGCCGACGATCCGCGTGCTGGTGGTCGACGACGACGCGTTGGTGCGGGCGAGCCTGGAGATGATGCTCGACGGCGCCCACGGGATCGCCGTGGTCGGCCAGGCCGCCGACGGCGACGAGGTACCGGCCGCGGTCGACGCGCACTTCCCGGACATCGTGCTGATGGACCTGCGGATGCCGCGGGTGGACGGAATCGTCGCGACCCGGCGGCTGCGGGCGCGGACCAACCCGCCGGACGTCGTCGTGCTCACCACGTTCGACACCGACGAGAACGTGCTGCACGCTCTCCGCGCCGGGGCCAGCGGATTCCTCCTGAAGGACACGCCGCCCGCGCAGATCGTCGAGGCGGTACGGCGGGTCGCGGCCGGCGATCCGATCCTGTCGCCGGCGATCACCCGGCGGCTGATGGACCGCGCCGCGACCCAGGCCGACGCGCACACGGTCGCGCAGGAGGCGCTGAAACGCCTGTCACCCCGCGAGTACGACGTGATGCTCGCGGTCGCCCAGGGCAAGGCGAACGCGCAGATCGCGTCCGAGCTCTACATGAGCGTGGCGACGGTGAAGGCGCACATCTCGCACATCCTCACCAAGCTCGAGCTCGGCAACCGCACCCAGATCGCCCTTCTCGCCCACGACGCCGGCTTGGCCTGAGCCATGCTCTAGCGTGAGCGCATGATCAGGGTGCTGCTGGCGGACGATCAGGCGTTGGTGCGGGCCGGTTTCCGATCCCTGCTGAACTCCGAGGACGACATCACGGTGGTCGGCGAGGTGTCGGACGGCGCGGAGGCGGTCCGGGTGGCGCGGGCGGAGAAACCCGACGTGGTGCTGATGGACATCCGGATGCCGGGCACCGACGGGCTGGAGGCGACCCGGCAGATCGGCGCCGACGCGGAGCTGGCCGATGTCCATGTGGTGATCCTGACGACGTTCGACCTGGACGAGTACGTCTTCGAGGCACTCCGGGTCGGGGCCAGCGGCTTCCTGGTGAAGGACACCGAACCGGTCGAGCTGCTGCAGGCGGTCCGGGTGGTCGCCCGCGGCGACGCGCTGCTCTCCCCCGGTGTCACCCGCCGGCTGGTCGCCGAGTTCGCGTCCCGCAGCCGGCAGCCCCATGCCAGCAAGGAACTCGACGTCCTGACCGAACGCGAGAGGGAGATCGTCGCGCTGGTCGGCGAGGGCCTCTCGAACGACGAGATCGCCGAGCGGCTCGTGCTCAGTCCGGCGACGGCCAAGACCCATGTCAGCCGCGCGATGATCAAGCTCGGTGTCCGCGACCGCGCCCAACTCGTCGTCGTCGCCTACCAGACCGGTCTGGTCAGACCAGGCTGGCTGGGCTGATCTACTCCAGCGGCGGTAGGAGCGGTCACTCCCCTGAGACGACGCCCTGCAGGGTCGTCGACCGGCACGCTCTGGGGTATGGATGCGCTAGTTGAGGTCAGGGGTCTGACGAAGCGATATGGCGACACCCTCGCGGTCGACGGTGTCGATCTGACGGTGCGGCCCGGGGAGGTCTACGGGTTCCTCGGGCCGAACGGGGCCGGCAAGACGACGACGCTCCGGATCCTGACCGGGCTGATCGCGCCGACGAGTGGCGTCGTACGCGTGCTCGGTGGCCGCCCGGGACAGGCCGACGTACTCGGCCGGACCGGGTCGATGATCGAGTCGCCGGCGTTCTACCCGTACCTGTCCGGCCTGGACAACCTGCGGCTGCTGGCCGAGTACGCCGAGGTGCCGCGCCGGCGCGTCGACGAGGTGCTGGAGCTGGTCGATCTCGCGGACCGCGCCCGGGACCGGTTCTCGACGTACTCACTGGGGATGAAGCAGCGGCTCGGGGTCGCGGCGGCGTTGCTGAAGGATCCGGAGCTGGTGATCCTCGACGAGCCGACCAACGGGCTCGACCCGGCCGGTATGCGGGACATGCGCCGGCTGATCCGCGAGCTCGGCTCCGGCGGCCGGACCGTGCTGCTGTCCAGCCACCTGCTCGGCGAGGTCCAGCAGATCTGCGACCGGGTCGGCATCATCGACGCCGGCCGGATGGTTGCCGAGCACAACGTCGAGGAACTGCGCGGCGAGCAGGAGCTGGTCGTCCGGGCCACCCCGAAGGACCAGGCGCAGGCGATCCTGGCCCGCTTCGGCACCGTCCACCAGTACGACGACACGCTGCGGGTGCAGGTGGATCCGGATCGGGCCGCCGAGGTCAACCGGGTTCTCGTCGAGGCCGGGCTCGCCGTGTCCGAACTGCACAGCACCGAACGGGCTCTGGAGGACATCTTCTTCGAGCTC
The DNA here is from genome assembly GCF_055586945.1 of Kribbella sp. NPDC048837. Taxonomy (NCBI): domain Bacteria; kingdom Bacillati; phylum Actinomycetota; class Actinomycetes; order Propionibacteriales; family Kribbellaceae; genus Kribbella; species Kribbella sp. NPDC048837. The sequence continues at coordinate 1,224,196 of NZ_JBVJHF010000001.1, forward strand.
ACCACCAGCAAGGAGAGGTCCGATGTGGGGTAGCTACCGAGCCGAACTGCTGAAGCTGCGCAAGCGATCGGCGGTCTGGGTGCTCTTCGGCGCCTGCCTGGTGCTGAGCCTGATCTTCGGCTACCTGCTGCCGTACCTGGGCTACGCGACCGGCGACGAGAACCCGCAGACCGACGGGATCCCGCGCGGCGAGATCCTCCGTGGCATGTTGCCGGAACGCGTGCTGGACAACACGATCGGGGGCTATCCGATCTTCGCCGGCGCACTCGCGCTGGTGCTGGGTGCGATCGTGATCGGCGGCGAGTACACCTGGGGAACGCTCAAGACCGTCCTCACCCAGCGGCCCGGTCGCGGTGCCGTACTGGGCGCGCAGTTCCTGGCGTTCGCGACCATGATCGCGGTCTGGGTGCTGGGGATCTTCGCCGCCTGTGCACTGTGCAGCATCGGCATCGCGGCCGCGGAAGGCGGCGCGATGGACTGGCCCGGACCGGTCGACCTGCTCCGCGGTCTCGGCGGTGGCTGGCTGGTGCTGATGACCTGGTGCCTGGCCGGCGCGGTCCTGGCCGTTGCCTTCCGCAACGTCGCGTTGCCGATCGGACTCGGCGTCGTGTGGATCCTCGGCATCGAGACCCTGCTGGCGGGCGTGGTGAGCAGTCTGCTGCCGGACCTGAAGTTCCTCACCAACGTGCTGCCGGGGACCAACGCCGGTTCGCTGGTCTTCAGCGTGACCGGCATGGCCGCCACCGACGCACCGCCTGGAGTTCGCGATGCAGTCGGCGGCGGGCGCGCCTTGCTGACCTTGCTGGGCTACTGCGCGGTCTTCGCCGTAGTGGCCGCGTGGACCACCCGGCGACGGGACGTCACTTGATCCCGGAGTGAACCAGCGCGAGCTCGCAGAACATCGCGTTCGCCCAGGAGAACCACTCGCGGGTGTAGACGGTCGGATCGTCGACGTGGAAGCCCTCGTGCATCAGACCGGTGCCGCCCGTGGTATCGCGGAGGAGCTCCAGCAACCGCTGGCGCTCCTCCGCCGACGTGCTCGTCAATCCCTGCACAGCAAGGGCGATCGGCCACACGTGATCCGGCGGGGTGTGCGGGCTGCCGATACCGGCGGCGTGCGTACCGCTGTAGTAGAACGGGTTCTCCGGGCTCAGCAGGAGCTTGCGAGTGGCGAGGTACGTCGGGTCGTCGGCGGCGGCGTACCCGGTCAGTGGGACGCCGAGCAGGCTCGGCATGTTGGCGTCGTCCATCAGCAGCGTGGCCCCGGCACCGTCGACCTCGTAGGCGTAGACCTGGCCGTGCTCCGGGTGCTCTACCGTGCCGTGCCGGGCGATGCCGTCGTCGATCTCGGCCTTCAGCTCCTTGGCTCGCGCCGCCAGCTGCTCGTCGGCGAACACCTCGGCCGCGATCTCCTGCAGGTAGCCGAGCACGACGGACGCGAACATGTTGCCGGGCACGTTGAACCCGAGCTCGGTCGCGTCGTCACTCGGCCGGAACGCGCTCCACGACATCCCCGTCGGCCGGGTCAGCCGGCCGCGGCCCTCGCGCACCAGGGTGTCCGATGGCAGCATGTCCGGCTCGTCGCGCTGGAACCGGTACGCCGACCTCGCCTCGTGATCCTGCTCCACGATCCACAGGTCGATGATCGCCGAGGCCGCGGCCCGCAGGCGCTCGTCGATCACGTCCGGCCGGCCGGTGATCCGCCACAGCCGGTACGCCAGCTCGAGCGGGAAGCACAGCGAGTCGATCTCGTACTTGCGCTCCCACACCCACGGCGACATCTCGGTGTCGTCGTCGACGTGGCCGGCGCCGTTCGCCTCCCGGTTGAACGCGTTCGCGTACGGGTCGTGGACGATGTACTCCAGTTGCCGGTGCAGCACACCGATCAGGGCGTCCTGCAGCTCGGGGTCGTCCTTGCACAGCAGCAGGTACGGCCGGAGCTGGGCGGCGGAGTCGCGCAGCCACATCGCCGGGATGTCGCCGGTGAGCAGGAACGTCGTCCCGTCCGGCAGCCGCTCGGCGACGGCGGGCAGATTCTCCGCCATCGACCGCCGGAACATCTGCGCGATCACCTTGTCGCCGGTCGCCCGGTGCACCGCCTCCGTTGCGCGGGCGAGGACTTCGGGATCGATCATCAACACTTCACCTTTCACCGACGAGTTCGCGGCTCTCCAACAACACCGAGGGATTCGGCGAGAACGTTTGGTCGAGGACCAGGCTGGCCGCCCCGATCGCGCCGACGTCGACGCCGAGCGCCGTACCGGCGACCTCGAAGGGGTGCACCGAGCGGACCAGGAAGCGGCCGTCCAGCGCGGCCCGGACGGCGTCCCCGAACAGCGGGGCGAGCTGTTCCCAGTGCGGACCGCCGAACACCACGCGCTCCAGGTCGAGCAGGTTCGCGATGTCCTCGACCACCTTGGCGATCCGCCCGGCCAGCGCGGTCACGATCGCCCGCGCCGCGCCCGGCTCCGCCGCGGCCAGCGCGCACAGGCGGGCGAAGGCCGCGTCGACGGCCTGCCGGTCGTCGAGATCGATGCCCTGGGCAAGGACTCCGGCCTGGACCGCCTGCTGCACCAGGTACCGCGGCTGGCTCGTCTCGCCGACGCAGCCACGGCGGCCGCAGTAGCAGGCCGGGCCGTCCGGATCGACGATCACGTGACCGATCTCGCCGACATTGCTCGACGATCCGCGGACGACCTCGTCACCGATCACCAGGCCCGCGCCGACCCCGGTGCCGAGGTAGAAGAACACGAAACTGCCGCCACCGCCGGCCCACTTCTCGGCCGACGCGGCGGCGGTCACATCTTTGTCCAGGAGCACCGGCAGGCCGATCCGCTCGCGCAGCTCGTCGCGCAACGGAACCAGGTGCCAGGCGGACAGGTTCGGCGGATCGACCACGACTCCGCGCTCGACATCGATCGGCCCCGGAGCGGCGATCCCGACACCGGTGACCCGGTCCCGCGCTGCGCCGGACTCGGCCATCACGTCCTCGATGGTCGCCGCGATGCCGTCGATCAGTACGCCGGGGTCGTCGGCGTCCGGCGTCTCCACGCGGCGGCGGGCGATCACCTCGCCGGTCAGGTCGAGCAGTACCACGGTCACCACGGCCGGGTCGAGATGGACGCCGACGGCGTACTGGCCGGCGGGCTCGAGCTCGAGGAGCGTGCGCGGTTTGCCGAGACCGGCACCGCGCAACCGCCCGGCTTCTCGGACGAGGCCGGCCTCGAGCAGCCGGCGGATGATGTTCGAGATCGCCTGGCCGGACAGCCCGGTCGTCTCGGCGAGCTCCACCCGGCTCAGTTGCTGACTCCGCCGGATCGCGTCCAGCACCACGGCATCGTTGAAACCGCCGACACGATCGAGATTCGTGCCTCGGCGTACAGTCACAACTTCCCCCAGGTCAGTTGGAGATCGGGTCCGCACCCCACGGACGTGACCAGTCGTAGTGGATGCTCTCGGTCCCCGTGCGCCACGCGTTGGGTGTGGTGTTCACGAGCCAGTCCAGCGGCTCGATCCCGGACGCGTCACCACCACTGAGCGCCAACCGTATACCGTCGCTCAACGCGCGATCGGTCCGCTCCGTCCGCGCCGTTGGATCGATCGAAAGGAACAGCGCCGTCCCCGACCGCGCGACCAGATCGAGGAACCCCTGGTTCAGCTCCCACGGTGTCTGCGGGGTGCACGGGACGCAGTCGGCGTCGACGGTGAAGAACCGGTTGTGCTGCGGCAGCCGGAACGCGAGCGTGTTGACGCCCATCTTCCGGGTCCGCTCCCAGTCCCGGCCGGAGGTGTCGTCACCGGTCCGCTGCACGTCGACCAGCCCGGCGGCGAGATGCCCGACGGTGTTGCAGCCGATCAGTACGAGGTCCTCCGCGGCTGCCCGGATCTCGCGGTAGAACGCGAGCACGATCTCCGCCGTCGTCCGGGCCGGGTCGTGGAGCTGCCAGCCGTCGCCGGTCAGCCGAGCACCCATCGCGGGCCCGAACCGGCCGAACACGTCGTACGTACTGAAGTCGTGCTTCACCAGCTCGAAACCCCAGTCCTTGAACCGCCGCAGATCCGCGCGGACCAGCTCGAGGACCTCCGGGTACGACGGATCGAGAGCACGCCCCGGTTTGTCGTGCGGTCCGGGACTGGCCCACGGACCAGGCTCCCGCGTGAGGAGCGGCCGGAACCACAGACCCGGCCGGGCGCCGATCGCCTTGATCGCGGCGGCCGTGCCGGCCAGGTCGTCGAAGACCCCCGGTGTCCCGGCGTCCCAGGGGCCGCCGGACGCGATGCCGCCCGGGTACCAGCCGTCGTCGACCACGCTGAACGGTTTGACCGGGTGGCCGTCGGCGAGTTCGACGATGGTGGCCGCGTCCGTCAGGACCGCCTTCTCGTCGAAGTTCTCGCCGTACGCGTAGTACCAGTTGTTCGCCCCGACCACCGGCGCGGGCTCAGGTCGCGCCGGTAGCCGGGTGCTCATGGAGGCGACCGCTGCGTGCAGGGTCTGCCAGGGTGTGCCGGCGTCCTGGAACCACCGTACGTTCGCGGTGGTAAGAGTGCGCCCCTTCAGTTGGGTCGGGCCGCCGCCGTTGCGGAGATCGAGCCAGAGCGTGAAACCCTCGGCGTCGACGGTCCACGAGCAGAAGGCGTTCGGCTGCACGTCGACACCAGCGCCGGTGGTCGTGCCGGACCGGGGGTCGTGGGCAAGGAAGTACCACGGCAGCAGTCGCTCGGGTTGCTGGTGGCGCCACTGCAGATCGCCGTACGAACGTTCCCAGGCGTCACCGAGGATCAGGGCGTCCGTCGGGAGCCGTTCGGACCAGCGGAGGGCGACGCGGGTGACGGTCGCCGCGGTGACGTCGACGGCGCCGTCCGACCAGCTGACCTCGACGCCGGCGCCCGACCAGGTCGTGCCGGTCCGGACCGTGGTGGTCAACCCGTCCGAGGGGGCCGCCTGGACGAAAACTGCGCTCGGTTCTCTCACCTGACTCCCTCGGGCGAATTTCCCCACAGACTTTAGTTAGTGGTCAGAAGAACCGTCAAGACTCTCCACGGCAGCGACCAGACGGTCGACGTCGGACTGGTCGGTGTACGGCGCGAGGCCGGCCCGGACGGCTCCGGCGGCGCCGAGACCGAGGTGGCGGGCAGGCTCGTAGGCGTAGAACGAGCCGGCCGGAGCGTTGACCCCGGCCCCGGCGAGGTGCTCAGCCACCTCAGCCGGCGTGTGGCCCTCGACGGTGAAGAGCAGGGTCGGCGTCCGCCGGGCGGCGTGGCCGTAGAGCGTGACGCCGGCGATCGCGGCGAGGCGGGACTCCAGGTCGGTCCGCAGCGTGTCCTCGTACTCCTCGACCAGCTCCAGCGAGCTGAGCAGCCGCTCGCGTCTCGTCGACCCGGTGCCGCCGAGACCGGCCAGGAAGTCGACGGCCGCGGTCGTCCCGGCCAGGAGCTCGTACGGGAGGGTGCCGAACTCGAAGCGCTCCGGTACGGCGTCCGTCGACGGCAGCAGCTTGTCCGGGTGCAGCGTCTCGAGCAGCTCCGGAGACGCGGTCACCACCCCGAGGTGCGGTCCGAAGAACTTGTACGGCGAGCAGGCGTAGAAGTCGGCGTACGACGCGTCGACCGGGGCGTGCGCGGTCAGGTGGACACCGTCGACGTAGATCAGGGCTCCGGCCTCGTGGACCTGGCCGGCGATGCTCGCCACGTTCGGCCGGGTGCCGAGCAGGTTGGACGCGGCGGTCACGGCGACCAGGCGGGTCCGGTCGGTGAGGAGCGGCGCGAGGTCGTCCAGCTCGGAGGTCTCGGGGTCGAAGCCGAGCCACTTCACGGTCGCGCCGACGGCCTCGGCGGCCTGCACCCACGGACGGACGTTGGCGTCGTGGTCGAGCCGGGTCACGATCACCTCGTCGCCCTCGGACCAGGTCTTGGCGAGCGTACGGGAGACGTCGTACGTCAGTTGCGTCATGCTGCGGCCGAAGACGATCCCCTGCGCCGAGGTGCCGAGGAGATCGGCCATCGCCGTACGGGCCGTGACGACGATCTCGTCCGCGCGGCGCTCGGCGGCGGTCAGCTGGCCGCGGTTGGCCAGCGCCGACGTCATCGTCCGGCTCACCGCGTCCGCGACCACCTGCGGCGTCTGCGAACCACCCGGCCCGTCGAAGTGCGCCGCCCCCTCCTCGAGCGCGGGGAACTGCTTGCGAACGGCCACGACGTCGAAGGCACCCATGGCGGTCATCTTCCCCCGGCGGCCCGGGCCGCTGCCATCGGGTGTCCATTTCTCACCGCGCTTGCCCGATGCCGGATAAAAATCTCCGGACTGTCGGTCCGATGGTGCAGGATGTCAGGAGTGAGCACCGTGACGACTCCTGACAAGGCCCCGCTGCAGGCCTGGCTTCCGACGATGCTGACCCTGGCCGCGATCTGGGGTTGCAGCTTCCTGTTCATCTCCGTCGGCGTGCGGGAGCTGCCTCCGCTCTACCTGGCCCTCGGGCGGGTGCTCGCGGGGTCCGTCGTCCTGCTGGCGATCCTGGTGGTGAAGCGCGACTCGCTCCCCCGGGACCCACGGTTGTGGCTGCACTCGTTCGTCCTGGGCGCGATCGGCTCGGCGATTCCGTGGACGCTGTTCGGGTACGGCGAGCAGCGCATTCCGTCCCTCCTGGCGGGGATCTGGAACGGCATCACCCCGCTGATCGTGCTGCCGATCGCGGTACTGATCTTCCGCACCGAGACGTTCTCCGTGCAGCGGGTGCTCGGTCTGGTCATCGGCTTCGCCGGGATGCTCGTCGTCCTCGGCGCTTGGCAGGTCGAAGCCGGCGCGGACCTGACCGGACAGGCGCTGTGCATGCTCGCCGCGGTCTTCTACGGACTGGCGATCCCCTACCAGAAACGCTTCATCGCCGGGACCACGCTGTCCGGGACCGCGCTCTCGGCCAGCTTGTTGCTGTGCGCAACGGTCCAGTTGGCGATCGTGGCACCGATCGTCACCCGGCAGGCGCCGCCGGCGCCGTGGTCGCTGTCGATCGAGGTGGTGCTCAGTGTGGTCGCGCTGGGTGCGCTCGGCAGTGGGCTCGCGTTCGTCCTCAGCCTGCGCAACATCCGGCTGATCGGGGCCAGCCGGTCGTCGATGGTGACGTACCTGATGCCGGTCTTCTCGATCCTGGTCGGCGTGATCGTGCTGCACGAGCACATCACCTGGTACCAGCCGGTCGGCGGATTGGTCGTGCTGCTCGGGGTCGCGGTCTCGCAGGGTCTGCTCGGGCCGCTCCGGCGCAAGCCGGTGATCACAGCCGAGGCGCCGGCGACCACCTGAGGGTCAGCCGCGGCGGAGGTTGGGCACCGCCGCGATCGCCACGGCGGCGAGGGCGAGCACGGTCCCGGCGACGATCGGGAACGTGACGGCCTTGTCCGCCGCGGGCACGAACAGGTCGATGAACAGGCTCGCGATCAACTGACCGGCGATCGTCCCGAGACCCAGGACGAACACGCCGACCACGCGGACCACGGCCGCCGCCGCGCTGATGAAGACCACGCCGCACGCGCCACCGAGATACAGCCAGGGCTCGCTCGGCAGGTGGTGCGGCACTCCCCGCGTCGCGAGGTCGGCTCCGAAGACGACAAGGAGCGCGACGAACCCGACCACGAAGTTGACCACGCCGGCCGCGACCGCGCCGTACGCGTCGGCCGAGGCGGTGCGCGCGACGCGTCCGTTGATCGCCTGCTGGACCGCGGTGCCGACGCCGCCGAGCGCGGGCAGTACGGCGAGCAGCAGACCGTCGGGATGACTCAGTTGGTCGGACACCGCGAGTACGACGGCAACCAGGGCGACCAGCGCGCCGACGACACGCAGCGTGGTGAACGGCTGCGGGCCGGCCGGGCCGAAGCCGAGGCGGTCGACGACGAGACTGCTGACCGCCTGGCCCGCGACGACCGCGACGGTGAAGACCGCGACGCCGATGACCGAGACGGTGATCGACTGCGTGGCGACCAGGTAGGCGCCGCCGAGTCCGCCGAGGCACTGCCACCAGCGGAGTCCGCCGTACCCGCGCATCGGCTGGGTGATCGCCCGCCAGACCTGGCCGAGCGAGCGGCGGACGGGCGGGACGAGCGCCGTACCGACCAGCAGGATGAGCAGGCCGGAGCCGAACGAGACCAGCGCGGCCGCGACACCGTCGCCGAGGACGTCGCCGAGTTCGCCGTTCAGGCGGGACTGGACCGCGACCAGCATCCCGATGCCGAAGGCGGCGACGAGCCCGATCAGATGGTGCTGACGGGTCGAGCTCGCCGGGCGGGTCGCGGTGGTTGTCACCTCACCATCATGACCGTTCGCTCAATTGCACCTGTCAGCGGGTCCACCCTACGACCGGCGGATCAGCGCCAGGTACATCGCGTCGGTGCCGTGCAGGTGCGGCCAGAGCTGGACATCGGGGCCGTCGCCGAGGTCGGGTACGCCGGGGAACAGCGAGCGCGCGTCCTCGAGAGTCGCGTCGCCACGCTTGCCGAGTACGGCGTCGACCACCGCGCGGGTCTCGTCCGGGTGGGGTGAGCAGGTCACGTACGCGACCACGCCACCCGGTCGCACCGAGGTGATCGCCGAGTCCAGCAGGTCCTCCTGGAGCGGCCGCAGTTCCTTCACGTCGTCCGGCGTACGGCGCCAGCGGGCTTCCGGCCGACGCCGGAGCGCCCCGAGACCGGTGCACGGGACGTCGGCCAGCACCCGGTCGAACGACCCGGCCGGCCAGGTCGGCTTGGTCCCGTCACCGACGAGCACCTTGTGGTCCCCCGGGATCGCCCGCAGGTTGGCCCGCACGAGCTCCGCCCGGTGCTTGAGCGGCTCGACCGCTGTCAGCTTCCCGTCCCGCTGATCCACGAGCGCCGCCAGCAGAGCCGACTTCCCACCTGGCCCCGCACAAAGATCCAGCCAGTTCGCGTCCGCCCCCTCGATCGGAGCCGTCGCAAGAGCGACCGCCACAAGCTGCGACCCCTCGTCCTGCACGCCGGCGCGCCCGGTCGCAACGGCGTCGATCCGCCCAGGATCACCCCCACCCTGCAACACAGCCGCATAGGGCGACCACTTCCCGGCCGTCGCCCCAGCCTTGACCAACTCGTCCACCTCAGCCAGCCCCGGCCGAGCCACCAACGTCACCCGAGGCGGCTCGTTATCAGCGTCGAGCAACTCCTCAAGCCCTCCGTCCAGTGCTTGGGCGAAGGCTTCGATCACCCAGCGGGGGTGGGCTTTGGCGATTGCCAGGTGGCCGTACAGGTCTTTGTCAGCTGGCGGGGCGACGGTGGTGATCCACTGGTCGAGGGTGCGCTGGCTGATTTTGCGGAGGACGGCGTTGACCAGGCCGCTGCGTTTCTGGCCGATCTCGGCGCGGGCGAGGGTGACCATCTCGCTGACGGCGGCGTACGAGTCGACGCGCATCCGGAGGAGCTGGTGGGTGCCGAGGCGGAGGAGGTCGAGGAGTTCGGGGTCGAGGTCCGCGAGTGGACGGGACACGCTGCGCGCGAGGAAGGCGTCGTACGTGCCTTGCCAGCGCAGGGTCCCGTGCACGAGCTCGGTGCAGAACGCGGCGTCGCGGCCGCTCAGCCGCGACTCGCGCAACGCCTTGTTGAGGGCCAGGTTCGCGTAGCCACCCTGGCCCGTCACCTGGCGGATGACCTGGTACGCGACCCGCCGGACCCGGTCCGGCCGGCGCTGCGGCGCCCGATTGCGAGGCGAACGATCACTCACGCGGAGGGACCCAACCGATCCTCATCGGTCAGGCGGACACCACGGGCCCAGTCGGCGGCGGCCATCGGCTTCTTGCCTTGCGGCTGAACGGTCACCAGCTCTACCGCCTTGCTGCCGGTGCCGACCTTCACGCTCGACTTGGTCGCCTGCAGCTCGCCCGGCTTCAGCTCCTCGTCGGTCAGCCGTACGGCGAGCACCTTCAACCGCTCGCCGCGGAACATGGTCCACGCCCCCGGCGCCGGGTTGCACCCACGCACGAGCCGGTCCACGCGCTGCCCCGGCGCGGTCAGGTCGATCTCGGCGTCCTCGACCGTGATCTTCGGCGCCAGCGTCACCCCGTCGGCCGGCTGCTCCCGAGCCTCCAATACGCCGGCCTCGACGCCGTCCAACGTGTCCACCAGCAGCTTCGCCCCGGACACCGCCAGCCGATGCAGCAGGTCCCCCGAGGTGTCCGCGGGACCGATCGGCTCGGTGAGTACGCCGTACACCGGACCGGCGTCGAGGGCCTTCACGATCCGGAACGTGCTGGCACCCGTGACGTCGTCACCGGCGATGATCGAGTGCTGCACCGGCGCGGCACCACGCCAGGCGGGCAGCACCGAGAAGTGCAGGTTGATCCAGCCGTACCGCGGGATGTCCAGGGCCGCCTGCGGCAACAGACCGCCGTACGCGACGACCGGGCAGCAGTCCGGCGCGATCTCGGCCAGCCGCGCCAGGAACTCCGGGTCACTGGGCTTGACCGGCTTGAGGATCTCGATCCCACCGATCTCCTCGGCGTACTGCGCAACCGGCGAGGCGACCAGCTTCCGCCCCCGCCCGGCCGGCGCGTCCGGCCGCGTCACCACACCGACCAGTTCGTGGCGACTGGCAACAATCGCCTCGAGTGCGGTGACCGCGGGCTCCGGCGTACCGGCGAAGACGACTCTCACAGACCGAATCCGTTCGTTGGGTGCGGCGAGACCTTGATCTGGGGCGGGCCGCCCAGGCCGGACCATTCGGCCTCGCGGATGGCCTTCATGGCTACTTTGCGGGTGGCGGTGTCGAGGCGGTCGACGAAGAGGATGCCGTCGAGGTGGTCGGTCTCGTGCTGGATGCAGCGGGCCAGCAGGTCGGATCCCTCGATCACCACCGGGTCGCCGTACATGTTGAAGCCGTGGGCGATCACCGACTGGGCGCGGCGGCAGTCGAAGGTCAGGCCGGGGATCGACAGGCAGCCCTCCGGGCCGAACTGCTCGTCCGCGGACAGCGTCAGCTGCGGGTTGATCAGGTGCCCGAGCTCGCCCTCGACGTGGTAGGTGAACACGCGCAGGCCGACCCCGATCTGCGGTGCGGCCAGGCCGGATCCCGGCGCGTCCTGCATGGTGTCGGTGAGGTCCGCGACCAGGCGGCGCAGCTCGGCGTCGAAGTCGACGACCGGCTCGGCCTTGGTGATCAGGACGGGGTCGCCGAACAGGCGGATGGGTTGGACCGACACAGACTCTCCACAGCGTTCCACGGACCGGGACCGGGCAAGTCTAGTTGCCCGGTCACAGGGATCCAGGTGGCAGGGGCCTCTCCACATTGTTGCCACAAGCACGTACTGTGGTCGCAGGCGTACCTACAGTCACTGCCGTCACACGCCCAACGGGAGACCCAATGCCCACAGCAGCACGGGGGGCAACTCTGATCCTCCTGGGTGCACTACTGGCCCAGGCGCCCCTGACCGCCGCCGCGTACCAGCCGCGCGATCCGGAGCGGACCGGCCCGTCGGCCGTTCCCCCACCGGTCACCGCGACCCCGAGTCCCACGGCAACCTCAACGTCCACACCGACTGCCACTCCCATCCCCACCGCCACCGAGACGCCGGATCAGCCGCTGCCCGAGCAGCCCGCGGCGCGGTCGTGGAGCGACGTGGTGAGGCAGGTGACCGAGACCTCGCCGGGTGATCTGGAGCTGCGCGCGGCGGACACGGCCGCGCAGGCGTCCTCGATGATGCGGTGCTTCAAGCTCGACGAGGAGAACTACTGCCTCGGACTGGGCTTTGTCGACCAGGTGCCGACGGGTGCCCAGGTACAGGAGATGGTCAGTGCGCCCAGCCTGCGCGCGGACGGCGACGGCGGCGTCGAGCAGGACATCCCGACCGGCGATCTGACCCCGGCCGCGTTCGTGGCGGAGCGGGCGTCGATGCCGAAGAGCGCCCGCGTCACCGCCGAGCTCGACGAGATGCAGTCGGCCTGGAACGGGCGCGAGAAGGCCCACTCACTGCGCCTGCTGGCCGCGAGCGACACAACCCCGCCAACGCGAACGCCAACGCCGACATCTACCCCCACGACAACACCTACGCCGACGCCGACCACCCCGACCCGGACGGCTCCGACCCGGGGCACGCCGACGCCGGTCCCGCCCGCGGCCCCGGTGAAGGCGCCGGCGTCGTCGTACATCATGAAGGGGTTCCAGACCTCGCAGGAGAAGGGGTACTGGTGCGGTCCGGCCACCTTCCAGTCGATCGACTGGGCCGATGACGACCAGAAGGACACCCAGGCGTCGTGGGCGAAGGACCTCGGCTCCACCACGTCCGGTACGGCGATCTCCGCGATGGTCAAGCAGACCAACCTGAAGACCGACTGGGACCAGCCGGCCGGCCCGTACATCGTGCAGAGCGTGTCGCACTGGAACGCGCAGACGTTCCTCACCGTGCACGAGAAGCACCTGGGCGTCTACAAGGCACCGATCATCGAGCACGTGCAACTGCTGAAGCGCTACTTCCCCTACCTCGCCTTCAACCACAGCGGTCATTACCAGGTGGGTCGCGGGTACGACAAGGCCAAGGGCACGATCGGCATCTACGAGGTGTTCAACGAGCGCCGCTTCAACAGCCGCGGCAATGTCACCGACGGCCCGAAGAACATCCCGGCGAGCGCGCTGTTCAACGCCACCCTGGCCAACTCGTTCCAGAACATCGGGCTGTGATGCGCCGTACCACCGTTGCCGTAGGCACCCTCGTCGCCCTCCTCCTGGCCGGCTGCTCGTCCACCCACGAAACGGCCCCGGAGACACCCGCAAGTACGCCGACGCCGACCGGCAAGCCCTCGACCCCGGGACCGCCGACCGACTCCGGTACGGCGATCCCGGCCTGGGCGAAGGTCCTGCGGCAACCGGTGGACGGACTGCACCTGGTCACCCAGCAGCGCAGGTACGTCGTGACCCGCGGCAGCGACGAGGCCGGCACCACCACGGTGATGGATCGGACCAGCAAGAAGGTCGTGGTCCGGCACACGCCGGCGACCGGGTTCGTCGCCCAGTCGCCCGTCGTGATCGACGACCACTGGGCCCTGATCGAGGACATCCGATCGGACGGCCCCGACCCGCAGATCAGGCTCTTCCGCTACGACCTCACCACCGGCCGCACCGCGAGCCTGGGATCACTCCCGCCGGTGTCCGAACCCGAGATCGGCGCGTACGACGGCACCTTCGCCTACAGCTCGACCGACGCGAAGAACCGCTCCTGCCTGATCGTGGCCGACCTCGCGACCCTGACATCGCGCACCGTCACCTGCGTCGCGGACCCCGGTTACATCGCCGATCCCGTGGTCTCGTCGGACGCCGTGACCTTCAGCGAGATCACCGCCCCGGAGACCCCCCGCCGCTGCAAACGCCTCTTCACCGCCCCGCGAACCACCGGACCCGCCCGACCAGTGCCTGCGGCAACCAACTGCATCCAGTGGAGCGGCGCCTCGCTCAGTGGCGCGACGGTGTGGTCGGAGGTGGGCGCCACCGATCCGGACCAGTACCAGTCCAAGGCCTATGTCCGCGAGTCCGCCGACTCCCCCGCCCGCTCCCTCGGCACCGTCGTCACCGACACAATCCTTGCCTGCGGCAACTGGATCCTCTGGGAGACGAGGGCCGTGAGCAACGGCGACGAGAGCTACCAGATCCAGCGCTGGCGCCCCGGCTTCGACCGTCCGCAACGCATCTACACCGGAAAGCCCGGCACGGCGCTGACCCCCATGACGTGCCAGGGCGACACCGTGTACGTCGAAGCCGCGTACCTCTCGAGCACCCCGACGTACACCGAAACTCTCTCGGCGGCGGTCGCCTAGTACTCAGCGCCAGGAGTGCCGGATCCGCAAGCGTCCGAACCCCATGGTGCCCGTGATCCGGATCGTCGGCCCGCCGGTCCGCGGCTGCCGCTTCGGCGTGTAGTGCGAGTCCTTCCACCCGGTGTGCAGGCCCTCGACGTCGACGATCGCGTTGCGGGGCACGGTGATCTTGGCGCCGCCGGTCCCGAGATGCAGCTCGATGTCGACGACCGGACCCTCGAAGATCGCCCGCGAAAGGTCCAGCTGCACCCGCCCGAAGGCGGACTGCACCTTGAGGTTCCGCGGAACCCGCCACGCGCCGCGCCGCTGGATCCGTCCGGCGGCCGCGGAGATCTTGGACGTCGTGCCCGGATTCTCCGCCGGGAGCGCGGCGAGTGCCGACGCGATCTCGTGCGGCGTCGTGGCGGTGAGCACCTGATCGAGGCGCTGGTCCATCTCCTCGTGCGAGAGGTGCCCCTCCGTGTACGCCTGCTGCACACGCTGGACGGCCGCGTCTCGGTCGCCTTCCCTGATCACCGTTCCACTTTAGACGTCGAGCCCCCGGCTCCGGAGGTGCTCTCGGAGGTTCGCGGCGCCGGTGAAGAGCTCGGCGTCGAGGCCGACCGTACGGGCGCCGTCGACGTTGTACTGCATGTCGTCGGTGTAGAAGGTCCGGGCCGGGTCGAGATCGAAGCGGTCGATCAGGATCCGGTAGATCTTCTCGCCCGGCTTGACGGTCTGCTCGACACCGGACACGACCTCACCGTCGAAGTGGGTGAGGATCGGGAACGTCTCCTTGGCGACCTCCCACTTCTCGGCCGAGAAGTTGGTCAGCGCGTACGTCGGGACGCCGAGCGCGCGCAGGTCACGCAGCACGGCGGCCGTGTCCTCGAACACGCCCTTCACCATTTTCAGCCAGCCGGTGTCGTAGGCCTCGATCCACTCGGAGTGCTCGGGATGCAGGCTGGTGAGCTCCGCGACCGCCTCGGCCCACGGCCGTCCCTCGTCCTGCTTGTGGTTCCAGGCCGGCGTGGTGATGTTGGTCAGAAAGTGCTTCCGCTCGTCCTCGTCCGGAATCAGGTCGGCGTACAGATAGTCCGGACTCCAGTCCAGCAACACCCCACCGATGTCGAACACCACCACGTCGATCGTCCGCTCAGTCATGCCCGCAACCCTACGAGACCCGGTGTGAAGGGGGCGGCGGATTTCAGGGTGCGGAGGATGGGGACGGTTTCGAGGGCAGTGATGGGTTCGACGGAGCCCAGGCGGTGGGTCAGGTAGGTGTGGAGGGCGTCGGGGGTGGGGCAGAGCGCGTGGGCGACGAGGTTGGTGCGGCCGGTGGTTGCGGCGACGAAGGCGAGCTCGTCGTGCTCGGCCAGCGCGCGACCGACCGCGTCCGCGTGTGCCGGTGGGACGGAGAGCCAGAGCATCGCGCTCGCGGTGACACCGAGTGCGCCAGGGTCGACGTCCACGTCGAAGAAGATCGCTCCGGTGGCCTGCAATTCCTCGAGCCGCCGGGCCACGGTTGCCGGTGACCAGCCGGTGCGTACGGCGAGGTCCGCGAGCGTCGCCCGTCCGTCCTCACCGAGCGCGGTGAGCAGCTTCCCATCCCCGGCACCGAGCGCTCGTGCACCTTCACCTCGCGCGGCGTCAGGCAGCCGGCCATCCCCGGCTCCGACGGTCCGCCTACGGAGGCCGGCCTCCTGGGCCGGGGTCAGGCTCTTGGCCCGACCCCGCCAGGCCGTCGGACCACCGACGTACAGATGCAGCAGGTAGTGCGCGGACACGGACGTGATCCCGGACGTGCGCGGGATGTCGTGCAGCAGCAGGGTGTTCCCGTCGGTCGGCGTGGTGTGGACGATCGCCATGATCTCGGTGCCGCCTGAGGCGAGCTTGATCCAGCTGGTGTCGGGTCTGCGGGCGAGCGCCACCGCGAGGTCCTGCGCGGCCTGTGGTGTCGCGGTGAGCCGGACCAGCCACTGGGACCGCCCGGCCGCCTGCGGATCCGGCAGACCGGCCACCCGCAGCCCTGCCTCCGCCCGCAGCCGGCTGTAGCGCCGCGCCACCGTCTGCGTCGACACCCCGAGCACCTCACCGATCCGGCTGTACGGCGCCCGCCCATCGAGCTGCAGCGCGTGGATCAGGCCCCGATCGATCTCGTCCAGCATGGAATGATCATCGCCCACAAGAAGACAGAATGGAAGATTTCTGCAGCCTTCGAAAGCTAGATGGAAGCACGCGAGACCCGCCGGGATCGTTCAGAGGCATGACGAACAAACGATGGGTGGGGCTGATCGCCCTCCTGGTCGCGGAGGCGATGAATCTCCTCGACGCCACGATCGTCCAGGTCGCTGCGCCGGTGATCCACGCCGATCTCGGCGGCCGGACCTCCGACATCCCCTGGTTCAGCGCCGCGTACACGCTGCCGTTCGCGGCGCTGCTGATCACCGGCGGCCGGCTCGGCGACCTGTTCGGCCGGCGCCGGGTGTTCCGGATCGGCGTGACCGGGTTCGTCCTGGCGTCGGCCGCGTGCGCGCTCGCGCCCCAGGCAGGCGTACTGATCGGCGCTCGGGTGATCCAGGGCATCACCGCCGCGTTGGTGATCCCGCAGACGATCGGTCTGATCAGGTCGAGTTTCACCGGCCCTCAGCTGTCCACGGCGCTCGGGACGATCGGGCCGGTGATGGGCCTCGCCGCGATCTCCGGTCCCCTCCTCGGCGGCTTCATCACCGACGTGAGCTCGTGGCGAGCGGTCTTCCTCGTCAACGTCCCCCTCGGCCTCGGCGTACTCGCGCTGGCGCACCTGCTCCCCGAATCACGGTCGCCCCAGCGTCCGAAGGTCGATGTCGTCGGCACCGTCCTGCTCACCGGCAGTACGGCGCTCGTCGTCTACCCGATCCTGCAATCACGGGACTGGTGGCTGCTGCCGGTGGGCATCGCCGTACTCGGGCTGTGTCTGCTGCAGCAACGCCGGAGCCGGGGACGGCTGATCGAGATGAGCCTGTTCGCGCATCGTGGGTTCGCTCCGGCGCTGCTCACGTCGACGCTGTTCTTCGCGGTGATGAGTGGCTTGACGCTGGTCGTCGTACTGCATCAGCAGTTGGCCCTGCACCACGGCGTGATGCGCTCCAGCCTCACGCTGCTGCCGTGGTCAGCCGCGTCGGGGATCGCCTCGCTCGTCGCGGGTCAGTGGCTCGTCGGCCGGTTCGGATCCAGGCTGATGTACGCCGGCCTCGGCGTACTGCTGGCCGGCATCGTCACCGCCACCGACGCCCTGCTCCCGGGACTCGCGATCGCCGGTGTCGGAGTCGGGGTGTTCACGACCGCCTTCTTCACCGAGGCGCTCCATCGGGTGCAGCCGCACGAGACGGGATCGGCGGCCGGGTTGCTCAACGCGGTGCAGCAGTTCGGCGGAACGCTCGGCGTCGCTGGGTTCGGCAGTGTGTTCCTGCATCACCCGGTGACGCTCGGGCGGTCGTTCTGGATCGCGGCCGCGGTCATCGTGGTGACCGTCGGGACTGCTCACCTCATGCGGTCGCCGCGTTCGCCGCGGCCCGCGCGTGCAGTGCCGGCGCCAGCGAGTACTGCCCGATGAAGATCACCACGCCGAGCAGTGCGCAGCCGATCCAGGTGACGGTCGGACCGAAGTGTTCGAGGGCGTTCGTCCCGGCCAGCGGCCCGACCACCGTGCCGACGCCGAACGCCATCCCGGACAGCCCCAGGTAGCGGCCGCGCAGGTCGACCGGAGCGAGATCGGCGAACACCGCGCCGATCACCGCGGCGAACCCGATCTCGCCGATCGTCCACACCACGACCGACAGCCCGTAACCCCACCAGCTGTGCACGACGGCACCGAGGCCGAACCCGAGCCCGACCACCAGCATCGACGTGGCGAGCAGCTTCGGCCGGTCGATCCGCACCAGCCACTTGCCGAGGAACGGCTGCACCAGCACGATCACCACGCCGTTGAGAGCGATCACCAGACCGTACGTCTGCGACGGCAGGCCGTCGTCCGCCATCGCCAGCGGCAGGGTCGAGTACCCCTGGAAGTAGATGGTCGCGTAGCCGATCTGGATCAGGATCATCAGCAGGAACACGGTGTCGCGCAGAGCCACCGGCAGCAGCGGCCGCCGGACCGCGCCGTCGTCCAGCACCGGACGGCTCTCCGGCACCATCGCCCAGATCACCAGGCCCGCGATCACCGACGTCCCCGCGTTCAGCCAGAACAGCAGCCCGTAGCCGACCGACGCCAGCACACCCGCACTGACGGTCGACACCGAGAAGCCGAGGTTGATCGCCCAGAACAGCAGCCCGTACGCGCGGACCCGTTCGCCCGGCTGGAGCAGGTCGGCCACGGTCGCCTGGACCGCCGGGCGGAACAGGTCACCGAGCAGACCGACCAGGAACGCCGCCACCCAGATCATCACCATCGCCCGGGCCGAGCCGAGCAGGATCAGCGCGGCAGCGGTGCCGAAGAAGCAGATCAGCATGGTCAGCCGGCGGCCGACCCGGTCGGACAGCCAGCCGCCGACGAGCTGCGCCACCACGGTCCCGGCACCGACCGCGGCCGCCACGGCGCCCGCCGTACCAGCGGAGAGGTGGCGGTCGTGGGTGAGGTAGAGGACGAGGAACGGCTGCACGAAACTGCCGAGACGGTTGACCAGTTGGCACACCCACAGCGCCCAGAAGGCTCGGGGCAGAGTGGTCGGCGTCGGCGCCCCGACAGCAGCGGCAGTCGTCATGAAGACCACTCTGCTGGCCCGCCCGGGCACTGTCGACGATTAGGCACAGGACTAATCAGCTAAGGTGGGAGGGTGATCACGATCAGGCTGAACGCGGAGGACGTCGGGCGGATCCGGTTCGCGCTGTCGCCGGTCTGGGAGGCCGTGACCAGCGTGCGGGCGCTGAGCAACAACACCGCGCGAAGTGTGCACGGGCCGTGGTTGCAGAAGGTCCGGCCGATCATCGAGGGCCCGGACCTGATGTTGCTCAGGGCACTCATCCCGCCGGTCGGCTACATCCCGGACTTCATCACGCCGGCGCCGCCGCGACGCTCGACCAGCCTGGAGTCCGGCCTGGCCGCCATCGCCTCCACCCCGCACCACCTCGTGGTGGACGAGCTCGGCAAGCTGCACCACGACACTCCGCATCCGCTGCTGCCGGACCTGATCGCGCACCCGGCCAAGGCACTGGACGTGATCACCTCGGCGCTGGAGACGTACTGGCGGCGCGCGATCGAGCCGGACTGGCGGCGGATGCGCTCGCTGCTGCAGGAGGATCTGGCCTTCCGGCTGGACGAGCTGGCCAGTGGCGGGATCGAGCGGTTGTTCCGGAACCTGCATCCGTCGGTGCGGTTCACCGGCGACCAGATCGTGGTCGATCGACCGTTCTGCTGCGACGGCGAGCCGATGGCCGGGCAAGGTGTGCTGCTCGTGCCGTGCGTCTTCACCTGGCCGGCGGGACTGGCAGTGACCGCGGCGCCGCACGTGCCGACGATCACCTACCCGCCGCGCGGCCTGGGCCGGCTGTGGGAGGACCGCCAGGACACGACGGACTCACCGCTCGCGGACCTCGTCGGCCGGACGCGGGCCGCGATCGTCAGCCATCTCGACCTACCGATGTCGACCACTCACCTGGCGCATCAGCTCGGAGTGTCCGCGCCGACGTTGAGCGTGCATCTGAGCATCCTCCGCAACGCCGGCGTCGTGGCCTCCCGCCGCGACGGCCGAGCCGTCCTCTACCACCGCACTCCCCTGGGCACCCAGCTCCTCACCGCCTCCGCTCCCCTGGCGTCCACGGCCTAGCCACCCCTTGAGAAGCGCTACAGCGGTGGTTCATCGAGCCACCGGAGTACTTCGCCGCCCGCAGCCGCGACCAGGCCCGCGTTCCGCAGGTAAACAGGCTCAGCCGAAGCTCGGCGGGTCCACCTGGACCCGGACCGAGCCCGGGTTCTTCTTGGCACTCCGCGTCGACTGGGCTTCCTTCAACGCACGAACGAGCGCCGTGCCGTGGGTGCGGGGCGTTCGCACGACGGCTCGAACGGTTTCGTCGTCGAGGTCGACCGGTCCCAGGACCTCGAGACCGGTCTGCGCGGGCAGGAGGTCGCGGAGGCGGGCGATGAGATCCGCGACGGACTCCGACGGGCCCGTGAGCTCGGCCAGCTTGGCGGCCGGGGCGAGGCGCGCGGCTCGGCGTTCCTCGATCTCACGCATCGCGTAGCCCTCGGGGCTCCAGCGGACCACTGCCTGCAAGGGCAGCGCGGACGGATCGCCGACGAGGATGACGGTGCCGGACGGGCGGACCAGCGCGGCCGCGTTGAACCAGCGACGAACGGCCTCCTCGGGCGCACGCAGGTCCGGCCGGGCGAGCATCAACCACGTGTCGAGCAAGAGCGCGGCGCTGTAGCCGCCGTCCGCGACCGGCTCGGCTCCCGGGGTGCTGACGATCAACGCCGGCTTGTCCGGTACGACATCGAGCATGTTGTCGCCCCCCGACGTACGCACCACCAGGCCGGGGAACGCCCGCCCCAGCTCCTCCGCCGTACGACGAGCTCCGACGACCGCCGCCCGCATGCGGGTGTCACCGCACTCCGGGCAGCGATGGTCCGTCGCCGGCCGACCACACACACTGCAGCTCGGAGGCCCGGATCCACCAGTCCGACGCAACGTCCCACCACATGTCGAGCACCGGGACGGGGCCCGGCAGGTCTGACACACCAGGCTCGGCAGATATCCGGCCCGGGGCACCTGCACCAGCACCGGCCCCGACCGCAGTCCTTCACGCGCGATCTCGAACGCACGATGCGGCAACCGCGCCGCCCGAGCCGCCGGATCACGCGCCAGGTCCGTGTCCGACTCCCCCGCGATGTGCACCGCCGGAGCCGCTGCCCTGATCACCGCCCGGTCCGCGATCAACTCGTTCGCGAACCCGGACTCGATCAGCGCGGCCGACTCCGCCGACCGCGCGAACCCGCCGAGCAACACCGCGCACTTCTGCCGGAAAGCCCTGAGCAGCAAGACTTCCCGGGCATGCGGGTACGGCGCCCGCGGCTCGGCGTACGAATCGTCGCCGTCGTCCCACAACGCGACCAGCCCGAGATTCGCCACCGGCGCGAACGCGGCCGCCCGCGTCCCGATCACCACCCGTGCACACCCCCGCAGGGCAGCGAGGAACGCCCGGTACCGAGCCGTCGGCCCGAGGTCCGCCGACAACGTGACGAACCCGGTCTCCCCCAGCACCGCCGCACAGGCCGCGGCCAGCCGCTCGAGATCACGCGCGTCCGGCGCGAGCAGCAACGCGCCCCGACCGGACTCCGCACACACCGCGGCCGCCTGCGCGAACGCGAGCGCCCAATCAGCCCCCGGCACGGCCGTCCAGATCGCCCGCGGCGATTCCGACCGCGCGACCGCATCGAGGAAACCAGCCGGGTACGACGACCACCCGGAACGTGACGTCGACAGCGGAGGCGGCGCGGGCTGGGTGCAGCGCAGCGGCTCACCCTCGACCTTCGCGTGCCGGGGCGGCACCGCCAACCGGGTGACGTCCGCGAGGACCCCGGCGTACCGGTCGGCGACCGCGCGGCAGAGGTCGGCGATCTCCGGCGTCAGCACCTGCTCGGGCGAGACGACCTTGCGGATCCGGGCCAGCTTGCCGTCGTGGTCGGAGGTTTCGAGGCGCTCCAGGACGAAGCCGTCCAGGTCCTTGCCGGCGAACCGGACCTTCACCCGGGCGCCGGGCTGGGCGGCGTCGGCCAGATCCTCGGGCACGAGGTAGTCGAAGGGCCGGTCGAGATGCGGCAACGAGACGTCGACCGCGATCCGGGCGACCGGCAGCGTCGCCGTGATGGCGGCCGGCTCCTTGGTCCGCGACGTGCGAACGGTGTCCCGCAACAGCGTCAGCTGCTCCGGCGATTCCCCGTTCGATGTCACCGGGAAACTCTAGTCCGCCGCGGCGACAGTGCGTGGAACGCCGCGACCCCGCTGTGGACAACTGCCACAGCCGGGTCGCGGATGGTCGGTGCTAGCTGTTGATCGCGGCCTTCAGCGCCTCGACGCGGTCGGTCCGCTCCCAGGTGAAGTCCTCGCCGGTGCGGCCGAAGTGGCCGTTGCGCGCGGTCTGGGCGTAGATCGGCCGGAGCAGCTCCAGGTCGCGGATGATCGCGGCCGGGCGGAGGTCGAACACCTCGCGCACCGCGTCGGCGATCTTGTCCACCGGCACCTTCTCGGTCCCGAACGTGTCGACGTAGAAGCCCACCGGCGCGGCCTTGCCGATCGCGTACGCCACCTGGCACTCGACCCGGTCCGCCAGCCCGGCGGCGACGATGTTCTTGGCCACCCAGCGCATCGCGTACGCCGCCGACCGGTCCACCTTGGACGGGTCCTTGCCGGAGAACGCGCCACCACCGTGCCGCGCCATGCCGCCGTAGGTGTCGATGATGATCTTCCGCCCGGTCAGCCCGGCGTCACCCATCGGGCCGCCGACCTCGAACCGGCCGGTCGGGTTCACCAGCAGCTTGTAGCCGGCCGAGTCGATGTCGAACTGCTCGAGCACCGGGTCGACCACGTGCTTCTTGATGTCCGGCGTCAGCATCGAGTCCAGGCTGATGTCGGAGGCGTGCTGGCTGGACACCACCACGGTGTCGACCCGGACCGCCTTGTCACCGTCGTACTCGATGGTGACCTGGGTCTTGCCGTCCGGCCGCAGGTAGGCCAGCGTGCCGTTCTTGCGGACCTCGGACAGCCGCTCGGACAGCCGGTGCGCGATCGTGATCGGCAGCGGCATCAGCTCGGGCGTCTCGTTCGAGGCGTAGCCGAACATCAGTCCCTGGTCGCCCGCCCCCTGCAGGTCCAGCTCGTCCTTCGACGCGTCCGAGCGCGTCTCGTACGCCGTGTCGACACCCTGCGCGATGTCCGGCGACTGGCTGCCGATGGCGACCTGCACCCCACAGGACGCCCCGTCGAAGCCCTTCAGCGACGAGTCGTAGCCGATCTCGAGGATGCGCGACCGCACGATCCCCGGGATGTCGACATACGCCGTCGTGGTCACCTCACCCGCGACGACGACCAGACCCGTGGTGATCAGAGTCTCGACCGCCACGCGGCTCTTCGGGTCCTCGGCCAGCAACGCATCGAGGATGGAGTCGCTGATCTGGTCAGCGATCTTGTCCGGGTGACCCTCGGTCACGGACTCGGACGTGAAAAGGCGCCTCGCCACAGTTCTCCCTCGAATCCTCTTGTGCCGCGCGGCGGTCTCACGGCCGCGCGATCCCCCCATGCACCGGCGGTTGGCGATGCATCTTGGGAAGTATGCCAGCAGTTTCGCCCGGAGTCCCGGTAACGCTCCGAAATCATCCGCCATCCGAGATTCGTGATCATATTCTGGACACGAGGCCCGGATTCAGGCGTGCGGGCCGACCGTCACGTCGCCCAGTGTGAGCGATGGTGTGCAGCCTAGGATCGCAGCCAACCGGTCCACCTCCGCGTCCAGCAGACCGCGCCGGCGACGGTTCAGCGGCGTGATCGCCTCGACCGTGACGTGCAGTGTGCGGCCGGCCTTCTTCTGGTGCCAGACACCGGCGACGATGCCGTCGACCAGGAGCAGCGGGTAGTTGCCGGCCTGGCCGCGCGCGGTCGCCCGGGTGAAGGCCTTGCCGGGAAAGAGCAGTTCCCTCGGGAAGCTGCCGACGCCGTACGCGTCGAAGTACGGAAGCAGCCGGACGCCCTCGGCCTGGTCGTCGGGGAAGTCGTCGTCGCCGGGCGCGAGCCAGGCCGTCTGGCCGGCCAGCTCGACCTGCGGCAGACCGTCGAAGTACGGCTTGACGAAGGTCGGCGTGGTCTTCAACCAGCGCGCGAACTGCTGCGGTGTGGCCGGGCCGTAGGCGTAGAGGTAGCGGTGCAGCAGTTCGGTGAGCGCCTTCTCGCCGGGCAGCGGTTCGAACGGTTTGAAGCGATGCGGGTTCGAGTACGTCGTACTCCGGCCGCGGTTCGGTCCGTAGCAGAGGACACCGGCGTTGGCGGCGTCCGGAATCACCTGACGCCAGCGTGGCCAGTTCTGCTGGAACGCGGGCATGACCGGATCACCGGCCCACGGCCCGGTCCGCCGTACGACCTCCTCGGTGAGCTCGTCGACGGTCAGATCGTCCTCGGCCAGGGCGGCGCCGACCGCGGCGATCACGTCCGCGGTCTGCTCCGGCGTCATCCGCATCTGCTCAGGCACGAGCCCACGGGCCGGCAGCGCCGACAGCGCACCTGTCCACAGCGGCAGATCGTCGAGCGGCAGCAGGTGCACGGTCCCGCGCGGCCCGAACGACTTCACCAGGCCGTCTGCTTGCTGCACGCTCTCCCGCGTCCCATCCGCAACCCGCAGCGCCACGGACGTCTCCCCCGCCGCCAGGATCTGCGCATGCGCCCCACACATCGCCCGTACGACGTCAACCGGGGTGTCGGCGGGCTCGGTCAGGTAGTGGCGTCGCATCCGCCGGGCGACGACGGCCGGCCAGGTGATCTCCATACCTCTGAGGTTAGGAGTCGAAGAGGACAGGTTCTGACCTCTTGATGCTCAGGGCCAGGGGCGGCCGGGCTGTTCCGCCTGACCGCCCCTGGTGAGCGCTACATCACCGGCGGATCGTCACGGGTCGATGACGATCGTGCAGGTGATGGTCTTGGGCGACGGGTCGATCGGGATTCCGGTGTTCGTGATCGACGAGTCCCAGCCGGTCGGCGGCGTGGTGCTTGTCGTCGTTCCATCGGTGCAGGTGATCGACTGGGCTGACGTCTCACCCGAGCCGGCGTCGCGGACGTTCACCTGGATGTCCGCGAGTGGGGCGTTGGTGAAGACAGCCGTGTTCGCGGCGGTCGGCTCGTTGTCGGTGCAGTTCGTACCGACGACCACGACGGCCGTCACGTCCGTCTGGGTTGCGTCGCCGTACCCTGGCGGCGGTGTCACCTCGTTCACGGTGTAGCTGCCGGGCAGCAGGCCGGACACGCACACCTCACCGGTCGTCGCCGATGCGTCGGACTTGGTTCCGGCCGGCGATCCGACGTTGTTGTCCCGGACGGTGAAGTTCGTCGATCCGGTGACCGAGAAGGCCGCGCCCGGGTTGCTGACGAGCGGGTTACCGCCCTTGGTGCTCTCCTTGAGGATGCGCAAAGCACCCTGCTGCAACGTGTTGGTGTACGTGCAGTCCACCTTGTCCAGCGGCTTGAGGTCGAAGCTGACCGTGCGGCCCGAGATGTTGATGGTCGTGCCATGACTGGTGTTCGAGGCCGAGCAGCTCAGAGTCGTGAAGGCGAAACTCGGGCTCGGGTCCGCCTCGGTGACGGTGTAACTGCCGGCGAAGACCTCGGTGCCGTAGTCCCGGGCCTCGCCGTTCTTCAAACCGAACGTCGCCGGGTCGAGGCCGCCGGTGGCGGTGTAGTTGAAGGTGGTGCCGGTGGGATCCGGGCTCGGGACGGTCACCTTGCGGATGATCACCTGACCACAGTTGGTGATGTTGACGTTCCCCGGGCCGACCAGGTCCTTCATCTGCGCGGTGGCGGAGTTGCCGGACGAGCGGCTCACCGCGAACGCCTTGCCGAACGACTCACAGTCGGTCGGCGAGAAGACACCGGCGTCCGTCAGGTTGATCCCGGCCTCACCGAACTCGTTGGTCCCCAGCGACTCCGACGCGGGAGACGACGTTCCGATGGTGTCGGAGACAGCACCCGTGGTGTTCACCCTGGCCTCGGCGAAGCCGGCCGCGGTCAGGTCTGTGGCCGGTCCCCAGCACGGCGGGCTGTTACTGCCCACCTCACACGATCCGGTGGTGACCCAGCGCCGCAGCGTCAGGGTGGGGGTGTCCCCGGAACCGCCCTCGAAGTCGTAGACGATGAGCATGTCGCCGAGCGTGCGCCGTACCAGCGTCGAGGGGGCCGGACACGGTGTGGTGCCCTTGTTGAACTCGAAGCCGATGTGCGCCGACGGTGACGTGGTGTTCTGCGGGATCCGCACCCAGGCGAGGCCGAGGAACACGTCGCCGCCCACAGTGTTGCTGGTCACGTAGACCCGCTTGAGGTCGTCCTTGTTCGGCGCCTTCGCGGGATTCAGGGTTCCGCAGTCGTTGTCCTGCTTGACGCCGCCGGCGAAGGCGGTGTCGCTGTTGGTCGCCGAAGCGTCCTCGAGCCCGGTGAACGCCCACCCGGCTACGGTCTTGCTGGACGTTCGGAACGGCGCGGCGCCGACCCACGTGGTCGGGGAGAAGTCGTTCCAGTCCATCAGCGTGTTGTGGACCAGGTTCCCGTCGGCGAACTCGAAGCCCGCGTCCGTGGAGACGGTGGCCGAGGCCGTGGTCGAGGTCGCCGCCAGGCCGAGTGTCGCCAGGGCCAGGACGGTCAGCCCGCTGATCAGGCGCCGTCGCGAGGCTTGGCCTCGCGTAGCGCCGCTGCCAAATGCACGAAGTCGAAACATGGTGTTGTCACCCCTTCGAATCGTCCGATCCCCAGATTCGAGGCGGCCGTCTGTTCCACGGCGAACCGTCATGAGGTGCGTTGGACTTTTGGGAGGGTGCTCAGTCCCGGGTCGCGTGCAGGCCGGCCCGTACGCCGTACCCGGGCGGGCCGCGGGCAGGGTGGAGACGGTGCCCGGGCCAGGGCAAAGGTCCAGCCGCACCTGACGGCTGATCGCCGCCACGTTGGCCGAACACCGGCGAACGGTGCCCCCGTCGCCCGCCGTGACGGATGCACTCCCCCACGGCAAACTCCCCCACGTGCGAATCCCGGTTGGGATGTCGCACTGGATCCCCCGACCCCTGGACCTCGAACTCGCTTCAAATTACTGCTCTGACGAGTCTCGGTAAAGAGGCCTGCACCACGATCGGCGGGTCTGTCCACCCATCCGGCGACAGCACGAAGCGCCTGGCCCACAGGGAGTTGATCACGTCACCGATCGAACCGGATCGGCCGCGCCACGCGATCGCGAACAGGCGAAGACAACCCCCGCCGCACGGGCGATCAGGCGCCGACGGCAACCAATCTCGAGCTGCCCCGCAACTCTCTCAGTGCCAGTGGGCGGCGACCAGGTTCCAGATGACGCCGGCCAGGGCGTCCTTCGAGCCGGAGGGCACCGGCAGGGCGCTCCCCTCGCGGTCCAGGATGACGGCCTCGTTCAGGTCGCTGCCGAAGACCTTGCCGCCGGAGACGTCGTTCACGACCAGCAGGTCGCAGCCCTTGCGTTCGAGCTTGGCGCGGCCGAGCTCCAGCACGCTGTGCTCCGCGTCGCCGGTCTCCGCGGCGAAGCCGACGATCACCTGGTCGGCGCGGGCGCGGTCGTGCGAGATGGTCTGCAGGATGTCCGGGTTCTGCACCAGGTTGACCGCGGGGACCGAGCCGTCGGCGGTCTTCTTGATCTTGTGCTCGGCGACGTCGGCCGGGCGGAAGTCGGCCGGGGCCGCCGCCATCACGATCGCGTCCGCGTCACCCGCGCGGCCGGTGATCTCGTCGTACAGATTCCGGGTGCTGGTCACCGGGACGACCTGCACGCCGGCCGGGTCGGGGAGCTCGGAGTTCGCCGCGACGAGCGTGACCTTGGCGCCGCGGGCGGCCGCGATCCGGGCCAGCGCGTAGCCCTGCTTGCCGGACGAGGAGTTGCCGAGGTAACGGACCGGGTCGAGGTGTTCGCGGGTCCCGCCGGCGCTGATCAGGACGTGCCTACCGGTCAGGTCGGCGACCGACTGCCCGGCCGCGCGGGCCGCCTCGTCGGCGAGCATCAGCTGGCTGATCGCGAAGATCTCCGACGGCTCCGGGAGCCGTCCACGACCGGTGTCGGCGCCGGTGAGCCGGCCGACGGCCGGGTCGAGCACGGTGATCCCGCGGGACCGGAGGGTCGCGACGTTCGCCTGCGTGGCCGGGTGCTCCCACATCTCGGTGTGCATGGCGGCCGCGAACAGGATCGGGCAGCGGGCGGTCAGCAGCGTGTTGGTCAGCAGGTCGTCGGCCAAGCCATGGGCGGCCTTGGCGATCAGGTTCGCCGTCGCCGGCGCCACCACGACCAGCTCGGCCGCCTTGCCGATCCGGACGTGCGGAACCTCCTGCACGTTGTCGAACGGGTCGGCCGTCACCGGCTGCCCGGACAGCGCGGCCCAGGTCGCCGCCCCGACGAACTCGAGCGCGGCCGCTGTCGGCACCACGCGGACACTGTGGCCCGACTCGGTCAGCCGCCGGAGCAGATCACACACCTTGTACGCCGCAATGCCGCCGCCGACCCCGAGGACGACGTTCGGCCGGGCCTTCTCGGGAGCGACAGAATCCCCCGGGGCGCGCGTGGCTCCGGGGGTCTGGTCACCGGTTGCGGACATCAGCTGGGACTCCGTTCCCGGTCGGTGTGAACCGCTACTCGGACTTCTCCGCGGCGGCGGCTTCCGCCTCGGCCTCGGGGTCGATGTCGGTGCAGGTCAGCACGCCCTCGTTGATCTCGCGCATCGCGATCGACAGCGGCTTCTCCTGGACGTGGGTCTCGACCAGCGGCCCGACGTACTCCAGCAGGCCCTCGCCGAGCTGGGAGTAGTAGGCGTTGATCTGCCGCGCCCGCTTGGCCGAGTACAGCACGAGCTTGTACTTGGAGTCGGTGTGGGTGAGCAGGTCGTCGATCGGCGGGGAGGTGATGCCGATGGCGACAGGCTGGTTGCCAGACAAGTTCAGCTCTTTCCAGAGATGGAGGGTGATCGAATCAACTTTACCAACTGATCGGCCGCCTCCCGAACCGAGGCGTTCACGATCGTCACGTCGAACTCCTTCTCGGCGGCCAGCTCGAGCGTCGCGGTCTCCAGCCGGCGCTCCCGCTCCTCGGCCGTCTCGGTGCCCCGGCCGACCAGGCGGCGGACCAGCTCGTCCCAGCTCGGTGGCGCCAGGAAGACGAACTGCGCCTCCGGCATCGTCTCTCGGACCTGGCGGGCGCCCTGCAGGTCGATCTCCAGCAGCGCGGGCCGGCCCTCGGCCAGCTTGTCGAGCACCGGCTGCTTGGGGGTCCCGTACCGGGCCGCCTTGTGGACGACGGCCCACTCCAGCAGCTCGCCGTCGGCGACCATCCGGTCGAACTCGTCGTCGGACACGAACAGGTAGTGCACACCGTGCACCTCGGCCGGCCGGGGCTTGCGGGTCGTCGCCGAGACCGAGATCCAGATGTCCGGGAACCGCTCGCGGATCTCCGCGGCGACCGTCCCCTTCCCCACCGCCGTCGGTCCGGCCAGCACGGTCAGCCGCGCCGGCGGCCCACCGGCGGCCGCCGGTCCTCCTGCCGTGGGCTCGTTCGTCGTGTTCTTCGGGTGCGTGGTCATCGTCACACCAGTGTCCAACGAGCCGGTCAGGATTTCGGTCTGGCTCACTCGGCGAATTCGCGCTCGAGCGCGGCGATCTGGTTCGAGCCGAGGCCGCGCACCCGCCGCGTCTCCGAGATCCCGGCCCGCTCCATGATCTGCTGGGCGCGGACCTTGCCGACGCCGGGAATGCACTGCAGCAGCGCACTGACCCGCATCTTGCCGATCACGTCGTTCTTCTGCCCCTCGTGGAGCACCTCCGTCGGAGACGCTCCCGAATGCCGGATCCGGTTCTTGATCTCGGCTCGCTCACGCCGCGCCGCCGCGGCCTTGTCCAGAGCCGCCGCTCGCTGCTCCGGGGTCAAAGAAGGAAGTGGCACCGTTTCACCTGTCCCGTTGTATGGCTTCGCAAGGGAACCTAACACGGGTACGGGCGGCACAAGACCCCAGCGCGGCGATGAGCTCGAAGCCGGTGCCGGAACCGGCCCGGATCGCCCCGAAGTCACTCCAGCGCTTAGTTCAGCGCGGGCACGTCGACCTTGCAGGAGTCCTTGGCGTGCGTGCTGATCGACTTGTACGCCGTCATCACGGCGCCGGTCTCCTTGCTCAGCTCGGCCAGCTTGACCCGGTCCGAGCCGGCCTTCTGCGCCTTCTCGGCGAACGTGGCCACCACACCCCAGTCGTCCTTGACCGCGTCGGGGGCCGATTCCTGCAGCTTCTTCGCGTCGTCCAGGATCTTCACGTAGTCGGCCGGCTTCTGCGGGTCGACGTTCACCGCGCTCGCGGCGTACTTGGCCAGATCCACGCAGTAGGCCTGCTCGTCGGTGCAGGCGGTCAGGGTCGCGGCACCGGCGATCACGGTCAGGGCGAGGGCAAGTGTGCGCTTCATCGGTCCGACACTACCGGTGGTCACCAAACGATCCGAAACGAATACATTCCGCAACCTTCCGTGCGGGAAGGGCGGCGGGGACGGCCGCCGCCCCGACCGGGTCAGCCCTCGAGGTCGACCTTGCAGGTGTCCTTGGCCTGCTGGGTGATCGCGTCCATGGCCGGCTTGATCTTGTCGCCGTCGTTCTTGGCCAGCTCGGTCAGCTTGCCGGTGTCGCCCTTGGCGTCGACCGCCTTCCCGGCGTAGTCGATGACGACCTTCCAGTCGTCCTTCAGGTCGTCCGGCGCCGCCTTCGACACCGTCTTCGCCTGGTCGAGCATCTTGCCGACGGCGTCGGAGTCCTTGATGTCGAGGTTCTTCGCCGCGTCGGCATAGTTCTTCAGCTCGCCGCAGTAGTCGCCGCCCGAGCAGGCCGTCAGCATGCCGACGCCCATGGTCACTGCCGCCGCGATGGCCGCCACCTTACGCAATTCGGTTCCTTACTGTGTCGCGCGGGAAGACCGTCGCTCCCCGTCCGCCGACACCTTTCCGAACCGCGGGGTCATCGGTCCGCCGGGCACGCCGTGAACAACATCGCACCGGCCGGCTGGAACCAGGCTGTGATCCGCCGCGTCGTTCGAGCTCACTCGAGGTACGCCGTCCGCCCTGCCACCGAAGGAGATCGCGACGGCGTTCGCGGTCACGATCACCCCGATCGCCAGCCAGTCGAGCGGACCGAGATGCTGGCCGAGGACGACGAGCCCGACGAGCGCCGCGAGGACCGGGTTGACGCTCATGAACACCCCGAAGAACTGAGCCGTCACCCGGCGCAGGGTGAGCAGGTCGACCAGGAACGGGACCGCTGACGACAGCACCCCCGCGACCAACGCGTACGACGCGGCCGCGAGCGTCGGCGGGTGATGCCAGAGCATGATCACGCCGATCGGGACGTACACGAGCCCGGACACTCCCGCGGCGGCGGCCGAACCGGTTGCCCCAGGCAACTCCCGGCCGACGACCCGGTTGAGCAGGATGTAGCAAGCCCAGCAGACCGCGGCCAGCAACCCGAGCCCCACGCCCAGGTAGTCCGTCGTCGCCTGCGGCCGAGTCAGCAGCACGACCGCGGGAGCAGCCGCCAGCGCACACAGCAGGTCGAGCACTCGTCGTGATGCCAGCAGCGCAACCGCGAGCGGCCCGAGGAACTCCAGCGTCACCGCCAACCCGAGCCCGATCCGGTCGATCGCCGTGTAGAGCGACACGTTCATGACCGCGAACACGGCAGCCAGCGCCAGCACCGGCCGCCACTGCCGGGCCGTCATGGATCGCAGCCGCGGCCGCCCGACGGCGAGCAGCACCGCGCCCGCCACCCACTGCCGGATCGCCACCACGCCCACCGGCCCGATCACCGGGAACGCGAGCGCCGCGACCGAAGCACCCACCTGCGTCGAGAGTCCACTCCCGAGCATCATCACCACGCCAGCCAGCCGGTCTCGCCTCATACCCAGAGGGTCCGGTCCCGCGACGCCGGCACAAAATGCACTCACCGGCCGATCTATACGCTGGGGTTATGGATGTCGAGCTGCGGCAGTTGCGCTGCCTGGTCGGGGTCGTGGATGCGGGCACGTTCACCGACGCGGCGATCGAGTTGGGCGTCTCGCAGGCCGCGGTGTCGCGGACCGTGCAGGCGCTGGAGCGGGAGCTGGGTGTGCGCCTGCTGCACCGGACCAGCCGGTCGGTGCTGCCGACCACCGCGGGTGTGCGGGTGCTCGCCCGGGCCCGGCAGGTGCTGGCCGAGGTCGACGAACTGGTGAGTGAGGCCACCAGTGGGCATTCGCGGCTGCGGATCGGGCATGCGTGGTCGGCGTTGGGACAGTCCACGGCAGAGTTCCAGCGGCGCTGGGCGGCTGAGCACCCGGGCATCGAGTTGCAGCTCGTCCGGACCAACACGGCGACGGGCGGGCTGGCCGAAGGGCTGTGTGATCTCGCGGTGGTGCGCACACACATCGACCTCCGGCGGTTCGCGCACGTCACCGTGGCTCAGGAACGCCGGTACTGCGCTTTGTCGGCCGACGATCCCCTGGCGCGGAAGCGGACACTCACGCTCGACCAGCTCCGTGACCACACGCTGATGATCGACCGCCGGACCGGAAGCACCACGGTCGACCTCTGGCCCGAGGACGCGCGCCCGAAGATCGAGTACACGCACGACGTGGACGACTGGCTGGCCGCGATCGCGTCCGGGCGCTGCGTCGGCGTGACCCCGCAGGCCACGACGACGCAGTACCGCCGCGACGGCATCGTCTACCGCCCGCTGCGCGACGCCCCGCCCGTCGACGTCCACCTGATCTGGCACCGCCAGGACCCGCACCCGGCAACCCAGGCAGCCGTCGCCCTGCTCACCGAGCTGTATCGAACACCGCGAGCAGCTGCCCACGCCACCGGGCGTGCCACATGATCTCCCTGAGCTGGTCGACCCCTCCGACCGGCCAGCGCTGAGCGATCTCCTGCACCGCCGGGTCCTTGATCTCGGCGGCGAGTGGGCCGACGTAGTCACCCCAGACCACTTTGAACGGCCGTCCACACATCTGCTCCACCCCGAGCTCGACCTCCGGCGTGATCTCCAACGCGTTGTAGATGCGTCCGATCTCCTCGTACGCCGTCATCAACGCGGCCTCGCGGTCCTGCCACGACTCGGCCCGCAGCACGGTCTGCAGGATCGGCGCCAGTGACGGACCACAGGACAACCGCGAGAACGCCGTACCGAACCATTTCGCGTACGGCGCGTACTTGCGCTCCAGCAGGAAGCACAGCCGCATCAGCTCCTGGACGAGCCGGGCACCGATCAACCCCGACCCGAGCTCATCCCCGACGAACCCGGTCCGCCCGACGAGATTCACCTCGGGGTGGACCCGCCACCACCCGGCGATCAACAGGTAGAGCCAGACGTCGTGCGGGTAATACGCGAACCTCTCCCGCACCTCGGCCAGCCCGACCTCGTCGTGGAACACCGCGCCGGCGGTCATCGTGGACAGGTTCTGTTCGGAGAATGTGAGCCAATCCCGGGCGGTCAGCTCCTGCCCCAGATCGAAGTTCAACTGCTGCCGGAAATACCCGGCCAGCGTGTGGACGCCGAATTCGGTGTCGTGGTCCGCGAACCGCGACGGCACCTTCTGCCGCAGCACCTCGGTGAGAGCGTCGATCTGGTCCTCGTCGCGCAGGAACAGCAGTACGCGCGGATCCCAGTCGTGATCGGTCGACATCGGGTCGTCGAACCCCAGCACCTCAGACCCCCGGCCGAGCAACGCCGCGCTGTGCGGCAACCCCGGGAACGCGGTGTCGAGCACCGGCCGCACCGCTTCGGAATAGAACCGCCGGCTCATCTCCTGGCCGGACACGAAATCAGAATGCATGCCAATGACAATCGCACGCCACCGCCGCGGAATTCAAGAAAAACGACCAAATGGCGCGAAATTAATCGCGCCATTTGGTAAATCAAATTCTACCGGTCCGGACCGGCTTTTGTCAGTAGCCCAGGACCGTCCGGAACGCGTCGTTCGCGCGATCGGCCGCATCCTGCAGCGCGCCGGCCGACGGACCCGCCCCGAGGATCTCCCGCGAGCTCGCCGGGACGACGTTCCGCACCGCCGGCCCGAACACCTTGACCAACCCGTCCGCGGTGCCGCCCTGGGCACCGAGGCCCGGCGCCAGGAGCGGGCCGCGGATGTCGAGGTTCTCGTCGGTCGATGCGATCGTCGCGCCGACGACGGCGCCGAACGACCCGAGCGCCTCGGGGCCGGCGTCGCCCAGGTCGCTCCGGTTCAGCTCGAGCAGACCGTCCAGTACGGCGCCTGCGACCGTCGGCCCCTCGACCGTCCGTGCGGACTGGAACTGCGGGCCTTCCGGATTGGAGGTCAGTGCGAGGACGAACAGACCCGCACCCGCCGAGCGCGCCTCGTCGATGGCCGGCTGCAGCGAGCCGAAGCCGAGGTACGGGCTGACGGTGAGGGCATCACACGCCAAGGGGCCCTTCTCGGCGAGATACGCGGACGCATAGCCGGCCATGGTGCTGCCGATGTCACCGCGCTTCGCGTCGATGATCACGAGTGCGCCGGCCTCGCGCAGCCGGATCGTGGCCTGCTCGAGGACGGCGATCCCCGCCGACCCGAACCGCTCGAAGAACGCGGACTGCGGCTTGAACACCGCAACCCGGTCGGCGAGCGCGTCGACGACGCCGTACGTGAAGGACGCCAGGCCTTCCGGGGTGTCCGGGAGGCCCCACCGGTCGAGCAGGTGGGCGTGCGGGTCGATCCCGACGCAGAGCGGACCGCGGGTGTCCATGGTGGCGCGGAGCCGGGTCCCGAAAGGTTCGTTGTTCATGTCAGTCCTCGGTTGATGCGGCGGATGAGGCCGGGCCCGCGGTAGATCAGCCCGGTGTACACCTGGACGAGACTGGCCCCGGCGTCGAACAGCCGGGTGGCGTCGGCGGGTTCGAGGATGCCGCCGACCCCGATGATCGGCAGCGCGCCCTGCGTCTCCGCGTGGATGTGCGCGACGGTCTTGGCCGCGATCTCTGCCAGCGGCCGGCCCGACAACCCACCGGCCTGGGACGCCAGCGGATGCTCCGAGACGCCCGGCCGTCCGATGGTCGTGTTCGTCGCGATGATCCCCGCGACGCCGACGTCGGTGCAGACCTGCAACAGCTCGTCGATCGCCGAGGTGGTGAGGTCGGGCGCGATCTTCACCAGGATCGGCTTGCCGTCCAGCCCACCGGTGCTCAACGACGATGCCTCGTCGCGCAACGCGGTCAGCAGTTCCCGTAGGTGACCGGCGTCCTGCAGCGACCGCAGGCCTGGCGTGTTCGGCGACGAGACGTTGACCGCGAAGTAGTCGCCGTACCGGTAGAGCCGCCGCAGCGAGGTCGCGTAGTCCTCGACGGCGTCCTCGAGCGGCGTCACCTTCGACTTCCCGATCGAGATCCCGAGCGGATAGCCCAGGTCACCGTAGGCCGCGAGCCGCGACGCCAGCGCCTCGGAGCCGAGGTTGTTGAAGCCCATCCGGTTGATCACGGCCTCGTGCTCGACCAACCGGAACAGCCGCGGCTTCTCGTTCCCCGGCTGCGGATGCGCGGTGACCGTGCCGACCTCGACGAACCCGAAGCCCACGGCCCGCCAGGACCGCAAGGCGATCCCGTTCTTGTCCATCCCGGCGGCCAGCCCCACCGGCGAGGGGAAACGGACGCCGAATACCGTGCGGGGAGCGACGGAGCCGAACAGCCGGGCTCCAGCTGCCGCAGCACCGGGAACCCTGTCGAGCAGGCGGAGGCCGTTGAGCGTCTGCTCGTGCGCGACCTCCGCGTCGCCCTTCCCCAGCCGGTAGAGGACCGGCCGGACGACCCGCCTATACACCGCGGATCCTCGGCACCCAGTCCTGCAGCGACCGGACACCGATGTCCCCGGCCTGCTGGGCCTCGATGCCCTGTACGGCGGCCGCCAGCCCTTGCACCGTGGTGATGCACGGGATGTTGCGCGCCACCGCCGCGCTCCGGATCTCGTAGCCGTCCAGTCGCGGCGAACCGCCCTTGGTGATGCCGATCGGCGTATTGACGATCAGGTTCAGCTCGCCGTCCTGGACCATCTGGACGATCGTCGGCTCACCGTTCGGCCCCGGACCCTGGCTGCTCTTGCGGACCGTGACCGCCTCGACCCCGTTGCGCCGCAGGACGTCCGCCGTCCCCTCGGTCGCGTAGATCTGGAAGCCGAGATCCGCCAGCCGCTTCACCGGGAAGATCATGTGCCGCTTGTCCCGGTTCGCGACCGACACGAACACCTTGCCCGCGCCCGGCAGCGGCTGCGACGCCCCCGCCTGCGACTTGGCGAACGCCGTCCCGAAGGTGTCGTCGATCCCCATCACCTCGCCGGTCGACCGCATCTCCGGCCCGAGCACCGTGTCCACCGACCGGCCGTCGACGGTCCGGAACCGGTTGAACGGCATCACGGCCTCCTTCACCGCGATCGGCGTCGAGGTCGGCAGCGTCCCGCCGTCGCCCTCGGCCGGTAGCAGGCCCTCGGCCCGCAGCTCGGCGACCGTTGCCCCGAGCATCACCCGGGCCGCCGCCTTGGCCAGCGGCGTCGCGGTCGCCTTCGACACGAACGGCACCGTCCGCGACGCCCGCGGGTTCGCCTCCAGCACGTAGAGCACGTCCCCGGCCAGCGCGTACTGCACGTTCAGCAGACCCCGTACGCCGACACCGCGGGCGATCGCCTCGGTCGACTTCCGGATCTTCTCGATGTCGGCGTTCCCGAGCGTGATCGGCGGCAGCGCGCACGAGGAGTCGCCCGAGTGCACCCCGGCCTCCTCGATGTGCTCCATCACGCCGCCGAGGAACAGCTCCTCGCCGTCGAACAGCCCGTCGACGTCGATCTCCACCGCGTCGTCGAGGAACCGGTCGATCAGCACCGGATGCTCGAACGCCTCGCCACCACCCAGCCGCTCCAGCGCCGCACTCAGCTCGGCCGCGCTGTAGACGATCTCCATCCCGCGCCCGCCGAGCACGTACGACGGCCGCACCAGCACCGGGAACCCGATCTCCTCGGCGATCACGTGCGCCTCGTCGGGCGACAGCGCCGTACCGTGCTTCGGGGCCGGCAGCGCCGCGTCCGCGAGCACCTTGCCGAACGCGCCCCGCTCCTCCGCCAGGTGGATGGCGGCCGGCGACGTCCCGACGATCGGTACGCCGGCATCCGCGAGCCGCTGCGCCAGGCCGAGAGGCGTCTGCCCACCGAGCTGCACGATCACTCCGGCGACCGGGCCGGCCTGCATCTCGGCGTACACGATCTCGAGGACGTCCTCGCAGGTGAGCGGCTCGAAGTAGAGCCGGTCGGAGGTGTCGTAGTCGGTCGAGACCGTCTCCGGGTTGCAGTTCACCATCACCGTGCAGTAGCCGGCCTCGCGCAGTGCCATCGACGCGTGCACGCAGGAGTAGTCGAACTCGATGCCCTGGCCGATCCGGTTCGGCCCGGAGCCGAGGATCAGCACGGCCGGGGTATCCCGCGGTGCGACCTCGGTCTCCTCGTCGTACGACGAGTAGTGGTACGGCGTCTCGGCCTTGAACTCGGCCGCGCACGTGTCGACCGTCTTGTAGACCGGCCGGATCCCGAGCGCCTGCCGGACTCCCCGGACGACGTCCTCGGTCAGCCCGCGGATCTCGGCCAGCTGCAGGTCGGAGAACCCGTGCCGCTTGGCCAGCTTGATCACCTCGGGCGTGAGCCGCGGCGCGGCCGCGACCTGCAGCGCGGTCTCGTGGATCAGGTACAGCTGGTCCACGAACCAGGGGTCGATGCGCGTCGCGTCGAAGATCTGCTCCGGCGTCGCCCCGGCGCGAATCGCGTCCATGACGATCCGCAGCCGGCCGTCCTGCGGCGTCTTGATTGCCTCCAGCAACGGCTCCAGATCGGTGGCCGGCTGACCGGCCCAGGAGAACCGGGCCTCCGGCTTCTCCAGCGACCGCAGCGCCTTCTGCAGCGCCTCGGTGTAGTTGCGGCCGATCGCCATCGCCTCACCGACGCTCTTCATGTGCGTGGTCAGCGTGGCGTCCGCGGCCGGGAACTTCTCGAACGCGAACCGCGGCACCTTCACCACCACGTAGTCCAGCGTCGGCTCGAAGCTGGCCGGCGTCTGCCGGGTGATGTCGTTCGGGATCTCGTCGAGGGTGTAGCCGATGGCGACCTTCGCGGCGATCTTCGCGATCGGGAAGCCGGTGGCCTTCGAGGCCAGTGCGGACGAGCGGGACACCCGCGGGTTCATCTCGATCACGATCAGCCGGCCGTCGTCCGGGTTCACCGCGAACTGGATGTTGCAGCCGCCGGTGTCGACGCCGACCTCGCGGATGATGCCGATGGCCAGGTCCCGCATCACCTGGTACTCGCGGTCGGTCAGCGTCATCGCCGGCGCGACCGTGACCGAGTCACCGGTGTGCACGCCCATCGGGTCGACGTTCTCGATCGAGCAGATGATCACGACGTTGTCGGCCTTGTCGCGCATCACCTCCAGCTCGTACTCCTTCCAGCCGAGGATCGATTCCTCGATCAGCACCTCGGTGGTCGGGCTGGCGTGCAGGCCGGCCCCGGCGATCCGGCGCAGGTCGGCCTCGTCGTACGCCATGCCGGAGCCGACGCCGCCCATCGTGAACGACGGCCGCACCACCAGCGGGTAGCCGAGTTCGGCGGCCGCGCCCATCACGTCGTCCAGGGTGTGGCAGATGTGCGACCGCGCGACGTCGGCGCCGAGCTTCTCGACGATGTGCTTGAACGACTCCCGGTTCTCACCGCGCTGGATCGCGTCCACGGACGCGCCGATCAGCTCGACGCCGTACTTCTCCAGAACGCCGTTGTCGTGCAGCGCGATCGCCGCGTTCAGCGCGGTCTGGCCGCCGAGGGTGGCCAGCAGCGCGTTCGGGCGCTCCTTCTCGATCACCTTCTCGACGTACTCCGGGGTGATCGGCTCGACGTAGGTCGCGTCGGCGAACTCCGGGTCCGTCATGATCGTGGCCGGGTTGGAGTTCACCAGGACGACCCGGAAGCCCTCTTCCCGCAGCACCCGGCACGCCTGGGTGCCGGAGTAGTCGAACTCGCAGGCCTGACCGATCACGATCGGGCCGGAGCCGATCACCAGGACCGACTCGATGTCTGTACGCCGCGGCATCAGGCCCGCCCTTCCATTTGCTCAGAATGGACAGTCATCAACTCGACGAAGCGGTCGAACAGGTAGGCCGAGTCGTGTGGACCCGCCGCCGCTTCAGGGTGGTACTGCACAGAGAACGCGAGCACGCGACCGTCGTGGCCGGTCAACCGCAGTCCCTCGACCACGTTGTCGTTCAGGGACACATGGCTGACCTCAGCCGTCCCGTACGGCGTCTCGACCGTCTCCTCGATCGGCGCGTCCACCGCGAACCCGTGGTTCTGCGCGGTGATCTCCACCTTCCCCGTGGCCCGGTCGAGCACCGGCTGGTTGATCCCGCGGTGCCCGTACTTGAGCTTGAACGTGCCCAGCCCCAGCGCCCGGCCGAACACCTGGTTGCCGAAGCAGATCCCGAAGTACGGCTTGCCGCGCTGCAGCAGCTCCTTGAGCAGCGTGGTCGGGTGCTCGGTGGTCTCCGGGTCGCCCGGGCCGTTGCTCATGAAGATGCCGTCCGGGTTCACCGCGAGGACCTCGTCGAGGGACGCGGTCGCCGGCAGCACGTGCACCTCGATACCGCGCTCGGCCATCCGCTTCGGCGTCATCGACTTGATCCCCAGGTCGAGCGCGACCACGGTGAACCGCTTCTCGCCCTCGGCCGGGACCACGTAGGTCTCGGTCGTGGTGACTTCCTCGACGAGGTCCGCACCGGCCATCGGCGGCTGCTGCAACACCTTCTCCAGCAGGGTTCGCGGGTCGAGGATCTCGGTCGAGATCCCGGCGCGCATCGCGCCGCGCTCACGCAGGTGCCGGGTCAGCGCCCGGGTGTCGATCCCGGAGATCCCGACGATCCCCTGGCCCTTGAGCTGGTCGTCGAGCGAGCGGGTGGCCCGCCAGTTCGACGGCACCCGGGCCGGGTCGCGGACGACGTACCCCGCGACCCAGATCTTCTGTGATTCGTCGTCCTCGTCGTTCACCCCGGTGTTGCCGATGTGCGGCGCGGTCTGGGTGACGATCTGCCGGTGGTACGACGGGTCGGTCAGCGTCTCCTGGTAGCCGGTCATCCCGGTGGTGAACACCGCCTCGCCGAACGTCTCCCCGGTCGCCCCGTACGACGTACCGGCGAACGACCGGCCGTCCTCCAGGACCAGCAGTGCTGGCTGGCTCATCTTTGCTCGGCTCCGATCAGAGTCGCGATGGATTCGGTCAGGGTGGCGGTGTCGGCCTTGCGGCGCGGCCGGAAGCCGGTGTCCAGCGCGCGGCCGTCGTGGTTCCACGTGACCACCACCAGGCCCGACTTCTCCGCGGTCACCTTGCCGGCGATGCCGCGGTCGGTCCGGACGCCGGTCAGGTGGTCCGCGGGGATGAACACATCCGCCGCGCCCTGCCGGTGGAAGATCAGGCCGGCCTCACTGACGGCCAGGTCCGCGGTGCTGCGGACGCCCAGTTCGTGCACGGCGATCCGGTCCATCCAGTCGCCGGCCGTGGTGGTCGCCACGTACACACCCTCGACGCCCCGGGCCGGCGCGCCCTCGGGCGCCGTCGGCAGTGGGCCGAGATCGGCCTGCCGGGACTGGCGGTTCCGCCAGCCCCGGAACATGCCGTAGTAGGCCGCCGCGAGGATCAGCAGCGTGCCGAGAATGCCCAGGAACGCCTTCACCGGGTGAGCTTTCCGTCCAGGACGGTCGGCGTACCGCGCAGGAACGTCGCGACCACCTGGCCCGGCAGCGTCATCCCCGCGAACGGCGTGTTCCGCGACAGCGACGCCGACTCCCGGGGCTCGACCGCCTTCTCCACCGACGGATCCACGAGCACCAGGTTGGCCGGTGCACCGGCCTCCAGCGGGCGGCCGTGATCGCTGATCTGCCCGATCGCGGCCGGCCGGTAGCTCAGCTTCTCGGCCACGTCGGCCCAGGTCATCAGCTTGGTGTCGACCATCGCGTGCTGGACCACACTGAGCGCGGTCTCCAGGCCGGTCATCCCGAACGCGGCCGCGCTCCACTCGCAGTCCTTGTCCTCGACCGGGTGCGGCGCGTGGTCGGTGGCGACGATGTCGATCGTCCCGTCGGCCAGACCTTCGCGGACCGCCTCGACGTCCTCCTTGGTCCGCAGCGGCGGGTTCACCTTGTAGACCGGGTTGTAGGAGGCGGCCAGGTCCTCGGTCAGCAGCAGGTGGTGCGGGGTCACCTCGGCGGTCACCTCGAGCCCCCGTCGCTTCGCCGCCCGGACGATCTCCACCGAACCCTTGGTGGACAGGTGGCAGATGTGCAGCTTCGAGCCGACGTGCGCGTTGAGCAGGATGTCGCGGGCGATGATCGCCTCCTCGGCGACACTCGGCCAGCCGGTCAGGCCGAGAACGCCGGAGAGGGCTCCCTCGTTCATCTGCGCGCCCTGGGTCAGCCGCGGCTCCTGCGCGTGCTGCGCGATCGTGCCTCCGAACGCCTTCACGTACTCGAGCGCGCGGCGCATCAACGCGGCGTCCCAGACACAGTCACCGTCGTCGGAGAACACCCGTACGCGCGCCGCCGAGTCCGCCATCGCGCCCAGCTCGGCGAGCTGGGTCCCCTGCCGGCCGACCGTGACCGCGCCGATCGGGTAGACATCGGCGTACCCGGCCTCGCGGCCGAGGCGCCAGACCTGCTCGACGACGCCGGCGGTGTCGGCGACCGGGTCGGTGTTGGCCATCGCGAACACCGCGGTGAACCCGCCGAGCGCCGCGGCCCGGGTGCCGGTGAGAACGGTCTCGGCGTCCTCGCGACCGGGCTCCCGCAGATGCGTGTGCAGGTCGACCAGACCCGGCAGCGCGATCAGGCCGGCGGCTTCGATCCTCGTCGTACCGTCGGGGACCGAGAGGTTGGTGCCGACAGCAACGATCTCGCCGTTGTCGATCAGCAGATCCGCCACCTCACCGCCCAGGATCTTGGCTCCGGTGATCAGGTACGCGGTCATGCAGTCTGCTCCTCGTCATTGGTTCCGGACAGCAAGAGGTAGAGGACCGCCATCCGGATGGCGACCCCGTTGGTGACCTGTTCGACGATGACCGAGCGGGTGGAGTCGGCGACGTCGGCGCTGATCTCCATCCCGCGGTTCATCGGGCCGGGGTGCAGCACGATCGCCTCGTCCGGCAGCTGGGCCATCCGGTGCACATCGAGCCCGTAGCGCCGGGTGTACTCGCGGGCGCTCGGGAAGAACGCGTCGTTCATCCGCTCCCGCTGCACCCGCAGCATCATCACCGCGTCGCTCTTCGGCAGCGCGCCGTCCAGGTCGTACGACGTGGCGCACGGCCAGCTCGTCATGTCGACCGGTAGCAGGGTCGGCGGCGCGACCACGGTCACGTCGGCGCCCAGCGTCGACAGCAGCAGCACGTTGGACCGGGCGACGCGGGAGTGCAGGACGTCGCCGACGATCGTGATCCGGCGGCCCTCCAGCGAGCCGAGGTGCCGTCGCATCGTGAACGC
The DNA here is from genome assembly GCF_055586945.1 of Kribbella sp. NPDC048837. Taxonomy (NCBI): domain Bacteria; kingdom Bacillati; phylum Actinomycetota; class Actinomycetes; order Propionibacteriales; family Kribbellaceae; genus Kribbella; species Kribbella sp. NPDC048837. The sequence continues at coordinate 1,266,254 of NZ_JBVJHF010000001.1, forward strand.
GTCGAGCAGCGCCTGCGTCGGGTGCTCATGGGTGCCGTCACCGGCGTTCACCACCGAGCCGGTCATCCAGCCCGAGGTCGCCAGCAGGTGCGGCGCGCCGGACGATCCGTGCCGGCAGACCACGCCGTCGGCACCCATCGCCTGCAAGGTGAGCGCGGTGTCTTTGAGGCTCTCGCCCTTGCTCACGCTCGACCCCTTGGCCGAGAAGTTGATCACGTCCGCGGACAGCCGCTTGGCGGCCGCCTCGAACGAGATCCGCGTCCGGGTGGAGTCCTCGAAGAACAGGTTCACCACGGTGCGCCCGCGCAGCGCGGGCAGTTTCTTGATCGGGCGGTCGGCCAGCGACCGCATCTCCTCGGCGGTGTCCAGGATCAGGTTCGCCTCGTCCCGGCTCAGATCCCCCGCGCTCAGCAGGTGCCTCATCACGCCTTCACCCCCGGTGTGGTCTTGTCCGCGATCAGGACCGCGTCGGTCCCGTCGTACTCGGTCAGGTGGACGGTGACCCGCTCGACCAGGGAGGTCGGCAGGTTCTTGCCCACGTAGTCGGCGCGGATGGGCAGCTCGCGGTGGCCGCGGTCGACCAGGACCGCGAGCTGGACGGCGCGCGGGCGGCCGATGTCGCCGATCGCGTCGAGAGCGGCGCGGATGGTGCGGCCGGAGAACAGCACGTCGTCGACCAGCACGACGACCTTGCCGTCGATCCCGCCCGGCGGGATGTCGGTGTGTTCCAGGCCGCGCGGCGGTTTGAGACCGATGTCGTCGCGGTACATGGTCACATCGAGTGACCCTGTCGGCACGCTCTGCCCCTCGACCGCCGCGATCCGGGCGGAGATGCGTGCGGCCAGGCCGACGCCTCGGGTGGGGATGCCGAGCAGGACGACCGGGTCGGCGCCGCGGTTGCGCTCGAGGATCTCGTGCGCGATCCGGGTCAGTGCCCGGGAAATGTCGGAAGCGTCCAGGACCGTGCGCGGCGCTGGTGTCAGCGGCTGCGCGACGTCTGGAGTCTCTGCGCTCTGGGCAGGGCTCATCGCTACCGTTCCTCCTTTCCCGCCTCTCTGGACGGGTCTTTAAAGGACGTTCGGACCGCTTGACATGGTATCGGATGTGACACGCCGTCTTGACGCTGGCCTCTGGCCCAGAATATTGTTACTCTGTGTAATCGAGGGGGGTTTCACCTACCGGCCCGTTCCGGCGGGCCGGACATGACGAAACTAGTCGGAGGGAAGAACCAGCGTGCCTAGCGAATACGCGAAGACACTGGGTGGCAAGCTACGTGCCATCCGCCAGCAGCAAGGGCTGTCGCTGCATGGCGTGGAAGAGAAGTCCAAGGGTCGCTGGAAGGCGGTCGTCGTCGGCTCGTACGAGCGCGGCGATCGAGCCGTCACGGTCCAGAAGCTCGCGGAGCTCGCCGATTTCTACGGCGTGCCCATCCGTGAACTGCTCCCTGGCTCGGCCAGCGCGGCGGCCGCGGCTGCCGCTCCTCCCCGGTTGATCCTCGACCTGGAGGCCCTGCAACACCTCGACGCGAGCGAGGCCGGTCCGCTGACGCGGTACGCGGCCACGATCCAGGCTCAGCGCGGGGACTACAACGGAAAGGTGCTGTCGATCCGTCAGGACGACATGCGCACGCTCGCGGTGATCTACGACGAGTCGCCGACGACTCTGACCGAGCGCTTCATCTCCTGGGGTGTGCTGAACCCAGAGGCGAAGGGTGACGTCGAGGAGTCCGAGGCTGCCGGCGCCTGACGCCGTACCACACGGAGGCAGCAGAGACGGTCGGGGCTCGTAGCAGCTGGCCCACGGCCGCCCGCCTCGCGGCACAACGCAGTACCGGCAATGCACGACCACGGGGACGTTGAGTCCGCCCGGGACCGTACCGAGACGGTCACCGGGCCTGGTTTCCCGGAGGGCTCGCCCCCCTCGTCCCCGTCAGACGCCCAGAGTGGGCTTCAGCTGCAGCAGTCTGGCCAGCAGGCCGTTGACGAACGCCGGCGACTCGTCGGTGGACAGATCCCGCGCGAGCGACACCGCCTCGCTCACCGCGACCACGTCCGGCACCTGCTCGTCGAACAACAGCTCGTAGGTCCCGATCCGCAGGATGTTCCGGTCGACCGCGGGCATCCGGTCCAGCGACCAGCCCACCGAGTGGGTCTCCAGCAAGTCGTCGATCACGTCGATGTGCTTCGCGACACCCTCGACCAGCGCCACGGTGAACTCGTTCACCGGTGGGTCGTTGTCGGCCACCCGGTCGGCCAGGGTGCCGCCGACCGGCAGCCCCCTGACCTCGGACTCGAACAGCACGTCCAGTGCGCGCTTGCGGGCCTTGCTACGGGCAGACATGTTCTGTTGTCAGCTCTCTTGCTCGGTCAGGAGGTGACGCGGCCGAGGTAGTCCCCGGTACGGGTGTCGACCTTGACCTTCTCGCCAGTGGTCAGGAACAGCGGGACCTGGATGGTGTAGCCGGTCTCCAGCTTGGCGGGCTTGGTGCCGCCGGTGGACCGGTCACCCTGCAGGCCGGGCTCGGTGTACTCGACCTGGAGCTCGACCGAGGCCGGGAGCTCGACGTACAGCGGGAGGTCGTCGTGCACGGCGACGATGGCGTCCTGGTTCTCCAGCAGGAAGTGGACGGCGTCGCCGACCACGTCGGGCTGCAGCTGCAGCTGGTCGTAGGTGCTCTTGTCCATGAACACGTACGCCGAGCCGTCGTTGTACAGGTACGTCATGTCACGCTTGTCGACCGTGGCCACATCGACCTTGACGTCGGCGTTGAAGGTCTTGTCGACCACCTTGCCGGACAGCACGTTCTTCAGCTTCGTCCGGACGATGGCGCCGCCCTTGCCCGGCTTGTGGTGCTGGAACCACACGACGGACCACAGCTGCCCGTCCAGGTCGAGCACCATGCCGTTCTTGAGGTCGTTCGTCGTTGCCACGCGGGTATGCCCTTCGAAGTCGATCAGCGGTAACACCGGATTGTAGCGTTCACCACCGGTTTCCTCCGATTCCGCGGCCCCGGTGGGCCGTACGCTGGCAGTCCAGACCGACCAGCCGCCGGGGAGGCAGCGATGACGGGGTTCGTGATCTTCGTCGTGGTGATGATCGTCGTGGGCCTGATCAACAAAGCCAGGCAGCAGTCCACGAAGTCCCCCGGTACGCCGAGCCCGCGCGTGCAGAAGCTGATCGAGCGGATCCAGGCCCAGCAGGGCGGCAACCAGCCGATCCAGTTCCAGGGTCAGTTCACCCAGGCCGCCGGCCAGCTGGGTCCCGCGTCATCGGGGCAGCCCGTGCAGTACCAGCCGCCCGCGCACCGCCCGCCGCAGAACAACCTGCCCGCGCCACGGCAGGACCTCGACACCCGCGTGCGCGAGCTGATGCGGACCGGCAAAGAGGTCGCTGCGATCCGGCTGCTGTGCGACGAGCAGGAGATGGGCATCCTCGAAGCCCAGAGGTACGCCCGCGCCCTGGTCGCTCCAGCCGGCAAGACGCCCTCCGCCCAAGCCGACGATGCGGAGGAGGAGGAGACCCGCTACGTCGGCTCGGCCGCGTTCGCCGAGTCGATCTTCGACCTGGACCGCGAGCAGGACACCTGGGCCAGCGGCTGGGTCGACACCCCCGAGCCCGACGACCGCTCCGACATCGACGAGCTCTGGGAGACGGTCCGCAACCCACCGCGCCCCGGAGTCACCCCGGCCAGTTGACGGTGATCTCGCTGTTCCGCCGGGCGATCCGAAGGCCCGGTGGAAGCTCCGCACCGACCGCGTGCACCTGGAAGGCCGGCCCCGGACCACGCCGGTGGTGCGCGTCCCAGATCCGCAGCTGATCGACCATCCGGTCGATCAGGTCACCCGCGTCCGGACCATGGCCGGTGAACCCGAGCTCCACGAACGACGCCGGACTCCACCGGACCGGACGGCACGACAAGTAGGCCACGCTGTCGCCGGTCGCCACCGCGGCGACTCCCCCGCGCGGCGTTGCCCCGCCGGCCAGCTCACCGGACAGAACGCCGTACCCGGGCAGTGTGGTCGCGAGCCAGAGATTCAGATCGAGCAGTGGCTCCTCGCGGTCCACCACGACACCTGACCAGATCTGCTCCCGCGGCTGCGCCAGTACGCCGTCGTACGGATGGTCCTCGACCTCCTGGTCCTCGTCGAAGCAGAGACTCACGTGGTCGCCCGCGATCGGGACGAGCCGCTCGTAGTTCGCCCCGGCGCCCTGCATGCAGACGAACCCGCACAGCGTCGTCGACCGACTCTCCAGGTGACCGTCCACCCGGTCGAACGCGATCGACCGGGTCTGACCCCGCACCCGCAGCGGTACGACGATCCGCCCGCCGACCCGGAGCTGGTCGACCCACGCGGTCGGGATGTCCCACGCCGTCACCGTCACCACGATCCGGTGGTACGGCGCCCCGTCCGGTACGCCGTACTCCCCGTCCGCACGCACGACCCGGACATTGTCGTACCCGGCCTGGTCAAGCAACGCCCTCGCCCGGTCGGTCACCTCCGGATCGATATCGACCGTGGTGACCGCTCCATCCGGCCCGGCCAGCTCCCGGAGCAGCGCGGCGTTGTAGCCGCCGGATCCGATCTCCAGCACGTGGTCACCCGGCCGGATCGCGGCCTGCTCGATCATCAGCGCGACGATGCTCGGCTGGGAGACCGAGCTGATCACCACGCCGGCCTCGTTCCGCTTCATCAGGACGACGTCGTCCGCGTACGCGATCTCGAGTGGTGCGTGCGGAATGAACAGGTGGCGCGGCACGGTCCGGAACGCGGCCGCCACCCGCTCGTCCCGAATAGTGCCCTCGGCAACCAATTGCCCGGTGAGGGCCGCCCGCAGCGACTCTGCCTGCGCCGAGTCGTTGCGGAGGACGGCCATGACGGCTCAGTCCCGCTTGTCGCCGAGGGACTCGAGCAACGTCCGGAGCAGGCCGGCGAGCTGCTTCTGCTCGCCCGCCGACAGCCCGGCGAGCAGCTGGTGCTCGGTGTCGACGTGGGTCGGGAGTACCGCGTCGATCAGTCGCAGCCCTTCAGCGGTCAACGTGACCCGGACTGCGCGCCCGTCGGTCTCACTGGGCGCCCGGGTGACCAGGCCGCGCGCCTCCAGCCGATCCAGCCGTTGGCTGATCGCACCGGACGTCACCATCGACGAGTGCATCAGACCGGCCGGCGTGAGGCTGTGCTCGGAGTTGGAGCGCCGCAGGGTCGCCAGTACGTCGAAGGACGCCCGGTCGAGGTCGTGCCGGGCGAAGTTGCGCCGCAGCTCGCCGTCGAACAGCTGGCTGAGCCGGCTCAAGCGACCGATGACGCCCATCGGCGACGCGTCGAGGTCAGGCCGCTGCTCACTCCACTGCTCGAGCACCAGGTCGACATGATCTGCCATCTCTCCAGCGTAGTCCCGATTGCTTAGCGCTGAGGGATTGAAAGTGCCTTAGCACTGAGATACTTTATCTTAGTGCTAAGCAATCGACTCTCCCTTCTCCTGGTCACGGCCATCACGCCGCTGCTCTGGGGGACGACGTATCTGGTCACCACCGAGCTTCTGCCACCCCACCGTCCGCTGCTCGCCGCTCTGCTCCGGGCACTGCCGGCCGGGCTCCTCCTGGTCGCGATCACCCGGATCCTGCCGCGCGGCAGCTGGTGGTGGCGGTCGCTGATCCTCGGCACGCTCAACATCGGAGCGTTCAACGCACTGCTGTTCGTCGGCGCCTACCGGCTGCCGGGCGGGGTGGCTGCGACCGTCGGCGCGATCCAGCCGCTCCTCGTCGCCCTCCTCTCGACCGGTCTGCTGCGCGAACGACTGTCAGTGCGGACTGTCCTCACGGCGGTCGCCGGCATCTTCGGCGTCGCTCTGCTGGTCCTCCGAGCCAACGCGCGCCTCGACACCTGGGGTGTGGTCGCGGCTCTCGGTGGAGCAGTTGTCATGGCGCTCGGCGTCGTACTGAGCAAGCGGTGGACGTCGCCCGCTCCCCTGCTTGCCACGACCGGCTGGCAGCTCGTCGCCGGTGGTGTGGTGCTGTTGCCGGTCGCCTTCCTGGTCGAGGGTGCACCGCCCGCCTTCACCGCGCAGAACCTGATCGGCTACGCCTACCTGACGATCATCGGCTCCGCGGTGGCGTACGCGCTGTGGTTCCGCGGCCTGCGGGAGTTGTCCCCCACGGACGTCACGTTCCTCGGGCTGCTGAGCCCGGTCATGGCGACCACCCTCGGCTGGCTCGTCCTCGACCAGCGCCTCACAACACCCCAAGCCATCGGCGGTCTCATCGTCTTGACCGCGCTGATCAGCGCACAGGTACGACGGAGCCGGAGCAGGCGCAGCAACTCGGTCAGCGCTGTGCCGTCGGCTCCTGGCGCTGTGGAGCACCGAGGGGTCCTCGCCGGTTCCCGAAAGGGCATGGCGCTCTAAGATCTGCTGGTACGACGTTCCTCACTGGGGGTGAGAACGACGGGGCACCAGCTCCTCCAGATCCGCGTCCTCGGACCAGCCGAGCTGATCACCCCTGCCCACGCGCGGCTTCGCGTCCCGCAGCCTCTGGCTCGCGCGCTCGCGGTCCGGCTCGGACTCGCTCGCGGTGAGGCTGTTGCCGATGACGTCTTGATCCGGGATCTGTGGGGTGACGCGACCCCACCGACGGCGCGGTTGCGCGTGCTGGCCTCGCGCCTGCGCAGTGCTCTCGGCGATCACGCGTGGGCTCTCGAACGCACCCCGGCCGGCTTCAGCCTCGCGGCCGAACCCGTGGACCTGATCGCCGCCGAGCGTGCGCTCGCCACGATCAACGCCGTACGGCGGACCGGCGATCAAGCCCGGGTATTCACCACAGCCGCGACCGCCATCGCTCTCTGGCGTGGTGCCGCGCTGAGCGACCTGGAAGGTATCCCGTTCGTCCCGGCCGAGCAGCAGCGCCTGCAGGATCTTCAGCTGCAGCTCCAACTGGCCTGGGCCGAAGCCGGCCTGGCCCTCGGTCATCCCGTCGGCCTCGACCTCGAACGGCTCGTCGCCGCTCGCCCACTGCACGAACGCCTGGTCGGCTTGTCCGCTCTGGCGCTCGCCCGGTCAGGCCATCAATCGGAGGCGCTCGACCGGCTCCGGAGCCTGCGTCACCAGCTCGCCGACGAGCTCGGCATCGACCCCGCGCCGGAGACGGTAGCGCTCGAGGACGATCTGCGCGGTCATCGCCCGGCGATGCCGCGGACCGCGGTGCCCGCCGCGGCGAAGCGCTTCGTCGGCCGCGACCACGAACAGGCCGCGGTGCTCCACGAACTCTCCGGCCCCCATACGACCGCAGCTCGCTCCAGCGCCCTGATCACCTTGCTCGGTGGCCCCGGAGTCGGCAAGACCCGGCTCGCCCGCGAGGTCGCCGCCGAAGCCGTCCGTCAGGGCCGACCGGTGGCCTGGCTCGACCTGGCCCCCCGGCGCGCCGCGGACAACCTCGTGGCCGCCGTCGCCTCGGCAGTCGGTGCCGTCAGCAACGGGGACTCGATCCAGCGGTCCGCCGAGCTGCTCGCCGGCGCACTGCTCGTGGTCGACAACGCCGAACACCTCGTCGCCGGGATCGGCCCGGTGATCGATGAACTCAGGTCAAAGGCGGTCGACCTGTCCGTCCTCGTCACCTCACAGCGCGAGCTCCAGCTCGCCGGCGAGCGCGTCCATCGTCTCGGCCCGCTCCCGGCGACGGCCGCAGTTGTCTTGTTCTGCGATCGCAGCGGGGTCGAGGCCGGCCCGGCCGTCGAACAGATCTGCACGGCTGTGGACCGCCTCCCCCTCGGCATCGAGCTCACCGCCGGCCTGACACGAACCCTGTCCGTGCAGCAACTCGCCGACGGGATCGACGACCATGGGACCCAGCCTGCAAGCCTCCGCGCGATCCTCGAGTGGAGCCACCAGCTCCTCGAACCACCAGTCCGTACGGCGCTTCGCCGGTTGTCCGTGTTCGCCGGTGGATGCACACTGGAGGCCGCCGAGGTCGTTGTCGCCGGCAACGGTATCCGGGCCGACGAGGTCGCGGACCTGCTCGCCGTACTGATCGACCGGAGTCTGGTGACGATGGACGACGACGAGCGGTTCAGTCTGCTCGGGACCGTCCGCGAGTACGCGCACGAACGGCTGCGGGCCTCCGGCGAGGAGGCCGCCGTACGAGCCCGGCATGTCGCTTGGTGCGTCGGGCTGGCGAAGTTCGGTGAGCACTACGCACGGTTGAACCAGCGGTCGTCCCTGCCCGAGCCGGAGGCGGCCCGGCGGCTGCGGATCGAGGAGCCCAACCTGCTGGCCGCGCTCGACTGGTGTCTGAACGAAGGTCACGATCCCGGCCGCGTCAGCGAGATCGTCGCGCCGCTGGCCTGGCACTGGCACTACCGCGGCCTGATGGCCCAGGCCCGTGAGTGGCTGCGCAACTCGCTCGCCACCCTCGCCCCGGGATCGCCCGAGCGCGCCGCGTCGCTGGCCGCGCTGGCGGTGCAGACCCGCTTCAACGGCGAGTACGCCGAAGCTCGGGACCTCGGGCTGGAATGCGTCGAGATCTACACCGCGCTCGGCAACGAACGCGGCCTCGCGACCGCCTTGCAGGGTCTGACGCTGACCAGTCTCGCGCTCGAGGACGAGTACGCCGCTCTCGACTACGCCCGTCAGACGGAACTCCTGGCCCGCCGGCTGAACTTCGGCGTACTCCTCGGTGGGTCGCTGAACTGCTCCGGTCTCGCACTCCGGCAGCTCGGATACCAGGCCGTGGCCCGCAAGCTGTTCGACGAGGCGTACGCCGTCTGGTCCGCGCTGCAGGACGACCAGGGCATGGTGATCGCCGGCGGCAACCTCGGGATCACGGACTTCCAGGCCGGGGACATCGAGGCCGCCCGGGCGCGAGCTCTGCACCTCCTGCGCACCGCCCGGAACATCGGCTACACCGTCGGCGTACTGGACGCGTTCGGCCTGCTGGCCTGCGTCGCGGCCGCCGACGGCCGCCACGAGTTGGTGGTCCGGCTGCTCACCGTGGCCCAGTACCAGCGCCAGGAGATCGGCGCCCCGCTGTTCATCGCCGACGAGCTCGCTGCCCAGGCCACGGCCTGGGAGGAAGCCCGCGCAGCCCTCGGCCCGGAGGCCGACCGCATCGCTGATGCGGCCCGTCACCTCCGGGTCGATGCCCTCGCCACCGAGGTCCTGACGAGCTAGATCAGGCCCTCGCGCAGCGCGTAGGCGACGGCGTGCGAGCGATTCTTCAGTTGCAGGCGGCTGGTCACGTCGTGCAGGACGTTCTTCACCGTCCGCTCCGAGTAGGACAGCTCGCGCGCGATCTCCTGCGTGTCCTTGCCGTCGGCCACGAGCCGCAGTACTTGCGTCTCCCGGTCGGACAGCCCGGTGTGGGACAGTCCGCGCGGCGCCAGTACGTGCCGCTGCATGCGCGACACCTGACCGAGCAACCGGCCGAGCAGATCCGGCGGCAGGCTGCCGTCACCCGCGGCGGCCGCCTGCACCAGGTGCACGATGCGGTCGGCGGTCGCCTCGGTGCGCCGGAGTACGCCGGACACCCCCAGCTCGACCGCGGTCATCAACGCGTCGTCGTCGATGGTGCTGCCGATCAGCACCGTCCGGCGACAGCCTCGCTGGGTCGCCGCCCGAAGAACCTGCACGGCCCCGGCGTCCAGCGAGTCGACGGCGAACAACGCGACCACTGGCGGGGCGGTGCGCTGGTCGGCCGAGCTCTGCTGCAGCGCCGCCAGGTCGGCGTCACCGATCAGCGCGATCTCCGGCCGCTGCCGGAGTGCGTGCACCAGCCCGAACTGCGACAGCGGGTCGAGCGCCTTCACCCAGACCGGAATACGGTGTTGCGTCGTCATACTGGTCACTCCCCCAGAGCGTTGATGACGGAACGGATCGAATCCGTAGTCACAGGAACCCCCAAGATCGTCGATTCCGATCGTGCGCCCGGACCTTCAGCCAGCCTTCAGACCGGTGACGGCCGGTAGCACGACCCGACGCCTGGCGTGACGCAGCCGCGTTCCACCGGCATCTCACCCCGATCTCTTGACTGTCCACACACTCCCTAGATGCCCGAACGGGCACTTTGGTTATCCGGTCAGTCCTGGAGCGTGGTGAGGGCCCGCAGCGCGAGGCGGTAGGAGTTCAGCCCGAAGCCGGCGATGGTGCCGGTGGCGACGCCGGCGACCACGCTGGTGTGCCGGAAGTCCTCGCGGGTGGCCGGGTTGGTCAGGTGGATCTCGATCAGCGGAGCCGTCCGCTGGGCGATCGCGTCGCGCAGCGAGTAGGAGTAGTGGGTGAAGGCGGCCGGGTTCAGCACGACCGGGATCTTTCCGTCGGCGGCCTCGTGCAGCCAGCCGACCAGCTCGGCCTCGTCGTCGGTCTGCCGTACGTCGACCTCGAGCCCGAGCTCGGCGCCCGCCTTCTCGCACTCCCCCACCAACTCGGCGAACGTCGTCGACCCGTACTTCTCCGGCTCGCGCGACCCCAGCCGCCCCAGGTTGGGTCCGTTCAGCACCAGCACTCGCCTGCTCACATCCGTCACCCGCCCCACCCTAGAGCCCGCCGGCCAGGGAGTTGTAGGCGGTGACGGCCTCGGCCCGGGCGGTCGGGTAGTAGACGTCGGCCGCGGTCCCGGAGCTCATGGCCTGCCAGTTGCGGCGGCTGAGGACCTGATGGACCGAGATCAGGCAGGCCGCGGTGATCTCGGCGCGGAGGTCGTGGCCCAGGGCAACCGCGAGCGCCTCCTGGTCGCCGGCGATGAACCGGGTGAGGCGGGACTCGAGGGCCGGCGTGGTGAAGACGAGGTTGTTGTAGGCGAGGACAGCGGGATGGTCGTTGAGGCCGGTGACCGGGTCGCGGTCGTCGAGGCCGGCCAGGAAGTGGTCGCGGAGGGCCTCGATCGGGGCGCCGGTCGCGGCCCGGACGACGCGGGCGGCCTCGTGCTGGTGGTCGGCGATGCGGTGCAGGACGAGATCCTGCTTGGTCGGGAAGTACTTGAAGAGGGTGGGTTTGGAGACGTTCGCGGCCGCGGCGATATCGGTGACCGAGACCTCGTCGAAGCCGTGCTCGAGGAAGAGCGCGATCGCCGCCTCGGAGAGCGCGTCGTGGGTCTGCTGCTTCTTGCGGGCACGAAGTCCGGTCACGGCGCCATGTTAACCTAGTCAAAAGATTAACCCGGTTAACATTTCGAGGAGCGTGATGCGGGAGCTCGACGAGGAGCGCGCGTACGCCGAGCGGTGCCGGGCGGCGTTGCGCCGGATGGTGGCCGGCGCCCGGGAGAACGTGGTGGTCGGCGAGGACACCTGGGCCGATCGGTACACGGCCGAGCGGCTCGGGTTCTACCTCAAGACGCTCGCGCGGGACCTGGGCGAAGAGGGCGACAACCCGCCGTTCTTCGGCCTCATCCGGTACGGCGCCACCGCGGTCGCGGGCGAGCATCGGGGCCAGACCTACTACCTCGGCCGCCGGCACATCTCGGACGCGATCGGCCGGCCGCCGATGGTGATCGACTGGCGGGCGCCGGTCTCCACGACGTTCTACCGCGCGTCCGCCACGGACCCCCGCGGCATCCAGATCCGCCGCCGCTTCGGCTGGTCGGCCAGCACCCTCACCAGCTTCGAGGACGAACGCCTCACCGCGGGCGAGGAATCCAGCGGCAGCGCGTTGGTACGGCGCGAGATCGAGCGGGCCCGGGTCGGGCCGATGCGGGACATCGTGGCGACGATCCAGCCGGAGCAGGACGAGGTCGTGCGGACCGAGCTGGAGGTGTCGGTCTGCGTCCAGGGCGCGCCGGGGACCGGCAAGACCGCCGTCGGGCTGCACCGGGCCGCCTACTTGCTCTACGCGCATCGGGCACGGCTGCGGCGGACCGGCGTACTCGTGCTCGGGCCGAACCGGGCGTTCCTGCACTACATCTCCGCCGTCCTGCCGACCCTCGGCGAGGTCGACGTCGAGCAGACCACCATCGAGTCGTTGCTGGCCGGGGTGATCCGCGGCACCGACGAGCCGGCAGCGGCTGCGGTCAAACACGATCCGCGGATGGCCGACGTACTGCGGAAGGCCGTCTACGCCAGGGTGCAGCGGCCGGACGACGCCATCGTCGCCGCGGACGACTCGTACAAGTGGCGGGTCAACCAGCACGAGTTCGAGGAGATGGTGACCGAGGCCCGGGTGGAGACGCCGGCCTACCTGCTCGGTCGCGAGCGGGTGATCGCGCGGATCGTCGCCGCACTCCAGCGGCAGGCCGAAGCCCGCGGGCAGAACTGCAACAGCGCCTGGCAACGCCGGATGGCCCGGGCCGCGAAGCCGGCCGTCGACGACGTCTGGCCGATCGTGAAAGCCGACGAGATCCTCGCCGAACTGCTCAGCGACCACGAGCAACTCGCCACCGCGGCGGACGGCATCCTCACGTCACAAGAGCAACGAGCGATCGCCTGGCCGCGCCCCCGCAAGGCGAAGAGTGCACGCTGGACCGCCGCCGACGCCGTACTGCTCGACGAGGTGAGCGCCCTGCTCGAGCGCGGCCAGACCTACGGCCACGTGATCGTCGACGAAGCGCAGGACCTCTCCCCCATGCAGTGCCGCGCGATCGCCCGCCGCAGCGAGCACGGCTCGATCACCGTGCTCGGCGACCTGGCCCAAGGGACGACACCCTGGGCCGCGACCGACTGGACCACCCAACTCGGCCACCTCGGGAAGCCGACGGCGACAACCGTCGCCCTGACCACGGGCTACCGAGTCCCCGCCGCCGTCGTGGAGATCGCCAACCGCCTGCTCACGCCGCTGAAAGTCGACGTGCCGCCGACCACGTCGTTCCGCTCCGACGGCCGGTTGACCGTCAGCCAGGTCGGCGACCTGCCGACCTCCTGCGTGAGCGCTGTCCAGGCAGCCCTTACGCAGGAGGGTTCGATCGGCGTGATCGCCGCGGACGACCGGATCGCGTCGCTGGCCGACGTGCTGAAGGCCGCGGGGATCGAGACGGTCCCGCCGGACGGCGACGGCCGGGTGACCGTCGTCCCCGCGAGCCTGGCGAAGGGTCTCGAGTACGACCACGTGATCGCGGTCGAGCCGGCCGAGATCGTCGCCACCGAACCCCGCGGCCTGAATCGCCTCTACGTCATCCTGACCAGAGCGGTGTCACGACTGGACGTCCTGCATCAGCAGGACCTCCCCACGGAGCTGGGTTACCAGGGAGCGCCCGGCCCACCCATGCGTTCGGCGTAGCTCGAACGGGTCAGCTCACCGCGGCGGATGGGCTTGTCGGTGAACGCCGACGCGTAGATGGCGGCGGCGAGTTCGACGGTGTTGCGCGCCTCGGCGAGCGTGACCGGCGCCGGAGCGCCCGCGGACAACGCGTCGAGGATCGTGGCGAGCTGAGCGGTGTGGCCGCTCGCGACGTCCGGGAGATCCTTCGACCACGCGTCGGCGACCGACTCCTGGCCAGGACCAGGGGTGATCGTCCAGTCCGGGTTCTTGTAGCCGTAGAGGTGTTCCAGCTCGACGGTCGCGTTCTCGTAGTCGAACCGGAGCTGCGACGTCTGCCGCGGCGACACCAGCGAGTTGACGATCGACGCGACCGCGCCGTTCTCGAAGGTCACCAGCGCCATCGAGACGTCCTCGGTCTGCGTCGGCCGCGCCTGCCGGGCCACGAGCGCGGTCACCTTCTCCCACGGACCGAGGATCGACAGCAGCAGGTCGTACTGGTGGATCCCGTGGCCCATCGTCGGCCCGCCGCCCTCGACCTCGAAGGTGCCGCGCCACGGCACCGCGAAGTACGCGTCGTCCCGGTACCAGACGGTGTTGCACAGGGCAACCAACGGCCGGCCGAGGACACCGGCGCCGGCGAGCTGCCGCAGCCGGACCGCACCGGAGCCGAACCGGTGCTGGAACACGCAGGCCACCTGCGCCGCCGACTTCCGCTCCGCCTCGAGCAAGGTGTCGAGCTCGTCGAGCGACAGCGTCGGCGGCTTCTCCAGGAACACGTTCACGTCGGCCGCCAGGCACTCCGCGGCCAGCGGCACGTGCGTGCTGGGCGGCGTACAGAGGTGGACCAGGTCGACGTCGCCGGCCTCGAGGAGCGCGGTCAGGCTCGGGTACACCGCGGCGATGCCCCACTCGTCCGCGAACGCCTTGGCCCGGTCGAGGTCGACGTCGACACCGGCGACGAGCTCGGCCCGGTCCGGGAGCGAGGTCACCGCGCGAGCATGCGACGTGGCGATGCCGCCGGTGCCGACGATTGCGATCCGGTACTTCCGGTCAGCCATATGGAAAGCCCTTTCCGAGGGGTTTCCACCATCCTTGGCCGCTGTCACCGCACAGACAAGGCCGTGCCCGGCATGTGACCGGATCCGGTCAGCTGATCTCGGCTGACCGGATCCGCTCAGCTGATCTCGGCGTACGCCGCGACGAGCAGGCCGGGATCCGGGGCCTCGAGGATCGTCGGCCTGGCCAGCGCGTCGAGGATGACGAAGCGGAGCCGGTCGGCCCGGGTCTTCTTGTCGAGCTTCATCGCGTCCTGCAGGTGCGGCCAGGCGTCGGCCCGGTAGCTGACCGGGAGACCGAGCGATTCGAGCACGGCGCGATGGCGATCCGCCGTCGCATCGTCGAGGCGACCGGCGGCGCGGGCGAGCTCGGCGACGAAGACCATGCCGATGCTGATCGCGGCACCGTGCCGCCACTTGTACCGCTCCAGCCGCTCGATCGCGTGGCCCAGTGTGTGCCCGTAGTTGAGCGCCTCGCGGCCGATCGCCCCGCCGGCACTCGTGGTCCGCTCGCGCAGGTCAGCCCCGACCGTGTCGGCCTTCACCTGGATGGACCGCGCGATCAGCTCCTCGGTCGCGTCGTACGACGGACTGCTCGCGCCGGCCGGATCCTTCTCGACCAGGTCGAGGATCACCGGGTCCGCGATGAACCCGCACTTCACCACCTCGGCCAGCCCGCTGACGTAGTCGTTGCGCGGCAGCGACTCCAGCGCGGCGAGGTCGCACAGCACGCCGGCCGGCTCCCAGAACGCGCCGACCAGGTTCTTGCCCTCGGCGGTGTTGATCCCGGTCTTCCCACCGACGGCCGCGTCGACCATCCCGAGCAGCGTGGTCGGGATGTGCACGACCTTCACGCCCCGCAGCCAGGTCGCCGCGACGAAGCCGGCCAGGTCGGTCGTCGTGCCGCCACCGATGCTCACGATCGCGTCGGAGCGGGTGAAGCCGGCCTGACCGAGGACCGACCAGCAGTACGCCAGCACCTCCGCGGTCTTGGCCTCCTCGGCGTCCGGGATCTCGATCGCGTGCGCGGTGTACCCGGACGCGGTCAGGTCGTCGCGGATCGCGTCGCCGCTGGCGCGCAGCGCCCGCGGGTGGACGACGGCGACCCGCTGCACGCCGTCGCCCAGCAGGCCGGGCAGTTCACCGAGCAGATTGTTGCCGATGACAACGTCGTACGGCGCCGCCGCGGCGACCCGGATCCGGGTCGGCTCGCCGGTCATCCGCGGGCCCCGAGCTCACCGAGGATCTCGTCGGTGATCTGCTCCGGCGTCTTCTCGTCGGTGACCACCGTCAGCTTGGCGACCTCGGCGTACAGCGGGCGCCGGGCCTCCATCAGGTTGCGCAGCTGGGTCCGGACGTTGCCCAGCAGCAACGGCCGCGCGACTCCGAGACCGACCCGCTTGGCCGCCTCGCCGAGGCTGACGTCGAGGAAAACCACGGTGTGCCCGGCCAGGTCCGCGCGGGTGTCCGGGTCGAGGATCGCGCCGCCCCCGAGGGACAGCACCTCGCCGGAGTCGGCGAGCGCGGCGACGATCGCGGCGCGCTCCAGCGCGCGGAAGTGTGGTTCACCCGAGTCGACGAAGATGTCCGAGATCGGCTTGCCCGCGGCGGCTTCGACGTCGGCGTCGGTGTCGCGGTGCCGTGCGTGCAGCCGCTCGGCCAGCAGTGCGGCGATGGTCGACTTGCCCGAACCGGGCGGGCCGACGAGAACGACGAGGGGACTCACTGCTCTGCCCACTCCCGCGGCGTGATGGCCTTCGGCAGGTTCGCCAGGTAGGACTGGTGGTTGCGCGCGGTCTCGGTCACCGAGTCGCCGCCGAACTTCTCCAGCGCGACCTCGGCCAGCACCAGCGCGACCATCGCCTCGGCCACGATGCCCGCGGCCGGTACGGCGCAGACGTCGGAGCGCTGGTGATGTGCGGACGCCGCCTCGCCGGTCGTGGTGTCGATCGTGCGCAACGCCCGCGGCACGGTCGCGATCGGCTTCATCGCGGCCCGGACCCGCAGCGTCTCGCCGGTGCTCATGCCGCCCTCGGTGCCACCCGAGCGGCCGCTGGTCCGGCGGATGGTGCCGTCCTCGGCGACGATCTCGTCGTGCGCCAGCGACCCCGGCGTGCGGGCCAGCTCGAACCCGTCACCGAGCTCGACACCCTTGATCGCCTGGATGCCCATCAGCGCACCGGCCAGCTTGGAGTCCAGCCGGCGGTCCCAGTGCACGTAGCTGCCGAGGCCCGGCGGGAGTCCGTCCACGACCACCTCGACGACGCCGCCGAGCGTGTCGCCGGCCTTCTGCGCGGTGTCGATCTCGGCGACCATCGCCTTGCTCGCGTCCGCGTCCAGGCAGCGCACCGGGTCCGCGTCCAGCTTCGCGACATCGCCGTACGCCGGGATCACGCCGTACGGCGCCTTGACCGTGCCGAGCTCGACCACGTGGCTGAGGATCGTCACGCCGTACGCCTGGCGGAGGAACCGGGCCGCGACCTCACCGAGCGCGACCCGGGCGGCGGTCTCGCGGGCGCTCGCGCGCTCGAGCACCGGACGGGCCTCGTCGAAGCCGTACTTCTGCATGCCGGCCAGGTCCGCGTGGCCGGGCCGCGGGCGGGTCAGCGGCGCGTTCCGGGCCAGCTCGGCGAGCGTCGCCGGGTCGACCGGGTCGGCGCTCATCACCTGCTCCCACTTCGGCCACTCGGTGTTGCCGACCTGGATCGCCACCGGGCTGCCCAGCGTCAGCCCGTGCCGGAACCCGCCGAGGAATGTCACCTCGTCCCGTTCGAACTTCATCCGGGCGCCGCGGCCGTAGCCGAGCCGCCGACGGGCCAGGGCGTCGGCCACGTCATCAGTGGTGACCTGGACCCCGGCGGGAAGACCTTCGAGTACGGCGACGAGCGCTTGTCCGTGCGACTCGCCGGCGGTGAGCCAGCGCAGCATGCCGCAATCCTCCCACGGCCGTCCCACCCCGCAGACGCCGGTCTCACGTCAACGGCAGGTCTCGGTGTCCTCGCCCGGGCCGCCGCGGAGAGTCAGCACCGCGTTGAAGGTCTTCACGATCGGCGAGTCGTCGCAGGAGGTCGAGGCGCTGGCTGCTTGACCGCCGGCGATCGCGGCGCCGGTCAGCGCGGTGGTGGCGAGCGCCGCCACGGCCAGGCGCCCGGCGGTACGACGGAATGCGGTGGTCATCATGCCCTCCTCGACGATGCGGTTGCTCCTACCAACGACCGTAGAAGTCCGCAGCGCCCGCCGAACGGGCCCTGGAACCCGTCTTGGGGTAGCGCTGGCACCACCGTCGATAGGGTTCTGGCATGACTCGGGCAGCGGAAGAGACGTGGCGGGCGCGGGTGCGCGGATGCCTGCTGGGCGGAGCGATCGGGGACGCGCTGGGTGGACCGGTTCACGGTGGCGGTGGTGCAGCACGCGTACGACCGCTGGCTCGACACCCAGCTCCTGCCCGGGCCGAGCGGTGAGCGGGACGGCTGGCTGCAGGCTGAGCAGTGGCTCTACGCCCGGCGTGCGCCGGGTAATACGTGCCTGACCGCGCTGACGGAAGCCCGCGAGGGTGAGTCGCGGATCCCGCAGTTCGGCGCCGAGGCGGTGAACGACTCCAAGGGCTGTGGAGGCGTGATGCGGGTGGCGCCATTCGGGCTGCTGCCGGCGAGGTATCCCACCGAGTGGGTCTTCGACGCGGCCGCGACCGCCGCGGGCTACACGCACGGCCACCCGACCGGCAAACTCGCCTCCGGAGCACTGGCGGCGATAGTCCACGAGATCTGCGCCGGCGCCACTCTCGACGCGGCCCTCGACACCACCGCCGCGCTGCTCGCGCAGCGCCCGGACCATGAGGAGACCAGTACGACGCTCTCCTTCGCGCGCCACCTCGCCGCCACGGCGCCCGGGCACGGACCGGTGACGGTCGAGCGCCTGGGTGGTGGCTGGGTCGCGGAGGAGGCGCTGGCGATCGGCGTCTACGCGGCCCTCGCCTATCCGGCGCCCGAGCAGTTCCTGGACGCACTCGCGCTGGCGGTCACGCACTCCGGCGACAGCGATTCCACCGGAGCGATCTGCGGCAACATCCTCGGCGCTCTGCACGGCGAGACCGCGCTCCCCGCCGAGCTCGTCTTCACCGTCGAGGGCCGTCCCGTCATCCTCCAACTGGCCGACGACTTCGCGCTGGAGTTCACCAGGGCGGACCGCCTGCACGGCGACTACGGTCCGCACACCTCCTGGACCACCCGCTACCCCGGCTGGTGATCGCTACCCGGTGTAGAGCCGTTCGAGTGGGGCGCCGAGGAGTACGCCGGCCAGCGCGCCGACGAGCATGAACGGGCCGAACGGGACCATCTGCTTGCGGGTCATCACCTTGCCGACGATGAGCACGATTCCGACCAGCGCGCCGAGGAAGAAACCGCCGTACAGACCGCTGGCGAACTGTCCCCAGCCCAGCCAGCCGAGCGCCAGCCCGAGCAGCCCCGACAGCCGGACATCGCCGAACCCGACACCCCGCGGGAACGCGAACCACAGCACGTAGAACACCGCGAACCCGATGGCCCCCGCGATCACCGCCCGCCGCAGCGACCCCCACTCCCCCGACACCACCGCTGCGCCGAGCAATGCCAGCCCGACCACCAGGTACGACGGCCAGATGATCACCGACGGCAGGAATCGCGTCCGCGCGTCGATGTACCCGAGCACCGCCCCCGCCACGGCCAGCAACAACCACGCCGGCAACACGGCGGACGTCCCGAGCATCCAGCCCAGCAGCCCTCCGGCCACCGCCGCGAGCCCACCACACCAGTACGCCGCCCGCCGACCGGCCAGCGCGGCGTACGGGACCTTCGTCTCGCCCTCCTCCAGCACCGGCTCGGGGATGTTCCGCATCAGCCAGGGCCCGGCGACGTACGCCGCCGGACCGCAGAGGATCACGCCGATCCCTGCGGCGAGCAACGCGTTGTCAGCCGGCACGATCCAGGAGCCTAGACGATTCCCGGTGCCGGCTACGCGCGCCCTGTGGACGACCGCCGGACGAGCATCCGGGCGATCACCGCGGCACCGGCACCGAGCAGCAGCAGGCCACCGGCGAGCACCCCGACGGTGCTCCAGAATCCGTCGTTCTCGGTGACGTAGCGGACCCGCTGGAACTCGTCGTCGTTCGCCGCCGGGGCGAAGGTGAAGTCGTCGGTGATCCGGCTCGGGTCGCGATAGGTGACCGTGTACGCGGTCAGATAGTCGGCCGGCCTCGGCAGGACGGCGTCCTCGACGCGACCGGCGTACAGCAGCTCCGGTTGCACGTCGGCGTCCGGCAGCTTGGTGGCGTCGACCCGATGCTCGGCGGCGACGTACACCGTCACGGTCTGGGCGGTGGTCGCGCCCTTGCTCAGCCGCATCGGGTACACGATCCGGTCCGACGCGAACGTCAGCCGCAGCGGCGGCGTCGCCCCGCTCAGGCTCTCGCCGTCCTGCTTCGGCGCGAGCTTGACCGCGACGATCTCCCACTTCTCGGTCAGGTACGGCGTGAGGTTCGCCGCCAGCGTGGCCGGTACGACGTACCCGTTCGTGCGCAGCCAGTCCGTCACCGCCGACCCGCTCGACCCGTCGATCCGCGCGACCTGGAACGGCCCGAGGACCATCTGCTGCCGCACGTTCACTCCGGCGCCGGCACCGGGCGCCGCACCGGCGGTGTCGCCGCGACTCCCCATGATGCCGAGGTCCCGGAACGGCCAGTACGTCTTGCGGATCACGGTCTTCGGCCGCGTCATCAGGTCCAGCCGGAAGAACAGACCGTTGTCACCGAGCTCGACTTTCGCCGCCGCGGGCACCGGCATGATCCAGGCCGCCTTCTTCGACGACCCGTTGATCGACATCGAGAGCGTGATCTGCTCGGTGCCGCCGTCGTACTGGACCAGCGCGTTCTCGCCGTACGCGCGGGCCCGCGACTCCGCGTCGGGCAGGTAGCCGCCGCACGCACACGCCCAGGCGGGCGTCATACCGGCCGCGACGAACCCGATCGCCAGCACTCCCGCGACAACCCGCCAAAGCCTCACGGCGGAACACTAGCTACGCAAGGGTGTACGCGGTGTGGAAGAAGTTCGCCGGGTCGTACTTCTTCTTGACCGCCTGCAGCCGAGGCAGGCTCGCGCCGTAGTAGGTGCTGACCGAGCGACCGGTCTCGACGTAGTTGACGTAGCCGCCGGCCGAGTACGCGCGGACCGCGCGGTGCCCGTTGGTGATGAAGGTCTGCGCGACCTTGAGCTGCGCGGACGTCGGGTGCGCGGGCGTGCCGGAGTACCACTGGACGACGCCGAGCGCCGTCCGCCACGGCCAGGACGCGCCGCCGGCCGGCTGCTTGGCCGCCTGCCCGCCGAGCGGGTCGAGGATCGCCGAGGCCGGCGTCTTGGCCCGCGCCGCCGCCTTCACCGCACCGAGCAGCGCGGTGATCGTGGCCGCGTTCATCGGCCCCTTGAGTACGTCGGAACCGGCCAGGAACCCGGTCCGCGGGCTGGTCGTCCCGCCGCCGAGGTAGGTCACCGCCTCCATGTGCGTCTTCACCGTGATCGACCGCGACGACGCCTTGATGCCGACGAAGGACTCCAGTTGCGCGGCCGCCGCGGCGGCGTTGCCGGTGGTGGAGATGCCGAGCACATGGATCGACAGCGTGCCGTTGCTGCGGGCATCGATGTGCAGGTTGCCCCAGGAGGTGATCGGCGCGGACTGGGCGAACTTCTGCCAGCCGCGGACGACAGCCGCGGCCTGAGACTCCGTCCAGGTCAGCCGGAAGAACCCGAGCTTGGTCGCCGGGATGGTGGAGATCCGGAACGAGGTGACCACGCCGAGGTTGCCGCCGCCGCTCCCCCGCAGCGCCCAGAACAGGTCCGGGTCCACGGTCGCGCTGACGTTGCGCGCCGTACCGTCCGCGGTGATCACGCCCATCGACAGGACCCGGTCGCAGGTCAGGCCGAAGGCGCGGGTGTGGATCCCCATCCCGCCGCCGAGCGTCAGCCCGGCGACACCGACGGTCGGGCAGGTCCCCGTCGGCAGGGACCGTCCGTACTTGTCGAGGAACGCGTGCACGTCGTACAAGCGGGCTCCGGCGCCGATCGTGACGACGCCGTTCGCGTAGCTCATCCCGCGGATCGCACCGACGTCGAGCTGCATCCCCTTGCTGATGGTCGACGCACCGACGTACGAGTGGCCGCCGCTCTTCGGCACCAGCACCATCTTGTTCGCGCGGGCGAAGTTGATCGCCTTCTGCACGTCGGTGGCGTTCGCGGCCTTCACCACGGCGCCCGGCAGGACCGAGTCCCAGCGCGGGTTGAAGAGCAGGTGCGACGAGGCGTACCCCGCGGATGCGGGCAGGTACAACCGGCCCGTGAGCGAGCGGGCGAAGCTGTTCCAGTTCGGGGTGGCCGCGGTCAGACTGCTCGCGGCGCCCTCGGCACTGGCCTTCTTCGTGTCCGAACAGCTCGTCACTGCGGCGGCGGCGAACGCCCCGCCGGCTTTCAGTACCGTACGGCGGTCATACAGACTCACGATCCCCCAGCTCCTCACGAGCAGCTGCCCTCATGGCCGCCAGAGGAGCCGACGACCTACCAGTCATCATCTCCACCTGGAGGGTCGCCTGATGCACGAGGAGATCAAGTCCGTTCAACAGCTCTGTACCGATCCGGTGCGCCGCGATCGCGAGCCGGGTCGGCCAGGGGTGGTACGCCACGTCGAACACCACCGGCGCGACGCCGGCGAAGTGCTCGGCCCACGGGTCGACGGCACCGCCGGGCAGGGTCGAGATGCACAGATCGAACCCACCGATCTGCTCGACCTGGGAGAAGTCCGCGACCGACGTCCGCAGCCCGAGCTCGGCCGCCAGATCCAGCAGCCGCTCGGCCTTCGCGATGTCCCGGACGACGATCGTCACCTCGCTGACCTTCAGCCCGCGCAACGCGGCCAGCGTGGACGCGGCGGTCGCCCCGCCGCCCAGCACGACAGCCGTGTCGGCCGCGGTGATGCCCTGCTCGGCGAACGCGTTCACCAGCCCGGGTACGTCGGTGTTGTGCGCCGACCGTGATCCGTCCGGCTCGAACAGCATCGTGTTCGCCGCACCGATCAGCTCGGCC
The DNA here is from genome assembly GCF_055586945.1 of Kribbella sp. NPDC048837. Taxonomy (NCBI): domain Bacteria; kingdom Bacillati; phylum Actinomycetota; class Actinomycetes; order Propionibacteriales; family Kribbellaceae; genus Kribbella; species Kribbella sp. NPDC048837. Next base: position 1,288,584 of record NZ_JBVJHF010000001.1, read on the forward strand.
ACCGGATCGACGGTGTCGACCAGGTCGAGAGCGACCCGCTTCAACGGCATGGTCAGCGACAGCCCACGAACGTCATCGCCGAGCGACGCCACGAACCCGCGGAGCTCGTCCTCCTGAACCTCGAAAGCGTCGTACCGCCAGTCCAGGCCCAGCGCGGCGTATGCGGCCCGGTGCATGGCCGGTGACAGCGAGTGCGCGATCGGCGAACCGAGCACAGCACATCGGGTCATCAGCACCGGCCCTTGTGCGCGGCGCACCAGGTCTGCAGCTTCTTCACGTTGGCCATGTGCTCGTCCGCCGTACTCGCGAACGCGGTCTCGCCGGTGTCGAGGTTGATCAGCGTGAAGTACAGCCACGAACCCTGGGCCGGGTTGATCGCCGCCCGCAGCGTCTCCTTGGTCGGCGAGTTGATCGGCGTCGGCGGCAGGCCCTTGTTCTTGTAGGTGTTGTACTCCGAGTCCATGTCGCGCTGCTCGGGCGTCGTGAACACCCCGCCGTCCTTGCCGACGACGTAGTGGATGGTCGAGTCCATCTGCAGCTTCATCCCGACCCGCAGCCGGTTGTAGATGACCCGGGCCACCTTGGCGTAGTCCTGCGGCCGGTTCGTCTCGGCGCCGATGATGCTGGCCACGATCACCGCCTGGTACGGGTCGAGCCCCTTGCGCTTCGCGGTGTTGACCAGGTCCAGCGCGGCCGCGTTCTTCGCGTACTCCGCCGTCATCAGCTTGAGGATCGTGTACGCCGTCGCGCCCTTCGGCACGTCGTACGTCCCCGGGTACAGGAAGCCTTCGGCGTTGTTGTGCGCGTACGACGGCAGCCCGAGCGAAGCGGGCTTCGCCAGGGCGCCAGCGGCGGCACCGGCCGGCAGCTTCAGCTTCGACTTCTGCAGCGTCTCACTGACTTCTGCCTTGGTCTGGCCGGACCGGAAACTGATCCGGGTGACCAGGATCGACTTGGCGGTGTCCAGCATCAGCTCGAGCGCGGCCTTGGCGGACATCTGCTTGTGCAGCGTGTAGGTGCCGGCCTGGATCGTGAGCGACCGCGAGTCGGCCTTGGCCACCCGCTCGAACGCGCGGGCGCTCTTCACCACGCCCTTCTTCTCCAGCGTGTCCGCGATCGAGGCGGCCGCCTGGCCCTTGGCGATCTCGACGACCACCGTCTCCTTGCTGCCGGCGCCGGTGTAGTCGGGCGCCGCGAACATCTGCTCGATCGCGTCCTTGCCCTTGCCGAAACCGATCACGGCACCGGCCACCAGCGAGCCGACCACGAGCAGCGAGATCACGCCGGCGAAGCAGCCGAACGCGCGCCGGCCGCGGGCCTTGCGCCGGTTCGCCCGGCGCTCCACCCGGGTCTCCGGGCGCAAGCCGAGCCCGGAGCCCAGGTCCTCGCTCTCGTTCACGTCTTCGTGCACCGATGGTCCGTTCACAGGGGCCTCCCGGGTGGGTTGCCGGTCTCCCGCTCGAGGTCGAGCGCGTGTTGCAGAATCACGACAGCGGCGGCCTGGTCGACCACCGCGCGCCGCTTGGAACCCTTCTTTCCCCGTTCCCGCAGCATGCGTTCGGCGGTGACCGTGGTGAACCGCTCGTCCACCAGGCGCACCGCCGTCCCCGAGTTACCCTCCTGCACCTTCGCTCGCACCAGCTCCGCCGTCTCCCGGATCTTCACCGCGGCCGGCCCCTCGCCCCCGGACAGGGAGCGGGGCAGTCCGACCACGATCTCGAACGCCTCCAGTTCGGCGGCGAGTGCGGCGATCCTATCCAGATCACCGGGCCCACGGCGGACCGTCTCCACCGGCGTGGCCAGGATTCCGTGCGGATCGCTGCTGGCGACGCCGATCCGGGCGTCGCCGATGTCCAGGGCGATCCGCACGCCGCGTCTCATCAGGGTCTCGTCAGCCGGTGACGAGCTGGCCGACGGTGTGCTCCACCGCCGCCAGTGCATCGTCGGAGCCGCTCGCATCGGTGCCACCACCCTGCGCCACATCGTCCTTGCCACCGCCTCGACCGCCCAGCTTCTCGGCCGCGACCCGGACCAGGTCACCGGCCTTCAGCCGCCACTCGCGCGCGGTGTCGTTGAGCGCGACCACCACACCGGGCTTACCGTCGTTGACGCTCAGTACGGCGACGACGGCCGGCTTGTCGGCCGGCATCCGGCCGCGCACGTCCAAGGCCAGCTTGCGCAGGTCGCCGCCGTTTACGCCATCAGGCGCGCGGTGACCGACGTACTGGACACCGAAGACGTCCTTCGCGTTGGTCGCCAGCTCTGCGGCGGCCGCGAGGACCTGGGAGGCGCGCACCCGCTCGAGCTCCTTCTCGGCCACCCGCAGCCGCTCGGCCAGGTCCGCCACCTTTGCGGGCAGCTCCTCCGGCCGGGTCTTCAGGTTCTCGCTGAGCAGCCGGACCAGCGCCCGCTCGCGGCCGAGGTAGCGCAGCGCCTCCAGGCCGACGAACGCCTCGATCCGGCGGACGCCGGCGCCGACCGACGACTCACCGGTGACGGTCAGTGCGCCGACCTGCGACGAGTGCTTCACGTGCGTGCCACCGCAGAGCTCACGCGACCAGGGTCCGCCGATCTCGACCACGCGGACCTGCTCGTCGTACGTCTCGCCGAACAGCGCCAGCGCGCCCCAGTCCCGGGCCTCCGGCAGCGTCATGTACTGCGCCGACACCGGAAGGTCCTGCCGGACCGCGAGGTTCGCGACCTCTTCGATCTCGGACCGGGTCGCCTGGTCCAGCGCCGACGACCAAGCGAAGTCGAGGCGGAGGTAGCCGGGCTTGTTGTACGAGCCGCTCTGCAGCGCGTTCGGGCCGAGCACCTGACGCAGCGCGGCGTGCACGACGTGCGTACCCGAGTGCGCCTGGCAGGCCGAGACCCGCCACTCGTGGTCGACTTCGGCGTGCACGTCGAGGCCAGCCCGCAGCACACCCTCGAGCACCTCGACCCGGTGCACGATCAGGCCCTTGACCGGCCGCTGGACGTCGAGCACCTTCAGCCGGACGCCGTCGGCGACGATCACGCCCTCGTCGGCGATCTGGCCACCGGACTCGGCGTAGAACGGGGTCTTCTCCAGCACGACCTCGACGGTCTCGCCCTGCTCGGCGGCCGGCGCGACCACGCCGTCCTTCAGCAGGCCGCGGACCTGCGAGTCGGTGGCGAGCTCGGAGTACCCGGTGAACTCGGTGACACCCTTCTCGCGCAGCTCCCGGTAGCCCGAGGTGTCCGCGTGCCCGGCCTTCTTCGCCCGGGCGTCCGCCTTGGCCCGCTCGCGCTGTTCCTTCATCAGCGAGCGGAAGCCCTCGGTGTCCACCTGCAGACCCTGCTCGGCGGCCATCTCGATGGTCAGGTCGATCGGGAAGCCGTAGGTGTCGTGCAGCTGGAACGCCTTCGCGCCCTCGAGCTGGTGCGCTCCCCCGGCCTTGGTCTCGCGGACGGCGACGTCGAAGATGCTCGTCCCGGCCGTGAGGGTCCGCCGGAAGGCCTCCTCCTCGGCGTACGCGACCTGGCTGATCCGGCCGAAGTCGGGCTCCAGCTCCGGGTAGGACTTCTTCATCTGCTCCAGGCTCACCGGCAGCAGCTCGACCAGGCTCGGGTCCTCGTAGCCCAGCAGGCGCATCGAGCGGATCGCCCGGCGGAGCAGCCGGCGCAGCACGTAGCCGCCCTGCTCGTTGCCCGGGGTGACGCCGTCGCCGATCAGCATCAGCGCGCTGCGGACGTGGTCGGCGACCACCCGGAACCGCACGTCGTCGATGTGCTCGACGCCGTACTTGCGGCCGCTCAGCTCCGACGCCCGCTCGATCACCGGGTAGATCTCGTCGATCTCGTACATGTTGTCGACGCCCTGCAGCAGGTACGCGACGCGCTCCAGGCCGAGGCCGGTGTCGATGTTCTTCTTCGGCAGCTCGCCGAGGATCTCGTAGCCGTCCTTGCCGCCGCCCTCACCGCGGATGTTCTGCATGAAGACGAGGTTCCAGAACTCCAGGTAGCGGTCGCCCGCCTCCCAGTCCCGGTCCGCGCCGAACTCCGGGCCGCGGTCGATCAGGATCTCCGAGCACGGGCCGCACGGACCCGGGATGCCCATCGACCAGAAGTTGTCCTTCATGCCGAGCCGGACGATCCGGTCGTCGGGCAGACCGGCGATCCGCTTCCACAGGTCGATCGCCTCGTCGTCGTCGTAGTACACCGACGCGTACAGCACCGACTCGTCGAAGCCGTAGCCGCCGTCGTTCTGGGACCGGGTGACCAGGTCCCAGGCGTACTCGATCGCCTTCTCCTTGAAGTAGTCGCCGAAGGAGAAGTTGCCGTTCATCTGGAAGAACGTGCCGTGCCGGGTGGTCTTGCCGACCTCGTCGATGTCGAGGGTCCGGACGCACTTCTGCACGCTGGTCGCGCGCGCGTACGGCGGCGTCTGCTGGCCGACGAAGTAGGGCACGAACTGGGCCATGCCGGCGACGTTGAACAGCAGGTTCGGGTCCGGCGACGGCAACGGCGCGCTCGGCACCACGGTGTGGCCCCGGTCCTCGAAGTACTGCAGGAACCGCCGCCTGATCTCACTGGTTTCCATGGGTGTTACCGGTAGTCCTCACGGTCGTTTGTGGTGTCGATGCCGAGGGCGTCGCGCAGCTCCGTCTCCCGCTCGGCCATGCCCTCGCGGACCTGGTCGCCGAAGTGCCGGACCGCGGCGGCCAGCCTGGCCGCGGACTCCTGCACGCTCTCCGGGGCGAGCACCTGGACACGCTTCTTCAGCCGGGTGACGGCGTACACGCCGACGGCGATCCCGATGATCAGCCAGAAGATCCGCTTCACCGCTTCCGCGCCTTCCGCTCTGCTTTCATCTCTTCCTTGACGCGCCGGCTGACGTCCTTGCGCTGCTGATCACCGAGCGCCCGGCGGACGCCGTAGGTGAACGCGGCCGCCTTCACCAGCGGGCCGCCGGCGGTGGCCGAGAACAGCGACATCAGCGCGGCCGCGTTGGTGGTCACCGTGGTCGCGTTGTCGGTGATCGTGTCCACCTTGGCCAGCTGGGCGTTGGTGGTCGACACGGTGGTGGTCACCTCGCCGAGCAGCGGGACGGTCTCGTCGGAGACACCCTTGACCAGGATCCGGGTCTCGTCGAAGACCTTGCCCAGCTTCAGGATCGGATAGGCCAGCAGGCCCACCAGGATGAGCAGCGCGCAGGCTGCTATCAGCCCCGCGACTTCACCGACGCTCATGGAAACGATCCACCTTCCCGTTGCGACCTCGTGGACCGCCCGACCTTATCGCGCGCCCCTACCGCAGTCCGCTCCAGGACACCATCCCTCACATCACAGTCGCCCACCAAACCCGGTCATCCAGCCGGTGACGACTCCGTCGCGCTGGGTTCCGCCGGGGTGGTCGAGGGTTCCGGCGTACCGGACACGGTCGGACTCGGAGACGGCTCCGGTGTGGCCGACTCGGTCGGACTCGGCGAGGGCGGCGCGACGGGCACGGTCGGGGTCTGTGCCGGCTTGGTCGTGCTGGGTGACGGCTTGGTCGTGCTGGGTGACGGCTTGGTCGTGGCCGGCTTCGTCGGAGGTGGTGACGCCTTCGTCGTCGCGCTGCTCGGCGCCGGCGACGGCTGCTCCGGCTGGGACGACGGGACCGACCACGGTGGCGCCGGCGAGCTCGGCGTGGCCGTCGGCGAGCTGGTCGGGAACCAGGTGGTGCGCGGCGTCGACAGGTTCCGGGCCGGAACCCCCGGCCGCTGCCCCGACCGCGTCACGCCCGAGGTCCGCTCGACCTTCGGCTCCCGCGACGTCCTGCTCCCGAACGAATCGGTGCTCTGCGGCGCCTGCGTGGTCGCCGAGTCATGTGCCCCGAACGGGACGAAGAACAGGGAACCGGCCCCTACGACGGCGACCGCCGCCACCGCTCCTACCTTCAGAACGGGCAAACGCCGACGGCTGTGCCGCGGACCGGACTTCCGTAGATGTCGACCTAGGTTGTACTGCCTCAACGTGGAACCTTTCACCCCCAGGCCACACGCAGCCTACCCACTCGAACGCTTCAATCGAACAGGACCCTCAGTCCCTGGACGGTTCCGTCAGCCGCCCACGACAGCTCCATGGTGGGCGGCGGCGTGCTCGCTGGTCCGGCTCAATCGCGGTCCCGGAGGATCTTGCGGATGTTGGCTACGCGGTCGGCGTACGACGCTTCGCCGCCGCGGCGGGTGGGTTTGTAGTAGTCGGTGCCGTCGATGACGTCCGGTGCGTACTGCTGCGGGACGATGCCGCGCGGGTCGTCGTGGGAGTACTGGTACGACGAACCGTGGCCGATCTTCTTGGCGCCGGCGTAATGCGCATCCCGCAGATGCGGCGGCACAGGGCCCACTTTGCCCGCCTTCACGTCCGCGATCGCGGCGTCGACGGCCATGATCACCGCATTGGACTTCGGCGCCAGCGCGAGGGCGACGACCGCCTGGGCGAGGTTGATCCGGGCCTCCGGCATGCCGATCAGCTGCACCGCCTCGGCCGCGGCCACCGCGACACCGAGCGCGGTCGGGTCACCCATGCCGATGTCCTCGCTGGCCGAGATCACCAGCCGCCGCGCGATGAACCGCGGGTCCTCGCCGGCCTCGATCATCCGCGCCAGGTAGTGCATGGCCGCGTCCACATCCGAGCCCCGGATCGACTTGATGAGCGCCGAGGCGACGTCGTAGTGCTGGTCGCCGGCCCGGTCGTACACCACTGCGGCCCGGTCGACGGCCGTCTCCAGCGTCTTCAGGTCGATGGCCCCGGCTTCCTTCGCCCGCGCTCCCCCGGCCGCCGCCTCCAGGTAGGTCAGCGCACGGCGGGCGTCTCCCCCGGCCATCCGCAGCAGGTGCGCCCGCGCGTCGTCGGCCAGCTCGAACGCGCCGTTCAGCCCGCGCTCGTCGATCAGTGCGCGATCGAGCAGCGTAGAGATGTCGTCGTCGGTGAGCGACTCCAGCGTGAGCAGGAGGCTCCGGGAGAGCAGTGGGGAGATGACGGAGAAGAACGGGTTCTCGGTGGTGGCCGCGACGAGCGTGACCCACCGGTTCTCCACTCCCGGCAGCAACGCATCCTGCTGAGCCTTGGTGAACCGGTGCACCTCGTCGATGAACAGCACGGTCTCGACGACGCCCGTACCCCGTGACAGATCCCGGCGGGCACCGTCGATCACCTGGCGGACGTCCTTGACCCCCGCGGTGACGGCCGACAGCTCCACGAACTTCCGGTTCGTCTGGTGCGAGACGACGGCGGCGATCGTCGTCTTCCCCGTCCCGGGCGGACCCCAGAGAAGCAGCGACATCGGCTGGTCACCCTCGACCAGCCGCCGCAACGGCGATCCCGGCGCCAGCAGGTGCTGCTGCCCGACGAGCTCGTCCAGACTCCGCGGCCGCATCCGCACGGCCAGCGGAGCCGCCGTGTGGTCCATGTCCGCCAGGCTCCCGCCGCCCCGAGCAGGCGCAGGAGCTCCCGGAATGTCGAACAGACCCTCACTCACACCCCGCAGCCTATCCAGCGCCACCGACACCCGGATCGTCCGCGGTCAGGGAAGGCACCCGGCGGCGCGGGGCGAAGACTTCGTGCCACGTCCCGCTGCGCCGCAGCAGCACGATGGTCGGGATCTGCAGCGCGACGATCGTGGCCACCGTGATCACCGGATCTATGGCGGGTACGACGGGAATCGGCAGCGTGTACGTCGCGACGACCCGGATCACCGCGTCGATGACGGACGTGATCCCCCACAGCACGGTGATCTGTCGCCAGGCGTGCCGGAACCGTGGGTCCTCGTCCCACAGCCGGTCCATCACGGCGGCCCGCCCCGGCATGATCGCGCGGGTGAACGTGTAGCAGATCGGCTGCGGATGCCGGAGGGACCACAGCGTGATGCCGGCGAACGGGAGGCTGATCCAGGCGTTGCGAACCAGGAGCAGACGGGCGTCGCCGCCCAGGATCGCCACGATCGCGCTTCCGAGCATGCTGACGATCACCGCGACGCCCAGGAGGTCCGTACGGCGGCGGCGCGCGATGGAGATCCCCGCGCTGATCAAGCCGGGGACCGTGCCGGCCAGGAGAGCGGTCACGTTGCTCGCGCCGACTGCTCGCAGGCCGTAGTACAGGGCGAGCGGGGTGCCGATGTCGAAGAGGAGGAATCGCAGGCGGTCGCGGGTGCGGGACATGCCCCGAGACTCGCCCCCGATGCCGGTGGCCGGCATCGGGCCGACGGCTGGGGCCGATCAGACCAAAGTCGAAGGTCTACGCCTTGCTGCCGGGCTTCTTGTCATCCACGTCGTCGTCCGCGTCCCGGAGCTCCTCCGGCAACTCGTCCTCGTCGTCGGCGTCGCGGAGTTCCTCGGGAAGCTCGTCCTCGTCCACGTCCCGGAGCTCCTCGGGGAGGTCGTCCTGGTCGAACTCCTCCGGCAGGATCTCCTCGGACTCGGCCACCGACTCGGGCTTGATCGCGTTGCGGAGGCGGCCGAGGATGCGGTCGGCCTCGGTGCCGAAGGGGTTGTCGTTGACGAGATAGGTCCAGGTCGCGGTCGGCCGCGGGATGCCGCTGGCTTCCTCGTCCAGCCCCTCGGCGGTGATCTCGGCGCTCTGGAACGTCTCCACCGCATCGGTCCAGGAGTCAGCGATCAGCGTGTCGAACGACGCGATCGCGGACTTGTTGAACTCGTCGATCGGCTTCAGGTGCACGATGCCGCCGGCCAGTGAGCGCAGGTGGATGCCCTCGCGCAGGTCGGCCAGGTAGGCCAGGTGGTCGGTCCAGCGCCGGTCCAGATGATTCAGCGCGATCCGCCGGGCCGCGTCCTTCACCACGTCCTCGCCGACCTCGTCGACCAGTTCGTCGTACCGCTCCTTGGCCTTCTCCGCCAACTCGGTGGCGGCCAGGTCCTCGGTGAGCACCTTCTCGCGGGTGTCGAGGAGGATCGCCCGCTGCTGACCGGTCAGCCGGTGGTAGGACCACGTGGTCCGGTGCAGCTCGGCGTTCGCGCCGTCGGCCACCCGCTGGGCGTGCTCGAGCACCCCGAGCGACTTCCGATCGGTCAGCCGGCCGCTCTGGTCCGGATGCGGTCGCAGACCGGACGAAACGGAGTACCGGGTCACGAGCTCGTCGCCGAGGCTGGCGAAGAACAGCGAGCCGCCCGGGTCGCCCTGCCGCCCGGCGCGCCCGCGCAGCTGGTCGTCCAGCCGGCGGGACGCGTGCAGGCCGGTCCCGATCACGTAGAGGCCACCGAGCTCGATGGCCTTCTCCTTGTCGTGCGTCTCGTCCCGTCCACCCAGCCGGATGTCCGTACCGCGGCCGGCCATCTGCGTCGACACGGTCACCGTCCCCGGCACACCGGCCTCGGCGATGATCGCCGCTTCCTCGGCGTCGTTCTTCGCGTTCAGTACGACGTGCGGGATCTCGGCCGCCTCGAGCCGGTCGCTCAGCTGCTCGGACTCCTCCACGCTGTGCGTGCCGATCAGGATCGGCCGCCCGTCCTCGTGCACCTCGGCGATGTGCTCGACCAGCGCCACGTTCTTCTGCTCGGACGTCAGGTACAGCCGGTCGGGGTCGTCGACCCGGATGTTCGGCTTGTTCGGCGGCACGACGGCCACGTCGACCTCGTAGAACTCCTGCAGCGACTCCCCGACGACGACCGCCGTACCGGTCATGCCGCAGAGGGTCTTGTAGCCCTTCACCAGCGCCTGCACGGTGATGCTGTCCAGCACCTCGCCGGAGTCGCTGACCGGCACGGCCTCCTTCGCCTCCACGGCGGCCTGCAGACCGTCGGGCCAGCGCTGCAGCTTGGCGATCCGGCCGCGGTTGTTGTTGATCAGGCTGACCTTGCCGTCGCGGACCAGGTAGTCGACGTCCTTGCGCAGCAGCACCTCGGCGTGCAGCGCGACGTTGATCTGGGTCAGCCGGTCGAGATTGTCGTCCTCGTACAGATTGATCCCGCCGAGCGTCTCCTCGACCGTGTCCGTGCCCTTGTCGGTCAGCGCGACCGTCCGGCCGTCGCCGTCGATCTCGTAGTCCACACCCGCGCGCAGCGTCCGGACCAGCTGGACCACGTCGTCGTCCAGCTCCTCGGTCCGGGTCGCGCCGGCCAGCACCAGCGGCACCCGGGCCTCGTCGATCAGCACCGAGTCGGCCTCGTCCACCAGCGCCACGTCCGGCGCGGCCGTGACCCGGTCGGCCACGTCGGTGACGAGCCGGTCCCGCAGTACGTCGAAGCCGATCTCGCTCACCGGCGCGTAGCAGACATCCGCCTCGTACGCCGTCCGCCGTTCCTCCGGCGTCGACGCCTGGCCGATGTGCGACACCGTGACTCCGAGCAGCTCGTACACCGGGCCCATCCACTCGGCGTCGCGGCGGGCCAGGTAGTCGTTCACCGCGAGCACGTGGACCTTCCGGCCGCCGATCGCGTACCCGGCGGCGGCGAACGCGCCGGCCAGCGTCTTGCCCTCACCGGTGGCCATCTCGACGATCCGGCCCTGCAGCATCGCCAGCGCGCCGACGACCTGGCCGTCGAACGCGCGCTCGCCGAGCGCCCGCCGGCCCGCGTCCCGGGCCAGCGCGAGGAACTCGATCTGGTCGTCCTCGTGCAGCCCGCCGGTGGTGCGCAGCTCGGCGACCGCCTCGGTGAGCTCTTCGTCGGTCAGGGAGCGGACCGATTCCTCGGCCTCGCCGACCAGCTGGGTGAGCCGCTCGTACGGGCCGAGATCGATCGAGCCGGGGCGCTGCAGCAGCCGGCGGAAGCGAGACGCGATTTTCAGGGCCATGATGCAGGCAACGTACAGCCTGGACCGGTCGTTCCGCTCACCAGGTCAGGGAGTCCATTCGTACGGCGTGGTGATCGTGACACCGTACAGCCCCAGCTTCTGCAGGATCGGGCGGGAGTCCTCGGAGGCGTCCACCCGGAGGAACTCGTACCCGCGCTCCTTGGCCAGCCGGGCCCGATGCGCCAGCAGCGCGCTGTAGAGCCCCTGCCGCCGCCACTCCGGCAGCGTCCCGCCACCCCACAGGCTGGCGAACCCGGTCCCGGGATGGAACCGGATCCACGCGGCCGACACCGCCGGCCCGTCCGGCCCCTTCAGCGCGTCCTCGACCAGGAACACCGACAGCCGGTCCGGGAACATCCGGGCCTCGCCCTGCAACTGCTCCACGATGCGCGCCAGCCCGCTGTCCCACAGGGTGTGCGTGAGTTCGGCGATCCGGCGGTAGTCGTCCGGGCCCTCGGCCTCCCGCAGCCGCACCTTCGACGGCAGCGCGGACGGCCGCTCCAGGATCCGGTCGACCTCGCCGAGGATCAGCGTCTCCGGGTCCTCCTGACTGAACCCCGCCCGGACCAGCCGCTCACCGAGGTCGGCCGGCTCGTCGTACGCGTACGTCTTCCACTCGAACGGCAGCCCGCGGTCGCGGAAGAACGCCACCTGCGCCGCGATCACCGCATCCGGGTCGTCGCCCAGCCCGCGCGGCGTCTCGACGAACCCGGCACCATCCGGGCCCTCGACGTACGAGCGATGCACCAGACCGTCATGTTCCTGCTTCCAGCCGGGGATGGCGTCGGCGTCCGGGAGCCGGATCCGGCGGTGGAACACCTCGAGCAACTCATCAGGGGTCATCTGCACATCGTGCCCGATCGGCTACCTGAAATCACCGGGGTTAAAAGTAAACCAGTTGGCAACTGGTGTCGTCTCATAGGTGTCCTCAAAGGGGGGAACATCATGAACATCCACCACATCACTCGCAAGACGATCCTCGCCGCCGTCGCCATCATGGCGATCCCCGCGGCCGCGATCGCCGCGCCGAACCTCGTCGGCTCGTCCTCCGCCCCCCGTACCGTCGCCACCGCCTCGACCACCACCGCGTGCCCGCGCGGCTGGGGATCGTTGCCCGAGGCAAACAGCCGGATGACGCAGGCCCCGGTGACGAACGTCCGCACCGGCCGGCACGCCTGCTTCGACCGCCTCGTCGTCGACGTCCGCGGTCGCGCGGCCGGGTACGACGTCCGCTACGTGGGGACCGTCTACACCGACGGCGCCGGCTTCCCCGTCCCGCTCCGGGGTGGCGCGAAACTGCAGATCGTCGTCCGCGCCCCGGCGTACACCTCGGCCGGCACCTCGACGTACCGGCCGGCGAACCCGAAGGAACTGACGAACGTCGCCGGGTACAGCACGTTCCGCCAGGTCGCCTTCGCCGGCAGCTTCGAGGGACAGTCGACGATCGGGCTCGGGGTCCGCGCCCGGCTCCCGTTCCGCGTGTACACGCTGGCCGGGCCGGGATCGAACACCCGCCTGGTGATCGACGTCGCGCACCACTGGTAAGCGCCCACCCAGCGGTCGCCCGGGATCCTCCTCCCGGGCGACCGCGCCGCGTTCGGCTACAGCACGCGGTTGAGCAGGTCGTAGAAGGAGTTCGCGAGGATCAGCTCGTAGGGATCGGTGAGCAGTGCTCCGAGTTCCGCCATGTCCGACGGGGTCCAGGACCACGCGCCGATCAGACCGGAGATGAACAGCGGGCTCGCACCGTCCCAGTTCGCGATCCGCTGGTCCAGCGCGGCCTTGAACTCGACGGCTTTACCGGGTGCGCCCCAGACTCCGGTGATCGGCAGACCGCCCTGGCGGATCGTCAGCGGGTCGCCGTCCCAGGTCTGCATGATCCCCTTCACCGGCGTGTACTTCGCGTATCCCGCCGCGATCTCCTCGGAGAGCAGGATCCACTTGTCGTCCTGGCGGCTGCTGTACGCGTAGACCTGATCCATGCCGGTACGGCGCATGAACTCACCGGTCATCTGGAGGTACTGCGTCAGCTGGCCGGACTGCCACGAGCCTGGGTACGTGTACCCGCCACCGGACGGACCGCAGACCAGCAGGTCGTTGGCCGTCGCGGTCCGCTGGTAGTAGCTGTACAACCCGGGACCCGTCTCGGCGAGCAGCGGGCTGATGGTCCAGTTGGTCGGCACCTGGCCCCGCTTCGGGTCGTCCCAGATGTCGCGCAGCCGGCGCTGGCAGTACTGGATGTTGTCGCCCTCGCCGAAGGTCAGCGTCAGGTACACCTTGTTCTTCGGCTTGCTGATCCGCCGGACCGGCCGGACCTTGTCCGAGATCGGGGCGGTGAACCCGGCGTGGACCGTGCCGTTCATGTAGAAGTCGGCCGCGACCACCGGCGAACCGCCCTGCGAGGCGAGGTCGACGCCGTCCCACTCACCGGAGACGTCGTTGGCGAACCAGCCCATGTACGGCGCGAGCGTCGGGTACTTGGCGAAGTGCTCGATCAGCAGTTCCCCGGTCTCACCGGCCGGCGGCAGCCAGCTCACCAGGGCCTTGGTGGCTACCACGTAGTCGCGGAAGTACGCGAACGGCTCGATCCGGGTCGGCGCGGTGTCGGTGGCCGAGACCAGGTACTGGTTCCACATCGTCACGGTGACGACCAAGGACGTCGTACCCGCCGGTGGTTCGAAGCGGTAGATGAAATAGCCGCCGCCGTCGCTGAACCGGTTGGCCTCGCCACCGATCGACGAGTTGACGCCGTCGAACAGGTACGGCTCCTCCTCCGGGGTGCCGGGCAGGAAGTGCGCGATCTGGGTGCCGTTCGCCTTGACCGTGACCTCGGAGACCGAAGGTCCCCAGCCGTCGTCGGTGAACGAGTCCTGGAACCGGACGAACACCGCCTCCTGGCCGAGCTTCGCCGAGACGTCGAGGTCGTAGGTGCCGCGGTTCGACGAGTCCCGGATCTGCCGGGTCTCGCGGGCGATCTCCTGCCACTGCACGTTCTCGACCGCGACCACCCGGGTCGGCGGCAGGCCGGCGAGCAGTTGGTGGGTGACCCGCGGGAACAGGTTGTCGAGCTGCCACCGGTACGTCTTCACCCGGTCGTCGTCGAACATCCCGCGCAGGTCCTTCACGATCCGCAGACCGTGCGCCTTGGCCTGGTCGGCGTCCGCGACGACCGCGTTCTCCAACCCGGCCAGAGTCGTTGCCACGTTGAGCGAATCCGGTACGGCGGGGTCGTGCACGATCGCGCCCCGGATCCGGCCGCGGTACTTGGCGACCAGGTCCAGCGGGTTCGCGTACGTCGTGGTGGGCAGGTGCATGTCGGTCAGCCACTTCACGTCCGGCGTACTCATGGTGCCGGTGTCGTAGCTGAAGTAGAGCTCGGGCCGAGTACGGTTGACGACGCCTTGCAACGTTGTCAGCAGCGTCTGATCGCCGCCGTTGAGTTTGCTGACGTCGCCGTAGTCCAGGTGTTTCGGGCGGTTGAACACCGGCAGGAGCCGGGAGCCGCTTCCGGTCGTGAGATCGGCGGCATTCGCGCTGGCGGTAAGGCCCGGAAGCAACCCGAACCCACCCGCCGTCACCGCGCCAGTGCCCGCCAGGAACGCACGTCTCGAGACCATCGTGACCACTCCCTGAGGTTGACATCGATGTCAAATCAGCCGGGAGATTAGCAACGTGGGAACGGTGTGTACAGGCCTCGTTACAACGTTGACCCAGATATTCTGGAATCGTTTCCGAGGCAGCCGTGCCGAGTCCGGCCCGCGCGCGCTGCGCATACGATCCTCAGGTGACCGGGTCCTGGCTCCAGGGTGCCGCCCACGGGCGTCGCCCGGGGCGGCCTGTCGCCCGCCGTCTGGAGCGGCTCGGCGATCTCGGCGCCCGGCCGGAGGACACCCACGACGAGCGGCTCCGGCAGGGCACGCTCATCTTCTCGTCGCTGCTGATCACGGCGCTCTCCACGATCTGGGTGATCACGTACCTCGCCTACGGCGACCCGGTCTCGGCCGCGATCCCGGCGTTCTACCAGGTGATCACGGTGATCGGGCTGGCCGTCCTGGCCCGGACGCGGCATTTCGCCACGTTCCGCACCACGCAACTGCTGGCGTTCCTGGTGCTGCCGGCCTTGCTGCAGGTCTCGCTCGGCGGCTTCGTGGCCTCGAGCGCGATGATCCTGTGGGCGGTGTTCACCCCACTGGCGGCGCTCGCGCTGCTCGGTATCCGGCGCTCGGTGGCGTGGCTGGTGGCGTTCTTCGTCGAGCTGGCCGCGCTCGCCCTCATCGATTCCCGACTCGCACAATCTCCGTCGGCACTGCCGGCCGGCTTCGTGGAAACGTTCCTGGCACTGAACATCGCGGGCGTCATGGTGAGCTCGTACGTGATGCTCGGCTACTTCGTGGAGCAACGGGAGCGAGTCCATCGGGATCTCCAGGCCGAGCGGGAGCGTTCGGAGCGGCTCCTGCTCAACGTGCTGCCGGAGCCGATCGCCGAACGCCTCAAGACAGAGCCAGGGGTGATCGCGGAACACTACGACGCGGTCAGCGTGCTCTTCGCCGACATCGTCGGCTTCACGGCGCGATCGGCAGTGATGGCCGCGGCGGACGTCGTGAAGCTGCTGGACCAGGTGTTCTCCGCATTCGACCGGATCGCCGACGCCGAGGGGGTCGAGAAGATCAAGACGATCGGCGACGCGTACATGCTGGTCGGCGGCCTACCGATGCCGCGGCCCGACCACCTCGCGGCGGTCGCCCGGACCGCGCTCGCGCTGCGCGACGAGGTCGCCCGGATCGCGGCCCTGCCCGGGCAGGACTGGCTCGAGGTCCGGATAGGGATCGACTCGGGACCGGTGGTGGCCGGCGTGATCGGCCGGCGCAAGTTCATCTACGACCTCTGGGGCGACACCGTGAACACCGCGAGCCGGATGGAGTCCCACGGCCCACCCGGCGAGATCCAGGTCACCGGACGGGTTGCCGCCGCCCTCGGCCCGGCGTTCGCCGTACGGCCACGCGGCACCATCGAGGTCAAGGGAAAGGGCCTGATGCAGACCTTTCTCCTCGACCGTCCCTAGCGCCCGCCGACCCCGGCCGGCCTGGCGGAGGTCCCTGCTCGCCCTGTCGTCGGGCGGGCGGAACTGCGACCCTGTGGGCATGGATGAGAGCGCGGCCGGGCCGCGTGACCTGACTACGCGGGCTCGGTGGGCGGTGGGGAAGGCTGCTCGGAAGCGGCAGCCGCGGCGGTCCCATGCCAAGTGGGAGCCTGCGCCCGATCGGCCGGACCCCGTCGACATCCTCGAGGAACAGGCTGCGACCCGCGAGCAGGATCTGGTCCCGATTCGCTACGGCCGGATGCTGTCGTCGCCGTTCGCCTTCTTTCGCGGCGGTCCCGCGATCATGGCGAACGATCTCGCCGGGAGTCCCACGAGTGGCATCACCGTCCAGGCGTGCGGCGATGCGCACCTGGTCAACTTCGGACTGTTCGCATCCCCGGAACGGGACCTCGTCTTCGATGTGAACGATTTCGACGAGACACTGCTGGGACCGTGGGAGTGGGACGTGAAGCGCCTGGCGGCGAGCGTTGCGATCGCGGCTCGACAGAAGGGCCTCGGTGCCGACCAGCAACGCGATGCGGCCTGGCTGACCGTTCGCGGCTACCGGGAGGCCATGCTCGGTTTCGCCGGGTTGTCGACGATCGAGCTGTGGTACCTGCACATGTCGTCCGATCAGCTGACCGACATCGCCAGGCGGCTGGAGGCGGAGTTCGGGGTCACGGCACCCAAGCTGGCCCCTGACCGGCTGGAGAAGATCTTCGCGAGGGCCAGGGAGCGCAACAGTCTGGGCGCCCTGACCAGGCTCTGCCAGAACGACGGTACGACGGTCCGTCTGGCCAGCCGCCCGCCGCTGCTGGTCCCGGTCCGGGAACTGTGGTCCGCCGACGACGCGAACCGTGCTGCCCAGGGCATTCAACTGGCCTTCGACAGGTACCGGGCGAGCCTTCGGGACGACCGCCGAGCGCTGCTCGACCAGTACCAGATCGTCGACCTGGCGCGGAAGGTGGTGGGTGTCGGAAGTGTCGGCACCCGCTGTTACGTGGTCCTCCTGCGGGGCAAGAGCCAGGACGACGTGCTGTTCCTCCAGGTCAAGCAGGCCGAGGCTTCCGTTCTCGAACCTCACCTGGCGGCCAGCGGCTATCCGAACCACGGGCATCGGGTGGTGGCCGGCCAGCGCCTGCTCCAGTCGTTGTCGGACGAGTTCCTCGGCTGGTCGACAACAGCGGACGGAAACGACTACTACGTACGTCAGCTCTGGGACATGAAGGGCGAGATCGACCCGGCGAAGCTCACTCCCGGCGGCCTGGGCGTGTACGGCGCCCTGTGCGGATGGACCCTTGCTCGCGCCCATGGCAGGGGCGGTGACGAGGTTGCGATCGCGGGCTACCTGGGAAAGACCGACACGTTCGACCACGCGATCGCGGACTTCGCCGTCACCTACGCCGACATCAACGACCAGGACCACAAGAGACTCGCAGCGGCAGTCGACGCAGGAAGAATCAAGGCCGCAATCTGACCAGGCTCCGCGCCAGCGTGGGGATCATCACCGTCGCGGCGACGAGGTGCAGCCCGATGAGGGCGGTGGTGGTGGCGGTGTTCGCCCCGGAGAGGAGGGGCGCGACCAACGAGAGCGCGGTCAGCGACACCGTCGTCCACACGAATCGCTGGGCGGGGCGAGCGCTCCACCGAAGAAGAGCGACGGCAATGACGACGCCCACGACCGAGAAGAAGCCGGTCACCACGGCGATCCCGGACAACGGGATCGTCTCGCCGGCATCGGAGACCTCGAAGTCGACGCCGGCGGCTCGGGCCAGCGCGGCGGCGAGGGTGGTGGCCACCATCGCCGCGATTGTGGCAAGGAAGCCGGTGCCGACGAGCTCGCGGAACCGGTGGGTGTGGCTGGTCCGGCCCGATGCCGGGCCTGCGGCAGCCCCGGTGTCATTCGTGCTGTTCATGTCGTTCCTCAACATTCGGTCAGTGGGGGTGTGTTGACTGGCAGGTGACGGTCCCGGCCCTTGGGGGTGACGATGCGCACCCTCGCCGTACGACGGCCGGGGTTCCGCAGGGCGCGGACGCCGGTGCCACGGAGCCAGAACCCGGCATCGCGTCCGAGGACCGGCCCGGGCGCGCCGTCGCGCAGCTCCAGCTGCACCCGCCCACGGGTGACGACGCCGAACGCGTCGTACCACTCAGATGCGATCACCGCGACACGCTCGCCACCGCGCAGCGCGAGCGTCCGCACCGGGACTACTCCGAGCCGTCCGCCCGCAGGCGCTCCGGTAGCCCGAGCCGCGGGAACTGGTCGTCGTGGAACGTGACGATCTCGGTGATCGCCCCGCCGGTGACGCGCAGGACGTCGATCGTCAGCGGCAGGTACGCGCCGTCCTGCTCCCGCCAGTGGTAGAAGGCGACGGCGGGCTGCCGGTTCACGAAGGTGGGTACGGCGCGCAGGCCCGTCATGCCCTCGAAGCCGCTCTCGAGCCAGTCGTGCACCACCGCGTCGCGACCGACGTACAGGCCCGGCGTGGGCGGCATCGAGCAGCGGACGTCATCCCGCAGCAGTGCGGCGACCCCGTCGACGTCGGTGGCGACGCTGGCCTCGGTGTAGCGGCGGACGAGGTCCAGGGTCGCCGGGTCGTCCGCACCGTCCGCCGTCCACTCCCGGCGCTCGGCGGGCAGGTGCTCCCGCATGCCGGCACGGGCCCGCTGCAGCGCGCTGTTCACGGAGTTGACGGAGTCCCCGAGGAGCTCCGCGACGTCCTTCGCCGGCCAGCCGAGCACGTCCCGCAGGATCAGCACGGCCCGCGGGCGCGGCGCGAGGTGCTGGACCGCGACCAGGTAGGCCAGCTCGATCGTCTCCCGCGCGACGGCGACGCTCTCCGGCTCGTCCGCGTCGCCCGCGGGCAGCTCGTCGAGCAACCGGTCCGGGTAGGGCTGCAGCCACAGCACCTCGCCGCCGGTCGCGGGCTCCGGTCGACGCTTGGCGAGCAGGTCCAGGCAGGCGTTGGTGGCGATCCGGTACAGCCAGGCCCGGAACGTCGACCGCCCCTCGAAGCTCTCCCGCCGCCGCCAGGCCCGCAGGAACGTCTCCTGCACGGTGTCCTCGGCGTCCTCGAACGACCCGAGCATCCGGTAGCAGTGCACATGCAGCTCCCGCCGATGCCGCTCCGCCAGCCCCGAGAACGCCGGCTCGTCAACCTCGCCCAGCCCGCTCACACCCAGTTCCTCCAGCCGCAGATCCGCACTCATCACGTCATCCTTCCGCCTCGTCATGTCCGTTCGTAGGTATGACGGGCGCAGACCCGACAACTCATCACTCAGGCGGTGGCCTCGACCTGGAGTCCGGCGGCCAGGCGGTGAGGGTGTCGCCGCGGCGCAGGTTGGGCAGGGACGCAAAGCCCCGGCGGCCGGGGTCGCGAATCATCGCCCCACTCGTGGACGGACGCCGCCAAGCCGTCGAGCGCGGGCGGTAGCCCGCAGGCCGCGGGGCGGCAGCACCGCACACCGCAAACCACGGGGCGACAGCACCGCACACCGCGGGCGGCAGCCCGCAAGACCGCGGGCCGGTAGGCCCGCTCGGCGCCGGCGTAAGCCCGGCCCGGAATGCACCGGCGCTGAGCCGGGGGGTGGGTGGGAGCGGGCGTAGCGGGCTCGACGAGGAGCGGAGCGACGAGGAGGGGCTGCGGAGCACGCGTGGGGTGGACCCACCTACCAGGTGCGGTGGAGGATTTCGGTGGCTTCGGGGAGGCTGAGGCCGGCGCGGTGGGCGGCTCGGGCGAAGACGGTGGCGGCGGCTCGGGTTTCCTCGTCGTCGACGCGGCTGCGGGAGGCCAGGACGAAGGTGCCGTTGCGGCCGCGGGTTTCGACCAGGCGGTCGGCTTCCAGCTCCTTGTACGCGCGCGCCACGGTGTTGACCGCCAGCCCGAGATCGCCGGCCAGCTGCCGCACCGTCGGCAACCGGGCGCCCCGGGCCAGCTCGCCGGCCCGGATGAGCCCGTCGATCTGGTCCTTCACCTGTTCGTACGGCGGTTTCGCGGCAGACGGGTCCACCGAGATGATCACCCCGACCAGCTCCCTCCGAGTCTTTGTAGCAAATGTATTGATACAAAGACTCGGAGGTCAAGCGAAGTCGGCCGCGGTGTACGGCTTCTGCTCGACCAGGACCAGCCAGTTGCCGGAGTTGTCGCGCAGGACCGCCTCCACGCCGTACGGGCGATCGGACGGTTCCTGGATGTACTCGACCCCCTTGGCGACCAGGTCGGCGAAGGTCTTGTGGCAGTCGTCGGTGGCGAGGCCGACGCCGTGCATCGAGCCCTTCGCCATGATCCGCTGGATCCAGCCGGCCGACTCCTCGTCGAGAGGCGGGCCGGGCCGCATCAGCGCCAGTTCGAGCTCGGGGTGGTTGGCCTGGTGCACCGTGCACCAACGGAAGTCCTCGCTGAGCGTGATGTCCTCCCCCAGCACGAACCCGAGCTTCTCGGTGTAGAACGCCTTCGCCTCGTCGATGTCGTTCACATAGACGGTCACCAGGCTGACGTTGGTGATCACGGTTCCTCCTCGTCGTTGTCGCTGGTACGACGGTAGGCCGCGGCCGCTCCCGGTTGCTTCTCCGGAATTGCGGAGTTCAGCCCGAGCATGAAGACGAAGCACCCCGGGATCCGCGCACCTGGCTGGGTCCGCTGGTACTGCGTCGGCGTCATCCCGACCAGCTCGGTGAACCGCTGCGAGAACGACCCCAGGCTGCTGTACCCGACCAGCCCGCACACCTCCGTCACGGTCAGGTTGGTCGCCCGCAGCAGGTCGGTGGCGCGCTCGATCCGCCGCCGGGTGACGTACTGCATCGGCGTCTCGCCGTACTCCGCCGCGAAACACCGCAGGAAGTGGTACTTCGACACCCCGGCGGCCGCCGCCAGCCCGGCCAGGTCGAGCGGCTCGGAATAGTTGCGGTCAGCAACATCCCGGGCTCGCCGCAGGTGCGGCAGCAACTCGACCGGTACGACGCTCGGCACAGTCCGAGCCTAGTCCCCGCGGAGGAACGACTCCACGACCGCGGCGTACCGCTCCGGCTCCTCGACGTTCGGCAGGTGACTGGACTCCGCGAACACCTCCCAGCGGGCATCCGGGATCAGCTCCGCGTACGGCGATACGCACACCGGCTGGGCCTCGTCGTACGCACCGGAGACGACCAGCGTCGGTACGGCGATCCGCGGCAGCCGGTCCACGATCGTCCAGTCCTTCAGGCTCCCCACGACGTGGAACTCACTCGGCCCGTTCATCGTGTAGTAGACGGTCGGGTCTTCCTCGATCGACGCGAACGCCGCGGCCACCTCCGGCGGGTTGGGCACGACCCGGCAGACGTGCCGGTCGTAGAACTCCTTCATCGCGGCCGCGTACTCCGGCGAGTCCGTCGTCTCCGCCACCTCGTGCTTGCGCAGCGTCTCCTCCACCTCCGCCGGCAACTCCGCCCGCAACGACGCCGCCGCCTCGAGCCACAACGGCATCGACGCCGGCGAGTTGGAGATCACCAGGCGCCGCAATCCGGCCGGACGCCGTACGGCGTGTTCCGCCGCCAGCATCCCACCCCACGACTGCCCCAGCAGGTGGTAGTCGTCCGCGATCCCCAGGTGATCCAGCAGATTGTCCAGCTCCTCCAGGAAAAGCTCGACCGTCCAGTACGACGGATCCGCGTCAGGCAGATGGGTCGAGTTCCCACACCCCAACTGGTCGTAATGAATCACGGGCCGGCCGACCGCGAGCGCGGTCAACGACAGCAAGTACTGATGCGTCGCCCCGGGCCCACCGTGGGCGAGCACCAACGGCGTGACGCCACTGCCCAGGTCCCCGGTGATCCGGTACCACGTCTCGCCGTCGGAGAACGGCACCCGGCCTTCACGGGTCGGGGGGAGGATCTCGTACGACTCGGCGCTGCTCATCACAGTGTCCTTTCAGGCATCCAGCCAGTCCCGCACGTGCCGGCGCAGGAAGTCGAGGTCGGCGGGGATGTCGCGAGGTGAGCCCGCGCGATGCCCCCAGATACTCGGGATCTCCACCAGTTCCGCCTTCCGCAACGAGGCCAGCTCGAGCTCGTTGTCCGCGGTCCGGAAGTACAAGTCGGTGGCCGACGGCATCAGCAGCACGCGGGCGGTGATCGCCCCGAGCGCGGCGTCCAGGTCGCCGTCGTACGACGTACCGATGTCGGCCTCGAGCCACGTGAGTGCTTGCGCGTACTGGTCGGCGGCGGCGCCCTCGGCGAAGCGATCCACCCAGTCGGTCTGCAGGAACGAGTCAAGATCCGGCGCCCCCAGCACGGACTCGAACAACCGCTCCCGGTAGAAGTCCTGGCTCAATCCCCAGCCGGCGTACACGTGCGCGAAAGCACGCTTGGCGGCGACCGGCTCCGCCGTGAACCGCCCGTTGCCGGCGTACTCGGGAGCGGCTTCCAGGATCCGCAGCAGACCGGACAGGAAGACCCGGTTGTGCGGCGAGGTTCGCGCGCTCCCGCAGACGACGATCGCGCGCTCGACGAAGTCGGGGTAGAGAGCCGCCCAGTGGTACGCCTGGCCGGCGCCCATCGAGAACCCGTACGCCGCCGCGAGTCGATCGATCCCGAACAGCTCGGTGAGCAGCCGGTACTGCGCGTGCACGTTGTCCGCCATCGTGACGAGCGACGGGAACTCCGGGTCCGTCGACGCGCTCGAGGAGAGCCCGTTGCTGAACATGTCCGGGATGACGACGAACCACCGCTCGGGATCCAGCACACCGTCGGGACCGATCAGCCACTCCTGCGTCTCGTGCGTCGCCCCGTAACTGCACGGGTAGACGATCACGTTGTCGCGCGCCGGGGACAGCGTGCCGTGCGTCTGCCAGGAGAGCTTGGCGTTCCGGATGACACCGCCCTGCTCGAGCTTCAGGTCGCCGAGTTCGAAGCTGCCGGTTGTCATGCGAGGACTCCGGCTGGGAGGAGGGCGTGGACTCCCCAGGTCTGGTTCGCGATCTGGGTGACGCGGAGATCGACGGCGGTGCTGGCAAGTGCCAGGGCGGTGCTCTTGCCGACGTCGAGGATCGCCTGCATCCAGCGCACCATCGCGTCCAGCGCGTCACCGGTCGCGACGTTCAGGTCGGCGTCGAACCCGAAGGTGATCCGGCCGGCCGGGGTCTCCGCGTGGATCGACTCGATCGGGCGCGGTTCGCGGACCAGGTCCACGGCCAGTGTCGTGGTCATCGGGCACTCGATCGCCGTACCGCCGACCTCACCGTCGCCTTGGGCGGCGTGACCGTCGCCGAGGCTCATCATCGCGTCCGCGACCGCGACCGGCAGGTAGAGCGTCGACCCCGCGACCAGGGACTTGCAGTCGATGTTGCCGCCACCGACGGCTCGCGGCGGGATCGTGGAGTGCTCGCCAGCGGCCTCGGGGGCCACGCCGATGACGCCGAGGAACGGTGCGAGGTCACGGGTGAAGCCGCCGTTGCAGCGGCCGGTTCCACCGTCGGGATCGAGATCCCAGAGCAGCCAGGCCGGTTGATCGGTGACGCCCAGCCGCTCGGTGACCGGCGACTTCAGGGCGCCCGCGACGGTCCAGCCCCAAGGGTCGGGGGTCAGCGAGACCAGGTGGATCGCGAGCACGTCCCCAGGCTGCGCACCGCGAACCGCGATCGGCCCGGTCAGGCAGTGGCCGCGCGCCTCGTCGAACATCCTCGGCTGCTGCTCACCGGGGGTGGTCTGCGGTGACAGGTAGCCCGAGGCATCCAGTGAATGGACGGTCAGCGTGTCGCCGGGGTCGATCGTCAGCACCGGAGGCTGCTCGGCGCTGAACACGTCGACGGTGGTCTCGGGGGTTGCGTCGAGCTTGTGGATCATCGTCTACCTCACGGGCGTCAGGACGTGGGTGGTCAGGGGATGGTGGCACGCGACCGCGTGCAGGCCGTCAGAGGGCTTCAGTACCGGGACCTCCGTGGCACAGCGCTCGGTCGCGAGCGGGCACCGCGTCCGGAAGTGGCAGCCGCTCGGCGGATCGATGGCCGACGGCAACTCTCCGCCGAGGCCGGTCGACCGGGCCGCGGCCTCCCGGTTCTTCGCCGACTCCGGCACCGGGATCGCCTTGATCAGCCCGGCCGTGTACGGGTGGCGCGGTGCGCTGTAGACGTCCTCACCGGCTCCGAGCTCGACGAGCCGGCCGAGGTACATCACGCCGATCCGGTCGGCCAGGTACTTCAGTAGCGACAGGTCGTGCGAGATCACGACGTACGTCTGGCCGTACCGCTCCTGCAGCGACCGCATCAGGTTGAGGATCTGCGCCTGGACCGAGACGTCCAGCGCGGACACCGGCTCGTCCGCGACGATCACCTTCGGCCGGAGCGCCAGTGCGCGGGCCATCGCGATCCGCTGCCGCTGACCACCCGAGAACTCGTGCGGGTACCGCTCCGCCGCCTCGGGTGGCAGTCCGACCGCTGCCAGCAGTTCGGCCACGGTACGGCGTCGTTCGCGCCGGGTGCCGACTCCCTGAGCCACCAGCGGCTCCGCGATCAGCGCGGCAACGGTCATCCGTGGATCGAGCGCTGCAGCCGAATCCTGGAACATCATCTGGAGATCACGCCGGCGCTTCCGGAATCCGGTCCGGCTCTGCGCCGACAAGTCCCGGCCGTCGAAGCTGACGGATCCGCTGGTCGGCCGTTCCAGCCCGACCAGCATCCGCCCGAGGGTGGTCTTGCCGCAGCCCGACTCCCCGACGATGCCCAAGGTCTCCCCGGCCGCGATGGTCAGCGTCACGCCCGACACCGCCTGCACCGACCGCGACGCGGCGAACGGCCGCTTCGACCGCACCCCGAATCGCTTGTGTACGTCGAAGAGCTGCACCAGCGAGTCAGAGCCGCCCGGCTCCGCCGCCTGCCGTACGCCGGCAACCGCGGCGGCGGCCGGCGTACGCCCGTCGGCCGGATGCAAGCAGGCGTGCATGTGCTCCCCGCCGACGGGCGACGGATCGGTACGGCGGCAGTCGCCCTGCGCGAACGCACACCGCGGAGCGAACCGGCACCCCGGCGTCAGGTCGAGCAACTTCGGCGGACTGCCGGGAATCGTGGCCAGCTCCGCGTTCCGGTCGAGCTCCAAGGTCGGCATCGCCGCGAGCAACGCCTCGGTGTACCGATGCCGCGGCGCCTCGAACAACTCCCGTACGCCGCTCTGCTCGACCACCTGCCCGCCGTACATGACGGCGACCCGATCGGCGTACTCGGCGATCACCCCCATGTCGTGGGTGATCAGCAGGACGCCCATCGACAGCTGCGACTTCAGGTCGTCGATCAGGGTCAGGATCTGGGCCTGGATCGAGACGTCCAGCGCGGTCGTCGGCTCGTCGGCGATCAGCAGCTTCGGATCGCACATCAGGCCGAGCGCGATCATCACGCGTTGCCGCATCCCGCCGGACAGCTGGTGCGGGTAGTCGTCGAGCCGCTCGCGCGGTCGCGGCATCCCCACCAGTCCGAGCACCTCGGTCGCCCGGGCCGTCGCCGCGGCGCGGCTGCTCTGGACGTGGATCCGGTACGCCTCCCGCAACTGACTGCCGATCGTCCGGACCGGGTTCAGCGAGGTCATCGGGTCCTGGAAGATCATCGCCAGCTCGCTGCCACGCACCTTGCGCATGGCCGGCTCGTCCAGGTCGGTCAGCTCGCGGCCGTCCAGCCGGATCGAGCCGCCGGCGATCGAACCCCCGGGCGGCAGCAGCCTCATGATCGACATCCCGGTCATCGTCTTGCCGGACCCGGACTCCCCCACCACACCAAGGGTCTCCCCGGCCCGGACGGCGAAGCTCACCCCGTCGACAGGACGGATCCGGCCTTGTGCGGTGTCGATCTCGGTCCGCAGCGCGGTCACCTCAAGCAGACTCATGCGCGATGTCACCTCCGTGACGGGACAGCCGGATCGCGAGCCGGCGGAAGCTTCGGCCGAACCTGATCCCGGCCCGTGGATCCAGCACCCGCATCAGGTGATCGCCGGAGAAGTTCGCGAGCAGGATGGTCGCCATGATCGCGAGCCCGGGGAACGTCGACAGCCACCAGGCGTCGGCCAGATTGGTCGCACCCGCGGCCAGGTCACTCCCCCAGTCCGGCGCCGGCAGCCGGACACCGAGACCGAGGAAGCTCAGGGTGGTGGCGGTCAGGATGCCCCAGCCGATCGCGCTGCTGCCGAGCACGACCACCTCGGTCAGCAGGTTGGGCAGCAGGTGCCGCCACGAGGTGCGGAGCGTGGTGGAACCGAACACCCGGGCGGCCTCGACGTACTCGACCTTGCGGAGCCGGCGGACCGAGGACTCGACGACCCGCGCGAAACCGGGGGTGAAGGCGATCCCGATCGCCAGCACGATGCTGCGGACACCCGATCCCGCGGTGGCGATCAGGATCAACGCGATCAGCAGCACCGGCAGGGCGAGGAACACGTCCACCAGCCGCATCACCACGGCGTTCAGCCAGCGCGGAGCCACACCGCCCAGTACGCCGATCGCGACGCCCGCCGCGGTGGCGAGAAGCACGCCCAGGAAACTCGCGATGAGCACCGGGCGCGCGCCATACACTGTGCGGCTGTAGACATCCCGGCCGAGCAGATCCGTGCCGAACAGATGGCTGGCGCTGGGTCCCTCGAGGTGCGCATCGCTCGTCGCGACCGGGTCGACGTGCGCCAGCACGCCGGGCGCGACCAGGAGCAGGAACACCAGCAGGACCGCGACGCTCAGCGCCACCCACTTGAGCCGGCTCATGCCGCCGCCTCCTGCCGGGTGCGTGGGTCGATGGCGCCGACGACCAGGTCCACGCCGAGGTTGATCACCACGTAGGCGATGCCGATCACGACCACGGCGCCCTGGACGACCGGGATGTTCTTGCTGGTGATCGACGTGGCCAGGAAGCTCCCCAGTCCGGCCCGGCCGAAGATCACCTCGGTGATGGCGGCACCGGTCAGGATGTTGCCGAACTGCAGGCCGATCGTCGTCACCGCCGGCACCGAGGAGTTCCGCAGCACGTGCCGCAGGAGCACCCGCCCTTCGGTACTGCCGCGCGCCCGGGCGGACTTCACGTAGTCGCTGCGCATCTCGTCGATCACCCGGCCGCGGACGAGTCTGGTCAGGATCGCCGCGTAGCCCCAGCCCAGCGAGATCGCCGGCAGCACCAGGCTCTTCGCCGTACCGTCGTCGATCGCGGACAGCAGCTGCAGCTTGACGCTGAAGACGAGCACGAGCAGCAGGGCGAGGAAGAAGTACGGCACCGCGACCCCGGCGAACGAGATCCACCGCGCCACGGTGTCCAGGACCGAGCCGGGACGCATCCCCGCGACCAGTCCCAGCGGTACGCCGACCAGCACCGCGACCAGCATCGAGGTCGCCGTCAGGATCAGCGTGCTCGGTGCCCTGGACAACAACTCGTGACTGACCGGCGTCTGGGTCAGGAACGACGTACCCAGGTTGCCGTGGACCAGGTTGACAGCGAAGTCGGCGTACTGGCGCCACAACGGATCGTTGAGTCCGAGTTGCTGGCGCAGCGTCGCGATCTGTTCCGGCGACGCGTTCGCGCCGTACAGGATCACTTTGGCCGGATCACCCGGTACGACGTGCACCAGGACGAACGCGATCAGGGTGATGCCGATGACGACCGGGATCGCCGCGCCCAGCCGTCGCACCACGAACAGCAGCATCAGCCGACCGTGGCGCTGTGGAACGCCAGGTAGCCGTTCAGGGTCTGGTGCAGGTTCTGCACCTTCGGCGACAGCGTGAACGCGCCGGCCACGTCCCACAGCGGCAGGTACATCGAGTCCTGCATCAGCTTCGCGCCGACCTGTTCGTACAGGCTGTTGCGGGTGGCGTCGGCCGCGGTCGCGTTCGCCGTGGCGATCAGCTTGTCCACCGCCGGGTTGGCGTAGTGCGACCAGTTGAAGCCGGACTGGATCGCATTCGAGTTGACCCAGATGTTCAGCAGGTAGGGGTCCGCGCCGTAGTAGCCGAAAGAGCCCAGGTTGTGCGCGCCGGAGTTGAAGCTCGCCTGCGCCGTCGCGAACGGCTGGACACCGGTATTAGCGCTGAACCCGACCTTCTGCAGCTCCGACACCACGAACTGCGTCGGCAACTCCAGGCCGCCACCGCTGAACAGGATGATCTCGAGGCTGAGCTTCTTGCCGTTCTTGGTCCGGGTCCCGCCGTCGCCGACCGTCCAGCCGGCCTGGTCGAGCAGCTTGCCGGCCTTGTCCGGGTCGTAGGAGTAGGTCTTGCTCGCCGCCTCGCTGAAGCCCGGCGTGATCGGGGTGAGCACGTTGTGCGCAGGCTTGTAGACGTCGTACAGGACGTCCTTCACGAGCGCGTCCTGGTCGACGGCGTACATGATCGCCTGCCGCACCAGCGGGTCGTCGGTCGGCGGCTTGGTCACGTTGATCGGCATCCCCAGCGGCGTACCGATGGAGGGCACCAGCAACTGCTGGAACTTGCCGGACTTCTGCGCCGCGGAGATGTTGTTGGGCGGCAGGTTCATGGCGATCTGCAACTGCCCGCTCTGCAAGGCGTTGTAGCGACCGCTGTCGTCGGTGACGATCCGGAAGACCAGCTTGTCCAGCTTGGCCGGGCCGTCGCCCAGGGCCTTCGGACCCCAGGTGTACTTCGGGTTCTTCAGCAGCGTCAGCTGGCTCCCGGCCTGGTAGCTCTGGAAGGTGAACGGCCCGGTCCCGACGGGATTGTTCCCGAAACCGGTCGGCCCGTACTTCGCCAGCGCGGTCGGTGACGAGATGCCGAAGTTGCCGGCCGCCTGCTGGTGCAGGAACGACGCGTTCGGCGCCGTGAAGACGATCTGCACGGTGTAGTCGTCGAGGATCTTGGTCTCCTTGTACGGCCCGAGCGCACCGAGACCACTCTTGGACTTGGTCTTCGGGTCGACCACGTGGTCGTACGTCGCCTTGACCGCCTTCGCGTCGAACGTCGTCCCGTCGTGGAACGTGACGCCCTTGCGCAGCTTGAAGGTGTACACCGAGGCGTCCGGTGAGATCGTCCACGACTCCGCCAGGCCCGGGTGGAAGGCACTGCCACCCTTTCCGTCGGGCAGCCAGTAGACCAGCGGGTCGAACAGCGCGAACGAGATCAGCAGCGTGAGCGCGAGCCCGGTGGCGCCGGGGTCGAGGGTGTCGGGGGTGGCGTTGATCCCCATGGTCAACGTGCCGCCACCGGCCGGGGTGGCCGCGGACGAGGTGCTGTCACCACAGGCGGTGAGCATCGGGGCGAGGCCGATCCCGGCGGCCAGCCCGCCGCCGAGGCCGAGCAGCCTGCGACGGGAGATCTGACCTGGATGCGTGAGGTTCATGCGACGTGCTCCTTGGGCAGGCAGGAGAGGGGTTGTTCCGTATGTTGTATACGGAACTTGCTACGCGCATGTTTCAGGCCAGGCACGCGATGGTTTCAAAAGTGCCGACTCGTATACAGAAACGGTCAGCTCACGCGGAGGCGCGGGGCTCCAGATGCGGGCGGAGCGCGTTGCGGACGCTGAGCACGTGGTGGCGGGCGGCCGCCTCGGCCAGGTCCGGATCAGCCGCGGCGATCGCCGCGATCAGGCCGTGGTGCTCGGCCCAGGCGGCCGGGTTCTGCAACGGGGCGCTCTGCCGCAACAGCCACTGACCACGCTTGACCATCGGGATCGCCATCGCGATCAGGTAGTCGTTCCTGGTCAGTTCGAAGATCAGCGAGTGCAGCTCGGTGTGCAGGGTCGACAGGGCGTCGAGGTCCTGGTCCGGCCCGGACTCGCTGACCAGGTCGAGAATGGCCCACGCCCTTGCGATCAAGGCGGTTTCGGGATTCTCGACCGACGCCGCCAGCCGGGCACCCAGTGGTTCGAGGGCGAGCCGGACGTGGAACAGGTCCTCGGCCTGCTGGGCCGACAGCCTGGCCACGAAGGCACCCCGCCGCGCCGTCACGTCGAGGAATCCCTCGGCCTCGAGCACTCGCATGGCCTCGCGGATCGGGTTGCGCGACACCCCCAGCTGCTGGGCGAGCCGATCCTCGACCAAGCGCTCCCCCGGCGGCAGCGAGCCGGCCAGGATCAGCCGCCGCAACTCCGCGGCCACCACATCGCGCAACGGCCGATGTCCGTCACCCACGAGAGCCGGCTGCGTAGTCACCCGGTTCATCGTATACGAAACCCCCGGGACCGCTCCCGGCCCCGGGGGTTTCGCTCGGGCTCTACTTGTCCTTCGGCTCCGGCTTGGCGTCGACGCCGGCTTCCTTGCGCTGCTCCGGCGTGATCGCGGCCGGGGCGGCGGTCAGCGGGTCGTAGCCGCCGCCGGACTTCGGGAAGGCGATGACGTCGCGGATCGACTCGGTGCCGGCCAGCAGTGCGGTGATCCGGTCCCAGCCGAAGGCGATCCCGCCGTGCGGCGGCGCGCCGAACTTGAACGCGTCGAGCAGGAAGCCGAACTTCTCCGAGGCCTCCTCGTCGGTCAGGCCCATCACCTTGAAGACCCGCTTCTGCACGTCCTCGCGGTGGATACGGATCGACCCGCCGCCGATCTCGTTGCCGTTGCAGACGATGTCGTACGCGTACGCCAGCGCCGACCCCGGATCGGTGTCGAACGTCGCCAGCGAGTCCGGCTTCGGCGACGTGAAGGCATGGTGGACGGCGGTCCACGCGCCCGACCCGACCGCGACATCACCGGCCGCCGTCGCCTCGTCCGCCGGCTCGAACAGCGGCGCGTCGACGACCCACACGAACGACCAGGCCGACTCGTCGATCAGCCCACCGCGGCGGCCGATCTCCAGCCGCGCCGCACCGAGCAGCGCCCGCGACGACTTCACCGGACCAGCCGCGAAGAACACGCAGTCACCCGGCTTGGCACCGACGTGGTCGGCGAGTCCGGCGCGCTCCTCCTCGGACAGGTTCTTCGCGACCGGGCCACCGAGCTCGCCGTCCTGGCCGACCAGCACGTAGGCCAGACCACGCGCGCCACGCTGCTTGGCCCAGTCCTGCCACGCGTCCAGCTGCTTACGCGGCTGGTCCGCCCCACCCGGCATGACCACGGCACCGACGTACGGCGCCTGGAACACTCGGAACGGCGTGTTCTTGAAGTACTCCGTGCACTCGACCAGCTCGAGGCCCATCCGCAGGTCCGGCTTGTCGCTGCCGAACCGCGCCATCGCCTCGGCGTACGTCATCCGCGGGATCGGCGTCTGGACGTCGTACCCGACGAGCTTCCAGAGCGCGGTCAGGACCTCCTCGGACAGCGCGATGATGTCGTCCTGGTCGACGAAGCTCATCTCGATGTCGAGCTGGGTGAACTCCGGCTGCCGGTCGGCGCGGAAGTCCTCGTCGCGGTAGCAGCGCGCGATCTGGAAGTACCGCTCCATGCCGGCCACCATCAGCAGCTGCTTGAACAGCTGCGGCGACTGCGGCAGCGCGTACCAGCTGCCCGGCTGCAGGCGAGCGGGCACCAGGAAGTCGCGCGCGCCCTCCGGCGTGGACCGGGTCAGCGTCGGCGTCTCGATCTCGACGAAGTCGTGCTTGGCCAGCACCTCGCGCGCGGCCTTGTTGACCTCGCTGCGCAGCCGGATCGCCGTACCCGGCCCCTGCCGGCGCAGGTCGAGGTACCGGTACTTCAGCCGGACCTCCTCGTTCACCGGGGTCGCGTGGTGCTCCTCGACCGGGAACGGCAGCGGGGCGGCCTCGTTCAGCACCTCGACCTCTTCGGCGATGACCTCGATCTCGCCGGTCGGCAGGTTCGGGTTCGCGTTGCCCTCGGGGCGCGGGGACACGACGCCGACGATCTTCAGGCAGTACTCCGACCGCAGGCCGTGCGCGGCCTCCTCGTCGCGGATGACCACCTGGACGGTGCCGGAGGAGTCGCGCAGGTCGATGAACGCCACACCGCCGTGATCGCGCCGCCGCGCCACCCAGCCCGCCAGGATCACGGTCTGCTCGGCGTGCTCGGCGCGCAACGAGCCTGCGGAATGGGTACGGATCACGAGTTCTCCTGAGTGGTGTCGATCTGGGGGCGTACGTCGGCCGCCGGAGGCGTCCAGGTGGCCGGGTCGGCGGGCACCTGCTCGCCGCTGCGGATGTCCTTCATCTCGGGACCGTTCTCGGTGCTGAACAGCACGAACGGGATCCCGCGCCGGTCCGCGAACCGGATCTGCTTGCCGAACTTCGCCGCGGCCGGGGCCACCTCGACCGGGATCCCCCGGCTCCGCAGCTGCGCGGCCGTCCGCATCGCCTCGGCGCGGTCCTCCTCGGCGTTCAACGCGACGAGCACGGCGGTCGGCGTACTGCGGCTGCCCTTGAGCAGCCCCTGGCTGACCAGTCGGTGCACGAGCCGGGACACACCGATCGAGATCCCGACACCCGGGTACGTCGTCCTGCCGTCGGACGCGAGCGCGTCGTACCGGCCACCGCCGCCGACCGACCCGAACGACTCCTGGCCGACCAGGTAGATCTCGTAGACCGCGCCGGTGTAGTAGTCCAGGCCGCGGGCGATCCGCAGGTCGGCCATCAGCAGGCCGGGCGCGTGCTCGGCGGCCGCGGACATCACCTGGCTCAGCTGCTCGAGGCCCTCGTCCAGGGTCGGGTGCTCGACACCGAGCGCGCGGACCTGATCGGCGAACGACGTGTCCGTGCTGGAGATGTCGGCCAGCTGCACCGCGAGCCGCGCCTGCTTGTCGGTCGCGCCGGCCTCGACCAGCCGCTCGACCACCTTCTCCGGGCCGATCTTGTCGATCTTGTCGACGATCCGCAGCACTGTGGTCACGTCGTCCAGGCCGAGCCCGAGGTAGAAGCCCTCGGGGATCTTGCGGTTGTTCACCTTGATCACGAACTCCGGCACCGGCAGCTTGCGCAGCGCGTCCGCGATCACCAGCGGGAGCTCGACCTCGTAGTGGTTCGGCAGCGGGCCTGAGTCGATGATGTCGATGTCGGCCTGGGTGAACTCGCGGTAGCGGCCCTCCTGCGGGCGCTCACCCCGCCAGACCTTCTGGATCTGGTAGCGGCGGAACGGGAAGACCAGCTTGCCGCTGTGCTCCAGCACGTAGCGCGCGAACGGCACGGTCAGGTCGAAGTGCAGCCCGAGCGCCGCGTCCTCGTCGGCTCCGGCCGCCAGCCGGCGGACGCCGTAGATCTCCTTGTCGGCGTCCTCGCCCTGGTTGGACAGCCGCTCGACCGGCTCCACCGCGCGCGTCTCGATCGACGCGAACCCGTGCAGCTCGAACGTCTCCCGGATCACGTCGAGGAACCGCTGCTCGACGATCCGGTCCTGCGGAAGGAATTCGGGGAACCCGCTGAGTGGGCTGAGTTTGATCATTTGGCCTTGCTCATATCGGTTGAATCTCCAGGTCCTGCAAGTAGGGGTTGGTCGCCTTCTCCCGGCCGATCGTGGTCTGGCCACCATGACCCGGCAGGACGACGATCTCGTCGCGCATCGGCAGGATCTTGGTGGCCAACGTATGCAGCATCGCCGGATGGTCGCCCCCAGGCAGATCCGTCCGGCCGATCGACCCGGCGAACAACACGTCACCGGAGAAAAGAACCGCGGGCACCTCTTCCGGCCCGTCGTACGGCGTCGTGAACGTGACCGATCCCCGGGTGTGCCCGGGAGTGTGGTCGACGGTGAAGCTCAGCCCGGCCAGCTCCAGGCTCAGGCCGTCCGCGAGCTCGGCGACGTCGTCCGGCTCGGCGAACTCGTGCTTGCCACCCAGCAGCATCCGGGCCGTCTCCGGGCTGATCCCGGCCATGGGGTCGGCCAGCAGGTGCCGGTCGTCCGGGTGGATCCAGGCGGTGGCGTCGTACGTCCCGCAGACCGGGAGTACGGAGAACATGTGGTCGATGTGACCGTGTGTGAGCAGCACGGCGACCGGTTTGAGCTTGTTCTCCCGGACGACCTGCTCAACGCCCGCGGTCGCGTCCTGACCGGGGTCGACGACGATGCACTCCGCGCCCTGGCCGGTGGCGACGACGTAGCAGTTCGTGCCCCACGAACCCGCGGGGAACCCGGCGATGAGCACGACAGACCTTCCTGGAACGGTTCCGGACCACCCAAGGCTACCGGTGCCCACCGGGTGAGTTCGAACCGGATTGTGACGCAACACCGTTGCGCCCGGGCTGGGAGTTTGTGATTGTTCAGGGATAAGCGTCGGGACGGCACCCGACGCGCCCGGGCGGGACCCTGTTCGCGCCAGTGGACCGGGGACTGACCAGAATGGGCACGAGCGCAGTACATACCGCCGGAAGGGGCGAGTTGTGGCCGGAGAGAGCTGGGGCCGGGTAGCTGAGGACGGAACGGTCTTCGTACGGACCAAGGACGGTGAACGCGCGGTCGGCCAGTGGCCCGACGCGAACCCCGAGGAGGCGCTCGCCTTCTACACCCGCCGGTACGACGCACTGGCGTTCGAGGTGGACCTGCTCGAGCAGCGGGTCCAGGCGGGCACGGTGTCACCCGACGACGCCCGGGCCGCGGTGAAGAAGGTGACCAGCTCGATCGACGAGGCCCAGGCGGTCGGCGACCTCGACGGCCTGCGGACCCGGCTGGAGGCGCTCACCCCGCTGGTCGCCCAGCAGCGCGAGAAGCGCAAGGCCGAGCGGGCCGCGAAGGTCGAGGAGGCGCGGTCGGCCAAGACCAAGATCGCCACCGAGGCCGAGACCATCGCCGCCGGCACCGACTGGCGGCACGGCGTGACCCGCCTGCGCGAACTGCTCGACGAGTGGAAGGCGCTCCCCCGGCTCGACAAGTCCAGCGACGACGAGCTGTGGCACCGGTTCTCCTCCGCGCGGACGACGTACACCCGGCACCGCAAGCAGCACTTCGCCGAGCTGTCCTCCAAGCGCGAGGAAGCCGCCGTGGTGAAGGAGCGGCTGGCGGCGGAGGCCGAGACCCTCTCGTCGTCCAGCGACTGGGGCCCGACGTCGGGCCGCTTCCGCGACCTGATGCGGCAGTGGAAGGCCGCCGGCCCCGCGCCGCGCGAGGTCGACGACAAGCTGTGGGCCCGGTTCCGCGCCGCGCAGGACACGTTCTTCGGTGCGCGCGACGCCATCCAGGCCGAGGAGAACGCCGAGCAGGTGGAGAACCTCCAGGCCAAGGAGGCGCTGCTCGTCGAGATCGAGGGCATCCTCCCGGTCGAGGACGCCAAGGTCGCCCGTGAGCAGCTCCGCGACCTGCTCGACCGCTGGGACCAGATCGGCAAGGTCCCGCGCGACTCGATGCGCGCCATCGACTCCCGCCTGCGCGCCGTCGAACAGGCCGTCAAGGCCGCCGAGGACGAGGTCTGGAACCGCAGCAACCCCGAGGCCCGGGCCCGCGCCGAGGCCACGGTCAAGCAGCTCCAGTCCCTGATCTCCGACCTGGAGAAGCAGGCCGCCAAGGCCGAGTCCCAGGGCAACGCCCGCAAGGCCAACGAAGCCAGGGAAGCCATCGCCGCCCGCCGCGAATGGCTCACCCAAGCCCAGAACGCCCTCTCCGACTTCAGCTAGCCCCCTGTGGACAACCCCCAGCAGGACTAGGCCCCTTTCAGCCATCCTGCTGGGATGTTCGAGTACGACCTGCCGTATTACTTCGCCGGCCTTCCGTTCACGGCGCGTCAGGTGCCGCGCAAACTCGCGTGGTTACTGGCGCGCGGTGAGATCCGCCAGTACCTGAAGGGTGTCTACGTCGACGTCCGGGTGCCGGACTCGCCCCGGCTTCGCGCGGACGCCCTACGGCTGGTCGTGCCGCCGGACGCGGTCGTGTGCGGGCGGGCCGCCGCGTGGCTGCACGGGATCGACACCACGGCGCTCGGGGCCGAGGACCTGATGCACGCCCAGTGGACCCGTCAGGCGAACGACGCCGCTGACGTGGTCGAGGTCGACGGTCTCCGGGTCACCAGCCCAGCCGCCACCGGTCTCGCGCTGGCGATGCAACTGCCGCGGCCCTTCGCGCTGTCCGCTGTGGACGCCTTCCTTCGCTCCGGCCGCGCCGACCGCCGGGCGCTGCGCGCCGCCTCCGCCGCCTACGAAGGCCGGCCCGGCTACCGCCAGAGCCAAGACATCCTCCGCTACGCCGACCGCCGCGCGGCCTCTCCCGCGGAGTCCTGGCTGCGACTGCGGCTGATCGACGCCGGCTTCGGTCCTCCTGAGCTGCAGGTGCCGGTGGACGGGCCTACCCGCGTCTACCGCCTCGACCTGGGCTACCCGGATCGTCCGGTGGACGGGCGCCGGCTGGGGCTCGAGTACGACAGCGACCAGTGGCACTCGTCCACCAGACAACAGGTGCGCGACGAGACCCGCCGAACGGAGTTGGACGCGCTGGGCTGGCACATCATCTCCGTTCGCCGCACCGACCTCTGGGGCTCGTACCCGGCGCTGGAGCTCGCCGTAGGCGCCTTTCTCTGTCAGCACCCCCGCCTCCCCCGCCGCTGGTAGACGCGCGGCGTCCGCCGCACCAGAGGGGGACTGTGCGGCGGACGACGCGGTCGGCGGGTCAGGGGGCGGTGGTGGGTGCCGGCTTGCGCTGGGCGCGGCGGTGGAGGGTGACGATTGCTAGGAGCAGGAACGTGGCGGCGGCGGCCGCGATCGGGAGGAGGAAGTCGTTGTAGGTGCGGGTCGGCGCAGGGCTCGGCGCCGCGGCGGCAGTCGTGTCGTAGCCGCCGGCAACGCCGTCGTTGGCGTAGTGGGTGCCGGGAAGTTTGTCGGAGTAGCGCGTGGCTACGAGGTCCTGGTAGGCGGCTACCGAGATGGGCTTGGTGCCGATGGACTTGGTGGCTGATGGGTTGAGGGGGCGGATCTGGCTGTTGGTGAGGGCGTACCAGGCGCCGATCTGGGGTTCGGTGAAGACGAGGGCACCGCGGGCGGCCGTGAACATGCGGGCTTCGGTGTTGCCGCTCGCCACGTTGACCGCTTGCCACTCCCCGGTGGCCGGGTCGGGAGCGGTGAAGACGGTCAGCGCCTGACCACCCTTGGTGGCGGGCGTGGCGGCGTACCAGAAGGTTGCCACCGGCGCCGAAGCGTCCCGGACGAACGCCGGGTTGAGCGCATAGACCGCGTGGGTCTCCGCCGCGACAGTCGGCGCAGCGGCAGCCTTCGCGGATGCGCCCGTGACCTTGCCGAGCAGGCTGAGGGCGGTCGGTGAGTGCGCCGCGGTGGTTGCCTTCGACAACTCGCTGCTCGGCACCGGCTCGGGGCCGGCCGCGTTGGCGGCACCGCCGACGGACAGCGCGAGGCCGAGCGCGGCGATCAGGACGGCGGTGGAGCGGAGCAGGATGTTCTTCGGGCGGGGCATGTCAGGCTCCGATCCGGTACAGGGAGTGGGTCCAGGTGAACTGCGAGTTGGACCGGTACCAGTTGTACGTCGAGTAGTTGTACCGCGGGTCGTCCGGCCAGGGGTTGTAGTACTCGATCGTCGAGTCGGAGGAGTCGTACCCGATGATGTCCATCATGTGCCCGCCACCCGACGTCCAGCCGATCCGCGTCATCACCGGACGCCCGGCGGCGATCTCGGTCACCAGCGTGCCGAAGCTGAGCGTGCCCGAGATGTAGCTGCCGGCACTGATCCCGATCGACCGGAACGCGCGCTGGTCGTTCGCCAGCGTGGCCTGGTTGTTCGGGCACGTCACGTTCTGGCTGTTGCCGAAGGCCAGGTTGCAGAACTGGTTCTGCGAGTACGACTTCCCGTAGAACGCGGCGATGCTGTTGCCGCTGGCGGCCCAGCACCAGTTCGACTTCTGCTGCGCCTGCCCGGAGACGTTGAGGTAGTAGCTGCCGGGCGCGGCCGACGCCGGCGGTGCGAGCGGTACCAGCGTCGCCAGGCCGATCATCGTTGCTAGGAGCAATGACCAGCTGCGGCGGGGGCGGAGCCTGCGCATGGATCCTCCTTCAATGGGGTGGGGTCCATGGTCAGGAGCACGCCAGGCCCCGGCAAGGACCTGCGCACCGCCCGAGCAGCCGGTGTGAACGCGCCCCGAGCGTGAACAGCGCGTGACGAGGCAGTGCCGGACGGTGCTGTGAATGTTTACACTGACCCCGCGGACCCCAAGGAGCGCCCCATGATCGAATCGCCCGTGCCGGTTGTGACCGCGGAGTCGCCGTTCGCCGAGGCGCTGCGGCAGGCGAACGCGCGCCGTGGTCTGGCGCTCAACCGCATCCGCACCCACCTGGCCGACCGTGGTCTGCACGTCGGCGTCGCGACGCTGAGCACCTGGCAGAGCGGCCGCCGGGTCCCGCGGGAAGACTCCCTGGCCGTGATCAGCGCCCTCGAAGAGCTCCTGCACCTCCCGCCCGGCTG
This sequence comes from Kribbella sp. NPDC048837, assembly GCF_055586945.1. Classification (NCBI taxonomy): domain Bacteria; kingdom Bacillati; phylum Actinomycetota; class Actinomycetes; order Propionibacteriales; family Kribbellaceae; genus Kribbella; species Kribbella sp. NPDC048837. Next base: position 1,326,622 of record NZ_JBVJHF010000001.1, read on the forward strand.
GCTCACGGTACGCATCCCGCCCGCCCGCACTGAACCGGCCAGCACGCATCCGTACGCCGTTGTCGATTACGCCGAGACACTGAGCCAACTGCTCGACCGACTCCGCCGCGACGCCCATGGCCGGCTACGCAACGTCACCGTGCTCGACGAGGTCCACCTCGGTCCCGACCGCAGTTCCCACCGCAGACGGGTCACGCAGAGCGTTGTCGCCGTACAGCCCGTGGATCGCCTCATCATCGCGGCCCAGGGCGAACCGGGCGGCGATGTCGACCAGCTCGCCGTGCGCGCGGTCAGCGGCTGCCGGACCGGCCGGGTCGCGCGCGCTCCCGAGGCGAGCGCGCTGCTCGGTGAACTCCTGCTCGACCGCGTCCTCGCCGTCGGTGACACGGCCGTGGTGCACTACGAGATCGAGGACCGTACCGGCCTGCCGACGACGGACTACCAGCGGTTCAACGAGTGGGGCGGCGCCCACTACGTGCTCGAGGTGCAGTTCGACCGGGCCGCCCTACCGGTCCGGGTGAACGAGTTCCGCCGCCGGCAGACGAGCGGTCCCGACCTGCTGCGGCGTGACCTGATGCTCACTCCCGACGGCCGCGCGCACGTCGTCGAGCCGTCGGCCGCACCCGGCACGGTCGGCATCGCGTGGGAGTGGGACTAGGTCTGGAACCCCGCGTGGACGTGGTCGTGGTGGGTCTGGTCGGAGAAGAACGCCGTACCGGACAGCTGGTACGGACCACCGACGTTGTAGGAGCCCAGCGCCTCGGTCGCCCGCATGTACGACGTGATCAGCGAGCGTGACGTGGTCGGCGAGACCACGGCGTGCCCGTCGATCTGCCAGGTGTCGAACGCACGCCCGCGCGGGTGATCGCTCGGCCGGTTGGTCCCGAACACGTTCAGCGGATGACCGGAGCGGATCACGCTGACCCCGATCCGGTAGGTCGTCGCCAGCTGCAGCATCGCGGTGAGCACGCTGTCGTGCACCCGCCCCGACCGGACATCGGCCGCCGATGCGGGCGGCAACGCGATCCGGTCGTTCGCCAGCACCTGCCGCGCCGCCGCAGACAACCGCGCGGCCGCCGCACCAGGCTGGGCCGGATGCATCGACGTGACCCGCCAACTCCCCCGCGTCTTGCTCAGCCGTACGTCGACCGTCGTACCACCGGCGACCGCCCGACCACCGGTGATCGTGTACACCCGGCAAGGCACCAGCACGCTCGCCGAGTCCCCCAAGATCCCGCCGTACTGCGCGTCGATCACCTCAACCACAGACCGCGTTCCGCGCGGCCGCAACAGGTCGACCACCGCCGCCACGGCCACCCTCTTGGCCTCCGGCTGGATCTCCCCCGGTCCCACCGTCCAGCTCCGCACCGATGGCAGCGCCACCGCCGGAGTAGAAGCAGGCGCACTCGGCCTCGCCGATGTCCCCGGCGCACTGGTCCCCGGCGCCGCCGGCGTAGTAGAAGGGCTCGACCCGGCCGGACGACTCGGCTGCTCCTCCGCCGACGACCCACTGCATCCCGCCAGCAACCCAGCACCGGCAATCAGCAGTCCACGTCGCCCAACCGCACCCGAGGAAGCCATACCCGCAGTCTCCCCGGCCTCACAAAATGGCGAGGCCTACTGGGTGACGCGGTAGACGTCGAAAACGCCCTCGACCGAGCGGACCGCCTTCAGGACGTGGCCGAGGTGGGTCGGGTCGCCCATCTCGAAGGTGAAGCGGGACTTGGCGATCCGGTCACGGGTCGTGGTCAGCGCCGCGGACAGGATGTTCACGTGGTAGTCCGACAGCACCCGGGTGATATCCGACAGCAGCCGGGCCCGATCGAGCGCCTCGACCTGGATCGCGACCAGGAACACCGACTGCGCGGTCGGCGCCCACTCGACCTCGACGATCCGCTCGGGCTGGGTCTGCAGGTTCTCCACGTTCGCGCAGTCCGCCCGGTGCACCGAGACGCCCGCGCCCCGCGTGATCCAGCCGATGATCTCGTCGCCGGGCACCGGCGTACAACACCGGGCCAGCTTCGACAGCACGTCCGTCGCGCCCTTGACGATGACACCGGCGTCACCGCGGGCGGCCCGCTTGCGGCGCTCCTTCGTCTGCGGCAGCCGCAACCCCTCGGCGAGGTCCTCGGCCGCCCCTTCCTCACCGCCGTACGTCTCGATCAGACGGCGTACGACGGCCTGCGCGGAGACGTGGCTCTCGCCGACAGCGGCGTACAGACCGGTGACGTCGGGGTAGCGCAGTGAGTTCGCCACCGCGGTCAGGGTCTCGTGCGACAGCAGGCGCTGCAGCGGCAGGCCCTCCTTGCGGAGCTGCTTGGCGATCGCGTCCTTGCCGTGCTCGATCGCCTCGTCGCGGCGCTCCTTGGAGAACCAGTGCTTGATCTTGTTCCGCGCGCGCGGGCTCTTGACGAACGTGAGCCAGTCCCGCGACGGCCCCGCGCCCTGCGCCTTCGAGGTGAAGACCTCGACGACGTCGCCGTTCTCCAGGGTGCTCTCCAGTGGCACGAGCCGGCCGTTGACCCGGGCGCCGATACAGCGGTGCCCGACCTCGGTGTGGATCGCGTACGCGAAGTCGACCGGTGACGACCCGGCCGGCAGCGACATCACGTCACCGCGCGGGGTGAAGACGTAGACCTCGGAGTTGTTGATCTCGAACCGCAGCGAGTCCAGGAACTCCGACGGGTCGGAGGTCTCCCGCTGCCAGTCGACGAGCTGCCGCACCCACGGCATCTCGTTCGGTCCGCCGATCTCGGTGCTGGGCGGGCCGGCCGCGTCCGGCGCGGCGGTGGTCGGGTCCTCCTTGTACTTCCAGTGCGCGGCGATGCCGTACTCCGCCCGGCGGTGCATCGCGAACGACCGGATCTGCAGCTCCACCGGCTTGCCCTGCGGGCCGATCACCGTGGTGTGCAGCGACTGGTACATGTTGAACTTCGGCATCGCGATGTAGTCCTTGAACCGGCCGGGCACCGGGTTCCACCGCGCGTGCAGGATGCCCAGCGCGGCGTAGCAGTCCCGGACCGACTCGACCAGCACGCGGATGCCGACCAGGTCGTAGATGTCGCCGAACTCGCGGCCGCGGACGATCATCTTCTGGTAGATCGAGTAGTAGTGCTTGGGCCGGCCGGTGACGGTCGCCTTCACCTTGGCGGCGCGCAGGTCCTCGTGCACCTGGTCGATCACCGTGGCCAGATACTCGTCCCGCGACGGCGCGCGCTCGGCGACCAGCCGGACGATCTCGTCGTACACCTTCGGGTGCAGGGTCGAGAAGGACAGGTCCTCGAGCTCCCACTTGATCGTGTTCATACCGAGCCGGTGGGCCAGCGGGGCGTAGATCTCCAGGGTCTCGCGGGCGATCCGCTCCTGCTTCTCCTGCCGCAGGAAGCCGAGCGTGCGCATGTTGTGCAGCCGGTCGGCGAGCTTGATCACCAGCACCCGGATGTCCTTGGCCATCGCGACGACCATCTTGCGGATCGTCTCGGCCTGCGCGGACTCGCCGTACTTGACCTTGTCCAGCTTGGTCACGCCGTCGACCAGCATGGCGATCTCTTCGCTGAAGTCGCGGGTCAGCTCCTCGACCGTGTACGGCGTGTCCTCGACGGTGTCGTGGAGCAGCGCGGCGCACAGGGTCGGCGCGGTCATACCGAGCTCGGCAAGGATGGTGGCGACGGCGAGCGGGTGCGTGATGTAGGCGTCACCGCTCTTGCGGAGCTGGCCGGTGTGGTACTTCTCCGCGGTCCGGTAGGCGCGCTCGATCATGCCGAGGTCGGCCTTCGGGTGGGTTGCCCGGACGACCCGGAACAGCGGCTCGAGCATCGGCGCCCGGTTCGGGTGCCGGGTGCCGCCGAGACGGGCGAGCCGGGCCCGCACCCGGGCCGGCGCGATCCGCGGCGGCTGGGCGGCAGGCGGTGACACGGGCGCCGGGCGCACCGGTGCGGGCGCGCGCGGAGGCTCCTGCGGTACCACGTTCGGCACCGCTGATGTCATCGCCGGGTCTTCGCCCACGTTGTGTCCCTCCGCCGACAGACCACCAGTCTAGGGGGCGACGGCCAACGAGGCGGAAACACCCTGTGGACAACACGCCGGGTGGGTCACTGATGTCAAACTGTGACGAGCGCCGTCAACTGCTCGCCCGCCAGCCTCTCACGCCCTGGCAGGAACGACAGCTCCAGCAGGACCGTGGTCCCGAGCACCTCGGCCTCGCAGCGCCGGATCAGGCGCAGACAGGCCTCGACCGTCCCGCCGGTGGCGAGGACGTCGTCGATCACCAGCACTCGGTCACCCGGCGCGAACGCGTCCTGGTGCACCTCGATGGTCGCCTCGCCGTACTCCAGCGCGTACGACTCCTCGTACGTCGCCGCCGGCAGCTTCCCCTTCTTCCGCACCGGCACGAACCCGGCGCCGAGGGCGAGCGCGACCGGGGCGGCCAGGATGAACCCGCGCGCCTCGATCCCGACCACCTTGTCGACCACCGGGTTCCCGTCGTCGTCCTTCCCGGCCGCCGCCATCGCCTCCACCACCTGGGCGAAGCCGCTGTGGTCGGCCAGCAGCGGGGTGATGTCCTTGAACACCACCCCCTGCTGCGGGTAGTCCGGGATGTCGCGGATGCCGTCGGCGAGCACCTGCTCCAGCGACCGCATCACTTACCGCGCTTCGACCGCGGCTTGCGCGTCGGCTGCGGCCGTCCGGCCGCGGTCGCCTTCATCGGCCGGGCCGCCGGCGTCGGCGCCGTACCCACCGGCCGGTCCTTGCGCGGCTTGTCCTGGACGGCGGACCGCGCGGGAGCACCCGCGGTCGCCACCGCGACCGGAGCACCCGCGCTCGCCGCCTGGGCCCGCTTGGCCATGACCCGGCGGCGCAGCGCCTGCATACCCGGCTCACGCTCCTTGAAGACCGCGAGCAGCGCCGGCGCGATGAAGATCGACGAGTACGCACCGACCGCGACACCCACGAACAGCGCCAGCGACAGGTCCTTCAGCGGCCCGGTCCCCAGCACCACCGTTCCGACCACGAGGATCGAGGCGATCGGCAGCAGCGCGGTGATCGTCGTGTTGATCGACCGTACGACGGTCTGGTTGACGGCCAGGTTGGTCGCGTCGGAGTAGGTGTAGCGGGTGTTCCCGGTGATGCCCCGGGTGTTCTCGCGGATCTTGTCGAACACCACGACCGTGTCGTACAGCGAGTAACCGAGGATCGTCAGGACGCCGATCACCGTCGCCGGCGTGACGTCGAACCCGATGATCGCGTACACGCCGACCGTGATCGTGACGTCGTGGATCAGCGCGATGATCGCGGCCGCCGACGCCTTGGGTTCTCGGAAGTAGGCCCAGATGACCAGGAACACCAGGCCGAGGAACACACCCAGCGCCCAGATCGCCTTGTTCGCGATCTGCTGACCCCACGACGCGCCGATCTGCTGAGAGGTGACCTGGTCGATCGAGACCCCGGCCTCCTTGGCGATCGCCGCACGGACCTTCGCGATGTCGTCCTGCGCCAGCGGCTTGGTCTGCACCCGCACCTTGTCGGAGCCGATGGTGGTGACGACCGGGTCGCCGAGATCCTTGGCATTGGTCGCCTTCACCACACTGGTGAAGTCGTCGACGGTATTGCTGGTGACCTTGACGTTCGCCTGGTACTCGACGCCGCCCTTGAACTCGATACCCAGCGCCAGGCCGCGGGTGAAGAGCCCGATCAGCGAGATGGCCACCAGGGCCAGGGAGATCGTGAACCAGAGCTTGCGATGACCGATGAAGTCGTACGAGACCTCACCGCGGTGCAGCTTGGCACCCAGCTGTCCGAGCTTCGACATCAGACCTCCCCTCCAACCGGCTTGGGCTTCGACGACGGCTTGGCCGGCCGGGCCGACGGTTTCATCTGACCCGGCAGCCGCTCCACACCGAGATGTTCGGGATCCAGACCGGACAGCTTGTGGCCGTGACCGAAGAAGTCGGTCCGGGCCAGCAGCGTGACCATCGGCTTGGTGAACATGAACACGATCACCAGGTCGAGCAGCGTGGTCAGGCCGAGCGTGAACGCGAAGCCCTTCACGCTGCCGATCGCCAGGATGTACAGCACCACCGCGGCGAGCAGCGAGATCGAGTCGGCCGCGATGATCGTGTGCTTGGCCCGGGCCCAGCCGGTCTCCACCGAGGAGCGCAGACTGCGGCCCTCGCGCACTTCGTCGCGGAGTCGTTCGAAGTAGATGATGAACGAGTCCGCGGTGATACCGACCGCCACGATCAGACCGGCGATACCGGCCAGGGTCAGGGTGAACCCGATCGCGTGGCCGAGCAGACAGACGAGCTGGTATGTCAGGATGCCCGCGATCCCGAGCGACGCCACCACGACTATCCCCAGCCCCCGGTAGTACAGGAAGCAGAAGACGACGACCAGGACGAGGCCGATGATGCCGGCCCAGATACCCGCGGACAGCTGGTCGCCGCCGAGCTGCGGCGACACGGTCTCGACCGACGAGATGTCGAAGGAGATCGGCAGGGCGCCGTACTTCAGCACGTTCGCCAGGTCCCGCGCCTCGGCCTCGGTGAAGGTACCGGTGATCTGCGCCTGGCCGCCCGGGATCGGGTTCTCCACGCTCGGCGTCGAGATGGTCTCGCCGTCGAGCACGATCGCGAACAGGTTCTGGCCCTGGCCGCGGGCGGAGATGTTCTGGGTGGCCTTGAGGAACTTGTCGCCGCCCTCGCCGGTGAACTTCAGGTTGACCTGCCACTGGAAGCCGCCCTGCGGGATGCCCGCGCTGGCGTCGGCCAGGTCGGTGCCCTTCATGATCGCCGGACCCAGCAGGTACTTGAACTGCTTGTCCCGGTCACAGGAGAACAGCGGCTTGTTCGGGTCGTCGGTCTGCGGGTCACCGCACTTGAACGCCGCGAACGCGGCCTGCGTGGCCGCGTCGGGGACGTAGCTCAGCGGGTCGCCCGGGTTCGTGGCCGGCGTCGTCGGCGTGGTGGTCGGCGCGGTCGGCGTCGTACTCGCCTTCGGCGTCGGGGTCGGCGTCGGCGTGGCTTCGCCGAGCGCGCTGGTCCAGGCCCGACCCTTCGGCGTGGAACTCGGCGTGGTGCTGGCCTTCGGCTTGACCGTCGTACTCGGCTTCGGCGTGGTGCTCGGCAGCGGCGTACCGGTCGGGGTCGGCGTCGGTGTCGCCACCGGCGCGGTCGCCTGGCCGTCGTACACGATCCGGAAGTAGAGCAACGCGGTCTGGCCGACCTGCTTCACCAACGCGTCCTGGGTGGCGCCGGGGACGGCCACGTTGATGTGATTTCCCCCGGACGTGGTGATGTCGGCTTCCGCGACACCCGCACCATTGACCCGCTGCGAGATGATGTTCTTCGCCTCGTTCAGCTGGTCGGCGGTCACCGAGCCACTGCCGGCAGCCGGTTTCGCGGTCAGCGTGATGGTGGTGCCACCGCGCAGGTCCAGGCCGAGCTTGGGCTTCCAGGTGTTGGTCAGCGCCATGATCCCGAACAGCAGGACCACGATGACCGCCAGGGCGATCAGGTTCCGCCAGGGGCGGGATGTCGTCGTCGTTGCCACGTCAGATTCAACCTTTGTGCTTCTGGGCGCGCCGCAACGTCTCGTGGACGCCGGGCGCCGCGCCTCAGGCCGTTGGGACGGAAATCAGTTCTCGGTGTGCGTCGGCGGCAGCTTCGGCGCGTCCTGCACCTTGCCGTCGGCCTTGTCCTGCGCCTTGTCACGGCCCGCGTGGATGGCCGGCTCGTCGGCGGCCTCGACCTCCGCGGCGTCGGCGTCCTCCTCGGCCGGGGTCTCGGCGGCGTCCTCGTCCGGGATGACCCGGCCGACCGCGGCCTTGACCACCTGCACCAGCACGCCCTCGGAGATCTCCAGGGTGACGTACTCGTCGTCGGTCTCCTCGACGATGCCGACCAGGCCGCTGGTGGTGATCACCTTCGTGCCGGGGCTGAGGGAGGCGACGGTGTCTGCTTGCCGCTGACGCTGCTTGCGCTGCGTCCGGCTCATGAACCAGATCATCCCGACGATCAGGATCAGCGGCAGCAGCAGCGTGAAGCCGGAGCCGCCCCCGGAAGAGGCCATCGGTACGGCGAGGAGTTGCATTTGGTCTCAGAATCCTTCGTCGATCGGGAATACGGGCGTCCGGCACGCTCTGCTCAAGCGCGCAGGTCGCAACGGAATGGCCTCAGGTCAGGCCACCGGGGAGTCTAACCCTGAGCAGCAACAACTGCCTCATGACACCGGGTCACGTTTGCGTTACTCGCTACGGAGTGTCCACTCTTCAGTCTTCGTCTGTGTCGAACAGGGTGTCCGCGAAGGTGGCACCCTTCGGGACCTTGAGCCCGATGTGCCGCCAGGCCGCGGGCGTGGCGACGCGGCCGCGGGGCGTACGGGCCAGATAGCCGGACCGGACCAGGAATGGCTCGGCCACTTCCTCCACAGTCTCACGTTCTTCGCCGACCGCAACCGCCAGCGTGGAAAGACCGACCGGTCCCCCGCCGAAACGGCGGCACAGCGCGTCCAGGACGGACCGGTCGAGCCGGTCCAGGCCCATCTTGTCCACCTCGTACAGCTCGAGCGCCGCCTTGGCGAGGGCGAGCGTGACGATGCCGTCCGCCCGTACCTCCGCGTAGTCGCGGACCCGGCGGAGCAGCCGGTTCGCGATCCGCGGCGTACCGCGGGACCGGGACGCGATCTCGGCCGCGCCCTCCGGGGTGATGTCGACCTCGAGCAGCGCGGCCGAGCGGTTGACGATCTTCTCCAGCTCGGCGGCGTCGTAGAACTCCAGATGCCCGGTGAACCCGAACCGGTCCCGCAGCGGCCCCGGCAGCAGCCCGGCCCGGGTGGTCGCGCCGACCAGCGTGAACGGCGGGATCTCCAGCGGGATCGCGGTTGCCCCCGGCCCCTTGCCGACGATCACGTCGACCCGGAAGTCCTCCATCGCCATGTACAGCAACTCTTCGGCGGGCCGTGACATCCGGTGGATCTCGTCGAGGAACAGCACCTCGCCCTCGCTCAGCCCGGACAGGATCGCGGCGAGGTCGCCGGCGTGCTGGATCGCGGGACCGCTGGTCACCCGCAGCGGCGCTGACAGCTCGCTGGCGATGATCATGGCGAGCGTGGTCTTGCCGAGCCCGGGCGGGCCGGACAGCAGCACGTGATCCGGCGCCCGGTTCCGTCCGCGAGCGGCATGGAGCACCAACTCGAGCTGCTCGCTGACCCGGCGCTGGCCGCCGAACTCGGCCAGCGTGCGCGGCCGCAGCGCGGACTCGATCTTGCGTTCCTCGAGATCCACCGCGTCCGCGGACACGAGGGGCCGGACGTTGTCTTCCATGCCTTACGCCTTCGAGAGCACGCGCAGCGCGGCACGCAGCAGGTCGGGGACGGACGGGTTCGGGCTGTCGGCGGCGAGCGGCGAGACCGCGGTGACGGCGTCCTCCGCGTCCCGCGTCGACCAGCCGAGGCCGACGAGGCCGGCGTGCACCTGGTCCCGCCAGGCCTCCTGCGTCTGCAGCGGACGACCGGTCACCGTCTTCGACGGCGCGCCGATCTTGTCCTTCAGCTCCAGCACGATCCGCTGCGCACCCTTCTTACCGATGCCCGGCACCTTCACCAGTACGGCGAGATCCTCGGTCGCAACGGCCTGCCGCAGCTGGTCCGGACTCAGCACCGCCAGGGCCGCCTGGGCGAGCTTCGGCCCGACCCCGGACGCCGTCTGCAGCAACTCGAACAGATTCTTCTCGTCGTCGTCCGAGAACCCGTACAGCGTCAGCGAGTCCTCCCGCACGACCATCGAGGTCGCCACCCGGGCCTCCTGGCCCGGCCGCAACCCCGCGAGCGTGCCGGGATGGCAGAACACCTGCAGGCCCACTCCCCCGACCTCGATCACGGCACTGTCGACACCAATGGCCGCCACGGGCCCCCGCACAAAGGCGATCATCGCCAACCTCCAAGCCCTTCGGCCCTGCTCATCACTTGCTCACCGCTTGCCCTGCTGGGCGGCTACCGCGGCCCGCAGCCTAGCCACTTGCAGGCGGGACTGCGCCTGCGCCAGGGCCTCCAGGTTCGACCGGCTCGCGGCCGCCTCCTGCAACTTGCTCGTCGCACCGCCACGCCAGACCTGGCAGATCGCCAGCGCCAGCGCGTCGGCGGCGTCCGCGGGCGTCGGGCGCTCGGCGAGCTTGAGGATCCGGGTCACCATCGTGGTCACCTGCTCCTTGCCGGCCCGGCCGGAGCCGGTGACCGCAGCCTTCACCTCGCTCGGCGTGTGCAGCGCGACCGGCAGACCACGCCGGGCGGCCACCACCATCGCCACACCGGACGCCTGCGCCGTCCCCATCACGGTACGGACGTTTTGCTGCGCGAACACCCGCTCCACAGCGACCGCATCCGGCCGGTACTCGGTGATCCACTCCTCCAGCTCGGCCTCGATCCGGACCAGCCGCTTGGCCACGTCCAGCTCGGCCGGCGTCCGGATCACCCCGACGGCGACCAGCGCCGGCGGCTTGCCCGGCGTACCCTCGACGACGCCGAGTCCGCACCGGGTCAGCCCCGGGTCGACGCCGAGCACCCGCATGGACCACCTCCGAACGTTTGTTCGACAACCCTAATCGGCGGTGCCGGACGGCACGTCATCGACGCGCCGGATCAGAAGTAGTCGAGCATGTACGACGCGGATCCCGCGAAGGCTGCGTCGACCGCGGCGTCGTCGGTGGTCGGTCCGGTGGCCAGTCCCGCTCCCCGGAGCACGTTGAGCGGCGTACCGGCGTACAGGGCAGCCAGTCCACGTGCGCCGAGCCTGATCGGATCCGCCCCCTGCTGCCCCTGCGTCAGCTCACCCCTGCCTTTTGCCACCGACAGGTGCCAGGCCCCACTGTTCTCCGGTACGTCGGGATCGTCGATGCGGATGTCCACCTCGACGTCGGCACCGAACCCACGTGCCGCGATGGCAGCCGGGGCGTCGAGCAACCGCAGCATCCACCGCTGCTGTTCGGCGTGTTTGGCCGCCTCGGTCTCGATCATGAAGTGGATCGGGTCGCCGGGCGGGAGGTACGCGTGCACGGTCCGGGCGATCGACGAACCGGAACCGACCGTGGCCCACAGCGCCCGCGCGGTCTGCTCCGAGCCGGCGATCAGCTCGTCGACGGACAACTCCTCGTCGCCGGACCAGTTGTAGAGCACGAACCCGTCGTCGGCGAGGAACGCCGTGTTGTCCTCGTCCGCGAGCCACTCCTCGATCTCGTCGAGCGGCCAGATCAGCGGGCCGTTCGACCGGCGGGACTCGTTCACCCGGCCGGCCACCTCGAGGAACCGCCGCGCATCGTCGGGCCCGGCCCGGCGGATGCTGACGTCCTTGCCGCCGAGGCGGCGCAGGTCGGCGGACTGGAAGGAGTACTTGTACCGCGAGCCGCCGAACTCGTACCCGAGGTGCCGGTAGATCACCGTGGTCGCCGGGTACAGCGCCGACAGCGGATAGCCCTTCTCGACCGCGCGCCGCATCACCCCACGCATCAGCTTGCTGCCGACCCCGCGGCCGCGGTACTCCGGTGACACGACGACGCCGGCCACCCCCGCCACCGGGACCCGCCGGCCACTCCACCACTGCTCGTAGTTCCAGAACCGCGCCGCCGCGACGACCTCGTCGCCGTCCGCGACCCCGACGTACCGCCCGTCCTCGAGGAACTTGACGGCGTACTTCCACCACTCGTCCCGATCCCCGGACGCCATCGTCCCGAACGACTGCCTCCGGACCCGCAACACGTCCTCGAGGTGGTCCTCGGTGATGTCCACCAACCGCAGCGCATCAGTCACGCCGCTGACCTTACGTCCTACTTCCGCTCCGTGACCCACAGGTGGATCGTGCCCTCGACAACCACCGTGCCGTCGTCGCGCGTCGCCTTCACCCGCACCGGCACATCCGGCCCCGCCGTCCACGCCTCCGGATCCGTCTCCGCCGAACACGTCAGGTCCGAGGTCGACTTGGCCAGGTAGGCGACCTCCATCCCCTTCGGCAGCCACCTCTTCTCCCGCGGCACAGTCGCCTCCGCCAACGCCCCCATCGCCGCCTCCAACCCGTTGCACACGGCAATCGCATGCACGGTCCCGATGTGGTTCTGCACCGCCCGCCGCTTCGGCAGCACCAACGCCGCGTAGTTAGGACTCACCTGCACGAACCGCGGCCGGATCGACCGGAAGTACGGCGCCTTCCAGGTGAACGCCCGCGAAAACACCCGCTCCCCACCCGGCACTCCCCGCAACCGCTCCCACATCCCCAACACCTGACTACCCATCCCGCCATGTTACCCACCAGTCACATACCTCGTCGAGCATTGGTACGAGGGGGACAACCAAAGGACACCGCTTCGCGGCGGCAGATCCTTTGGCCGCCTCCGGCGGCGTAGCGCGGACCGGAACGCGCACGAACCCAACCGGCGAGCACACCGCCCGCGGCGGCAACTGGGCGGACGACTACAGAGCTAACCGACCGGCGACCGGCGACCGGCGACCGGCGACCGGCGACCGAGTGAAGGTGATCCGGGTGAACGCGATTCGCAACGAGCAGCCAACAGTCAAAAAGGACCGATAGAGATCGCGCGAAGTGTTAGATACGAGCTCCCACAGCGACAGGCATTCATACGCGGCGCGAGAACATCAGGTCCGGCAACCAACCCCGCGGTCCGCCCTGCAGACCTACGCACGACTCGCCGAGTGCCCACCCGGGAGTCGGACTCACTTGCTGTCGGACCACGCCGAGCCGTCAAGACCCTTCGACCCAGCTCGGTCTCGTCGACAGCACCAGAGGAACGGCTACGCGCCTGCCATCAGACAGAACTCCCTCGACTCATCAGGAGTCCGACCCGGAAGCGTTCTGCGTAATTGCAACCGGCCAACAAGTGCCTCGTCGTACCCCACGGCCTGCAGCACATGGCTCAGGCCGACCGCCTCCGGGGACAATCCGAGCGCCGGCAAGCGCGCAGTGATTGTCGCCGTGCACCATGCTCAGGTCGCGCGGTCGGGTCGTGGACTGTTGAATCTGACTGTGCCGGTGGGGTCGACGCGGAAGGTGAACCCGTGGGGCGTACGCCATTCAAGGGTCTTCTGGTCCACGCGGCGGACGCTCCAGCCGTGGCCGTGGGTCTTGATCCTGTGGCTGAAGCGGCCCAGGGGTGCGAGGTTCTGAGTGCTGGTTTGTCCTGGTGGTCCGAGCGGGTCGTACGGCTGGATGTGGTCCAGGTCGATGGTGCGACGGGTTTCGCGGTTGCCGTAGGGGAAGACCTCTACCGGGTGGGTCAGCTTCACGCGTTCACGGATCCGGTCGGGGATTTCGTAGGCGTCGACGCTGACCGCGTCGTTGAGGTCGATGACCGGCTTCACCGTGTACGGGCCGTGGCCAATCAGCTCCTTCAACTGCTCGGCCAGCAGCGGGCCGAGGCCTTCGGCGCGCAGGACGCCAGTACCGGTGGCGAGGGTGTGATCGGTGAGGTGCACATAGATCTCGGTCTGCCCCGGACGCATCCATCCCTTGTGGTCGCCCTTGCCGGCGCTGGTGTCGCCGCCGGTGCCTGTTCCGCGACCGGCTTCGGGGCTGCGACCGGCTTCGGGGCTGCGACCGGCTTCGGCGCCAACGACGATCCCGACGCTCGCGCCGATGCCTGCGTCGGTGTCGGTGTCGGTGGTGCGGCGGGCGCCGGCGTGAGTGGGGTTGGTGTAGGCGTCGTGCTTGATTTGGGCCAGGCGTGCGTACAGGGCACGGCGGGCGGCTGCGGCCATGGGCTGGCCGTCGTTGGGATCGATGCCTTGGTCGGGCTCGGATGAGTCGAAGGGTTCGACCGGATCCTTGGATGGTGCGTCGAGTGGGTCTATGAGGTCGCTGACGCTCGGGTGAGGTGCGTCGCGGTCAGCCTCGTCGTCCAGGCTGGGTTCGTCGCGGCCACCGGTCCAGTTATCGAGGAGTTCGTCGTCACTCGGCCAGGAGCCCGACGCCGCGCCGCGGTCCATCCCAACCCATCCACGTGCATCGGGCTCGGCGGACCTGGCTTGGTCGTGGAGATACCCGTTGTCCGGCGCGATCGCCTTCTGAACAACGGTGTCCGGCCCAGTCGCATCCGGGACCGCGTTGTCCGACCCGCCCAGAGGTGTGGTGGCGCCCGAAGACATGGTGGTACCCGGAGGCGTGGTGATGCGCTGACGCGTGGTGGCGTCGGCAGAAGCGGCGGTGCAGGGAGAGCTTGGGGTGTCCGGAGGTGTGGGGGTGAGGCGGTGGTGGCGGGCTTGGGTTAGGAGTTCTTGGGTGTAGCGGGAGTCGGCGATGATGCCTACTGCTTCGAGGGGGCGGGTGTCGCCGAAGGTCTTCAGGGCCTCGGCGATTGCTGTGATGGTTGCGTCGTTTCTAGCGACGGCGCCGGCGGCGGCCTTGATGTACATGGTCTTTGTGCCGTGTTGGTTCGACTGGCCTACGAAGACGCCTCGTTCGCGGGCCTTCTCGTCGGCCTCGGCTCGGGCTGTGTCGGGGTCGGCGTGCATCTTGGCGGCGGTGACGATTTTGTCCAGGCGGTACGGGGTGATCGAGTCGATGAGGGGTGCGACTCGTTGGTCGACGTAGCGGGCGGCTTCTTCGGAGAGCTTGGAGCACTCCGCCGCTATGCGGCAGGCCTTCCATGGGGTGGCTTCGCCGGCTTGGATCCTTGCCCAGGTGAAGCGGAATCGGTGGCGCAGGGCCAGTGCCTGGCCGATGTAGTCTGCGGCGACTCTTGGCGAGATGCCGAGGAGGACACCGAATTCGGCAATCGCGAACTCCGCGATTGGTGGGCAGCCCTCACCGCCTAGGACCACCGAGCGTTCGCGGCCGTCGCAGGAGCGGCGGCCTGGACGTATCGAGCAGGCGTCGGGGTGGTGGCGGTCGGCGTAGATCTGGGCGTGTTCGAGGAGGCGGGCGTCGCGGTGGTTGACCTCGGCGCGGTGCTCGGCGGCCGACTCCAGGAGGTCGGCCGTCGACAGGGAGGTCAAGTCGCCTTCGAACATGTGTTTGATTCTACGCATAGTCGTCGCATCGCTGCAAGTCGGGTGAGACCTCGAAAGCCCTTATCCACAAGGGAAAGACCACATCGTGGTGAGGCCGTCGAGCGGGTATGCCAGAGACTTCATAGCGGATGCTGAGCACGCCGACGGGATTCGCGGACTCGGTACCCTGGGAGTTCGTCGGCTGCGGCCGAAGGGGCCCTGGCTGCCGCCGAACACGTTCGCCGGATGCGGCAGTAGGGCGCTACCGGCGGCCGGTGGAGGGAATCGCCGGCTGAGGCCGCACGAAGGTGCGCGGGCCGCGGCCGACGGAGGTCGCTGCTCTGGCCGAATGAGGCGCCGGGTGCAGCCCAAGAGGGTCGCCGGATGAGGCCGGAGAGCGCTCTGCCGCAGGCTGCCGTCGGAAGGGTCAGCTCGGCTGCGGCACAAGGGGCGCCTGGCTGCGGCCATCGGGGTCGCCGCCTGCGACGAAGGGAGGTTCGCGGGCTGCGGCGAAGGGGGCGCCGGAGGGTGGCCAGGCTGCGGCAGAAGGGCGCCTGGCTGCGGTCACGGGGGTCGGCGGCTGCCACGACAGAAGGTTCGCGGTCGCCCGCCGCATGGGATTCGCCGACTGCAGTGAGACGAGGGTGCGGCAGCTGCGGCCGAATGAGTGGTGCGGCGGCTGGATCTGAAGGGCAGGTTCGCGATGACAGCGGCGGGCTCATGCTTCACGAGCTCGTCAGGCTCGGGCTGGCTGGATTGGCTGTCGGCTTGACGAACGGGAATGCGGGCGGTGGAGACAGGAGTCGTTCGCTCGTAGCAGATTTGGAACGGCGGGTGTGGGGGTGGCCGTTGGTTGGGGTATGGCGAATTTGACGAGTGCGTATGAAGAGTTGGCGGACGTCTATCACGCGACTGTGGATCCGGATGGGGCTGGGCTGGAGGATCGGGCGTTCGATGGGCTGGTGGGGGACGTGCGGGGGCAGCGGGTGGCTGCGGTTGCTTGTGGGCAGGGGCGGGATGCGCGGCGGCTGGCTGATCTTGGGGCTGAGGTTGTCGGCATAGATGCCTCGGAAGCGTTGCTGGCTCATGCGCGCAGGCTGGAGGAGCGCGTGCCGCGGGGCATCTATTACGTCCATGGCGATGCTCAGGAGCTGCGCGAGATCCGCGACGCCGAGTTCGACGGCGTGGTGTGTTACATGGCGTTGATGGACATCCCGGAGCTCGAGCCGACGGTGCGGTCGGTCGCGCGGATTCTCAAGCCTGGTGGGTGGTTCGTGGCGTCGATCGTGCACCCGTGCTACAAGACGCCGGCGGATGGTGAGCTGATCGACCACGTCGACGGCTCGACGCGGCGCGTCGCCGGGCGGTACTTCGAGGAGGGGCCGTACAACAGCGATACACGGTGGGAGATCCTGCCGCGGGTGGCGTACCACCGGATGCTGTCGACGTACGTCAACACCTTGGCGGCCGCGGGGTTGCCCATCGCCAAGATGGTCGAGCCGGTCGGGGAGCGCCCGGTCTGGCAGTCCGTGCCCGGACTGCTGTACTTCAGATGCCGGAAGACAGCGATTTAGACGATTCAATCGCGCCTGGATAGACTGCGGTGGATGGTGACCGCTGCTGGACGGGGGACGATGGCAACGCCCAGCATCAAGGAGGTCGCACACCGGGCGGGGGTCTCGGTGGGCACGGTCAGCAACGTGCTCAACCGGCCGTGGATCGTGGCGCCGGCGACGAGGCAGCGGGTGCAGGACAGCATTCACGCGCTCGGGTTCGTGCGGAACGAGGCGGCCAGGCATCTGCGGGCCGGGAAGAGCCGGACGGTCGGGCTCGTGGTGCTCGACGTCGCGAACCCGTTCTTCACCGATCTCGCGGAAGGCGCCGAGGCGCTGGCGTACGAGCACGACACCGTCGTGATGCTCTGCAACAGCAAGACCGACCCGGTCCGCGAAGGTCATCACCTCGATCAGCTCGAGCAGCAGCGCGTTCTCGGCATCCTGATCACGCCGTTCGACAGCACCGATCCACGGCTGACCGCTTTGGTGGCCCGCGGTACGCCGGTGGTCCTGGTCGACCGTGCCGCCGATAGAGGGCTGTGCTCGGTCAGCGTCGACGATCAGCTCGGCGGGCGCCTGGCCGGGAATCATCTGATCGAGGCCGGGCATCGCCGGATCGCCTTTATCGGTGGGCCTTTCACCATGCAGCAGGTGTCCGATCGAATGGCCGGCATCACCGCGACCGTCGGGCAGGCGGGCGACGTGGATCTGCAGTACTACGAAGTCGACGTGATGGGCGTGGTCGAGGGCCGCGCGATCGGTGAGCAGGTCGCCGCGATGCCGGCGCGGTCCCGCCCGACCGCGGCCTTCCTCGCCAACGACCTGCTCGCGCTCGGCTTCCTGCAGGCCATGTCCGTGGCCGGTCTGAAGGTGCCGCGGGACATGGCGATCGTCGGGTACGACGACATCGACTTCGCGCGGGCCGCCGCCGTACCGCTGTCGTCGGTGCGGCAGCCGGCCGAGTTGCTCGGCCGGTCCGCGATGGAGCTGCTGCAGGAGGAGGTCGAGGCGGCCGACCGGCATCGCCACCGGCAGGTCATCTTCCAGCCGGATCTGATCGTCCGCGAGTCCAGCGACTACGTCCGCCGCTGATGCTGTACGAGAATCCGCTCGCCTCCGCCGCCGATCTTGAAGGGTTCAAACTCGAGGGTGACGGTGCCGTCTCGTTCCCGCTCGGCCGGTTGCGCCTGGAGAGCACCAGGCCGCCGGAGGATGGGCAGGACGCGAACGTGGTCCTCTGGTGCCCGGAGGATGTCCCGGCAGATATCACCGTGGAGTGGGACTTCTGGCCGATCCGCGAGCCCGGGCTCTGCATCCTGTTCTTCCACGCCAAGGGCCGCCGGGGCGAGGATCTCTTCGAGCTGACCCCGCGGACCGGGCCGTACGAGCAGTACCACCACGGCGACCTGGACACCTATCACGTCTCGTACTTCCGCCGCCGCTGGCCGGCCGAGCGCGCCTTCCACACCTGCAACCTGCGCAAGAGCCACGGCTTCCACCTGGTCGCACAGGGAGCCGATCCGATCCCGGACGTCCAGGACGCCGAAGGTCCTTACAAACTGAGGCTTTCGGTGCACCACGGGCTGATCACGTTCGCGGTCAACGACCTGGTCAGCTTCCAGTGGTACGACGAGCAGCCGTTGACCGGGGGCAAGATCGGCTTCCGGCAGATGGCGCCGCTGATCGGCGAGTACGCGAACCTGCGGATCTCACAGCCCTGAGCACGACCGCCGAGCAGCGCTGAGCACCCCCGCCGAGCAGCCCTGAGCACCGCCTCCGAGCACGCCCCGGCTCGCTCGGCGGACTCCTCTGTGACCACTCCCTGACAAACGCTTTCCGAGGCGTTGACATTGAGACGATTCAACCATATGGTCACATCACTTTTCGCCCGAAACACCCTCGTCACAAGGCAGGGGGACCCCCGTGAAACACCCACCAGACAAGGCCGTCTGCCGGCCTGTGAACGGCCGCCGATGAGCGGCACCGGTTGGTCGATCAAGCTCTACGACGCAGCGGACGAAGTCGTCTGGGCGATCAAGCTGAACGCCCTGTGGATCCTCTTCACCCTGCTCGGCGGAGTAGCGCTGGGTATCGGCCCGGCTACCCTCGCAGCATATTCGCTGGCCAGACGCAGGTCCTCCGGTGAATCGTTTCATGCTTTGCCTGCCTTCAAGGCCGCGTTCCGCCGGGAGTTCCGCCGCGGATCGCTCGTGGTGCTGCCCCTCGTCGCCGTGGCCGTCGTACTGATCGGCAACTACCTGTACTTCGCGTCCCTCGGCGCGAAGGCGTCACTCCCCCGCCTCACCAGCCTGGCCGCGCTCGTCGCGCTCGGAGTGATCGCCGCCTACCTGCTCCCGCTGGCCGTGCACTACGACCTCCGGGCCCGCGAGTTGTTGCCCAAGGCATCGTTGGTCGCGCTCGCGCGGCCGGCGTCGTCGCTGGTCCTGCTCTTCGTCGCGGTGTCCATCGCCTACCTGTCAGCGAAGTTCCCGGTGCTCGGGTTCGTGCTGGCCGCCGGCGCCTGGATTCAGATCGACACCTGGCTCTGCCTGCGCTTCTTCGCCGAGAACGAGGCGCGCCTGCACCTGAAAGGGAACTCATGACCAACTTCTCCCGACGGCGCATCGCCGTCACCCTCGCGCTGTCGACGGCGTTGCTCGCTTCGGCCTGTTCAGGTGGTGGGGAGGACAAAGGAAGCCAGGCCGCCGGCAGCGAGCTCACCGTGATGGCGCCGCTGTTCGGCACCGCGCCGGACCCGAGTGGCGAGCTGCAGCAGGCGGTCGAGAAGCTGATCGGCAAGAAGCTCAAGATCACCTGGGTGCCGAACGCCGAGTACGGCGACAAGTCGAACGTCACGCTCGCCTCGGACAAGATCCCCGACGTGATGGTCGCGAACGAGAAGAGCCCGTCGTTCGTCAAGGCGGCCGAGGCGGGCGCGTTCTGGGACCTGACCGGCAAGCTCGACAAGTACCCGAACCTCAAGCCGGCCAACGAGCAGATCGCCAAGAACTCGATGACCAACGGCAAGACGTACGGCATCTACCGGGTCCGCCCGCTGCTGCGGTCCGGCATCGTGATCCGCAAGGACTGGCTGGCCAAGCTCGGGCTGAAGGAACCGCAGACCACCGACGACCTGTACGCGATCGCGAAGGCGTTCACCGAGCGGGACCCGGACGGCAACGGCAAGAAGGACACCTATGGCCTGATCATCCCGAAGTGGCCCGGCAACTACGCCAGCGCCAGCCCGTACGACGTCATCGAGACCTGGTTCGGCGCCCCGAACGGCTGGGGTGAGCGCGACGGCAAACTGGTCCCGGGCTTCGACACCCCGGAGTTCCTGCAGGCCAACGAGTGGCTGCGCAAGTGGGTCACGGAGGGCCTGGTCAACCCGGACTTCGCCACCCTGGACAGCGCGAACTGGAACGACCCGTTCGTGCAGGGCAAGGGCGGCATGATCATCGACGTCAACGTCCGGGCCACCCAACTGCTCGACCTGTTCAAGGAGAAGAACCCGAAGGACTTCGACAAGGTCACCCTGGTCGGGAACCTGAAGCGTTCCGACGGGCAGAAGTTCTCCTACCCGTTCACCGGCTACAACATGGTGATGGCGGTCTCCAAGCAGCACATCCGGACCGAGGAGCAGCTCGACCAGGTGCTGCAGACGCTGGACAAGCTCGAGTCCAAGGAGGGCTCGATCCTGCTCACCAACGGCATCGAGGGCCGCAACTTCAAGGTCGACGGACAGTACGCCGTACCGATCAACCAGGACGACCCGAAGGTCAAGGCGGACCAGAACGACGTGGACAAGGCCTTCATCCAGCTCGGTACGCGCGCCTCCGTCGGACTCGGCGCGTACGCGCTGCGGCCGAACGACGCGGCCAGCCGGGCGATGCGGGAGAAGTTCGACGTGCTGATGAACGAGGACCTGAAGACCGCGGTCTTCAACCCGGCCCTCAGCGTGATCGCGCCGACCGCGGTGGCCAAGGGCCAGACCCTGGACACGATCATCCCGGACGCGCGGATCAAGTACCTGTCCGGTGCGATCACCGAGGACCAGCTGAAGGCGCAGATCAAGCGCTGGTACGACAGCGGCGGCACGCAGATCGCCCAAGAGGTCAACGACCTGGCCGCCAAGGCCGGCGGCTGAGCGGCGGTCGATTCATGGCCACCGATCTGGTGCCTGAGGTGGTCCAGCCTGCCGCGGACGTCCCGCGGCAGGCCCCACCGGGCAAGAAGCTCCGCCGGGTCCCCCTGTGGAGGGATCTGCTGCGGTACCGCTGGCTGTACCTGCTGTTGCTACCTGGCCTGGTGTACTTCGTCGTCTTCAAGTACCTGCCGATGTACGGCCTGACGATCGCGTTCAAGGACTACGTGCCGTTCCTCGGCTACTCGGGGAGCGAGTGGGTCGGGCTGAAGCACTTCCAGGAGTTGTTCACCGGGCCGGACTTCGGCCGGCTGATGTTCAACACGCTGCTGCTCGCTCTGCTCACGATCGTGTTCGTCTTCCCGGCGCCGATCGTCGTCGCGCTGATGCTGAACGAGTTGCGGATCAACGTGGCGAAGCGGTCCGTGCAGTCGCTGATCTACATCCCGCACTTCCTCTCCTGGACGATCGTCGCGTCGCTGACCTACCTGCTGTTCTCGGTGGACTTCGGCGTGATCGCGAACTGGATCCACGGCCTGATCGGCGGGCAGAAGACCGACTACGTCGCGCAGGCCGACTGGTTCCGGCCCCTGATCGTGCTGCAGTTGCTGTGGAAGCAGACCGGCTGGGGCACGATCATCTATCTGGCCGCGCTGGCCGGTGTGGACTCGCAACTGTACGAGGCGGCCCGGGTGGACGGCGCCGGCCGGTGGCGGCAGTTCTGGCACATCACGCTGCCGGCGATCCGGCCGACCATCGTGGTGATGGCGATCCTGACGTCCGGCAACCTGATGGACTCCGGGTTCGAGCAGATCTGGCTGATGACCACCTCGCTCAACCGCGACGTGGCCGACGTGTTCGACACGTTCGTCTACTACATCGGCATCACGCAGGGCGCGTTCAGCTACGCGACGGCGGTCGGTCTGTTCAAGGGTCTGGTCGGCGTCGTACTGATCTTCGGCTCGAACTTCCTGGCCAAGCGCCTCGGCCAGCGCGGATTGTTCTGAGGAGGCGAGCAGATGCTGAAGAAACAAAGAGTCCGGTACTACGACTCTGTCGGCAGCCGCGTGTTCGACGTACTGAACATCGTCCTGCTGACGGGACTGGCGCTCGTCACCGTGCTGCCGCTGGTCTACGTGCTCGCGGGGTCGTTCGCGTCGGAGTCGGAGATCAGCTCACGGCCGTTCTTCCTGTGGCCGGAGAAGTTCGTCACCGACACGTACCAGTACATCTTCTCGACCGACACGTTCGTCCGCGCGTTGCTGACCACGATCTGCGTGACCGCGGTCGGCACGGTAGTCCAGTTGGTACTGACGCTGACGATGGCGTATCCACTGGCCAAGCGGTTCCTCCCCGGGCGCGCGCTCGTACTCAACCTGGTGGTGTTCACGCTGGTGTTCAGCGGCGGCATGATCCCGACGTACCTGGTGGTGCGTGATCTCGGGCTGCTGGACAGCTATTGGGCCCTGATCCTGCCGCTGGCGATCAACCCGTTCTACCTGATCGTGGTGAAGAGCTTCTTCCAGGAGTTGCCGGAGGCGCTCGAGGAGGCGGCCCGGATCGACGGGTGCAACGAGCTGAACGTGTTCCTGCGGATCGTGCTGCCGCTGTCGAAGCCGATCATCGCGACGTTCTCGCTGTTCTACGCGGTCGGGATCTGGAACGACTACATGTCGCCCTTGCTCTACATCGACGACAGCAAGAAGTGGACCCTGCAGATGATCGTCCGCCAGCTCACGGCGGCCAACGCCGACTCGGCGAACGTGCTGCAGCAACTGGAGACCGTGACCTTCCCGGAGCAGGGCCTGAAGTTCGCGGTCGTGGTGGTGGCGACGCTGCCGATCCTGTTCTTCTACCCGTTCCTGCAGAAACATTTCGCCAAGGGCGTCCTGATCGGATCGGTGAAGGAATGACCACACTGCAATGGCTGGAAACTCCCTGTCGGCAAGGCGTTTCGTGGGGTGTCCCGTGGCCGCGCGGAACGGTTGCCGAAGGCACCGGCTTCGCGCTGTCGGACGGTACGCCGGTGCAGAGCTGGACGACCGCGACCTGGCCGGACGGCTCGGTCAAGTGGTCCGCCCACGCGATCGGCCCGGCGGAGCACCCGGAGTCGTCGTACGAGCTCATCACGGGTTCGCCGACCACGCCGAGTGCGCCGGTCCAGGTCACGCGGTCCGGTGACGAGGTCCGGGTCACCACCGGCGACGTCACGTGGACGCTACGCCCACCGGGACTGATCGCATCGATCGCGTACGGCGACCAGGAGGTCGTGCGCGACGTCCGACTGGTCAGCCTCCGCCAGGACGGGCCGGACGAAGACCTCGGCGGCACCCGGCACCAGACGACGGCGACCGTCGACAATCTTGTTGTCGAACAGGACGGACCAGTGCGGGCCGTGATCAGGCTGGAAGGCAAGCATGGGGACTGGCTGCCGTTCTCGGTCCGGCTCTACTTTTATGCCGGGGCGACCGATGTGCGCGTTGTGCACAGCTTTATCTGGGACGGCGACCCCGACCGCGACTTCCTGGCCGGGCTGGGCCTCAGCGCGGACGTGGTGATGCGCGACGAGCCGCACAACCGCCACATCCGGCTGGCCGGCCCGTCCGGCTTCCTGACCGAGGCGGTCCGCGGGCTGACCGGTCTGCGCCGCGATCCAGGCGACGACGTACGACGTGTGCAGACAGCCGGCCGTGCGATCGAAGAGATCCCCAACCCCGAGGTAGCCGACCGGCTGCACCTCATCCCGCAGTGGAACGACTACACCCTCGACCAGAGCAGCGCGGACGGCTTCACCCTGCGCAAGCGCACTGCACCGGGTCATGCCTGGGTGACTATCCCGGCCGGGACCAGATCGCCGGGCTACGGCTACGTCGGCGGTGTCAGCGGCGGACTGGGCTTCGGACTGCGTGATTTCTGGAAACTGCACCCGACCCGCCTCGACATCCGCTACGCGGCCGGCGACGTCGCCACCGCCACGGTGTGGATGTGGTCACCGAGCGCGCCGGCGATGGACGTGCGCTACTGGCACGACGGCATGGACCAGGACACGTACGCCGAACAGCTCGAAGGACTCGAGGTCACCTACGAGGACTACGAACCGGGCTTCGGCAACGCTCACGGCATCGCGCGTACCCATGAGCTGACGCTGCGGGTCCACGACTCCACACCGCCGGCCGACGAGTTGGCGGAGCACGCCGCCCTGCTCAACTCCCCCGGCCTGCTGACCGTCGCTCCGGCCCGGCTACTCGAGGCAAATGTCTTCGGCAGCTGGAGTCTCCCCACAGCCGACCACCAGGACATCGAGGCCCGGCTGAACTTCCTCTTCCAGTACTACGTCGGCCAACGCGAGCAACGGCGCTGGTACGGGTTCTGGGACTACGGCGACGTCATGCACACCTACGACCGGGATCGGCACACCTGGCGGTACGACATCGGCGGCTTCGCGTGGGACAACTCGGAGCTGTCACCGGATCTCTGGCTCTGGTACCAGTACCTGCGGACAGGGCGGGCAGATGTGTTCCGGTTCGCCGAGGCGATGACCCGGCACACCGGTGAGGTCGACGTCCATCACCTCGGCCGCTGGAAGGGACTCGGGTCCCGGCACAACGTGCAGCACTGGGGGTGCAGCTGCAAGCAGGTCCGCATCTCCAGTGCGATCTACCGGCGCTTCTACTACTACCTGACCGCGGACGAGCGCACCGGTGATCTGATGGACGAGCTGGCGACGCTCGAGGAGGCGTTCCTCAGAGTCGATCCGCAGCGCAAGGTGCGGCCTGACATCTACTCCCCCGACCCGCATGCGCTCTCAATCGAGCTGGGCGTGGACTGGGGTGCGCTCGCCGCGGCCTGGCTCACGCGCTGGGAGCGGCACGGCGACGAGCGGGCGCGTTCACGGCTCGTCGGAACGATGGCCGACATCGCCGCACTGCACTATGGCTTCCTCACCGGCAATGCGCGGATGGACCTGTCCACAGGACGCTTCGACACGAGCCGGCGTGGCATTGCGGTGTCCCACCTGTCCTCGCTCTTCGGGCTCCCCGAGCTCTGTTCCGAGCTGATCGACCTGGACCTCGACGTACCCGGGTTCGAGAAGGCATGGCTCGACTACTGCCGGCTCTATCTGCTGTCGCCCGAGGAGCAGGCCGCTGAGGTCGGTCAGCCGCTGCAGGGCATCTCACTCGTCCAGGCCCACAGCCGGCTCGCGGCGTACGCCGCCGCCCGCAGCGGTGACGCGGAGCTGGCCCGGCTGGCCTGGCGCAAGTTCTTCCTCGACGAAGGCGACCAACTCAACCGCAACGCCATGCAACGCGAGGCGGAGTGGAAGACCACTCACATCGACGGCACCCTGATGCCGGTCGACGAGGCCGCGTTCGTGAGTACCAACGGCGCGTCGCAGTACGCGCTCGCAGCGATCCAGAACCTGTCCCTGATCCCTGAACACCGACCTGATGAAGGTGGAACGGCATGGAGGTCTCCCGACGCACCGTCCTAGCAGCTATGGCCGCCGTACCTGCAGCATCACTGCTCGATACCCGCACCGAGTGGAGCTGATCAGTCAGCTCGTCAACCTGAAGCAGGACAAGATCACCGAGGACGAGGAGGGGGCAGCGTCCGGGAACGCTACGAGGGCGATCAACGGGTGACGACGCGGCTGCAGTACATCCCGGAGTGGGGTGACTACTCGCTGAGTCAGCTGAACGCTGACGGGTTCACAGTGAAGAAGCGGACCAAGCGCGGGTACGGCTGGATCTCGGTGGATCAAGGAAAGCGCGCGTTCGGACTCGGGTACGTGGGTGGGGTGAGTGGCGGATTCGCCTTCGGCCTCAGGGACTTCTGGCAGCGGCACCCCACACAACTGGACATCCGGGGCGCCGCGACCGAGGAGGCCGAGGTCACCGTGTGGCTGTGGTCTCCGGACGCCGGTGCAACGGACACGCGGTTCTATCACGATGGCATGGGGCAGGACAGGTATCCGGAGCAGCTGCAGGGGCTCGAGATTACCTATGAGGACTGCGAGCCCGCGTTCGGGACGCCCTACGGGATCGCTCGGACCAGCGAGCTCACGTTCTGGGCACTGGCCGCGACTCCTTCCGCGGCGCGGCTGGGTGACATGGCGGACCAGGTGCGGACTCCCCCGCAGCTGATCAACCCTGTCGATCAGATCGTCAACACGCGGGTCTTCGGCGGGCTGGTGCGTCCGGTGGACCGGTCGGTGCCGGCGAAGAAGTCGATCGAGGACCATCTGGACTTCTTGTTCGACTTCTACCGCGGTCAGGTCGAGTCACGGCACTGGTACGGGTTCTGGGACTACGGCGACATCATGCACACGTTCGACGACGACCGGCTCGTCTGGCGGTACGACGTGGGCGGGTACGCGTGGGACAACTCGGAGCTCTCGCCGGACCTGTGGCTCTGGTACGCGTTCCTGCGGTCCGGTCGCGCCGACATCTTCCGGCGGTTCTACTACTACCTGACGGCGGACGAGCGTACGGGCGACCTGTTGTCCGAGCTGGTCGACTCGGATCGGACTGGAGTGGTCTGCCGGCCGCGTGGTTGACCGAGTGGGAGCGTCAGGGACCGAAGGCCGACGTAGCTCACGCCAAGTTGCTCGGGACCATGGAGACGATCGGGGCGATGCCGAACGGGTTCGTCACCGGTGGTGGGTTGTACGACCTGGACACCGGTCGCTTCGCGCCGGTGACGGAGAAGACGGTCAGTGTGTCGCACCTGAGCGCGCGATGTTCGGGCAGGTGGAGTGCGGGGCGTACTTCGGCAACCTGATCCTGCGGCAGGGGCACTCCCGGTTGACGGCGTACGCCGCTGTTCGCCTGGATCGCGACGACCTGGCTGCCAGGGCGTGGAAGGAGTTCTAGACCGGCGACGGGTATGGCCCGAACCTGCCTTGGTCGTCGGAGGAGGTGAACTCCACGCTCAACCCGACGCGGGCCGCGAAGTGGGTCTCGACCAACACCACGGCGCTCTACGGTCTGGCCGCCATCCAGGCGCTGGCTCTGGTCGGGGATCAGATCGTCAATCCATGAGATCGCAACCTTTTCACTGCTAGCTGCATCTCTCCAGGTATGTCGCACCGACCGGTGCTGCCCTGGGGGAGAAGACACATGCAGACAACTCGTACGGCCACCGGCGCGATGGTGGCCCTGATGGCCGTTCTCGTCGCCGGCTGCGGCGGATCCGATCCGGCAGCCGGCGACCTGGCGGCCACCACCTCGGCGCCGGCGTCGGCACCGGCTTCCACACCGGCGCCGACACCCACGCCAACACCGAAACCGACGCCGGTCAGCATCGCCGGGCTGTCGACGGCGCAGATCCTCGCGAAGACGCAGGCGGCGGCCAAGGCCGCGAACAGCGTGCACGTGAAGGGTGACCTGGTCGACGGCAAGGAGCGGTTACGGCTGGACGTCCGGCTCGCGCGGGCGGGCGGTGGCGGGTCGATCACGGTGGACGGGGACACCGTCTCGGTCATCGTGGTCGGCAAGACCGCCTACCTGCGGATGAGCGACAGCTTCTGGCGCAGCCAGTCGAAGTCGAAGGTCGAGGCGAACGCGGTGATCGCGTTGATCGGCGGGCGCTGGATCAAGACGGCACTGACCAACAAGGACCTCGGCGAACTGGCCGTCTTCGCCAGCAAGACCGGCTTCTTCGACGGACTCTTCGAGGACCCGGGCACGCTCAAGAAGACCGCGCCGAAGACGGTCGACGGCGTACCGAGCATCGGCCTGAAGAGCAGCGACGGCGGCACCCTCTGGGTCGACGTCACCACGGCCCGCCCGGTCCGCCTGGAGTCCCCGAGCAAAACCACCCCGGAGTCCCTGACCTTCACCGAGTACAACCGGGTCGCACCCCCGAAGACCCCACCCGCCAACCAAACCATCGACGGAAAAGCCCTCGGCATGTGAATCGGACACCGCGGCGCGGCGG
Source organism: Kribbella sp. NPDC048837 (assembly GCF_055586945.1). Classification (NCBI taxonomy): domain Bacteria; kingdom Bacillati; phylum Actinomycetota; class Actinomycetes; order Propionibacteriales; family Kribbellaceae; genus Kribbella; species Kribbella sp. NPDC048837. Next base: position 1,354,246 of record NZ_JBVJHF010000001.1, read on the forward strand.
CTGTCCGGTTGGCCGCCTCCGTCGTTCGGGCTTACTGGGTCAGCCGACCTCGGCCATGATTTCGTCGGAGACGTCGAAGTTGGCGTAGACGTTCTGGACGTCGTCGCTGTCCTCGAGGGCGTCGATCAGGCGGAAGATCTTGCCGGCGCCGTCGGCGTCGAGTTCGACCGTCATGGACGGGACGAACTGGACGTCGGCGGAGTCGTAGTCGATGCCGGCGTCCTGGAGCGCGGTCCGGGCCGGGACCAGGTCGGTGGCCTCGGTGACGACCTCCCAGGACTCACCGAGGTCGTTGACCTCCTCGGCGCCGGCCTCGAGCACGGCCTCCATCACGTCGTCCTCGGACAGCGACTTCCCGTCCTGCTCCTTGGCGACGACGATCACGCCCTTGCGGTTGAACAGGTACGCGACCGAGTTCGGGTCGGCCAGCGAGCCGCCGTTCCGGGTCATCGCCGTACGGACGTCGGCCGCGGCCCGGTTGCGGTTGTCGGTGAGGCACTCGACCAGCATCGCCACGCCGTTCGGGCCGTAGCCCTCGTACATGATCGTCTGGTACTCCGCGCCGCCGGCCTCGGCACCGGACCCGCGCTTGACCGCGCGGTCGATGTTGTCGTTCGGGACCGAGGACTTCTTCGCCTTCTGGATGGCGTCGTACAGGGTCGGGTTCCCGCCAGGGTCGCCACCGCCCATCCGGGCGGCCACCTCGATGTTCTTGATCAGCTTCGCGAAGAGCTTGCCGCGCTTCGCGTCGATGACGGCCTTCTTGTGCTTCGTGGTGGCCCACTTGGAGTGGCCTGACATGGCGAACCCAACCCTTCTTTCACCGCTACCGACTCAGAGCCCGCGCACCAGCTCGGCGAAGTAGCCGTGCAGCCTCGCGTCCCCGGTCATCTCCGGATGGAACGACGTGGCCAGCAGCCGATCGTGGCGGACCGCGACGATCCTACCCGTGGCGGGGCCCGAGCTCACCGTCGAGAGTACCTCGACGTCCCGCCCGACCCGCTCCACCCACGGTGCCCGGATGAACACGGCGTGGTACGGCGTGCCGAACGCGGCGAACTCCAGATCCGCCTCGAACGAGTCCACCTGCCGCCCGAACGCGTTCCGGCGGACCGTCACGTCCAGTCCGCCGAGCGTCTCCTGGCCCTCGATCCCGCCGGTGATCTCGTTGGCGAGCATGATCATCCCGGCGCAGGTGCCGAACACCGGCATCCCGTCCGCGATCCGCTTCTGCAACGGCTCGAACAGCTCGAACGACCGGGCCAGCTTGTCCATCGTGGTCGACTCGCCGCCCGGCAGCACCATCGCGTCGACCTGCTCCAGCTCGGAGGGACGCCGTACCGGCCGGGCCTCGACGCCGACCTCGGTCAGCATGGCCAGGTGCTCGCGGACGTTCCCCTGCAGCGCGAACACACCGATCACGGTCATAGCGTCACCCTTCGCTGCCAGTCGAGGCTGACCTCGATCCGGCCTTCGTCGAAAACGGCGGGCAGGTCGTTGTGGTGCAACAGCGCGAGTACGTCCTCGAGGAGCGGTTCACCCGGAGCGACGTTGGCGGTGTCGGGGTGCCAGACCTTCAGCTCGAGCATCCCGAAGTCCACGGCGTGCCAGACGTCGGTGTCGGTGAAGAAGACCAGTCCCCGGGGGTCCGCCGCAGCCTCCAGCGCCTGCCGGGCGGCGTGGTGGTCCGACGTGTAGCGGACCACCACGATGCCTCTGGACTCCAGCTCGGCGAGTACGGCGTCCAGCCGGCCCGGATCCGTCTCCGCGGGCCACCCGGCCGCCTCGGCGTTCAGGTCGATGACCGCCTCGCCGATCAGCAGCGGCACCAGGGCGGCCGCGTCCATCGACGGAGCGTCCTCGGAGACCGCCTCGGTCAGCGCGGCGGTGATCGCCGCGTGGTCGGCGTACCCGGACCGCACCAGGACGCGGGCCAGACCCCGCAGCTCCCGGGCGGTCCGCTCGTCGACCGCCAGCAGACCCTCGGGGGTCGTCACCAGCCGCGCTCGGCGAGCCGGTGCGGCTGCGGGATCTCGTCGACGTTGATGCCGACCATGGCCTCGCCCAGACCGCGGGAGACCTTGGCGATCACGTCGGGGTCGTCGTGGAAGGTGGTGGCCTTGACGATCGCCTCGGCGCGCTGGGCCGGGTTGCCGGACTTGAAGATGCCGGAGCCGACGAACACGCCCTCGGCGCCGAGCTGCATCATCATCGCGGCGTCGGCCGGGGTGGCGATGCCGCCCGCGGTGAACAGCACCACCGGGAGCTTGCCGAGCTGGGCGACCTCCTTGACCAGCTCGTACGGCGCCTGCAGCTCCTTGGCGGCGACGTACAGCTCGTCCTCGGGGAGGTTCTGCAGCTTGCGGATCTCCTGGCGGATCTGGCGCATGTGGGTGGTCGCGTTGGACACGTCACCGGTGCCGGCCTCACCCTTGGAGCGGATCATCGCCGCACCCTCGGTGATCCGGCGCAGCGCCTCGCCCAGGTTGGTCGCGCCGCAGACGAACGGCACGGTGAACTGCCACTTGTCGATGTGGTTGGCGTAGTCGGCCGGGGTCAGCACCTCGGACTCGTCGATGTAGTCGACCCCGAGGCTCTGCAGCACCTGCGCCTCGACGAAGTGACCGATCCGGGCCTTGGCCATCACCGGGATCGACACGGCGCCGATGATCGAGTCGATCATGTCCGGGTCGCTCATCCGGGACACGCCGCCCTGCGCGCGGATGTCGGCCGGGACCCGCTCCAGCGCCATCACCGCGACCGCACCGGCGTCCTCGGCGATCTTGGCCTGCTCGGCGGTGACGACGTCCATGATCACGCCGCCCTTGAGCATCTCCGCCATGCCGCGCTTGACCTTCGCGGTCCCGGTCTGGGGAGTCTGGTTCTCGGTCACTGCATCCTCCTGGTCGTGGGGCTCGGTTCCAGGTTAGGGGGCGGGTGGCATCGATCTTCAGTCCACCTCGGATCAAGTGGACTGAGCCAGCGCTTCGCCGAGCCGGGCGACCACCAGCCGGAGCGTGGCCGGCGGCGCGGTGAACGGGATCCGGATGTGCCGGCGGTCCGTGCCCTCCGGCGTGAACAGGTCGCCGGCACCGAGCAGGAGACCGTGTTCGCGGGCTGCCTCGAGCACCCGGCGCGCTCTGGTCTCGGTCAGCTCCAGCCAGAGGGTCATCCCGCCGGTGGGCGTGGGCCAGGCCACACCGTCGAGTGTCTTGAGTCCTGTCTCCAGTGCGGTCAGGTTGGCGCGCAGACGGGTACGGCGGCGGCTGATCACCTTGTCGAGCTTCTGGACGATCGCCTGGGCCAGGAGGTCGTCGAGAGCGCTGGGTGACGCCACGCTGAGCTGCGCGGCGGTGTTGATGCGCCTGCGGAGCTGTTTGCCGGTTCTGACCCAGCCGACGCGCAGTCCGCCCCACACGGTCTTCGAGAGCGAGCCAACACTCACTGTCCGTGGGTAGCGACTCAGCGGCTCGGCCTGCTTCCCACCGGCCAGCCAGAGCGGTCGCATGGTCTCGTCGCTGATCAGTGCGGCGCCGTACCGACGGGCTATCTCGACCACCGCCGTACGACGGTCTGCCGGGAGGCTGAGCCCGGTCGGGTTGTGGTTGTCCGCCTGGAGGTAGATGACCTTCGGGCGGTGGCGCCGGCAGAGGTGTGCGAGCTGGTCGGTGTCCCAGACGCCAGCCGGCCAGCCTGCGACGTCCAGGCGGTGCTTTCTGAGCAGGTCGAAGGCGGCTGGGTACGTCGGTGTTTCGGTGATCGCTACGCCCGGTCCGAGGTCCAGACCGGCCAGTGCGGCATTCAGACCGGCGGCTGCGCCCACGGTGAGGGTCAGCTGATCCGGCTCGGTCGGTACGCCTTCAAGGGTCAGCCGCTCGGCTAGCGCCGTACGGAGCTCCAGAGATCCACCCGGCGGCGGGCCGTCGCCGCCCATGGCCTGCGGTAACCCGTCCTGGACGATCTGGGCCGCCACCTCAGCCACATCATGTGGCGCCGCGGTCGTGGCGAACCGCAGGTCCAGCACCGGCTGGTCTCCCGCCGTCACCGTCGACGCCGGCGCGATCGGGTCCAAGAGCCGATCGAGCGGCCTGACGACCGTCCCGGAGCCTCGCTTGGTCTCCAGTACGCCGTCCGCCCGCAGGTTCTCCAACGCGCGGACGACGGTCACCCGGCTGAGGCCCAGGCGGTCCGCGAGCACTCGCTCCGAGGGCAGCCGGGAGCCGATCGAGAGGTCTCCCCGTTCGATCCGCCGCAGCACGAGCGCCTCGACCTGTTCGGTCTTGGTCCCGTCCGCCGTATCGAGATCGCCCGCCCGCCACATAAGTCCAGTCTGCCACCACTGGCCTGATGCTCCGGGGACTGTCCGTCCCAGGTGCTTGGATGCGGGTATGGACGAGCGGTGGGCGATCGCGCCGGAGGAGGGCGGCGGGGCGGTGCTCGTCGCCCTGCATCCGGACGGGCAGCCCGCCGGTGAGGTGCTGCACGATCCCGACCTCGCGACCGCGGTCGCCTCGCGCCCGCAGGTGACGCGGTGGGTGTGGCGGTCGTCGGCGGAGATCTATCCGCGGTTGCTGGCGAGCGGCGTGCGGGTCGAACGCTGCTACGACATCGAGAACACCGAAGGCCTCCTTCTCGGGCACGAGGGCCGGCTGGGTGAGCCGCGGTCGGCGGCTGCGGCTTGGGCGCGGCTGAGTGGTGGGCCGGTGCCACCCGATCCTCCGCTGCGCGCGGTGGTACCAGGCGAGCAGTCGTCGCTGTTCGACATCGCCGCCGAGCCCGTTGCGTTCGAGGCGCTGCTCCGGGTGTATGCCGACCAGCTGAGGCGGCACGGTCTCACCGAGCATCCGGACCGGATGCGGTTGCTGACGGCGTCGGAATCATCCGGGATGCTGATCGCGGCCGAGATGGATCGCGCGGGCTTGCCGTGGAGCGAGTCGGCGCATCGCGACGTACTCGCGGAGTTGCTCGGCGAACGCTTCGGCGGCACGGGCGAGCCGCGGCGGCTGACCGAGCTCGCGGACGAGGTGTCGGCGGCGTTCGGGCGACGGGTGCGGCCGGATCTGCCGGCCGACGTACTGAAGGCGTTCAAGCAGGCGGGTTATCAACTGAAGTCGACGCGCCGCTGGGAGTTGGAGACGATCGATCATCCGGCGGTCGCGCCATTGGTCGAGTACAAGAAGCTCTACCGGATCTATACCGCGAACGGTTGGAGCTGGTTGCACGACTGGGTCCATGACGGCCGTTTCCGTCCTGGCTTCGTCCCGGGGGGCACTGTCTCCGGTCGCTGGATCACCAACGGTGGTGGCGGGTTGCAGATCCCCAAGGTGATCCGCCGGGCCGTCGTCGCGGATCCGGGATGGCGTCTGGTGGTTGCCGATGCCTCTCAACTCGAGCCGCGCATCCTGGCAGCGATCTCCCGCGATCCGGCGTTGCTGGAGGTGGCCAGCGATCCCGGCGATCTGTACAAGGCCGTTTCGGACAAGGCGTTCTCCGGCGATCGGGCAACAGCGAAGGTCGCCGTACTCGGCGCGATCTACGGCCAGACCTCGGGTGACGGGTTGAAGAACCTCGCCATGCTGCGGAAGCGATTCCCGGCCGCGGTCGCCTATGTGGACGACGCGGCCCGGGCGGGTGAGGAAGGCCGCCTTGTTCGGACTTGGCTGGGCCGGACGTGCCCACCCGCGGGCGCTCCGCTGGACGATGCTCTGCTGGAAGGTCCACCCGCCGACGAGCCACAGACCGACGCCCGCAATGCCAGAGCCCGCGGTCGCTTCACGCGCAACTTCGTCGTCCAAGGATCGGCCGCCGACTGGGCGTTGCTCATGCTCGCGGCGTTGCGGCAATCACTGACGGATCTCAAAGCAGAGCTGGTCTTCTTCCAGCACGACGAGGTCATCGTGCACTGCCCGGCCGACGAAGCCGGCACCGTCGCCGAGGCCATCCAGTCCGCGTCGGATCTGGCCGGCACTCTGACGTTCGGCCGCACGCCCGCGCGCTTCGCGTTCACCACCGCGACAGTCACGACGTACGCCGACGCGAAGTAAGCCGGAACCTACGCGCCGACCCGCGCGTCAGACCGTCCGACGTAACCGAACTGATGCTTTGCACCGGGTATCGGCGTGTTGACCACAGCAGTACATTCGCCGGGTTCGTCAGAAAGCAAGGCACTTCACGGGGGATTCGTCACGACAAAGTGAAGGACGTGAGGCGCATGGCATGGGGCGACAAGAAGGCTCAGCAGCGGCGGGACGCGGTGGAGAACGGCGGCACCCTGTCGGGCCGTCAGGCCAAGAAGGCGACCCGGTCGGGTGGTCTGGGTGACGACGGCAAGGTTCGCGACACCAAGGGCCGGGTGACCGGGGACTTCTCCCGGCGCACGCCCAAGCGCGGCAACGAGCACGGCGTCTGAGTAACCCGCTCCCCGGTGGCGCCTAGCGCGTCACCGGGGAGTGCAGTTCGGCGGGAAGCCCGAAGCGGGCGAAGTCGGTGGTCTCGTAGGCGGTCATCTCGGCGATCAGGCCCTGTTCGATGCGGAAGATGTCCAGGCCGAACAGCCAGAATCCGGAGGTCTTCGGCGGTTGCAGGTAGGCAGCCAGGGTGGGTTGGCGGTTGACCGTGGTCGGCAGGAAGCGCCAGTGACCGCGGTAGGCCGGCGTGAGGTTGGGGACCAGCGAGCGGACGGCGTCCGCGCGGCCCTCGAACCAGAACGGGTACGGCGGCATCGTGATGCGGACGTCCTCGTGCATCAGGGCTGCGAGCGCCGCAGCGTCGGCGGCCTCCCAAGCAGTCAAGTACTTCTTCAAGAGCTCCTGCTCATCCACAGAAGAACACACCGCGGACCATTCGGATCGGTGCGGCGGCAGGTGATCGCGGAGAATCGGGCGAGCCCGCTGCAGAGCTGAGTTGACCGCGGCAACGGTCAGGTCCATGACCGACGCGGTCTCGCGGGCGGGCCAGCCGAGGACGTCGCGGAGGATCAGCACGGCGCGCTGGCGGGGTGGGAGGTGCTGGATCGCGATCAGGAACGCGAGTTCGATCGTCTCCCGCCGGATCGCCACCGCGTCAGGTTCCTCGGCGCGGTCGAGGAGTACGTCGGGGAACGGCTGGAGCCACGGCACATCCTCCCGGGCCGGTAGCGCCGTGGCGGGGAATGATGCCGGCTCGAGCTGGTGCGGGAGGACTCGCTGCGGACGCCGTACGTCGTCGATGCAAGCGTTGGTGGCGATGCGGTAAAGCCAGGCACGCAACGACGACCGGCCGTCGAAGGTGGCGCGGGCACGCCAGGCGCGGAGGTAGGTCTCCTGGACCAGGTCCTCGGCGTCGTCGTACGAGCCGAGCATCCGGTAGCAGTGCACCCGCAGCTCGTGCCGGTACTGCTCGGCCTCCTCCTCGAACGTCAACGCCCGTCCTCCAGTTCGATCGTGCACGGCATCGGCGCGCGGCCGGCCAGCCGGAACCAGGTGACCAGGCGGCGGTGGCGGAGGTCGCGTGCCGACACCACGATGTCGTTGTGGAAGCGGCGTGCCAACTGGACCCGCCGCATCGCCAGGTTCAGCTCGCCGGCCCACGGTTCGACATCGGTGCCGGTGGCACGGATCGCTCGGGTCAGCGCGGACTCCGCCTGCTCGCGCGCCTCCACATCGGCGGACGCATCCAGCGACGCGGTCCGGGCGCGGTGCGCCGCATCGAGCAGCAGCAAGGACGACGCCGGGTCGAGGACGCCGCTGCCGGCCAGTTCGGCGACCATGGCGGAGCGACGGGACAGCTCTGTCTCCAGCGACGCACGCGCGAGGTCCACGCGGTGGTGCAGGCGGTCGAGCCGCCCGGCGGTCCAGCTCGCGTAGGCGCCGAACAGCAGCAGCACCACGCCGATCGCGAGCAGCGCCCAGGAGACCTCCACGGCACCATTCGATCATCGATTACGGAGCGCTGACGGTCCGGCCGAATCCGGTAGTCGCCCCATCGCCCGGCACTAGCGTCGGGATCATGGCTGATATCGGCGTGATCGGTGGCTCCGGCTTCTACTCGTTCCTGTCCGACGCACAGACCGTCGAGATCGACACCCCCTTCGGCCCGCCCAGCGAGCCGCCGGTGGTCGGCGAGCTCGACGGGCGCGCGGTCGCGTTCATCCCCCGGCACGGTGCCGATCACCGGTTCCCGCCGCATCGCGTCAACTACCGGGCCAACCTGTGGGCCTTGCGTGAGCTCGGCGTCCGGCAGGTGCTCGGGCCGTGCGCGGTCGGCTCGCTCAAACCTGAACTGGTCCCCGGCACGTTCGTCGTGCCCGATCAGTACGTCGACCGCACCTGGGGACGCGAGCACACGGTGTACGACGGTCCGCCGGTGGTGCACACGTCCGTCGCCGACCCGTACTGCCCCACCGGCCGGGCGACGGTGATTGCCACCGGCAACGTCGTACCCGAGGGCACGATGGTGGTCGTCAACGGACCACGCTTCTCCACCCGCGCCGAGTCCGCCTGGCATGCGGCGCAGGGCTGGTCGATCGTCGGCATGACGGGAGCGCCCGAGGCGTCGATCGCCCGCGAGCTCGCGCTCTGCTACACGTCGATCGCGCTGGTCACCGACCACGACGCGGGGATCCGGACGGGCGAAGGCGTCACGCAGGCGGAGGTCTTCAAGGTCTTCGGCGAGAGCATCGAGCGCCTCCGGTACCTGCTCACCGAGGTGATCGGTCAGCTGCCGAAACCGGACGCCGACTGCGGGTGCCGCCACGCCCTCGACGGTACGGCGGCCGCCCGGTGAGAGTCCTGCTGACCGGCGGCGCCGGGTTCATCGGACGGCATGTCCACCACCAACTCGTTGCCGAGGGCCACGAAGTCGTCGTGCTCGACTCGTTCCGTCCGGACGTCCACGCGCACCAGCCGGAGCTGCGGTCCGGGCTGATCGTCGGCGACGTCCGCGACGCGGCGACCGTTGCCGCGGCACTGGATGGCATCGACACCGTGATCCATCTCGCCGCCAAGGTCGGGCTCGGCGTCAACCTCGACGATCTGGACGACTACGTGTCGACCAACAGCCTGGGTACGGCGGTCCTGCTCCGGCAACTAGCCCACACCACGATCCGGCACGTCGTCTACGCCAGCTCGATGGTCGTGTACGGCGAGGGCCGCTACGACTGTGATCGGCATGGTCAGGTGGCGCCCGGTCCACGCCGTACCGAGGATCTGGACGCGGGACGCTTCGAACCACCGTGCCCGGTCTGTGGCGCCCAGCTCCGGCCGGGTCTGGTCACCGAGAATGCTCTCCCCGATCCGCGCAACGCCTACGCGGCCAGCAAGCTGAACGGCGAGCACCTGGCCGCGTCCTGGGCCCGCGAGACCGGCGGGAGAGTGAGCGCGCTCCGCTTCCACAACGTCTACGGACCCGGCATGCCGCGGAACACGCCGTACGCCGGGGTTGCGGCGATCTTCCGCTCGATGCTGGAACGCGGTGAGGCGCCGAGGGTGTTTGAGGACGGCCATCAACGGCGCGACTTCATCCACGTCCACGACATCGCGACGGCGGTCACCACCACGGCGGCCGCGCTCCCCCACCAGCCGCCGTTCACGGCGTACAACGTCGGGAGCGGCACCATCAGCACCATCGGCGACGTCGCGACAGCGCTCTCTCGTGCCTACCAAGGGCCGGCCCCGGTCGTCACCGGCCAGTACCGCTTGGGCGACGTCCGCCACATCACCGCATCCTCGGCCCGCCTCCAGGACGAACTCGGCTGGAAGCCCGCCTACGACCTCACGACAGGTCTCGCCGACCTCCTCGGCTCACCCGCCGATTGACTCGGTCGCCGGCTGGACCGGCGGCAGGTCGATCTGGAACGCGCAGCCGCCGTCCACGTTGTTGACGGCGATCTTGCCGTCGTGGGACTCGACGACGCCGCGGGCGATCGCGAGACCGAGTCCGCCACCGGTCGACGAACCGGCGTCGGGCGTGCGCTGCTCGTCGCCCCGCCAGCCGATGTCGAAAACCCGTTCCAGGTCGTCGGCCGGGATGCCGCCGCAGCCGTCGGTGACGGCCAGCCGCACCCGCCCGTCGGATTCGCGGTCGACGGACACCGTGACCGTGCCGCCGGGTGACGTGTGACGGATCGCGTTGCCGACCAGGTTGGTGACCGCGCGGGTCAGCTCGTCCGGATCGCCCTGGACGGCGAGCCGATCGTCGTCCGGCGGCGTCGACACCATCAGCCCGACCCCAGACGACCGTGCGTGCGCACCGTTCTCCCCCACCACGTCCTCCGCCAGCTCCCGCAGGCTGACCGCCGACCGGCGCCGCGGCGGAGGTGCGGCCGACAACCGGGACAGCTCGAAGAGGTCGTCCACCAGCCCCGTCATCCGATCCACCGTCGCCCGCATCTGCCGCAGCGCACCGGGTACGTCGTCGATCACGCCGTCCTCGAGTCCCTCGGACACGGCCCGCAGCCCGGCGAGCGGCGTACGCAAATCGTGCGACATGAAGGCCACCAGCTCCCGCCGGCTCGACTCCAGTGCGCGCTCGCGTTCGTGCGACGCGGCCAGCTTCCGGCGCGTCATCTCCAGCTCGTCGGTCAGCTCCGCCAGCTCGGCCGGCACCGCGCCGGCCAGCGCGACCGGCGCCTCGTACGACGTCCCGAGGTGACGCAACCGCCGTCCGACATCCCGCGACCCCGTGCTGATCCAGTGCCCGAGCAGGACCGACATCCCGAGCCCGAGCAGGGCCGCGAACGCCAGCGTCCAGAGCACCACCCACGAGTCGTGCTCGGAGATGAACATCGCCCGGACGCTCTGCAGCACCGCGGCCAGCGCGGCCGCCATCGGTGCCAGCGCCGCCACGATCATCGTGATCCGTAACGACCGGCGGCGGAACTGCCACAGGATGGCTGCCCCGAGCGCCGCCACGACCAGCGTCCACAGCGTGGTGAGCGCCAGGATCGTGACCATGTCCTTGTTCATTCGGCATCTCCGACGAACCGGTAACCCGTCCGCGGCACCGTGAGGACGAGGCGGGGATCGGACGGGTCGACCTCGATCTTCTCCCGCAACCGCCGTACGTGCACGGTGACGGTCGACGAGTCACCGAAGTCCCAGCCCCAGACCCGCCGCAGCAGCTCGGCCTTCGTGTACGCCTTGCCCGGATGCGACACCAGGAATGCCAGCAGGTCGAACTCGCGATGTGTGAGCGACAGCTCGTCCTCGTTCAGGTACGCACGCCGCGCCGCGGTGTCGATCGTGATCGGACCGGCGCTCAGCTTGGTCGGCGTCAGGTCGAGCCCGGCCAGGCGTTCCTCGCGCCGCAGCATGGCCTGCACCCGCAGCGTGAGCTCCCGCGGGCTGAACGGCTTGACCACGTAGTCGTCCGCGCCGACCTCCAGCCCGACCAGCCGGTCCTCCTCCTCGCCCCGCGCGGATAGCATGATCACCGCGGCGCCGTCGTCGGCCGCGCGCATCCGGCGCAGCACCTCCAGCCCGGACAGGCCGGGCAGCATCACGTCCAGTACGACGACCGACGGTTTCCACTGCTGCCAGACTTCGACCGCGGCGACACCGTCCGCCACCACGCGGGCGTCGTACCCGGCCTTGGTCAGGTACGCCGAGACGACGTTGGACACGGTCGGGTCGTCGTCGACCACGAGCACACGAGTAGCCACGATCAGAGCCTAGATCGTCGGACCGGCCGCACCCCCGGTCCGCAGCGCACCGCGTCGCGACGTAAGCGACCCGTAGTCGCGTCCGGGCCGCTCCGGCGACCGTTGTTCCCTACGGTCGAAGAGTGTCAGTCGATCTCGTCCTGCCGTGCCTGAACGAGGCCGCGGCCCTGCCCTGGGTGCTCGAGCGCCTGCCGGCCGGCGTCCGGGCCGTTGTCGTCGACAACGGTTCGACCGACGGCTCGCCGGAGATCGCCGCTCACTTCGGCGCGACCGTGGTCAGCTGCGCGCTGCGCGGGTACGGCGCAGCCTGTCATGCCGGCCTGGAGGCGGCCGAGGCGGAGGTGGTCGTGTTCATGGACGCCGACGCGTCGCTGGATCCACGCCAACTGGTCCGGGTCACGGCACCGGTGCTGGCCGGGAACGTCGACCTCATGGTCGGGCGGCGACGTCCGGTGTCGCGCGGGGCCTGGCCGTGGCATCTGCGGTTGGCGAATGCCGAGTTGTCCCGGCGGATGTGGCGCCGTACCGGGGTCCGCTTGCACGACCTGGGTCCGATGCGGGCGGCCCGGCGTACCGCTCTCCTCGACCTCGGCCTGCAGGACCGGCGATCTGGATACCCGTTGGAGACCGTGGTCTGCGCGGCCGACGCCGGGTGGCGGATCGCCGAGGTCGATGTCGACTACCTTCCGCGTTCCGGGCGGTCGAAGGTCACCGGTACGCCGCTTGGCGCGGCGCGGGCCGTCCTCGACATGTCGAAGGTGCTGGCTCGATGACTCGCGGGACGCTGATCGTCATCGCGAAGGAGCCGGTTGCGGGGCGGGTGAAGACGCGGTTGCAGACCGAGTTCACCGCTGATGAAGCGGCGGCACTGGCCCGGGCGTCGCTCGTGGACACGCTGAGTGCAGTCCGTGCGGCGCCGGCATCGCGGCGGGTGCTCGCTCTCGACGGTGATCCGGGGCCGTGGCTGCCTGATGGGTTCGAGGTGATCGGGCAGCGCGGAGATGGGTTGGACGAGCGGTTGGCTGCTGCGTTCGAGGATGCGTTCGACGGTACGCCGATGCTCCTCGTCGGCATGGACACACCGCAGCTCGCGCCGTCGCTGCTGGGATTCCAGTGGCCCGGGTACGACGCTGTGCTTGGGCTGACCGATGACGGCGGCTACTGGTGTCTCGGACTCCGGGTGCCGGATCGGCGGGCGTTGATCGGCGTACCGATGTCGACCGATCACACCGGGCGCGACCAACTGCGGCGGCTTCGGGAACTCGGCCTGCGGGTGTTGCTGTTGCCGACGTTGCGGGACATGGACACGCCCCGTGACGCGGCACTGATCGCGGCCGCACATCCGTCCTTGCGGGTGTCGCGGCTTCACCAACGGCTGCGGCATGCGGCTCATCCGGGCTTGCTGTTCGAGCAGGCGCTGGGTGGTACGGCGCGAGTCGTTGCTACCGGCATCGATGGACGGACGGTGCCGTCGCTGTCCGAGCTGGATCGGTGGAAGTCGCCCGCGGACGAGGTCGACCGGCTTGCGCTGAGCCGGTGCGAGGGCCCCGTTCTGGATATCGGGTGCGGGCCGGGGCGGATCGTGACGGCGCTGGCCGAGCGAGGGATTCCGGCCTTGGGTGTCGATGTGTCGCCTCGGGCGGTGTCGCTCACCACGGCCCGCGGTGCGGCGGCATTGCGGCGGCCGGTGCAGGATCGGCTGCCGGCCGAGGGGCGCTGGGGCAGCGTGCTGCTGATGGACGGCAACATCGGGATCGGCGGCGACCCGTCCGACCTGCTCCGCCGCTGCGCCGAACTCGTCCGCCCCGACGGACTCGTCCTGGTCGAGGTCGACCCCGACGACGATCTCGACGACACCGGCCCGATCGTCCTGCGCAGCTCCACCGGCCGCCGCTCCACACCGTTGCCCTGGGCAAGGGTAGGTACCCGCGCCGTCCTCCGCCACGCCCGCCATGCCAACCTCCACCCCACCGAAGACTGGCGAGCCGGCCACCGAGCCTTCCTGACCCTCCGCCGGACCGCCTGATGCGGTCGGTTGCCGGGGGTGTCGTGGCGGTTGGTTGTTGTGGGGCGGTGATCGCGGCCTCGGCGGCGCACGTCTTGCCGAACGTGGTGCTGGTGGTGGGGTGTGTGGTGCTGATGGGGGTGGTGTGGTGGGCCAAGGGGGTGAGTGTGGCCGCCGTGGTGATTGTTGCCGCGTTGTGTCAGGTCCCGGGGCTCACGCAGGCGCCCACTACGAGCACGGATGCTTACCGGTACGTGTGGGACGGTCGCGTGCAGTTGTCGGGGCATTCGCCGTACGCGCGGGCGCCGTTGGACGACAGCCTCGCGAAACTGCGGGATCCCGTGTTGTTTCCGGGGTTGTCGCCGACTGACCGTTCCGGCGTGAGTGGGCTGCCAAAGGACCCGGCAGCGGTCTCCCAGGACGACCCGAGGACGCGGATCAACCGGCCGCGGGTTCCGACCATCTACCCGCCCGTCGCGCAGGCCTACTTCGCCGTGGTCTCGTTCTTCACGCCGTGGTCCGCGGGCACCCTCGGCCTCCAGATCGCAGCAGCATTGATCGCTATCGCACTCACCTGGCTACTCGCAGTGCAGGATCCGCGGTGGGCGGCTCTGTGGGGTTGGTCACCGATCGTCGCCCTGGAGGCCGGCAACGCAGCACACGTCGACGTCCTCGCCGCACTCCTGATCGCAGCCGCGGTCGTCACCGCCACCCGGCGCCCGAAGCTGGCCGCGGCCGCACTCGGCGCGGCGGCGAGCGTGAAGCTCCTGCCGCTCCTGCTGCTCCCGGCCTTCCGGGGCCGCCGGCCGATGGTTGCTCTAGGCACCTTCATCGCCTCCTACCTCCCGCACCTGCTTGCCGTCGGCACCTTGGTGCTCGGCTTCCTGCCCGGCTACCTGACCCAGGAAGGCTTCGACGACGGCAGCTCCCGCTCGGCGATTCTCGCGCTCCTGCTGCCTCCTGAGGCCCGTCAGCTCGTCGCCGCCGCCCTCGCGCTCGGCCTGGCGGTGGCTGCCCTCCGGCGGGCGAAACACGAGCCGATCGCCCTCACCTGCTGCTGGCTGTACGGCGCCGCGCTGCTGATCGCCACCCCGACCTACCCGTGGTACGGCCTCCCGCTGATCGCGCTCGCGGTCCTCGCGCGCCGGCCCGAATGGCTCGCCGTACCCCTGGCGTCGTACCTGGCCTACGCGAGCTTCGGGCACGACACCCGGCAGGGCCTGATCCACCTCACGGCGGCTGTCATCGTTGTCATCGCTCTCACGATCCGTCACCGAACCACTACCGCAATGGCGTTTGACGCGCCGACGTTCGCCACCCAACACTGATCGGCGTGACGAAACGCATCGCCCTCGCGACCTCGGCCGACTTCGCCGGGTTGCACGAGCACGACCTCCCGCTCGTCGACACCCTCCGCGCCGCCGGGCTCGACCCGGTCGCCGAGATCTGGACCGACCCGTCGGTCGACTGGTCCGGGTACGACGCCGTTCTGCTGCGCTCGGTCTGGGACTACCACCGCCGGTACGACGAGTTCACCGAGTGGCTCGCGCTGCTCGACAAGGCCGGCGTACCCGTGCTGAACGACAGCGGTCTCGTCCGCTGGAACGGCGACAAGCGGTACCTGCTCGAGCTGCGTGAGCGCGGGATCGCGATCGTGCCGTCCCAGATCGCGGCCGGCGCGTGCCTGCGCGAGGTGGTCGCCGGGATGACCGGCCAGGAGATCGTCATCAAGCCGACCGTCGGTGCGAGCGCCCTGCACACTGTCCGCGGGGTGGCCGGGTCCCCGGAGCTCGACCGGGCGATGGACAATCTGCCGGACATCGTCTACCTGGTCCAGCCGTTCCAGTCCGAGATCGTGACCGACGGCGAGTGGTCCCTGATGTTCATCGACGGCGAGTACACCCACGCCGTGGTGAAGCGCCCGGCAGCTGGTGACTATCGGGTCCAGGAACACCACGGCGGGCACTCGGTTCTGACCGACCCGGCGCCCGCCGTACTGGACGGCGCCCGGACCGCCCTGGAGGCGGCCGGTCCCGCGCCGGCCTACGCCCGCGTCGACGGCGTCGTCGTCAACGGCCGCTTCCTCCTGATGGAACTCGAACTGATCGAGCCCTACCTGTTCCTCCCCCACTCCCCGGAAGCAACCCACAAACTCGCCACCACGGTCGCGGCCCGCGTCTGACTGACCGCCGCCTCCGTGGCACCCCGATAGGGTCGGGGCATGCCGACGCTCGAGGACATTCGCCAGGCCGCGGAACAGCTGGACGGCCGGATTCACCGCACCCCGATGCTGAGCTCCAGCGCGCTGGACGAGCGGTTCGGCGGTGAGATCGCGTTGAAGGCGGAGCTGTTCCAGAAGACCGGCAGTTTCAAGGTGCGCGGGCTGTTGACCAAGCTGCTCAGGTTGAGTGCCGAGGAGCGCGACCGCGGCGTGATCACGGTCTCGGCCGGGAATGCGGCCGGCGCCCTGGCCTGGGCCGCCGGGAACGCCGGTGTCCCGGCGACCGTGGTGATGGCGAAGACCGCCGTACCGGCCAAGGTGGACGCGGCTCGCGGGTACGGCGCGACCGTCGAGCTGGTCGAGGGTGACCTGATGGCGCAGTACGAGCGGATCCGGGACGAGCGCAAGCTGACCGGCGTTCACCCGTTCGACGACGAGGACGTGATCACCGGCCACGGCAGCCTCGGTCTCGAACTGCTCGAGGATCGCCCCGACCTCGACACCGTGCTCGTCCCGGTCGGCGGCGGCGGACTGATCTCCGGTGTCGCGACGGCGGTCAAGCTGGTGAAGCCGGCGATCCGGGTGATCGGCATCGAGCCCGAGCAGGCCGACGTGGTCAGCCGCAGCCTGGAGGCCGGCGAGCCGCAGAAGCTCCCGACGGCCCGCTCGATCGCCGACGGACTGGCCGCGCCGGTCTGCGGCACCCGCAATCTCCCGCTCATCCAGCAGTACGTCGACACCGTCGTCCGCGTCAGTGAGGACGCCCTGCTCGAGGCGACGCGACTGGTGATGTCGCGGACCAAGCTCGCCCTCGAACCAGCAGCCGCCGCACCTTTCGCCGCCCTGCTCGAGGGCAGCATCCAGCTCGACGGGGTCACCGCCGCGGTCGTCAGCGGCGGCAACCTCGATGTGTCGAAGCTGATGCTCTAGGCGGGAGCCAACCGGGCCCGGGCACCGGATCTGACCCCGTCGCCGGGATCGTCGACCAGATCGCCCTGGCGGACCGGATCGTTCTCCGGCAGCAGGATGTCCCGCGCCACCACCAGCATCAGCCAGAGCGTCCCGGCCATCCGCAGGATCACCGAGAGCCAGTAGATCCGGTCCGGGATCTCCGGATTCCCGGGCGCGAGGAACTGGGCCAGATGCATCCACACCAGCATCCAGTAGAAACACTCGCACGCCTGCCAGATCAGCCAGTCCCGCAACCGCGGCCGGGCCAGCGCCACCAACGGCAGCAGCCAGAGCACGTACTGCGGTGAGTAGACCTTGTTGATCAGCAGGAACGCCGCGACCACCAGGAACGCGAGCTGGGCGAATCTGGGCGGTCTCGGCGCCATCAACCCGAGGATCGCGATCGACAGGCACAGGCCGGCGAAGATCACGATGTTCAGCTGGTTGACGTCCGCGACCTCGTGCTTGGCCAGCTTCAGCACGTACCAGATCGAGCCGTAGTCGCTCTCCCGCTGGTCGTTGAACGTCCAGAACGACATCCACTCGTTCTTCGCCAGCAGGTAGATCGGCGCGTTCACCAGACCCCACGCGACCGCCGCGGCGATCACCGCCTGGAACCACGGCCACAGCTTGCGGCCCCGGATGCACACGATCAGCAGCGGCCCGAGCAGCAGGAACGGATAGAACTTCGCCGCCGTCCCCAACCCGAGCAGTACGCCGAACCAGATCGGTCTCCCGCGTGACCAGGCGAACATCGCCCCGGCCGTGAGCGCGACCGCGAACAAGTCCCAGTTGATCGTCGACGTGAGCGCGAGTACCGGCGCGGCGGCGACGTACAACGCATCCAGTGGCTGGCCCCGGGCCGCACCCGGACGCGATTCGACGCCGCGCGCGGTGGCGACCGTGAAGCCGACGATGAACAGCGCGCAGATGAACAGCAACGCCACGTTGACGACGAAGAACACGCCCGCGGTGGCGCGCTTCTGCTCGACGCTCACGTCCTTCTTCGGGTCGCCGGTGAACAGCCAGGTGATCTTGGCGGCGACCTCCATGAAGCCGCCGGTGAGCACCGGGTACTCCAGGACCGGGTAGTTGCCGGTGTCGAGGAACGGCCGGTTGCCCTCGGCGAACCCGCGCTCCTGGTACAGGAACCCGATGTCGGAGTAGCAGAGCGCCTTGAACGGCCGCCAGCTCTGCCGATCCCAACCGGCCTCCATGCAGGGCGCCTTCTGCAGTACGCCGAGACCGAACGTGATCGTGCACACGGCGAGCGCGATCCGCAGTGGCGTCCACCAGGACGAGCTGAGCCGGGCGAACCGCCCGATCGGCCCACCGAGCCCAACGGTCAGGCCGGCGACAGCCGGATCGACCTCCGTCGGCGGCTGCCGGTCCTGCGCGTCCTGGGTACGTAGTCCGGTCACGGTGGGCATCATCTCCTATCGGCTCACCTGGCGACCAGGAGAGGTTACCCACAGGTGCCTGAGGCCCTGTGCGGGCAGGGCCGCGCGCCGTCACCCAAGGGCATGGGCCGCCACGGCGGTAGTGGTCCGGTCCGGACCCTCCCACCCGAACAGATGCCCGCCGTCGTCGAACAATTCAACCTTCGCTCCCGGCAGGGGACCTCGTCGTACCGGCGGGAGAGGTTCGCCGCACCCCTCCCGCGCCGCATGTAGTCCAGCGCTCAGGTCGTAGATCGACGGCGACGCGTGAGCGCCAGCGCGCCGGCGAGCAGCGCCAGGCCCAGGAGGGCTGTTGCCCCGGCGGCCAGGCCCAGGCGCCCGCCGACGGGCCGATAGACGCACGACACCTCGGAGGCACCGGCTCGAATCGGCACCGCCATCAGTCCCGCGCGCGTACTGGGTGAAGCCGCGGCGCCACCGTCGACCGAGCAGCGCCACCCCTCGATGCGGATCACGCCGATGACCACCGCGCCGGGCGCACCCGGCGTGAGCCGAATGTCGATGCTGTGGCCCCCCACGCTCACCGCGGCCGGCCGACTCTCGTTCAGCCTCCCCGCCGCCGCGGTGAGCAGATCATGGTTCAGACAGCCGAGCGCCGTGGCCGGCAGCCGCGCCGGTCCCCGCACCTGGACGACCAGCTCGACGACGCCGTTCGCGCCGACGGTGCCGATCCGGCGCATCGGCGCCCCGGAGTAGACGCCCGGTCGCTTGGCCTTCGGGTCCAGGTTCGTGACCCATCGGGTCCCGTCGACCTGCACGTCGCCGATGAAGGTCGGCGCCGCGAGGTAGATCTCCGAACCAGGTCGGCACGACGCGACGAACCGCGCCTCGGTGGGCTGCGCAGCGTCGGGAGTGAGCAAGAATCCGCCCTGCCGGTCGGACACGCTGACGCCGGGCGTGACCTCGGCCTTCAGCTTCGGAACCGTGTAGACGTCGGCCCCGAGCGCGGTCTCCTGCAAGCCGAACGGCGCGGGGTCGGACGACGCCCACGCGTTGACCGGACGTACGGTGACCAGCGGCGCCACGTGATCGTTCTTCACCAGCCGCACCGCGTCGCCATCGCCCGTCTCGGAGTCCGAGTCCACGCGCGCTCCGACGGAGAACACCGCATCGACCACCGGGTTCTGCGGATCCACGGTCGCCCGCCCGTACGAGCTGTACCCGAACCCGAGTCCGACCAGTTCCTTCGAGATCGCGTCCGGGATCGTGCTGGAGTAGTACTGCGGTCCCTGTCCCCCGATCAGCATCGGATCGTTCACCGTCAGGGCCGCCCCGGGAGCCGCCCGCTGCTGCGGCCAGTCGTCCGCGGACAGCACCAGCGAACGGATCTCGTCGTGCTCCTGCCCCCAGGGAGCGGCGGCGCTCAGAATCTTGCTACGCGCAACGTCGATCGCGACCGAGGACATCGTCACCTCGACCAGTACGGCGCCGACCAGCAGAGCGACCGCGCCACGACGCGCCCAGTCCGGCAGCGGACGGCGACTGGCCAGCCAGGCCAGCACAGCCACAACAGCCAGGATCGGTACGGCGATGCGCGTGGTCGCCGTGACATAGCGGACATCCCAGGTCACGGCGTACAGGACGAGCACCAGCGCGATCGGTGCCGCGACGGCGACGACCGTCCGCAGGCCTGACGCCGCCGACATCCAGCCGATGATCACCAGCAGTCCGGCGATCACGAAAGCCTGACGGAACGGGCTGCCGTTCGGCGAGTCGAACCCGTGCCACACCTCGTGGGTGATCCGGATCTGCATGCTCAGCAGGGTGAGCAGCACAGTGGCGGACCAGACGATCCGCTCGCGCACCGGGATCGCCCGGTTGAACGGAAAACTCAAGGCCAGCAGCAACATCAACGTACCGACGGCCAACCCCGGACTGGTGCCGACGCCCTCACTGCCAGGAAGCAGCCGGGACAGGAAGTCCATCCACGAGATCGATTGGAACTCGGTCTTCGGGCTCGGCCGCGCCGCCCGGATCGCTTGGAACGTCGGCACCAGCAGGGGCGCCGCGAGTCCGATGCCAAGGGCAACGGCCACCAGGCACCGCGCAGCGCCGGTGAGCCGATCACGCCAGGACACCAAGGCGTCGTACGACAGGATGCGTGCCACGACCACGATGCCCGCGCCGATCGTTGCCATGTACACCGTGTAGAAGTGCGACGTCCACAGCAGCGCAACGACGAACGGCGTCACCAGCATCGACGGCACCGACCGGCGGCGCAGGATCCACTCGCAGAGCAGGCAGAGCACCGGGAAGGCGACCATCCCGTTCAGCCACACGGTCATGTACGCTGCGTCGTCGATCGCCCAGGCGCAGGCGCCGTACGAGACTCCGGCCGCCACCGCGAGCCAGAGGGGTCCGGTCGGCCGCAGCCGACGGAGGTACGCCGTCATCGCGCCGGCGCCGAGCGAGATCGCGGCGACCGCGACGAAGAACAGCGCGAGGTCGATCCGGTCCCGGGGGAGCACGAGAGCGATCCACGACAGGGTCGACCCGACGTACGCCATCAGGTCGCCGAGGAACGGAACGCCGAACCCGCTCGACCAGTTGAAGAGCAGGTCGCCGGGCGCCTGGCCGGTGACGACGTCGCGCAGGTGCGCGTACATCGGGACGAACTGCTGACCGAGGTCGTTGGTGCTCCGGGCGCGGTCGCCGAACGGGTACGTCCCGCGGATGATCCCGCTCGCGACGAACGTCGTACCGGCCGCGGCCGCGGCGACCAGGACCGGCCAGTGACGGCCGAGCCAGGGAAACCTCCTGGTCATACTGCCTGCCGGGACTCGACGGCCGAAGCGGACGGCGCTGGATGCTCGAGATAGGTCAGCCGCGCGGCCTCCTGCCGGCTGCGGCCGACGGCGTCGAGCAGATAACCGAGCACCAGCATCAAGATCCCGATCAGAGCGATCGACGAGGCCAGGATCGCGGTCGGGAACCGCGGCACCAGGCCGGTGTCGAGATACTCCAGTACGACGGGCGCACCGAGGATCAGCGCCACCAGGCCGAACAGTCCGGCCAGGACACCGTGGAAGAGCGTGGGCCGCTCGAGCCGGGTCAGGGTCAGGATCCAGTGCAGGATGCGCACGCCGTCCCGGTAGGTGCGCAGCTTGCTCTCGCCACCGCTGGGGCGTTCCTTGTACCCGACCGGGATCTCCGCGACCGGGACCCGCAGGTGCAGCGAGTGGATGGTCAGCTCGGTCTCGATCTCGAACTCCCGGGACAACGCCGGGAACGACTTGACGTACCGGCGCGAGAAGGCCCGGTAACCGCTGAGCATGTCGGTGATCTCCCGGCCGAACAACAGGCCGGTGGCACCGGTGAGCACACGGTTGCCGAAGGTGTGGCCGGGCCGGTAGGCAGCAACGTTGGAGTGCTTGCGGACGCCGACGACATGGTCGTACGGGCCGGTGAGCAGCACCCGGACCAGCTCGGCCGCGCGCGCGGCCTCATAGGTGTCATCGCCGTCGATCAGCACGTAGACATCGGCCTCGACATCGGCGAAGGCCCGGCGGACGACGTTGCCCTTGCCCTTCCGGGCAACGTGCCGAACCACCGCGCCCGCGGCCTCGGCGATCGCCGCCGTGTCGTCGGTGGAGTTGTTGTCGTACACGTAGATCGTCGCCGTCGGCAACGACGTTCGCAGTTCGGAGACGACCTTCCGGATCGCCGCGGCCTCGTTGTAACAAGGCACGATCACCGCGATCTCGACTCCGGACAGGCCCTGCACGTCGTCCATATCCCCCTCGTTCCCCAGCTGCTGCCCAACCTCGGCTACTCCATAGATGTCGCGAGTCCGTGGGAAAGTTGCATCGCGGGAGGGAAATTCTCATCTAGACCGGTAAAAGCGGCCTTTCCGGATCAGTCCGTGACGCCCTGATGACTGCCCGGAGTCTCGATCCGGGTCAGCCACCCGGCGAGCAATCGCTCCAATTGCTGGGCTTCAGCCGGAGTCAGGGCTTCGTTCAGCAGGCGTTGCTCGTTGGCCATGTGGGCGGCGAAGGCCTTGTCGATCAGGCGGCGGCCGGCCGGGGTGAGCCGGACGACGCGACCACGACCGTCGGCGTCGCTGCGCCGGCGCCGGACCAGACCGGCCTGCTCGAGCCGGTCGACCCGCTTGGTGACCGCGCCGGTGGTCACCATCGTGTGCAGCGCGATCTCCCCCGGAGCCCGCTCGTACGGCGCCCCTGCGCGGCGCAGGGCCGCGAGGACGTCGAACTCCCCCTCGGACAGGCCGTAGTGGGCGTAGAGCAGGGTCAGCTCGCCGGTGAGGTGGTTCGCGATCCGGTGCAGCCGGCCGATCACACCCTGCGGGCCGGTGTCGACGTCCGGCCGCTCGCGCGCCCACTCCGCCTGGATCCTGGCCACCCGGTCCTCGGTCATACCGGTCATACCGGTCACTATATCTTCCCGGGAAGATATAGTAGTTTCCATGGAAAATACTTTGCGCTGGGCGCTGGTCACCGCGATCGCCCCGGTGGCCTGGGGCACGAACTACTTCGTCACCCACGAGTACCTGCCCACCGGCTACCCGCTGTACGGCGCGGTGTTCCGGGCACTGCCGGCCGGCGTACTCCTGCTGTGCCTGGCCCGGCGGCGACCGCGTGGGGTGTGGTGGTGGCGGTCGCTGCTGCTCGGCGTGTGCAACATGGGCGCCTTCTTCGCGCTCATCTACCTCGCATCGCAGCTGCTGCCGGTCAGCCTGGCGTCGACGATCATGTCCGCCTCGCCGCTGACCATGGCGTTGTTCGCCTGGGCGCTGCTCGCGGAACGGCCGACGGCGGTCGTGCTGACCGGCGCCGCGGCCGGGATCGCCGGGGTCGTCCTCCTGCTCGGCGCGGGATCGACCTCGGTCGACCTCCGCGGAGTCGCCGCTTCGGTGGCCGCACTGACGATGTCGTCGTGCGGGTACGTCCTCGCCAAGAAATGGGGCCGGGCCGACGGACCGCTCGCGACGACCTCGTGGCAACTGATCGCGGGCGATCTGGTGCTGATCCCGTTCGCGGTGATCTTCGAAGGCGCGCCGCCGAACCTGGACGGTCCGGCACTCGCCGGTTTCGTGTACGTCGGGTTGGTCGCGACCGCACTCGCGTTCACCGCGTGGTTCACCGGCCTGCGTCATCTGACGGCCGCCACGGTCGGACTGATCGGGCTGCTCAACCCGGTGACCGGCGTACTGCTGGGCGTCCTCGTGTCAGGTGAGGTGCTGACCCTCCGGCAGGTGCTCGGGCTGGCACTGGTGCTCCTCGGAATCACGGTCAGCCAGCTCCCGGCCCGGCTGAGGGTAGTCGAAGCGCTTCGACTGCGGTAGAAAGGGTCAACTACACGAAGGGGTACGACGATGGTCACGATCGGGGACGTTGCTCGGCACGCCGGGGTTGCGGCGAGCACGGTCTCCTACGTGCTCAGTGGGAAGCGGTCGATCTCGTCGGATACCCGTGAGCGCGTCCAGCGCAGTGTCCAGGCGCTGGGCTACCGGCCGAACGCGAGCGCCCGCGCGCTGGCCAGCCAGCGGTCCAACGTGCTCGCGCTGGTGATCCCGCTGCGCACCGGCATGCACGTCCCGGTGATGATGCAGTTCGCCGCCGCGGTCGTGACCACGGCCCGCCGGTACGACCACGACGTCCTGCTGCTGACCGCCGACGAAGGTCCGGACGGGCTCGAGCGGGTCGCGCAGAGTTCGCTGGTGGATGCGCTCGTGGTGATGGATGTCGAGCTGCACGACGAGCGGGTGCCGGTGCTGCGGGAGCTGCCGATGCCGTCGGTGCTGATCGGCTACCCGGACGACGCCGACGGGCTGACCTGCATCGACCTCGACTTCGTTGCCGCGGGCGCGCAATGTGTCGACCACCTCGCCGACCTCGGGCACCGGTCACTCGCCCTGCTCGGTACGCCGTCCGCCGTGTACGAGCGGCAGACCGGCTTCGCGCAGCGCACGCTGACGGGGTTCGCCGAAGCCGCCGCGCGGCGCGGGGTGCTCGGGGTCGAGACGCCCTGTGAGCACACCTTCGACGCGATCCTGCACACCGTCGAGCAGCTTCTCCACGACCACCCGGACATCACCGGCCTCGTCGTCCAGAACGAGCCCATCATCGGCCCACTCCTCGACGTCCTGCGCCGGCTCGGCCGCCGGGTCCCCGAGGACATGTCGCTGGTGGCGATCTGCGCGGACGACGTCGCCGAACGTCAGGTCCCGCAGCTGTCCTCGGTGACCATCCCGGCGGAGCAGATCGGCGATCGGGCGGTCGAGGCGCTGATCGCCAAGCTCGAGGGTGGCGACGTACCCGAGCTGACTCTGCTCCCGCCGGCGCTCACCGCGCGCGCGAGCACCGGCCAGGCCGTCACGACGACTTGACCACCGCATAACCGCCGGGCCGCAGCGGCAGCTCGCCGACGACCACCTCCGCGCCAGCGGCCGGTACGACGACCTCCGCGTCACCGTGGTTGAACAGGAAGGTCCACGTGGTGTCGCCGTCCCGCCGCCGAACGATCTCCACCAGGGACGTCGTCAGCCCCAACAGCGTCGACGCCGTCTCGTCGTCCAGCTCGGTCGACACGTACCACGCGGTGCCCGCGCCCACCTCGCGCCGGGTGATCGCGGGCTTCCCGTCCAGCACTCCCCCGGCGTACCGGTCCACGACCTCGGCCGAGACGGTCCGCACGTCCTCGCTCCACAGCCGCCCTCGCCCGCCGGACGACAACGCGACCTCGCCGTCCGCCGGCAACGGATGGAACTCCTCCACCCGTACGCCGAGCAGCTCAGTGAACACACCCGGATACCCGCCGAGCCGGACCCGCAGGTCGGGATCGACGATGCCGCTGAAGTAGCCGACCACCAACTGCCCACCACTCCGCACGTAGGACGCCAGAGCCGCCGCAACCTCGTCGCTCACCACGTACAGGCTGGGTGCGACGACCATCTGGTACGACGAGAGATCAGCCGTTGGAGCCACGACGTCGGCCGTCACCCCGGCACGCCAGAAGTGACGATGCGCGGACCGCACCGCGGCCAGGTAGTCCAGCGACGACGACGGCAGATGCGTCCCCTGCATGGCCCACCAGCTCTCGGCATCCCACAGGATCGCAACATCCGCGACCACCGTGCTGTCCGCGGCCTCGGCCAACCGCGGCAGCACCGCCCCGAGCTCCACGACCTCCCGGAAGATCCGGGAGTCCGCACCGGCATGCGGAACCATCGCCGAGTGGTACATCTCCGCACCACCGCGCGACGCCCGCCATTGAAAGGACAGCGCGCCCTGCGACCCGCGAGCAATGTGCGACAGACTGTGCCGCGCCATCCGTCCCGGCTCCTTCGCATGCAGCCGCTGCCCGTCGTTGAGCGTCCCTGCCGCCTGCTCCATCAGCAGCCACGGCTTCCCGCCGGCCCACGAGCGCGCGAGATCGGCGCCGAAGGCGGTCTGCTCCTCCGCGCCGATCCCGGTCTGGTCGGGATAGTGGTCGATGGCAACGACATCGACCTCGGCCGCCCAGCGGGCATGGTTCACCGGTACCCAGCCGCCGAAGACGAAGTTGGTGGTGATCGGCAGCTCCGACCGCGCCCGGAGCTCGGCCTTCTGCTCCTGGTACGCCGCGAGCAGCTCGTCGGACCAGAATCGCTTGTAGTCCAGGAACTGCGTCGGATTCACCAGGTACTGCGTCTTCCGCGGCGGCCGGATGTCCTCCCACTCGCCGTACCCCTGACTCCAGAACGCCGTCGTCCACGCCTCGTTCAACCGGTCGAGCGAGCCGTACCGCTCCCGCAACCATGTCCGGAACCGATCCGCCGCCAGCTCGCAATGACACGTGGTCCCGTACTCGTTGTGGACGTGCCACATCGCCAGCGCCGGATGATCGTGATACCGCTCGGCCAGCGCCCGCGCGATCCCACGCGCGGCATCCCGGTACGCCGGTGCACAGGCGCAGTACGTGTCCCGGCTGCCGTGCGTCAGTCGTACGCCGTCCGCCGACACCGGCAACGCCTCCGGATGGAGCCGGCTGAACCACGGCGGCGGTGACGCGGTCGGCGTGGCCAGGTCCACACTCACGCCACCGTCGTGCAGCAGGTCGAGCACGCGATCGAGCCAGCCGAACTCGTACCGCCCTTCGGACGGCTCGAGACTCGACCACGAGAACACCCCGACGGTCACCAGGTTCACGCCGGCCCGACGCATCAGGTCGACGTCCTCGTTCCAGACCGCCGGATCCCACTGCTCCGGGTTGTAGTCCCCGCCGTACCAGAGTCGCGTCATGCTACACAGAGAGCGTGACGGTGTAGTTGTCGCAGATGCCCTCGACCACCTCGGACTCGACCTCGCCGTCGTGGAGGCTGAGTTCGATGGCCGCGGCCACTCCCCCGTGGGCGTCCGGGAGTTCGACGGTTGTCGTCAGGCCCTCGGCCGGGGCGAACCAACGGAGGTCGACGCCGTCGGACCAGTCGTACTCCGGTCGGTCGTCGACGGCTCCGAAGGGGATGACCGCGCCCTCGCGGACGAAGACCGGCAGGCTGTCGAAGCCGTACGTCTGCCGCACCCAGCGTGGACCGGCGATCTCCTCACCGGACAGCAGGTGCGTCCACCGGCCCTCGGGGAGGTAGAACGAGACTTCGCCGTCCCAGCTCATCACCGGCGCGACGAGCAGGTCGGGGCCGAGCATGTACTGGCGATCGAGGTGGGCGACGGCTGGGTCGTCGGGGAACTCCAGGACCATCGGCCGCATCATCGGCACGCCGTCGTGCTGCGCCTCGGCCGCCGCGGTCATCAGGTACGGCATCAACGAGAGCTTCAGCTTGGTGAACTTCCGCAGTACGTCGACCGCCTCGTCGTCGAACGCCCACGGCACCCGGTACGACGACGAGCCGTGCAGGCGCGAGTGCGACGACAGCAGGCCGAACGGGACCCACCGCTTGAAGATCGCCGGGTCGGGCGTGCCCTCGAACCCGCCGATGTCGTGACTCCAGTAGCCGAAGCCGGACGCGGCCAGCGACAGCCCGCCGCGCAACGATTCCGCCATCGCCTCGAACGTCGACTCGCAGTCGCCACCCCAGTGCACCGGGAACTGCTGGCCGCCGGCGGTCGCCGAGCGGGCGAACAGCACGGCCTCGCCGTCGCCGCGGTTCTCCTTCAGGAGGTCGAAGACGGCGGCGTTGTAGAGCTGCGCGTAGTAGTTGTGCATCCGCTCCGGGTCGGAACCGTCGTGCCAGGCGACGTCGGTCGGGATGCGTTCGCCGAAGTCGGTCTTGAAGCAGTCGATGCCCAGGTCGATCAGCGCCTGCAGCTTCGAGCGGTACCACGCGGTCGCGTCCGGGTTGGTGAAGTCGACGATCGCCATGCCGGCCTGCCACATGTCCCACTGCCAGACCGAGCCGTCCGGGCGCTTGAGCAGGTAGCCGAGCCGGCGGCCCTCCTCGAAGAGGATCGAGCGCTGCGCGATGTACGGGTTGATCCACAGGCTGATGCGCAGACCGCGCTCCTTCAGCCGGCTGACCATCCCGGCCGGGTCCGGGAACGCGACCGGGTCCCAGACGAAGTCGCACCAATGGAACTGCCGCATCCAGAAGCAGTCGAAGTGGAACACGCTCAACGGCAGGCCGCGCTCGGCCATCCCGTCGACGAACGCGCTCGTGGTCTCCTCGGTGTAGTCGGTGGTGAACGACGTCGACAGCCACAGCCCCATCGACCAGGCGGGAACGCGGGCGGGCCGGCCGGTGAGGCCGGTGTAGCGGCGCAGGACGTCCTTCGGGGTGGGGCCGGCGAAGACGTAGTACCCGAGCTCCTGGCCTTCGACGCTGAACTGGTTGCGGGAGGTGACCTCGGAGCCGACCTCGAACGAGACCCGGGCCGGGCTGTCGACGAGGACGCCGTACCCGTTGCTGCTCAGGAAGAACGGGACGTTCTTGTAGGCCTGCTCGCTCGACGTGCCGCCGTCCGCGTTCCAGCTGTCGACGATCTGACCGTTCTTCGCCAGCGGGCCGAAGCGCTCGCCGAGGCCGTAGATCGTCTCGCCGACGCCGAGCGCGAGCTGCTCGTGCAGGTACTGCTTGCCGTCCGCGTCGGTGATCAGGCCGACGCTGCGGGCGCCCGAGTTCGTCAGCGGGCGTCCGTCCTGCTCGAACCGCACGTCCCACGGGCCCTCGAGCTGGACCACGACACTCAGCTCACCCGAGGTCAACCGCGCCTCCGCGGCGCCGACGTCGACCTTCACCGGGTGCTCGTCGTCGACGTTCAGCCGGTACGACGGACGCGCGGGCAACCCGCCGAGGTGATGCGCGATCCGGACCCCGATCACGCCCCGGGCCGGCGACGAGAACGTCACCGTGAACATCGGCTGGTTCAGCGTGTCACCGCGCCGCTCGATCCGCCGGGCCGGCGCGAACACGGTCAGCTCCCGCTCCCCCGCCACCACGCTCTCCACCTCGGCGGGACGCAACCGCGTCAACCCCGCCCGCAGCTGCCAATACCCGTCGGTGAACTTCATCTGGGAGCCTCTCTCGGGGGGCATCGAAGCGCTTCGACAACGCTAGGTCGGCGACTTCACGCCGTCAAGTTGGTCCCGGCAGGCGGGCTCTCAGCGGGTTCTCAGCGGGTGGCGGTGAGACTGGGGGCATGCGGGTGCTGATGGTGGAGGACGAGGTACGGCTGGCCGACACGGTCCGCCGGGGTCTCTCCGACGCCGGGTTCGTGGTCGAGCTGGTGCACAACGGCGAGGACGCGGTGTGGGCGGCGACCGAGACCAGCTACGACGTGATCGTGCTGGACATCATGTTGCCGAAGCTGAACGGCTACAAGGTGCTCGAGCAGTTGCGGGAGCGGAAGATCTGGACGCCGGTGCTGATGCTGACCGCGAAGGACGGGGAGTACGACCAGACCGACGCGTTCGACCTGGGTGCGGACGACTATCTGACCAAGCCGTTCAGCTTCCTCGTCCTGGTCGCCAGGCTGCGGGCGCTGATCCGGCGCGGCGGTCCGGAGCGGCCGGTAGTGCTGACCGCCGGCGACCTGACGCTCGATCCGGCCCGGCGGCGGGTCGAACGGGCCGGGCAGGAGGTCACGCTCACGCCGCGGGAGTACGGACTGCTCGAGTACCTGATGCGCCACCGGGGCGACACCGTCAGCAAGCCCGAGATCCTCTCCAACGTCTGGGATCCCGCCTTCGAGGGCGACGAGAACGTGGTCGAGGTCTACATCCGCTACCTGCGGCTCAAGATCGACACGCCCTTCGCCCGCCGCTCCATCGAGACGATCCGCGGCATGGGCTACCGGCTCAACCCCGACGGCGGCTGACGCATGGTGGACTTGCGGCGGGCCAGCGTGCGGAGCAGGTCGACCGCGGCGGCGGTGATCGTCGTGGCCGCGGCGATGGCGCTCGGCGCCGCCGTACTGCTGCTGCTCCTGCAGCGTGCGCTGATCTCCGGAGTGTCGGACGCGGCCGATGGACGGGCGGCCGAGGTGGCCGGCGACGTGAGTACGTCGGGAGTCGCGCGGGATCTGGCCGAGAGCACGCTGCCGAGCCAGCTGATCCAGGTGCTCGACGCGTCCGGCCGGGTGGTCGCCGCGTCGTCGGCGAAGGTCGACGACCAGCCGTTGACGGACCTGCGGCCCGCGGCCGGGGTGCTCGAGCGGGCCGACGTCGGTGAGATGCCGCTGATCGACGACGACCACGAGTACATCATCGTCGCGCAGGGAGCGGCGTACGGCGGGCAGACGTACACCGTGGTCGTCGCGTCGTCGGTGGAGACGCAGCGGGAGACGGTCACCACGGTGGCGAAGTACCTGCTGGTGGGGTTCCCGGTGCTGCTGGTCGTGGTCGGGGTGGCGAGTTGGGTGCTGGTCGGGCGGGCGCTGGGGCCGGTCGAGCGGATCCGGGCGCGGGTGCAGGGCATCGGGTCCGGAGAGCTGGCCGAGCGGGTCCCGGTGCCGGAGACGCGGGACGAGATCGCGCGGCTCGCGGTGACGATGAACGAGATGCTCGATCGGCTGCAGACCGGGCAGGCGATGCAGCGGCGGTTCGTGTCGGATGCGAGTCACGAGCTGCGGTCGCCGCTGGCCACGCTGACCGCGGCCCTGGAGGTCGTGCAGGCGGACACCA
Organism: Kribbella sp. NPDC048837; assembly: GCF_055586945.1. Classification (NCBI taxonomy): domain Bacteria; kingdom Bacillati; phylum Actinomycetota; class Actinomycetes; order Propionibacteriales; family Kribbellaceae; genus Kribbella; species Kribbella sp. NPDC048837. The sequence goes on from NZ_JBVJHF010000001.1 coordinate 1,384,599, forward strand.
CCGGGCGGGCCTGGCAGGAGCTGCAGCAGGTGATGGCGGCCGAGACCGATCGGATGCGCCAACTGGTCGAGGATCTGCTCCTGCTGGCGAAGGCCGATGACGCCGGGCTGCGGATGCGGCGTACGGACGTCGACCTCGACGACCTGGTCGCCGCGGAGATCCAGCGCCTGCGGAGCTCGGCCGTCGACCTGACCGTGACGGGCGAGATCCACCCGGTCCGCGTGGTCGGCGACCCGGCCCGGCTCGGTCAGGTCCTCCGGAACCTGGTCGACAACGCCGCCCGCGCCGCCCACACCACCGTCCACCTCGCCACGACCGAGCAGAACGGCTCGGCCGTGATCACCGTGGCCGACGACGGCGACGGCATCCCGGAGGCCGACCGCCTCCGCGTCTTCGAACGCTTCGTCCGCCTCGACACCAGCCGCGCCCGCACCAGCGGCGGCTCCGGCCTAGGCCTGTCCATAGCGCTCGAAATCACCCGAGCCCACCAAGGCACCCTGACCCTCACCCCCACGCCCACCGGCGGAACCATCGCCACCCTCACCCTCCCCCACAGGCTCTGAGGGGTGGTGCGGAGCGGGGGCGGGGGGCAAGCTGGGGGTGGTGGCGGGTGGCGTCGCCTTCCGGGTGATGGAGAGTGTGATGAACGGCGTGAGTGGGTGGGAGCGGTGAAAGCGGCGGCGGGTGACCAAGTAGTTGTCGAAGGCAACCACGTGAGTGCGCACCGGCGGCAGGGCGAGATCGTCGAGGTGCACGATCCGAACGGCGCCCCGCCGTACCTGGTGCACTGGAGCGACACCGACACCGAGTCGCTGTTCTTCCCGGGCCCGGACGCCCACATCATCCCCGCTGGGTGACCGGGTCGAGCCGGCGCAGCGTCCGGTGCCACGGGTTGGCACGCAACTCGGGGTGGAGGAGAGCGGCCGCGACGCAGTACTTGCTGACCTGGATCGGCCGGATCTGAAGGCCTCGGAGCACCAGATCCGCCGCTCCCGCACGCCCGGCCGTCTTGCTCTCGACCAGGACGGCGTCCGGCAGCACGTCGACCGAGGTCGTACCGTCGGCGAACCGCAGATCGATGTCGCAGGTCAGGCGGGCGTGATCGACCGGATCCACCAGGGTGCTCCGCCGGTACGTCGTCGTGAGGGCCGGCCGTAGTCCGTTGTCGGGCCCGACGCCGTACGTCGTCAGTAACTGCTCGGCCAGGAACTCGAACGCCGGGGTGGTGAGCCTGGCCCGGTCCGCGAGGGGATACGGCATCCGCGACTTGACCGTCTCCGACCGATTCCCCTTCAGCTTCACCTCGAAGCTGCACTCTCCGCTGTCGAGATACGACCGCGTGCGGACCTTGTACCGGAACCGCCGCCGCTGCACGTGCTGCCGGTACAACCCGTGTGACGGTGTGTCGAAGTACACCGACTCGTACCGGAAGCTCCGCTGCCCGTCGATCTCCAGCGCCGCGAACCGGTCCCGCAGCCGGGTCACCAGCTCCACGAACGCCCCGATCGGCACCAGGTACTTGCGATCCACGCGCACCTGCAGAGCCGCCTCGGCCAGGACGTCGTCGAGCGTGATCGGCGGCAACTGCGCCAGCGCACCGGTCACCGCCGCCCGCACTCGACTCCCCCGCGTCACGACGCGTACCGCTCGAGCCGCCGTACGCCGTCGGCCACCGGCGCGGCGTCGGTCCGGACCTGGAAGCGGACGTCGACGACCGTGGTGTCGGTGACCAGGTCCAGATCGAGGACGACGAAGTGCCGGATGTCGGCACGCAACAGCCGCTCGAGGGCCGGACCGACGTCGCGCACGTCCGGATACGCCTGGTCGAGCACGACCTTCTGGCGGCGGGACCGATGGGTGAGGCTCGGGTGGTCGACGCCGTACATGAGCGCGACCAGCAGGAAGCTCAGCGCGGGGGCGAGCCAGAACGGGCCGGGATGCAGGCCGTTCACCAGGCCCATCGCGAGCGAGACGAAGTAGTAGGCGACCTCCTCCTGGGTGATCGAGTCCGACCGGAGCCGGATGATCGACAGGATGCCGAACAGGCCGAGCCCGAGTCCCATCCCGGCGCCGCTCCCGGCCAGCATCGCGGTGACCGCGAGCACGCCGACGTTGAGCGCGACGTACGCGAGCAGCAGGTCACGCCGGTGGTAGCGGCGGAAATAGGTGCCATAGGCAAGCAGAGCGACGGCGACCAGATCGGCGGGGACGGCGACAGCCAGACCGGACATGGGTTCCTCCCAGGTGGACGATGGTGACTCCACCCTTTCGGGCGGCCGTGAGAACCTGCTGAGGCTCCGGTGAGAGACCTCTCACGGAACCAGGCGATACCCCATCCCGCGCACAGTCTGGATCCGATCGGCGCCGAGCTTGCGGCGCAGGTAGCGGATGTAGACGTCGACCACGTTGGACCCGGGGTCGAAGTCGAAACCCCAGACCTGCGAGAGGAGTTGCTCGCGCGACAGCACCTGGTCCGGATGCCGGCAGAACACTTCGGCAAGCAGGAACTCGCGGGCGGTCAGCTCGATCGACGCGCCGTCGACGAGGGCGCGCCGCGTCCGCAGGTCGAGGCTCAGCTCCCCGACCTGCAGGATGGTCGCGTCCGGCGTACCTTCGCTGCGCAGCCGCAGACGCACCCGCGCCAGCAGTTCCTCGAAGGCGAAGGGTTTCGCGATGTAGTCGTCGGCGCCGCCCTCGAGCCCGGCGACCGTGTCCCGCACGCTGTCGCGCGCGGTCAGGATCACCACCGGCATCATGACGCGCGCCTCACGCAACCGCCGCAGCACGGTGAATCCGTCCACCCGGGGCAGCCCGATGTCCAGGATCAGCAGGTCATAGTTGCCACTGGCCCCTTCCTGGTACGCCGTCTCGCCGTCGGCCACCACCGTGGTGACGAAGCCGTTGCTGCGCAGACCGCGTTCGACGAAGGAGGCGATCCGCTCCTCGTCCTCGGCGATCAGAATCCGGTTCATCGCGCTACCGCCTCCTCGGCCGGTTCGGTCCGTACCGCCGGCAGGGTCAGGTCGAAGCGGGCCCCCGGACCGGGCCGCAGCCGCACGTCACCACCGTGGGCCTGCGCGATCGAGCGTACGATCGCCAGCCCGAGGCCGGCGCCTTCGGTCCGCCGCTGATCGTTGCCGCGGGCAAATCTCTCGAAGATGCGATCCCGGTCCTCCGGCGGGACACCAGGCCCGGAGTCGGCCACCCACAGGACGACCTCGTTCCCGCTCAGGTGCGACCCGACCGCGATCCGGTCGCCGGTCGCGGTGTGGCGGACCGCGTTGGACACCAGCTGCATCAGCGCCTGGGTCAACCGCTGCCCGTCGGCGACGATCACCGCGTCCGCGGTCTCGTCGACGCGCCATGCCCGGTCCGCCAGTGGTCGCGCCTTCGCGACCACCTCGACGACGAGTTCGGTCAGGTTCACCTCGCCGAGCTCGAGGAAGTCCGGTCGGTCGCTCTTGGCCAGCACGAGCAGGTCGTCGACCATCCGGTTCATCCGGGCCAGCTCGTCCAGGACCAGTGCCTTGGTCTCCGCGCGGTCGCGGGGGTCGTCGCCCATCAGCTCCAGGTGCCCGCGGATCACCGTGATCGGTGTCCGCAGTTCATGCCCGGCGTTGTCGACGAACTCCCGCTGGGTGACGAAGGCGTCGGCCAGCCGGTCCAGCATGGTGTTGAACGTCCGGGCCAGCTGCGCCACGTCATCGTTGCCGACGACATCGATCCGGCGGTTCAGGTCGGTCTCGCTGATCCGCTCGGCGGTGGCGCGCAGTTGCCGGATCGGCGCGAGCACCCGGCCGGTGACCAGCCAGCAGGCCCCGGCGGCCAGCACGAGCGTGATCGCCCCGATGGTCACCAGTGCCCGGGCGGCGTCCATCGACGGCGCCGCGATCACGTCCCGGAACTCGAGCACGACCAGCTGCGCCCGGACCGGCTGGGTCCCGATCCGCACCGGCAGGACGCCGTACCGGACCCGGCCGGCGGCACTCTCGGTCCATCCGTACGACGGTTCGGTCGCGCCGGCGACCCGTCGTACGAAGGCCGCGTCGGTGTCGAGCCGGTCCGGTGGGGTGCCCTGGCTGCGGTGGTACGCGCGGCCGTCGACGATGGTGAAGAAGCCCTCGGAGTCGTCGGGCAGGTTGCTCTGCAGCCAGCGGTCCAGCAGGTCCTCCGCACGGGTGGACGCCGCGGCGGCAGGGGAGGTCGCGAAGGCGCGGAACTTGTTCGCCTCGTGGGTGAGCTCGTCGTCCGCGGCCGCGTCGGCGCGGGCGGCGAGCACCTGCCAGGTGAGGAAGACCAGCGCGGACATCGCCAGGGCCAGCACCCCGAACAGCCAGCCGATGATCCGCACCCGGGCGCTGACCACCGGCCGCCGCCGGCGATCAGCCATCGTCGTCGTCCGGGTCGTCCGCGAGATCGTCGTCATCGTCCGGCCCGGCCGTCCGGGCCGGGGGCGGCGACACCGGCTCGGCGCCCTTCGTGGTCGCCGGCGGCGTGGTCACCGGAGCCGTGGGCGTACCACCTGGTACGACGACGGTCTCGCCGAGCTCAGGCGAGGACCGGTCGGCCAGGTACCGGGGCAGCAGGAACCCGGCCACCACCAGCACGCCGGCGACGAGCCCGTAGACCATCCGTGGAGACCGCATGCTCACAGCCTGCGATCCCTCCCGAAGAACCGCATGAGGCGCACATTACAGATCTCTCATGATGACAAGATCCGCAGACCCGGCGACCGGCAATCCAGTTGCCCGATCATCGCCGGGACCAGCAGGATCGACCTATGACCGTCCCCACGTCGCAACGTCCCGTCGCCCTCGTCACCGGAGTCGGCCGCACCGTCGGCATCGGCGCCGGGCTGGCCCGCCGGCTGGCGGCGTCCGGGTGGGACATCGCGTTCACCTACTGGACGCCGTACGACGACCGGATGGAGTGGGGGGTCGAGTCCGGGGCGACGGCCGAGATCACCAAGGAGCTCACCGAGCTCGGCGCGACCGCGGTCCCGATCGAGGCGGACCTGGTCGACCCGGCGGCGCCGGAGCGGATCTTCACCGCGGCGGAGGAGCAGTTGGGCAACGTCACCGCCTTGGTGATGTGCCACTGCGAATCCGTCGACTCCGGAATTCTCGACACGACCGTCGAGAGCTTCGACCGCCACTTCGCGGTGAACGCACGGGCGACCTGGCTGCTGATCCGCGAGTACGGGCGCCGCTTCACCGGACCGCGCGGCACCGGCCGGATCATCGCGCTGACCAGCGATCACACCGTCAACAACCTCCCGTACGGCGCGAGCAAGGGCGCCCTGGACCGGATCACGCTGGCGGCCGCGCACGAGCTGGCCCATCTCGGGATCAGCGCGAACGTCGTCAACCCCGGCCCGATCGACACCGGCTGGATGAACGACGAGATCCGCGCCAGCGGCATCCGGCAGACTCCGCTCGGCCGGCTCGGTACGCCGGAGGACACCGCCAACCTGGTCGAGTTCCTCTGCTCACCGCGTGGCGAATGGATCAACGGCCAGCTGCTGCTCAGCAACGGCGGCTTCGCCTGAGCCCGCCGGCCGGTAGAGCTCCGCGGCTCCGGCGGCCAGGGTCAGCGAGAGGATCAGGAAGCCGCCGTGGAGCACCCACGGATTGACCGGATCCGCGCGCGTGGTGACCCACAGTGCGGCCTGGGAGAGCGCGATCCCGACGACCCCGGCCAGCCGCGTCCAGAGGTGCGGCAGGTACAGCAGGCCGCCGAGCAGGAAGGCGGGGAGGAAGATCATCCCCGGACTGGCGAAGGTCGGCAGACAAAAGATCGCCAGCACCCGCCACCAGCGTGACCGGCCGGTACGGCGCAGGCCGTACAACAGACCGAGGACCAGGCCGGACAGCCCGGTCAGCACGACGATCATCGCGGTCCCGGTCCAGCTGAACTCGGGTTCGGTGGAGATCAGCCGCATCCAGATCCGGGCGGCGATCCCCCAGCCCACTCCGAGCCCGAGCCCGGCCGCCGTCGTGGTCAGCACTCGTACTGTCATCTCTCCCCCTCGGCGTCCATGCTGGGAGCACGGATCACTACGACAGACGAGCCACCGCCGCGGCGCGGGTGACAGCGAAAGATCTCTGATCGCCTTGTCACCCGGTCCGGCGAGTCGTTCGTCCGTAGGGGTGATGGGGGCTATGGATGCGGCTGCGGAGCTGTCCGCCGACGGGGTGCGACCGGACGGCGCGCGACCGGCTGCGGACGCGCTGGTGATCGCGCTGTTCCGGACCGAGGCGGCACGCCTGGTGCAGCTCGCGCGCTGGTTCGTCGACGACCGGACCGCGGCCGAGGACCTGGTCCAGGAGGCGTTCCTGCGGCTGGCCCGCAACCACCACCGGATCCACGACCAGGACCGGGCGGCGGCGTACCTGCGGTCGATCGTGATCAACCTGGCCCGCGACCACAACCGCCGCGGCCTGGTCTCGCTGCGGCACCGCCTCCCGGCCGAGCCCGACGACCGCTCGGCCGAGGACCACGCGACCGAGAGCGAGAGCCGGCAGGCGGTCATCGCGGCACTGCGCGCACTCCCCCGGCGCCAGCGGGACTGTGTCGTCCTGCGCTACTACCTCGAACTGCCGATCGCCGACATCGCCGACACCCTCGGCCTGTCGCCGAACTCGGTCAAGACCCACCTGCAACGCGGCCTGCGCGCGCTGAAAACCGATCTGGAGGTCCAGGGATGACCCAGCGACCCAGCACTCCCGGCGACGAGCCGTCCGAGGTCGAGCGCCGCCTGTACGACGCGCTGGACCCGGCGGCGACGCGGCCGCCCGCACCCGACCTGTTCGACCGGGTCCTCGGCAGTATCGCCGACGACCGGATCCGGCGGCGCCGCATCACCCGGGCCGCGCTCGGACTGGTCATCGGCATCTCGTTGCTGACGGCCATCGTTCTGCTCGTCACACCGCGGGCGGCGAACGGTGACCTGGTGATGGACTGGTGGATCCTCGAGCTGTTCACCGACCTGCTGCTGATCGGGCTGGCGCTCTGGCTCGGGCCGTTCATCAAGCGGTTCGGCCGCGCGTACGCGGCGGATGTCTTCCACGACAACCCGCAGACCGGCAAGAGCTACATCGTGCTGACCGACATCGTGTACTACCTGATCTTCTCCGCCTACATCCTGTTCACGGTCAGCTTCGAACCACGGGACAACTGGGGCCTCGGCGTCCTGCCGGCCCAGGTCGCCTTCGAGGCCGGCCGGATCGGCGGGATCCTGCTCGTCATCGGCGTACTGCACGGCCTCAACATCGTGCTGATGCCGGTGCTCGGACGGCTGTTCTCCCTCAACCGCAGGATCTCCGGGCGATGACGCTCAGGCCCGGATGGTCGCCGCGGCGGCGCGAAGGTTGGTGAGGGTGGTGCGGACAGCCTGGCGGGCGGTGCGTTCGGGGCGGTGGAGTACGTCGATATGACGGCGGGCGTGGACTCCGCGGAGGGGCCGGAGTACGACGTCCGGGTGGCGGCGGGCGGTCCAGCGAGGGATCAGGGCGATCCCCGCGCCGGCCGCCACCAGTTCGGTGACGACGGTGAACTCGTTGACCCGGTGGACCAGGTCCAGGCGCTGGTTGGCAGCGGCGCCGATCGCCTCGATCGTGGCCATCAACGGGAAGCCGTCGTGGACGGTGATCCACGGTTCGCCGGCGACGTCGCGCGGGGTCAGCGATCGCTTGGCCGCGAGCGGATGGCCGGCGGGTACGGCGACGTCCAGCGGCTCGTGCAGCAACGGGGTGACGGCGACCGTGCGCGGCCAGGCGGCGCCGTGGTCGAGGCGGTGCGCCAGCACCAGGTCGTACTCACGGGTCAGCGGCGGGAACTCGTCCTGCGGCACGTCCTCGTCGTGCAGGCTGAGTTGCGGCGCGGCCTCGGCTTGTAACAACAAGGGGAAGAAGGTCGCAGCCGCGCTGTGGAAGGCGGCGACGGAGACCGAACCGTCAGGCTGCTCGACGAACTCGTCCACGGTGTGCCGCGCGCGGGCGAGCGCCGACTCAACATCGGCCGCCGCACCGGCGAGCGCCCGCCCGGCCGCGGTGAGGACCACCCGCCGGCCGTCGCGCTCGGTCAGCGGGACCGGGATCGATCGCTGGAGCAACCGCAACTGCTGCGAGACCGCCGACGGCGTGACCAGCAAGGCCTCCGCGGCCGCGGTCACACTCCCCAGCTCACCGACTTCCCGCAGCACCCGCAACTGGCGTTCGTCCATCTCCACACTGTAGGCGCTCTACAGGGTTGCTTTAGAAACTGGTTCTTGGCTACAACGTCCTGACCCGGCACGGTGGAGCCGTGCCCGGATCCCGCCGTACCGATGTCGTCCTGTTGCTGGTCGCCGTGGTCTGGGGTTCGAGCTACCTGGCGGCCAAGACCGCGACCGGCAGCGTGCCGGTGCTGACCGTGCTCTTCGTCCGCTACGGCATCTCCGCGATCGCCCTGCTGCTCTTCGTCCGGCGCATCAGCCGCGACGAGCTGAGGGTCGGCGGCCTGCTCGGGCTCACGCAGGCGGCCGTCCTGGTGCTGGAGACGTACGGCGTCACGCACACCAGCGCGGCGAACGCCGGGCTGATCATCAGCCTCACGCTCGTCCTCACCCCGCTGATGGATCGCCACCGGGTCCCACCGCGGTTCTACCTGGCGGCCGGGGTCTGCGTCGTCGCGGTCGGCCTGCTGATGTCGGGCAACGGGCTGCACACCCCGGGCATCGGCGACCTGCTCATGCTCGCGGCGGCCGTCGTCCGCGCTGTGCACGTGGCTCTGGTCGGCCGCCTCACCACCGGCTTGCGCCCGCTGCAGGTGACCACGGTCCAGACCCTTGTCGGTACGGCGCTCTTCGCGGCACCCGCCGTACCTCAGCTGCCGGCGATCACCGGCACCACGACGTGGCTGCAGCTGGTCTATCTCGCCTTGTTCTGCAGTGTGTTCGCCTTCCTGGCGCAGACCTGGGCCGTGCAGCGAACCTCCGCCAGCCGAGCCAGCCTTCTCCTCGGCACCGAGCCCATCTGGGCCGTTGCCATCGGCATCCTCCTCGGCGGCGAACACCTCACCCTCCCCGCCGCGATCGGCGCCGCCCTGATGCTCACCGGCACCACCTGGGGCCAATCCATAGAACGCACCCACCGCGAGGCCCTCGCCGTGCGGGCGAGGACCTCGTCGGTCGGGGCCGTCTGAGGTCCTGTTAGGAGCGGGTCCATTTCAGGTCGTTGGAGCCGTTGCAGGGGGAGGTGGTGATGGCAGCGCCGTTGCCGGTGCCGGCGGCGGTGAGGCAGAGCGTGGGAGTGGCGACGCTGGTGACCGTCTGGTCGGCGTTGAGCTCCCAGGTCTGGTTGGCGGCACCGGTGCAGGTCTCGATGGTGGTGGCCGAGGTGCCGGCGGTCATGCACTTGTCGGCGTACACGGTGAGCTGCTTGTCAGCGGTGTAGTTCCACGACTGGTTGCCGCCGTTGTTGCAGTCCCACAGGTCGAGCGCCGTACCAGGAGTGGTCGAGAAGCCGGGGACGTCCACGCACCGGCCGCTGGCGACACCGCGCAGAGGCTCGCCCGGAGGTGCGGGCGGGAGGGTGTTGGTCGGCTCCGTCTTCAGCAGACCCCAGCCCCACCACAGCTGCGCGCGACCGCTCTGGCTGTTGACCTGCAGATCCTTCGGGCCGACCTGCGTGGTCATCGAGTACGAGTCGCCGGTCCGCAGACCCGGCCAGTAGACGATGCCCATCTTCTGCTCGCGCGCCACCTGCGTGAGCGCACCGAGGTACGCCGTGTAGACGTTGCCCTCGTGGTTGCCGTAGTTCAGCCCGATCGTCATCGGCGAGCCGGCCTCGTCGATGATCGTGCGCCAGCCGTACGTCCCGATCCGCGGCCGCAGGTTCGCCAGCCAGGCGGCCTCGGTCGTGTCGGACGCCCAGAAGCCGTAGAAGTGCAGCGACAGCAGCGTGCCCTGCAGCTCGGGCGCCGCGCCCACACCGGTGACGTTGTCGTTGTAGCCCGTGCCGGAGATGACGATCCGGCTGCGCGGGACGGTGCTGTGCCGGGCGATCCAGGACGAGGTCAGCGACACCCACTCGGTCAGCGAGTAGCCGAACGGCTCGTTCATCGGCTCGAAGTAGACGTGCGGGTTCTTGCCGTAGGCCTTCACCACGGTGTCCCACATCGCGGCGTACGCGGCCGGGTCGTCGACGCGCCCGTCCTTGGCGTTGTCGGCCTCCCAGTAGCTGAGGATGACCTTGAACCCGCTCGCGACCGACGCGTCGATCGCCCCGCGGTAAGAACTCCACCAGGTGGTCCCCACGCTCGACGGGTTGATCGGCAGCCGGATCGTGTTGGCCTTCAGCTCGGTGCGGAACTCGCCGGCGATCCCGGTGGCCTTCCGGTACGTCGTGCGGTAGTCGTCGGCGGTGCTCAGTCCGGACGGGACCACCTCGTCGTCGGCGTAGTTGTCCCGCGGATCGGCCCAGTTCACCCCCCGGAAGTCGTTGGTCCCGGCCGGGCCGCCCGTCGGCGCGACGGCGGCGGATCCGGTCGTCGCGGTGGGCGACGCCTCGGCCTGGATGGTGATGGCAGCTGCGATGGCGGTGGCAGCGAGTGCTGCGGCGGCGATACGGCGAACTGTTGATCTCACGCGGCGATGTTCACGTAAACATGCGAGCCCGTCAATGCCTCATGTTTGCGTCAACATGAGATGTGACCGGGGTCACATCATGAGTATGAGCTCCAGCTGGAGCCACTGCGCCAGGTCGCGCAACTCGCGGTGCACGGCGGCGCTGAGCGCCTTCGAGAACGGCACGTCCTCGTGGATCGCGTCGACCCGGAACACGCCCGCCTTGCGGTCCGACGTGGCGTCGACCTTCCCGACCAGGCGGTCGCCGTGCAGGATCGGGAGCGCGAAGTAGCCCCACTTGCGCTGCGCGACCGGCTTGTACATCTCCAGCTGGTAGTCGAACTCGAACAGCTCGGCTATCCGCTTGCGGTCGTACACCAAACGGTCCAGTGGCGAGAGCAGCGCCGTACGCCCGGAGAAGGGCCGGCCGAGCAGGTCGGGGTCGACGCGCCACTCACCCCGGACGCCGTCGACGACGGCCCGCTCCCCCGCCACACCGGCATCCAGCGGCTCCACCGGGCACTCCGCACCCCGAGGTCGCGCGATGCCGAGGGAGTGCAGGCGCTGCCGGTCGCGAAGGCGCTCCGCCTCGTCGACCGGGGGCACCGGCTCGTCGGGATAGACCCGCGTGGCCAGATCCCACAGCCGATCCCGGCCCTGCCGACCGGCGACCGCGACCTCACCGCGTTGCAGCATGAACTCGAGCAGCTGCGAGACGTTCCGGTTGTTCGTCCAGCCGGAGGACTTCCAGGGGACCACGCAGGTGTCCGGCAGCTCGCGCATCACCAGCGGTCCGTCCTGCCGGAGCCGCTCGAGCAGGTCGAGCCGGCACCCCTCGTTGGCCATCACCCAGTCGCGCCGGTACGCCTGCCAGTCGGACAGCTTCCCGGTCCCGGGCCACTGCGCCATCTCGGCCCGGAACAGCGCCACACTCTCGGGCGGCCGGACGAAACCCTGCAGCTCCACCAACGCCTGCGTCTCCAGCGCCTCGGTCAGCTCCTTCGGCGAGTACGACGAGCCGATCCGGCTCCACGCGACCAGATCCGCGTTCGGCGCGACCGCGGCCGTCTGGTCGTACTGCACCGCCGTCAGCCCCCGGATGACCTCGAACAGATCGCCCGGGCGCTCCTTCTCCAGCAGCTGAGCCCGCACCGCAAGCCGGCGCGCATCCCGCCGCGAAAGCTCAAGCACAGTCGTCACACCGCGAGGCTAAGCCACACCACAGACAATTAGGCCGAGAAGAGCAGCAGCAGATGACCGACCACCACCGCCCCGACCTGCACCGAAGCGATCGCCGTGGCGTGATTCGCAATGCCGGCGTTGACCCCGAGCAGTCCGGTGCCGAACACGTTCCAGCCGTTGCTCAGTGGGTCACTGAGCAGGATCAGCGTGCGCTGCCCTTCCAGCACGAGCAAGGTGAAGTAGTGCGCGACGACGTACCCGAGCACGATCGGCACGACCGAATGCGCGAATAACCCCGGCAGTCTGGTCCGGGAGCTGTCCGACAGCCGCCCCGCGAGCAGCTTGGCCATCAGGGTCGCCCGGTCCGGTGCGACCAGCTCCAGCCAGGCGAAGGCCACGATCCCGACGGCCGCCCGGCTGCGGCGCCCCGGTACTTCGGCGTACGCCAGGCGACGGTCAGGATCACGAAGGACAGCGCGATCGCGATCCCGGCACCCGTCACCGCGAAGTCGAGCGGGATCGGCAGGTCCTGACGCCCGCCGATCCCGTGCAGCGGGAGTTGCATCAGGAGACCTGCAGCTTGAAGACGAGCTTGCCGGTCTCGTGGGTCTCGACCTCGAAGATGCCCTTGGTGCTGGTGGTGAACTCGACCGAGGCGGGCTTGCCCGGCTTCAGGTCGAGGGTCTTGTCGTAGCCGTGCACGTGGAGCGAGTCGGCGACGTCGCTGGTGCCGTTGATGCGGACCTGCTGGCCCGGCTTGGCCTTCACGACGGCGTGGCCGCCGGCGGAGACCTTCCCGTTGGCGATGGTCACGTCGACGATGACGTCTGCCGTGCTGACCGGCGCCGACGATGTGGGTACGGCGGACGGCGTGATCGTCGGCATGGTCGAAGGAGTGGCCGAAGGGGTGGTCGACGGAGTCACAGACGGGGACGGCGCAGCGGGGGTGTCAGTGCTGCCACAGGCGGTGAGGGCAAGCAGGAATGCAGCGGCGAAGGCGCCGCGAAGTGAGAGCCGCACGAGGGCTTCCTTCCGGAGAAACGCGAATGTGTGAGGTGAGCTGTGACCACAGCCCGCCTCACGTCCGGAGGATGCAGAGTTTCGTGAGTTCCGGTGGCGCGAATTCGCTCGGCCGTTGGAGTGGTACGAACGTCTGCTTGAGCAAGCGCCCGTCAGCGAAGCGCCACCGCGGCAGGACCACGCCCACGACCACGAGCAGCAGCATCAGCAGAACCGCGGACGGCATCACCGGGTGGTGATCCGACAGGTCGACCACGAGGGTGAAGGGCGCTGCCGTCGCAACCCGCTCGAGCCGCTCGCTCACGCCGTGCGGATCGACCTCCAGCGGGGCGATGACCTGCGCGATCGGAGCCAGAGCCGACTCGACGCGGGACTGCTGCAGGCTCAGGCCGTGCAACGCGAACACGCCGAGCAGCGCGCCCAGGATCACCAGGGAGCGCACCATCCTCGACCGGGCCGCGTCCATCGCCGCACAGCGTAACGGGTGTGACCCAAGATCGCCCAAGCGTTGTCCAGCTACTCCGCGTGATGCGAGACTGGAACCGAACCGGGTAGGCGGGGACCTGAGAGCCCGGTGGTGTGGGGGTTCATTGTGGCGGAACGTGGTCGGGCGCTCAGGCCCTTGGTAGTACTGATCGTGGCGGTCACGGCCGCTGCCTGTTCGAGCGCCGAAGGCGCGGGTGGCACCGACGGCGGGACGACCGTCGTGCCGACCCCTTCGATCGTCGTGCCGGGGACGCAACCGGCACCCAAGGCCGTCGCGGACTGCTCGAAGTCCAAGGTCCCACTGGTGCCGGAGTCCGAGGCGGACGGCGTCCAGCTGGAGGTCAGCACCGACCCGAGCCTGACGTCGTTGCTGCTGAAGAACACGGGCACCCTGTCGGTGATCGTCATCCCCGACTCGGGCTTCACCACCCGGCTGCTCGCGGCGCCGTACGCGAGCCCCAGCGACGAGGCGTCGAAGGCGGCGCTGGGCGCGACCGTCGTGGCCGGGAACACGGACGTCGATCGCGGGCTGCCGTCGTACCTGCCGAAGTCGCAGGTGTTCGTCGTACCGCCGCAGTGGGCGGTCTGCGGACTCACGGACGACGTACGCCGTTCCGCCGGGGTGCGGTATCTGCGGGACAAGGGGTCGAGTGCGGAGTACGCCGTGGCGAAGGGGCTGGCCGACCAGCTGCTGACCCAGCGCGACGCGAAGAAGGTGCGTCCGACGCTGGACCGGTGCACGAAGGCCACGTTGCAGCTGCTGAAGGAGCGTAAGGACCTGGAGGGCGTCGAGTTCTACGCCGAGATCCTGAGTCCGGACTCCGCGTGCCGCGACAGCTACAAGGCGCTGCTCGGCAACGACGAGCGAGCGACCCAGCGCACCGACACCGCGGTCCTGAACCTGCTGGAACGGACCGGGCGGCTGCTGGAGAACAGCCAGCTCTTCGAGGCGCTCGCCCAGAACTGACCAGGGTCGGCTCCGGGTGCGATCAGGGTCAACTCCCCTGCCCCCGGCCTCCGCCGGGCCGGACACTGGAGAGCAGACACCCTTGGCTCTCGGAGGCACAGAACATGATCGGCTTCATCGTCGCCGGACTCATCATCGGAGCGCTGGCACGGCTCTTCACGCCCGGCAAGCAGCGGCTCGGCCTGCTCGCCACGCTGCTGCTCGGCCTGGCCGGCTCGGTGATCGGCGGCACGATCGCCAGCGTGCTCGGCACCGGCGGCATCTTCGAGCTGAACGTGCTCGGCTTCGTCGTCGCCGTGATCTCCTCGGTCCTGCTGGTCGGCACCGCGGAGTCCCTGTCGGCCCGCACCAAGCACCAGGCCATCAAGAACTAGGAACCAGGCTCAGCTGTCCCGTTCGTTGCTGGCCATCGCCGCCCGCGGTTCGCGGCCCGGTGGCTGCGGCGGCCGGGGCAGCAACGGCCGCCGCTTGTCCAGCGTCCGGATCACCGGCTGGTCGGCGGTGACCGTGACCTCCTCCCCCGCGTGCCGGAGCGTCACCGCGGCGCCCTCGCCGTTGTGCACCGAGTACTTCACCGAGACCGGATCGATCTCGACCCGCAACCGGGCCCCGCGCCAGCGGATCGCGAAGCTCAGACCGGACAGGCCCTGCGGCAGTGCGGGATCGAAGCACAGACAGTCTTCCCGTTCCCGCAGGCCGCCGAAGCCGGCGACCAGGGCACTCCAGGCACCACCCAGCGACGCCATGTGCAGACCGTCGCCGGTGTTGTGATGCAGGTTCCGCATGTCGATCAGCGCGGCCTCGTAGGCGTAGTCGTAGGCCAGGTCCAGGTGACCCACCTCCGCCGCCATGACGGCCTGCACGCACGCCGACAGGGATGAGTCCCGCACCGTCAGCCGCTCGTAGTAGTCGAAGTTCCGCGCCTTCTCCTCCGGCGTGAAGGCGTCGCCACACCAGTACGTCGCCAGCATCAGGTCCGCCTGCTTGACCACCTGCATCCGGTACAGCTGGAAGTACGGCGCGTGCAGCAGCAACGGGTACCTGTCCTTGTACGCCTCGAAGTCCCACACGGTGTATCCGGTGAAGCCCTCCGACTGCGGGTGGACGCCGAGGTCCTCGTCGTACGGCACATACACCGCGGCGGCCGCGTCCCGCCAGGCGGCTTCCTCCTCCGCGTCGACACCGAGCTCGCGGGCCATGGTCGGCAGCCGCGCCGCGGTCTCCGCCGCGGAGCGCAGGTTGCGCGCCGCCATCAGGTTGGTGAAGACGTTGTCGTCGGCAACGGCGCTGTACTCGTCCGGTCCGGTCACGCCGGGCAGGTGCCAGCGGCCGTTGCGGTCATGGTGGCCCAGGGACATCCACAACCGCGCTGTCTCGACGAGCAGTTCCAGTCCGACCTCCTGGAGGAACTGGTCGTCGCCGGTCGCCCGGTGGTACCTCATCACCGCTTCGGCGATGTCCGCGTTGACGTGGAAGGCCGCCGTACCGGCAGGCCAGTAGCCGGAGCACTCCTGTCCCCGGATCGTTCGCCAGGGGAAGGCCGCGCCGCGCAGGCCGAGTACTTCGGCACGCTCGCGGGCCATCCCGAGGGTCGAATGTCGCCAGCGCAAGGCATCACCGGCCGCTTGGGGCATGGTGTAGGTCAGCACCGGGAGGACGAACCCCTCGGTGTCCCAGAAGGTGTGCCCGTCGTATCCGGCACCGGTGAGTCCCTTCGACGGGATCGCCCGTCGCTCCGCCCGCGCACCGGCCTGCAGGATGTGGAAGAGCGCGAAGCGGACCGCCTGCTGCAACTCCGGGTGGCCCTGCACCTCGACGTCGGCGCCGTCCCAGAAGTCGTCCAGGAAGTCGACCTGCTGTTTGGTCAGCCCGTCCCAGCCGGAGAACCGGGCACTCGCCAGCGCGGCCGTCACCTGGTCCCGGATGGCGGTCTCGGACCGCAGGCTGGACCAGCCGTAGGACAGGTACTTGACCACGCGCAGACTCTCGCCCGGCTGGAGCTGGCAGATCACCGTGGTGCGGGCCCAGTCGTCGCGGACGTCCAGGTCCATCGCGTAGCGGACCGAGGTGTCCACCTCGTGGCCCATCGCGGCCGCCATCAGCTGGCGGCTGCGTGTGGTCCGGTGGATCAGGACGACGCCGTTCTCACCGCCGTCGTGGCTGACCGGCTTCAACGGGTTGTCGAGTACGGCGGCCACCCGCGGATCGTCGGACAGCTTCGGCTGTGCCTCGTTCGCGACCAGCTCGGACTGGACCACGAACCGGGCCGGCTGATCCACCGGCTCGACGACGTACTCGATCGCGGCGACGGCCCGCTGGGTGAGCGACACCAGCCGGCGGCTGCGGACCCGGATCCGCTTGCCACCCGGCGACGTCCAGTCCACGTCCCGCTCCAGGATCCCGGTGCGGAAGTCCAGGGACCGCTCGTGCTTGCTCAGGTAGCCGTAGCGGATGTCGAACGGCGAATCGTCCACAAGTAAGCGGATCAGCTTGCCGTTGGTGACGTCGACGAGCGTCTGACCGGACTCCGGGTAGCCATAGCCGGCTTCGGCGTACGGGAGGGGCCGCTGCTCGTAGAACGAGTTCAGGTAGGTGCCGGGGATCGCGTACGGCTCGCCCTCGTCGAGGTTGCCGCGCAGTCCGATGTGACCGTTCGACAACGCGAACAGCGACTCCGACTGGGCCAGCTTGTCGAGCGCGAGCCGGGTCTCCCGCAACCGCCATGGCTCGATCGGATGATGCCCGCGGTCGATCATTCGCCCTCCAGCAGGTCGGCCAGGTCGCTGACCACGATGTCGGCGCCGTGGATCTTCAGCTCATCCGCCTGCCCGACGCGGTCCACCCCAATCACATGCCCGAAGTGCCCCGACCGCCCTGCCGCCACGCCGACCAGTGCGTCCTCGAAAACCGCTGCCTCGGCCGGATCGACCCCGAAACCCCTGGCCGCGGCCAGGAACGTGTCCGGCGCCGGTTTCCCGTGCAGCCCCTCGGTCCGGATCGTCACTCCGTCCACGATCTGCTCGACGTACTGCGCGAGTCCGGTGACGTCCAGTACTTCGCGAGTGTTGGCGCTCGACGACACGACGGCCCGCCGGAGCCCGGCCTTCTCGGCGGCCTGCAGGTAGCGCCGCGAGCCCTCGAACACGTGCACACCCTCGGTCCGGATCCGCCGCTGAACGGCCTCGTTCTTCCGGTTCCCGAGGCCGTTCACCGTCATCGCGGCCGGCGGATCGTCCGGCGTACCGTCGGGCAGCGTGATCCCCCGCGCGGTCAGGAAGTCCCGCACCCCGCTGGCCCGCGGCTTGCCGTCGACGTACGCGTCGTACTCCGCACGCGCGTCGAACGGCACGAACGGGGTCCCGTGCTGCCCGGAGTAGTCCCGGAGGAACTGGTCGAACATCTCTTTCCACGCGGCGGCGTGGACGGCAGCGGTATCGGTGAGCACACCATCCAGGTCGAACAGACAGGCCCGGATCCCCGCAGGTAGTCCCAGCATGTCTCCAGACTAGGTCCTGTCTGGTGATCCCGCGCCGTAGCGAGCAGGTGCTCGGTGCGGTGCATCGGCGCACGGGAGCGAAGGTCTCGATGCGGAGCATCGTGGCCTTCGCTCCCGTGCGGCGAGGTGCCGTGCCGAGTGCCGCGCAGTAGGCGCGGGATCGCCAGACAGGACCTTAGGTCGTCAGGTGGTCGGGAAGGCCAAAGGCCGGGAAACGGGAGTAGCCGAAGGTGATGATCTCGACGATCTTGCCGTCGCTGACCCGCAGCACGTCGAGCTTGAACGCGCGCCACACCGTGTCTCCCGGACGGAGCAGGTACGACGCAGCCGCGGGCAACCGGTTCGCCGACGTCGGGACCAGCCGCCACTCGCCGTCGCGCTCCGGCCCGAAGGCTCGCTCGAAGAGTGGGATGCACGCACTGAGCCCCGCGAACGAGAGCCGGTCCGGCGGCATCGACACCCGCAGCTCCTCGGCCGCGATCGCAATCGCAGCGGCCGCGTCACACCGCTGGTGTGCGTCGATGAACCGATCCAGCACGTCCCGCTCCTCCGCGGTCGGCCGCGGTGCGCTCCAGTCCGACCGACGAGCCGGCAGTCGCTGCTGCATCGTCGCTCGGGCCCGCTGCAGCGCACTGTTCGCCGCGGCCACGCTGGTCTCGAGCAGTACGGCGGTGTCCGCGGCCGACCACCCGAGTACGTCGCGGGCGATCAGTGCGGCTCGCTGCCGGGCCGGCAACGCCTGCAGCGCGACCAGGAACGCCAACTCGATCGTCTCCCGATCTACGGCGACCGCGTCCGGCTGGTCGGCCGGCGGGGCGATCTCGTCGAGGAGCTGGTCCGGGTACGGCTGCAACCAGACCATGTCCCCGGGTGACGCCGTACGCCGGGTGTGCCGCCGTACGACGTCCAGGCAGACGTTGGTCGCGATCCGGTAGAGCCACGCCCGGAAGTACGTCCGCCCGTCGAAGGAGTCCCGGCCGCGCCAGGCCCGCAACAACGTCTCCTGGACGGCGTCCTCCGCATCGTCGAAGGACGCCAGCATCCGGTAGCAGTGCACGTGCAACTCACGCCGGTGCCGCCCGGCGAGGTCGGCGAACGCGGTCTCGTCACCCGCGAACGCCGCCTCCTCGAGCGTGGTCACGCCGGCGTCCTCCCCACCTCCTGGACCGTCCAGCCGTTGCCGTCCGGGTCCGCGAAGGTGAGGAAGGTTTCGTAGTCGGCCCGTTTCGGGCTCACGCCGGTCTGCTGCCCCTCGGCGGTGAAGTGGAACGGCTCGCTGACGTCCACACCCCGCTCGACCAGCTCGGCCCGCGCGGCCTCGATGTCGTTCACCACCAGGTGCGTGCCCTGGTACGTGCCGGGCTCGGCCTTGGTCAGCCCGGTGCCGATCGTGATCGAGCAGGCCGACCCCGGTGGGGTCAGCTGCACGACCCGGAACGCGTCCCCGGCACTGTGGTCGACGTCCTCGTGGAACCCGAGCTGCTCAACGTAGAACTTCTTCGCCCTGTCGACGTCCGACACCGGGACGATGACGAGTTCGAGCTTCCAGTCCATTGACGGCCTCCTGCGGTCGGGTCGGTCTCAGTCTGACCGACGCTGTTGACCGTGTAACGCCACCCGGACCACAAACTCATCGGTCCGCCGATGACTCCTTCGCGGCGAAGACGTTCGCGAACCAGTCGAGCTGGGCGAGCTGCTGATAGGTCTGGCCGCCCTCGTGCTCGTTGTAGCTGTAGACCTCGATGTCCTTGGCCGCGCTGCCGTAGTGGTTGAAGGCGGCGAAGACGGTCGACGGCGGGCAGGTCGCGTCCATCAGAGCGACCGAGAACAGCGCCGGCGCGGTGGCCAGGCGGCCCAGGTTGACGCCGTCGAAGTAGCCCAGGGTGCGCAGCGCCGCGTCGACGTCGTGACGGAACCCCTTCAGGTACCGGGTGATCTCGGCGTACGGCTCCTTGTTGGTGATCTCCAGCGCCCGCTGGAAGTGACACAGGAACGGTACGTCGGGTGCGCAGCCGAGCAACTCGATCCCGGCCAGCCCGGCCAGACCCGCCGCGGCGATCGCGATGCCACCGCCCTGGCTGGCGCCGGTGACGATGATCTTGTCCGGGTCGACCAGCGGGGACGCCTTGGCCGCGTCGAGGGCACGGACCGCGTCGATGAAGACCCGGCGGTAGTAGTAGGTCTCCGGGTCGGTGATACCCGCCGTCATGAAGCCCGGGGTGTGGTTGAGACCGGCGTACGCGCTGTCGTCCGGCGTACCGCTGGTGCCGCCGGCGCTGTAGCCCTGGCCGCGGGTGTCCATCACGAAGTGGGCGTAGCCGGCCTGCGCCCAGAGGTTCGTCGCGTGCGGGAAGCCGCGTCCACCGGAGTAGCCGAAGTACTGCACGACCGTCGGCAGCGGACCACTGGCTCCGGCCGGCACGTGCAGCCAGCCCTTGACCGGCGTACCACCGAAGCCGGCGAACGTGACGTCGTAGGTGTCGATGACGGCGAGCTTGTTGTCGATCGCCGTGAACGAGGCGGACAGGTCGTCGGTGCGCGCCTTCTCGATGGAACGGCGCCAGAACTCGACCAGGTCGGCGGGCGCGGCCACGTCGGGCCGGTACTCGCGGAGCTTGTCGAGGGAAAGGTCGAACATGGCCATGAGCAACAAACCTACGCCCACCCGGCCGATCCCGGTAAGCGATATCCCATGCTGGACACCTTCCCGCTAGGGTGAGGTGATGCCTGGTCCGAACATCGTCTTCGTCCTGTCCGACGACCACGCCGCGCACGCGATCTCGGCGTACGGGAGCAAGGTCAACAGCACCCCACACCTGGACCGGCTGGCCCGGGACGGGGTGCGGATGGATGCGACGTACTGCACGAACTCGATCTGCTCGCCGTCGCGGGCGTCGATCCTCACCGGCACCTACAGCCACGTCAACGGGGTGGCGTCGATCTACACCGAGATCGACTACCGGGTGCCGACGTTCACGGAGGTACTGAAAGGCGTCGGCTACCAGACCGCGCTGTTCGGCAAGTGGCACCTGGGTGAGCGGCCGGAGTCGGCGCCGCGGCACTTCGACTCCTGGCGGGTCTTCCCCGGTCAAGGGGACTATGTCGATCCGCTGATGATCGGACCGGACGGCGCCGGGACCGTGTCCGGCTACGCGACGGACATCGTCACCGATCAGAGCATCGACTGGATCCGGCAGCGCGATCCGGACCGGCCGTTCCTGCTGCTCGTTCACCACAAGGCGCCGCACCGGCCATGGGTGCCGGACGAGAAGCACAAGCACCTCTACCCGGTCGGATCGATCCCGGAGCCGGCCACACTGCTCGACGACTACTCCACCCGGAGCCAGGCGGTCCGGGCCGTGCGGATGTCGGTGGCGGACGACCTCGGTGCGGACGAGCTCGGCGAGCAGCTGCCGGCCGAGCTGCGCGGCCCGGAGAACCGGGATGCGCGGATGCGGTGGAACTACCAGCGCTACCTACGGGACTACCTGCAGTGCGTGCAGTCGATCGACGACAACGTCGGCCGGTTGCTCGACGCATTGGATGACGAGGGGCTCCGCGACGACACGGTCGTCGTGTACACCTCCGACCAGGGGTTCTTCCTCGGCGACCACGGGTGGTACGACAAGCGGCTGATGTTCGACGAGTCCCTGCAGATGCCGATGATGATCCGCTGGCCGTCGGAGATCCCGCCCGGCAGCAGCTGCGACGCGATGGTGACCAACGTGGACTTCGCCGCGACGTTCCTCGACCTGGCCGGGCTGGACCCCGCGGTCGCTCTGCCGACGTCACAGGGCCGGAGCTTCCTGCCGTTGCTGCGCGGAGCGGACGTCCCGGACTGGCCGTCCGCGATCTACTACCGGTACTGGGAGCACGACGACCCCAGTCACCACGCTCCGGCGCACTACGGCGTACGCACGAAGGAGTTCAAGCTCATCCACTACTACGGCGCGGGCCTCGGCGTGCCGGGGTCGTCGGAGCGGATCTTCGATGCGGAGTGGGAGCTGTACGACCTGCGCTCCGATCCGGCGGAGCTGGTCAACGTTGCGGACGATCCGGCGTACGCCGAGACCCGTGCGGCGTTGACCGACCAGCTTGCCGAGCTGCAGCGGCACTACGCGGACACGCCGTACGCCGGCCCGTCGACGCCGCATCCGGTGTGGCCGTGGAGCTAACGCGGTAGGACTTGGTCCAGTTGGCTGCGGGAGGTGATTCCGAGTTTCGGGAAGACCTTGCGGAGGTGGTACTGGACTGTGCGGGCGCTGATGAAGAGGCGGGTGGCGATCTCGGGGTTGGACAGGCCGTCGCGGGCCATCCGGGCGATCTGCGCTTCCTGGGCGGTGAGCTCGCTCTGGGCCGGGACGACGCGCTTGCGGGCGGTGCCGCCGGCGGCCTGCAGTTCGCGGCGGGCGCGGTCGGCGAAACCGGCCATGCCCATCGACTCGAAGCTGGAGTACGCCGTCCGGAGGTACTCGCGGGCGTCCGTACGGCGTCGCTCCCGACGGAGCCACTCACCGTAGAGCAGGTGGGCACGGGCGAGGTCGACCTTGAGCCGGGTCTTCTCCAGGTGCGCGATCGCCTCCCGGTAGAGGCGCTCGGCGGTCTCACCGGCACTGAGCAGCGCCTGGCAGCGGGCGTGCACCCCGAGAGCCCAGTCCGTGCCGGTCGCCGTGGCCATCTCGCGGAGCGCCTGGCCGGCGCGGTGCGCGGTGTCGATCGCCCCGGTCCGCACCGCGGCCTCGACCAGCTCACTCGGCACCAGCATCATCGACAGCGCGTCCCGCGGATCCGCACCCGCACGTGCGGCCGCGTCGGCCGCGTCCTGGTAGCGGCCGAGCCCGTTGTCGAGTAAGGCGCTCGCCCACTCGGCGAACGCGATCCCGATCCCCTCACCGCGCCGGGTCCCGTCCTGCTTGGTCGCCTCGACCAGTGCGAGAGTCTCGGCCCGATCACCACTGAAGGCCGCCAGCACCAGCCGGCCGTACGGCGCCAGCTTGCCGCCGGTCACCTCGTTGGCTGCCTGAACCTCATCGGTCAACGTCGCCGCTGCGGCCAGGTCACCCGCGAACACGGAGACATAGGCGAGCGATGTCAGTGCAAGCGCGACATTGCTCAGCACTCCGGTCTCGCGGGCGAGCTGAAGGTGCCGCCGGGACAGCTGCTCCCAGCGATCCGCGTCCCAGAGTCGCAGCGACGTCGTCGTCGCCATCCACAGCAGCTGCAGCTCCTCCTCGACGGACACGCCGGTGCCGAACTCGGCCAGCGCCTTGTGCAACAGCGGTGCGCCCGCCGCGTACCCGTCCCGGTAGTACAGCGCGCTCCCGTCCAGTAGCAGATCCGACGAGCGCTCTACCGCAGGTCGCGGTGCAGCGGCGGCCTCACGCGCCACGGCGACCACGTCACCGCCCGGCGTGGCCAGACTGCTGGCGAAGATCGCGGCCGACAAGGCCTCCAGGTACGTCGCCCGCGACAACCCCACGTCGACGGACTCGAGTCGCTTGGCCGCCTTGAGCATCAGCTGCGGCGCGTCGTTGCCCCGGTTGGTGACGAACGCGAGCTGGGCGCGGACGAGCTCGACGCGGGCACGCTGCAACTCCGTGAGCTGCCCCGACTCGGCCATGACGAGCAGCTCGGCCGCCGAGTCGAAGGCACCGGCCTGCATCTCGGCCTGGGCCGCCGCGAGCGCTCGAGCCGCACGCTTCGCCGGGTCGACGGTCAGAGCGGCCGAGCGTTGGAAGAACGCAGCCGTCGCGGCGTACCCACTGCGGGCGCGCGCTCTCCCGGCCGACTGCTCGAGTTCCTCGGCGACCTCCTCGTCCGGCCCCGCCGCGGCCTGGGCCCGGTGCCATGCGCGCCGGTCCGGATCGACCTCAGCGTCGGTCACCTCGGCCAGCACCTGGTGCACCTGACGTCGTTCCGCGGCCGACGCCGAGCGGTACGCCGCCGACCGCACCAGCGGATGCCGGAACCGGATCCGGGGCGCGAACTCCGCCAGTCCCGCGTCGTCGGCCGGTGCGGCCGCGTCCGGATGGATCCCGAGCCGCTCGGCGGCACGGCGTACCAAGGCGTCATCGCCGGACGGGTCGGCCGCGGCGAGCACCAGGAGCCGGCGGGTCTCGTCCGGCATGGCGGCGACCCGGCGTACGAAGCTCTCCTCGATGGTGCCGAGACCGGGCAGTCCGAACCCGCCGGCCAGCTGCGCGGGACTCAAGCCGCGCGGTAGCTCCAGCAACGCGAGCGGATTGCCATGCGCCTCGGCCACCAACTGGTCCCGCACCTGCGCGTCGATCGGTCCGGTGAGTACGGCGTCCAGCAGCAGCCGGGCATCGGCGTCACGCAGACCGGTGACCGGGAGTTCGGGCACTCCCGCGAGGACGTCGCCGACGTTCCGGGTCGCGAAGATCAACCCGACCGACTCGGCCCCCAGCCGGCGCGCCACGAAGGCGAGGATCTGCGCCGAGCACCGATCGAGCCACTGCTGGTCGTCGACCAGACACACCAGCGGCTGCCGCTCCGCGGCCTCGGACAGCAGGCTCAGCACCGACAGGCCGATCAGGAACATGTCCGGCGGCGGTCCGGCGCTGATCCCGAACACTGTCCGCAGTGCCTCACACTGTGGCGCGGGCAGCCGCCCGAGGCGGTCCAGCGCCGGCGCACACAACTGGTGCAGGCCGGCGAACGCCAGTTCCATCTCGGACTGGACAGCGGACACCCGCGTCACCTGGATGCCCTCCGCCCGCGCGGCCAAGTGGTCCAGCAGTGCGGTCTTGCCGACCCCGGCCTCGCCGTGGAGCACCAGCGCCTGGCTCTCGCCCGACCGGACCGACCCGATCACCTGGTCGAGGACGTCGCACTCCAGATGGCGGCCAGTCAGTTCCGGCGCACGCCGCCAACCGAGCAGATCCGCAGGCCCATGCACGTGCTCACGCTAACGCTTGGCCAGTGGCTGGCGGAGGTGGCCAGCCACTGGCGGATGCGAACCCATCAGGCGCCGGCGCACGCTCATCTGGTGCTCGTCGGCCGCCCCGGACACCCGGTGCAGCCGTTCGGGTTCCGTAATCGCCCGAGCCTCGGAAGGACCGCTTCATGACCGGAACGCTCAAGGACAAGACCGTGCTCGTCGTCGGCCGCGGCGGCGGGATCGGGCGGGCGGTGACGCTGGCCGCGCGCGAGGCCGGGGCACAGGTCGTCACCGCGGACCGGAACCAGGAGAAGCTCGCCGAGACGTACGCCGACGAGCCGGGGATCACCACCGAGTCCGTCGACCTCACCGACGAGGCCTCGATCGCCGCGCTCGGTGAACGGCTCGGCAGCCTGGACCACATCGTCTCGACCGCGTCGGCCCGGGCCCGCGGCCGGATCGCCGACCTGGACCGGGACGCGGTCCGGCTGGCCTTCGACACCAAGGTGATCGGCCCGCTGATGCTGGCCAAGCACCTCGCGCCGCGGATCACCGAGGGCGGCTCGATCACGCTCTTCTCCGGCGTCGCCGCGGCCAAGATCGCGGTCGGCACCCTGGCGGTCGCGATCACCAACGGCGCGGCCGACGTACTGGCGCGGTCGCTCGCGCTGGAGCTCGCACCGATCCGGGTGAACGCCGTCTCGCCCGGGGTGATCGACACCGGCGCGTGGGACGCGTTCGGCGACGAAGGCAAGGCGGAGTACTTCCGCGAGATGAGCTCCCGCAATCCGGCGGCGAACCACTGAGTTGAGAGGAACCGAGTCATGGGTCTGTCCTGGCAGCAAGGGCCGCTCGCCACCGGCGGGATCGGCAAGTTCCTGGTTCCGGAGCCGTTGCCCGAGCGGCTGCTGTTCGCCGAGCCACTGCGCAGGCGGATGCGGGTCCGGTTCGGCGACACCTGGATCGCCGACAGTGAGGACGTCGTACTGCTGCACGAGCCCGCGCGGTATCCGGTGGCGTACTTCCCGCTGGGTGACGTCGTGGCCGACGTACTCGAGGCCGCGGAGCACACCACGCGCCACCGCGATCTCGGCGAGACCACGTGGTACACGGTGACCGCCGGTGAGAGCCGCAAGGCCCGCGCGGCCTGGCAGCACACCGCGCTGCCGGACCACGCCGGTGAGCTGAAGGGACGAGTCGCGTTCGCGTGGCGGGCGATGGACGCGTTCTACGAGGAGGACGAGCGGATCGTCGGCCATGCCGCCGACGCCTACCACCGGATCGACATCCGGCAGACCAGCCGTCATCTCGTCGTCCGCGACGGCGACCGGGTCGTTGCGGACTCCTCACGCCCGCTGGTGCTCTACGAATCGGGGTTCGCGCCCCGCTGGTACGTGCCGCGCGAGGACGTGGACGAGGACGCGCTGACTCCGGCCGAGGGCCAGACGTTCTGTCCGTACAAGGGACTGTGCAGCTACTGGGACATCGGCGACGCGCGCGGGGCGGCGTGGGGTTACGAGGACGCCTGGACCGAGGTACGCCGGATCTCCGGCATGGTCTCGTTCGAGCCGGACAAGATCGAGGTGGAACTCGACGGACGGCGGCTGCGGCAGGAACCTGGTCAGAGTGTGATCTCGCACGGCATCGACCGTGATCTGACCGTGGAGGAGCTGTCCGGATGACCAGTGCCACTTTGCTGTCCGTGAACGTCGGCCTGCCGAAGAACGTCTCGTGGAACGGCAAGACCGTCTTCACCGGCGTCTGGAAGGAGCAGGTCGACGGACCGGTGATGGCCCGGCGGCTGAACCTCGACGGGGACGGCCAGGGTGACACCGCGGGCCACGGGGGTGAGCAGCGGGCGGTGTTCGTGTACCAGATCGACTCGTACCGGCACTGGGAACAGCACTTCGGCCGGGACGACTTCGTCTACGGACAGTTCGGGGAGAACCTGACGGTGGACGGGTTGCCGGACGACGAGGTGTGCATCGGCGACCGGTACCGGATCGGTGAGGCCGAGTTCGAGGTGACGCAGCCGCGGGTCACCTGCTACCGGGTCGGTCTGCGGATGGGCGAGCCGGAGCTGCCGGCGCTGCTCGTCGCCCATCACCGGCCGGGGTTCTACTTCCGGGTGATCACCGAAGGACACGTCGAAGCCGGTGACGCGATCGTCAAGACGAGAACCGGTCCGGGCGCGTTGAGCGTCTCCGACATCGACGCACTGCTCTATCTCCCGCATCGTGATCTCGACGCGGTACGCCGGGCGCTGGAGATCCCGGCGCTGAGTCCGGGCTGGCAGGGGTCGTTCCGTGAACTCCTGGAGGCCGACGCGACCGGCGCGGGCACCTTCACGGCGGGAGGAACGACAGCCGCGGCACCACCTGCCTGGGACGGCTTCCGTCCGTTGCGGGTGACCGATGTGGTCTCCGAGACCCCGACCGTGTCGTCGATCCGCTTGGCAGCCGTCGACGGTATGGACCTGCCGGCGGCCCAGCCCGGTCAGTACCTGACGTTCCGGTTGCCGGACGCCGGTCAGCCGGTCCCGGTGCGCAGCTACTCGCTGTCCTCCTCCCCCGGGACCGGCAGCTACCGGATCAGCGTCAAGCACGAGCCGCACGGGATCGCCAGCGGCTACCTGACCAGCCGGCTGGCGGTGGGCGCCGTACTCGAGGTAGCCGCGCCGCGCGGTGAGTTCGTGCTCGAGGACGGCACCGAGCCGGTCGTGCTCGTGTCGGCCGGCATCGGGGTCACTCCGGTGATGGCGATGCTGCATTCGCTGGCGGCACAGCGCAGTACGCGCGACGTGTGGTGGATCCACACCGCTCGCGGACCGGCGGAACACGCGTTGGCCGCTGAGGCCCACGAAGTGCTGGGGACGCTGCCGCACGCGCATGAACACATCTACTACAGCTCTGGTAGGCGACTCACCAAGGACAAGCTGGTCGACCTGGAGCTCCCTGCGGATGCGTCGGCGTACATCTGCGGTCCGGTCGGCTTCATGACGGACATGCGCGAGGCGCTGACGGCGGTGGGCATCCAGCGGGTGCACACCGAGCTGTTCAGTGCGTTGCCGTCGACCAACCCGGGCATCGTCGACCACACCGTGCGTCCGCCTCACCAACCTGACACTCCGGGCAACGGACCGCTGGTGACCTTCGCGCGCAGCGGGATCTCGACGCGCTTCGGCGACGGCAGTCTGCTCGACCTGGCCGATGCGTGCGACGTCCCGACGCGCTTCAGCTGCCGGACCGGCGTCTGCCAGACGTGCGTGACGCCGTTGCTGTCCGGAGAGATCAGCTACTCCCCCAGCCCGCTCGAGCCGCCTCCGGGCGGTCAGATCCTCATCTGCTGTGCCCGCCCGACCACCGATCTAGTTCTGGACATGTGATGGATCTCAAGCTCGAAGTCATGACTCTGGCCGTCCGCGATGTCGACACCGCGCTGGCCTTCTACACCTCGCTCGGCTTCCACCTCGACGTCGACTATCACCCGCGCGACGGTTTCCGCGTCGTCCAGCTGACCCCGCCCGGGTCGGCCTGCTCGATCCAGTTCGGCGACGGGCTGACCGACGCGGCCCCGGGGTCGGCGCGGGCCAACTACCTGGTCGTCGAGGATCTCGCCGCCGTCCACGGCGAATTGGTTGCCCGCGGCATCAAGGTCGGCGACATCCGGCACAAGTCGCCGGTCGCCGAGTGGGCCGGTGAGTACGCCCCCGGACCCGATCCGGAGCGCCGCGCGTACGCGAGCCTGGCCGACTTCGCGGACCCGGACGGCAACACCTGGCCGGCAAGGACAGTTCTGGGAGATGCACGACCTGCTGCTGCTCAACCAGAACAACCTCGAACTCGACGACGTCCTGTCCTACGCCTCGACCTTGGGACTCGACCTGGAGCGCTTCCGGGCACGCCATCGAGCAGACGTTGGCTACGGCAACTTGATACCGAACCCCGGCTGCTCCGAGAGGGCGACGTACCCGTCGGCCAGGGTGTAGCCGTCGCCGTCGGTGCCCTCGGTGTGGCCGGGGATGCCTTCGACGATCGGGATGTTGCCGAGCCCGGCGGCCAGGTGAGCGGCGTACAAGGTCTTGAGCGGCAGGCCCCAGGCGTGCGGGGACGCTTCGGTGGACGCCTCGACGAGGCGTGGCATCGTCCGCCGCCAGGCAGTCAGGCCGTGGCCGGTGACGTCCATCAACGCCACGTCCAGCAGCCCTTCCTGAGCGAGCTTCACGATGTACTCCTCGTCGGGGTCGAACTCGCCGTCGGCGATCTTCGTCCCGCCCTTGCCGAGGCGCTCACGCAGGAACCGGAAGTCCTCCCAGCGCTCGGCGAACGGCTCCTCGATCCAGTAGAGCCCGCAGTCCTCGACCGCCTCGAGATAGGCCAGCAACGTGTTCACCGAGAAGCCGTCGTTCGCGTCCACCAGGACTTCGGCGTCCGGATACAGCTCGCGGGCCAGCCGGGTCACCTCGATGTCCCGCGCGAGCCCGGCCTGCGGATCCATCCACCGATAGCCCCGTCCGATCTTCAGCTTGAAGTCGCGGAACCCGAATTCGTTGTCCTGGTGGAGGTTCGCGCGGACCGCGTCGATCCCGCCCTCGAGGTCGTCGAAGTAGATGCCGCCGCTGTAGCACCGCACCTCGGGCGTGCCCGCGGACCCGAGCATCGCGTAGACCGGGACCTCCAGGATCCGCGCCGCCAGATCGTGCAGCGGATAGTCGAGGAACTCGGCCGCCGGATCGATCACGCCGCGCTCCGGATCGATCAACTCAGTCAGGTTCCGTCCGACCAGCGGCGCCGGATCCCCGTGCCGGAGGGGCAGCCCCCACCCATGGGCGCCGCGATCCGTCTCCACGACGTACACCGTCGTCGTCCCGCCGCTCCCGTGCTCGCCCCGGAACGAGTTGCGCCCCACCGGCCGGAGATACCGGTACCCGATCTCAGCCGTCGTGACAGAGGTGATCACATGCCGCGAGAGAGTCATCGCTCAACGATATCCGGCGGCGGTGGGTCGGACCTCCCGTCTAGAGTGGCGCGCGTGATGACGGCTTCGCATGTGGTGTGGGACTGGAACGGGACGTTGCTGGACGACAACCGGATCGTGCTCGCGGCAGTCAACGAGGTGTGCGCCGGGTTCGGCCGGGCGGATCTGACCTGGGCCGAGTGGCAGACGGCGTACGCGCGGCCGATGCGGCTGTCGTACGAACAGATCCTGGCCCGGGCACTCGACGACGAGGAGTGGGCGCGCGTCGACAAGCTCTACCACGAGCGGTACGACGCTCTCCTGCACAGCTGTGGTCTCGCGGCCGGAGTGCCGGACGTCCTGCGGCAGTGGACCGACAGCGGGCGTACTCAATCGCTGCTGTCGATGTGGTTCCACAGCCGGCTCACCCCGACCATCGAGCAGTTCGGCCTCACCCGGTACTTCACCCGTATCGACGGCCTGGCCGCCGAGGTCGGTGGCGGCTCCAAGGCGGACAGCCTGATCCAGCACCTGGAGGCCCAGAACCTCGACCCCGCCGAGGTCGTGCTGATCGGCGACGTCGTCGACGACGCCATGGCCGCCCGAGCCGCCGGCGCCGACTGCATCCTCGTCTCCACCGGCGCCATGAACCACGCCGCCCTCCAGTCCACCGGCGCCCCCGTCACCGACTCCATCACCGAGGCTCTCGACCTGCTCACCTGAGCCCGGCGGGGCAGGGCTGGACTTTCGGGGGGTTCGGCAGTTCCCTGGAGGGGTGGATTCCGTCGACCGGTGGCTGCACCGCCGACACGAGGAGTTCCTCGAAGGTGGGGGCCGGAACGTGCGGGGGCTGGTCGCGGCCTCGTGGGGGCGGTCGATCGCCGCCGGGCTCCAGTCCGACGCGGCGGCTCCGTTCGCGTTCGAGGCCGACGAACTGGCGGCGTACCGGGCCGAACATCCACTCTCCGCAGTCTTCCCGATGCTGTACGACGTCCTCGGCCGCGCCGCCGAGGACAGCGACTTCGTGATGGCCGTCGGCGACAGTGACGGCCGGTTGCTGTGGGTGTGCGGACGTCCCACCGTCCTGCGCGCCGCGGACGGCATCCACTTCGCCGAAGGCGCCTGGTGGGCGGAGCGACAGGTCGGCACCAACGCCCTCGGCACCTCGCTGGAGGTGGCCGGACCGGTGCAGATCCGGTCCGCGGAGCACTTCACCCTGCTCGTGCAGCCGTGGTCCTGTGCCGCCGCGCCCATCTACGACCCGGAGACCCAGCGGGTGCTCGGGGTCGTCGACATCACCGGCACCGCCGACGCCAGCTCACCCCAATCCCTCGTGATGGTGCGGGCCGCCGCCCGGATGGCCGAGGCCGAACTGGGCCGGCTGATGACCCTCCGCAAGGTCATGAGCGACTCGACCCGCCGCATGCGGATCTCCGCGCTGGGCCGGCCGGATGCCGCCGTACGCATCGACGGCCGGGACCTCCGGCTCAGCCGGCGGCACAGCGACATCGTCGTCCTCCTGGCCGAGCACCCCGAGGGCCTCAGCGCCGAAGAGCTTTCGGACGCGCTGTACGGCGCAGACGACCACCGATCCTCACTGCGCGGTGAGGTCACCCGCCTCCGCGCGCTGCTCGGTGCCGACATCCTCGAATCGCGTCCGTACCGCCTGCACCCGGACATCGCCGCGGACTGGCTCGAGACCGCCGACGACCTCGACTCACACCTGCTGTCGTCGGCCCTGCGCCGCTATGCGGGCCCGTTGCTGCCACAGTCCGACGCACCCGGCGTGGTCGCCTCCCGGAACCGCCTCGAGAACCGGATCCGGGCCGCCGTCCTGCAGACGTACGACGTCGACCTGGTCGCGGCCTGGACCCGCTCGTACGCCGGAGTCAACGACCTGGCCGCGTGGGAACGCCAACTGACCCTGCTCTCCCCGACGTCCCCGCTCTGGCCGGCGGCCCAGTCCGAAGTACGCCGGCTGCGCGCCGACTACGGACTGGACCCGGCCGGGACCGAGGGCTGAACTCAGAACACCCGGATCGCGATCTCCGCCGGCGCCGAGAGCAGACGGTCGATCTCGTCGTCGAGCTTGACCAGCGTGACCGAGGCACCGGCCATGTCGAGGGACGTGCAGTACTCCCCGACGTAGTTCCGCCGGATGTTGATCCCCCGATCGGTGAGCACCTTGTGCGCACGGCCGTACAGCAGGTAGAGCTCGCTGATCGGCGTACCGCCCAGCCCGTTGATCATCAGCGCGACGTCGTCACCGGACTCGTACGGCAGATCGGACCGGACCGCCTCCAGCATCTGGTCGATGATCTCGTTGGCCGAGGCAAGCTTCTCCCGGCTGCGGCCCGGCTCGCCGTGGATGCCGACGCCCATCTCCATCTCGTCCTCGCCGAGCTCGAACAGCGGAGATCCCTTGGCGGGCGGCGTACAGGCGGTCAGCGCCATGCCCATCGTCCGGGTGACCGAGTTGACCTTCTCCCCGATCCGCACCAGCTCGTCGAGGTCGGCCCCTTGCTCGCTCGCCGCGCCGACCGCCTTCATCACGAAGAAGTTCCCCGCCACACCGCGCCGGCCGACCGTGTACGTCGAGTCCTTCACCGACACGTCGTCGTCGATGATCAGCGTGCGGACGTTCAGCCCGTCGGCCTGGCTCATCTCCTGCGACATGTCGAACGCCATCCGGTCACCGGTGTAGTTGTTGACCAGCAGGAGCACGCCCTTCTCGGAGGCGAGCAGCTTGGTGGTCTCGTACACGTACTCCATCGGCGGCGCGGCGAAGACGTCACCCGGGCAGGCGGCGTCGAGCATGCCCTTGCCGACGGTCATCACGTGCGCGGGCTCGTGGCCGGACCCCGAGCCCTGGACGACGGAGACCTTGTCGTCGCGCGGCGCGTCGGTCCGCATGATCAGGTTGTACTCCGGCACGTACTTCAGCGTGTCCGGGTTGGCCAGCGCGATGCCCTGCAGCATCTCCGGCACGTAGTTCTTCGGGTCGTTGACGAACTTCTTCATCGGGACTCCCTTGTCTTCCAGACCACTGCGATCTGCTCGATGAGCACGGCGACGGCGGTGGCACCGGCGTCGACCGATCCACGGCTCCGCTCGCCGGTGTAGGCGGCGCGGCCGCGCTTCGCGACCAGGTCCACCGTCGCGTCGGCCGCCGACCGGGCCGCGGCAGCGGCGCGATCGACGACCTCGTCACTGCTTGCCCCGGAGGCGAGGGCTTCCTCGATGGCGTCCGTCATCGGGACCAGCGCGTCGAGCAGGGTCTTGTCCCCCAGCTCCGCGCCACCACGGGCCTGGATCCCGGCCACCGCCGAGCGCAGCATCGCCACCACGGTGGCTCCGTCCAGGGAGGTGGTCGCGCCGGCGGTCATTCCGGCGCGCATGAACCCGGTCCCCCAGATCGGTCCCGACGTACCCCCGATCCGGGACGTCACCAGCATCCCCACCTTCTTCAGGAACGTGCCGATGTCGGTCCGGTCGAGGTCGCCGTACTGGTCCCGGAGCTTCTCGAAACCGCGGGCCAGTGAGTAGCCGAAGTCGCCGTCGCCGACCACCGAGTCCAGGTCGCCGAAGTACTTCTCGTTGTCGAGGCAGGTGGTGATGATCGTGGTGAGGACGAGGTCGACCTCGCCCCAGCTGTCCGTCATGACTGACCTCCTTGCGTGGGTCGTGGTGCGGCCGCGGCCAGCCGGGAGAGGTCGGCCAGGGCGAGCTCGTCCACCGGGCCGATTCCGCAGGGGTCCGCGAGGACCTCGAGCCGCTCGCCGTCGGCGTCGCCCAGACTGGTGAGGACCAGGGCGGCCTCGGTGAAGTCCTCGTCACGGGTGTAGCCGCTGACGGTCACCACTGTCGCCAGCCCGGCACCGGTGGCGGCGAGGAGTCCGTTGCGCGAGTCCTCGACGACGAGCGTGCCGGCCGGATCCAGCGCGAGCTTCTCGAGCGTCAGTTCGTACACCGCCGGATCGGGCTTCTTCCGCGGTACGACGTCGCCCGCGAACACCGGGATCGTCGCCGCGACCTCCGCGCCGACCGCTCCGGCGAGCACCGCCCGCACCGACGGTTCCGCCGAGGTCGACGCGACGGCGACCGTCCAGCCCTCCCGCAATGCGTCGGTGATTACCCGCCGTACGCCGGGACGTGGCGGAATGACCCCGGCTGCGACCAGGTCGGTGAACGTCTTCGTCTTGGCCCGGTGCCAGGTCGCCACCACCTCGGCGCGCTCCTCGGGCGTCGCCGGTGAACCCGCGGCCCGCCACACGTCCGGATCGTCGAGCACGGTGGCCAGCCGTTCCTTGCCCCCGCCGATCCGGAGCAGGCGGCCGTAGTCCTCGACCGACCACCGGACCGGAAGCCCGAACTGTTCGAAGGTCGCGTTGAACGCCGGCAGGTGCCCGTCGCGCTCGGTGTCGCCCAGCACACCGTCGCAGTCGAAGATCAGGGCGGTCATGCCCGGCCGCCGCTGCCGAAGATCTCGATGTGCTCGGCGGCCATCGTCTTCACGGCCGCGTGGATGTGCCGGAACAACGTCGGCGGATCCCACTTGTCGGTCGCCCGCGCCTGTTCGAGGTGCTCGAGCGACGACGTCATGTAGGCGACCTTGAGCGCGGTGGAGATGTTGACCTTCGCGCAGCCCCGGCCGATCAGGTCCTGGAACTGTTCACGGGTCAGCCCCGAGCCGCCGTGCAACGCCATCGGGATGCCGGTCGCCGTCACCAGGTCGGTGATCCGCTGTGAGTCCAGTTCGGGTGTCGAGTGGTAGATGCCGTGGGCGTTCCCGATCGCCGGCGCGAAGACATCCACACCGGTCGTCTCGACGAAGCGCGTCGCGACCTCGAGCGACTGCCGCTCCGCCTCGGTGTCCGAGCCCACCCCGTCCTCGACACCGGTGATGCCTTCGATCTCGCCCTCGACGTGAGCGCCGTACGTCCTGGCCTCGGCGACCACCTCGACGGTCTGGCGCTGGTTCTCCTCGACCGGCAGCGCGGAGGCGTCGAACAGCACCGAGTTCCAGCCCGCCTCGAGGCACGAGCTGATCACCGCGCGGTCGGGACAGTGGTCGAGGTGCAGGCTGACCGGCACCGGGACCGGGGCGACGGTCGCGTCGAACATCGCCTTGAGGACGTCGCGGCCGACCGACTTGACCGTCTTGACGGACGTCTGGACGATCAGCGGTGACCGCAGTTCCACGGCCGCGTCGACGACCGCCCGCAGGCTGAGCTCGTCGACCACGTTGATCGCGGGAACGGCGTACCCCTTGGCCAGCGCCTCGTCGACAAGCTCCTTCAACGGTGCGACAGGCATGATCTCCCCTCTCCGCGGCCACGTCACCGCTCCCCCCACCCTGCGCCCCGGAACGCTGCACGAATGCTGCATCACCTCCGCACGATCGTGGTGGGGGCATCATGGAGCTATGGACGACGGTGAGCAGGAGGGCTCGGGCGGCCGGATGGCCGAGACGTTCGCGCAGTTGGCGATGGACATGCACGAGGCCGACGGCGTGGAGGAGACCGTGGAGTCGGTCGTCCAGTTCGCCCTGCAGGCGTTGAACTGCACCTTCGCCGGAGTCGCCCTGCGTACCCGCGGCGGGCCGCCGGAGATCCCGGCCGTGACGGACCCCGTGGTCGCCGAGATCTACGAGTTCCAGCTCAGTGGCCAGGAGGGACCGCTGATCGCGACGATGCGTGACCGGGCCACGGTGCTGGTCCGCGACACCACGACCGACGGTCGCTGGCCGGGCTGGGCGGCGAAGGTCAGCGCCCTCGGAGTACGCAGCGTGCTCGACGTGCCGCTGGCGCTCGGCGAGTCGTCACCGACTGTCGGCGTACTCGGTCTGTACAGCCCCAAGCCGGACGCGTTCGACGCCGACGACGAGGCGATCGCCCACATCCTGGCCCGGCACGCCACGGTCGCGCTCGCGACCGCCCGGCACGAGCGGACGATGGCGGCCGCGGTCGACGCCCGCAAACTCGTCGGCCAGGCGATGGGCATCCTGATGGAGCGGTACGGCGTCGACGCCGACCGGGCCTTCAACATCCTGAAGCGGTACTCCCAGGACACCAACACCAAGCTCCGCGACGTCGCGCAGGAACTGATTGACACCCGCAAGCTCCCTGGCTGAAGGTCTCCTGATGGGGGAGATTCGGTTTCGGGTCCTCGGGCCGGTGCTGGTCGAGCGCGACGGCGTGCCGATCGCCCTGCCGGTCAAGCAGCGCGCGCTGCTCGCCGTACTGCTGCTCCGGGCCGGTGAACTGGTCAGCGTGCGCGAGCTCGGCGCCGGCATCTGGGCCCACGATCCCCCGGTCCATCTGCGGGCGGCCGTCCAGACCCTGGTGTCCCGGCTGCGGACCGCCCTCGGCGCCGACGGCCGGCGGCTGCGCAGCGTGCCGGGCGGCTATTCGATTGATCCGGGCGTTGCACCTCGGCGGTCGGCAGGCCGATGCGCTGACCGCGTTCCGCACTGTCGATCGGCTACTGGCGGACGAACTGGGGATCCGGCCGGGTGTCGAGCTGCGTGAGGTGCACCAGGCGATCCTGCTCGACGGTGGTGAGGTCGAGGAGGAGTGGATCGTTCACGACCAGCTGCCGCTGGAGTCCGAGTTCGCCGGGCGGTCCTCGGTTCTCGACGAGCTGGAGACGCGACTGTCCGGCCGGCGTGATCGGATGCCGTTCGTCGTGCTGTCCGGCGTACCTGGTGGCGGGACGACCGCGCTGGCGTTGCGGCTGGCACGGCGGGCGGAGGCGTCGTACCCGGACGGACGCTGGTTCGTGCGGTTGGGCGAAGCCACCCGGCCGCGCGATCCGGGTGAAGTGCTGGCGGAGATGCTGGTGGCGACGGGGCTGCGGGAGGCTCAGCTGCCGGCCGGTACGGATGCGCGGGCCGCGCTGCTGCGATCGCGGCTCTCGCGGCGCCAGGTCCTGGTGGTGCTCGATGACGCGGCCAGTGCGGAGCAGGTCCGCCCGCTGCTGCCCGGGACTCCATGCAATGCGGTGATCGTGACGAGCCGTCGCCAGCTCACCGGCTTGTCGGCACTCAACGGCGCCGAGGGCGTTGTAGTCGACGTACTCGGTACTGACGACGCGACGGAGCTGCTCCAGCGGCTGACGGCCCTCGATGGGGAACAGTGTGATCGGTTGGCGCGGCTGTGTGGCCGGTTGCCGCTGGCGCTGCGGATTGCGGCGGCCAACCTCGTCGTCCAGGCTGACTTCCTTGACCGGCTCGAACAGGGTGATCGCCTGAAGGGACTAGCGGTACCGGGCGATCCCGAGGCGATGGTGCTACATGCCTTCGAACGCTCGTACGACTGACTGGACGCGACGGCGGCGCGGGTGTTCGGGCTGGCCGGACACGTGCCGGGCGACTTCAGCGCGGAGGTTGTGGGGGATGCCGCTGGGCTGTCGGCGGACCAGGCGCGGTCGGCGGTGGGCCGGCTGGCCGAGGCGAGTCTGGTTCAGGAGCCGCATCCGGATCGGTATCTCCTGCATGACCTCCTCCGGTTGTACGCGGTCCGGACGTCAGAGGATGTGGAGGGTGGGCGGCTGGCGCTGTTTACGGCGTACTTCGATCGTCTGGACGCGGCGATCGGGGTGATCGCGCCGACCGCGACGCTGCTCCCCCGGTCTGCGGCGAGCGCTTGGTCGCCTGATCGCGCTGCTGCCGAGGCGTGGATCGATGCCGAATACCCAACGCTGGTGGCGATCGCGGCCGAGCACGGGTCGGCGGAGCTCGCGTGGTTGATCGCCGACCGGCTGACGCCGTACTTCCACAATCGCGACCATCTCGGTCACTGGCGTACCGCGGCGGAGGCCGGACTGGCCGCCGCTGAGTCGGCTGAGGAGCAGCGCGCGATCGGCGCCATGCAACGGTCTCTGGGCTCGCTCCCACCTCCGCCGAGGCGAGCTCACCACTGCCCTAACCTCAGCCCGAGCCGCCGTAGCTCGCACCGCACCCCTGGAACGCCCTATCCTCCGCGGCCGAGCCCTAGTCACCCTGGCCCTCACCTACCAAGCCAGTGGCCTCCCCGCCGAAGCCAAAGCAGCAGCGCAGGAAGCAGTAACCCTCCAATCCCACGCCAACGCCCAGCACTACCTCACCGAAGCCCAACAAACCCTGGCCCTACTCAACAAGCCGTCGCAGGCCGCACTTTCGAGCCCCACTCGGTCGGCTCGGGCGCCATCGTGAGGACCAGCTCGCCGCCCGCGATCACCTCGTCGTGCGTGATCCAGGCACGATCGATCGGCCGCCCGTTCAGTCTCGCGCCCTGCACGTAGATCCCGTCGCCCTCCCGCGCGATCGCGAAGGCGGTGCCACGCGAGGTCCGGAACGTCGTCCGGTCGAAGATGGGGCTGCCCAGGATGTACACCTTGTCCACCGGCGACACCGGGTAGAGGCCGGCCGCGGCGAACACGTACCAGGCCGACATCTGACCGCAGTCCTCGTTGCCGCCCAGCCCGGCGGGTCCCGTGCCGTACCCGTGGTCGCAGACATAGCGGGACCACTTCTGCGTCAGCCACGGCGCACCGGCGTACGTGAACATGAAGGCCATCTGGTGCACAGGCTCGTTGGAGTGGTTGTAGAAGTCGTTCCACCTCATCAGGTCGGCCGGCGGCGTGTTCTCGAACATCGCGTTCAGCCGCTCGACGAACGGCGCGTCACCACCGGCCAGCTCGATCAGCCCGGCCACGTCGTGCGGCACGAACCAGCCCTGCTGCTCCGGGTTGCTCTCGGTGCACCCTTCGTCCGGACCCATCCACGAACCGTCGGCGTTGCGGCCGCGGAACCAGCCGATCTCGTGGTTGAACAGGTTGCGGTAGTTCTGCGCGCTCGCGGTCAGTCGGCGTACGTCGTCATCGTGGCCGAGCACCTCGGCGAACCTGGCCAGTGCGTGGTCGCTGTACGAGTTCTCCAGAGTCGTCGAGAGGCTGATATCGACGCAGTACCCGAGCCTCAGCCAGTTCTCCAGGTCGTTGCGGTTCGACCGGTCGGCCGGCCCCAGCGCGACGTCACGGCAGAACCGGTACGCCGTCCCGACGTCGAATCCCCCGATCCCTTTCACGACCGCCTCGGCGATGATGTTGATCGCCGGATCACCGACCATCGTGTCGGTGTCGACGCCGAGCAGCTCCCAGCGGGCCAGGCCCTTCACCCGGCCCGAGGCGGTCAGGTCGAGCAGGGTGTTGATCTGATCGGCGACCACCTTCTCGTCGATGATCGTCAGCAACGGCATCTGCGCGCGGAAGACATCCCAGCCGCTGAAGACCGTCCTGCGCTCGTACGGCGCGTCGTCATCGGCGTCACCGGCCCGGCGCGGCTCGACCATCGTGTGGTACATCGCGGTCCGGAAGATCTGCCGCTGCTCAGCCGTCCCGCCTTCGATCTCGACCTTGTCCAGGACGCCGGCCCAGGCCGCGCTCGCGTCGGCGGCGACCTGGTCGAAGTCCCAGCCCGGTAGGTCGTGTGCGAGGTTGCGGCGCGCGCCGTCGACGCTGGTGTAGGAGATGCCCGCCTTCAGCTGGACCGGGCCGGTGACCTCGAACTCGAGCGCGAAGCCGGCGTCGGGGCCGGACGTCGTACGGGCTGGATCGTGCCGGATGTCGTCGCCTTCCCAGGTCGTGAAGGTCGCGATCGGCTGCTCGAGCTGGAGGGAGAAGAAGACCGTGTACTCCGGTCCGTTGCCGCAGATCCAGCCACCGCCAGTGCGGTCGCACCGCATCCAGCCCTCGACCGTGTGCTCGTCGACCAGAGTGACCGACTGCTCGACCGAATGCGATCCGTCGAAGCCGACCCGGCGGGCCAGGTCGACCTTGATCCGCGCGGAGCCCGGTTCGGCGTACGTGAACCTGATCAGGCCGGCCCGGGTGGTGGCGGTCAACTCCGTGCGTACGTCGTACCGCTCGAGGTCGACGGAGTAGTAGCCGGCCTTGACGACCTGGTTGCGGTACCGGCTGTTCGCCGCGACCCGGCCGGTGACGAGCGGCCCGGTCTGCGGCATCACCTGGAGGTTGCCCAGGTCGCCGTAACACCCGATCCCACCGAGGTGCGTGAAGCTGAACCCCTCGATGGTGTCCATGTCCGCGGAATACCCACTGCCGTGGTCACCCCCGCTGATCGTGTCCGGACTGAGCTGCACCAACCCGAACGGCAGCACCGGCCCCGGAAACGTCTTGCCACACGCGGTATCCGGACTGGTGGTCAGCGCACCGATCAAGGGATCGACGTCGTCGACGGCTCGGCCCATCAAGGTCTACCTCCGTCAGTTCCGAGATTCTTTTCGCCGTGAAGTATATCCGGCCCGCGCAGTCTCGGGCGGTCCGACGGCCGTGACCAGCGGCGCCACCAACGAGGACATCACCCTCGCTGGGACGGCTTCTGGTACCCCGACCACGACGGCGTGAACTTCACCATCCAGGAAAGTTCATCGACCACCTGTAGGGCGGCGGGGTAGGCAGAGGTGCGCGGCCAGCAGGCCGGCTGCTCCGATCAGGGGCCAGAGAACCCAGGGGCCGATCGCGTACGCGGCGCCGCCGATGAGCGGGCCGGCGCCCGTACCGATCGTGTACGCCGCGCCGTACAGCCCCTGGTAGCGGCCGGCCATCCGCGGAGGGGTGAGACTTCCGAGGTAGGCCATGGCGACGGAGCTGGACATCATCTCGCCGAGCGTCCAGATCAGCACCGTCGCCGACAACAACACCATGCCGTTCATGAATCCGGTCAGCGCGAGGCCGGCACCGATGAGTAGGTTGCCGATAGCAAGTACGTACTCCGGACGGTAGCGCGAGACCACGCCAGTGGTCGGCAACTCCAGCACCAGCACCACCAGACCGTTGAGCCCG
Source organism: Kribbella sp. NPDC048837 (assembly GCF_055586945.1). NCBI lineage: Bacteria > Bacillati > Actinomycetota > Actinomycetes > Propionibacteriales > Kribbellaceae > Kribbella > Kribbella sp. NPDC048837. Next base: position 1,425,058 of record NZ_JBVJHF010000001.1, read on the forward strand.
ATGAGGAAACCGAAGTCGCGCGCGCTCAGCCCCACATCGCTGACGTGCAAGGGCAGGCCGACGGTGGACTGGATGTACACGAACTCGCCGACCACGGTCATCACCAGGAATCGCACCAGGGCGCGGTCGGCGAGCGCCTGCCGGTACCCCACCGCGCGGTCCGCCTGCCCGTCCGCATCGTCGTGGTCGGACCGCACCCGGGGCGCGTCCCGCAGCAACACCGCCACGACCACGCCGAACAGCAGGCACGCGGCGGCGTTGCCCAGGAACAGCTCCACGTAGGAGGTGCTGGCCAGCACACCACCGATGACACCGCCCAGGGCAGCGCCGATGTTCATCGCGAACCGGAACACCGCGAACGCGGCCAGCCGCTCCTGGTTGGTCGCCACGGAGTCGAGCAGCACCGCGGCCGCCGCCGGCCGGTAGATCTGCGACGTCACGCCGATCAGTCCGACCACGGCGACGATGACCGGGAGCGATCCGACGAACGGCACGATCGCCGTCAGCCCGGCGGTGGGTACGGAGGACAGCACGATCGTCCACCGCCGGCCGATCTTGTCGGCGAGATAGCCACCGACGGCGTTGCCGAGCACGTTCCCCAGACCGGACACACCCAGCACGAACCCCGCGGCCCCCGCGGAATACCCGCGCTCAGTCAGGTACAGAACGATGAACACAGGCAGGAAGTTTCCCACCCGGTTGACCAGAATGCCGAGGCTGACAACCCACACCCGGCCGGGCAGGCTCCGCAGAGCGTCACGAAATCGCGGCACGTGGACGAACCTGCACCTCTGAGGTACGCCCGGACATCGGAAGTCTTCCCTATCCCTCCTCAGCAGGAGGTCCTAGGGAACTCCGGCGCCGGCCTGGTCTCTCGTCGCCTTGCCAGTCTGCGTTGAAGCCGTTGAGGTGGGGGTGGTACATCTCGTTGCCGGTGTGCTGGGTGAACTCGACCTTCATCCAGAGTTCGTCCAGGTCGAGCATCTCGACGCAGAGGTCGATCAGGCTCTGGGCGAGTCGGGCTCGGGTCTCGTCGGGGCGGCCCTGGCGGATGTCGCACATGATGAGGGCCGACGGCGTGGGCGGTCCGGATTCGTGGCACCGCCAGACGCCGCCTTCGCCGAGGTCGTGCACGGACACCGTGAGCAGGTCCATGGCCACCTGCATCGTTGCTCCGTAGATGGCGCCGACGCGGTGGGCCAGGGTCTGTTTGGTGGCTGGGTCGATGGTGATCGGCAGGTCGATCTGGATGGACGGCACGGGCTCTCCGCTTCAGTGTGACGTTGGATTCTGCAGTGCTCGAGCAGCTGCGAACATCGTGTGCTCGTTGCCCGGGGCCACCACCAGCTGGATCGCCACCGGCAGGCCTTCGACGTGTCCGGCGGGCAAGCTGATCGCCGGCATCCCGGTCAGGTTCCACGGGCTGGTGAGAGACAGCAGGGCCGAACGCACCTCGAGCTCGTTGCCGGCGACATGGATGCTGCGGGCCCCTATCTGTGGAGCAACGATCGGCACCGCCGGAAGCGCGAGTACGTCGAACTCCTTCAGCAGCCCGTCGACGATGGCCCGCAGGGTGTCGCGGGCCTGTTCGGCCTGGGCGTAGAGCCCGGGGGTGACCCGAGCTCCGGCTTGGAGTCGTGCGAGGACCTCGGCGTCGATGAGCTCGCGGTCCTGGTCCAAGTGATGCTCGTGCACCCGGAAGGCCTCGCGGCTCTGCAGTGTCGTGAACGCTTCGAACCAGGTCTGGTCGCCGTGACCTCGCGGGAAGCGCGGCACGTCCTCGACGGCGAGCTCGGAGCGGTCGAGGAGATCCCGGACCACCTCTTCGACACGTGGGTCCGTCACCGCGATGTCACCCGGCGAGATCCAGCCGACCGCAAACCCGCCGGCGCCGTACGCCGACTGTCCGCCGAGCGCCTCGTATCCGAGCCGCACGTCCTCGACCGTTGTCCCGAACAGACCGACATGGTCGAGGCTCGGCGCCAGCGGATACACGCCCTTCGTCGAGATCACGTCGTACGCCGGCTTGAGACCGACAACCCCGCACAACGCCGCCGGTACCCGGACCGAGCCGGCGGTGTCCGTGCCGACCGCCAGCGGCACCATTCCCGCGGCGACGGCCACGGCGCTCCCACCGCTGCTGCCCCCGGACATCCTGCTGGTATCCGTCGGGTTGCGTGAGGCACCGTGGACGGAGCGGTCGCCGGTCGCGCCGTACGCGAACTCATGCAGCGTGGTCTTCCCGACGATGACGGCACCGCAGTCCCGCAACTGCTTGACGACGTCGGCATCCTCGGTCGCCGTGGCGCCGAAGGATGTCGCGGATCCACAGCTCGTCGGCAGACCTTCCATGTCGACGAGGTCCTTGACCGCGACGGGGACGCCGTGGAGCGGGCCGCGATCGACACCGGCCGCACGCTCTTCGTCCGCGAGGCGCGCCGACCGGTAGGCGCCTTCCGCATCGATCAGCGCGAAGGCGTTCACCGTCGGGTTGAGCTCGTGGATCCGGCGTAGCGCTTCGGAGACCAGGTCCGTGGCCGAGGTCTCGCCGCTGCGCAGTTCTCGCGCCAGCTGAGTGATGGTCATGAGGCGACTCCGGGGACGAGGCCGAGCGCAGGCACGATGACCGCCGTACAGACGCTCATCGAGGCCACGTTGCCGATGAAGGGATGGAACGACGCCGGGAGGCGGCGCGAGATCGCGGCTGCTGTGGGCGGCGCGATGAGCGCGCCGACCAACGCTCCGGCAAGCACGGCCTGGACTGTCCCGCCGAAGGCCAGCACGGTGGCCGGGGCCACCGAGACGACCGGCACGAAGGTGGGATAGAAGCCATGGGCGTGCCAACACCTGCGCCAGATGAGTACGCCGGCCAACGCGGTCGCGGCCTGGGACGCAAGGACAGCCAGGAACAGGCCCGTGCCGTAGACCAGTGTCGAAGGACTGATCGCATAGGCGACCAAGGCCCCGAGGATCATCGCGGCACTCGCCCATTCGTTGCCGAAGAACTGCGCCTCGGTGAAGTCGGCCAGCGCACGGCGTGGGACCCACAGCCAGGAGCCGGCGCCTGGCTCGGAGTCACCTGCCTTCGCCGTCCGCCAGGCGCCCGGCGCGGGCATCCACGGCAGGAACCGGACGATGGAGAACGCCAGGAGGGCGCCGACCCACATCCCGGTCGTTGCGCCGACGACCAGCGGAAGGTCCAACGGCTTGCAGACGTACGCCACCGCGGCGATCGAGACCGGCGGCGCCAGCAGCGCGCCGGTGATGGCAGCCGTCAGGGCGACCCTCCGTCCGGGACCGTAGAGCACGACCATGGCCGGCGCCACCGAGACTAGCGGCACGAACAGGGGCTGCCAGACGCCGGGCTCGAGCGTCCATCCCCACACGATCGCGCTCAGGAGCAGGCTCAGGAGAGCGCTCCCCGCCGCCCACGGCCAGAGGCCCGAGCCGCAGGCCTGCACGAAACCGCGGACCTTCCAGGACTGGCGATCCGCCAGATGGGCGAACGCGCCACCCAGGAGCAGGCACGCGCCGGCGGAGGCGACGGCGTAGTACTGCGGTTCGCTGATGGAGCTGATCAACCAGAGCGCCAGGCCCCGAGGGTCGGCGTAGTCGCCGTCCCACTGCGATTCGTTGCCTGTAGCAAACGCCCCGGCCACGAGTACCACTAGGAGCGTGCCGCCCAGACCACTGGCGACGTACCCGATCCGGAACCGCCGGCGCGTGCCGCCCAGGCGGCCGACCGTCGTCGTCATCACGTCACCGCGGCAGCGGCGCGGCGCCGCGGTAGCCGAGCATCTGGTCGTACAGATCGGTCCGGCGATCGCGGTGCAGGTCGTTGAGCTGGTTCCAGATCGGGGCGGTCCTGGCGGCGACGAGGTCGAGGTCCGCGTAGATGATCGTGTCCTCGTCCGGTCCGGCGATCCGGTCCACCGGCCAGCCGTTCGTCCCGGCGATCAGCGAGTTGCCCATGAAGCCCGCGCCACGTTCCTGACCGATCCGGTCCGCGGTGGCGATGAAGACGTTGTTCGCGTGAGCGGCCGTGATGGTGAGATGCGCGGCCATGCACACACCGCTGGCGTCGTACAGGGGTGGTGGTGTCCACACCCAGCCGGTGGGGATGCAGATGATGTCCGCACCCAGCTGAGTGACGATCCGGGCGGTCTCGGGGAACCAGATGTCCCAGCAGACCAGCAGACCGATCCGGCCGATCCGCGTGTCGAACACCTGGAAGCCTTCGTCGCCCGGGGTGAACCAGAGCTTCTCGGTGTTCCACAGGTGCGTCTTGCGGTACCGGCCGATGTAGCCGTCCGGGCCGACGAGTACGGCGGTGTCGTAGAGCTTCCCGTTCGCCTGCTCGACGACGTTCCCGACGATGTACACGTTCCGCTCGGCGGCGATCCGCGTGAACATGTCCAGGCTGCGGCCTCCGGGGACAGGCTCGGAGTGCGCGTACGCCTCCTCGCGCGTCTCGAAGACGTAGCCCGTGGTCGCGAGCTCGGGCAGGACGATCAGGCCCGCGCCGTGGTCCGCGGCGGCGGTCAACCGCTCCTCCACGGCGGTGGCGTTGGCCTTCAGGTTCTCCACGCCGACGTGCGGCTCGAACTGCACCACCGCCACCCGGACCGGGCTCACCCTGGTGTCCACACCGGCCTCCGACTGCTCCGTCATGGTCTCTCCTCCGCTCAGCCAGTGGTTTCAATTTGAAACCGATGCCGGGAAGGTAGCAGTGGCTGGTTTATACTTGCAACCAGTTGCGAAGAAAAACTTCTCGGCCGGGTCGATCGACGGGCTCGGCCGGGTCGATCGACGAGGGAGCGAGATGGCGCGACGCGTGAGCCATGAGGGAGCCGAGTGTCCGGTGGCCAGGGCGGTCGACGTCGTCGGCGACCGCTGGTCACTCCTGCTCGTGCGCGACGCCTTCGACGGGATTACCCGGTTCAGCGACTTCCAGCGCAGCCTGGGCCTGGCCAGGAACATCCTCGCCTCGCGGCTGAAGGATCTCGTCGGCGCCGGCATCCTGGAGGTCGTGCCCGCCGCCGACGGCAGCGCCTACCACGAATACGCGCTCACCGAGAAGGGTCGCGAACTCTTCGGCCTCATCGTCGCCCTCCGGCAATGGGGCGAGGACCACCTGTTCGAGGCCGGCGAGCCACACTCCGTCCTCCTCGACACCGCCCACGAGCGCCCACTCCGACGACTCCAGGTCATCGACGCCGACGGCCGCGCACTGACATCGTCGGACACCTTCGTGCGCAAGGTCTCCACTCCCTAGACCGGGCGCCCACACCTGCAGGAGTGAATCTCCCTCACCGTTTGCCTGAGGCAACCGCTGTCCGACCTCGATCCCGGCCGTACCTCTGGACAACCACATCCCGGCGCTGTGTACTCACCCCTGTCTGCCTGAGGGAGGTGGTCATGACAGGCATCAGGCTGGACGCTGTGTCCAAGGTGTACGACGGCCAGTACCTTGCGGTCGACGACGTTTCGCTCGAGGTCGCCGCCGGCGAATTCATGGTGCTGCTCGGACCATCGGGTTGCGGAAAGACCACCCTGCTCAGGATGATCGCCGGTCTGGAACAGCTCACCGCGGGAGAATTGTGGTTCGGGCGGACCAGGACCACAGGTCTTGCGCCCCGGGACCGCGGTGTCGCGCTCGTCTTCCAGAACGGCGCGCTGTATCCGAACCGCACGGCCCGCGAGAACATCAGGTTCCCGCTGGAGGTCGCCGGCGAGGACGCCACCGAGGCGAACGCGAAGGTCCGCGGGCTGGCGAAGATCCTCGGCATCGACGCGACGCTCGACCGGTTACCGAGAACGCTCTCCGGCGGTCAGCGGCAACGGGTCGCGATCGGCCGCGCGCTGGTCCGGCAGCCCCGGATCTTCTTGATGGACGAACCGTTGTCCAACCTCGACGCGACCATGCGGACCGAGTTGCGGCAGGAGATCGGGGCGATGGCCCGGGATCTCAACGTCACCACGGTGTACGTCACCCACGATCAGGTCGAGGCGCTCACGCTGGCGGACCGGATCGCCATCATGCGCGACGGCCGGATCGAGGATGTCGGCACGCCCGCCCAGGTCTACAACGATCCCGCCACCGCCTTCGTCGCCGGTTTCCTGGGCAGCCCGCGCATCAACCTGATGTCGGCGACCGTCCGGGTCACCGACCACCATCGGGTGTGCCTCGACTTCGGCACCCAAAGCATCTCCCTGCCGCCGATCGACCGCCGGTCGTTGATCCTGAGCCGCCACGACGGCCTCCGGGTGATCGTCGGCGCCCGCTCGGACGCGTTCACCCCGGCCGCCGGCGGCGACGCCAACCAGCTGTCGGGAACGGTGCGAGCGCTCGAGTTCCATGGCCACCAGTGGATCGCGTTCGTCCACTGCGACCTCGAACTGATCAATCCGGACGTGGTCGGCGCCGTCCCCGCACCGACGGCTTCCGGCACCACACCTACTCGGCATGCGGCACCCCACTCCCCCACGCTCGCGACGTCAGCCCTGGCAACGATCGCGAGGGCCGTCTTCCGTCGCCGGTCCTCGCAACCCCCGGTCGAGGAAGTCTCCGCGCCCGCACATCGCCGATCCGACCTGGTCATCGAGGTCGCCGCCGAGGACGGGCTGCACGCCGGAACGCCCGTACGCCTCTCCGTCGATACCTCTCGCCTCCACATCTTCGACGAAACCGGCCGCCGCATCGACCGCATCACCCGCTGACGAACCTCCAAAGACGACCCGCACTGGATGCTTGGGTGATCCGGCAGATCAGGTAGATGGCGAACGAGATGCTGGTGATGTACGGGCTGATCGGGACCGAACTCCCGGCTGCGAGCAGGACGCCGCCGACCGACGCGGTGAGCGCGAAGACCATGCTCAGCAGCGGCACCTTGACCGGCGACGCGGAGACTCGGAGCGCCGCCGCGGCAGGTGTGACCAGGAGCGACAGCACGAGGAGCGCACCGACGATCTGCACCGACACCGCGACCGCGAGACCGAGCAGAACCATGAAGACGACCGAGAGCAGGCCTACTGGGACACCGCGAGCAGCGGCCACGTCCGCATCTGTGCTGGCGAACAGCAGTGGTCTCCAGATGACCACGAGACCGATGCCGACCAGCGCGGAGATGATGATCAGCGACTTGATCTGCGGATCGTCGATCGCCACGATCTGACCTGTCAGCAGCCCGAACTTGTTGGCCGCCCGACCGTGGTACAGGGCAAGGCACAGGATCCCGAGGCCGAGACCGAACGGCATCACCACCGCGGTCACCGAGTTGCGGTCCCGGGCTCTGGACCCGAGCGCCCCGATCAGCAAGGCAGCGGTCAAGGAGCCAATCAGCGAGCCGGTGACCACATTGGCGCCGAGCAGCAGGCTGGCCGCGGCTCCGGCGAAGGACAGTTCGCTGACGCCGTGCACCGCGAAGGCCATGTCCCGCGCCATCACGAACACGCCGATCAGTCCGCCCATGATCCCGAGCACCACGCAGGCGATCACCGAGTTCTTCAACAGTGGTAGGAGTTCCGCGTAGTCGGAGAAGTTGAAGATCTCCGACCAGAGTGGCCCGGTCATCGCAACACCTGCTCCCCGGGGACGATCGTGGCCGCATCTCCGGGGTGGTGGTACGGGTCGTGATCAGGTACGCCGGCCACCAGGATCCGCCCGTTGTGCCGGATCACCTCGACGGGTGCGTCGTACAGGTCACTCAGCACCTGGCTGGTCAGCACCTCGTCCGGCGTTCCGATCCGGAAGCGGTTGTTCGCGATGTAGAGCACCCGACCGACCTTGTCCAGGATCGGATTGATGTCGTGAGTGACGAAAAGTACGCCGAGGTCGAGGCGCCGGCGGGCCTGGTCGACCAGGTCGCTGACCAGGCGCTGGTGCGGAAGGTCCAGCGAGAGCAGTGGTTCGTCGCAGAGCAGCAGCCGTGGCTCGGCCGCCAGCGCCTGCGCGATCCGCAGCCGCTGCTGTTCCCCACCGGACAGCGAGGACAGCGCGGCACCGGCGTACGCTTCTGCTCCTACCGACGACAACAACTCGTCGACCCGCCGACGACGCCGGTACGACGGCAGCGGGATTCCCCACCGGTGTCCGTCGACGCCCAGCGCCACCAGATCGCGGCCGCGCAAGGGCAGCCCGTCCTCGGCCAGGCGCTGCTGAGGGATGTAGCCGATCCGCCGGTCGCCACGACGCACCGGTGCGCCGAGAAACTCCGCTGTCCCGGATCGCAGCCGCAACTGGCCAAGCACGACCTTCAGCAGGCTCGACTTGCCGGACCCGTTGGCGCCCAGGACGGCGATCAGCTCACCGCTCCGGACCTCGAGATCGAGGTCCTGCCACAGTGTGCGGGATCCGAAGCCGAGAGCAGCCCGGTCCAGGGTCAGCAAAGAACTCATCGGGCTACTGGCCCAAGGCTGCGCCGAGCGCGTCGAGGTTGCCCGACATCCAACCGACGTAGTCCTTGCCGGCCGGGAGTGTCTCGGTCACGGGCACCACCGCGATGCCGTTCTGCTGAGCAGCTCTCAGCACCTGCTCGGTCTCCGGACCCGTGGTCTGCTCGTTGTACGCGAGCAGCTTGACCTCTCGCTTGCTGTACAGCTGCAGGGTCTCGCTCAGGACCTTGGCCGGTACGTCGCTGTCTTCCTCGATGGCCTCGCTGAACTCACCCGGTGTCTTGTTCTGCAGGCCGATCGCGTCGAGCAGGTAGAGCGGCACGGGCTCGGTGATCGCCACCGGCCGGCCGTCATACTTCTGCTTGAGCGTGGCTTCCCGCTGCTCGAGTCCGTCGACCTTCTGTTTGAGGGCGTCGGCATTCTGCTGGAAGGTCGGCGCATCGTTCGGGTCGGTCTTCGCGTAGGCCTGCTGGATCTGATCGATGACCTTCTCGACGGTCGGGAAGTCGTACCAGACGTGTTCGTTGAGCTCCGCGCCCGCTTCGGCCTTCTTGCCGGAGATGGTGACCGCGTTGAGCACGGTGGCCGAGGGGTTCTTGGCGCTCTTCAGCATCCGGTCGATGAAGTCGTCGTACCCGCCGCCGTTCTCGATGACGACGGTGGCCTCGGCGAGTGACAGCTGGTTGCGGGTGCTCGCCTCGTACTGGTGCGGGTCGGCGTCCGGGCTGCTGATGATCGAGGTCACCTGCGCCTTGTCGCCACCGACGCTGGTCGCCAGGTCGCCCCAGACGTTGGTCGAGGCAACGACTTTGATGCGGGCTCCCGCGGCCGACGGCGAGGTTGTCGAGGCGGCACCCGACGAGCATGCCGCCAGTCCCACGGTGACGGCGGCGACGGCAGCGGGCAGGGCGAAGAGTGTGCGGTTCACGAGCTGACCAATCTGACGGTGCGAGCGGAGCAGGAAACGATAACCGTTATCATTATCATACGCTCGAGATCCGGCCCCGGCGGTTAGAGTCGAGAGGTGCTTGCCTTGACCACCACCGCGGCTTCTCCGCACGTCGCGCTGACCACCGTGGCGGACCCGATCCCGTCGAGTGACGAGGCGCTGGTCCGTGTCCGGGCGTTCTCGCTCAATCGCGGGGAAGTTCTGGATCTTCCGGGACTGCCTGAAGGGTCGGTCCCGGGTTGGGATGTCGCGGGGATCGTCGAGCGGCCGGCCGCGAAGGGGGACGGCCCGCCTCAGGGGACACGCGTGGTCGGTCTGGTGAGGGCCGGGGCGTGGGCGCAGTTGGTGTGTGTCCCGACCAGCATGCTGTCGCAGGTGCCCGACAATGTCAGTGACGTACAGGCCGCAACACTGCCCACGGCCGGCGTGACGGCATTGCGGAGCTTGGAGCTCGGCGGGCTGGTGCTCGCGAAGCGGGTTCTCATCACCGGCGCGACAGGCGGTGTGGGGCGGATCGCCGTACAGCTGGCTCGCGCGGCCGGCGCACAGGTGACTGCTCTGGTGCGCAACGCAACGACTTCTGCTCCCCTACTTCAAGAACTGGGCGCTCGTGAGGTCGTCGAGCGGCTGGAGGGAGACTTCGACCTGGTCATCGACTGCGTCGGCGGCGCTGTTTTCGGACAGGCCGCGGAGCACCTCGCACCGCGCGGCATTCTGGTCAATCTCGCCACCGAGAGCGCGGAGCAGAAGGTGTCCTTCCGCGCAGGCCGCTTCGACCGGTCCCCCGGCGCGAGGATCTACACGTTGAACCAGTGGGACGAAACCGCCGCCCAGGGCGGCGCCGCCAGGGACCTCGCTCGCCTCTGCACCCTGGTCGCCGACGGCCACCTCGACGGCCAACCCGAATACGAAAGCTCCTGGCGCACTCCCGAGACCGCCATCGACGCCCTCCTGAACCGAAAGCTCGGCGGCAAGGCAGTCCTACACGTCGACTGAGCCCGTCGGGGCGGGATTGTGAACGCTAACATCCTCTTGTGTCAAGGGATTCCGGGATCTGGAGGGCTGACTTGATCCTGGGATTGTTAGCGTTCACAGTGGAGGGGTCCGAAGGGAGGGTTTGGTGAGCACGAGCACGTCGAGGCCGCCGGTCATGTCTGATGTGGCCCGGGTGGCAGGTGTTTCGCACCAGACCGTCTCGCGTGTGCTGAACGACCTTCCGAACGTGCGTGCCAGCACGAAGGAGCGAGTGCTCCAAGCCATCGAGGAGCTCGGTTACCGTCGCAACCTGGCTGCGCGCGCACTCGTGACCCGGCACACCCGCGTCCTGGGTGTGGTCAGCTTCGACACGACGCTCTACGGGCCGGCGAGCACGGTGCACGGCATCGAGCACGCGGCCCGCGACGCCGGCTATTTCATGAGCATCGTCAGCTTGAAGGAGATCACCCGGGACTCTGTCCGCGAGGCGATCGACTACCTTGCCACGCAGGGCGTCGACGGGATCGTGGTCGTGGCTCCGCAGCGGCAGGCGGCCCAGGCCCTGGCCAACGTCCCCGAGGACCTGCCCGCGGTGGCGGTGGAGGGTGGCCGGGCGCGACGGATGCCGATCGTCTGCGTCGATCAGGTCGGCGGCGCTCGCCTGGCCGTCCAGCACCTGCTCGATCTCGGCCACGAGACGGTGTGGCATATCGCCGGCCCGTCCGACTGGCTCGAGGCCGAGGGCCGGATCAAAGGCTGGCAGCAGGCGCTCGACCGCGCTGGGCGGGACGTGCCTGACGTTCTGGCCGGTGACTGGAGTCCTCGATCCGGCTACGAGGCGGGGCTCCGGTTGCCGACCGGCGTCACCGCGGTCTTCGTCGCCAACGACCAGATGGCGCTCGGGCTGTTGCGGGCGCTGACCGAGCGCGGCCTGAGCGTGCCGGGCGATGTCAGCGTGGTCGGGTTCGACGACATACCGGAAGCCGAGTTCTTCAGTCCACCTCTGACCACCGTGCGGCAGGACTTCATCCAGGTCGGCCGGCACAGTATCGAACTACTCCTCGACCAACTCGACAGTGAGCCACCGGCCCGCCAGCCACGCGTGGTGATCCCGGCCGAGCTGATCGCCCGGGCGAGCACGACCGCACCACGCCCCTGACCCCGTCCCATCGACCGCGAGACCGCCGTACGGAGAAGATTGTGAGCGCTAACATTTCTGACCGACTCGACCAGCAGTACGTCGTCGGCGTCGACTTCGGCACGTTGTCGGGACGCGCCGTGGTGGTCCGTGTCTCCGATGGAAAGGAGCTCGGCAGTGCGGTGCACGACTACGCCCACGGCGTGATCGAGACACACCTGCCCGGCGGCGACGTCGCCCTCAGTCCCAGCTGGGCGCTGCAGTCACCCGAGGATTGGCGCGAAGTCCTTCGGCGCGCTGTTCCGGCCGCGATCGAGGAGTCCGGAGTCGATCCGGCCGAGGTGGTGGGCATCGGCACCGACTTCACCGCCTGCACGGTCCTGCCCACCAGCGCCGACGGTACGCCGTTGTGCGAGCTCAGCGACCTCGCCGAGCGGCCACACAGCTGGCCGAAGCTGTGGAAACACCATGCGGCCCAACCGCAGGCGGACCGCATCAACGAGGTCGCACGCCGGCGCGGCGAATCCTGGCTCGGCCGGTACGGCGGCAAGATCTCGTCGGAATGGGAGTTCGCGAAGGCCCTCCAGATGCTGGACGAGGACCCCGAGGTCTACGCCCGTACCGAGCGCTGGATCGAAGCCGCGGACTGGATCATCTGGCAACTGACCGGTACGGAGACCCGCAACGTCTGCACCGCCGGATACAAGGGCATCCACACCGATGACGGATATCCGTCCCCCGACTACCTGGCGGCGCTCGACCCGGCCTTCGTCGACTTCACCGACAAGCTGGCCAAGGACCTGCTCCCACTGGGTGCGCTCGCCGGCCGGCTGACGCCGGAGGCCGCCGAGTGGACCGGGCTGCCGGCCGGCATTGCCGTTGCCGCAGGCAACGTGGACGCGCATGTCACCGCGGCCGCCGCCGATGCCACCCGGCCGGGGCAGCTGGTGGCGATCATGGGAACGTCGACGTGCCACATCATGTCCTCGGACGGGCTCGCCGAGGTCCCCGGCATGTGCGGCGTCGTGAACGGCGGCATCATCGACGGCCTGTGGGGCTACGAGGCCGGCCAGTCCGCGGTCGGCGACATCTTCGGCTGGTTCGTCGACACGTGCGTACCACCGAGCTACATCGCGGAGGCGGAACGCCGGCGGCTGTCCGTCCACGCCTACCTCGAGGACCTCGCCGCGGCCCAGCCGGTCGGCGCCCACGGGCTCGTCGCGCTCGACTGGCACAACGGCAACCGCTCGATCCTGGTCGACCACGACCTGTCCGCGGTCGTGATCGGCCAGACCCTGGCGACGCGGCCGGAGGAGACGTACCGCGCCCTCATCGAAGCCACCGCCTTCGGCACCCGCCGGATCGTCGAGGCGTTCGTGGACGCCGGGGTCGCGGTCGAGGAGTTCATCGTCGCGGGCGGACTGCTGAAGAACCGCCTGCTGATGCAGATCTACGCCGACGTGCTTCGCCGGCCGATCTCCGTCGTCGACTCCGACCAGGGTCCGGCCCTCGGCTCCGCGATCCACGCCGCGGTCGCGGCCGGCGCCTATCCCGACGTACCCGCGGCCGCCGCCGAGATGGGGCGCCGTACCAGCTCCGCCTACCGGCCCGACTCCGGCCGGGCCGATGTCTACGACCGGCTGTACGCCGAGTACCGCGAACTCCACGACCACTTCGCCGGCGAGGCGTACGGCGGTACCGGCGTACTGCATCGCCTGCACGCACTCAGGAACGAGATGATCCGATGAACCGACAAGCTGTCGACGACCTGCGCCGCGAGGTGGCCGACCTTCATGCCGAGCTCGTCACCTACGGCCTGGTCGCCTGGACCGCGGGCAACATCTCCGGCCGGGTCCCTGGTGAGGACCTCTTCGTCATCAAGCCGAGCGGCATCTCGTACGACGACCTGACCGCGGAGTCGATCGTGGTGTGCGACCTCGACGGCAACCTCGTCGAGGGAGAGCTGTCGCCGTCCAGCGACACCGCCGCCCACGCCTACGTCTACCGCGCGATGCCGGAGATCGGTGGCGTCGTCCACACGCACTCGCCGTACGCCACCGCGTGGGCCGCCCGGGGCGAGCCGATCCCCTGCGTGCTGACCGCGATGGCGGACGAGTTCGGCGGTGAGATCCCGATCGGGCCGTTCGCCCTGATCGGGGACGACTCGATCGGCAAGGGAATCGTCAGCACGCTGGCCGAGCACCGCTCCCCCGCGGTGCTGATGCGCAACCACGGCGTCTTCACCATCGGCAAGGACGCACGAGCCGCCGTCAAGGCCGCTGTCATGTGTGAGGACGTCGCACGCACCGTGCACCTCGCCCGGAGCGGTGGACAGCTCGAGCACATCGCGCCCGGCGACATCGACCACCTCTACAACCGCTACCAGACCGTCTACGGCCAGCGCTGACTCCGGGAGAAACCATGCAGACAACTCGTCGTCCCGAGATCTGGTTCCTCACCGGAAGCCAGGGGCTCTACGGACTCCAGACCCTCAACCAGGTCGCCACCCAGTCCCAGCACATCGTCGCCGCCCTCGACGGTGCCGCCGACATCTCCCCCGAGGTGGTCTGGTACCCGGTCGTGACCGACGCCGATGCCATCAAGTTCCTGTGCCAGAAGGCGAACGCCGCCGACCACTGCGTCGGCATCATCGCCTGGATGCACACCTTCTCCCCCGCCAAGATGTGGATCGCCGGCCTGGACGCACTGCAGAAGCCACTCCTGCACTTCCACACCCAGGCCAACGCGGCGCTGCCCTGGTCCGACATCGACATGGACTTCATGAACCTGAACCAGGCCGCCCACGGCGACCGCGAGTTCGGGTACATCCAGACCAGGCTCGGCGTCCCGCGCACCACGGTCGCCGGTCATGTCAGCGATCCGTCGGTGACAGCCAGGATCGGCACCTGGGCACGCACCGCGACCGGCCTCGCGGCGCTGCGCTCGATGAAGCTCGCCCGCTTCGGCGACAACATGCGCGACGTGGCCGTGACCGAAGGCGACAAGGTCGAAGCACAACGCCGTTTCGGGGTCTCGGTCAACACCTACGCGGTCAACGACCTCGTCACCGCCGTCGACGCCGTACCGGATGCGGACATCGACAGCCTCGTGAAGGAGTACGACGACACGTACCGCCTCGCGTCCGAGCTGCGCACCGGCGGCGACCGCCACGAGTCGCTGCGCTACGCGGCCCGTCAGGAGGCCGGCCTGCGATCCTTCCTGGAGGCAGGAGGTTTTACCGCCTTCACCACCAACTTCGAGGATCTCGGTGGCCTTCGGCAACTTCCCGGTCTCGCGGTCCAGCGCCTGATGGCCGACGGCTACGGCTTCGGCGGTGAAGGGGACTGGAAGACGTCCGTCCTGCTACGCACCCTGAAGGTGATCGCCGGCGACCGGGCGGGCGGCACCTCCTTCATGGAGGACTACACCTACCATCTCGTCCCCGGTGAAGAACGCATCCTCGGGGCGCACATGCTCGAGGTCTGTCCCTCCATCGCCGCCGCCACGCCCGCTGTCGAGATCCATCCGCTCGGCATCGGCGATCGCGAGGACCCGGTCCGGATGGTCTTCGACGCCGCCCCCGGCCCAGCGGTCGTGGTCGGCCTGGCCGACCTCGGCGACCGGTTCCGGCTCGTCGCCAACGAGGTCGACGTCGTACCGCCGGATCACCCGCTCCCCAACCTGCCGGTCGCCCGCGCGGTCTGGAAGCCCCGCCCCAGCCTCCGCACCTCCGCGGAAGCCTGGCTCACCGCCGGCGCTCCCCACCACACCGTGCTCTCCGCGGCCGTGACCACGGAGGAACTCGACGACCTCGCCACTATGCTCCGGACCGAGCTCCTCACCATCGACAACACGACCGAGATCCGCCAGTTCCGCAAGGAGATCCGCTGGAACCAGGCCTACCACCGCCTGGCCCTCGGCCTCGCCTGAAGCGGGCAGCGCGCCCGGCCCGCCGACAGGATCGGTTCGGCGTGCCGGGGCGCGGGCCGGGTGTCGGTAAGATCATACGTATGGCGAAAGACTCGATTCGCGCGGTGCAGTTGATCCCGCGACGTCTGCCCGCGGGTCGGCTCGGGGTCTCGGTCGTTGCCGAGCTCGTCGATCTCATCGTGACGGGCCGGTTGCAGGAGGGCGATCTGCTGCCTCCGGAAGGGCCGCTGAGCGAGCACTTCGGCGTGAGCCGGACGGTGTTGCGTGAGTCGGTCAAGCGACTCGAGGAGAAGGGCCTGGTGACCGTCTCGCAGGGCCGGGGTACTCAGGTGCGGGCGCCGGGGTACTGGAACATGCTCGACCCGGTGGTGCTGTCGGCCCTGATCGACAACGACGAGAGTCTCGGCGTCCTCGACGAGCTGACGATCGTGCGCGCGAGCCTGGAGTCGGCGATGGCGGGGGCCGTGGCCGGATCTCACAGCACGGAGGAGCTCCGACGGCTGGAGAACGCGTTGACGGCCATGCGGGAGAGCGAATCGGAGACGGACTCGTTCCGGCAGGCGGATGTGATCTTCCATTACGCGGTCATGGAGATCTCCGGCAACCGACTGGCGGAGAACATCGCCAAGCAGGTCTACAAGCGAGCCGTGGACTCCAGCCGCTATCAGGGCATCAACCCGCCCGACGCGGTGGCGCTCACCCTCAAGGAGCACGAGGCGATCGTCAAGGCCATCGCGCGGAACGACGTCGCCGCCGCCGAGAAGTCGATGCATGATCACATCTGCGGGTCGTGGGAGCGTCGCCGGCTGGCCGACCACGCTCCCCGACCGCGCAGCCGGAGGCGGGGTCAGAAGAGGCCGTAGATCTCGGCGGCGTTGCCACCGAGCATCCGCCGGCGTTCTGCCTCGGACAACTCCGTCAAAAGGCTGTCCACAGCGGACTTCCAGGCCGCCGCTCCACCGCCGAGTTCGGCCAGCGGCCAGTCGGAACCGTACAGGAGGCGATCGGGCCCGAACGCCTCGAGTGCGATCGTCACACGGTCGGCGAGATCCTCCGCCCGCCAGGATCCCGGAGCCAGGCCGGAAACGAGGCCCGAGACCTTCGCGACGACATTCGGACGGCGAGCCAGTTCTCGCAGCCCCGCTGCCCATTCCCTCGTGTCCGCTCCGGGGACCGGCGGACCGCCCAGGTGGTCGAGCAGGAACCGCAGCCCTTCGTGACGACCGCTCACGAGTGCCGCCTGAGGGAGCTGCCACTCGCGGACGACGAGGTCGAAGCAAAGACCCTCACGATCGAGTGCGGCGAGGCCGGGGGCAACGTCCTCCCGCAGCATCCACTCGGGATCCGGATCGATGTGCACCAGATGCCGCACCCCCACGAGGCGAACGGTCGCGTTCCGGCGGATCCGGTCCAGCTGCGGACCGACCTCCGCGGTGAGGTCGACCCACCCGACCAGGCCCGCGACCACGGACCGATCCAGTTGAGCAAGCCGGACGCTCTCCTCCACGCTGTTGCTCGACTGGACGACGACCGCACGCTCGAGTCCGGTCGAGGTGAGCATGGCACTCAGGTCGTCCGGGCCGAAGTCGCGGGCGATCGGCGCCATGGTCTGCGGATCGATCCAGTCCTGCGGGTCCAGCGCTCGATCCCACAGGTGCACATGAGCGTCGATGCCGGCGGTCATCCGAGGTGCCACACTTCGTCGATGGGTTGCCACAACGCGCCGGGAGTGCGTTCCTCGGCGATCCTCAGCTGGCACGGATCGGTGTGCGTCCACCACTCCTGCGAAATCGGGTCGTCCGCGATCCGTCGCATGTCGGCGTCGTGATCGTCGCCGACGTACTCGTAGTACGCGAACAGGATCTCGCCGAAGACGAAGATGCTGTAGTTGCGAACGTTGCACTCGACAAGCTTCTGCTCGACGCCCGGCCAGACCACGCGATGCAGCGACAGGTACTCCTCGCGCTTCTCGGGACGCACACCGACGACGAAAGCCCGGCGCTCCGGCTCGCGCGTCACGAGACCGGCCTCAACGGTACGGCGGGAACGTCGATCACGTCCGGCTCGGCCACCAGCCGCAGCGCCGCGCGCTCAGGCCGGATGTGCGGTCCCGTGGATGCGGGAGCGGCCGCCGCGGAGCTGCCCCGTGACAGCTGCGACTCGTCCACCAGGATGCCGATGCCCGGGCGGTCGCCCAGGATGATCCCGCCGTCGTCGAACTCCTGGTCGACATCCAGACCGACGGGGAAATGCAGATCCTGGACCTCGTAGGTCAGGAGGTTCGGTACGGCGGCAGCCGCGTGCGCGATCGGGTTCGCGTTGTACGCGACCGGGCTCACCGGCAGGTCGTGTCCATGCGCCAGCATCGCCACCCGGAGGAAGTGGGTGATCCCCCACACGTTGCCCACCTGGACGACGTCGAGGGCCCTGGCGTCGAGCAGCGGGCGATACTGCTCGAGCCCGGTCAGGTTCTCGCCGCTGGCGATGGCCGCCCGAACCTTCCCGCGCAACGCGGCCATTCCGGCCGCATCCCACCTGCGCAACGGCTCCTCCACCCAGGTGAGGTCCAGGCGCTCCTCGATAGCCGCCACGTACCGGGCGGCCTGGGCGAGGTTCCACGACTCGTTGGCGTCGAACATGAGCGCGGGCCGGCGGGAATTGCGGCTGAGCACGTCACGGACGATCTCCAGCCGGGGTAGGTCGCGGTCCAGGTCGCGGCCGCCCTTGAGCTTGCCGGCCTTGAACCCGCGGTCCGCGAACCGGCCGTAGAGTCCGGCGAGCTCCTCATCGGTCAGGCCGTACTCGAGGCCGGACGCGTAGCCGGGGACGAAGCGTTCGCGCGCCCCGAGAGTCCGCCAGAGCGGCTCCTCGGCCGCCTTGGCCTTGATGTCCCACAGGGCCATGTCGACGGCCCCGATCGTCCCGAACAGGGGACCGGAATGACCGGCCTTGAACACCCAGTCGAGCATCCGGTCGTACAAGGCCACCACCGAGCGCGGGTCCTCACCGTCGATCGCGGGGAAGACGCGCCCGATGTCGGCATGGGCGCCGAGGCCGACTCCTTCCAGGCCACTGTCCGTCTCGATGATGAGAACGGGGACCGGTGTGGTGTCGCCGCTCTGTACGCCGTTGACGTCACCGGTGACTCTCCCCCAGTCGTGAACGGTGCTCAGACTGCGGTATCCAGTGATCTTCATAGATAGTTCTCCTCGAGAGCGGGGGCGGTCATTCCTTGGTTCCTCCCGCGGTCATACCCGCGACGAGGAACCGCTGGGAGAAGAGGAAGACGATCAGCACCGGCAGGATCGACACGATCGTCGCCAACGCCAGCGTGGGCAGCTGGACGGAGTTGGATCCTGCTGAGCTGGGGTTGAACGCGGGGGTCGCGGCCAGGAGTGAGGTGAGGCCGACCTGGATGGGGTAGCCGTCGCTGGAGGGCAGCATCACGAACGGGAGGAAGAAGTTGTTCCAGTTCTGCACGAAGCTGAAGAACGCGACCAGCGCGACGATCGGCGCACCCAGCGGAAGGGCGATCCGGGTGAAGACCTGGACCTCGGTGCAGCCGTCGATGCGGGCGGCCGAGAGCAGGTCACGCGGGATGCTCGTCGAGAAGTAGATGTAGGTGAGGTAGACGCCGAAGGGAAAGAACGACATCGGCAGGATCACCGACAACGGGGTCCCGATCAAGCCGACGCTGTTCAGCTCCAGGAAGATCGGCAGCACCAGTGCCGTGCTGGGGATGAGCATGACGACCAGGGTCAGCACCAGCAGTGCTCGGCGCAGCTTGAACTCGCTGAGCGCGAGTGCATACCCCGCGGGGATGCTCACGAGCAGGGTGATCACCAGGGCGCCGACCGCATAGACGGCGGAGTTGGCGATCCAGGACGTGACCGCGCCGTCCTGGAAGTCGAACAGCTGACTCCAGTTGGCGGCGAAGTCGTGCCATGACCCCACGGAGAACGGGTTCGAGACGGTCAGCGCCTTGGCGGACTTGGTGACCGAGAGCAGCAGCCAGACGATCGGAATCGCGAAGAACAGGACGAACAGGGTCACCACGACACCCGCGATGGTTCGTCCGCTCCATCCTCGGAGATTCACGCGGCGGCGTTCGACGGAGAGTGCCGGCATACTCATTCCTTCTCGAAGAGGCCGCCGCGGGTCACGAACACCCAGGACAGCAGGAGCGCGACGACCAGCAGGATGAGGGAGATGGCGGCCGCGCCGTTGAAGTCGTTCTGCTGGAACGCGTACTGGTAGGCGAGCTGATTCAGCGAATAGTCGTTCGGGACCACCGCGTTGCTGGCCTGGCTGAGCAGTTGCGGTTCGACGAACAGCTGGGTGCCGGCCGCGAGGGACATCACTCCCATGTAGGCGATCCACTTGCGCAGCAGCGGAAGCTGGATCCGGAGCGCGATCTGTACGGCGCTCGCGCCGTCGACCTGGGCCGCCTCGATGATCTCGGTGCTGATGTTGTTCAGGGCGCCGTACATGATCACGATCCACCCGCCGGCTCCGGTCCAGAACGCGATGATCGCGAAGATGGCCGGCAGGTTCCCGGGCTGGATGACCGCAACGAAACTGTCGAACCCGAGCGCTCGGAGCAGACCACTGACCGGGCTCGCGGTGGGATCGAGGACGAACAGCCAGAGCAGGACACTGGATGCGCCGGCGAGAGCGCCGGGGAGGTAGTAGACGAACCGCAGCGCCGTGCTCGCCCAGCGAACACGGACGGCGTGGACGAGCAACGCCAGACTCACGACGAACACGACGAGCCCGATGAGCCAGATGACGAGATAGAGGGTCACATGGAGCACGGCCGGCCAGAACCGGAAGTCGCCGACGACCTTCGTGAAGTTGCCGAGGCCGGCGAACCCGCCGTCGGCGTTCGTGAACGCCAGCACGACGGCGTACAGCGAGGGAACGACCCCGAAGGCCAGCGCGAGCAGCGCGTAGAGCGAGACGAAGGCATAGCCGATCCGCGTGCGACCGGGTGCCCGGCCGTCGGGGCGGGCCGGCCGCCGGCGCTCGGAGGCGCCGGCGGTCAGCTGCTCGCTCGGTGGAGCGATGGTCATGTCAGTTCACCGAGTATCCGTTGACCTTGGCCTGGTTCTCGATCGCCTGCTGCCAGGTCGGCAGCAGTTCGACGATCGACTTGCCACCGGTGATGGCCGTGGTCATCGTCTTCGCCCAGATCGCTTCCTGGCTGAAGATGCCGTAACCCCAGCCGTCCCACACCTGCGAGGCGGCGGTGACCACCGGCTGCATCGAGGTCGCGAAGTACTTGCTGGACTCCTGCTTCGCGACCCACTTCTCGGCGGCCGGCGCGTAAGCGGGGTACCCCGGCGCGACATTCACCTGGTAGTCGTCGGCGGTGGTGACGAACTGGACGAACTTCTCGGCGGCCGCGAGGTTCTTGGAATGGCTGGAGATGAACCAGGTCCCGCCGCCGACGTTGCCGGTGACAGCCTTGTCGTCGCCCTTCCACGGCAGCGGCGCGGCGATGCCGAGCTGGCCGGCGGGCACGTTCAGGGACTGGGGGTTGTTGAAGATCGCCCCGGCGTACCAGGCCGGCCCGGGCATCATCAGCACCTTGCCCGAGTACTTCTTCACGAACTCCGGGGTGAAGACGCTCACGACGGGGACGGTTCCGTTCCCGCGGAGCGTGTCGAGCATCGACGCCGCTCGCTTGCACTCGGCCGTGTCGGTGTTCACCGTGACGGCCTTGGGACCCGTGACGTCATTGGCCTGGCACTTGCTGGCCCAGAGGAAGACCTCCGGCGTCCACGCGTCACCAGCGGTACCGATGATGTAGCCGGGATGCTGCTTCGCCACCTTCTCCCCGAGGGCCTGGTACTCCTCCCAGGTGGTCGGGACGGCGTAGCCGAACTGATCCATCAGCGTCTTGTTGTACCAGAGCACAGCCTGCGCGAGGTCGTTGCGCAGGCAGTACACCTGGCCGTCCACCGTGCAGGGGTTGAGCGATCCTTCGGTGAACTTCGCGAGCGTGTCACCAGGAACCAGACCTTTGTCCAGCACGGCCGCGAATGCCTGCTTGCCACCGCTCTTCTGACTGGCCCACGCCGCGTCGTTGTTCTGGCTGGAGAACACGACGTCGGGCCAGCCGCTGCCGGCCCGGTCGAAGAGCTGCATCTTCGTGCGGAACGAGTTGGATCCGTTCGCCGAGCCGTCATAGGAGACGACCTGGATCTTGGTGTCCGGATTCGCCTTCTGGAACGCCTTCGCGGCGGCCTGACGGTCGGCGTCCACCCAGACCGTGATCGTCGAGGAGGTTTCCTGCTTGGCTTGGGGAAAGCCGTACGACCCGCTCGCCGAGCTGGTACCGCTGCTGCATCCGGCGAGGGCCAGGAGTGCGGTGGCGGCGCAGACCCCGGCGACGGTCAACGCCGACCTGCGGCGCGAACGAACCGCCGTGTGGATTCCGACCATGAGATGTCCTTGTCTTGTGACTCCGGTGACGACTCGGAGTGGATCGTGGCCCGACTATAGGGCATACGTATGACGTTTTACCATTGCTGCCGACGGGAGAACAGAGGTGCGATGCGTCAGCGGCCGAGCCACCCGCCGTCGACCGGAAGGATCGTCCCGGAGACGTAGCGGGCGGCATCCGATGCCAGGAAGACGGCGGCGCCCGCGATGTCGGCCGCCGTACCCCAGCGCCCCGCCGGTATCCGCTCGAGGATGGCGCGGGAGCGATCGGGATCTTCCTGCAGCGCTCGGGTGTTGTCGGTCGCGATGTAGCCGGGAGCGATGCCGTTCACCGTGACGCCGCGTCCCGCCCATTCGTTGGACAGCGCGCGGACCAGCCCGGCCGCACCGGACTTGGCGGCCGCGTAGCCCGGCACGTTGATACCGCCCTGGAACGACAGCAGAGAGGCCGTGAAGACGATGCGGCCATGCTCTGCCTGCAGCATCCGCCGCCCGAGAATCTGACTGAGCACGAAGGCGCTGGTGAGATCGACCTCCAGCACCTCGTCGAACCAGTCGAGGGGGTGTTCGGCAGCGGGAGCACGGCGGATGGTTCCGGCGTTGTTGACCAGGATGTCCACCTGCCGATCGCCCGCGGCGAGCCCTTCGGCGAACTCGATCACCTCGGTGCGGTCGGCGAAGTCCACGCGGTGCCCGGAGAAGTCGCGGCCGAGTTGGCGTACGCAGTCTCCGATCGCCGACGATGCGGGGTCGAGAGTGGCCGACACCCCGACGATGTCGGCGCCGGCGGCAGCCAGGGCCTCGGCGACAGCGAAACCGATCCCACGCTTCGCACCCGTCACCACCGCGAGGCGCCCGGTCAGATCGAACGGATTCATGACGCGTTCAGCTCGACGAGCAGCTTCATCGCCTGTCCTGCTTCGAGGACGCCGAACGCCGACTGAACCTCGGTCAGCGGGACGATCCCGGTCACGAGCTCCGCCACCGGTATGGTGCCTTCGGCAACGAGTTCGGCCGCGCGCTCGAAGTCCTGTCGCTGATAGACCCGCGCACCGAGGATCCTCAGCTCCCGCCAGAACACCCGATGAAGGTCCACCGGGCGCGGTTGTGGATGGATGGCCACCACGACGAGCGTCCCGCGGACCTTGACCAGATCAGTGGCGCCCTGGACCGCGGCGGCAGCGCCCGAGACCTCGAACACGACGTCCGCGCCCGCGCCACCTGTCCACTCCTCCACCCAGGCGGTCTGATCGACGGACGAGGGATCCAGCGTCGCGAGTCCGAGCCCGGCGGCGGTCGCCCTGCGGGCAGGGTCGATCTCCGCGATCACGACCTCAGCGCCGAAGGCAGCCGCGACGGTCGCGATCAACACACCGATGGGTCCCGCGCCGATGACGACAGCCTTGTCGCCCTCCCCGAGCTCCGACCGGCGTACGTCGTGAACTGCGACCGCTACCGGTTCCACGAGCGCGGCGTCGCGCAGCGACACCCCGGACGGCAGTCTCACCAGAGTCGACGCCGGGACGTTCCAGTACTGCTGGAGAGCCCCGGGGCTGTCGATGCCGATGAAGTCCAGGTGCTGGCAGATGTGCTCGTTCCCGGCACGGCAAGCGGGACACGTGCCGTCCCACACGAGCGGCATGACCGTCACCGCGTCACCGACCGACCAGCCCTCGACACCGGGGCCCAGGTCGACGATCGTGCCCGACATCTCGTGCCCGATGGTCGCCGGCTTGCTGACGCGGCCGTCCATGTCACCGTGGAACACGTGGAGGTCGGTGCCACAGATACCCACATAGGCCACGGCGATGCGGACCTCGCCCGGGCGGAGATCGGCCGGTTCGCGCTCCTCGACCGCCATCGTCCGGTCGCCCACATAGTTCACCGCCAACATCGCTCTCACTTCCTTCTCGTTCGGCACCGCGGCCGAGACGGCCGGCGGGCTTGCGCAGCCTAACGCAGAACGCGCTCAAACGTAATACGTATGTTCAAAAGCGATACACTCCGCGACCATGCACAACGACCACTTTCCCGGCGCGTTCGCGCAGCCGCTGCCGACCCGGCGCCTGCGCACCGGCCACCACCTCACCGAGCTGGGCCTGGGCGCTTCCCAGTTCGGCAACCTGTTCACGGAAACGACCGACGAGCGATCGACGCGGGCTGTCGAGTCCGCGCTCGAGGAGGGGATCCGCTACTTCGACACCGCACCGCACTACGGCCTGGGTCTGTCCGAGCTCCGGCTCGGACAAGCCCTGGCCGGCACCGCCACTGACGTCCTCGTCTCCTCGAAGGTGGGGCGCCTCCTGGTGGAGAGCCCGGAGACGGCCGATCGGCTCGACGACGACGGGTTCGTCGTCCCCGCGACGAAGCGGCGGGTCTGGGACTTCAGTCGTGACGGGATCCTCCGTTCCGTGGAACAGTCGCTCGCGCGACTCGGTACGGACCGGCTCGACATCGCCTACCTGCACGATCCGGACGACCACTGGGAGCCGGCTTCGTCCAGCGGAATCGCTGCCCTGGTGGAGTTGCGGGATCAGGGCGTTGTCGGCGCGATCGGCGCCGGTATGAACCAGTCGGCGATGCTGGCCGAGTTCGTCCGGCGGACGGACGTCGATGTCGTCATGATCGCCGGGCGGCTCACGCTCGTGGATCAGTCAGCTCTTGGCGACCTGTTGCCCCTTGCCCGTGAGCGCGGCGTCGGCGTGGTTGCGGCAGCGGTCTACAACTCCGGTCTGCTGAGTACAGCGACGGTGGACAGCTCCGCGCACTACGACTACGGGCAGGCGCCGCGAGCCGTCGTCGAGCTGGCCACCCGGGTCGCCCAGGTCTGCGAACGGCACGGCGTGAGCCTTCCCGCGGCCGCCGTCCAGTACCCCTTGCGTCATCCCGCGGTCGTGTCGGTGGTCACCGGAATGCGGACCGAGCAGCACGTGCGGAGTACGGCGAACCGGTACCGGGAGGACATCCCGGAGGCGCTGTGGGAGGAGCTGCACTCGAGCGGTCTCGCACCAGATCCCGCCCGGACGAGCTAGGCACATCCACGGCGAACGACCTCTTGTCGCAAACATCATACGTATGCTAACTCTGTTCCGGGGTATCGACGCCCCCAAGAACAGGAAGCGATCGAACATGACATTGAGGTCTGAATCGCGACGCTCGATGACCACACCCGGACGCCGCCGAACGGCCGTCCTCGCACTGCTCGGCGCCGGCGCCGTCATCGCAGCGGCGCTCAGCCCGGTGAGTGCGCAGGCCGCGCCCGCGACGGTGTATTACGCAGCGCCGGACGGCAAGGACTCGGCCCACTGCAGCCAGGCGAAGCCGTGCTCGCTGGAGCGGGCGCAGAAGGTGATCCGCCCGGCGGTGAAGTACGGCGACGTGACCATTCAACTTGCCGATGGCAACTATCGCCTCGACGCGCCGCTCCGGTTCGGAGCCGAGGACGGCGGCGGCGACCACACCATCCACTGGACTGCCGCGCCCGGCGCCCACCCCGTCATCACGGGAGCGTCGCAGGTCACCGGCTGGACCAAGTCCGACGCCGGCCCCGGGATCTGGGTGGCGGACACCCCGAGCGGCCTCGACACCCGTCAGCTGTACGTGAACGGCGTGATCGCTCCGCGCGCGTCCATCCGGCTCGCCAACGCCGACGTCACCCCCACGGCGACGGGTCTCACCATCAAGAACCCCGCCCTGAGCTACCTCGCCACGCTTCCCGACCAGGGCCGGATCGAGTTCGAGTCACTGGGCGACTTCACCAACCGGTACTCGCCGGTGCAGAGCATCAGCCCGACCGAGATCACGATGGCGCAGCCGGCCTGGGACAACAACACCTGGGGCTGGGACACGGTCCAGAGGTCGTTCCTGGCCGGGCCGTCGTGGTACCTCGACAACTCGCTGAGCTTCCTCACCCAGGTCGGTCAGTGGTACATCGACCCGGCGGGCGGAAAGCTCTACTACAAGCCGGCCGACGGCGTGGACCCGAACCAGCTGGACGTCGAACTGCCTCGCCTGCAGTCTCTGATCAGCATCGGCGGGACCTACGACCAGCCGGTCACCGGACTCGCCTTCGAGGGCATCCAGTTCTCCGGTACGTCGTGGCTCGGCCCGTCCGTCGACGGGTACGCCGACCAGCAGAACGGCCTGTTCATCAAGGGCGCCTACGACTACCGCCCGGCCGATGCGTTCACGAGTTGCTCGCGCGGCTGTGAGATGTTCGAGCGGGCGCGCACCTCGTGGTACCAGGAGCCGGCCGCGGTGCAGGTGTCGGCCGCCGGCCGTGTCTCCTTCACCGGGAACACGTTCACCAACCTCGGCCAGTCGGCCCTGGGGATCGGGAACGACGCCAACGCGACCGTGACCGGAGTCGGGCTCGGAGCGAGCGACATCGATGTCGTCGGCAACCAGTTCACCGAGAACAGCGGCCACGGCGTCGCGGTCGGCGGCGTACTGCCGGACGCACACCACCCCAGCGACCCGCGGATGACCAACCAGGACATCCTGATCGAGAACAACACGATCAACCGGGTCGGCGTGGACTACAAGGACAACAGCGGCATCCTCAGCACCTACGTCACCAGGGCCCAGATCCTCCACAACGAGGTCTCCAACGTCCCCTACGACGGCATCGACACCGGCTACGGCTGGGGCATCAACGACGCCGGAGGGTCGAACGACTACGTCGACCGCGGCTACTACAACTGGAACACGCTGTACTCGACACCGACCACGCTCAAGGACAACCGCGTCGAGGGCAACCTCGTGCACAACACGAAGGCACGCTTCGCCGACGGCGGATCGGTCTACAACCTGTCGGCGAGCCCCGGCACGGTGGTCAGCGACAACTACCTGTTCAACATCTCGGGCGTCGGCCTGTACCTCGACGAGGGCTCGCGGTCGATGACCTACGAGAACAACGTGGTCCAGGGCGGTTCGTTCGTCTTCACCAACGCCTCCAGCCTCCGGAACAACACCAGCGACAACGTCATCCAGAACAACTGGTACAACTCCGGTGGTGCCTCCACACCCAACGCCGCCGCACACAACAACAAGCTGATCAACAACGTGAAGATCAGCGGTGCCAACTGGCCCGCGGGCGCGCGTGACGTGATCTGCGCCGCGGGCGTCGCTCCGGAGTACCGGACGTCGCTCAACGCGAACCAGTTCGGCTTCACCGGCTGCTCGAGCGACGCGCCCGTCGCACCTGGGTCGGCCACCGCCGGGACGTCCGCTGTCAGCTCGTACTTCGGCCAGAGCGGCGGAGCCTTCGGGATCGCAGCGGCCGGCGCGGACGTCTGGGGCGCCGGCGGTCAGCACGACGACCAGTTCGGTTCGATCTACCGGGCCGGCTCGCTGGCGTCGCAGTCGAGCGTTTCCGCCCGGGTCGTCTCGGTCAACGACGCCAACGTCTGGGCGAAGTCAGGAGTCATGGTCCGCAACGACATGACGAAGGCGGGAGCCTCCGCCGGCTATGCCGTCGTCGCGGTCACCGCTCGCAACGGTGTCGTGTTCGAGTGGGACTCCAACGGCGACGGCTACCTGGACACCGACGCCCGCGCGAGCACCGACAACTACCGTCCGGTGTGGGTGAAGCTCGCCCGATCCGGTACGTCGTTCAGCGCGTCGTACTCCTACGACGGTCAGAACTGGGTCCCGATCGGCGTGCCGGTGACCCTGGCCTCGGCCACGGCACAGCAGGACGCGGGAATCTTCTCCACCTCGCACGACGTCACCCAGTCGGCCATCAACCAGTTCGACTCCGTGCGGTTCGCCGGCTAGCCCACGCGACCCGCAACCCACTGGCGGCCGCAGGCCTTCCACCTCCGGGTGGGAGGCCTGCGGCCGCGTTCTGCTTCCTGCCATGCCGGATTCCGACAGCCGTTGAGGCTTCAGCTCCCGGTCCGGCCTGGCGCAGGGTGATGTCTCGACGACGAATCGCCGGACGAGGGAGGCGCGCATGCCGATCACCACCACACCACTGTCGCCGCACATCGGCCTGGAAGTTCACGGCCTGGACCTGGACCGGGATGTCGACGAGGGAGCCCGGCAGGCGCTGCTCGACGCCTGGACTCGCGGCGGCGTCCTGCTGTTCCGCGGCTGCCGCTCAGCCGAGGCACACCTGCGGCTGAGCCGCGCCTTCGGCACGCTTGAATCCTCGGCGACGCCCGACCTCAACATCGACAACAGTCCCTACCTGATGGAACTGAAGTACGACCCCGAGAACCGCACCGGGCCTGCCACCATGCTGCGCGTCAACGGTGCCGAGCGCGCCGGCTGGCTGGGCTGGCACTGGGACCAGTCCTTCGTGCCGGCGATCGTGCGCGGCGCGGTGCTCCGCATGATCGAGCCGGCGGCGGTGGCCGGCGAAACCGGCTTCATCGACGGCATCGCCGCCTGGGAACGCCTGCCGGCGCAGTTGCGGGAGCGCATCGCCGACCTCGAAGTGGTTTACCGGTTCACGCCGGAGATGGAGAAGAACCCCTTCGGCTTCCCGTCCGACCTGGTGAACCTGAAGACCGATCCGGAGAGCATGGCCGCTCTCCGCAAGTACAACTTCCCGCCGGTGGTGCACCCGCTGGTCATCACGCACCCGGAGACCGGCCGCAAGGTGCTCAAGCTGTCGCCGCTGCACGCCAAGAGCGTGCTCGGCATGGACGCGGCGCAAAGCGATGCCCTGCTGCACCAGTTGGCGGACCACCTCGTGGACGAGCGCTACGCCTACTTCCACAAGTGGAGCGAGGACGACGTCCTCGTCTGGGACAACTGGCGCGTGATCCACAGCGCCGCCGGCGTGCCCTTGGACGTGCGCCGCCGCGCGCAGCGCACCACCCTGGTCGGCGATTACGGCCACGGCCGCTACCTCGACCCCGCGCTGAACCACTGACCGCGCCGTACTGAAGGAGAACCATGAAGAGATCTTTCGCCCGGCCCCGGTACAGGGTCGCCGTCTGGGGCCCGGGGCGCCTGGGCACCGAAGTGATCCGGGCGCTGGCCGGACTGGAGTCCGTCGATCTGGTGTCGGTGCTTGCCCACAGCAAGGACAAGGCCGGTCGCGACGCCGGCGAACTGGCCGGCATCGGGGCTCTGGGCGTCCCGGTCACCACGGACCGCGCGGAGATGCTTGCGGCCCGGCCCGATCTGGTGGTGCACGCCAACATGGATCTGGGTGGCTGGCAGGCCGACGACGATCTTCTGCAGCTGCTCGACGCCGGGGTCAACGTGATCACGGCGCACGCCTATGGCGGACTTCATCTGCGTGCGGGCGATGCGTTCGAACGCTTCCAGAAGGCCGCGACAGCAAGCGGTGCCACGTTCTACTGCACCGGCGTCAATCCCGCTTTCGAGCTCGAACAGCTCGTACAGACACTCAGCGGTGGCTGCTCGCACCTCGAGAGCATCCTCGTGCGCAGTGTCATGGCGATCGACGAAGCAGGCGCCCTGGCCCTGGAGATGATGGGCTACGGGAAGCCGTTGGACACGAAGCTGAGTGAGCACTTGCGTCTGTGGGTCGGGCAATACCTCGAGCCGTCGATGCGGGTCACCGCGGAACTGCTCGGCCGTCCGCTCGACCGGATCGAGTTCAGCAGTGACAACGGCCCCGCCGCACGCACCGTGGAACTGGCGGCGATGACCGTCGAAGAGGGGACCTGCGCCAAGATCGCGCTGCGGTACGACGGCTACAGCGGGGACGAGGTGTTCATCTCCTTCGAGGGGCTCTACTACGTGGGGCCCGAACAGCGCCCTTCCGACGCGGTCGCCGCCGAATACGTGGTCGTGGAGATCGAAGGGCGGCCCTCGATGCGGGTCACGATGGAGTGGAAGGCGTCGCTGCGGGAAGGGCTGGAGCGTTATCCAGGCAGTCCGGAGACCCCGATCGTCTATACCGCGGCGGCAGCGCCGATCGTGCAGGCCATTCCCTTGGTGATGGCCGCTCCCGCCGGAGTCATGAGGACTCCTCAGTCCCCCACTCACTACGACGCGGGCTTCCTTCGACGGAGCGGCACATGACAAGCCGGGACTGGCGGACCGTACTGGACTCCTCGAGCGTGTTCGCGACGCTGTCCGACCCGGAGGTGCTGGCCGATCCGCTGCCGCTGACCACCTGGCTGCGGGAGAGCGCCCCTGTGTACCGGAGCAAGGACGGCGGGTACCTGGTCAGCCGCTATGCGGACGTCTCCCTGCTCTTCCGGGCGCCGCCGGCGGACATCCGCGTGCAGGCGCTCGGCATCAGCTCCGGGGCTCTGGAGGAGCACGCCAGCGTCCGCCGGCTCGCGGACACCATCGGCCTGCGGAACCCGCCTGAGCACACCCGCCTGCACCGGATCTACCTGCGGTACTTCACCCCCGCGCGGGTGGCCGCGCTGCGGGAGCGGACCCGGGGAATCGTCGCGGGCAACGTCCTGGACCTCGAGGAGCGACTCGCCGGCGAGGAGCAGGCGGACCTTCAGGAGCACCTGGCGAAGGCCCTACCGACGCACATGATGAGCCTGCTGCTGGATCTGTCCCTGGCGGACGTCTCCTGGCTGAACTCCTGTGTCTGGCGCATCGAGCAGGCCTTCGACCCGACGGTCACCAAGGAGCTCCTCGGCGAGGCGGACCGCAGCAGCGAGGAGCTGGACTCCTTCGTGGTGGACCTGGTGGCCCGGCGGCGCGGCGGCGGAGGCAGCGACCTGATCACGGCGCTGGCCGACGTGAGCGACGACGACGGCCCGCTCTCGCAGAACGACCTGATCGCGATGGTCTTCACCCTCCTCGCGGGAGGCGTGACCACGATGGCTTCCGTCATCGCCCTGGCGTTGTGGCGCACGCTGGTGCGCCGCGAGCACCTCGACCGGCTCGCCGGGTCCCCGGGCGCCGTCGCGGCGTACGTCGAGGAGGTGCTGCGGTTCGAGTCGCCCGCCATGTACAGCCCGATCCCGCGGATCGCCGTACGCGACGTCGAGATGGCAGGCGAGATCATCCCCGCGGGTGCACGGATCCACGGCCTGATCATCGGCGCCAACCACGACCCCCGGGCGTTCGAGAACCCCGGCGAGTTCGACCCGTCACGCTTCGATCCGGCGTCCCGCGGGCGTGCCGCCCCCGCGCTGGCCTACGGCTCGGGCATCCACCGCTGCGTCGGGGCACACCTGGCCTCGATGGAGATCGAGGTGGTGCTCAGCGAGCTCCACGAGCGGCTGCCGGACCTGCGGGTGGCCGGACCGGTCACCTGGGGACGCACGTCGTTCATCCGCAGTGTCAAAGGACTGCCCGTCCGACGGGGAGTCCCGGCTCGAGCGGGCGCGTAGCGGCAGCAGTTGGTCCACCCCCGTTCCTGGCCCCCGAAGGGAGACAACCTCGTGTCCACGACAGTCCCGCGGCGCATCCCGAGAACCATGCGCTCGCGCGTTCCGCTGATCGGCAGTGCCGTCAACATCCGCCGGGATCCGCTGGGATTCGTGCAGCGGATCCGCAGGTACGGCGAGGTGGCGACGTTCCGGTTGGGACCGCGCGATGTGTACGTGGTCAACCACCCCGAGCTGATCCGGCAGATGCTGGTGACCGACGCCGGCAAGTTCCACAAGGGAGTGATGTTCGAGAAGGCCCGGGTGCTGGCCCGCAACGGACTGTTCACCTCCGAGGGCGAGTTCCACGCCCGGCAGCGCCGGCTCATCCAACCGGCCGTCCGCGCCTCCGAGATCGCCGGCTACACGCGGACCATGCGGGACCAGGTCGAGACGCTGGTGACCTCGTGGGCCGACGGAGACGTGGTCCGGCTGGACCAGGTCACCTTCCCGATGGCGCTCAACATCGTCGCCCGGGTCCTGTTCTCGACCGATCTGGACGCTCGGACCGCTGCCGAGGTCCAGGAGACCCTGCCCGTGCTGCTGCGGGGACTGGGTCAGCGCGCCCTTGCACCGTTCGACTTTCTGGACCGGCTGCCCACGCCGACGAACCGGGCGTTCGGCCGGGCGTTGCCGCGGTTCCAGTCGGTGGTCTACCGGATGATCCGCCGGCACCGCGACACCCTCGGTCAGCGCCCCGACCTGTTGACCTCGCTGCTGCAGGCTGTCGACGCCGACACCGGTGCGGCCATGACGGACGAGCAGGTGTACGACGAGGTGACGAGCATGATCATCGCCGGCAGCGAGACGACGGCCGCCGCGATGTGCTGGGCCGCCTACCTGCTGGCCACCCATCCGGAGGTGCAGAACGCCGTGCAGGAGGAGGTCGACGAGGTCCTCCAAGGCCGCCCGGTGGAGTACGAGGATCTGGGCAAGCTCGACTGCACGCGCCGCGTCATCAACGAGACGCTGCGCCTGTACCCGACCACGTGGATGCTGATGCGCCGTCCCCTGGAGGACGTCGACCTCGGCGGTTACCGGATCCCGGCCGGCGCGATGGTGCTGTTCTCCATCTTCGCCCTGCACCGCGACCCGGCTCTCTTCCCGGATCCGGAGCGATTCGACCCGGACCGCTGGCTGCCCGGCCGGGTCAAGTCGATCCCCGCCCACTCCTACATGCCGTTCGGCGCCGGCCCCCGCGGGTGCATCGGGGGCCCGTTCTCGCACACCGAGGCGGCCGTCTTCCTCGCCTCCCTCGCCCAGCGACACACGCTGGCACCGGTGTCGGCGGAGCCGCCCCGGATCGTCACCACGCTCATCCCGATGCCGGGGCCTATCCCACTGACCGTGCGGGCTCGCACCCAGGCACCGGTCCTGACCCCGCCGAAGGGATGACGCCATGACGACGCTCGCCATCACCGCTGCCGTCGAACGGGCGCTGGAGTACCTGGCGGGACAGCACGATCTGTCCTACCCCGACGCGGCTCACGTCATGGGCTCCTACTCGACGGCGCAGTTCACCAAGCTCCACCAGCAGCACCGGACCCAGCCGAGGGCGGGCGGGGACGCAGCGAAGTTCGCCGGGTTCCGCTGCGTGGGATCCATCTATCACGTGGCGACCATCACCGAGGCGCTGCTGGACGCGACCGAGGCCGGCTACCCGGAATGCCGGGCGCTCGCCGAGGAGAACGCCGCCTGGCTGCTCTCCCAGCGCGACGGCATCTCCTGGCGGTACTTCCCCGGCTTCGAGCCCCTGCCGCACGACGCCGACAGCCTGGCCCAGGTCCTGCGCGTCCTCATCCGCACGGGCCACGCCGACAACGACGCCGTACGCGACGCCGCGGCCTTCGCCGCGCGCAACGCCTGGGACGACGGCGTCGTCAACACCTGGCTGCTCGACGCGCCGGCCGCCGAACGTGACGCGGCCAACCGGGTGTGGGGCCGGGGCAAGGACGACACCGGCCGCGACGCCGAGGTGGTGGCGAACCTCGCCCACGCCACTGTCTTGTACGGTCGGGAGATCGGGCCGCTGCCGCTGAGCCCGCTCGTCGGCCCGGCGACGCGCTGGCTGGCCGGACGGCAGCAGCCGATGGGCTTCTGGCGGGCCTCCTGGTACGTCGGCACCTGCTACAGCACCTACGTCGTGGTACGGCACCTCGCCGCGGTCGGCGGCCACGAGGAGGAGATCGCCCGGGCCGCGCGCTTTCTGGCCCAGGCACCGGCACCTGACCCCCTGAACCGGGCCTTGGCCGTCCTCGCCCTCATCTCCGCCGGCACCACTGTGGCCGCGGATGACGGCCGCCTGCTGATCGACAGCCAGTTCCCCGACGGTTCCTGGGAAGCGGTGCCCTGGCTCGACAACCACGCCCGGGTGTGGGGCAGTCGCGCGGTCACCACCGCGCTGTGCTTGAAGGCCTTGCTCGCCCTGCAGCACCGTGGCTCCGTCGCGGCGGGTACCGAGGATCTCCTGCGATGAGCCACGCCATCCAGAAGCAACTGTCCAGCCCGGGAGCGCTGCCGCTCATCGGTCATGCCCTGCCGCTCCTGCGCGACCCGTTCACGTTCCTCACCACGCTGCCCGCGTACGGCGACCTGGTGCAGATCCGCCTCGGCCCCTTCTCCGCGGTCGTGGTCTGCGATCCGGACCTGACCAGGCAGGTCACGCTGGACGACCGGACCTTCGACAAGGGCGGTCCGCTGGTCGATCGCGCCCGGGAGATGGTCGGCGACGGCCTGATCGTGTGCCCGCGCGACCAGCACCGCCGGCTCCGGCGCCTGACCCAACCGGCCTTCCACCGCTCCAAGATTCCCGGTTTCGCCGACACCACCGCCGCCCACGTGGCAACGGCTGCTGAGCGCTGGCGCGACGGCGAAGTCCTCGACGTCCCGGCGCAGGTCCTCGCGATCCTGCTGGACTCGGTCGTGGAGATGCTGTTCTCCGACACGCTGCCCCGGGCGATCGTGCGCGAGCTCATCGAGGACTTCAAGGTCATGGTGCGCGGCATGTTCCGGCGTACGGTCCTGCCTCCGGGGCTCACCCGCCTGCCCACCGCGGGCAACCGGCGCTACGAACGGCACATCGCCAGGCTGCACCGGACGGTGCTCGGCATCATCGCGCAACGCAGAGCCGGAGCCGACCACAACGACCTGCTGTCGGTCATCCTGAGCACCCGCGACGTCGAGCCACCGGGTCGGGGATCCTGCACCGGGCTGACCGACCGCGAGGCGCTGGACCAGGTCGTCTCCTTCCTCTTCGCCGGCTCGGAGACGACCGCGGCCACCCTGACCTGGGCGCTCCACCTGATCGCCGAACACCCCGAGGTCGAGCGGCAGATCCACGCGGAGGTCGACGCCGTACTCGCCGGTGGTCCCGCAGACTTCTCTCACCTGCCGGACCTGCGACTGACCCGCAGGGCCGTCGACGAGACCGTCCGCCTCTACCCGTCCGCCTGGTTCATGACCCGCCACGCGACCACCGACACGACGCTGGGCGGCCATCCGATCCCGGCCGGGACGACCGTCGCGATCAGCCCGTACCTCATCCACCACCGCGCCGACCTCTACCCCGACCCCGACGCCTTCGACCCCGACCGGTGGCTCGACGCCGATCCGACCGACCGCAAGAGCACGGCGTACATCCCGTTCTCGGCGGGTCCCCGCATGTGCATCGGCGACGCCCTCGGTCCTGCGCAGGTCACGCTGGCCGTCGCCACCATCGCTGCCCGCTGGCGCTTGAGTTCTCTTCCCGGACTGCGGGTACGTCCCGATGTCGCTGCCACGCTCCGGCCCCGCAAACTCCTCATGACCGCCACCCGGCGCAAGCCTCCGAGGACGGGGTGAACGCCACGGAGGCGTCGTCCCCGCCCGCGAACCTGCCGCTGGGGGCGTACGTCCTGTCGGGCAACGTGCCCGACGCGCGGGCGGGCATCTCCCAGGCGCAGGCCGGCGAGGCACTCGGGCTCGGCAGTCTGTGGATCTCCGAGAAGTTCGGCACGAAGGATCTCGGCGCTCTCGCGGGCGCCCTGGCCGCCTCCACCACGCGGCCCCGGATCGCCTCCGGGGCCATCCCCTTCCAGACCCGGCACCCCGTGCAGATCGCCTCTCTCGCGGCAACGGTGCAGTCGCTGACCGCGGGCCGCTTCGTGCTCGGGCTCGGCCGCGGCGGCAGTTGGCTGTCAGGGCTCGGCGTACCGCCCACCGCCACGGAGGCGATGGTCGTCGACACGGTGACCATCCTGCGCCGGCTGTGGGACGGCGAAGAGGTCAGCTACCACGGTCCCGCCGGGAACTTCCCGAGCCTCCAGCTCCGGGAACTGCCCGCCACTCCTCCCCCGCCCGTCGTCCTGGCCGGATTCGGTGAGCAGTCCCTGCGGCTCGCCGGCCAGCACTTGGACGGCGTGCTCCTGCCCGCGTTCATCACCCCGCGGGCGGTCGAACGGGCTGTCGCCACCGTCCGCCGGGCCGCGACGGACCACGGCCGCGCCCCGGACGCCGTACGCGTCCACGCCACCGTCCTCACCGCCGCCGACCCGCCGGCCGCGGCCAGGGACGTCATCGCGGGCCGGATGGCCACCTACCTGCAGGCTCCCGTCGGCGGCGAACGGATCGTCCGCATCAACGGCTGGAGCCTGGACGCGGTTCGACGGCTGCGCGACCACCCGCACATCGCCCGGCTCGGCGACGCCTACGCCGACGCCGTCGTGGACCCCGTCGACCTCGCCGAGGCCGCCAGGCTGATCCCGGAATCCTGGCTCGACGAGTCCACCGCGATCGGGAGCCCCGGTGCCTGCGCCGCCCGGCTGCGGGACTACCTCGACGCCGGCGCCGACGAGCTGGTCCTGCACGGCACCACACCCGACCGGCTCGCCCCCGTCATCCATGCCTTCGCCGGTCATGCCCGAGGAGCCTGCTGATGTTCAACACGTTTCCCGACACCGGCACACCCGACGCATCCACCATCCGGCTGAACGTGGACGCGGTGCTCGCCGGATTCCTCGACGCCAAACAGAAGGACGCGCCAGGCCCCGAACTGGCAGGCCTGATCGCGACCTTGCGTCGCTTCCTGGTGGGTGGCAAGCGGTTGCGTCCGCTGCTGTGCGTGGCCGGGTGGTACGCCGGCGGCGGCCGGGGCGACGCGACAGGAGTGATCCGCGCCGCCGCCGGCCTGGAGCTGTTCCAGGCGTTCGCCCTCGTTCACGACGACGTGATGGACGCGAGCGACCTGCGCCGAGGACGGCCGTCCGCCCACCGCGAGCTCGCCGCCACGTACGCGGTCGGCGGTGGTGTGCGCGCCCGGGCCGAGGCGCATGGTGTGGGGGCGGCCATCCTGCTCGGCGACCTCGCCCTGGTGTGGTCCGACGAGCTCCTGCACACCGCCGACAACCGAGTGGACCGCGTGATGCGGGTCCTGGAGCTCGTGGACGCCATGCGGAGTGAGGTGGTCTACGGACAGTACCTGGACCTGCTGTCGGCGGGTCGGCTGTCCGGTGACATCGAGGCCGCGTTGCGGGTCGTGCGGTACAAGACCGCGAAGTACACCGTGGAACGGCCGCTGCACATCGGCGCGGCACTCGCCGAAGCCGGGCCAGCGGTCCTGGAGGCATGTACCGCGTTCGCCCTGCCCCTGGGAGAGGCGTTTCAGCTGCGCGATGACCTGCTCGGCGTCTACGGGGACTGCGCCGAGACGGGCAAGCCGGTCACAGACGACATCCGTGAGGGCAAGACCACCGTGCTGATGGCGCTCGCCGTACGCCGGGCCTGCGAAGCCGACCTGAAGCTGCTGAGGACCACGATGGGCAACGCCGATGTGACGGCGGAGGACGTCCGCCGCCTCCGGCTGGTCCTGGACGCGACAGGTGCCCGGCGAAGCGTGGAGGAGATGATCCGGCACCGACGGGAGCAGGCTCTCGTCGTCCTGGACAACGCCCCGTTCCCTCCCGGCGCCGTCCGGACGCTGCGCGAACTCGCCCACAAGGCCACGGTGAGACGCGCCTGACCCGTCTCAGGACCAAGTGGTGCGGAGGCGCTCGTATTCTTCGGTGGCCAGTGGCAGCACGACGCCGTGGCAAGGGTCTTTCGGCAGACGGAAGTCCAGTGCGGGCACCCACCAGCCGCCGGCGAGGTCGGTCGTCTCGAAGGGGACGTACCGGCGTTCCGTAGTGAACTCGTCGATCCACAGGTACCACTTGTTCTCGGTGTTCGACTTGTACACCAGCGGTCCCTCGCCCTGGGTGATCGCGCCCAGGCCGATGCCTTCGGCCAGCGGCGTCCACTCCGTGCCCGTCAGCGAGGTCGATGTCTCGGAGAACACCGTCTTGCCGTACGGCGCCTCGCCACCGCGGCTGCGTTCGTCTTTCAGGAAGCGGTAGTAGACGCCCTCGTGATCGATCACGGTGGCATCGATCGTCTGCCATCCCCGGTCGATCCATACCCGCGGCTCGGAGAACTCGCGGAAGTCGCGGGTGGTGGCGTACATGATCCGGTTGTAGCTCTCGCCCTCGTGCTCGGCGTTGTCGTAGAGCGTCGAGGACCAGTGGACGACGTAGGCCTCCTGCTCGGGGTCCCAGACCGCCTCCGGAGCCCAGGTGTTGCCGGCCTCGGGCGGTGCGACCTCGACGAGGCGGCCCTCTCCCCAGTTCACCAGATCGGCCGACTCCCAGACCATGATCGAGCGGCTGCCCCGGCGCTGGTGACGATCCCAATCGAGACTCACGTAGAGGCGCAGATCGGTTGCGACCAGGTAGAACCGGGCGCCATCGGGGGACCGGACGATGTGCGGGTCTCGTACGCCGCCTTCGCCCTGAGTGGAGTACAGGACTGGCTTGCCGCCGTTGAGGTCGTCGAAGTGCAGCGGGTCGTTGCCGTCGCTCAAGGCGAAGTAGATCTGCTCACCGTCGACCGATTCACGCTTGAAATGCACGTAGAGGTAGCCCGCGTAGGTGCGCGTCATCTCCACTCTCTCAGCCTGCTTGGACGTCGACGGCGAGGCAGTTCGCGACATCGAGCGGAGCCGTCTCGGGCAGCCGGACGACGAGGATGCCGTGGGCGTGCTCGAAGGGCACGGGGCCGTGGCCGAGCAGACGTACGCCGGTCACCGATTCGCCGGCCAGGCTGCGAATCACCGCGCGCCCGTCGTCCGGCCAGGCCAGCTGGAAGGCGTACACGGTGTTCTCCCGACGGGTGAACCGGTAGTCGGAACTCGTCCAGCTCACGCGGTCCTCGGTGAAACCGTCGATGATCACGCTCGAAGGCCCCTCACCGAACACCGTGAAGGGCCGGGTGCCGTAGATGCCCTCGCCGCAGACCTTCATCCACGCGCCGAGCTCGTCGAGCAGCTGCGTACATTCGTGGTCCAGGGTGCCGTCCGGCAGTTGGGGCACGTTGAGGAGGAGGTTCCCGTTCTTCGACACGATGTCGACGAGCAGCTCCACCACGTGGCCGGCGGTCTTGTAGACGTCGCGAACGTTGTAGAACCAGTCGCCGACGGAGGTATCCGTCTGCCAGGCCCGCGGTTGGATCCCGGGCGTCTGACTGCGTTCGATGTCCATCACGCCGACCGCGCTGATCGACGGCCGGCGGTCCTTCTGCTGGTAGACCGCCCGGTTCGTGCCATGGATCCGCGCGCTGGTGTTGTACAGGTGGGACACCGCACGGAGACCAGGCGTGTAGTCGGCCTCTCCGAAGGGCAGCGGCCCGTCGGAGTACAGGACGTCCGGCTGGAACCGATCGATCATCTCGGTCACGGCCTCGAGCCAGTGACGGTGCCACTCGGGATCGTCGCGGTACCACGGGTCCGGCACCTCGACGTCCTGCTGGTAGTGGCTGTTGTCGAGATAGAGGTCCCGGTTGGCCGGATCGGTTCCGTCGTACGGCACACCGGCGAACGGTCCGCGGCGGTCACTGCCCTTGTTGACCGCCATCCACCCGAGCGCGGCACCGAGGTGCTCGGTGATGCCGAACGGAAGCCCATGGTCGTCCGCGGCAGCCTTCCAGAGCGCGAGGATGTCTTTGCCCGGCCCCACCTTCATCGAGTTCCAGCGGTGGATGGCCGACTCGTAGTTGAAGAAGTTGTCATGGTGCACGGCCTGCGCCACGAAGTACCGGGCACCGGCCGCCGCGAAACGCTCCATCAGCGCGTCGGGGTCGAACTTCTCGGCCTTCCACAGCTGCACGAGATCCTTGTAGCCGAACTCCGACGGGTGCCCGTACGTCCTCAGGTGGTAGCGGTACTGATCGCTGCCCTCGCGATACATGTTGCGTGCGTACCAGTCGCCGTACCGCGGCACCGACTGCGCTCCCCAGTGCGACCAGATCCCGAGTTTCGCGTCCCGGAACCAGTCAGGGCATTCGAACGTGGTCAGGGACTCGAAGGTTGCGTCGAACGGCACCGGTCGCTCCTCGTCGGTGATGGGACGGACCGGCCGGGGTGAACACCCGGCCGGTCCAGGGGCAGATCTACTTGTTGGGCATCTTGTCGTAGGCGGTTTGCTGGATCTCGAGGTAGCGCTTGAGTCCGAGGCCGTCGAGACCCTTCAGGTAGGCGTCCCAGTCGGTGTCGATGTTCTTCGAACCGGTGACGAACTGGAGCGCGTTCTGCTGCACGTAGCTGTCGATGTTGGTCTGCAGCGTCGCGACCTCGTTGGCCTGGGCCGGGTCGATCCACACCTTCCAGTACGGGTAGATCTTGGACTTGTCCTCGTGGCCGGCGTACAGCTTGGTCGCCTCGAAGAGCCGTCGCTCGTAGCCCGCCTGGGAGTAGAGGTCGGTGCTGATCGCCTCGGAGTTGCGGAACCTGGCCGTGTTGTTGTACTGCGCGAGCGCGCCCCAGCCCGAGTTCGGCGGCTTGCTCCCGACCTTCTGCGGGATCTGCTTGAAGATCGGCGTCAGCGACTTGTCCAGCGCGACATCGCCGCTGGCCGGCTTGGTCCAGGTCTTGCCCTCGGTGCCGAACTGGCCGTTGATCTGGCCCTCGTCGGTGAAGATGTAGTCGAGCAGCTTGATCGCCTGGATCTGCTCCTCCTGCGTCGCCTTGCTGGTCAGGACGAACGTCGCGCCGGGCGCGCTCGGGAAGTTGTAGCCGGTGAAGTTCGCGCCGTCCGGCCCGGTCAGCGGCGGTACGGCGTCGTACTGCTTGTCCCGTCCGTCCGGCGAACCGGTCGTGACGAAGATGCCCGGGTGCAGCACGGTCGCGGCGCCGAGGACGACCGATCCGGCGTGGTTGCCCTGCTGCTGCAGGGCGTCCGGGTTCTGGGTGAAGGCGCCCTTGTCGATCAGGCCTTCCTTGTAGAGCGAGTTCAGGTACTTCAGGCCGGCCTTCCAGCCGTCCTTGTTCGCCTGCATGTCGACCTTGCCGTCGTTCAGGACCAGCGTCGAGTTGTTGTTCCCGCTGGTGCCCTGCGGGTCGTAGATGAAGGCGTTCATGAAGTACGGAATCAGCACGTCCCGCACGTCCGCACTGAGCGGGATCTCATCGGCCTTGCCGTTGCCGTTCGGGTCCTGGGTCTTGAACGCCTCCAGGACCTTGCGCATGTCCTCGGTGGTCTTCGGCTGCTCCAGGCCGAGCTTCTTCAGCCAGGCCGAGTTCATCCACAGCTTGTCCTGGTACGTGCAGTGGAAGCAGTCGACCCACTGGGGGATCCCGTAGATCTTGCCGTCCGGCGCGGTCGCCATCGCCTTCCACTCCGGCGTCGCGTCCAGCGCCTTCTTGATGTTCGGCGCGTACTGGTCGATCAACTGGTTCAGCGGGACGACGACGCCCT
This sequence comes from Kribbella sp. NPDC048837, assembly GCF_055586945.1. NCBI lineage: Bacteria > Bacillati > Actinomycetota > Actinomycetes > Propionibacteriales > Kribbellaceae > Kribbella > Kribbella sp. NPDC048837. The sequence goes on from NZ_JBVJHF010000001.1 coordinate 1,465,972, forward strand.
GGTTCGAGAGCTTCAGCAGGTCGGTCTGGGTGAACTGGTCGACCCACGGGATCAGCAGGTACAGGTCCGGATAGTCACCACTGGCCAGCGAGATCTGCCGCTTCTCCTTGGCCGGGCCGCCGTCGAAGGTGGTGTTCTGCCACTTGATGGTGAGGTTGAACTTGTCCTTCACCACCTTGGTGAAGTCGTTCGAGGCCAGGTTCCAGTCGGCCGACTGCGGCGCGAACACATCGAGGGTGACCGCGGGATTCCCGGTGATCGTGGGCAACGGCTTGCCCTGCTGATCGTCCGATCCGCCGCCGCTGGAACAGGCGGCGAGCGCAAGTGCGAGGAGACTCAGGCCGGCGATCGCGGCACGCCTCCGCTTGGTGAACTGTACAGACATAGGTCCCTCACAGGGTCGAGGTGATGCGGAGGATCAGCCCTTGACGGCGCCGATCATGATTCCCTTGGTGAAGTAGCGCGCGACGAACGGATAGATGAGCAGTACCGGGACGCTCGCGACCACGATCAGCGAGTACTTGAGCAGATCGGCCAGCTGCTGGCGCTGGATGACCACGGATGCGTCGACCGCCCCACCGCCGGTCGTGTTCAGAATGAGGATGTTGCGCAGGACCAGCTGGAGCGGGAACAGGTCCGGGTTCTTCAGGTAGATCAGCGCGTCGAAGTACGAGTTCCACTGCATGATCGCGTACATCAGCGCGACCACCGCGATCATCGGCTTGGCCAGCGGGATCACCACCGACCACAGGAACCGCAGGTCACCGCAGCCGTCCAGCTGCGCGGCCTCGACCAGTTCCTCGGGGATCGCGGTCCGGAAGTAGGTCCGGGCGATGATGACCTGCCAGACCCCGATCGCCTGCGGGATGATCAGCGCCCACCGGGTGTCCAGCAGGCCGGCCGACTGCACCACCAGGTACGTCGGGATCAGCCCGCCGGTGAACAGCATCGTGAACAGGATCAACGTCATCACGACGTTCCGGCCGACCAAGGTCCGCCGCGACATCGGGTAGGCGATCGCGATCGTCATGGTGACGCTGACGACCGTGCCGACGACCGTGTAGAACAACGAGTTCAGATACCCCTGGACGATCTGCGGGTTCTGGAACACCGCCTCGTACCCGCGCAGCGTGAACTCCACCGGCCAGAACAGCACCCGGCCGGACGACACCGCCTCGGCACTGCTGAACGAGCTGGCCACGATGTACAGCAGCGGCAGCAGCACGACGAGCAGGAAGACCGCCAGCAGCAGGTAGACACAGATCAAGAAGATCCGGTCGGTACGCGGTTCGTGGATCCGGCGGGCCCGGGCGGCCCGTCGCTCGATCCGCTTGCTCGGCGCCGGCTTCACTTCGGTCTGGACGCTCATGACCACAATCCGTTCCCGGTGATCCGCTTGGCGATCGTGTTGACCATCAGCAGCAGCACGAGGTTGATGACCGAGTTGAACAGGCCGATCGCGGTCGCCCCGCTGAAGTCGGCGTTCAGCAGACCGGTCTTGTAGACGTAGGTGGCGATGATCTCGGACTCACTCAGGTTGAGCGGGTTCTGGAACAGGAACGCCTTCTCGAACCCGATCGCCATGATGTTGCCGACCGCAAGCACCAGGATGATCACGGCCGTCGGCATGATGCCGGGCAGGTCCACGTGCCGGATCCGCTGCAGCCGGCTGGCCCCGTCGATCCGGGCCGACTCGTGCAACGCCGGGTCGATCCCGGACAATGCGGCCAGGTAGATCACCGCGGAGTACCCGGTGGTCTGCCAGACATCGGACCAGACGTAGATGTGCCGGAAGTAGTCCGGGTTCCCGAGGAAGTCCACCGCCGGTACGCCGAAGAAGCCCAGCCCCTCGTTCACGATGCCGAGCCGCGGCGACAGCACCAGGATCGTCATCGAGACGACGACCACGGTGGAGATGAAGTACGGCGCGTACGTGATCAGCTGGACGCTTCGCTTGAACAGCCCGTTGCGGATCTCGTTGAGCGCCAGCGCGAGAATGATCGCGATCGGGAAGCTGGCCGCGACCGTGTAGACCGAGAGGATGAAGGTGTTCTTCACCAGGGTCCAGAACACCGGGTTGTGGAAGAACAGCTCGAAGTTCTGCCAGCCGACCCACGGGCTTCCCCAGATGCCCTTGGTCACGTTGAAACTCTTGAACGCCAGCACCGCGTTCGACATCGGGATGTACTTGAACACCGCGAACCAGATCAGCGGCACGACCATCAGCAAGTACAGCGTCCAGTGCCGTCGCAGGCTGCGGCGCAGTCCCTTGATCCCGGGTCGCTCCCGCTGCCCTCGCCTGGGCCGGGTCGTCTCACCGGCCGGTGGCCGGATGGTTGTCAGGGTTGCCATGAAGCCTCCTCGTCCGGGCCGGCGATCAGATCGAGCTCACGCGGAGACCGATTCCGGCGGTCAACCTGACCGGTACTCGGTCGTCGCCGTGGCGCACGACCCGCTCCTGATCCCGATCGGCGGTCAGGACTGATTCGACGCCGGCTGGCGTCCAGGCGATGTCGACGGTGACCCCGCCACGGGCCCTCAGGCCCGTCACCCGGCCGCTCGGCCATTCGGCCGGCAGGGCGGGCAGCAATTCGATCTCGCCGGTGTGACTGTGTAGCAACATCTCCGCGATTCCCGCCGTCGCGCCGAAGTTGCCGTCGATCTGGAAGGGAGGATGTGCACAGAACAGGTTCGGGTAGACGCCCGCGCCGCTGCCAGGTCGTCCCTTCGCGGTGTCGTCCGCGGGCTTCAGGAACGCTTGGACCAGACGGTGCGCCGCCACCGCGTCACGAAGACGTGCGCGCAGGTTGATCTTCCACGCCAGCGACCAGCCCGTGGCCTCGTCGCCCCGCAGGTCCAGCGTCCGTGCCGCCGCGGCCGCGAGGACCGGGGTGCCGTCCGGCGTGATCGCATCGCCCGGGTGCAGACCGACCAGGTGCGACATGTGCCGGTGGTGAGGGTCTTCCTCGACCAGGTCCGCCGCCCACTCCTGCAGCTGTCCGCGCGCACCGACCGGTGGCTCGGGCAGTCGCTTGCGGGCAGTGGACAGCTCACCGACCAAGGGGTCGACGACATCGAGGAGCTCGGCGGCCTGTTCGACCCGCTGGAAGAGATCCGAGACAAGGGCGAGGTCCATGGTCGCCGACCAGGTCACCGATGCGGGCTGTCCGTCGTCGGCGATGTAGTCGTTCTCCGGTGACGTCGACGGCGCCGTACCAAGGGTGCCGTCCGGCAGCTCCACCAGCCAGTCCAGGCAGAACTCCGCTGCCCCGCGCACTACGGGCCATGACTCGCCGAGGAACTCCAGATCGCCGGTGAACTCGTAGTGGTCCCACAGATGGCGGGCCAGCCAGGCACCTGCCATCGGCCAGTTCGACCACCGCGGATCACCCTCGACCGGGAACGACCAGCACCACGCGTCGGCGTTGTGGTGCGCGGTCCATCCACCACAGCCGTACCGGTCCCTGGCCGTCGTACGCCCGGCCTGGGCGAGCTGACCGATGTAGCGAAGCAGCGGTTCGTGACACTCGGACAGGTTGGTCGTCTCCGCGGGCCAGTAGTTCATCTCGGTGTTGATGTTCACCGTGTAGTTGCTGCTCCACGGCGGCCGCAGGATGTCGTTCCAGATCCCCTGCAGGTTGGTCGGCAGGCCACCCGATCGCGAACCCGCGATCATCAGGTAGCGGCCGTAGTTGAACAGCAGCGCCGCCAGCGCGGGATCCTCGGCATCGCCGGCTCGCGCGACCCGCAGGTCGGTCGGCAGGTCGGCCTGCCCCGCCGGACCGGCGAGCTCGAGCGACGAGCGACGGAACAGCCGCTGGTGATCGTCGCGATGATCGGCCACAAGCCGGCCGTACTCGCGATCGCGCGCCGCGAGCACCGTCGCATCCGCGGCCGCCCAGCACTCCGCTGCCGATCGCGTCGGCGAGGTCGACGGCCCGTCGTACCCGGTGCCGGTGGAGAGGATCAGCGTGACTTCGGTGGCGTCCTCGACCGTGAGCTCGGTTTCCCCGGCCCGGATCTCCCCGTCGCTCGCGGCACGGAGCGCAATGGCCGCTTCCATGCCGCGATCCGCGCCATCGGAGTACCGGACCGGCTCGGGCACGTCACGATGCGGAGGAGCGACATCGGCCGGGGCCTGCAGCAACAATCCGAGCCCGTCCTCGACCGCGTGCGCTCGCGAGTGCAGCTGCGATGTCAACCGGCAGGTCAGCGCCAGTACGGGCTCGGATGCGGTCATCCGTACGACCAGAACGTTGTCCGGCGCACTGACGAAAGCCTCCTGCCGCACCACAACTCCGCCGATCTCGAACTCCGCCGTTGCCGTCGCGGCGTCGAGATCGAGCTCCCGCCGGTACTGCGCGACATCGCCGGCGGCAGGCGTCGTGCCATCGACACGAACCTCCAGGAGGAGGTCACCCAATGGCAGGTAGGCCTGGCAGTAGCCGGAGTGAAAACCGCCGGCCAACTCGTGCGCCCGGCGGATGTCGCCCGTCCTGAGCGCGTCGCGCACAGCCTGCACCGCCCCGGCGCCGGTCGCACCGAGCGGAGTCGACAACAGGCGCGCGGTCTCCGGACCGCCCGACCACAGCGTCTCGTCGTTCAGTCCGATCCGGTCCCTGCCGACACCCCCGAAACACATCGCGCCGATCCGGCCGTTGCCGAGCGGCAACGCCTCCAGCCACGCGCCGGCGGGCCGGTCGTAGTACAAGCGCTGCACACCGGACCGGTCCGAGCTCACCAGGTTGCCCATACTGCAGTCCTCCGTCGCTAAGACGAGGTATTAATCCTATGAATTGTCGGGATCGTAGCGCCGGTGCGCCGATTGGTCCATACTGAACGCCATCGAACTCGAAGAAAGATCCCATCTCTCTGGAACGGATGTGAGGGGCCGCCATGCCACGCATCACCTCGGTAGAGGTTGTCGACGTCCGCTTCCCGACCTCGCTGACCCTCGACGGTTCGGACGCGATGAACAAGGACGGCGACTACTCAGCGGCATACGTCGTCCTGCACACCGATGCTCCGGACTTGTCCGGACACGGCTTCACCTTCACCATCGGACGGGGTAACGACCTGTGCGTGGCGGCGGCCGGTCAACGCGCGCAGCCGCTGGTCGGTCGTGACGTCGACGAACTCTGCGGCGATCTCGGCGGCATCTACCGGGAGCTGCAGTCGGACAGCCAGTTGCGCTGGCTCGGCCCGGACAAGGGAGTCATCCATCTCGCGCTGGCCGCGGTGATGAACGCCGTCTGGGACCTGGCCGCGCGGCGGGCCGGCGTACCACTGTGGCGGCTGCTGGCCGAGATGTCGCCCGAACAACTCGTCGACGCCGCCGACCTGCGCTACCTGAGCGACGTCCTGACCGCCGATCAGGCCATCACTCTGCTGGCCGGGCAGGAAGCGGGCCGGAAGCAACGAATCGAGGAGCTTGAGGCATCCGGCTACCCCTGCTACACCACGTCCGCCGGATGGCTCGGATACTCCGACGCCAAACTGCGCCGGCTCTGCGAGGAAGCCGTTGCCTCAGGCTACAAACACGTCAAGCTCAAGGTCGGCGCCGATCTGGACGACGACATCCGGCGCTGCGGCATCGCCCGCGACGTGCTGGGTCCGGACGGCAACCTGATGATCGACGCGAACCAGGTGTGGGACGTCCCGGAAGCGATCGAGTGGGTCAAGGCGCTGGCCGAGTTCGACCCGCTGTGGATCGAGGAACCCACCAGTCCCGACGACATCCTCGGCCACGCCGCGATCCGCAAGGCGGTGGCACCCATCGGCGTGGCCACCGGCGAGCACGGCATGAACCGGGTGCTGTTCAAGCAGATGTTCCAGGCCGGCGCCATCGACTACTGCCAGCTCGACGCCGCCCGCCTCGGCAGCGTCAACGAGGTCCTCGCGGTCTACCTCCTCGCCGCCTGGTTCGACGTACCGGTCTGCCCGCACGCGGGTGGTGTCGGTCTGTGCGAACTGGTCCAGCACCTCGCGATCTTCGACTACATCGCCGTGTCGGGCAGTCTCGAGCGACGTGTCACCGAGTACGTCGACCACCTGCACGAACACTTCGTCGACCCCTGCGTGGTCCGGAACGGCGCGTACGTGCTTCCGGCCGCCCCTGGCTACAGTGCCGAGATGCACAGGGAATCGCTCGAGACCTTCCGGTTCCCCGATGGCAGGTACTGGGCGTCGCGTGCGACCGGGGAGCAGATTCCATGAGTCCGGACACGGCTGCGGCCCGGACGCGCGCCGGTGGCGGATCGCAGACCGACATCGTGGTGGAGAGTATCCGGCAGATGATCGTCGACGGCCACCTCCGGCCGGGCGATCGCCTCCCGATCGAGAAGGATCTCGCCGCGGCGTTCGGTGTCTCCCGGAACCCTCTGCGCGAGGCCGTTCGAGCGCTCTCGATGATGGGGGTTCTCGAGACGCGGCAGGGCGACGGCACGTACGTCACCGCACTCGACTCCTCCATGCTGCTGGCTCCGATGGGGTTCGTGGTGGATTTGCACCACGGCAGCGGAGCGCATCACTTGCATGTGGTGCGGCGAGTTCTGGAGGCCGAGGCCGCCGCGTTGGCGGCCGAGCAGATCGCCGCGGATGCCCTGGCCTCGGCTGCTGAACTGCTGCGCCACAACGAGACCGAACTGACACTCGAACAGCCCAATCACGAGACCGTGATCGAGAACGACATCGCCTTCCACCGCATCGTCGCCGAGGCGGCCGGCAACCCGGTGCTCGCCGCACTGATCGATGCTCTCGGCGGACGCACGATGCGCGACCGGCTGCGTCGATCCATCTCGCAGCCCGGCGCCGACGAGACCGCCCACCGGGAGCACCTCTCGATCCTCGCCGCACTCACCGCCCACGATCCGGATCGCGCCCGGACCCGCATGGCCGCCCACTTGTTCACTGTCGAGGACTACCTCCTCGGACGAAGCACGGTGAGCTCGACCACGAAATGAGAGCTGTGGATGAACCTCCTGCGCTGGAGTACGCCTGACCTCACGCTGACGTTCGCCCTGGACGACGGCCCCGTGCGACTGATCGCCGTCCGGGCGGAGTCGCAACCCCAGGGCGACCTGCCGGATCCGAGCCAGCCTCTGGTCGAGGTCACCGCTGTCGGGCACGGGCTTTCGCCGAGCACGAGCCGGCATGTCGACACGATGCTCGGGCAACGGCTGCGCTACGTCCGGCACGACGAGACCGAGGCGACGCTACGGATCGTTCAGGAGGACCCGGACACCGGTCTCCGCGTCACCAGCGTGTTCGAAGCGCGAGCCGGCGTCCGTGCCTGGTCCGAGGCATCGGTCGTCGGCCCGGCCGCGCTCGAGCTCACGTTCTTGTCGTCGCTGGTCGTCGGGCTCGGCTCCGTCGATGCCGAACTGACGTCCGCCACCACCAGCTGGATGGCGGAAAGTCGATGGTCGACCCAACCACTTCGTCGTGGAGCGCTGGCAGACATCGTCCGCGCACCACACGGTCACGTCGCCAGAAACCGGCATGCGGTGACCAGCAGCGGTTCATGGTCCACCGGTGAGCGCCTGCCGGTCGGCGTCCTGGTCGACCGGCAGGCGCCGTACGCCCTGGGATGGCAGATCGAGCACAACGGCCCCTGGCACTACGAGATCGGTGAGACCCGGCGCGGCGGATACCTGCTCCTGAGCGGCCCGACCGACCAGGAGCACCAATGGACCGTCGAACTCACCGCCGACGAGCCGTTCACGACCGTACCGGTCTCACTGGTCGCCGGGACGGACCGGGACGATGTGTTCGCCGCACTCACCCGGCAACGGCGCGCCATCCGGCACCGGCGCCCGATCGACGACCGGATGCCGGTGATCTTCAACGATTACATGAACACCCTGATGGGCGACCCCACCGCCGAGAAGCTGCTGCCGCTGATCGACGCGGCCGCCGCTGTCGGGGCTGACTACTTCTGCATCGACGCCGGCTGGTACGCCGAAGGCGACTGGTGGAACACCGTCGGAGCCTGGCAGCCGTCGACCACCCGCTTCCCGAACGGGCTCGCCGAGGTGATCGACCGGATCCACTCCCACGGCATGGTGCCCGGGCTCTGGCTCGAGCCCGAGGTGATCGGCGTACGCTCACCAGTCGCCCACGAACTACCCGACGACGCGTTCCTCACCCGGCACGGGGTCCGGGTCGCCGAGTCCGGCCGCTATCTGCTCGACCTGCGCAGCGCCGCCGCCCGGGCGCACCTCGACCAGACCGTCGACCGGCTGGTTCACGAGTTCGGCATCGGGTTCTTCAAGTTCGACAACAACACGATGACGGGTCCCGGCACGGACAAGGACGGTACGTCGCTCGGCCACGGGCTGCTCCAACACCAGCGAGCGCTGCTCAGCTGGCTCGACGACCTTCAGACGCGCCACCCCGACCTCCTGATCGAGAACTGTGCCTCGGGCGCGATGCGGATGGACTACGCGATGCTGTCCCGGCTGCACCTGCAATCGACGTCGGACCAGGAACATCCGTTGCTCTACGCACCGATCACGGCAGCAGCCCCCGCGTCGGTACTGCCCGAACAGGCCGGTCACTGGGCCTACCCGATCAGCGGCAGCACGCGCGAGGAATTCCTCTTCGCCCTCGTCAACGGCGTTCCCGGCCGCCTCTATCTGTCGGGCCATCTGAACCACATGACGCCGGCCGAGTGCGACCTGATCCGGTCCGCTTTGGCCGCGCATCGCGCCATTCTCGACGATCTCGACACCCTCGTCCCCGCCTGGCCGCTGGGTCTCCCGGCCTGGACCGACGACTGGATCGCCCTGTCACTCAACGGCGCCGACGTCTCCTACCTGACCCTCTGGCACCGCGCCCCCGGCCCAGCCACCGTCACCCTCTCCCTCCCCCGGTCGAGGATCGATCCCCACTTCCCCACCGAGGACACCGACTGGACCTACGCCTGGAACGACGACACCCTCACCATCACCGCGAACACCCCCGAACCCTCCGCCCGCGTACTGCGCCTGACGCCCCAACCGCCGGTCAGACACGAGTAAAGGCGGGTTTCCGACTGCCGCGTCCTCCGAGGCAGAGGCCCGCATGGCATGCTGCGTCGGTGGCCCTGTATCTGCACCGTGCCGAGCGCACAGACGTGCTCGCCGACGGACTGGGTGACTTGCTCGCCGTGCCTCTGGCCGATCCGTTCGCCGAGGAGCTGGTGGTGGTGCCCGCCAAGGGTGTCGAGCGATGGCTCTCCCAGCGACTCGCGCACCGTTTGGGCGCCGCCACGGGGCGAGGCGACGGAGTGTGTGCCGGGGTCCGGTTCACGACGCCGCGCTCGCTGGTGTCCGCGGTGCTGGGCCTGACGGACGACGACCCCTGGGCCGCGGACGCGATGGCCTGGCCGCTGCTGGCAGTGCTCGACGATTCTCTCGACGAGGCCTGGTGCGAGCCCGTCGCGCGACACCTCGGCCATTTCGACACCGGCGCCGAGGCCGAGTTGCGCCAGGGACGCCGGTACGCCGTCGCGGCGCGGTTGGCTCGGCTCTTCGCTGCGTACGCCGTACAGCGCCCGGCCCTCCTCGCGGACTGGACCGAAGGCCGCGACACCGACGGCCGCGGCGAGGCGATCGACGACGATCTGACCTGGCAGCCCGAACTCTGGCGTCGGCTGGTCGACCGGATCGACGCACCGCCCCCGAATGCACGCCACGCCGGCACCCTCGCCCAGCTTCGCGATCAGCCGGATTCTCTCGACCTGCCGGCCCGTCTGTCCCTGTTCGGGCACACTCGATTGCCACTCACGGAGATCGAACTCCTGTCCGCCCTGGCTGAGCACCGCGACGTGCACCTGTGGCTCCCCCACCCCAGCGGTGCGCTCTGGGAACGCCTGAACGCGGTTCGTGCGACCGCCCGCGACCGGGCCGTCGACACGAGCCACCACGAGGCCGATCACCCGCTGCTGGCCACTCTCGGGCGGGACAGTCGCGAGCTGCAGCTGGCCCTCGCCGCAGCACCGATCGTCGACCGTCACCTTCCGGCGCCAACGACGCCTGACACGCTGCTCGGCTGGTTGCAGCACGACGTGCGCAGCAACACCGTCGATTCCGCGGGACGCCGGTTCGCCGCCGGCGATCACAGCGTGCGGGTCCATGCCTGCCACGGCGCCGCCCGGCAGGTCGACGTACTGCGCGAGGTTCTGCTCGGGATGCTCCAGGCCGACCCGACCCTGGAACCCCGCGACATTCTCGTCATGTGCCCCGACATCGAGACCTACGCACCGCTGATCAGCGCCCGCTTCGGCCTCGGCGACCTCGACAGCGGGGGCCACCCGGCGCATCGGCTCCGGGTGCAGCTGGCCGACCGGTCCCTGACCCAGACGAATCCGCTGCTCGGGGTCGCCTCCCAGTTGCTCGAGCTCGCCGGTAGCAGAGCCACCGCCAGTCAGGTGCTCGACCTCGCGCAGACCCAGCCGGTACGCCGCCGCTTCCGGTTCACCGACGACGACCTCGACACCGTCACCGGGTGGGTTCGCGAGTCGGGAATCCGGTGGGCGTTCGACCGGAAGCATCGTGACCCGTTCGGCCTGGCCGACTATCCGCAGAACACCTGGAGCTTCGGCCTCGATCGGGTGCTCGCCGGCGTGACGATGTCCGCGGACGCGCACGCCTGGATCGACCGGACGCTGCCGCTCGACGACGTGGGCAGCACCCGCATCGAGCTGGCCGGCCGGTTCGCCGAGTACGTCGATCGGTTGCGGGCGGCGACCGACCGGCTCGACGGCGCACAGCCGCTCGAGGACTGGCTGGACGCGCTTCGGGCCGGGATCGACCAGCTGACCCGCGTCGGTCGCGACGACAGCTGGCAGGTCGGCGAGGTCCATCACGAGCTCGCCGATGTCGCTGCCGCCGCCGGCCACCTCACCGCGACGCCACTGAGATTGCCCGACGTCGGAGCACTGTTGTCGGCGCATCTGGCGGGGCGGCCGACCCGCGCGAACTTCCGGACCGGCACGTTGACCGTCTGCACGATGGTCCCGATGCGCTCCGTGCCGCACCGGGTGGTCTGTCTGCTGGGGCTCGACGACGGCGTGTTCCCGCGGTTCGGTCTCGCCGACGGGGACGACGTACTGGCGAGGTCTCCGGTGACCGGCGAGCGGGACGTTCGGAGCGAGGATCGGCAACTGATGCTCGATGCGATCCTCGCCGCGACCGAGTCGCTGGTGATCACCTACACCGGCGCCAACGAGTACTCCGGTCAGCCGCGACCACCCGCGGTACCGCTGGGCGAGCTCCTCGACGCCCTGGACCGCACCACCGAGTCGGAGGTTCGGCAGGTTGTCGTGGTCAAGCACCCGCTCCAGCCCTTCGATCGCAAGAACCTCGAGGCTGGTCGTCTTGGCACACCGGGACCCTTCACCTTCGACCCGACCGCACTCGCCGCGGCACGGGCCGCGGGCGGATCGAGGCCGTCGCGCCCGGAGTTCCTGGCCGGACCGCTGACGCTGCCCCGAGGCGACGACGTCGCGCTGGCGGACCTGCTCGCGTTCTTCCGCGACCCGGTGAAGGGCTTCTTCCGGGCGCTCGACCTGACCCTGCCGTGGGAGGTCGACGGCATCTCGGACGCGATGCCCGTGGAGATCGACAACCTCGAGAAGTGGTCGGTCGGCGACCGGATGCTCCGCGACATGCTGGCAGGCATCCACCCCGACGTAGCCCTCCAAGCAGAGTGGCGGCGGGGCGTTCTCCCACCGGGACGACTGGGCTGGCGGACCGCGACCGAGATCCGTGACATCGCGCGGAGTCTCGCGATCAGTGCGCATCCTCATCGACAGGCAGGTCCGCAGGCGTTCGATGTGGACGTCGACCTCGGCGGTGGCCGGCGTCTCACCGGGACGGTTCCGGGCGTGTACGCCTACCGACTGGTCTCGGTGAGCTATTCGCGGCTTGATGCCAAACAGTTGTTGACCTCGTGGATTCAGCTGTTGGCGCTGTCGGCCGACGACGAGGACCACAACTGGACGGGTCTGGCCATCGGCCGCCCGAGGAGCGGCAGCACTCCCGCGACCCGGCTGTTCGGGCCGGTCGGGCCCGATGCCCGCGGGCTGCTCGCCGATCTGGTCGCGGTCTACGACGCCGGTCGTCGCGAACCATTGCCACTGCCGCTCAAGACCTCCTTCGCCTGGTGCCAGGCGCGCCGAACCGACGACGACCCGATGCTCGCTGCCCGGCGCCGCTGGCGCCCCGCGAACTACGACGGCGAGAACTCCGACCCCGCCCACGTCCGCGTCTGGGGAGCCAACACCCAGCTCGAGGTTCTCCTCGAGCCGACGCGCCCCGGTGAGGAACAGCCGGGCGAACCAACCCGGCTCGGCGCCTACGCGCACCGGGTCTGGGAACCGATGCTGCGCTTCGAACAAGGGGCGCCGTGATGGAACCCTTCGACCTGCTAGGTCCACTGCCGACGGGCACCACCGTGCTGGAGGCGAGCGCCGGCACCGGCAAGACCTATGCCCTCGCCGGGCTGGTTGCCCGCTTCGTCGCCGAGGGCGCCGCCCGGCTCGACGAGATGCTGCTGATCACCTTCGGCCGCGCGGCCAGCCAGGAACTCCGGGAACGGGTGCGCTCACAACTGCTGGAGGCCGAGCAGGCCTTGGCCGATCCGGACCGTTGGCGCGGCGAGCCGGGTCTGCTCGGTCACCTCGTCACCGCCGACGTCGAAGGACGACACGCCCGCCTCCGTGACGCGCTGGCCAACTTCGATGCCGCCACTATCGCGACGACTCACCAGTTCTGCCAGCTCGTACTGCGTTCCCTCGGCGTCGCCGGAGACACCGACGCCGGCGTCACCTTGGTCGATGACCTGGGAGAGCTCGTCGCCGAGGTCGTGGACGACCTGTACCTCAACCTCTTCGGAGCATCCGCGGAGCAACCGCCGATCACCCGCTCCACAGCGCTGGAGCTCGCTCTCAAGGTCGTCGCCAACCCGCACACCCGACTCGTACCGGAGATGTACGCCGAGTCCTCCCCGGAGGGCGTCCGCGTCGAGTTCGCCAAAGCGGTGCTCGTGGAGATGGAGCGCCGCAAACGCCGCCTCGGCATTCTCGGGTACGACGACCTGCTGACTCGGCTGGCGACCGCGCTGGAGGATCCCCACGCCCCGGCCCGGCGGCGGATGCAGCGCCGCTGGTCCGTGGTGATGGTCGACGAGTTCCAGGACACCGATCCGGTGCAGTGGAAGGTGATCGACGCCGCCTTCAACGGCCACAGCACCTTGGTGCTGATCGGCGATCCCAAGCAGGCCATCTACGCCTTCCGCGGTGGCGACATCGCGACGTACCTCACCGCGGCGGCGACCGCCGGTCAGCGGCGCACCCTCGGCATCAACCGGCGCAGCGACCAACCGCTCGTCGACTGCCTCCAGGTGGTGCTCGGCGGCGCACGCCTCGGCCACGAGGACATCGTCGTCCACGAGGTCGAAGCCCATCACCGCGGCAGCCGGCTCGCCGGAGCACCATCCGATGCGCCTTTCCGGCTCCGGGTCGCGCACCGCGAGCAGTTCGGCTCGGCCAGGCGCAAGAGCATCGCGATGGACGACTTGCGCGACCACATAGCTCGCGACCTCGCGGCCGATATCGGTCAGCTCCTCGCCGCCGGCGCGACATACGACGACCGGCCGCTCCGCGCGGGCGACGTCGCGGTGATCGTCGAGGCACACAAGGACGCGCGAGCCTGCCGCGAAGCACTGGCCGAGGCCGGGATCCCCGCGGTCTACTCCGGAGACCTCGACATCTTCTCGTCCCGGGCCGCCCAGGACTGGCTCTGCCTGCTCGAGGCCTTCGAGCAACCGCACCGATCCGGCCTGGTCCGGGCCGCGGCGACCACGATGTTCTTCGGGGAGACCGCGGCGAGTCTGCACGCCGGCGGCGAGGACCTCACCGACCGGATCGGGCAGACCCTGCGAGCGTGGGCCGACCGCCTGCGCACCCGTGGCGTGGCTGCCGTCTTCGAGGCCGCCCAGGTCAGGGGGATGGCAGAACAGGTCCTTGCCTGGCGCGGCGGCGAACGTGACATGACCGACCTCGCGCACCTGGCTGAACTGCTGCACGAGACCGCGCACCGCGAGGGATTCGGGCTGCCCGCACTGCTCGACTGGCTGCGCGAGGAGTGCACCGGCAAGGGACGCACGACCGAGCGAACCCGCCGGCTCGACAGCGATGCCGCCGCGGTACAGATCATGACGGTGTGGGTGAGCAAGGGCTTGCAGTACCCCGTCGTCTACCTCCCGTTCGGGTTCAACCGGCACATCTTCGACGAGGACGAACTGCTCCTCTTCCATGAGAACGGCGTACGCAGCCTCGACATCGGCGGCAGGAACCGCGCCGGCTACCAGGCCAACGAGAAGCTCTGGCGGACCGAGGTCGCCGGTGACGACATCCGGCTCACCTACGTCGCGCTGACTCGTGCCCAGTCCCAGGTCGTGGCCTGGTGGGCGCCGTCGTGGGACGAGGTCAACGGAGGAATCTCCCGGCTGCTGCGGGGACGCAAGCAGGGCCAGCCAGTCGTGCCCGACAGCCTCGACAGGGCATCGTCGGACGACGACGTACTGATCTGGCTGCGACGCTGGCAGCAGGCCGGCGGCCCGGTCGTCGAGGAGTCGGTGATCGCCGGGCACAGCGAACCGTTCCCCGACGAGTTGCCCCTCGGACTGACGGTCGGACACTTCTCCCGCGAGGTCGACCTCGCCTGGCGTCGTACGTCGTACTCCGGGCTGATCCGTGCGGCCGACGAGCACGACGGCGGCGTGGTCAGCGAACCCGAGGAGAGCCAACTGGAGGACGAGTCTGTGGATCCAGCGCCGGCACCCGCCGCCGTGGCGTCCGATGCGTTGCCCTCACCGATGGACGGGCTCCCCGCCGGCGCCACGTTCGGCTCGCTGGTACATGCCGTGCTCGAGGAAGCGGACCCACACGCCCCTGATCTGCACGCTGAGCTGGCCGGACAGGTCCGCAACCAGCTGCGGTTCTGGCGGGCCGACGTGACGCCGGATGCCCTGGCAACGGCGATGCTGCCGCTGCACGCCACTCCGCTCGGCCCACTCGTTCCCGGCCTGACCCTCGGCGACCTCGGCCGCGCCGACCGGCTCCGCGAGCTCGACTTCGAGATCCCGTTGGCCGGCGGCGATGACGCCGTCGAGACCGACGTTCGGCTGGCCGAGGTGGCTCCGCTGCTGCGTACTCACCTGCCGGCTGACGATCCACTCCGCGCGTACGCCGACCGGCTCGAACAACCTCTGCTCGGCCGGCAGAGCTTGCGCGGCTACCTCTCTGGATCGATCGACGTCGTACTGCGGGTCCCCCACGGCGACGACCACCGGTTCGTCGTGGTCGACTACAAGACCAACCGGCTCGGGGACCCGGAGCAGCCTGCTACCTCCGCCGACTACGGCCGGGATCAGCTGGGTGCCGCGATGCTGCACTCCGACTATCCGTTGCAGGCACTGCTCTACTCGGTCGTGCTGCACCGGTACCTCCGCTGGCGGCTGCCGGCGTACGACCCGGAAGTACATCTGGGTGGAGTGATCTACCTCTATCTGCGCGGCATGTGCGGACCGGAGACACCCGCGGTGAACGGGCACCCGGCAGGCGTGTTCAGCTGGCCGTTGCCGGCGGCGCTCGTACTGGCCTTGTCCGATCTGCTCGATGGGAGGACGCCGTGACCACGACCGTCGACGAGTTCGATTCGGCACTGGCGCTCGCCGCGACCGGGATCCTGCGCGACTTCAACCGGGCCGGCGTGATCCTGGCCGCCGACGTACATGTCGCGTCCCGGCTCACGACCATGCTGAACGAAACCAGCGAACCCGTGGCACTCGCCTGTGCACTGGTTGCGCGCGCCGTGCGGGCGGGATCGATCTGCCTCGACCTCACCGAGGTCCGCAACGAAGTCGGCGACGACGGCGCCGAGCTGGCCTGGCCGGACCTGGACGAGTGGCTCGCGGCGATCGCGGCCAGCCCACTTCTCGCCGCCCCGCACCCACTGCACCTCAAGGGCGCACGCCTGTACTTCGATCGCTACTGGCGAGAAGAGGAGCAGGTCGAGCAGGACCTTCGCCGCCGCGCCGCTCGGCCGGCGCCGGAGATCGCCGACGAAGCTGCCTTGCTGGCAGGGATCGACCGCTTGTTTCCAGGTAGTTCGTACGACGAACAGCGGACCGCGGCACAGACCGCGGCCCGGCAATGGACAACGGTTCTCACCGGAGGCCCGGGTACCGGCAAAACGACTACCGTGGCCGGCCTGCTCGCTCTGCTCGCGGAGCAGGCAGAGATCGCTGGGGACCGGCGTCCGTGGATCGCGCTGACCGCACCGACGGGCAAGGCCGCGGCCCGCCTCGAGGAGGCGGTACGGCGCGAGATGTCCGACCGCCTCTCAGCAGCGGACACCGGACGGCTGGGCGACTTCCACGCCCGAACCCTCCACATGCTGCTCGGCCGGCGCCCCGACTCGTCCAGCCGGTTCCGCCACAACCGCGAGAACCGGCTGCCCCACGACATCATCGTCGTCGACGAGACCTCGATGGTTTCGCTGACGATGATGGCCAGGCTCCTGGAGGCAGTGCGACCCGAGGCCCGACTCGTACTGGTCGGCGATCCCGACCAATTGGCCTCCATCGAGGCCGGCGCGGTCCTCGCCGACCTCGTCGACGGACTGGTCGCCGGCGGGCATATCGAAGCAGCCGAGCTCCGCACCTCCCACCGCTTCGGCACCGAGATCGGCGACCTGGCACTGGCCGTGCGCGACGACCGCCCCGACGACGTCCTCGCCGTGCTGCGCAGCGGCGGCGACCGGGTCCGCTTCGTCGAGGACGACGACCCACGCGAAGCCCTGCGATCCACGGTGCTTCCCGACGTACTCGCCATCCGGACCGCCGCCGAAGCCGGCGACCCCGACGCCGCACTGGCCGCACTCGACCGGCACCGCCTGCTCTGCGCACACCGAGAAGGTCCGTGGGGCGTCGACCACTGGAACCGAACCATCGAGCGATGGATCACCGAAGAAACCGAAGACCCACTCTGGAGCACCTGGTACGTCGGCCGGCCGGTCCTGGTGACCGCCAACGACTACGCACTGGGCATCTACAACGGAGATGTCGGGGTGACGATCCGGCGCCCCGACGGCTCCCTGCGGGTCTGCATCGACAGCTCCCGCGGCCGACTCGATTTCGCACCGACCAGACTCGGCAACATCGAAACCCTGCACGCGATGACCATCCACAAAGCCCAGGGCAGCCAGGCCGCCGAAGTCACCGTGCTCCTGCCCGGCGAAGAGTCCCGACTGCTCACCCGCGAACTCTTCTACACAGCCATCACCCGCGCCCAAGATCGCGTAAGGGTCGTCGGCGCCGAGCCCGCCGTACGCGCGGCCCTGAGCCGCCGCGCGCTACGCGCAACCGGCCTCCGACAGCGACTGACGAGCGCCCGCCGGCCAGCAACCTGACAACGGCCTGACCTGCTCTCTGAAGGTGCTGTCCACTGAGGACACCCGGCGGCCCCGAGGCTCAGAAGCCGGTCACCAGCATGTCGTCGATGTCGTAGGTCAGGTTGCTGTGGACAACTATGACGCCGGCGACTCGCGAGGCCGCGAAGACGGCGTGCTCGACCTGGCTTCGGTACGTCAGCGCTCCCTCGAGCGTGACGGCCCCGGCCTCGACATGAACAACCACGTCAGCAGGCGGACGTGCGGGGCGGGCCCGATCGCTCTCTACTGCCGCCTGGATCTCGGCAGTGAGCTCGTTGTCGGCCCGCCGGTAGACCGCCACGAGGTCGCGCCTGGCCAGCAGGCCGGCGAGGCGTCCGTCCTCCTCGATCACGCACAGCGCCGGAAAGCCGGGGACGACGAGCCGGCGGACTGCCTCGCTCAGACCCGCTGAGCAGGCAATCGTCGGCGCCGGCGAACTCATCAGCTCGGCGGCTGTCGCGGCATGGGCCTTTCGGCGCCGCCGGCGAGTCGCGGTGGCAAGAGTCAGCGGGGCCGGATCGAGGCCACCGTGAAACTCGAGGTTCACCAGTACGTCGTACTCGGTGATCACGCCGAGCGGCACGCCGCCGTGGACCACAGGTACGACGCCCGCGTCGGAGGCGAGCAAGGCACACGCGACCTGCTTGAACGAGAGCTCCTGGGTCACGACAACCGGAGACCGGCTCATGACCGTGGCGACGATGGGCTCCGGCATCACTCCCACCTCGTTTCGGACTTGCTAAGATTAGCAAGTCTGCAACCTCGAGGGAATCAGCGAGAGGAGCCGCCCCGTGCGTAGGCCTCTCTACGAAGTCAAAGCGGAGTTCTTCAGGACGCTCGGTCACCCGGCGCGGATCCGCGTCCTGGAGCTGCTGAGTCAGCGCGACCATTCGGTCGCCGAGATGCTGCCTGACATCGGCATCGAAGCGGCCAATCTCTCTCAGCACCTCGCGGTCCTCCGCCGCGCCGGTCTGGTCACGTCGCGCAAGGACGGTGCGGCCGTCATCTACTCGACGACCACCCCTTACGTGGCAGAGCTGCTCGGCGTCGCGCGACGGATACTGACCGAGCTCATCACCGATCAGATCGAACTGCTCGAAGACCTACGTGAACCCGCGGGGTCAGTCGCAGGAAGCGGGCGCCGGTCGACCTCGCTGCCGTCCCAGTAGGTCCCGGGCACAGGCGAGAATACGGCCATGAGGATTCTGCTGCGGGTCAGACCGGGCGCCTCCCGAACGGCCGTCGGTGGCCGGTACGACGGTGTCGCCGGCCCGGCCCTGGTGGTCGCGGTGACAGCCCGCGCAGTGGACGGCCAGGCGACGAAGGCTGTCCTGGAGGCGGTCGCAGCTGCGTTCGACGTCCGACGTTCGGCAGTGACGCTGATACGCGGCGCAACCAGCCGGGACAAACTGGTCGACATCCAGGGAGCGGAGAGCACCATCCGCCCGAAGCTCGAAGGACTGCTCGACTGAAGCACGTGGCTGCCGCCGCGAGGCAGCACTTGACTGACTCCAGTGGTCAGAAGTAGATCAGGACGACGGAGGCGACCCAGCGCTGGACCGTTTCGATCTTCATCGGCTTCGGCTCTCGTCGTCTCACAGGTCGTTCCCGGCGTAGGAGAGATTGAAGCTCTTGTTGGTGAGGGGAAAGTCGGGAACGATCGTGTCGGCGAGTGCGACCGGGAGAGCCGGCCAGTTGAAGAACGACGGATCGACGATCTTGAGCCGGGACACGGTGTTGTCGGGGCCGAACTCGATCCGGTGAGCGACGGTGCCACGCCAGCCTTCGACCAGACCGACCCCGGAGGTCCGGCCGGCGGTGAGCCAGGTGGGTTTGGCCGTCTCGGTACCGAGAGGTGGCCGGGTGGCCAGCAGTTGGGTGATCAAGGCAACCGAAGTGTGGATCTCGTCGACTCGGGTGAGGAGCCTGGCCAAGACATCACCGGCAGAGTGGGCAGCCGCGGCAACTCCGGCTGTCAGCGGTGTGAACGGATGATCGCGACGGGCGTCCTGGTCGCTACCACTGGCGCGGGCGACGTACCCGAGCGTGCCGATGTCACGGGCCTGGTCATGTGTCAGCACCGCTGTGCCGGTCATCCGGTCCAGTACGACGCTGTTGGCGAGGGCGATGTCGACGACCTGCTGGATGTCGGCGGCAATCGCGCTGAGCACTCCTGGTTCGGGCAGCGCACGGACATGGGTCGCGCCCGGCGTGATCGCGCCGCGGAGAAGGCGGTGACCGCTGACGTGCTTGTTCAGGCGGAGCAGTTGTTCACGGATCCGCTGGGCCTGGGCGTTGGCGATGCCGTAGCCGACGTCGTTGCACAAGGCACCGATATCGGTGACGTGGTTGTAGAGTCGCTCGAGCTCCAGCAGGATCGCGCGCAGTACCTGCGCCTGCGGTGGAACGGGCCAGTCCCGGGCCTCTTCGACCGCGAGGCAGAAGGCCAGGGTGTGCCCGACCGTCGTGTCTCCGGACACTCGCTCGGCCAGCGGCAGAGCGGCTGCGATGACCTTGCCTTCGGCAAGTTTCTCGATGCCCTTGTGGACGAACCACAGTCTGGCCTTGAGTTTCAGGATGGTCTCGCCGACGACCGAGAAGCGGAAGTGTCCGGGCTCGATCAGTCCCGCATGGATCGGTCCGACCGGAATCTCGTACACCCCGGTCCCGCCGACGGTGAGGAACGGGTACGGCTCATCGGTGTCCGCGAAGGTCGGCGGCGGCCCGGCGTCGCGGCGCATCGGGTACCAGTCGTCCGGCCAATGCTGGTGCAGGACCAGCCGCCGCGGTAGCGGATGCCCCGTCACCTCGATGCCGAAGAGGTCGTGCAACTCGCGTTCGAACCTTCCGGCCGGGAAGGACAACGCGGCCAGGCTGGGGATGCAGGGTGCGGATCGGCTCGTGGTCAGGACCAGCTCGACGCGGCGGTCCGGTGCCCCGGCGGCGAAGAGGTAGACCACGCGGAAGGCATCCGGATCGTCGTGCGCGGCAATGAGCGCGAGTCGATAGCCGTCGTCGAGCAGCGCCGCCGCGCGAGCTGCCAGAGTCGCTGCGGTGACGGCCACCTGGCGGCGGTTCGGGTAGGTTCTCGGGTCCGGGCTCATCGGGTCCCCACGATCAGGGCGGCAGTGTCCAGTAGCGGGCCGAGTGGCCAGTCGGCAAGCCCCAGTACGCCGAGTATCACGAGCCCGGCGACCAACGGTGCGGCGGTGGACGGTCGGAGAGCAGCGCTCGGTGTTCCGGTGGATTCGGCGCCGAACAGCATGCCCGCTGCCTTGGCGGTGACGGCTACGAAGACGCCGAGCAGAAGCACCAGTACGGCGGCCGCCACCCAACTCAGGCCCACGCCGATACCAGCTCGGATCAGGCCCACCTCGCTGACGAACAGGCTGAACGGCGGAAACCCGAGCAACGCCGCCAGTCCGACCGCGAACACGCCGGCCAGCACCGGCGTACGGAGGAACAGCCCGCGGACCCGGTCGATCCGGGTGGTGCCCTCGCGGGCGAGGATCTCCCCCGCGCCGCAGAACAACACCGCCTTGCCGAGACCGTGCCCGACGATGTGGAGCAGCGTGGCGGCGATCGCCAACGGCGTACCGATCGCAACGCCGATCGCAGCCAGCGCCATGTGCTCGATACTCGAGTACGCGAGCAGCCGCTTGTAGTCCCGCTGGGCCAGGAGCAGCCCGGTTGCCAGCAGCAGCGAGCCGAGTGCGACGGCCAGCAGGAGGCCGCGGACGAAGCCAGGATCGACGCTCTCGACGGCGATGACCCGATACCGGGCCAAGGCGTAGATCGCGACCGGGAGCAGCACCCCGGACATCAACGCGGAGACCGGGGCGGGTGCCTGGCTGTGTGCGTCGGGCAGCCAGCTGTGCAAGGGGACCAGACCCGCCTTGGTGCCGAAACCCAGCACCAGCAGAGCGAACGCGAGCCGCATGACGCCCGGGTCCAGTTCGCCGGCATGCGCCGTCAGCTCGGTCCAATCGAGAGTCCCATGGCCGGTGATCCCGGCCTGCTTGGCGGCGTAGTTGACCAGCACCGTCCCCAAGTAGGCCAGCGCGATGCCGACCGAGCAGATGATCACGTACTTCCACGTCGCCTCGACCGACTTCCTGGATCGACGATGACCGACCAGGAAGGCGGTGACGATCGTGGTGGCCTCGACCGCGGCCCACAGCAGCCCCAGGTTGTTCGCCAGTACCGCAAGCACCATCGCCGCGAGGAACAAGGGCACGAGTACGCCGTACCGTCGAGCGCCGGTCGCATCGGTGTGCCCCGCACGGAGCTCGTCGTCGACATATCCAAGACCCGACCAGGTTGCGATGACGCCGACGGCGCCGATGACGATCAGCATCAGGCCGGACAGCGCGTCGATCCGCAGCCAATTGCCGGCAGCAACGACGCCGGCGTCGGCGGTCCAGGCCGCCGTACCAGCGCCCACGAGGAGAATCACCGCGGCCGCCGAGATCGTCGCGACGGCGACCGAACGCCGCCATCCCATCAGGACCGCTGCACCGGCCGCGGCCACCGGCGCGACGATCGGCGCGGCAACCAGTAGTGCGGCCGCACCGCCGGTCAGATCGGCGGTCATCGGCTCTCCCGTTCCACGCGTCGTACAGCCATCAGTCGTGCAACTCCCGGAGCTCATCGATGTCGGTCCCACCGAAGGTCAGCCGCAGCCGGGCGGTCAGGACCTGCAGCACCAGTACGACGAGCAGCACGTCGAGCGAGACCGCGAGTTCGACGATGCCGGGTACACCGCCGGTGATCAGGAACGCCGTGGTCGCGATGCCGTTGTCGAGCAGCAGGAATCCGACGATCTGCGACAGCGCGCGCCGTCGGGTGACCAGGACGAAGAACCCGAGGAGCACCATCGCCAGGCCCACCGGCACCGCCTGGGTCTCCGCCGAAGGCGCGAGCCGCACGATCGGGCGAGCGGCGGCATACGCCAGCAGGATCAGTAACGCGGCCGCCACGATCGAGGCGGTGACGTTGATCAACGGCTCGGTCTCGCGCGCCTCGCCGCTGTCCCGCAGCACCCGACGGAGGATCCCCGGCACCACGACCGCCTTCAGGGCCAGGACTCCGAGCCCCACCGCCACCAGTTCGACGCTGTGCAGCCGGACGGCGAGGATCCCTGCCAGTACGCCGAGCAGAATCCCCTGCACGACCAGAAGCCGCACGATCGCCGACAGCTCACGCCGCCACAGCATCAGCACCGACGACAAGAGCAGGCCGCCACAGATCAGATAGAGCCATTGAGTCATCGCGATCACGCCAGGAAGAAGGAGGACGAGACGGCCAGGACACCGAAGAGGAACGAACCTGCCAGCAACTCAGGGACCCGGAACAGCCGCAACTTGGCCATGAACACCTCGCCGGCCGCCAGAGCCACCCCCAGCACCGCGACCTTCACGGCGAAAGCGGCGACACCGATCAGCAACGCCACCGGCGAGTCCGTCGTGGCAACGCCCCACGGCAGGAACACGTTCGCCCACAGGCCCAGCAGCACCGTCAGCCGGAGGGCCGAGGCGAACTCGACCATGGCGAGGTCACGGCCGGAGTACTCGAGCACCATCGCCTCGTGAATCATCGTCAGCTCCAGGTGCGTCGACGGATTGTCGACCGGCAGCCGGCCGGCCTCCGCCACGACGACGACCGCGAATGCGACGGCGGCGAGCAAGGAGGCCGGGGACAGCACGCTCGCCGGGGCCTGCTGTCCGCGTTCCACGATGACGGACAGATTGGTCGATCCGACCCGAGCGGACAACGCGAACCCGGCGAGCAGGATCGTCGGTTCGGCAAGTGCTGCCACCGTGATCTCACGGCTGGCGCCCATCCCACCGAACGCCGTCCCGGTGTCGAGTCCGGCGAGGGCCAGCGCGACCGTACCGAGCAGCAGCAACGCGACCACGGCGAAGAGATCCCCGACGCCGTCCAACGGAGAGACCGTGGTGACGAACGGCGCCACCGTCGCGATCACCAGGGTCGTCGCCACCAGCACCGCCGGCGCGGCGGTGAACACCCAACTCGATCCTGCCGGCGAGATCGGCTCCTTGCGGAACAGCTTGCGCAGATCACGCCACGGCTGCCCGGCACCAGCACCCGCACGACCCTCGAGCCGCGCCCGCACCTGCCGCATCAGGCCGACCAGATATGGCGCCGCGACGATCAGCAGCGCGAGTTGGACGAGCACCCCGACGGTGCTCATGTCGTCAGCCCGACGATCACGAGGACCGCGATCAAGCCGACCAGCCCGAGAGCGAGGTACCTGTGCACGCTCCCGTTCTGCAGCCGGCTCAGGACACCACCCGCCTTGATCCCTCCGGCCACGATCGGTGGGTACAGCGACGCTTCCAGTCGATCGTCGACTCGTTGCCGGTACCGCACGCTTTCGATCAGGTACTGCGACTCGGCATGGTGCGTGACGTCCACGTCGTACTCCGGTCGCAGTACGTCGTCGAAGACCCGGGTCAACGGCTCGGCGAACGACGTCGCCGTGTACTCCATCCGTGGGTCGAGCCGGGTACCACCACAGCCCCACACCAGCGACCGGCGCCGCGGCAGCCCGCGCCGGATCAGCACGGCAACCAGCACTCCCCCGAGCAAGAGGCCGACCAGGATCAGCAGCGGTGACATCGCGCCCTCGACGCCTGTCAGGCGCAGCGTCACGCCGCCTGCCACCGGGTCACCGTCGTGGACCGAAGGCAGCGTCCCGAGAACCTTGGTCAAGGCCGGCCCGATCGACGCCGGGGCGATCGCCAGCGCGGCGCAGGCGACCGCGGCGAGAACCATCGCCGCACGCATGATCGCCGGCGACTCCTGCGCGGCCGCCGCCGGCTCCGACCGTGGCCGAGCCAGGAAACCCACCCCGAACGCCTTCACGAAGGTCGCAACTCCGAGTCCAGCAGTCAGTGCGACCACCCCGACCGCCAGCGGCATCGCGACCGCTACGACGGTGTCGGCACCAGGCAGGCCGTGGATCAACCCCTGCAGCAGCAACCACTCTGAGACGAACCCATTGCCCGGCGGGAGCGCGGCCGCCGCGAGCGCACCGATACCGAACAGTGCGGTCGTTGCCGGCATCCGCGTCACGAGCCCACCAAGTCCGTCCAGGTCTCGTACGCCGGTCGACCGCACGACCGATCCCGCGCCGAGGAAGAGTAGCGTCTTGAACCCGGCATGGTTCAGCGCATGCAGCAGCGCAGCCGCGATCAGCAAGCTGGCCAGCGTGCGATTGCCGTCGGCCGCGAACATCCCGCCCGCGCCGACGCCGATCAGGATCAGGCCCATGTTCTCGGTCGTCGAGTACCCCAGGAGCCGCTTCAGATCCACCGCGACGCTGGCCTGCAGTACGCCGTACACCGCCGACAAGCCACCCAGAGTCAGCACCAGCAGCCACCACCAGCGGGGACCACCGCCGAGGAGGTCGAGACCCACCCGCAGGATGCCGTAGATGCCGAGCGTCACCATCGCCGCCGACATCAACGCCGACACCTGACTCGGCGCCTCCGGATGGGCTCGTGGCAACCAAACGTGCAACGGCACCATGCCGGCCTTCGAGCCGAATCCCACCAGGACCAGCACGAAGATCACCGAGCGGGTCGTCGCCGGCACCTGAGCCGATCGGAGCGCTTCGAACGACTCGCCTCCAGCCTCGACGGCGAAGAGCACGAGGCCAAGCAGGATCCCGACCAGGCCGGCGTGCGTCATCGCGCCGTACCAGACACCTGCGTCACGCACCGCCGGTCGCAACCGATGCTCGGCGAACACCAGCGCCAGCGAGGTGAACGCCATCAGTTCCCACAGCACCAGGAACGTCGTCACGTTCCCAGCCGCGGGCACCAGGATCATCGCCGCCACGAACAGCGGCAACAGGGCCTGAGCCGTCCGCGAGCCGGCACCGGTCTCCCCCGCGTGACCCGTGTAGCCGACGCTGTACAGCCCGGCAATCACAGCGACACCACCGATCAGCGCACAGAACATGCCGGAGAGCGCGTCTACGGAGATCATCACCTCGCTCAGCGGAAGCAACTGCGGCACCGTCGCGGTGTACGTCGTACCGCTGATCGCAAGCACTCCGGTCACAAGACCGAGAGCGCCGGTCGCGGCCGTGGACAGACCCGATATGACGGCCCGCGGACGCGGACCAGCCGCACCGGCGCTCAGCGCTCCCAGCCCGGCGACCATCAGTACGCCGAGCAGCGCCCAACCAATCGTCATCGTCCGGTCAGGTCCCGGAGCGCCTCGATGATCTGCGGCGGCTCCGGTGGGCATCCCCGCACCACGACGTCGACGGGAATCACGTCAGCAACCGCGCCCTCGACCCCGTAGCCACCGGCGAACGCACCGCAGTTGTGAGCACAATCGCCGACCGCGACAACTCGCTTGGGTGCTGGCGTCGCGTCGTACGCCTTCCGCAGTGGCTCGGCCATGTTCCGCGTCACCGGACCGGTGACCACCAGCACGTCCGCGTGCCGCGGCGACGCGACCAACCGGGCGCCGTACCGCTCGGCGTCGTACACCGGACCGAACGCCGAACCGATCTCCACCTCACACCCGTTGCACGACCCGGCATCCACATGCCGCACCTGCACGGATCCACGCAGTACGGCGTCTCCGGCGCCCGGCCGCTCCGGCGCCGGTTCCGCCACCCGGCCGGTCTCGCGGATCTTCCGCAGCAGCGCTCTCACCGCGCACCCCGCCGTACGCGCGATCGACCCGACGCCAGCGCGTCAGCGCGGAGACCGTCCAGCAACTCCGCCTGTTCCGCGAGCACCGAGGTCAGGATCACCCGTGCGACAGCAAGCAGTTCGGCCACGTGCGGGCTGGTCAGTGAGTAGTAGACCTGCACGCCGTCCTTGCGCGTCGTGACGAGACCGGCCCGGCGAAGAACCGCCAGCTGCTGCGACAGGTTGGAGGCCTCGAGGCGGAGCTCGGGCAACAGTTCACCGACCGCCATCTCCCGCTCGCTCAGCAACTCCAGCACCCGGATCCGGGCGGGATGACCGAGCGTCTTGAAGAACTCCGCCTTCAACTGGTGCAGCGGTGTGGTCATGCCTCCGCCCTTCCCGTCGCTACACATCATGCGCAATGCATGCGATCATGAATTGAAGAATTCTGCAACTCTTGTGTACGGTGAGGGCACAGCTCACGGCCGGACGGGAGACCATGGACGCGTTCACCGAAGAACTGCGAGAGCGGATCGTCGCCGCCCGGAAGGAGCTTCGCATCGCCCGGGACACCGGGGATCTCGACGCCGAGCGCGTCTATTCCGGCGAACTGGACAGCCTCCTGCGGCTGGCCCTGGAAAACGGAGTGACCGTCCCAGCCGACCAGTCCGGCGAAGACGCCTGAACGAGTCGACCCCGACCGAGCGGATGACGAAGAGAGCGACCGCCTTGCTCTACGAAGTGACCTATACCTCGCGCGAGCCCGAGGCGCTCACGCGCACCGTGACGGATGCCGCGGGAGTCAGCGAACTCGTCCGGCAAGCCGCGGCGACCGGCTCCCGGGTTCACGTCCGCCCACTGACCGACGATGAGTCCGGTCCGGCAACCTCACCATGATCCGGCCAGCCACCTCGACTTCCTCTCCGGCCTGAGCCGGACCGGCTCTGCTACGACCTGCCCGAACCCTCTACCCACCACCGGGCCGCTGGCTCACAGCTTGTACAGGTGATCAACTGTGCGTGAGTGATAGGTTTTCAGCTGTGGAACGTCGGCGGCGGAGAGTTGACGCCCCTGCGGCCGAGCCGGAGGTGCGCCGGGTGAGCAGACCTCTGTATCAGGTGAAGGCCGAGTTCTTCAAAACCCTCGGGCACCCTGCGCGCATCCGTGTGCTGGAACTGCTGAGCGAACGGGACCACTCGGTGGCGGAGATCTTGTCCGATGTCGGCATCGAGGCGACGAGTCTGTCCCAGCAGTTGGCCGTGCTACGCCGATCTGGTCTGGTCGCGACCCGCAAGCAGGGTTCGACAGTGATCTACTCGCTGACGAGCCCTGACATCACAGAGCTGCTCAGGGTCGCTCGCACGATCCTCACCGGGATGCTGTCCGGTCAGGTCGAACTGCTGGAGGATCTCCAGGAGCCACTGGCCGCACCCCGTGCCGTCAGGTCTCGTCGCACTGCCGACTGAACCCCGCGGCATGGCGAAGCGCGATCAGAGTCGATCTGATCGCGCTCGAGCCGGACGAGTTGATCAGGGAATCACGTTACCTGTCGCCAGGATCGCCACCGGAGCGAAGAACGTGTAGGCAGAGGTGAGGAGAAGGACACTGCCGAGTGTCCGGCCCTTGACCTTCCCGTACGTCGTCCCCGCGACGGCGAGGAAGGCGACCAGCCAGACGAGCAGGATCGAGCGGAACATCCACCCGCCCTCGAAGAACTTCCACCAGAACAGCGGCACGATCGCGACGGCGATGGCGAGGTTGCCGATGGGGCGCAGGTCGTATCCACGGATCTCACTGATGCCCAGGGCAAGGAAGAACATCCCGTAGAACGCGACCAGACCGGCGAGGACGACGGACGCGTCACCGAGCGGCGCTGGACGCGCCGCGAGGATGTAGGACGCCATCAGCAGGTCGATGACGCCGGCCGCCGCCGAGACCCAGCCGACCCCGACGAGCGGGTCGGGCCGGCTGTCGTCGGTGCGCCCGGCACCCAGCCCGAGGAAGTACAACGCGTTCATCCAGACGGCGAGACCGGTCGCGATGAAGACCACTGTGATCGGCGGCATGGGACACCATTCCTTCGCGTTGACGATACGACACGATTGCCTCGTAACGTAGAGGCTCCCTAGCCTTCCGTCAACGACCGAGCCCGGCCCGGAAACACCCCATAGGGGTGAGCGCCGGGGTGAGACTAGGTTCACCCCTCACACAGAAATCCCTTACAGACAAAGCTACTTCAGCTCGGCAGAGGTCTTCCCCAGCGGCCGACGCGCGACGATCAGCTGCTGCGTGCCTTCGAAGGTGTCCAGGATCTTCCCGGTACAGGCGAGGGCAGATCGGCCCCCCACCGCCGATCTGCCCTCTGACCTGCGGTTTTGTGATCACTAGTTCCCGCTGCTGATCGTCGCTTGTCGACCACCCACGGAGCAGTGACGGAGCAGGGTGGATATCGCTAGGCGCCTGCGAGCAAGGCGACGTGCGACGGGTAAGACGGTCAGACCGGCGGTAACGGCGCGAACGTCCCTTGCAGTCGCCAGACTGTGTCACGTTCAGGAGCGCGCTCGCCTCGTCGGGAGTGAAGCCGAGCTCTTCGGGACGCAGCTCGAGCAGCGCCCCGTGCGCGCGCATGGCGGCGATCGGAAGCGCGGGCTCGCTCCGGCACGCAAGCACGAGCTGGAACGACGCCGGGGCGCTGTCGGCGAACGCGGCGATGCTCCCCCGCGCGGGGCCGGCCGAGAGCCGTTGGAAGTCGTCGAGCACGAGCGCGGCGTCGCCCGCGGCCGCGAGCTCGTTGATCAGCTCGGGCAGGACCACCTTGAGGATCCGTGACGCCCCGACCTGCTCGGGCACGGCGTCGATGTGCAGGGCCGGGAGCGCCCGCTCGAGTGCGGCGAGGATGTACGACCACAGCACGACCGGGTCGTTGTCGCCCGGGTCGAGCGTGAGCCACGCCACCGGTCGCGTCGGCTCTTCTAGCTCCCGCCAGCTCCCGAGAAGTGTCGTCTTTCCGGAGCCTGCAGGGGCGGCCACAATCGTCAGTTTCGTGCCTGGTTCGGCGTGAAGCCGCTGCACGAGCCGAGCCCGCTCGATCGTCTGCTCGCGCCGCTGCGGCGGATGCAGCTTCGTCAGCAACATCCACGAGGACATAGCTTGCTGCAGCCCTTCCGCCTCCGTCGCGGGACTCACCCCCCTACCGCCCAGGATTCGTCTGCACCGCACAGCCTATCGGGTCATCGGTGTCAGCATCGGACGGATGCACCCCCACATGCTTCGTCCCCCCGACCCACCACGTCTAACCTTCTCGACAGGAGTCAGGCCGTCCCTGTTCGTACGCCAGTGCGTCAGCCGGGCGTGCACTCGCCGGGCGGTGGGATGGCCGGTTCGGCGTAGAGTCGCCTGCGGGGGCCAGAGAGGTTTCGGTGGAGGGTGTGCGGTGACGGACGCCGGAGATGCCGACCGCAGCGACGACGAGACGACGGATGTTTCCAAGCCGGACGTCCAGCCGCCGTCGGGTACTCAGCGGCTGCTGCATATTCTGGGTGCATTGCTCGTCGGCGCTGTACTTCCTGCGGTGTTGGTCGGTGCCGTCGTGGGTCAGTTGGGTGTCTCGGCGTTAGTCGTCGGGGTGGTGTGGGGTGCTCTCGGTGCCAAGCTCGGCGGCACACGCCGGATGGCGTACCTGGCGCCCGGGATCGGGGTCGTTGCCGGACTCGGAGCGTTCACCGCGTATGACTGGTGGTGGGCGGCCCTGTTGGCAGTCGTCGGCGTTGTGGCCGGTGCCGGGTTCAGGTTCGGCTGGTTCGCCTCGCTGCTGATGGCTTCCTATGCGGCCACGTTCGTGACGCCGGTCGCGACGGGCACGTCCGCCGTCACGTTCGGGGCCATTGTGGCGATAGGGACCGGATACGGCATCGTCATCGCCCGCCGTTTCGGCGCGCCGCCGGTGATCGACGGCGACCGATACTCCGGTCCGGTTACCGCCGTCATCGCGCTCGCCTTCGGTGCCGTACTGGGTGCGGCCGGCTCGGTCGGGGTGGCTCTGGGGTGGACGGAGCCGTATTGGGTCCCCGAGCCGATTCTCATCTTGGTCATCTATGTCATGTTGGGCAATCGTGAGCGGATCAAGGAAAAGGCGGTCGCCACCGCCCTCGGCGCTGCTGCGGCGGTGGTCGTGGCGATCATCGCGCCGCCCCCGTGGGTTCTCACGATGCTCGCCGTTGTTGCGTTAGTGCTCGGGATCATGCAGCGGGCGACCTATTGGCGGATGTACGCCCTGTACACCTTCGCGCTCGTGGTCTACTTGGCCGCCCCCGGCGACGTGGCCTTCGAAGCTGAAGAACGCGGATTCCAGATTCTGGCAGGCATCGCCCTACTGATTATCGGTCTGGCCATCCTTCACCCCGTCGGGACCAGGCTGGCCCGGCGATACCCACAACCAGAAATGGCGAGCCACGCAGCAAGTGGCTGAACAGCCCTCATCCGCCTCGTTCGTGCGACCGCACATCGACAGATCCGCGCTTTTACTCTCGGGTTAGAGCGAACGTTCTTCCGCAGCCTCTGAACCACGCAAGAAACGGCCCCTCAGTGGCGAACGATGCGCGCGTACTGCCCGCACACGTCCACTGAAGGGCCGCTCCCTCAAGCCTACTCCGCAGTCGCCGGAGGTCTGTGACTTCGGGTCCGCCCTCCCCGACCACCGAGACCTCCCCTAACCCGATGTCTTCGGCATCCCGCACAAGCCCTTGCCCGTTGGAGTCGGTCGGTGCTCATACCCCGTCTGTGCTGTTTGGTTCACGTGGTGGGGAGGGAGGCGTAGCTGCAGAATGGTCCTGTGCCCCGCGGTGCCCCCGATCCGCTCGGTGTTCCAGTCAGGTATGCGATGCGGCATGGTGCTGATGACGGTTCTGGCTTCCATGCGGACAAGGGCGGCAGCGAGGCAGAAGTGCACCCCGCGGCCGAAGGCGACATGGTGGTCCGTCCCAGCGACGAAGCGACCCCCCAGTGAGCGATCGGTACGACGGTCCGCAAACGGTTCGGGCTGGACCTCGATCGAACCCGGACGGTGATCGTGCGGATGACGTCGAGGGGGCGCCGCGCCTTCAGCCAGCGTCGCCCGTGCTACCGGCGGACGCGTCACCCTGTTCGACGGTGCTCGAGATGGTGCGGCTACCGCCGGTCGCATGGGTGATCTCGACCCGGCGTGGCTGACTCCGCGGCGACACCGGGATGGTCACGTGCAGGACACCGTCGGCGTAGTTGGCGGTGAGGTTCTGCGAGTCCACGCCCTCGCCGAGGGATAGTTGCCGGGCGAACGACCCCTGGGATCGCTCGGCGACAATGACCTGCTGGCTATCGCGGTAGGGCGGGGTGCGCTCGGCCTGGATCGTCAAGGCGCCAGAGTCGACGGTCACCTCGATGCTGTCAGGGTCGACGCCGGGCAGGTCGGCCTCGACGTGGTAGCTGCCGTCCTCGCCGCGGTAGACATCCAGCGGCATCCCGAGGGGGCCGCGCGTCCCGCTTACGGCCATCGACATGAGCCGGTCGAGCTCCCGGGCAGGGTCACGGAACGGCTCAAACCTGAACACGGACATCGCAGGTCCCTTCTCGTTAGGTGTCGGCTCGGGGACCACCTACCGCCTCGGGCGACGCTGTCTCTCTCCGGACATAGTAATCCTCCTGGGACTCCGCATTCAGGTCGCTCGGCCTCGGATGTCAGGAACGGTGAGGCTCTCTGCAGCACCTCGACAACCCAAGAGCAGGCGGAGTCCCCCCTCAAGCACCACCCCCGGCGCCGGTCGGCATCTCCTTGGACAGAACCGACGTATCGTTGGCGGACCGGACCGCCTCCAGTTGCTCGCCGTCCCTACACACGTCTGTGCTTCTACCGGATCTCGGCGGCTCCGTGCGTTGTCGGCGGGTTCAGGTGCTCGGCACACCAGCCTGTCGCGCATCAGTTAGCCGACAAGAGTTGCGGGATTAGTTTGCGGATCACAGCCGGCGGTGTCCGGCCGCACCGAGGCGAGAAGATTGAAGCCGGCGAACGTCCGCGCCGGGTGCTGCCTCGGCGCCACGCGCTTCCAGTTGTGCCACGTGTCGACGTCGGACTGACGATCTTCTCATTACGAGGAAGACCTACACCGTCGCATCCGCTCTCTACCAGCGTTTTCAGCAACACGGCCGCCCCCAACGAGCGCGAGATTCCCCATGCGTATCCCTCATTTGGTGCCACGACTCATGCCATGCATCTCGACCACCCCAGGACACTGCTCACGCCTGGTCGGGCCCGACCAGGCGCCGCCGGCGCCGGCACCTTCTGATCTCTGATCCGTAGGAGCCTGCAGCGGCTAGCCAGGCTCGCGTGCGAAGACGGTCTGGTACGACCTAACTCAGCCCTTGCCTTGCAAAAGCGGTTGTGACGCTCCCGCTGATCTGAGCGGTAGCTCGCTGAGCGTGGTCTCGGTCGGCGGCACCCCGTGAGTGACCGGTCGAGCCCCTTGGCATCAACTCATCAGGGCACGCGGAGGGCACGCACTGGGGCTCGCTCCTCGATTCACACGGAAAGAACCGCGAGGCCCGCAATACCGACGAGCA
Organism: Kribbella sp. NPDC048837; assembly: GCF_055586945.1. Lineage (NCBI taxonomy): Bacteria > Bacillati > Actinomycetota > Actinomycetes > Propionibacteriales > Kribbellaceae > Kribbella > Kribbella sp. NPDC048837. Next base: position 1,498,718 of record NZ_JBVJHF010000001.1, read on the forward strand.
ACGCAATCTGACCGGCTCTCGCCCGCCGGTACTCGCCGTTGCTAAGTACCTGGTAACCGTGCTCCCGCTCAACCAGGTCCGTTGCGAGCAGTAGTGGCCGACCTAGCGTTCCGATGATCGCAATCAGATACACACCCGCCCCGGCCCATGCAGACATCGCCAGCGGGTCTTCGACGATCGCGCTCCTCAGCAGACCCAGTGGAGCGAACGCGCACCAAGCGCCCGCGATCGCCCCGGCCAATCCCTTGTGTGACCGGGCGATGGGGTCGACGGCGGTCAGCAGGCAGACCAACGCGAGCATCACACCCATAGCGGTGAGGCCAAGCACATTGCTGGCAAGTGCACTGTTGATCACGACGTTCGATGGTCCGATGTTCGCAGGTCACTGCGCCTCTGGCTCGGTTCGTGCCCGGAGGCATCTGCGATCAGCACCACGCCGCCATTCTCGCCCCGTCCCCCTGATCGCTGCCAACCCCGGGCCAGCGCGGCGCACGTCAAGAGTCGGCTTGCCAATCCCGTAGGGACGCGAAGCGCTCTCGATGTGGGCGTGGTGGCCGTACGATCGAGCGGCCAGGGGGACGGGGCTAACCGGCCGCTAGACGCCAGGGACTCGGCTCGTGGCAGTTGGGATCGCGTGGACGAGGAAGCGTCTTGCTGCTGGGCACCGGCGAGGACGGCGCCCAGGCGCCGCCCGCAGTTCGGGGTCTGGTGGTGAAGCTGCCGGCGGCGCGTGTCGATGAGTTGGTGGGGACGGGAGACGGTGTTCGCTTCGATGCGAACAAGGGGGTTCCGGTGAAAGAGTGGCTGAGCCTCGATCCTGAGTCGCCACTGTCGTGGCATGAGCTTGCCCGTGAGGCATTGGCGTTCGTCGCTGCGAGATAGGGCGCGCGGAGAGGGCCGCGCAGACGCATGCGGTCAGGGCCTGCCGACTGAGGTGAGGTCAGCTCAGCTGTTGCGAGGGCAAGGGGTGAGTAGAAGAAGGTGACCTACGGATATGAAGAAGCCCAGGGCACTCGCGTGACCTGGGCGCTTGTGCGCCGCCAGGCACTCGAACCCCGAACCCGCTGATAATCGGGCTGATCTCCTCGATCATGCTCGTTGTCGCTCGAAACCCCTTTATTTCTTGGGTGCTCGGCGCTCTGTTGGCGTTCGTCGCCCTGCTTGTCGCGGGACGTTGCTCGTTGAATCCCGACCCGTAAGTCGCACCAACTGCCAACGGTGGCACGGACTCCACTACTCAGGACGGTCCGTGCCTTCCACGACCGCTTCGCAGATACAAACGCCACAGCACCGTGATCGGCACTGCCAGGGCGACTACGATGCCGGCTCCCGCAATCCGTCGAATCGGCAGGGCTACTGCACTGTCACCGGCGACGGCGATCAGAGCTCCAGCCACGACCGCGACCGCGCCCACAACCAGGTACCAAGGTCCGTCACGCCAATCCCCCGACCTGAACATGTGTGCATGGTCCCACCACCCACGGAGCTGGTCGCTGCAGAGGCGAGGTTTAAGTTCGACCAGCCTCTGTCAAGCGAGGTTCGTCACGGTCCGCACCGCGCTCGTCACCTGACTGTTGTATCCCTGGGAACGTGCGCGAATCGGGGTGAACTGCAACTACCGGTGCAACTACGACCACGCGCTGATTACTTCAATCCACGGGCGGCGGTCTCGTCATGGGGTCGCTGGCGCCGCCCGGGATCAGCCCTGGTTCCCTCAGCCTGGCGCGAGTAACGTCACAACCGCCCGGCGCACAGAGCTCCATCTCGCAAGAGGGGGCATGGAATGCTTCGTCGCCTGCTACTGATGGTCGGCCTGCTGATCGCGGGCCTGTTGTTCACCGGAGCGCCCGCGTTCGGCGCGCCACCGGTCACCGAGACCACCACCCAGAAGAACCTCGTCGAGACCTTCGTCGATGTGATTCCCGATCCCGTCTGCTCGGACGAAGGACCGCTCTACACGATCACCACCACCACCAACCTGATAGAGCACACGACCACCTTCGATGACGGCCGCGTGCACGAAACCTTCACCCAGACCGGCACCTTCGTCGCGGTGCCGCTCGAGGACCCGACTCTGCCGAGCTACACCGGCAAGGTCACGATCTGGGGAGGCTTCAACGCCAACGGGGCGACCGTGAACGGCACGTTCACGTTCAACCTCCACGCCACCGGCTCGGACGGGTCAACGCTCCGCACCAACCAAGTCGATCACTTCAACGTCCGGCCCGACGGCACGGTCAACGAGTTCTTCCACTGTCACTAAGTCTTCCTGGGGAACTCACCCCGCCAGCTCCCGCGCCGGGTGCTGGCGGTGGGCACGACGAAAATGAAACGACAGTTCTGGGAAGGAGGCAGTGTCATGCGCAAGATGCTGATCGCGGGCGTCGTGTCGACGATCGCCCTGATTGGGACAGCAGTGCCGGCGGCTGCGCAACCGCAGCAAAGGTCCCCCGAGGAGTGGGTCTGCGATGGCGCGGACACGCTGATCGTCACCGCGGGCCGCAACGGCTGGATCGATGACACCAAATACCACGCCGTGACGTTCACCGTCGAGGGCACCTTCACGCCGAACGGCGGAACACCCGAACCGTTCAGCGAGTCCAAGACCTGGGCCGGGGGCAAGGACGCCAACAGCCCTGACCTCATCACGTGCACCTCAGACGTCTCCGAAACCGACGAGACTGGGACCTTCGAAGCACACTTCGAGGTCACGGCAGTTCCGGTCGACTGAGCTTAGAGGTCGCGCGGAACGCTTGAGACCGAGTCGGCGGATGAAGGCGTTGACGCGTAAGTGTCAAAGTGCGGCCGTTCGCCGGTGAGGGTCCCGACCAAGTCGCCGGTGAGGGTCCCGCCCGGGATGTCGATGGTCACCCGCCGACTCGTCACGATCGCTGCTGCGGGTCCAGATCCGTCGGGAGAGGGCCGGCCGGCCGGGTGCTCCACTAGTGCGACTACCCGGGAGGTGATGAAGCGGGCGGTCCGGACCGGCGTACCAGAGCGGGTGACCTCGACGACCTCGGTCAGGTTCCGGGTCGTGTTGATCTCCACCCGGCGGCCGGCCTTCGTCGCGGTGATCTCGTACGTCGACACGCCGCTGCCCGTGTCGACGACGATCTCAACCCGGTCACCTTTCACACCCCTCACCTCCAATGCCCCACACGCGGCGAGCGACCGCGACACATCCACTTTGCGCTTGTCGTCGCGCATTCAGATTTTCGGGGTGCGGCGCGATGCCGAGCAACCAGGCACGGAACAGGTAGAGCGCCACCGCCCCGGCTGCTGCCGCAACCACCGCTGCGGTCGCTCGCACAACCAGTGGCCCATTTTCGGTGTCCGCGCCCGGTCGCGTTCGCGGCGGCGGCGCGGGATCGCCACTGTCCTCTTCCGTCTCGCTCGGGCACAGTGAAGCTGCACCCCCGAATCCAGCGTGCCCATGCGGACAATGACTGTCTACTACCGGCGACTTCGGTCTCGGCCCGACCGCCGTGCAGGTCGGGGCAGTTCCGCAAACGACCGTTTCTAGAACGCCAAACAACCGAACACGTCACGAGGCCGCACGGAACGGGCCGCAGGCAACGAGATGTACTTGCGGCACAACACCGATGCGTAGAAGTTCTAAGTTGCATCCGGTGCGGGTCGTGTGGAGACCGCACCGGTGCCGCCGCCCGGGAGACCCGAGCCGGCTGAACGGAGGTCCCGAGTGTTACCGCATCGCCTGGCCCGGTGCCTCCTGCTGATCCGATTCGCGCCCTAGCCGTGGCCTCAACGCTTTCGGTAGGTAGCGGTGTACGTCGTGTTCGCCGACGGTGCCGTGATCGTGTGGCTCTGCGGGCCGCCGTCGGACCAGGAGACGAAGTTGTACGTCGACTTGTTGAAGACCTGTGGTGACGGAGCGCTGACCGAGTTCGCCGAACCCACCACGACCGTGACGGAGAACGGGGTCGCGCGAGGCGCCTCGTTGACGACCATGTTCGTCAGGTTCAGGCCACCGGGGTTGGTCCTGAAGGTGAGTACGACGGTCCTCGGGTCCAACCGCACGCTGGTCGTCGAGGCCAGTCCGCCGGAGTCGGTCGCGGTCAGGACCAACTCGAGCCAGCACGGGTAGGGGTGGTCAGGAGCGGTGACCGAGCCGCTGGCGACACCGTTGAACGTCTGCAGCGTGTGCGTATGGCAGTCGGTCGGCGTGAAGCAGTGGTGCAGGTTCAGCGTCCACTGCAGCGCCGACGCGGGCAACGTGCCGTCCTGTACGTCGGTCGCCCGGCCGGAGAACGCGATCGTGTCGCCGACTCTCCAGGTGAGCGACGACGCGGGCGTGTCGATGATCGCGGTCGGTGCGGTGTTGCCGGCCGTGATGGTCGCGGACGTCGTGTCGCTCGCGCCCTGGTCGTCGGTCACACGCAGGCTCGGGTGGTATGTCCCCGAGGTGGTGTAGGTGTACGACGCGGTGGCGCCGGTCGCATCGCCGTACGTGCCGTCGCCGTTGAGGTCCCACGAGTAGGTGAGTGGCTTACCCTCGGGGTCGGACGAGGTGGTCCCGTTGAAGCTGACTGTCAGTGGGACCGGCCCGCTCGACGGACTCGCGGTGAACGCCGCGGTGGGCGGCTGGTTGGCAGCCGTGTAGGTGATGCGGTGGATCGAGCCGCCCTCCATGTCGACGTAGAACAGATCCCCGCCGGGTCCGATCTTCAGATCGACGGGATGCCCCGCGGCCCCGCCGGTCGAGTCGACGCCGACGAACGACTGCAGTCGCCCTGGATCCGGCAATCCGTTCGTTCCCGGCAGCATCGCCCAGATCTCGTTGCGGGTGTGGTCGGCGAAGAACAGCGCGCCGTTGTACTGCGACGGGTACGAACCGTTCTGGTAGAAAGCGATCCCGGTGATCGACGAGCCGCCAGTACGGCAGCCGCTGTAGCTCACCACGCAGGCGTTGTGGTTGTAGGCGTAGTACGGCGAAACCACGGAGCCAGGGGTCGAGTACAGCGATGAGCACTGGCTGAGGCCGGCGCCCTGGTATCCACCCTGGGGCGACGATCCTTCGTAGCACGGCCAGCCGAGGTTCGTCGCCGTCGTCGGTGAAACCACGCGGTTGATCTCTTCCCAGGTGTTCCACCCGACGTCGCCGACCCAGAGTTCGTCGGTGCCCGGCCGTTGGGTGATCCGGAACGGGTTGCGCAAGCCGTACGCCACGATCCGCCGCGCGTTTGGGTCGGGCGAGGAGAAGAACGGGTTGCCCGCCACACCGGCGCCGGTGGTGGGGTCGATGCGCAGGACCGCGCCGTCGAGGGTCGCCGGTCCGTCGGTTCGGCGTACGCTCTGGCTGCGCAGCGCGCCACCCTCCGCGCCAGGCGGGGTGAGGGCGATCCCGGCCGCGCCGGGCGGATCGCCACACGGGTTGGCCTCGTCGCCGGCGTACGTCGCGCCGTACTGGCCGTAGTCGACGTTGTTGAAGCTGGCGCCGTCACCGCCGCTGGCGTAGAGGTACCCGTCGCGGCCGAAGAGCAGTGTGCCGACTGAGTGGCTGGGGTACTGCTGGCACCAGTCGTTGATCAGCACCTGTTCGCTGCCGGTCATGACGTTGCCGCTGATCTGCAGCCGGGAGAGGCGAGCCGACACCAGGCAGCCGTCAGTGGTCGGGCCGGGCGGTGTCGGGCAGGCGTCGTTCCAGGTCGGTGCGGTGCCGCCGATCGGCGCGTCGTACGCGTAGAGCACGTAGAGGTACGGATTGGTCGGGAAGTTGGGCGGGACAGCGAGGCCGAGCAGACCGCGGTCCCAGTAGTCGTCGACCTGCGTCGACAGGTTGGCGACGGTGATCGGACTCGTGTCCGTGAGGCTCTGGAAGACCTTGATCACGCCGTTCTTCTGGCCGACGAAGATCCGCCCGTCCGGCGCGAACTGCAGCACCGTCGGGTTGGTCAACCCGCTCAGTACGACGGTGTCGCGAAATCCGGTGGGCAATGTCGCCGCCCCGGCGGACCCTGGTCCGACCTGTGACAGCACTGCGGCGATCAGCAGCATCGCCGCGGCCAAGCTGATCCGGCCGCGTCCGCGCGCGGCGTTCCCGAGACGGAACATGTCGTCCCCCTCTTCCCCGGGCGCTCAGACCCCTCCGCGCGCCTGCTCCCCTCCACAATGCGCCGAATCCGCGCACGCGTCGAGAGGTTGCTCTGAGCATCCAACCGGTCGCGATGGGATGACAAATAATGCCGCTCGCAGGTACAACAGCAACGGCGGCCCGTGCATGGTGAACAAGCCACCCGGACCAGGTGGCGATCTTCCCCGGTCTGAACCGGTACATCAGCTGGAGTGAGGTCGCTTCGCTGACGGACAAGCCACAGTGGATGCCGGTAATGGCCGGCCTGCAGCACCGCGTCCGCGGCGACCTCGACGACCACATTGGACTGGACCTTGATGATCGGGGTCTCGCTGTCCCGGCCCCAATGGGTGCTGATCTCGTCCGGCCACGGATGCCGCGAACGGGCCGCCTTCAGCAGCAGCGCAGCGACCCGGTCACGGCGCCGACGATCGCCTCGACTGTGTCTCTGGTCTTCCACTTTTAGAGGGCAGACTTATGTGTCGTGCATTGTCGCACTGAGGTGTTCTTTTGGACAGGTGCACGACACCCTGCTCTGCAACGAGACGCGGACGCCTGCCCGGGCTCTACGTTGGCGCTCGTGTCGGACCTCGGATGGGTGCTGGAGGCCGGGTGCGAGCGTTTGTGGTTTGTCTGCCGTCGGGTGTGTCCGGTACTGGACGGTCCTGGACCCGGATCGTCGGACGCATCGTGTCGCGGACGACGTCCTGCGGCAGTTCCGCTTCGGCCGCGGTTGCGCGGAGAGCACGACGAGGGCGTACGCCACGTCGGTCTCGCCGTGCTTGTTGTGGTGCGGGCAGGTGCACAGGGACTGGTCCGGCGGCGATCGTCGCCGGGGCGCTACCGTATGCCCGTGAGCGTTGATCCGGTAGCGCACAACCGCGCGGCGTGGGACCTTGAGGTCGAGAGCGGCAACGAGTGGTCGCGCCCGGTCACTCCCGAGACCGTCGCGCGGGCACGCGCCGGTGACTGGTCCGTCGTGCTCATCGGGTACCGGCCGGTCGACCGGGCGTGGTTCCCCGCCGACCTGTCCGATGTAGACATTCTCTGCCTGGCCTCGGGCGGTGGGCAGCAAGGCCCGACGCTCGCCGCGGCCGGCGCGCGGGTCACGGTCTTCGACAACTCGCCGCGTCAGCTCGCCCAGGATCAGATGGTCGCGGAGCGCGAGGGTCTGGAGCTGCGCACGGTACTGGGCGACATGCGCGACCTGTCGGAGCTCGGCGACTCCTCGTTCGACCTCGTCCTCAACCCGGTCTCGAACCTGTTCGTGCCCGAGCTCGCACCCGTGTGGCGCGAGTGCTTCCGCGTGCTGCGGCCGGGCGGCGCGCTGCTGTGCGGCTTCCTCAACCCTGACGTGTACCTGTTCGACCACGAGGCCATGGACACCCGCGGCGAGTTGGTCGTCCGCCACCGCCTGCCGTACAGCGACCTGACGCACGTCCCGGCCGAGGAGCGCGAGCGGCTGTGGGGAGCCAACGCGCCGCTGGAGTACAGCCACACGATGGCCGAGCAGATCGGCGGGCAACTCGCCGCCGGCTTCGTGATCACCGGGTTCGACGAGGCCCCGCACCATTCCGCCGCCACCGCAGGCTGGCTGCCCGGCTACTACGCCACCCGCGCCCTCAGACCCTGAGAGATATGGGCTACCGCGACGTCCGCCGCGCGACGGGCGTCGCGGCAGCTCGAATCCAGGATTTTGTCTAGAGCGAGCGGGCCAGTCGGTCCGCGGGCAGGCGCGTGAAGCGGGCGGGTCGGCGAGCTCGCCGCCCTCGGCGAGCAGCGCCATGCCGTAGAGCATCTCGGCGGCCTCGGCCAGCGCCGGGTCGTCGGCGTTGGCCTCGTTCGCCGTGCGCAGCCCGGTGACGAGCGCGTGCTCCGGGTTGAGTTCCAGGATCCGCTTCGTGCGCGGCAACTCCTGCCCCATCGCCCGGTACATCTTCTCGAGCGTGGGGGTGATGTCGAGCCCACAGTCGCCAGGCCCCGGGCGGGTCAACGGCCCACGAGGGGATGCCGAGCCGCCTTGTGTTACGCCACGACACGCTCAACTGCGGGGAGCCCGAAATCCCACCCTCCGGCATCGCGCGTGAGCGTCGCGTCAGGCGTCCACGGCGGGATCAGGCAGTGTCGCAACGTCTTCTGGCCGCATCTCTGCGCGAATCCGAACCATCCGCAACGGATGGCGCCACTGCCCAGCCTGCAGGGCCGCATCGGCACTGACCTCGACCACCGCCACCACCACCGGGTCGACCGCGCCCAGCGCAGCCGACTGCTCAGGCGACGACGGAACCGTCCGGCCGACCTTGACCAACTCTGAACCGCGATACCTTCCAGCGACCAGGACCTCCGGCTGCTTCAACGGTCCGATCACGCCACCAGCGATCACCTCGACGGTCTCCCTGGTCTTGTCCCAGCCGCGGCCAGCCACAGAGCGGCTAGAGGCGCTTCACCACCAGGCCTATCCACTCGCGCGCCTCAGCGATGTCGGCCATCACCGGCGAAAGCTGCAGCGGCGGGCGCCAGTTCTCTGCGAGCGACTCCAACCGGCGACGCCGGATCGACGACCGCATATTGCGGATATCGACGCCGTCGACCGCCAGCACATCGAACGCCACGAACGAAGCCGGCTCTTCCACGACCAGGCGCCGACGCACCGTCGCCGACGTCTTCACGATCCGGCGCTGGAGCGCATCGAAATCCAGCCGCTCACCAGTCCACACCACCAACTCCCCGTCCAGCACAATCCACCCGCAAACTGGGCCTCAAGAGCGCCAACGACGTCGGGGAACTTGTCGGTGAAATCCTTGCCGTCCCGAGACCACAATCGAACCTTGCGGTCCCTCACCACCGCGCCCGCGCGGCTAGTTGACTGAACTCTTCAGCGCGCCGGTTGGCGCCTCGGTCGGAATGCGGAGAGGTGTGCCGGTGGCAGTTGCGGACCCGGGCAGGTTGCCGAGTTCGAGTCCGGGTTGCGGTGGCGGCTGCTGTTCCGGACGCCGAATGATGCAGATGTTCTTGCGCTAGGAACCGGGTCAGGCCTCGGCCGGCGACGGCCATCGTTGGAGCCAGGCTCCAGTCGCGCGGGCTGCCAGACTCGAAGGAACAGGAGACCTACCCGGCCAGGAGGTTGACATGAGCGAACTGGACGAGTTCCTCAACACGACCCTCGCCCGCCAACTTGAGGCAGAGCAAGCGATGATCAACGGCGACCCGGGCCCGCGCCTGGCGATGACGTCCCACCAGGATCCTGTGACCGTGTTTGGGGCGAAGGTGCCACTCAAGCGCGGATGGGAAGAGGTCAGCCAGACCCTTGGCTGGCTCGCGTCGCGGTGGTCCAACTCCACCGACTACCGCTTCGACCTCGTCGCCGCCGACGTCAGCGGGGACATGGCATACCTGATCGGCTTCGAACACATCGCGAACTCTGTCCTCGGCACCCCCGTCGAGCCATACACCCTGCGCGTCACGCACATCTTCCGCCGCGAGCAGGGCGAGTGGAAGATCGCCCACCGCCACGCCGACTACGTCCCGATCGATCAGACCCGTCCAAGTGAAGCAGCGTCGCGGTGACGGGAGGCTGACGGCGGTGTGGGCACGGCAACACCGGAAGACAGTGATCCAATGGGACAATTCGAGGACTTCCATCACGACTTCCTGCCCGCTTCATCGCCGCGCAGATCGCCTTTCATGAAGGGGACGCAGCCCCAAACAACGCTCGCTGGACGGACACTGATCCGGTCACGCTCTTCGCCACCAGGCGATTGTGCGAAAGAGGGATGGACCGCGTGACCCAGGCGTTTGACCGGGTTGCATCCGAGTTCTCCGCAGTACGTGATCATGCGTGGGAACTCTTCGCCTCCGGGGTCAGCGCCGACATGGCGCACACAGTCGCCATCGAGAGCTAGGTGGCGTCGCTGCGCGGAGAGCCGCCGGCCAGCAGGAGCTTCGCGTGACCCATGTCTACCGTCGAGAGCACGGGCAATGGCGCGCGACCACCTCCACGCCGACCGGATGCAGCCCGACACGCCGCGCACCGGGTGATCCAGGGGTGGACGCGAACTGGCCCATGAAGGCACCCAGTCGCACCCGCGATTCTGCAGATCCGGTAGTCAGAGCGACGTGCGTCAGCGCACCCGAGTCGCGGTCTATCGCGGCGATCCCGTCGGCAGTTCCGTCATGACGATCGTTCCAGGAGAGAGGCCTAGCGATTGAGAGCTGAAGCAGGGTCAGACCGGGATCGAGTCGTAGCGCGCCGAAACCGCCTTGCGGGCAACCGGGTCCGTGATCGCGTTGGGGGGAAGCTCACCGAGTTCCATGAACATCTCCTCGAGACCGCCGGGCACCATCAGGGTCAGGAACCGGCCGCCACCGGGCCCCGCGCTGATCGTGTGCGCGGTATCCCTCGGGACCAGGACGTAGGTCCCCGGCCCCGCGACGACGGGCTCGCCGCCAACGGTGAAGGTGAACTCGCCGTCCAGCACGAAGAACGACTCCTCGAAACCGCGATGCAGATGCGGCACCGTCCAGGCGCCCTCGGCCGTGCCGGCGAACTCCGTCAACGAGAACGCGCCACTGACCGTGCTGTCGGCCAGCACCCGCATCCGCGCCACTCCCAGGTCGACCGAACGCCCCTGTGTCGGTCCGACCACATGTGCACGACTTGTCATCGTCCCCACCACCTTCGCCGGACCGGTAGGACACCGGCCCGCTCCTCTCACACTCGGCACATCGGGGCGCACTCGCAATATCAGATTCTGAAGTTGCCATCGGCCCTGGCGAGGACGACGCTGAAGGAGTGCGCGCGTACGGCCAGTTCTGCCCGATCGCCAGGAGTTCCGAACTACTGGCCGAGCGCTGGACGCCGATCATCGTGCGCAACCTCCTGAACGGCTGCCGGACGTTCAACGAGATCCGACAGGGCGCGCCTGGTATCTCCACCGCCTTGCTGGCCCAGCGCCTCGATGTGCTGGAGCGGCACGGCGTACTTCGTCGTACGGTCAAAGGGCGTGGGGTGACGTATGAGCTGACCGAGATGGGTCAAGCCCTCCGCACGGTGCTCGACGCGATGGGTCAGTGGGGCGCCCACTGGCTAGAGATCGAGCCTCACCACCTGGACCCCGCGTACGTGCTTTGGGCCACCATGAAGCTGGTCGATCTGGACCAGATCCCAGAAGGTATGACAGTGATCCGGTTCGAGCTGCGCGACCGGCCATCGGACACCCATTGGATGATCCTGCGTCGGCCGCAGCCCGAGCTCTGCACCCGGCCGAGTGGGTACGACGAGGATCTGGTTTGCCGGAGTGATTCGGCGACTCTCGTCGACCTGCATCTGAAGCGGCTGGACTACCCGGCCGCGATCCGGACCGGCCGGGTCGAACTGATCGGGCCGCCCTGCCTCACCCGGCAGTTCCGGACATGGTTCCGCACTAGCCCGTTCGCCGACTTCGTCACGTAGCTCCCTAGCTGGGCAGGACATCTCGCAGTACGGCGGCGTGGTCCTCGGGGCGCTTCAGGCCCATCCTCATCGTGTTGACGGCGAGATGCCGGCGGCGCGCAATCTCGCCCGCCGGGTTCGGCGCCGCCCGACGTGGCACCGTCACTGACTGGTGAATCGAACTCGGCGCCGATAGCGGTTCAGTCGCGAGCGGCGCCGAGGCGCTGGCGTTGTTGCGCGCGCAGCTCCCCACTGGATCGGTTCATCGTCATACGAGCGCTCTCATCGACGCCTGTCAGCCGTTCGTGACGACACGGTTCGAAGCACGGCCGGAGTAGGCTGACCGAGTGGAGAACGTGTCGCAGGTCGTGACATTCCCAGCTCCGACCGTGGAGGCGACCCCACGCAGGATCCGGGTCCGGCTCGGCGATGAGATCGTTGCGGACAGCGATCGCGCGCAGCTGCTCATACAGTACGGTCCCGCAGGCCTTCCGACGTACTACGTTCCCCAGGAGGATGTCGTGGCCGGCGCGCTCGTCGACGAGGTCGCCCAGCCAGACGGACGGCGAAGCTGGACCGTACGCTCAGGGCGCAAACGCGCCGAAGCCGCGGCGTGGACGCATCCGGACCCGACGGGCGACATGGCCGCACTCGACGGCCATGTCACCTTCTCTTGGCGACAGCTGGAGTGGTACGAGGAAGACGAACGCGTCGTGATGCATGCTCGCGACCCGCACAAGCGAGTCGACACGCTGCGCAGCTCGCGGCGCGTCGAGGTCTACGCACATGGGGAACGGGTCGCGCACAGCGTCCGGCCGCTGCTGCTTTTCGAGACCTGGCTCCCGACGCGGTACTACCTTCCCTTCGAGGACGTGCGTACCGAGTTCTTGGAGGCGAGTGACTTAGTGACTGTGTGTCCGTACAAGGGGCGGGCGCGCTATTGGTCGGTTCGCGTCGGTGAGTCATTCGTGCGCGATGCTGCGTGGAGCTACCCGGAGCCAATCCCGGAGAACCCGAAGATCCGTGACCTGATCTGCTTCTTCAACGAACGCGTCGACCTCATCGTCGACGGCAAGCGGCTGACGCGACCCACGTCCCCATGGTCGGACACGAGCGCGGCGCAGATCGACGACGGTCAGTTGAGCTGACTCGATCTCGCGGTGAGTCCTGCCCTCGGTCGAGCTGCCGTTCCCAATGACCGTTGACTTTGAGACACACTCGTGACACGTCCAGCGGCCGCAACCGTGGCCAGAAAATGGTTGCCGAGCGCATCGATCTGATCACCGTGAGGTGCCATCGCCGCCCGCGCATCGGCCTTGCGCCACAAGTCGCTGGAACCAGTTCATCGGTCCCGCGACGCTTGCCTTGGTCTACCCGGTTCGGTGGTCTGTTCGCCCCCGGCGGTGAGCGTACGAACGACGTCTGGGGAGACGGCAGGCGACCGTGTAAGTGCGTGGGGCCCATGCGCAGGTTCTTCACCCATGCTCGTCGCGGCACTCGCGGCGATGCTGTTCTTCGCACCACAAGCAGTCGCGGGTAGCCCACACTTCGTGGGCACGCCGACCGTGACCGGCCTGGTCTGCCCGGGAGACCGGCCTACCGCCGCCTCTTGAGCACGCGCTGTGCGACGTCGCACGCAGGAGGTGATCACGGATTGTCACGATTGGGGGTGACCACTCTCCCCCCGTCCTGGTCCTCTGCGTAACTGATCTGGGGAAGGTCTGAAGCAGGGGAACCATGTTTCGGAGGCTACTGGCGTTGGCTGCCGCCGTCTCGGTGGTGGCGGCCACGTTGCCCGCTGCCGCGGCCGGCGCGAACGTGACCATCACGCCGTCAACAGCGTCGAACGGTACGACGACACTCACATACCGGGCCACCGTCACCACGGCCGGGATCGTGCGCGACCTCGTGGTGTCGATCCCGCCCGGGTCCACCGGCCGGATCACCTCGGTGAACGGGACGGTTTCGACCGTGTCGCCCGGCATGCTGCGGTGGCGGCCGAGCTCCACCGTGAAGGTCGCCGTCGGCGCGCGCTTCGTCCTCCCCTTCGACGGCCTGCGGCTGCCCACCGGTGGACCCTCAGCTTCCGGGCGACCGGCACCACTGGCGCGACCCTGTCGTACGGCACCGGCACGCTGGCTCCTCTCAAGCCCGTGCTCGCCGACGTGCGCGTCACGGCGAGCAACCCGATCCCCGCCCAGACGACGAATCTGTCCTACGCCGGTACGGTCACCCGGGCGGGTGTCCTGTCCTCGATCCGCCTCCAGTTGCCCACCGGAGCCGGCGGCATCATGACCAGTGTGAACGGAACCCTGACCACCGCGAGCGGCTACGCGACCTGGACACCCAAGAGTCCGCTGAGCGTGGTCATCGGCGCTCGGCTGAGCATTCCGGTGTACGGCGTCACCTTGTCGAAGTACGGCGGTGTCATGAGCCTCGGGATGTCCGCCCGTACCTCGACCGGCACGATCCTGATGTCCGGTTCCCGACCTCGATGAACGGTCCGCTGGCCGCCTATCTCACCGCGGTCTCGGCGACCTGTGGAGACACCGTCGACCTCAAGGTGACGTCCGGTAATCCGGTCAGCGTCGTCGCCTATCGGATGGGCTACTACCAAGGCCTTGGTGCGCGCGAGATCTGGCGCCAGGACGGCGTACCGACCATCGTGCAGGCCGCCCCGACAACGGGAGCGCCTCGCCGCGTGGAACGGTCCGCGCTCCGCGCAGGGACATGACAGTCCAGGCCCGACGCACCTACCTGTCGAGGGTGCGGATGTACCTGTCGTGGCTGGGCGCCGCAGCCGTCGACGGCGATCCGCTCACCGACCTCGCCGCGGCGGTGTGGGCGGCGCGGGAGTACAAGGCCAATCTGTACGGGACATTGAGGAGGGCCAGCAACGGTCAATGGAGCCCTGGCGGCGGTATCGGATCTCGCTATCAGGCGCGGTCTGGGAAGGCTCGACGGCGACCAAGTAGCCCGTGTCGACCTGCCGGCGCCCCGGGCACCGAGGGCCCTGGCGGGCCGCGACGATCTGCGCTGGCAGCGGGCCGCTCAAGCCGCACCGGTCCGCGACAACGGTGCTGCGGCTTGCCGGTGCCCGGATCACCGAGGCGGTCGGCCTGGACCTGGACGATGTACCCACCGCGCAGCGGCGCCGCCGGCTCCGGATCCGCGGCCAGGGCCGCAAACAGCGCAGCGTTCCGATCCACACCGAACTCGGCAACGCAATCGATGCTTGGCTCGCCGAGCGGCGCAGCTGGCCCGGCAGCGATACCAACCCGGCGGTGTTCCTCAACCGGTCCGGTGGCCGACTGTCCGCGCGCACGGCCGACGGGATCATCGCAGGCATCGCGCGCCGCTGGTCTGACCGACCAGGTCACCCCCACGTGCTACGACACTCTTTCGGCACCGACCTGGTCCGCGCCGGCGCCGATCTGGTCACCGTCGCCGAACTCCTCGGCCACGCCTCACTGGATTCGACCCGGGTCTACACCCTGCCCACCGAGGACGACCTCGACGCGGCGGTCGATCGACTCACCGTCGACCGCTGACCAGCCCCACCCCCAAGCAGCCCTCGGCCGGTTGACCCCCATCGAATACGAAACAATCATGACCAGACCGGCGAGTCAGGCCGCGTGACCGAAGCTGTCACCTACTCGTGCAGCAGACCCCTCCGGAGAGCGAACGACTGAAGTTGCCCGCACGGAAGGACGAGGGCAACAAGAAGCGTGTGGGGAAGAAGAAGCCGAAAGGAAGGAGCGCTCACCCTTCTCGCGTCAGCGCGTCCACCAAGGACGACAGTAATCCCAGCTGACCTTGTAGATCTTGTCAGCGGAGAGGCAGCACCACCGGTCGACGCCAACGAGGCGCAACAGGGCTGCAGGACAGCCCATTTGGGGGTACACGTGGTGTAGCCCATGACGATAGTCGTCAGAGGGTAGAGGCGCCGTAGTCGACGGCAACTGCGTCGCAACGACTCGCATCAACGATCCCTCATACATCGGAACGCTGCTCGCGCCATCTCACCGCACCAGACTCAACCACAAGCAACTAGGCAGAGTGCCTCGGCAGATTCCCGGGGCACTCTTCGATTGCCGCCTGCGACGCTGATCGGCGTGAGGACCGGGATCCACTGAGACTTCGTGTCGAGCTGAGGCTTCTCGGTGCGGTTAGCGTTCTGCGACGGTGAGATCGACCATGTTGACGGTGCCGTCGGTGACGAACAGGCCTAGGCGACCGGCGCGGTGGTCGTACGAGCGGAAGCTCAAAGAGACCCGGTGATCGACGACGACCTGGCCGCTGGTCGCGTCGAGCAGGATCTGGACGGTGTGGCGGCCGGGCGGAAGCGAGCAGGGACGTTCGAGTTCGAGCGCATGCGGGACGTCGCCTTCGACCTGCCACTGGGCCTGGCCGGTCCGCCCTCGCGGCCAGCGGTCGAACACGATCCGGTCTCGTTGTGGCTCAACCCGGACGATCGCGCCTTCCTCGCCGTCGGCACTGGAGTGCAGCAGTAGGCCGAACGCATGGGTGCCCTGGGCAACGTCAACCGTGAGCTCGATCATGCATCGATCTGGCAGCGAGTCGCCGATCCAGGCGGCGTACCGATCGACCGCCCCTTGACCAGGCTCGGATGCGGCACCGTCGAAAGGCGTCAAGGTGACCGGGCGTGGCTCGGTGTGTGCTGCAAGGATCTCCGCGGGGAATCCGAACGTGAGACTGCCGTCATCCTCCTGGTACGCCTCCAGCACCGCCAGCGAGCCGGCCCACTCCCACTCCCCCGCATCGGATTCCCCTCGTTTTGTGGGGATCCAGCCGATGAAGAACCGCCGTGCTTGATGGTCGACCGACTTCGCCGCGTAGAACGCGCGCCCGTCAACTGTGTCGCGGCTGGGACACAGCCACGGACCGTCCGGCCGGCGGGCGACCCGGTAGCGCGTCTGGAACGCGTCGGTGAACTCGGAGTACACGAGGTACCACCAGTCGCCCCATTGGAAGACATCGGGACATTCCTGGGTGATGAACCGGTGCGGCTGCCACAGCGGCTCCGCGATCGTCCAACGCACCAAATCAGGCGACGTGAGTCGGGCGACGACGCCGCACCGCCGATCCGGTCCATCGGAGTCGCGTGCCGCCAGCACCATTTGCCACGGCTGATCCGGAGTTACCCGGAACACGAACGGGTCACGCCAGTCCTCGGGCAGGTAGCCCGCCGGGGCGCCGAAGGTGTGTTCTGGATGTTTGGTCCACCGCGTCGGATCACCATCGCTGGTCGCGTGGCACACCACCTGCACCGAGCCCCTGGATGTGCGGTTGCGCGGATTGTGACCCGTGTAGAACAGATGCAGCCGATCGCCGTCCGCGATCACGCTCCCCGTGTAGCAGTCGAAGTCGACGTCGTCCTTGTCTCCTCCGGGCAGCACGACCCCGTGGTCGGTGTAGTCGACGAAATCCGTGGTCGACACCAGCGCCCAAGGCATTCCGCTCGCCCCCGCGGCCGGATCGTCCGGCCGCTCGTCCAGCAGGTAGAACAGCCAGATCCGGCCCGCGTAGCTGAACGGGATGACATCACCGACCCAACCGCGGTCAGGACGCCAGTGGATGCCGCTCACGTACGGCGCCTCGCCGCCGAAGCGGAGCGTGGTCGCGGGCGCCGCCGTGGCGGGTCGCCGACCGACTCCCGCTCGATCAGCTCACACTCGACGATGACCCGCTCGGGCGCGCCGTCCGGCTCGCCCAGCACCAGTTCACCGGCCCGGCGACCCAACATCAGGTGCGGCAACGCCGCAGTGGTCAGCCCTGGCCGGACCTGGTCCGCGACATCCGGCTGATCGTCGAAGCCGACGATGCTGACGTCCCCCGGACACTCCAGGCCCATGGCGTGCAGAGCCAGCATCGCCCCGATCGCCATCCGGTCGTTCCCGCAGACCAGCGCGGTCGGCGCGTGCTCGGTCACCACCTCGGTCGCCAGGTCGTAACCCGATCCGATCTGGTAGTTGCCGTACCGATGCACGAGATCAGCCGGACGCAGACCCGCCGACCGGGCGGCGTCGGCGAAACCGCGCCGGCGTTCCTTGCAGGCATAGTCGCTCCGCGGACCGCCCAGGAACGCCACCTCGCGATGCCCGCGGTCGAACACCGACGCAGCGGCGGCACGACCACCGGCGTACTCGTCGGCCAGCAGGACGGTGTCGGCTCGGCCCTCCTCCGGCCAGCAGTTGACGAAGATCGTCCGGATCCCGTCGAGCCGCGGGCTGCGATGCAGCGGCTTGGGCTCGAGCGACGCGTACACGATCGCCGCGACCCCCTGCCCCACCAGGCTCGCCACGGCGGCGTCGCCTTGCTCCGGGTCGCCCGTCGTGTCGACGACCATGCACACGTAGCCGGCGGGTTGGACGACCTGCTGGAGACCGAGCACGATCAGGCCGGCGTACGGCTGGGAGACGATCCCGCTGGTCACGACACCAACCGTGAACGACCGGTTCGACCGCAGCGACTGGGCCGCCCGGTTGGGCACGAAGTCGAGCTCGGCCGCGGCCTCGAGCACTCGCCGCCTGGTGTCCTCGGCCACCGCGACGTCGCGGCGGTCGTTCAGGACGAACGAGACCGTGGGTTGGGACACGCCAGCGCGGCGCGCGACATCGGTCATCGTGACGCGCTTCGGCCGGTCGGCCGGTTGCTTCGCCATGGTCCCCCTTCACGGTGAGCGGCGTCGTCGCCGCGGTCGCACCAATTCAATACCACAGCGCGGGCCAATACGTATTGCGTACCACCGTACACCGCTGCTACCGTCGCCGGTCAATACGTATTGGGTGGCACGCCGGGCCGCCCAGCGGTCAAGGGAGGCAGACCATGACAGGCATCCATTCACCTGGCGGCGGGATCGCTCGCCGGACCCTGCTGAAGGCCGGGGCAGGCGGGCTCGGGCTGGCAGCGCTGGCCGATCTGGCCGCGTGCGGCAACAGTGGCGGCGGCTCGTCGTCGAAGACGCTCAAGATGCTGTACTTCGGCGAGCAGGCCCAGGCGACCCAGCTGCAGAACCGGCTGCAGCCGCAGATCAGCAAGCTGGACTCCACCATCACGTTCGAGATCTCCGCGATCAACGGCACCGACTGGAACGACTTCCTCGCCAAGGTGCTCACCCAGATCGCGGCCGGTACCCCACCGGACATCATCAGCGTCGCCACCGAGGGCCTGCAGTTGATGGCGTCGAAGGAACTGGCGATCCCGCTCGACGACTACGTCACCAAGGACCTCGGCGCGCTGAAGAGCTACTTCGCCGACATCCACCCGGCGCTGATCGAGTCGATGATGTACCAGGGGCACCTGTGGGAGCTGCCGGACAGCTTCAACGCCGGGAACATGTTCTACAGCACGGGCCTGTTCCAGCGGGCCGGGGTCGCGCCGCCGAGCGAGGACTGGACGCTCGAGGACTTCGAGTCGGCCGCGACGAAGATCGCCAAGTTCAAGGGCATCAACGCCTTCGGCTGGGTCGTCCGGCTGTGGGGAAGCTGGACATCGTTCATGTACGCCAACAACGCCAATCTCCTGGAGGAGGGCAAGTACGACGGCGGCGACTGGCTGTGGAACAAGGCGTACGCCGGCAACCCCGCCGCGGTGGGCCGTAAGGGTGGCTGGAAGTGGGGTGCACCTACCGCCAACTCCGAGGGCACCGTCGAGGCGCTCGACTATATGATCCAGCTGACCAAGAAGGGATTGTCGCCGTCGCCCGACGTCGGTGGGGGCGGCACGCTCCAGGGTCTGTTCGCCTCGAACCGGATCGGCATGTCGATCGGTGGCGGGTTCTGGGCCGGCGGCCTGACCAACGCGGGGATGAAGAACGGCAGCTTCGACGTCACGATGTTCCCGAAGTGGAAGAGCCAACGGCACCTGTTCGGTGCGGGCGGCTACGCCATCTTCAAGTCCTCGAAGAAGAAGGATCTCGCCTGGGAGGTCCTGAAACTGCTGGTAGAGCCGGAGTCGTTCGATCTGGTCTTCCCCGGAAACGTGACCACCCCTGGCCGCAAGTCCCTGGTGACGGCCGAGCGGTACGCGAAGACCGGCCCGAAGCACTGGTCGGTGTTCTACGACACGCTGACCAAGCACCCCGAGACGGCGCCGATCCCGGCGCCGCCGTACTACAACGCCCTCGCAACGGCGCTCAACCAGCGGACCACCGAGGCGATCTCCTCCGGCAACGCCAAGGCCGCCCTGGACGGACTGCAGGCCGACCTCGAGAAGGCCGCGGAGACGAGCTGATGTCCGCCGCCACCGCAGAGGTACAGGCCGCCATCACGAAGCGGCACGGGCATCCCTCCGCGCATCGGGAGGCCCCGTTCGGCTTCGCGATGATCGGACTGTCGGTGCTGTTCGTCGCAGTGTTCACAGCCATCCCCATCGTCGCCTCGCTGGGGTTGTCGTTCTTCTCCTGGGACGTCATCTCGCAACCGCAGTTCGTCGGACTGAAGAACTACCAGCGCCTGTTCTCCGACGGACCGGTGCTCAAGTCCTTCGGCGTGACGCTCGGGATGTCGCTCGCCATCGTCGTACTCCAGCTGACCATCGGCCTCGGGCTGGCGGTCCTGGTCAACCAACGCGAACTGGTGTGGGTGCGAACCCTCTTCCGGACCGCGTTCTACCTGCCCCTGCTGGCGTCGACAGCCGCCGTGTCGATCTTCATGGGTTACCTGTTCGACTACAAGTTCGGGGTCGTCAACTACTACCTCGGGCTGCTCGGGATCTCGAACGTGCCCTGGCTGACCAGCGGGCTCGGCGCGGCCACCACCATCGTGCTGATCACCGTCTGGCAGCAGGCCGGGTTCACGTTCGTCCTCTTCGTCGCCGCCTTGATGTCGGTGCCCACGGATGTCCTCGAGGCCGCGCAGATCGACGGCGCCGGGGCCGTGCGTACCCTGTTCCGGATCAAGGTCCCGCTCATCAGTCCGACCATCCTGTTCGCCGCGGTGGTTGCCCTGATCAACGCGATGCAACTGTTCGACCAGCCGTACATCATGACCAAGGGCGGCCCGGGCTCGGCGACCACGACGGTGACGATCGCCATGTACCAGAAGGGGTTCCAGAACCTGCAGTTCGGGTACGGCTCGGCGATCGCCATCATCCTGCTGGCGGCGATCCTGGCCATCACGGGGTTGCAGTTCCTCGCGGCACGGAAGTTGGTGTTCTATCAATGAGCACAATGCACCAGACCGGGATGATCGCCCGGACCGGAAGGATCGCGGGCATCGCGGTACTGATCGTCGCGGCGATGATTGCCCTCGGCCCGCTCCTCTGGACGGTGACCACGTCGTTGCGTACGCCGGCCGAGGCGTTCAGCAACCCACCGCAGTGGATCCCGCTGCACCCGGACTTCTCCAACTACAGCGCGGTGTTCGACCGGATCCCGATCGGCCGGTTCTTCGTCAACAGTGTGCTGGTCACCGGGCTGATCGTGATCGGCCAGACCATCACCTGCACGCTGTCCGGCTACGCCTTCGCGATGATCAGCTTCCCCGGCCGCTCAGTGATCTTCGCGATCTTCCTCGCAACCATGATGGTCCCGCTGCAGACGATCATCATCCCGGTGTTCGTGATCATCCGGTACCTCGGACTCTCGGACAGTCCGATGTCCTTGGTGGTGTCGGCGCTGGGCAGCGCGTTCGGCACGTTCCTGATGCGGCAGTACTTCCTCCAGATGCCCAAGGAACTGGGCGAAGCGGCCCGCATCGACGGCGCGAGCCACTTCCAGACCTTCCTGCTGATCTACGCCAAGATGGCAGGCCCGGCGATCGCCACCCTCGCGATCCTGAACTTCTCCGGCTTCTGGGCGGAGTTCTACCGCCCGCTGATCTTCCTACAGACCCAGGACAACTTCACGTTGCCACTCGGGCTGGTCGGCCTGCAGGGGAACCTGGGCACCGGATCGATCTCGGTGGTGCTGGCCGGCGTGATCCTCGCCATCCTGCCGAGCGTCGTGCTGTTCATCGTCGCGCAGAGGTACTTCATCGCAGGCATCACGGCAGGAGCATCACGGTGACCCGAACCCAGTCCGCGCCCCGGATCGCCCGTACGGCGGCACACCACCGCCCCGGCTACCACCTCCGGCCGCCCCGCGGATATGTCAACGACCCGAACGGTCCGATCGAGACAGGTCAGCTGGCTCACCTGTACTTCCAGTCACGCCCGACGCTCGATCTGGACGTGCCCGTCGAATGGGGGCACGCGACCTCCACCGACTACGTGCGCTGGACCCTGCACCGGCCCGCGATGGCCCCGGTGCCCGACGGGCCGGACCGCGACGGCTGCTGGTCCGGCAACACCGTCCGGGACGGTGACCGGATCCATGCCTTCTACTCAGGCCTGATCAAGGGCCGGCCCTACCAGTCCGTGATCACCGCAGTCTCCGACGACGGCGGCAGCACGTTCGGTCGTCCCCACCAGGTGATCCCCGACCCGTTGCCTTCCGAGCAGGCGATCATGTTCCGCGACCCGTTCGTCTGGCATGAGGACCAGGCGTGGTGGATGGCCGTCGGCGTCGGGTACGCCGATCGCGGAGCGAGCATCCGGCTGTACCGATCGGCCGACCTGCGAGACTGGACAGACCAGGGTGCACTCGCAGAACTTCCTCGAAGCCACGCGGGTGGCGAAGACACCGGAGCTGCCTGGGAATGTCCTCAGGTACTCACCCTCGACGGTCGCCGGATCGCCGTCGTGTCGTCCTGGTCACCCGAAGGTGGTCCGAACAAGGTGTTGTCGTTCGACGTCGAGACGCCGACGAGTCTGCAGCGTGTCGACTGCGGGACCAACTTCTATGCGGCGTCGGCATTGCGCGACAGCCGATTCGGGTCGCTGCTGTTCGGATGGCTGACCGAAGGACGTGACCAGCCGGAGTGGACCGACGGGTGGGCCGGCGTCATCTCACTCCCCCGAGTCGTCTGGCTCGGCGAGGACAGCTCACTCCGCAGCGCACCGGTCCCGACCGTCGACACCCTGCGCACCGGCTCCGGATCAGCCGCCGACGGCGTCTCGACAGGCCCGCAGTGCGAGATCGTGGTACCGGAAGGATCGGGCCGGGTCGTCGTTCACTTCGACGACCACGAACGTCTCGAGATCGAACTGGACGCGGCGGCCGGCACCCTCACGATCGACCGCAGCGAGGCCGGCGTCGACCCAGAGACCCACGAAGGACGAATGCAGGCAACCACCGCCTTCGATCAGGCCTCGGCCCGCCCGGCAGCCCGGATCTTCATCGACGGCTCGGTGGTCGAGGTCTTCACCAGCGCCGGCCGCGTACTCAGCACCCGAATCTATCCGACCCGACCTCACTGGAGGATCGAAGCCCCGCTCAACGCCCGTTACTGGCCACTCGCCCCTTGACCCCACCCCATGCCGCGCCGATCCCCGGGCCGGCCACGGCCTTCGCGACCTGCTGCCGTGAGCATCGCCGCCACCGTTGGGTGCGGTGAAGTAGATCGTCATCAGCTCACGATGCTGTGTGTCGCGAGCTGATCCCACTGACGAGATCGACAGTCGTCACACACGACAAAACTGGTCGTGGAGCGCCATCCCGTCCATGTCGCGGCAGCCCAGATACGTACTGTGGCAAGTGACAGCGTGGCTGTGGGACGGTTGGGGGAGTGTCGCCAAGGGGAAGGACCGTCGATGAGCGAGCCGGCTGCGATGGATGAAGTCGCCAAACAGCGAGTCCATGGCGCGCTGATTGCTCAGGCCGAGGCCGAGCTCCGGTCGTCGCGCGCGAGCGTCGCAGGACAGGAGTCCGCTGCAGACCTTGACCCAGACTCGTCGTACTCAGTTGACGACCAGTCCCAGTCCGACGAAGCAAGTGAGCTGGGGAGGCTGTTCGAGGGGGTCGAGGAGCGGCAAAGAGACACCCTGACCCGGATCGAGGATCTCGACTTCGGAGTCAAGACCGCCGTAGCTCCAGGAGCGCTCGTCGGCTTCGGTGGCTCTCGTTATGTTGTCGGTGTCGTGGCCGCGGCGTTCGAGTGCGACGGTGTCACCTACGAAGGGATCTCGCCCGATTCACCGCTATACGCGTCGCTCGAGGGTCTGCGAGTCGGTGACACGTTCACCTTCGACGGTCACGAACACCGCGTCGACTTTCTCGCCTGACACGCTGTTCGAACGCTGAAGACGCTCAGAGCAGCAGGGCCTTGACTTCCTGATCGAGCAGGTCTGGTTCGTGCTGGCGACGCTGATGGTGGTTGAGCTGACGCGCAGCACCAGCGCTCCCCCACGGCTGCCGTCTCACCACGGGCACGACCCGGCCATGGTTAGAGCGCCCCTCACGGTGCCATGCCTCCAGCTCACGCTTAGAGAGCCAGCTATCGCTACCCCGCCTCGCTGAATTCCTGCTCGAGCAGGTCTGCGTCTCCCGCCGGCAAATCGGTCTCCAACCTTCCATTCCCTGTGCGCCCACCAAGCTTAGGAGCCGGTCGAGGTGGCGTGCTCCCGTCGGCGGCCCTGCAGAGCGCCGACCTCCAAGCGGTCATCTGGACGATGATCGTGAGGAGTTCGCAATCATTCTCGAGACGCTCTCCAGGCAGCCATACCATTGCCTCGTTGGAGAACACCGGGCGGAGACGCCGTCCTCGATTGCGATGGCGCGACCACAGTCCTCCGCCTCCTCGAACTCAGTCCGGCTCCCGCGATGGCACCCGACGAGCAAGCAGCTGACGATGACCGACCGGACCGTTGCCCCGCTAAGGTGAAGCACGTCGTGATACCGGAAGTCGTCATCGATTCGGGATCAGCGGGTTCGGGGTTCGAGTCCCTGGCGGCGCACAACAGCCCAGGTCACGATAGTGCCCTGGGCTTCTTCGTGTCTGCTGCGTCCCTTTACGTCCCTCTTTGGCCCGAGCAGCGTCGACTGCCGCGTCGCGGCCTCTCGTTAAGCGGTCGAACCATCTTCATCTGATCGTGACTGTGCGTCACATCACATCGTTTCGCACCATTCTCACCTTCGCGGAGTCTCCACCGGACCAGGCGTTGAGCAGCCGACCATCACAAAGGTTGGAGGCCTGACAGGTCGAGGCCACCACCGCCCGTCGGAACCTGGGGAAGCATCTCCCGCGTCGAGAGGACCGACGCGAAGGGCAGGCCGATCCGCTACTTGTCGAAGCCAACTTCCGCGACCACGACGGCTACGTCCGCGACGTGACCGCGTTCGGCAAGAACAAATCAGCCGCGGAGCACGCCCTACTCAAGAAACTCCAGGACCGCGCCAAGACCAACCAGTCCGGCGAACTCACCGCGACGCACAAAATCAACCACCTCCTCGACCTGTGGGAGAAAGATTCGAGGGCCTGGTCGTCGACGGCAAACGGTCCCGGACATCGCTGGACACCTACCGACGATCCCTTAAGAACCATGTCCGCCCCGCGCTCGGCGAACTCCGCATTGGCGAAGGCAGCACGCCACGCATCGACACCGTCCTCACCAAGATCAAAACCACCGCCGGCGCCGCCACCGCCAGGACCTGCCGCGCCATCATCTCCGGCGCCATGAAACTCGCCGTCCGCTACGGCGCCCTCACCGTCAACCCCGTCCGCGAAGTCGACGCCATCGAAGCCGCACCCAAGAACCCACCCCGCGCCCTCACCGGCGAAGAGGTCACCCTCCTCCGCAAAAGCCTCGCCGCCGACGAACGGGCGTCCAAGCCGACCTTCCCGACCTGACCACCTTCATGCTCGGCACCGGCGTCCGCATCGGCGAAGCCCTCGCCGTCCTCTGGTCCCAAGTCGACCCCGAAGCAGGCACAGTCGAAATCACCCACACCATCGCCCGCATCAAGGCCGAACGTCTCATCCGCAAAAGTACCAAGACTAAGGCCGGCGAACGCGTCCTCCACCTACCCAACTGGGCCATCGCGATGCTCCGCAGCCGTCACGCCGCCGGCATCCGCCTCGACGACCCGTCTTCGCCGACACCCTCGGCGGCTACCGCGCCCCCTCCAACACCCGCCGCGCCCTCCGCACCGCCCTCTCCCCCGTCGGAAGCACCGCCCGCCGGGACCCAGGCCTCAGCCTGCGAGCCCTCCGCCGCGAAGCCGGCATGACCCGCAAACAGGTCGCCGACGGCCTGCAGTGGCCCCAGACCAGGATCGAACTCATCGAGACCGGCCGCATCAAGGTCGACCACGAGCTGGTCGCCACACTCGTGGCGGTGTACGGCGTCAGACTCGACCATCTGCAGAGCTTGCTCGCCCAAGTCCACGACGCCACCCAACCCGCCGAATCCGACAAGCTCACCTGGATCCGCTCCCACGCCCTCCGCAAAACCACCGCCACCGCCCTGGTCCAGGCCGGCCACACCGCCCGCCAAATGGCCGACCAACTAGGCCAAGCCAAGGTCTCCATCACCCAAGACATCTACCTAGCCCGCCAATCCGCCAACCCAGCCGCCGCCCAGGCCCTCTAGCAAGCTTTCGAGAACCCCGGCCTGCTCTGAATTGCGGCTGGAGTCCGAGGCCAGCGCCTCTGCCGCTACGCCGCCAGCTCGGGACTTCCGGTCGTCTCCTCCATCTCGATCGACGACCACCGCCCCAAGATCCACCGGGGCGGCCGCTCGGGCTCGGCCCGCGTGCTGACGGTGGACCAGGTCGCGCGATGCTCGCCCCGTCCGCGACGTCCCGCGACGTCCGGTATTTGAGCTGCTTTCACCGACGCCGCTATGCGTGTCCGGTGTCTGCAGCGCGAACGACGCCGACCGCCACTACGTCGGGGGCCGGACCTGGCCGCCGGCACTCTGAAGGGCGGGAAGGCCGAGCTCATGCCGCTCCACCCCGGGGTCAACGAACTCGTCGAGCGTCTACCTCCCGACCCGGCCTGTCTGGACCGGACCAGGGCCAGCTTCACTGACTATCGATGACACCGGCACCGGCTCGACCCCCACGACTGTTGACCAGTCAGCCCGTCGTTCGACTCCACGGTGTTCACCTCCAGCTCACCGAATGCCACGATCACCATCCCCGCATGAGCCCATGCAACACGCGCCCGGCGCGGCAGATCATGCTGTTCGCCGAGCATAGGGCGGATCCTCTCAGGCCAGCCGCGCGAACACTCGCACGTGCCGCGGACAGCGAAGCGCGACTACGCCGATGTCGACGCCGGCTCGCCAGGCCCAGGTTGATATAACGAGGCAAGTATGGTCATCCGGGCCTGCTGCACGAGTAGGTGACAGTTTCGGTCACGCAGCCCATCCGGCAGGTGGGATCATGATTGCTTCGTACTCGATGGGGGTCAGGCCGAGGGCGGCTTGGCGTCTGCGGGACCGGGCCCATCGATCCCGCGAGGCGGGTGGCGAGCGAAAGCACACCCGAACTTCCTGGACGAAAAGGTCGTCGCCAGCTCCGGGTCGCTCATTCAGTGGTCCAGTGACCGCAGATCGTCGATGCTTTCCTCGAGCAACTGGGCCGACGTGCCCAGCCGTGCCCCTATCCCGGTGTTGAGGGACTGGGTATCCATGTGGGCTGTAGTGCGAGCGGTGTCCACCGGCAGGGCGCCGAACGAAACCGGCAACAGCACAACCGTCCCTTGCACGGTCAGGAGCCGCAGTCCGAATAGGCGGGCGACCAGCGAGGTGCGGACGACGGCGCCGCCGGCGAGCGTGCTAGTTCCGGCTGTTCTCATCCAGATAGCTGTCGAGTCCGTTGCTGCCCGCTCGGGAAGGCTTGCCGCGTTCACGGCGAGCCTCGTCGAGCCGCTGCGACGCGGTCTGGAGCGCTTCGACAATCTGAACATAGCGTTCCCGTCCCGCCTTGGCCCCGAGCACGTACCCCACGCCGAACACTGCCAGACTGCGCAGCTTCATTTCTTGGCCTTCTCCCGCCGCGAGGAGACCACAGCGCTCGCCGCGCTCACACCCAGCGCCGCCGCAGCCGCGGCGAGGCTGTTGCGCACAGCACCACGGCGCATCGCGTTCGTCGTGCCGCTCGCAATCTGCTCGACGATCCGCTCGGTCCGGCTCTTCCTGTGCAACAGTCCCATGATCGTCTCCAGTCCTCGTTATCGCCGCTTCGATCCGGTTGAGCGTTTGAGGGCGGTCACCAGTTCGGTCTTGCTCATCGCTGACCTGCCCTTGACGTCCTCGGCCATGGCAAGGTTCAGCAGGTCCGTCTTGGTCATCTCGGTGAGATCGGCCGCGCTCTGATTCCGCCCGTTGCGATTCGGTCCGTTGTGCTTGCGTTGCGCGGCAGCGCGGGACCGGACCTGTTCCGCCTCGCGGACGCGTTCGTCGGCGCTCTTGGCCTCGCGATCGGCGTTCGCGGCAAGCTGCGCAGCCTGTCGGTGGGCTTCCTCAGCAGCGGCCTTCGTCGCCTCGGTGGCCTCATCGGCCAGCCGCCTGGCCTCTGCCAGGCTGGCGGTCGCGTCGGCCATCGACTGCTTCGCCTTCGACTGCGCCTCCTCGGCCTCCTCACGGGCCTTCGCGACCCGGTCGTCCGCCTCCGCCTTCGCCCGTTGCACCATCTTGTCGGCGTCGGCCTGCGCCGAGGCTCGGGCCCGCTCGACGCGCGCATCGGCCTCGCGACGCGCCTCGGCGACCTTGTCGCCGACCTCCTCGGCCTGCTCCCGCTCGACGTCACGGATGTACGCCCGGCACCGTTCGGCGACGTGACGCGCCTCGTCGCTGCGCGCCTTCGCCTCGTCGGCCGCGCGTACTGCCTCTTCCTCCGCCTGCTGGGCCTCGTCGGCCGCAGCCCTGGCTCGCTGAAGCCTGAGTTCGATCGAGTCGCCCACGGGCAACACATCCATGACAGATGCCCCCGCGTGGCGAGCGATGTCCATGAGGCCGCTGCCCGCGGTCTGAGTCGCGCTACCGGCGGCGTCCTTCGTCGCTTCCAACGGCGTCAACGCCTTTGACAGCAGCCAAGTCGTGTTCCGGGGTAGCTCCTTGACCCCCGTACCCCAGGCCTTCACCAACTTGCCCGCAGCGCTTGTTTTGGCCATGTCGCTGCCTCCCTGATCTGATCGTCGCGACCACATACCAGGCCCCCAGCCGCTCCGCCGGTACCCGGCGACCCGACGCACAAACTGGCACAGCGACAAATCGACCCACCGTGGTCGGAAGACAACGCATCCGGTGTCTCGTCCAGATCGATTGCCCTGCCAGGGCCCCGGAGCCGTTCCCGAACAGGCAGCGGACATCACTCTCGGTGACGCCGTCCCTCCTGGTGAGCTCCCAGCCGGGAAACGGTACGTCAGCTGTCTCCGTCGCAGCCTTAGCTGCGTGGGTTCTTCGGGAGGAACAGATACCGGCTCACCGAAACGCGTCGACCTCAGTCTGTGGTGGTCGTGTTGGCGACGATCGTCACACCCGAGAACGCGCCCGGCCGGTCTGTGGTCCGCAGGCCAGTTCGTCGACCAGGCGCGAGCTGAGCCAGGTCCACACTTAGGCGAGGTTGGGCGACACCCTCATGTGGACTGGTGCGGACGGGTCTGCGGCAACTCTGAATCTCTCGCCTGTACATACCCGTGACGCCGGCACGGATTGGCACGCGCACCTCCCGGGGCCATCAAGACTAGAACATGTGTTCGAGGAAGCGGTAATCTGAAAACATGCTTGGCCGGTCTACTGTGCGCCCGTCCGACGACGGATCGAACAGGTTCGGCGTCTGGGACGGAGCGGTCAACGGGTGGCGTGCGATCGGTATCGACGACGAAACGGAGGCCCATCGGGTAGCCGGCGATCTCGATGTCCAGTACGACGCTCACGGTCCGCGACCGGCCGACGCCGTCCGCAAGATCGACCCGGCCCAGCCGGTCCAGCGGGCCGAGTGGACCACCGGCGAGCTCGACGTCTGGATCCGCGACAACGGCGAATGGCTCGGCCGCTTCTGCGACAAGGACGGCCGCGTCGCCTGGATCCCCCGGCACCGATCTCAGGCCCCCTACCAAGTAGGAATGTCGAACTAGCACTCGAGCCACCGCACCGATCGATAACTTGCGCATTCCAGCTGTCCTCAGCAGAGCAGTGTGGCGGCTTTCAATCCGGCCGTCGCTACGACGCGGGCTCGCCGACGCTCCTTACCACCAGAACCGCAAGCCTGCGGACCCTCCGCCCAGTTGAGTGAACCGGACCGTGACCGCCAGGCGCTCCGAGTACTGTCCGGATGCCTTCACTCCGCAGCCCCGGCAGAGCATCCTCCGGCCGGTCCTCAGGTCGGCCCCGGATGTGGGCATGCCGCAGCGAACGACTGTGGGGTCGCTTTGGCAGGCGATGAGCGGCCGGTCACCGAGCGCTGATGTCCTCGATTGGCCGCCGGACCTTTCGCGCTGACCTCGTTGGTGCTGCGGCGGTCAGGGGCCTATCGTCTCCCGCTATCGCCGCCGCCTGGGCGCCAGTGGCCGCCCGGATCAGGAAGCTCGTGGTCGACCACGGTCGAGGAGGCTGGCCGTGCGTGCGGTGGCGTCGTCGATGCCCCCGGGGAGCCATGTCCGCCGCTGCTTGTCAGCATGATGGAGGTCGTCGTGCTCGGAGCGACAGCCGCTCGACGAAACTTTCCGCCGGCCGGGCACGCTGGTGCGGGCCACCATCACCTACGACGAGCAGAGATAGCAGGAACGGCCCCGGAAGGGCCGTTCCTGTCTGAACTGCGATTGCAGAGCGGTCAGCGCGTCGCTGCATCGTGACACCATCGGTCCAAGGCAGTCCCGTGCAAGTGCCTAGCTCGGGTCTGTCGTGTGTTCAGTGGTGCGCCGAGGTGTTCCGGCCGGTCATCGTGGATGCGATGACGACCAGGATGGCCGAGATCGCGATCGCGACGAGCCAGCGCACCCAGTCGATGCCCGGGCTGCCGTTGCCGCCGAACGCGGTGTAGACGAACCATCCGATGATCACTCCGCCGATTCCGCACAGGATGGTGAGCCAGATCGGGATGTTGTCCTTGTCGCCCGGCGCGACGAACTTTCCGAGCACGCCGATGATGATGCCGGCGACGATGACTCCGATGATCTCCATGGTTCCGTTCCCCTTGTAGCTCCGAATCGCCGAGGTCATCTGACCGCAGCTATCAGCCGGTGCCCAAGCCACAAACCCGGCGTCGCAGGTCTTGGTCGGGTAGGGGTGGTTCGGTCGAGACCCGCACGAGCAGACGCCGGCGCCACCGACGGTCCGTGCCGAGCCTGGGCCTCACGGCCAATCCGACGGGACTGCTTACAGCGCAGGACCGTGGTCGAGCGGCTCCACATCGGCGGCCAGTAAGGCGTTGGGCCGGCGTTGTCGTCTTCGGCGGCTGCTGTAGTCAGCCAAAGGTCGTGTGAGCAGGAGATCGTCGTGCAAGCGCTGTCGGCCATCCTTGGACCTCGACAATGTGCTCGGCGAGCAGCAGTTCGACCGCCCACACGCGTGGGAAGACGCGCGACAGGTCGTCCAGGAATCCGATCGCAGCTCGTTGTCCATCCGCACGGTC
The DNA here is from genome assembly GCF_055586945.1 of Kribbella sp. NPDC048837. Taxonomy (NCBI): domain Bacteria; kingdom Bacillati; phylum Actinomycetota; class Actinomycetes; order Propionibacteriales; family Kribbellaceae; genus Kribbella; species Kribbella sp. NPDC048837. The sequence goes on from NZ_JBVJHF010000001.1 coordinate 1,529,663, forward strand.
TGTCAGTACGACGATTGCCGAGTCGGTGGCGACATACCGGCTGAGGATCCGTGCCTGCTCGGCGGACAGCAGAGAGCCGCACAAGGGAATCCCAGCCCATCTACCCATTGTGAGTCGACTGAGCCTCTCGATCGCGACCGCGTCCAACGGGTCGTTCACCAGCACTGGCACTGCGCCCTCCAACAGGAGGTCCAACTGTTCGGCAACACCGACAAGACTGTTCGACCGGCGGTGCACCTGCGTAGCAGGCGAGGTCGCATAGTACGGCGACGTCGAGGCGCGGACACCGACGAACCCGACAGTCTGCAACTCGTCGTTCCGTGCCGTGAAGATCACCTGATCACGAAACCGATCAACGGTTAGTCCCTCTGGGTTCAGAAGTCCCAGTCCGGCGTTCCGCACGCTTTCGAGGTTGAAACCTCGCGCTCTCAGATGATCCACTAGCCGCGACCCGGCGTCCGGGGCATATCCAACTGACCATGCCGAACTTGGGTCCAGAAGCTCGCCCGCGCCCGCACGCATCAGGTGGTCGCGCGCCCAGCCCTTCTTTGCCTGAAGCAACTCTCGGCGGAAGAACCTCGCCGCGGCCCGATTCACCTCGAGCAACCGGCGGCGCTCGGCAATCGTCGGAACGGAATTCCGATCAGGCGGTCGCCGGTTCTCGTGTCATCTTCATGACCTCGACAGTCGCCTCACCACCCAGAGATCAGAACCCGGGTCCGAAGATCCAGGACTCCGACCGACTTAGCGCCGAGGATCACCAAAGGCAAGCAAGGGAACGTCGTACAGGTTCGGCTGGCGTGGTCGCGAGAAGGCCGGTGCGGTCACCTCGACCAGATACATCTCGGTGAGGAACTAGATCCTCGCACCGAGGAGGTGACTGGTGTGGGCAGTCGCCGAATGGGCCTTGAGACCGACCGAGACATGGATGTGGGGCAGGACAGTGCCTGCCTCCTCGTCGTATGCGAGGGTGCCGCCGCCCACCGCCTCCACGTTCTCGAGGTGGACGGTGCTCCAGACCGGTGCGTCAGGTTGATCGAGGCCGCAAGGAGTGGGCCCCATCCAGGAGCGCTGAGGTGTAGTCGCGGGTACTGGAACCTAACTGCACCATCTCTGAGGAGTGTCATGCCCCCGAAACCCAAAGCTTCCCGTGCGCCTCGTCGGTCGAGTGCAGCGCCGGCCGCACCCGCCCAGCAGCCCGAGGGGCGCCCGGTTGACGCGGCCGAGGGCCGGCTGCAGACCAGCTCCCTGCTGACCACCGCGCAAGGCGTCCGGCTCCCGGACACCGATCACTCCCTGAAGGCCGGCCCGCGGGGGCCGAGTCTGATGGACGACTTCCATCTGCGCGAGAAGATCACCCACTTCGACCACGAGCGGATTCCGGAGCGGGTGGTGCACGCACGCGGCGCGGCCGCACACGGCACGTTCGTTGCGTATGGCAACGCCGACTCGGCGACCAAGGCCGGTTTCCTCCAGCGTGGCCGTGAGACGCCCGTCTTCGTTCGGTTCTCCACCGTCCTCGGTTCGCGCGGCTCGGCGGACACGGTTCGCGACGTCCGTGGGTTCGCCGTGAAGTTCTACACCGACGAAGGCAACTTCGATCTGGTCGGCAACAACATGCCGGTCTTCTTCATCCAGGACGGGATCAAGTTCCCTGACATCATCCACGCGGGCAAGCCACAGCCGGACCGCGAGATCCCGCAGGCACAGACCGCGCACGACACGTTCTGGGACTTCGTCTCGCTGCACACCGAGGCAACGCACCACGTGATGTGGGCGATGTCGGATCGGGGCATTCCTCGCTCGTTCCGCACAATGGAGGGCTTCGGCGTCCACACCTTCCGACTCGTGAACGCCGACGACGAGACCTGTCTGGTCAAGTTCCACTGGAAGCCGGTGGCTGGCATTCACTCGCTGGTCTGGGAGGAAGCCCAGATCGCGGCCGGGGCCGATCCCGACTTCCACCGGCGCGACCTCGCCGACGGCATCGACGCCGGCGCACCGCTTGAGTTCGAGCTCGGCCTGCAGATCATGCCCGACTCCGACGACCAGACCTTCGAGGGCATCGATCTGCTCGACCCGACGAAGATCGTGCCCGAGGAGCTCTGCGAGGTACAGCCGGTCGGCAAGCTCACCCTCGACCGGAACCCGACGAACTACTTTGCCGAGACCGAGCAGGTCGCGTTCCACACCGGGAACCTGGTGCCCGGGATCGAGGTGACCGACGACCCGCTGATGCAGGCCCGTCTGTTCTCCTACCTCGATACCCAGTTGACCCGCCTCGGTGGACCCAACTTCACCCAGTTGCCGATCAACTGTCCGCACGCCGCGGTGAACGACAACGTCCGCGACGGGATGCACCAGACCGCAGTTCACCGCGGCGTCGCGCCGTACCTGCCGAACAGCCTCGGGCAGGAGGGCGAGCCAGTGCCGGCCGAGGTGGATGAGGGCGCGTTCGTCCACGTTCCGCGGGAGGTCAGCGGACCCAAGGTGCGGGCGAATCCGGCGTCGTTCGCCGACCACTTCTCCCAGGCCACGCTGTTCTGGGCGAGCATGACCGCGATCGAGCGCGTCCACATCATCGAGGCTTTCACCTTCGAGCTCAGCAAGTGCTACGAGCAACCGATCCGAGAGCGGATGCTCGGCGTCCTCGCGAACGTTGACGCCGACCTGTGTACGGCGGTCGCGGCCGGGCTCGGTCTGCCCACACCGAAGGGCACCCCGGCCACCGATCCGGTACCCTCCCCCGCGCTGTCTCAGATCGTCACCACCCCCGGTCCGATCGCCGGCCGCGTGATCGGAGTGGTCGCGGCCGACGGAGCCGACCTCGCCGGCATCACCAAGCTCCGCCGTGCCGTCGAGGCCCAACGCGCCGTACTGCGCCTGCTCGCACCATCCGGCGGCACGATCAAACGCGGCCGCTCGACCCAGACCGTCGATCGCACCTTCCTCACCACCCGCTCGATCGAATACGACGCCGTTGTCGTTGCCGCAGGCAACCCTTCGCTGCAGGACATCAAGCTCGCCGTCCTGCTCGGCGAACTCTTCCGCCACTCCAAGGTCATCGGCGCCTGGGGCGACGGTACCAAGGTCCTCACCGCAGCGGGCATCGACACCACCGCCCCCGGCATCGTCCTCGCCGACGCGGTCGCCAAGCCCTACACCACCGAACTCTTCGCCGCCGTCGGCCTCCACCGAGCCTGGGACCGCACAAGATAGCCCACCAGCCTCGACGGTAGTGCCAAAGACCGCTGAGACCCCGAGCCGGCGGCGACATACGCGGCCTTCGCTGCCTTCACCGCTTGGCGCACGTTCTTCCGCGCAGCCGACTTCTGCTTCTCGGTGGCCATGCCCGCCCGGTTGCCGCCACCCCGTCAGCCAACCGAGGCGAACTGCGACGGCCCGGTCGTGGCGATCTTCGGTGGTCAACCGGACGTAGAGCGTCCGGAACCGCTCCTACGATGAAGGCGAACTTCCGGTGCTGACGAGAAGGACGGAGGGACCGTGGCCGGTTACGTGGTTGCGCATCTGGACGCGATCGAGGAATTCGACGACGCGGGCTGTCACTATCGGCCGATCCGGCACCACCTGGGCATCACGGCGTTCGGTGTGGCTGATTGGACGGCGCACGCCGCGGGCGACCTCGTCATCAATGAACATGACGAGGACGAGCCCACCGCCGACCAGGAGCTCTTTCTCGTCCTGCGCGGCCACGCCGTGTTCGAGATTGACGGTGACCGGGTCGACGCCCCGGCCGGAACTCTCGTCTCCGCCCCTCCACGCACCAAGCGATCCGCCTCCGCCAAGCAGGCAGGGACAACTGTCATCGCACTCGAAGGCACGCCAGGGCGGCCGTACGACGCACGCGGGTGGGAGTTGTGGGCTCCGCTTGCCCCGCTCTATCAAGCCGGCAGGTACGCCGAGGTCGCCCACCGCCTCGGCGATCTTGTCGCAGCCAGTCCGCAGTACCCATGTTGTTCTTCAACCTCGCCTGCTGCGAGAGCCGCTGCGGCAGGACCAGTAACGCGCTCGATCACCTCCGGCACGCGATCAATATGTCAGCGGAGTTCCGCGCATCCGCACGGACCGACTCCGACCTGGACCCGATCCGCAACGAACCCGCATTCCCGCAACTGATCAACGGATAACCCTCAGCGCACTCAGCTGAGGGCGTTGAGAAGCGCTTGCGAGAAGGCGGGCAGGTCGTCTGGATTCCGGCTAGTGATCAAGTTCTCGTCGGTGGCGACCTCCTGATCGACCCACGTCGCCCCGGGGTTCCGCAGTTCGGTCTGCAGGCTCGCTCGGCCATGAGGTCAACCTGCGTCCACGCACCACGTCAGCCTCGACCAACGTCAACGGGGCGTGACAGGTCGCCGCCACCGGTTTGCCGGAGACGACGAAATCCTTCGCTGTCGCCTGCCGGAAGGCTCCATCACGTTCCCGGGATGCGGGCCGATCTCGTCGCGAGACAGGCCACCAGTCTTCATCAGCGGAGTGAGCAGGGCGTCGAAGACCGCGGGTAGACGGCGAAACCCGAACAAGGTAAGGCGATTGGCCACCCCAACGGAGGTCGAGCGCGAGGGCCGGTCAGCCAGGCTCACGATGCGCTGTGCGACCTTTTCCGGTGGGTCGATCGGCGGCGGTGGCCGGCCGACATGGCCGGCGTAGTTCGCGGCCTGCGCGTAGGCGGGAGTGTTGACCGAGCCTGGCCAGACGAGTGCGACCTCGATTCCCGGCTCCGAGCGGACCTCGATCTGCCAGCAGCGCGTCAGGCCGTGAATCGCCCACTTGCTGGTCACGTAAGAGCTCAGGTACGGCGTCGCGATCTTCCCGAGCAAGGAGCCGCCCAGCCCTGCAAGTGCCGGTGCAATGGAAGTCCTGCTGCGCTACGGCAGCCCGGAGCAGAAGAAGCGACGCCGATCAACGTGCCGCCGCCATGGCTCCGGAATCCACGCAGTGCCGAGCGTCCGACGTTCGCAGTGCCATGGACATTGATGGCGAGGACATGGTCGAAGATGACACCGGGAACGTCTTCGAACCGTCCGTAAGCCAGCACCGCGGCAGCGTGCACGACGACGTTAACACGCCCGAATCGCCGCTCGGCTGCCTCCAGCAACCCGTCGACTTGATCGGCGTGAGCGACGTCGGTCGGAACCGCCAGCACCTCGCCGTCATCGACCGTGCAGAGACCTTCGGCGACGGCGAGGCTGTCCGCCGAGCGTGCCGCCAGCACCAACTGGGCTCCCTGTCTGGCGAACGCGCGTGCCGTCGCGAGCCCAATGCCACTCGACGCCCCGGTCACCACGACGACGCGGGTCACGGCGTCAGCAGCACCTTCACGGCCCCGTCCTGCTTCTTCTGGAACATCTCGTACGCCGCGGGGCCATCCGACAACGGGAGCCGGTGGGTGGCGAAGTCATCGACGCCGAGAGGATCCTCGTCGATCAGCAGTGGCAGGATGTCGTTCACCCAGCGACGCACATTGCCCTGCCCCATCCGCAACTGGATCTGCTTGTCGAACATCGTCATCATCGGCAGCGGATCAGCCGCCCCGCCGTACACACCACTCAACGAGATCGTGCCGCCACGACGAACCATGTCGATCGCCAGATAGAACGCCGCCAGCCGGTCGACACCCACCGTCTCCATCATCTTCTCGGCCAACCCATTCGGCAGCAGCCCGACGAGCGTGTGCGCCGCGTGAGCCTTCGGAGATCCATGCGCCTCCATGCCGACCGCATCGATCACAGAGTCCGGACCGCGGCCATCGGTCAGGTCACGCACCTGGTCAGCGACCTGATCGGAGTACCCGGAAATCTCGACGCCGCGCGACTGGGCCCGGCTCAGCCGCTCGGGGACCAGATCGATACCGATCACTCGGTGGCCGCGATGCAAGCCGATCCTCGTAGCCATGTCGCCGATCGGACCCAGACCGATGACGGCCAACGTCCCGCCGTCGGGCACAGCGGCGTACTCGACCGCTTGCCAGGCCGTCGGCAGCACGTCCGACAGGAAGACAAAGCGATCATCGGCCGTCCCCGCAGGTACAACGATCGGGCCGTACTGCGCCTGCGGCACGCGGAGATACTCCGCCTGTCCGCCGGGAACCTGCCCATAGAGCCGCGTGTAGCCGAAGAGGGCAGCTCCCATTCCCTCCTCGCGCACCTGGGTCGTCTCGCACTGCGACTGCAAACCGCGGTCGCACATGAAGCACTGACCGCAAGCGATCCCGAAGGGAATGACCACCCGGTCCCCCGCCTTCAGGTTCGTCACCTTCGTGCCGGCCTCGACCACGATGCCCATCGGCTCATGCCCCAGCACGTCACCGGCTTCCAGATAGGGCCCCATCACCTCGTACAGGTGCAAGTCCGATCCGCAGATCCCGGTGGAGGTGACCTCGATGATCGCGTCCGTCGGTTCCTTGATCACCGGGTCCGGCACGTCGGAGTACTCGATCTTGCGTTTCCCCTGCCAGGTCAATGCCTTCATACCGGCCGCCGGTACCCGCATCACCGGTCACCAACCGGCCGCGGGTTGGTGATGGGTACAGGTTGGGCATGAGTGAGAACGAGCGCCTGATCCACGCCTCCGTCGAGGATGTATTCGCTGTACTCACCGACGGCTGGAGCTACGCCTCCTGGGTGGTCGGCGCCTCCCGGATCCGCGACGTGGAACCCGGCTGGCCCCAACCCGGCCGCAGCATCCACCACTCCGTCGGCGTCTGGCCGTTACTCCTCAACGACACCACAACAGTCGCGCAGTACGAGCACCTGCGATTCCTCCAGTTGAAGGTCCGCGCGTGGCCAACTGGCGAGGGAATCGTCGAGTTCGTGGCTACCGAGCAAGGTGGCCAGTGCCACCTCACCATGCGCGAACACATGTCGAAGGGGCCAGCCACCCTGATTCCGGAGCCTGTGGCCAACACCGTCCTACATCGGCGCAACGCAGAGACACTCGACCGCCTCGCCTTATTGGCCGAGGGCCGAAGGATCGAAGCTGCCTGATTGTCGACCTGAGAAGCCGCTAGGTCAGGAGAGGACTGCGCGGGCCTGGACTGCCATTGCCAGGTCTTCCCGGGCCTCGACCACGCAAGCGGCGACACCACTGTCCGGTGCGCTGATCACCGCCGCGGACGATTCGTTGGCTTCGGCATCGATGACTACACCGAGCCATTCGAGCCGACGTATGACCGCTGCCCGCAACGGGGCAGAGTGCTCGCCCACACCACCGGTGAAAGCGATTGCGTCGACGCCGCCCAGCGCGGCCACCATTCGGGCGATGTCGCCGACCAGCCTGTGCAGATAGACCTCGTAGGCCAGCCTGCAATCAGGATCACCCGTTCTCCACTCCGATCAGGATCTCTCGCAGATCTCCCGACCGTTCGCTCAACCCGAGCAGCCCGGAGCGGTGTTCGAGCGACTCGCCGATCTCCTTGGCGCTGAGCCCACCCGAGGTCTGCAGCCACAGCAACAACCCCGGGTCAACTGAACCGGAACGGGTCGCCATCACCAGTCCATCCAGTGGCGTGAAGCCCATCGTCGTGTCCACCGATCGGCCGTCTGCGATAGCACACAACGATGCGCCCGCTCCCAGGTGCACACTCACGAGTCGCGGCACCGCCCGCCCGAGGATCCGCGGCACCTGGCCGGCGACGTACGCATGGGACAAGCCATGAAAACCGATCTTCCGCAGTCCGAACCGCTTCCGCCAACCGGCCGGCAATGCATAGGTGGCCGAAGCGACAGGAATCGAGCTGTTCGTTCGTATACGGGGCTCGCGAGCTGTGCGGTCGTGGCACACTCGCTTGCAGGCTGTCGAGTGCCGTGACGGGCTTCGCCGTGCGAGGTTCCTCGTCCAACTGTTTGAGACGGACCCAAGTTGCTTCCAGACCCATCACCAGGTCCTCGCGCACCGGCATAGAGGAATCAAGGGGAGGTATCCGCAGCACCTGTACGCTGTCGATTGCCTGCCTGCACACAGCCAGCGAGACAGATCCCGGGGCCTCGTAAACGTTGAGGTATCGAACGGCGAGGACGCCGGCTTCGCGGATCCGCGATTGAGTGAGCTTGGCTGCGTCGGCATGGTTCTCGTCGCGGTAGTTGGGCTCGAGCGTGACGTCCGGGTTGAGGGCAACCCGGTACAGGAAGAACTGGCTGGCCGCATCGCCTTCATTGCGCATCCGGCGGAGCATGCACTCGATCGCCGATTCGTAGGTTTCGATGTGCAACGCCTCGTCGGCATGCCGCTCACGCTCCTGCCTTCTGGCCTCCGCCGACAGCACGTGAGCGAACCGGCCGAAGTCCAGCGGCGGTCGCTGCGAGAGGGGCCAGCCGTCCACGGTGCTGGTGTGGTACCAAGCCAGCCGGACCGCGGTGTGGTCATCCAGCGAGGGATCTTCCGGATCGGTGAGTGCTGCTGCAGCCCGTCCGTAGTGAATGTCGCTGCCGCAGTTGGAGCAGTCGATGTGCGAATCGCTGATCTCCAGGTACTTCTGCGCGCTGACGACTGTGGTCTCAGCACAGCTTGAGCATCGCATGGAGTAGTCGTAGTCGAACGAGACCGGCCGCTCAGTCAGCTCGAACGCCATCACGGCCTCTCCTGTCGGTCTCTCGTCGACTTCACGATGCCACTCACGCGCCGGTGCCAGCGGTATGGCTCGCTGTCGCCCGTAGGAATCCGCTCAAAGTCTCCCCTCCCCAAACGTTGAGCTGCGTCCGTGTTCGGCGGCTGGGGAGGTTGGGTGGCGTTTGCGAAGGATCAGTGGACCAAGGCGGTCAAGCAGGCTGATGGGAGTGTTAAGCGGGAGCGGGATGAGATGCGGTGGGGGCGGGGGAAGCGGTGGTTGGGGGTTTGGATTGATCCGCAGGGGAAGGAGAGGTCGAAGGCCTTCGAGACGAAGGCCAGGGCGGTGCAGTACGCCACGGGGATGGAGACGGACCGGGATCGTGGGGATTATCTCGATCCGAATGCCGGGAAGGTGCGGCTGGATGAGATCTGGCCGCGGTGGATGAAGTCCCGGACGATTGATCCAGCCAGTGAGATCCAGTACGAGTCCAAGTGGCGGCTCCACGTGCAACCGACGTTCGGGCGGCGGATGGTCAAGAGTCTGCTGCCGTCCGAGATCGCGGTGTGGCTGACCGATCTGATGGGTACGTACGGGCCGTCGACGGCTCGGGGTGCGTTCCTGGTTCTGAACGGATGTCTCGAGCTCGCTGCGGCCGACGAGCTGATCAAGCGCAATCCTGCGCAGGCCCGGATCGTCAAGAAGCCGGCCAGGAAGTTCTCGGAGGTCGTTGCGTGGTCGGACGAGACGATCGAACGCATCATCGAAACCCACCCCGAGCAATACCGGCTCATTCCAACCGTCGGATCGACCGCCGGCCTTCGCCAGGGCGAACTCTTCGGGCTCGCGATCGAAGACTTCGATTTCGACGAACAGGTGATCAGAGTCCGGCGCCAGGTCAAGCGACTCGGCCAGCAGTGGGTCTTCGCGCTGCCGAAGAACGACAAGGAACGGATCGTGCCGATGTCTGCGCACCTGGCGAAGCTAGTCAGCGAGCACATCGAGAGCTTCGGTACGACGACCATCGCGATGCCGTGGGAGCGGATCGAAGGCGACCTGCGGAACCATGCGCTACTTTTCACCTGGCCGGACGGCAAGGCCCTCCGAGCGGATCTCTATAACCTGATGATCTGGAAACCCGCCATCGTCGCGGCCGGCGTCATTCCGGCGCCTGTCAAAGACCGCCGGGGTCGACTCCGCTATCAAGCGGACTACACAGCCGGAATGCATGCCCTACGCCACTACTTCGCCAGCATCACGCTGGCGGACGGGGTCAACATCAAGGAACTTTCCGAGTACCTCGGTCACCATGACCCAGGCTTTACTCTGCAGATATACACGCATATGTTGCCGTCGTCGCACGACCGCGCTCGTCAAGCCGTGGATCGCCGGCTCGGCCGACTTGCTCTGCGGCTGACGGAGCAGCGACGGAGCAGGGACGATCACGGCCTCGACGATGGGCCACTCGATGGTGGCCCCAGCCTCCTCTGACGGGACACCAGAGTAGGACGAGATCCCTTACAGATAAGGCTATTTCAGCTCGGCAGATGTCTTCCTGAGCAACCTCCGAGCGACGATCAGCTGCTGGATCTGCTGCGTGCCCTCGAAGATGTCGAGGATCTTGGAGTCTCGGGACCACTTTTCGAGGAGGTGGTGTTCTGAGTAGCCGAGGGTGCTGGTGAGTTCTGTGCAGCGGAGGGTGATGTCGTTGGCGGTGCGGCCGGCTTTGGCTTTGGCGATGGAGGCTTGGAGGGAGTTGGGTTGTTGGTTGTCGGCCATCCAGGCGGCTTGCAGGGTGAGCAGGTAGGCGGCTTCCCAGTCGGCTTCCATGGAGAGGTACGACGCTGCCGCGGCGGGCTGGAGGTGGACGGGGCGGTCGTAGTCGACCTCGACGCCGGCGTCACGCAGCAGGTCGCGGGTCAGTTCGAGGGAGGCCCGGGCCACGCCGACGGCCATGGCTGCGACCAGGGGGCGGGTGTTGTCGAAGGTCTGCATGACGCCCGCGAAGCCTTTGTCGGTGTCGATGTCGGGCGAGCCGAGCAGGTTCTCGCGCGGGACGCGGCAGTCCTCGAAGCGGATCGTCGCGGTGTCGGACGCGCGGATCCCGAGCTTGTGCTCGAGCCGCTCCACCGTCATGCCGGGCGTGTCCTTCGGTACGACGAACGACTTGATCGCGGCCCGCCCGAGCGACTTGTCCAGCGTCGCCCACACCACCACGGCGTCGCAGCGCCCACCGGCGGTGACGAAGATCTTCTCGCCGTTCAGCACGTAGTCGTCGCCGTCGAGCCGAGCCGTCGTCTGGATGTTCGCCGAGTCTGATCCACAGCCGGGCTCGGTGATCGCCATCGCCGCCCACACGCCATCGAAGCGACGGAGCTGCTCCTCGGACGCGACCGACGCGATCGCCGAGTTGCCGAGGCCCTGGCGTGGCATCGACAGCAGGAGCCCGACGTCGCCCCAGCACATCTCCATGATCGACAGCACCGACGACAGGTTCGACCCGTTCACGACCCCGTCGACGACGTCGTCAGTACGCCGTACGCCGGAAGCGCCCGCGCCCGAACCGGTGCCTGAGGCACCTAATCCGTCGACCATCGCCGCGAGCATGTCGAGCTCGACCGGGTACTCGTGTTCGGCCAGGTCGTAACGGCGTGAGTTCGGCCGCAGCATCTCGGCCGCGACCTGGTGCGCCTGGTTGACGAAGGCCCGGAACTTGCGGGGCGTCTCGAGGTTGATCATCAGACCAGCACCGCACCTTCCATCACGCCGATGGCGCGCAGGTCGCGGTACCACCGTTCCACCGGATGCTCCTTGACGAACCCGTGCCCGCCGAGCAGTTGTACGCCGTCCGTCCCGATCTGCATGCCCTTGTCGGTGCACAGCCGCCGCGCCAGCGCGACCTCGCGAGCGAACGGGAGCGCCCTCTCAGCGCGCGATCCGGCCCGGTACGTCACCAGTCGCATGCCCTCCAGCTCGATCCCGATGTTCGCCACCATGAACGCGACCGACTGCCGGTGGCTGATCGGCTCACCGAAGGCCGTCCGCTCGTTCACGTACGGCGTGACGTAGTCCAGCACCGCCTGCGCCGTACCGAGCGAAAGCGCGCACCACCCGAGGCGAGACAACCGCACGCACTCGGCATAGTCCTCGGGCGTCCCCAGTTGCACGGCCGGGACGTCCGCGAGGATCACCCGGCTGAGCGACGCCGCCCGCAGGCCCATCGACGGCTCGGCCTCGACGGTCACGCCCGGGTGGTCGGACTCGACCAGGAACAACGCGGGCCCGGACGACTCCACGTCCGCGGCGATCACGAACAGTTCGGCCTCGGCCCCGCGGGGCACCAAGGACTTCACGCCGTTCAGCAGGTGGCCGGTTCGTTGCCGCGTCGCCCTGGTTCGCAGCGTGAACGGATCGAACAGCGGCCGCGGTTCCAGGATCGCCAAGGCCGCCGCGGGTACGGACGACCCCGTGAACGCCGGCAGGTATGTCGCCTGCTGGGTCTCGTCGCCCCACAACGAGATCGCCGTACTCACGGCGGCCGGTGCCAGGCAGGCGACGGCTTGTCCCATGTCGCCGTGGGCCATCGCCTCGGCGACGAGTACGCCGGTCATCGCGGACCGCTCGGTCACGATGCCGCCGAGTTCCTCGGGGACCTCGATCAGGCTGAGTCCGAGGTCGGCGGACGACGAGAGGACCTTCTCGTCGGTCGCGCATGCGGTGTCCGCCCTGGCGGCAGCGGGGCGCAGTACCTCCGCGGCGAACTCCCGGACGACCTCGACGACCAACTGCTGGTCCTCGGTCGGGGTCAGGTCGAACTTCCCGGTGCCGCGGGCGGCCGGCAGGCGTGACGGTTTGCTGAGCTTCGAGGCCGCGGAGAAACTCCGGGAAAGTGCTCCCGCCGTGCGGAAACCGGTCTTGGTCGCCTCGAACACCGCGCGCTCGGTCTGCTTGCGCAACCCGAACCGGTCGATCGTGCGCGACTTCGCCAGCCGGTTCAGCAGGGCGACCCCGACTCCGATCACGTCCCGCCGCCCGCGTGTCCGCTCCTGAAGGCTCATGGCAGCCACTGTAAACCGAAGTTACAATTCAAGTCACGCTCGGCCCCGGATCCGCGCTGGTAATCTGGCGGCTCGTTCGAGCGACTGGAGCAGGCTGTGGCGGTGAGCATGTCCGACGTGGCTCGCCACGCGGGGGTCTCGCAGAGAACGGTCTCCAACGTGGTCAACAACTACGTCCACGTCTCCCCCGCCACCCGCGCCCGGGTCCAGGCGAGCCTCGACGCGCTCGGGTACCGCCCGAACACCGCCGCCCGCCGGCTCCGCACGGGCCGCACCGGCACCGTGACGCTGGCTGTTCCGACGTTCAGGGAGCGCTACTTCGCCGACCTCGCCGAGGCCGTCATCGCGGCCGCCCGGCAACGCGGTACGACGATCCTCGTCGAGACGACCGGCGGCCACCACGAGGCCGAGGTCGAGCTACTCCGCGGTGGCGGCGAGATCCTCACTGACGGCCTGATCATGAGCGCGGTCGCGCTGGGCCGGGCGGACGAGGAGCAGGCGCGGGACCGGAAGCATCCGGTGGTGCTCGTCGGGGACCGCGAGCCCGGCAGCGAGATCGACCATGTCGGGATCAAGAACCGGGAGGCGGCGCAGGCGGCGGTCGCCCATCTGCTCGACACCGGGCGGCGCCGGATCCTGCTGCTCGGGGCGAACAACGGGCCCAGGCGATCCTTCCAGCTCCGCCGCCAGGGATACCAGGCCGCGCTGAAGAAGCACGGACTCGAGGTCGATCCGAGCCTGCTGATCGACTGTGGCTGGACGACCGCGGAGGCCGCCGAGACAGTCTCCGAACTGCTCCGGAACCACAGACCGCTGCCCGATGGCATCTTTGCGATGAACGACTCGGCTGCGCTCGGGGCTATCCGTGCGCTGGTTCGGGCTGGGATCGACGTGCCGGGGCAGGTCTCGGTCATCGGGTTCGATGACATCGGCGAGTCGAGCCTGTCGACGCCGTCGCTCAGCACGGTGGCACCGCTGCTCGACGACATCGCCGGCATGGCGCTGGACCTGCTCGAGGAACAGTTCGGCGCCGAGGAGCCCCGCGTCCCACAGCACCGGATGGCCGGCTACGAGCTGCGCCTCCGCGAGAGCACCACCCGCTGACTCGTCGGACCGACGCTCCACAACCTCTTGTTCTCGGTGTTTGCTACGTAGTAAATTGCGCGACCATGACGCGTACAGCCCCCGCCCCCGTGTTCAGTGGAGATGGCCGGATCGAGTTCGCCGACCACTCCTACCCCGACCCCGGTCCCGGTCAGCTCCTGCTCGGTGTCCAAGCGAACGCCCTCTGCGGAACGGACCGGGATCAGTACTTCGGTGGGTCCAGCGTCGTACCCGGGCACGAGGCCGCGGGCACCGTGATCGCGGCCGGCGAAGGGACCAGCGTCCCAGTTGGCAGCCGTGGAGCTGTGTTCCTGATGGACTTCTGTGGTGAGTGCCGGAGCTGCCGGCTCGGGGCCACCAATCAGTGCCTGGCCAAGCGGGCGGACATGGGATTCACCCATGACGGCGGGTACGGACCGTACGAACTGGTGCACGAGACGAACTTCTTCCCGGTCACCGACGACATCGAGATCGGCAACGCGACCATGTTGCTCGACGTGATGGGGACCAGCAGTCACGCGCACGGCCGGGCCGCGCTGGTTCGGCAGGACGTCGAGAGCATCTACATCGCCGGCGCCGGTCCGATCGGGCTCGGCCTGGCGGTGATGAGCAGACTGAAGTACGGCGCCGACGTCCCGGTGTTCGTCTCCGACATCTCGCGGTGGCGGCTCGACTTCGCCGAGAGCTTCGGCGCGATCCCGGTCCTCGCCGACGACCTGAAAGCCGTCGGGAATCCGGACATCGCCTTCGACTCCTCCGGCAAGGAGGTCGCCCGCCGGGCCGCCCTGGACATCCTCGGCAAGCGCGGCACGCTGATCTGCGTCGGCCACGGCGAGACCGTCACGATCGACGTGTCCAGCGACCTGATCGCGCCCGAGCACGCCATCCTCGGCAGCGAGTACTTCCGGTACGACGAAATGGCCGCCAACCTCGCACTCCTCCGGGCCAACCAGGAGCTGATCGGCCGGGTGGTCAGCCACCGCTTCCCCGTCGCCGACATCCGCGAGGCGTTCAAGCTCTTCCTCGCCGGCGAAACCGGCAAGGTCGTCGTCACCCAGGAGCTCGCCTCATGACCGAACGACTCCGGGTCGCCGTGGTCGGAGCCGGCGGCTGGGGCGAGCAGCACGCCCGCATCTTCTCCCGTCGTGAGGACACCGAGCTCTGCGCGGTCGTGGGCCGCACACCGGAGAAGACGCAGAAGAGGGCCGAGCGGTACGGCGCGACGCCGTACACCGATCTCGATCTCATGCTGGAGCGCGAGCAGCCGGACCTGATCACGGTCTGCCTGCCGAACGAGGACCACTTCGACGTCACGTTGCGCTTGGTGCGGACCGGCGTACCGCTGCTGGTCGAGAAGCCGCTGGTGTTCGATCTGACCGAGGCGGACACGCTGCTCGCCGCGGCCGGTGAGCGGTTCTTCGCGATCAACTTCAACCACCGGTACGCCGAACCCGTCCAGCGCGCCAAGGCCCTGATCGACGCCGGCGAGATCGGTGAGCCGGTCTTCGCGACCTGGCGGTTCGGCGGCGAGGCCAACCACGGCACCTCGCCGCACGCGAACCTGATCGAGACCCAGTGCCACGGCTTCGACATGCTCGAGCACCTCGTCGGCCCGATCGCCAACCTCTCCGCGCATATGACGGACAAGACGTACGGCGACTTCAGCACGCTCGCGCTGGCGCTGGACTTCGAGAACCGGGCCGTCGGCACGATGCTCGGCAGCTACGACTCGTCGTACGCCTACCCCGACTCACAACGCGTGGAGATCAACGGGACCGAGGGTCGCCTGGTCATCCACGACACCGTTCGCGCGCTGACGTTCTCCCGCGTCGGCGACGATGTCGAACACCGCTGGCACTCCGGCTACTTCGACGACGAGGCGCGCTACTTCGCCGGCACCTTCGACCGCCACGTCGACGCCATCCTCGCCGCCCTCCGCGTCGGAGCCGAGCCGCCCGTGCACGCCGAAGCCGGCCGCCGAGCCCTCCAACTGGCCCACGCCGCCATCCAATCCCACGAGACGGGCCGCCGCATCACCGTCCCACCCGCGTGACCGCCGTACGATCCGTGCATGGGTGCGACGGAGAACCGGACCAGTGAGCTTGTCGATCGGCTGTTCCGGGATGCGGGTGGGGCGCTCGAGTTGTACGCCGTCTACCTCGGTGAGCGGCTGGGGTTGTATCGGTCGCTGGCGGAGCACGGCGCCTCCACGTCGGGTGAGCTGGCCGAACGGACCGGGACTGCCGAGCGGTACGTTCGCGAGTGGCTCGAGCATCACGCTGCTAGCGGGCTGATCGCTGTGGATGATGTCGCGGCGGCGCCGGGCGTGCGGCGGTATGAGCTTCCGGCTGAGCACATCGCGGTGCTGGCCGATCCGGATCACGTCGACTATCAGGCGTACAAAGGGGTGGAGCTTGCCCGGGCGGCGCGGCAGCTTCCGCATCTTGTCGAGGCGTTCCGGAGTGGTGGTGCGCCGCCGCATCAGGCGTGGGAGCCGGAGGGGCGGGCGGAGTTCAATCGGTCGATCTATCTGAATCGATTGGGGAAGGAGTGGTTGCCGGCGATCCCGGAGATCGATCGCCGGCTTCGGGACGAACCGCCGGCCCGGGTGGCCGACTTCGCGTGCGGCACCGGGTGGTCGTCGATCGCGATGGCGCAGGCGTACCCGCGGATCAGCGTGCACGGGTTCGACCTCGACGAGGACGCGATCGCCGCGGCCACCCGGCACGCCGAGGAGACAGGCCTGGCCGATCGCGTCACCTTCTCGGTCGCAGACGCGGCGGACCCCGCTCAGGCCGGAACATTCGACCTGGTGACGATTCTCGAGGCGTTGCATGACATGCCTCGGCCGGTTGAGGCGTTGCGGAGTGCGCGGGAGATGCTGGCGCCCGGTGGAACGGTGCTGATCGCGGACGAGTTGGTCGAGGACGAGTTCACCGCGCCCGCGTCGGAGCTCGAGCGGTACCACTACGGCTGGAGCCTGATGTCCTGCTTGCCGGATGCGATGGGCGACCCGGAGTCGGCGGCCACCGGAGCGGTGATGCGCCCGGAGACCCTGAGCCGCTACGCAACCGGAGCCGGCTTCCGGGACGTCGAGGTTCTGCCTTTCCGCACAGAGCTCTGGCGCTTCTACCGACTGGTCCCCTGACCGGAGATCGCGTCGGCCTTCGCGGTCAGGTAGCGCTGCTCGGGCAGGCTCGTCGTACGGCGGGCCGCGGCAAGGTAGAGCTCGTGGGCCTGAGCCAGATCCCCCGCCCGCTCGTACAAGTGCGCCCGTACGGCGTCCAGGCGGTGGGTCTCGGTGATGTTCTTGTCGTCGTCCAGCGTGGCGAGGAGTTCGAGGCCGGCCGCCGGACCCTCGACCTGGGCGAGCGCGATCGCGCGGTTGAGCGTGACCATCGGGTTCGGCGCGAGCTTCTCCAGCAGCAGGTACAGCGACAGGATCTGCGGCCAGTCGGTCGCGTCGGCGCTCGGCGCCTCGGCATGGATCGCCGCGATCGCCGCCTGGATCTGATACGGACCGACGGCACCGCGGGCGAGCGTGCTGAGGATCAGCTCGGCGCCCTCGGCGATCTGCGCGCGGTCCCACAGCGTGCGGTCCTGCTCGTCGATCGGGACCAGGCCGCCGTCCGCGGTGGTCCGCGCCGCACGCCGGGAGTCCGTCAACAGCATCAACGCCAGCAGCCCCGCCACCTCACCGTCGTCCGGCAACGCCGAACGCAGCATCCGGCCGAGCCGGATCGCCTCGGCGGTCAGCTCGACCCGCTGCAGCTCCTCCCCCGAGCTCGCGGTGTAGCCCTCGTTGAAGATCAGATAGAGCACCTGCAGTACGACGCGCAGCCGGTCGGCCCGCTCGTTCTCCGGCGGCATCACGAACCGGCTGCCGGCCGCCTTGATGCTCTTCTTCGCCCGGCTGATCCGCGGCGCCATCGTTGCCTCGGGCACCATGAACGCGCGGGCGATCTCGGCCGTCGTCAGACCGCCGACCGCGCGCAGCGTCAACGCGACCTGCGACGCCGGCGTGACGGCCGGATGACAGCACAGGAAGAGCAGCGTCAACGTGTCGTCGGACTCCGGCGGCCCGTCGACATCGGCGCCCGGGGCAACCAACTCCTCCGGCCCGGCCATCGCGGCCACCGAGTCCTCCCGGCGCCGCCGCGCACTCTCACTGCGGAACTGATCCGTCAGCCGCCGGGTCGCGACCGTGATCAGCCAGCCCCGCGGGTTCCCCGGTACGCCATCGACCGGCCACTGCGTCGCCGCCGCCAGCAGCGCCTCCTGTACGGCGTCCTCACACAGATCGAACTGCCCGTGCCGACGCGCGAGGAAACCCAGCACCTGCGGCGCGAGCTCCCGCAGCAGCCCCTCCACCTCACTCACCCGCGGACCCCCTCACGCATACGACCAGCCCGACCATCTGTCCGCGCGAAGAACGATCACCGGCCCAGCCGGCGGGTCAGCCTCGTACTGCGGATACTTCGCCACCAGCAACTCCACCACCGCCGGCGCTTCCGTCAGCACCCGCGCCACCCCGTCGACCCGGACCCACCACAGATGTGTCCAGTCCTCGTCGTACTCGTCGACGAGCACCGCCACCCGCGGATTCGCCGCGATGTTCCGCAACCGCTTCAAGTCCGTCGTCGTCTTCGGCTTCTGATCCACTCCGATGAACAACTCGTCCCCATGCACCGCATACGTCACCGGTACGACGTGAGGCCGCAAGTCGGCCCCGACCGTCGCCAGCCGTGCGACCCGCGCCGCCGCGACCCGGGCTCGACAAGTGGCTTCGTCGAGTTTCAACGCTGCAGGTGCCGGAGGGCCGCGGTCGGGAGAGTGCGGGTCAACGGACCGATGACGGACGCGTCGCGAAGCGCAGTGCGCGCGGCCAGATGACCGCAGGCGCCGTGGACACCGCCACCGGGGTGAATCGCCGAACTCCCGAGGTAGAGACCGGTGACGAAGGTCCGCGCGCTGCCGAGGCCGATGGTCGGACGGAAGATCAGCTGCTGCTGGAGCTGCATGGTGCCGCCACCGAGCGCCCCGAGTCCGAGCGCGGCGTTGGCCGACTCCAGGGCCGACGGGCGTTGCAGATCGCGGGAGATGATCAGGTCGGTGAAGCCGGGGGCGAATCGCTCGATCGCGCGGTCCATCCGGCCGGCCAGCTTCTCGGCGGACTCGTCGTCGGCGATCCCGCGCGGGAGATGCGCGTAGGCCCACACCGCCTCGGTGCCCTCGGGTGAGCGGGTCGGGTCGGACTTCGTGGTCTGCCCGATCAGCAGGAACGGCTGCGCGGGCAACCGGCCGGTGTCCAGATCCGCCGAGAGGTGCAGCAGTTCGTCGGCCGTCCCGCCCAGGTGCACGACCCCGGCGGACCGGGCTTCGGGAGCCTTCCACGGGATCGGCCCGCTCAGCCGGAAGTTCAGCTTGACCGTCGGGTAGTCCCACTCGTAGTGCTCGTCCAGATCCCGCCGCAGCCCGGCCGGGATGATTGCGTCAGGCAACAACTCGCCGTACAGCACCGGCGCGGAGGTGTCCGCGACGACGGCCCGCGTAACCGCGACGGTCTCCCCCGACGCCGTGCGTACGCCGGTCACCCGGCCGGCGGACACGTCGATCCCGGCCACCGGCGTACCGGGGAACAACAGGGCGCCCGCGCGTTCGGCCCGGCTGACCAGGGCACCGGAGAAGGCCGCGGAACCGCCGGCGGCGACCGGGAAGCCGACGTCCTGCGCGAGCATCGCCAGCAGCCAGCCCATCGTTCCGCTGACGCTGCCCGACAGCGGCGCGTCGGCGTGCAGCGCGTTGCCGGCGATCACCGCCGGACCGTGCCGGCCCTCGAACAGTTCCCGGCCCATCCGGTGCATCGGCAGCGCCATGAAGCGCGCGAACCGCAGCAACTCCCCCGCCGAACCGAGCTTGCGCGCCAGCTTGATCCCCGGCGCGACCGGCGGCCAGGTGGTGAGCAGCGACGTGAGCAGCGGCTCACGGATCGTCACGTACTGCTGGTAGAGCCGCAGCCAGGCGTCACCGTCGCCGGGATGCTCGGCACCGAGCGACTTGGCGGTGTCTTCGGGATCGGGATGGATCGCGGCCGCGGCACCCTCGTCGTCCAGCAGGTGCACGAGCGGCAGCGGCGCGTTCGCCCACTTCAGGCCGAACTTCTCCAGCTCCAGCGCCCGGATCACCGGGGACGCCACCCCGAGCGGGTAGTTCGAACTGAAACGATCACTGATCCAGCCGTCGTCGGTCACGGACCGGACCGCACCGCCGAAGGTGTCGGCCGCCTCGAGCACCAGCACATCCCAGCCCGCGTCGGCGAGGGCGATCGCGCTGACGAGGCCGTTCGGCCCCGAGCCGATCACCACGGCGTCAACCTTGCGCGGCAACATGCCTACGACCTTAACTCGATCTCCCGCATCAGGCTGCTGACCTCGCGGGCGCGCCCCACCATCGCGGGATCGACCATCCGGCCGTCCGGGAGCACGATCACACCGCCCGCGGACACGCCGGCCTTCTCGACGGCAGCCAGCAACGCTTCGGCTTCGGCCACCTGCACGGCGCTCGGCGTGAAGCACTCGACGATCGTGGCCAGCTGCCGCGGATGGATCGCCGTACGCCCGACGAAGCCGAGCTCACGCCCCTCCAGCGACGTACGCCGCAACCCGTCGACATCGTTCACGTGCGGGAACACCGACATCATCGGAGCACCCAGCCCGGCCGCCCGCGACGCCGACACCAGCCGCCCACGAGCCCACGCCAACCCGGCGGACCCGTCCACGCCCAAAGCGCTGGACAGATCCGACTCACCCAGCGCGATCGCGACCACGCGTGGATCCGCCGCGGCGATCTCGAACGCCCGCTCCAGCCCGAGCGGCGACTCGATCAGCGCGGTGATCCTTGCCGACGGCACCTGTTCGAGAACCGTCTGCACATCGGCCGCGCTCTCCACCTTCGGCAACCGGATCCGCACCGCCGGTACGGCGGACACCGCGGCCAGATCGTCCTCGATCCACGGCGTGCCGAGCCCGTTCACCCGGACCTCTACCGGCCCGTGCGCGTTCGCGGCGATCCAGGCGACCGCCCAGCCGCGGGCGTCCGCCTTGTCGTCGACCGGCACGGCGTCCTCCAGGTCGAACACCACCACATCGGGGCGCGCGGCCACCGCCTTCGCGAACCGGTCCGGCCGGTTGGCCGGAACATACAGTGCCGTCAGCACCCAACGCCCCCTCGAACGACAGTTCACACCACGCCCGCGGCCCGCAACGCTGCGAGCTGCTCGGGCGTGACTCCGATCTCCGCGAGCACCTCGTCGGTGTTCGCACCGTGCGGCCGGCCCGCCCACCGGATCGACCCCGGCGACTCGGACAGCCGGAACAGCACATTCTGCATCTGCACCGGGCCACCGAGCTCCTCGTCGTCCACGGCCACGATCGTGCCGAGCGCGGCGTACTGCGGATCGGCCATGATCCCGCGGATGTCGTGGACCGGGCCGACCGCGGCCTCGGCCTTCTCGAACTCGGCCATCACCTCGTCCAGGGAGCGCTCCCCGATCCAGGACCCGACCGCCTCGTCCAGCTCGTCGGCGTGCTGCGCTCGCTCCCGCCCCGTCGCGAACCACGGCTGCGCGACCAGATCCGCCCGGCCGACGAGTGTGACGACCCGCTCGGC
The DNA here is from genome assembly GCF_055586945.1 of Kribbella sp. NPDC048837. Lineage (NCBI taxonomy): Bacteria > Bacillati > Actinomycetota > Actinomycetes > Propionibacteriales > Kribbellaceae > Kribbella > Kribbella sp. NPDC048837. Next base: position 1,551,056 of record NZ_JBVJHF010000001.1, read on the forward strand.
GATGCTCTGCGAGCTGGTCGACACCGCGACCCACCGGCCGTCGGCGGTCCGGTAGACGTTGCGCGGAGCGTTGTTCGACGAGCGGTTCCCCAGTCGCGGCTGGACGTACCCAGTCTGCTGGTACGCCGTGATCCCGCCACCGAGCATCATCAGGATCGGCTCGATGATCGCCAGGTCGATCACCTGACCGGCCCCGGACCGATCGCGTTCGCGCAGCGCGACCAGCACGGCGTACGCCGTCGCCAGCGCGGTGATCCCGTCCGCGAGCCCGAACGGCGGCAGCGTCGGCGGCCCGTCCGGCTCACCGGTGACCGCCGCGAACCCGCTCATCGCCTCCGCGAGCGACCCGAACCCGGGCCGGCCGGACCACGGCCCGACCTGGCCGAACGCCGTCACACGGGCGATCACCAAGCGCGGATTGGCCTCCAGTAGAACCTCGGGACCCAGGCCCCAGCGCTCCAGCGTGCCCGGCCGGAAGTTCTCGACGAGGACATCGTGAGAACGGACCAGGTCGAGGAAGACGTCGCGACCGCGGGACAGGTCGAGCGTGGCCAGCCGCTTGTTCCGGCCGAGCGTCTTGAACCACAGCCCGACACCGTCCTTGGACGCACCGTGCGTCCGCGCGGCATCGGGCCGGGACGGATGCTCGATCTTCGTGACGTCGGCCCCGAAGTCACCCAGGAACGTCGCCGCCAGCGGTCCCGCGAACAGCGTCGCCGCCTCGAGCACCTTCACCCCTTCCAGGGGAGCAGGTCTCATCCCGCACACCTGAAGCCGATGGTCTCGGAACGGTCGAGGCCACCACCGGTCAGCACCAGCTTGAAGCTCACGTCCGGCTCCTGCGGCCCGCCGTCGGCGTACCAGTCGGAGCCCTCGGCAACATAGTGCGAACCGCCCTTGAGGATGCAGAACCGGCTGCGCCCGTCCCGGTGCTCGCTCTCGGTCAGGTTCCACACGAACGGTTCAGCGCGCCGGAAGTCCTCGGAAGCGGCGGCGACCTGCCACTCGTCCTCGGTCGGCAACCGCCCACCCCGCCAGATCGCGTACGCGCGCGCGTCCGGGAGGTCGACGTACGTCACCGGGTGGTCCTCGGTCCCGGCGGCCGGTGCGCCCTCGACCCAGTGCGCGAGGAACCGGTTCGCGACGAGCGGCCGATAGCCGGTCGCGGCCAGGAACTCGGCGTACTGCGCGTTGGTCACCTCGCTGGTCGCGACCGAGATCCCCGGCAGCGACACCTCCCGCTTGACCGTCTGCATGTCGTGCAGCCTGGGCGGCAGCGGCTTCCACTCCTCCACGTACGGCGCCTGGTCGTACAACCCGGTCTCGCGCCGCCGGTGCCGGACGGTCAGCGTCCGCTCCCCCGCCGGTACGACGACGACCGGGCCGATCGACGCCTCACCCGAGACAGCGGGGACCGGGACCAGCTCGGCCGGCGCCATCGGGAACGCGGAGTCCTTGACGTGCGGCCGCGGCATCGTGCCGAGCCGGCGTGCGGTCGCCCGGCACGACGAACCGGCGGTCGCGCCGACCCGGATGACCCCGGCGACACCGCGCCCCGGCACGAACAGGTGGACGCCGTCGTCGTCCGCGGTGATCGGCACGCCGGAGGTCACGTCGTACCAGTCGCCGACCTGATCCTCCGAGCGCAGCACAATGCCGTCGAAGTCCTCCTCGTCGCGGTTGATCAGCGTCCAGAGGGTGATGTCGGCCAGGTCGAAGCGCGAGCCGTAGACGCCGTGGTCGCGCGCCTTGTCCGGGATCTCCGGGGTCAGCTGGATCCAGTCGCCGTTGATCAGCACCGGCGCGAACGCGCGCTGGGCGGCGACCATCCGGCGCAGCGTCGAACGGTCGCGGGCGTTCCAGCCGACCCAGGCCGAGAACACCGACTCCCAGACCAGCATGCCGACACCGTTCACCCAGGCCGACTGCAGCTCGTCGCTGTGATCGCGGTTCCACCGGCGGGTGTGATGCATCATGTGCCGGCGCTCGAACAGGTGCGCGCGCAGCACACCCGGTGCGTGGGTGTCGGCGAACCACTGCGCCCAGGACAGCGCGTGGTCCCCGATCCTTGCCATCGGCAACCGGGACTCACCCTCGAACGCGATCGCCGGGTTCGCCGCGCGCAGCGCGCGGGTGAACGCCGGATCGCCTTCCTTCAACGTGTCCAGGAACACGCCGTCGACGTCGTAGTCGGTCACCAGCGCGGCGAATTCGTCCGCGTCGGAGCGCGCGGCCCGGCGGGTGCCGACGTCCCACGGGTTGTAGTCGAAGAACACCTTCAGGCCGAGCCGGTGCAGGTCGTCGACCAGCGCCCGCAGCCGTGGCACGTCGCGGTAGAAGTCGAACTGGTTGCGCGAGTCGATCCCGATCACCGGGTAGGCGTGCCAGAGCACGATCGCGTCGTACCCGCCGAAGTCGTCGATCCCGTGCTGGACGAACTTCTCCGGGGTGAACCTTCCGGTCTCCACGTCGTACAGCTGGTCGTCCCAGAGCCACACGAGCGCCACCGAGTACGCCGTCTGGGTCCACTCGCGACCGGGCTCGTCGTAGTGCGAGCCGTCGTACGGGGTCCGTTCGAAGGCCCCGAACCGCCACTCGGCGACCTTGGCTCGCCAGCGCGGCAGGTCGGCCGGGTCCTCCGGGGCGCCGAGGATCTTGGCGTCGTCGAGGAACGACAGGTCGGCCCGGAGCCCCAGCTCCACCCGGGCGGGCAGGTCGATGGGCCGCGGTTCGAGCGGATTCACAGGTACACCTCCGCATAACGCGCGTCGATCGCATCCCCGTGAGGCACGGAGGAAATGGCCCCCGCGGCCTGAACACTCAATGAAGCAGCAACGTTAGCGCGTCGGACCGCATTCGTCAGGTCGCTGGCCGTGATCGCTGACGCGGCAGCCAATGTCGCCGCGAGCACGCCACAGAACGTGTCCCCCGCGGCGGTGGTGTCGACCACCTCGACCGGTACGCCGGGCACCGCGATCTCGTCGTCACCGCGGGTCAGGATCACCGCGCCGGCGCCACCGAGGGTGACGACCGCGGCCGGCACCTTCTTCAGCAGCGCCGACCGGTCCGAGCCGGCGATCGCCTCGGCCTCGGTCTCGTTCACCACGAGCAGGTCGACCTCGGCCAGTAGTTCGTCCGGCAGCTCGGCGGCCGGGGCCGCGTTGAGGATGAAGTACGCGCTCGCCGCGGCCGCCCGCTGGACGGTCGCGAACGGGATCTCCAATTGGGAAAGAACGACTTTCGCCGCACCGACGGCCGCGATCGCCTGGTCCGACAACGACAGCTCGCCGTTCGCGCCGGGGGCCACCACGATCGAGTTCTCGCCGCTCTCCTCGACCGTGATGATCGCCGTACCGGTCGGGGCGTCGCTCGACGTGACGAGCGTGAGGTCGACTCCGGAGCTGCCGAGGGCGTCACGGAGCAGCGCGCCTCCGTCGTCGGCACCGAGCGCGGCCACCATCGCCGTCCGTGCACCGGCCCGCGCGGACGCGACCGCCTGGTTGGCGCCCTTGCCGCCCGGTCCACGGGTCATGACTCCCGCGAGGACGGTCTCGCCGGGGCGCGGAATCCGCTGGACCGGGAGGACCAGGTCCACGTTCGCGCTGCCCACGACGACGACTTCAGGCTTCACGCCGGGCCACCTCCACAGTCCTCCGCGCCAGCTCGGTGATCGCGATCTGGTCCATCCCGGGCAGGCTCGTGGCCATCCGGTTGTCTAGTGGTGCAGACCACTCTGCCGGAACCCCGTGCACTGCGCCAAACACCGCACCGACGGTGGCGCCGACCGAGTCCGTGTCCCAGCCTCCCATCACCGCACGACCGACCGCGGTGGCGAAGTCCGGAGCGGTCAGCGCGTACGCCGTGAGTGCGCTGTTGTTCACGGCGTGCACCCAGTGCAGGTCGCCGTACTCCGCGTGCACAGCGTCGAGCGCGTCGTCCAGCTCGAGGTCCTGCAGCGCCAGCCCGAACCGGACGGCACGCGCGATCGCGCCGTCGGCGGATATCACGTCCAGTCCGGCGCGAACCACCTCGCTCGGCGAGTCCAGCACCAGCGCGGCGGCCGACATCGCGGCCACCCACAGCGCACCGTCGACGCCGGCGCCGGTATGGCTCAGCCGGGCGTCGATCAGCGCGAGCCGCGCGGCGGCGGTGCGGTCGCCGGGGTGCGCCCAGCCGTACGCGTCGGTGCGGATCTGCGCGCCGATCCACTCCCGGAACGGGTTGCCGACCAAGGCCGCCCGGGCCGGCTCGACGCCGTCGAGAAGGTTGCGGTAGGCAACACGTTCGGCGGTGAACACGCGACCGGCCGGCAGGTCGTTCAGCCAGGCCAGCGCCACGTCCTCGGTGGTCAGCTCCGACCCGTGCCGCTCCAGCAGCTGCAGCGCCAGGATGGCGAAGTTGAGGTCGTCGTCCTCCGGCATGCCGTCGATGACCTCGCGCAGGCTGGTCGGCTTCGACCGCTTGTTCCACGGCCACCGCTCTTGTACCTCGCTGGGGACACCGATGGCGGTGATGTACTGCGTCAGCGGCCACTGGCCGGACGTCTCCAGGATCTCCCGGATGCCCTCGCGCGGGATCTTCTCCACCGGCTTGCCGAGCAGGTTCCCGGCCGCGCGCCCGAGCCATGCGTTCAGCGTCCGCTGCTCCAGGTCCGCCGGCCGGCCGAGCAGCGGCAGGGCTGGGATCTCCGGCTCACGCCAGGGGGCGGTCCGCGCGTCGAGCTCGTCGAGCAGCTCGTGGGCGAGTGCCCGCAGCTCGGGTGACGCCGGCTGGTCGGTGGCGCCCGACGCCGGGGCGTCCGTCGTACCGCCGGCGGTGAGCCAGCGCGCCTGGACGTCGGTGACGTCGACCCCCTCGGACCGTGACTGGACCAGCTGGTGCGGCAGCAGGTCCTCCGGCTGCACCCAGGTCATTCTCATCGGGCTTGTTCCTTCCCTTGTCGCGCCAGGCGAAACGCACATCTGGTACCGACATCAGATCAGGGCATCCACCGCGGCCGTGCGGGTCGCCCAGCGCTTCGCGTCGGCCGCCCGGATGTCCAGAGCCACCGAGGCCATCATGCGACCCGGCCGCTCGAGATCGGTCTTGCTCGCCTCGGCGACATCGGTCGCCCACTCCGCCGGTACGCCGCTCAGCCCGCTGAGCGCACCCGTGATCGCGCCGGCCATCGACGCGATCGAGTCCGCGTCGCGACCGTAGTTGGTGCCGCCCAGGACTGCCCGGCGTACGTCGCCCTCCGAGACCAGCACGAAGCCGAGGGCCACCGGGAGTTCCTCGATCGCCTTGGTCCGGCTCGGCCGCCGGGCGTCCAGCGACTGGTCGCGGTAGTCCGGGCCGACCGTGTCGTAGGGCTCGATCGCCGTGCGGAGCAGGGGAATCGCCTGCTCCCAGTCCGTCACCCCGTCCGCCGCCGCGACGACCGCCTCGACGGCCCTCCGAGTGCCGTCCTTGGCCAGTCCCAGCGCCGCGCCGACCGCCGAGGCGGCGGTCGCCCCCGGCGCCAGCGCGGCGGCGACGGCGGCCGCGAACACGCCGGCCGCCTCCCGCCCGTAACTCGACTGATGCGCGCCGGCCAGGTCGATCGCCTCCGCGTACGCCCCCTCGGGGTCGCCCGCGTTGGCGATCCCGACCGGCGCCACGTACATCGCCGCACCGCAGTTGACGATGTTGCCGACGCCGGCCTCGCGCGGATCGACGTGCCCGTAGTGCAACCGGGCGACCAGCCACTTCTCGGCCAGGAACACCCGCTGCAGCAGCAGCGCGTCGGTCTCCAGCTCGGGCACCCACCGGCGCCCGTTCACCATCTTCGGCACCAGCACCTCGGCGATCGCGTAGGCGTCCAGGTGCGCCCGGCGCTCGTCGTACACCTCGACCAGCGCGTGCGTCATCAGGGTGTCGTCGGTGATGTGCCCGTCGCCCTTGTGGTACGGCGCGATCGGCCGGGCCGTGCGCCAGTCGTCGTACCACGGACCGACGATGCCGGTCACCCAGCCGCCGTGCCGCTCCCGGATCGCCTCCGGGGTCCAGCCCTCGACGGCCCCACCGATCGCGTCACCGACCGCGGAGCCGACGAGGGCACCCGTTGCTTTCTGCTCCAGCAGGGATGTCACTGGTTGACCTGACCCCATCCGTCGCTCAGCTTCTTGCCCAGGGCCGCGAGGTCGGTCTTGTTCGCCAGGTACTCCTGCAGCGCCGGCGTCGCGATCTGGTCCTTCCACTTCGGGTAGTTCTCCACGCTCTGGAACGGCGCCTTGGTCAGGTCGCTGCCGCTGGCCAGCGTCTGCTCCCAGCCGTTCTTGCCGCCGGTCGCCTTCAGGATCGCGTCGCGAGCCCCCTGCGTGGTCGGGATCAGCCAGTCGCCCTGACCGACCGCGGCCAGGTTCTCGGCCTTCATGTAGTAGTCGATGAACTGCGCGGCCTGCTTGATGTGCTTGCCCTCGGCCGGCACCGACAGGGTCTGCGGGTTCGCCGCCTGCTGGGTGCCGGTGCCCTTCAGCGGCGGCAGCACCTCCCACTGGAAGCCCTTCGGCGCCTCCTCCAGGATCTGCTGCGCGGCGAAGTTGCCGCCGACAACCATCGCGTACTTGCCGGCGTAGAACCCGGGCAGCACGTCGGAGCTGCTCTGGGTCAGCGAGGTCGGGTCGATCGACTTGTCGTCGTACGCCATCGCGTGGATGCGCTTCGGCACCTCGAGCTCGGGGTCGCCGATGGTCGCGGTCGCGTCGCGGCCGGAGCCGTCGAAGAACTTCGCGTCGAAGTTCATGCCCAGGTTCAGCACGGTCGCGGTCGGGCTCTTCAGGCCCCAGCCGAGGCCGTACTTGCCGCCCGCGGTCAGCTTCTTCGCGTTCGCGGCCAGATCGTCCCAGCTGAGCGAGTCACCGGTCGCCGTGATCCCGGCCTGCTCGAGCAGCGCGGAGTTCGCGAACACGACGTACGACTGCAGCAGGGTCGGCGCGGCGTACACCTTGCCGTCGCTCGACACGGTGTCCCAGACGCCCTGCGAGACGGCGTCCTTGGTCTCCTGGCTCAGGTACGGCGAGAGGTCCGCGAGGTAACCCTGGTTGACGAAGCCGGTGATGTCGGCGGACTCGTCGTGGATGATGTCCGGCGCGGTCCCGCCCTGAAACTGGGTGACCAGCTGGTCGTGCACCGAGTCCCAGCTGCCCTGGACGTACTCGACCTGGATGTTCGGGTTGGCGGCGTTCCAGTCCGCGACGATCTTCTTGGTCGCGGCGACGGTCGTCTTCTGGAACGCGAGGCTCTGGAACTTCAGCGTCACCTTCTCGTTCGACGACCCCGAGTCACCGGAACTGTTGTCACTGTTGCTCCCGCACGCCGCGAGCGCCACCAGTGCGCCCGCCGCGAGCAACGCGGTCATGACCTTCTTCATTGCTTCTCCTTAACCCTTGACTGCGCCGCTCAGCAGGCCGGAGGTCAACCGGCGCTGCAGGAAGGCGAAGAACACGAGACTGGGTACGGTCGCCAGCACCGAGGCGGCGGCGAGCGGACCGAACTGGACCTGGCCCTCGGCCCCGACGAAGCGGGCGAGCACCAGCGGAAGTGTTTTGAGCTCCGGGTCCTGGAGCAGGACCAGAGCGAAGAAGAACTCGTTCCAGGCCGAGATGAACGTGAACATCGCGGTCGCGATCAGCCCCGGCCGCAGCAGCGGCATCACGATCGACACGATCGTGCGGACCCGGCTCGCGCCGTCCACGGACGCCGCCTCTTCGAGCTCGCGCGGTACGGCGGCGACGTACCCCTGCAGCATCCACAGCGCGAACGGCAGCGACCAGACCATGTACACGATCACCACGCCGGGGATCGTGTTGGTCAGGTGCAGCGGCCGCAGGATCATGAACAGCGGGATCACGATCAGGATCACCGGGAACACCTGGCTGACCAGGATCCAGCCGTTCGTGACCGGCCGCAGCCGGCTGCGGAACCGGGCCAGCGCGTAGGACACCGGCAGCGCCACGATCAGCACCAGGATCGTGCTGGCGATCGAGATCTGCAGGCTGTTCATCAGCCCGCGGACCAGGCCCTGCTCGTTCAGCGCGTCGGAGTAGTTCGAGAGGTCGACGTTCTTGGGCAGGATCGACGGCGTGATGCCGGCGAACTCCTGCGGCGACTTCAGCGAGCTGGAGATCAGCCAGAGCAAGGGGAAGCCGAGGAAGACCAGGTAGCAGACGACGGCGACGTACTGCAGGAAGCGGGCGGCCGGTCGCGTTCTCATGCTTCGCTCCTCAGCCGGTTCCGCAGGTAGAAGAACAGGAACAGGATGATGATCACGACCATCACGTCACCCATCGCGGCGGCCATCCCGAAGTTCCCGTACCGGAACGCCTCGTTGTAGGCGAACAGCATCGGCAGCATCGTCTTGCCGCCCGGGCCACCGGCGGTCAGCACGTAGACCAGGCCGAACGAGTTGAAGTTCCAGATCAGGTCCAGACTGGTGATCGCGACGATCACGGTCCTCAGCTGCGGCAGTGTGATGTTCCAGAACTGGCTCCACGCGCTCGCGCCGTCGACCGCGGCCGCCTCGTACAGCGAGCGGTCGATACCTTGCAGGCCGGCCAGCAGGGTCACCGTGGTCATCGGCATGCCGACCCAGATCCCGACCACGATCACGGCCGGCAGCGCCGTACTGAAGTCGCCGAGGAAGTTGATCGGGTGGTCGGTGAGGTGCAGCTTCTGCAGGATCTCGTTGACCGGGCCGTTGGTCGGGTGCAGCAGCAGCCGCCACATGATCGCGACGACCACCGGCGGCATCGCCCACGGGATCAGCGCGAGCGTACGGGCGACGCCGCGGAAGCGGATGGTCGTGTTCAGCAGCAGGGCGAGGCCGAGCGCCGCGACGAACTGCAGGATCGTGACCGACAGGGTCCAGATCACGCCGATCCGGAACGAGTCCCAGAACAGGCCGTTGTGCAGCAGCTTGGAGAAGTTCTCGAAGCCGATGAAGTTGGTCTCGACGTTGAGCCCGGCGCGCGCGTCGGTGAAGCCGAGCGCGATCCCGCGGATCAGCGGGTAGACGCTGAGGAGCAGGACCGGCAGCAGCGCGGGCAGGAACAGGAAGATCGCTTCCCGGTTCTGCTTCGGCCTGGTGGTCTTCTTCACCGGGGTGGGCGCCGGCGCCGTCACAGTAGCGGTCATGGGGTGGACTTCCGGACACTCAACGTCGGCTGGACGACGATCCGCCGGGGGGTGCGGGTGGAGTCCTCGATCCTTGCCAGCAGCAACTCGGCGGCCCGGCGGCCACGTTCGGCCGAGCCGAGGTTCACACTCGTCAACGGCGGGAAGCTCTGCTCGGCCAGCTCGCTGTCGTCCATCCCGATCACCGCGACGTCCTTCGGGACCTCGAGTCCGTAGGCGGCGAGCTCGTGCATGACGCCGACCGCGAGCAGGTCGTTCGCGCAGATCACCGCGCTGGGACGGTTCTTCTTGAACAGCTTCTTCCCCGCCTCCCGCCCGGCGGCGAAGGTGAAGTCTGCGGCCTCGATCTCCCCGGCCGACTCCAGCCCGAACTCCTTCATCGCCTCGGCGAAGCCCTTCGCCCGGGCCGTGCCGGGCACGGTGTCCGCGGGGCCGTTGACGAAGGCGATCCGGTCGCGTCCCCTGGCGGTGAGGTGCTCGGCCGCGAGCAGGATGCCCTTCGGCGAGTTGGCACGGATCGTGTCGACGCCGGCCTTCGCGGGGACGTTACCGGCGACGACCACGGGGACCTCGCACTCGCGGATCGACTTGATCAGGTCGTCGTCGACCCGGATCGGGCTGATCACCAGGCCGTCGGCGTACCCGCGCGCCATCCCCCGGACCAGCGCGACCTCGTCCACCACGTCCGGCCCGGTCGTCGTCACCACCAGGCGGTAGCCGGCCGCGGACACGACCTCCTCGACCGCCCGCATCATCGTCACGTAGACGGGGTTACCGACATCGGCGACCGCGAGCGTCAGCTGGAACGTCCGCCCGACCTTCAGCGACCGCGCCCGCGAATCCGGCACGTAGCCGAGCTCCTCGACCGCCCGCTGCACCCGCTCGACCATCTCCTCGGTCGCCGGCAGCCCGTTCAGCACCCGTGACACCGACGCCACCGAGACCCCGGCTGCCCGAGCCACCCCCGCGATCGTCGGACGACTCACGCCCGCCTCCTGTAATCGTTCTTGTAATCGTTTACAGGCCAGACAATAGGGCGCCCGGGCCGCGCGGTCAACCTCACGGCCCGGAGCGATAAGGACGGGACGGTGCTAGCCGGCCCGGTAGAACAGCCAGGCGTCGGCCATCCGCTGGGCCTGGCCGGGAGTGAACTCGGTGTAGCAGGAGTCGAAGGAGTAATCCATGTAGTTGTGGATCGGGTCGAGACCCGGCGCCGTACACGTGTCCTTGCCGGCCGGACAGCCGCTGGTCGGCGTCTTCTCCGCGGGGGTGTCGTCGACGAAGTCGCCCTTCGCGCTGCACCCGCCGAAGAACGTGTGCTCGAGGTTCAGCCAGTGGCCGACCTCGTGCGTCGCGGTCTCGCCCTGGTCGAACGCGCCGGCGTACCTGGTGGACGTGCCCAGCATCGACTCCCAGTCGATCACGACGCCGTCGAGATAGGCCTGCCCGGGCTTGGTCACGATGTCCGGCAGGTAGGCCCAGCCGAGCAGGCCCTCCCCCGCCGTCGTCGAGTACAGGTTCAGGTCACCGGGTCCGCCGGTGTGCAGCGCCTGCTTCATGCTGTGCTCGGGCTTGCCGCCCGCGCCGGCATAGAACCAGGTCGCGTTGTCGGTCCGGGTCACCGCCGCCAGCGTGAAGCGGAACCCGGTCCTGGCCCCACCCTCGCCGCCCGCGTACGTGGTGTTCAGTACGGCGATCTGCGCCTGGATCTGCTGCGTCGTCAGCGACCCGGTCGAACCGTCCGTGACCACATGGAAGTAGACCGGAACCGTTGCCCTGAACCCCGGCTTCGCCTTGCCCTTCGCGGCGGCCGGGAGGTCCTGCGGCACTTGCCCGAGATCAGGTTCGCGGCCACCCCGCGCCTGGATGACGGCGTCCTCCGAGACACACGAGTCGCCCCGGTCGTGACTCGGCGGAGCCGCCTGACTCTGTGCCCCGGTCAGTCCCGCGCTCACCATCACCGCAACGCCGGCGATGCCGGCGACCCTGCTCCATCTCATGACTGCCCCCTGCCGATCGGCGCCCCAGGCAGTTCGACTCTAAGCAGGGCCGACGGGGTGGCGGAAGGGGCTACTCGTCGCCGTCGTCGGCGCCGGGGCGTTCGGCCCAGGGGGTTTCCTTGGCCGGGCGGACGACGATGAGTTTGTCGCCGGCGGCCAGGACCGAGACGTTGGAGTCGTAGTAGCGGTGCACCTTGCCGTCCCGGACGACGGAGACGACGCGGTCGGGCACCGCGGACGGCGGCTTGCCGACCTCGCGGCCCAGCACCGGGCGTTCGGCCACCTCGAGGCCCTCGCCGTACGTGAGCAGGTCCTCCATCACCTCGCCGAGGTTCGGGCTGACCGAGGTCAGGCCGAGCAGCCGGCCGACCGCCTCGGACGACGTGACGACCGCGTCGGCGCCGCTCTGCCGCAGCAGCGGGACGTTGTCCTCCTCGCGGACCGCGACCACGACATGCGCGTCCGGGTTCAGTTGCCGCACCGCCAGCGTGACGAGCACCGCCGAGTCGTCCCGGTCCGTCGTCACGATCACCTCGCGGGCCGTCATCACCTCGGCCCGGCGCAGCACGGTCCGGTTCGTCGCGTCGCCGTGGAAGGCGGCCATCTGGTCGTTGCCCGCGTCACCGATCGCCTGCGCCCGCGGGTCGATCACCACGATGCTGTCGCGCTTGACCCCGTTGCTGATCAGCGTCTGGACGGCGGAGCGGCCCTTGGTGCCGTACCCGACGACGACGGTGTGGTCCTTCATGCGCTTCCTCCATCGTGTGTCCCGCATGATCCGGCGACCCTCGTTGGCCAGTACTTCCAGTGTCGTACCGACCAAGACCACCAGGAACGCGATCCGCAGCGGGGTGACGATGAAGGCGTTCACCAGCCGGGCGGCGGGCGTCACCGGAGTGATGTCGCCGTACCCGGTCGTGGTGAGCGTGACAGTGGCGTAGTAGATGCTGTCGATCAGATCGACGTGACCGTCGTAGCTGTCCTTGTAGCCGTCACGGTCGACCACCACGATGAGCACCATCACGGTCAGCAGCCCCAAGGCCACCAGGAAGCGGCTGAAGAGCTGAAAGAGCGGCGAGCGCGTGCTCGCGGGCAGGTTGACCAGCAGACCGTGTGGATTGCGACCGGTGGGAAGGGGTGGCACGCCCCTGACGATATTGCACTGGCGGCCCATCCACCGCATGCGACAGGCTCTGGTCGGACAGGGCGACGGTCACCATCAGGCTGTCACCGTCCCGGATCACCCTCGAGCGCATCCGCAGCCGCTCGAGGGTCCGCAGCATCGCGTGGTTCTCCGGCTGCACCATGCACACCACCCGGTCGGCGCCGAGCTCCCGCGCTTCGACCACCACCTGGCGGAGCAGGCGTAGCCCGAGGCCCTGTCCCTGCCAGCCGTCCTCGACGAGGACGGCGACCTCCATCGTCGTAGTGCCGAGCTCCTCCCACGGCGCGGCCGTCGCCATCCCGATCACGGCGTCACCGACGGCCGCGACGATCGAGACACCACCGGCCGGTGCCGACAGGTGCCGCGCGGTCCGGGTGGTCAGCTTCGGCATCGGCACGTGGTACCGCCGGGTGCGGCTCTCGTACGAGCACCGCTCGTGCATCGCGACCACGGCCTCGGCGTCCTCGACGCTCGCCGTCCGCAACTCGGGTACGCCGCTGCCCGGGCGCGGGCCCTCGACCACGGACCCGTCGAACCGCTCGGCGAGCCGGCCGGCGATCTCCACGAGCACGTCGGCCCGGGCCCACTCGGCAGGCGTGTACTCCTCGAACCCCTGCAGGTTGCCCAGCTCCTCGTCGACGGACAGCGGGTCGTCGATCAACCGCAGTACGGCACGCAGGTAGCGGGTGGGCGCATCACTGAGTACGTCGGCCTGGCACGGGCGGACCGTCGTACCGACGCAGCCGGCTTCGGCGGCCAGTGCCGCCAGGTCGTCCGCGGTCCAGCCGACCCCGGTGGAGACCACCAGTTCGTCGACGGCACCGGACTCGGCGGTGAAGACCTCCAGGCTGAGGATGTTGATGTCGTCCGCACCGCACCGTGCAGCGAGTTCGGCCAGGGCGCCGGGCCGGTCGGCGAGTTCGGTCCTGATCTTCCAGAGCATGCGGACGCCCTCCCTCGTGGAAACGTCCTTCCACTCTGCGTTCCGCCTGTTGCCCCGCCGGGTCCGGAATGTTACGCGCGCGTCAACCTTCAGCGCCGGCGGCGGACCTTGGGCAGATGAGGCGCGATCTTCGGCTTGCGCGCGGCCAGCACGACGGCCGGTTCACGCTTGTCGAGGTCGGCGTGCCGGAGCAGCTCCGGGTAGGTGCTCTGCGGCACCGCCGGGTAGGTGGTGACGATGGCGTCACCGGAGAACACGAAGAAGATCGCCTGCCCCTCCTTGATCACCTTGAGCAACGATCCCTCGCGGACGGTCAGCACATGCTCCACCGCCTTCTTCCGCGCCGCCCGCTTGGCCAGCGCGGCCTGCATCGCCTGCTGAGCCGGCTCCCGCCCATGCTTGAACGCCTCAACCGCAAGCGGCCCGTACCGCACCCCGTACTTGACCAGGTTCTTCGCCAACTGGCTCTGCCCCTTGCCACCTGCCATAACCCGAGCCTACTGAGCCCACCGCCCAGGCGGGTGCAGCCAACCTCTGATGCAGGCCGCGCCGGCTTGCAGAAAAGCCGATCGAGCGGAGCCATCAACTCAGGCAAATGTAGCCCTGACCAGCAGTTTCAGTGTTCATCACTACTCCTTGATGCTCGGCGTGTGTCAGTCGCCCACGGAACAGCGACGGAGCAGGATGCGCAAGAGATCAGCAGCGCCGACACCACCAAGCGGAGGTGGATTAGATGAGTTGGGAGTTGCGGTTGGAGCCGATGATCAGCTCGCGCGGGAGTTCGGCGGTGACCGCGTTGACGACTCTGAATTCGAGGTCGTCGACGCGGTCGATGCGGATCGTTGTCCGCGCCCGGCCAGAGGGCAGGCCCTCGATACACCGCAACCGATCGCAGTGGCACTGGGCACACATCTAGAGCAACACGCCACCGCACCGTGAAGTACGAACTTGCACGGCCAAACGGCCTACAGCCACGGTGGAATGGGTGGGGCTGGGTCACCTCGGATAGTGACGACGTCGGCGTAGGGCCGGCCGGCCAGATAGCCCGCAATCTCCGGCAGCGCGCCGTTCACTTCTGGGGTGTCGCCGCGTTTGGTGCGTATGTCCGTGCTCAGCGTCTCGAGGAAGTCGGCGGGTAGGTCGGCGAAGGGGAGGCCGGTGCAGAGGTCGACGGCGTGGATCATGACCTCGCGGCTGCGAAGCCAGAGGATTTCGGGGGCGGGGACCTGGCGGCCCTGGGCGGTGCGGACGACGGTCTGCAAGCCAGCCGACGCGAACCCTAGGCACCCGATGTCGCGGATGCACCCAACGGCGCACTCGATCATCGCCGGCGGGACTGCAATCCTCGCAGCCTACGCACACGCACACGGAGTGTTGTGAGTCCCGCCCCATACGGCCAGCTAACGGCCGAGCGATTGACCATCGCGAGCACATTCGGGTGACTGCACCTACATCTCACTGAGCTGCGGTAGGGATACCTGATGATTCCGCCGACGGGTGTCGTTCCAGTTCGGATCGAAGAGTGGCGTTCCGCTGTCGGCTGTCGCGTTGACGATGCAGCGCGTGGCGGGTGACCGCCGTCGGCGGGCCGTGGGAAGCAACGGTTTGAACTAGGGCGAAGCCTCCAATGCCCTCGTGAACGTGCTCTTCGGCATGTGCAGGGCGAGTACGTGAGCGTAAAATGAGATGCGGCGTTTGGGGGTGCGCGAGGCGATGTTGGGCGCCTGCTGTGGACATGGGACGGGCTGTGGTGATCGGCGCCGGTCAGGCTGATCGTCGCCTGCCGTTGCACGCCAGTCACGGATGGTTGAGTGGACCACCACCGCGCAGCCGTAACATGGAGCACCTGAACCATCGTCTCGCCGACCCGGATCGGGTGGGGTGAGCACCATGACCGTTGGGCCACTTGGGCGCGAGCTGTCTGGCATTCGAGCCGAGAATCCGTCGGCCTGGCGTGCACCGATCGGCCGCGAGCGTGAACTCGGCCGGCTATCGGATGCTCTGGACCAGGCAATCGCAGGCCATGGGAGCCTTGTCGTCATCCGCGGCGTGGCCGGCATCGGAAAGAGCCGGCTCGTCTCCGAGTTGGCGGATCGGGCGGGCGTCGCCGATGCCTCGGTGCTCTGGGGCCAGTCATGTGAGGAAGGCGGTGCACCTGCCTATTGGCCTTGAATAGAGGCGGTGCGGGCCAGTCTGGCCGACCACCCGGCCCTGTCGGACACGATGGCAGACGAGGACCTGCTGGTGCTGAGCCAACTCGTTCCACACATCGGCGGCGGGCGGAGTGCCGATCGGCAGTTGCGGGAGGTTCCTGCCGATCAAGCCCGGTTCCGGCTCTTCGACACGCTGACCAGGTACTTGCTGCGGCTGGCCGACGAGCGCCCACGCGTTCTGATTCTCGAAGACCTTGCCGCCGGAGACACATCAACGGTCCAGCTGCTGCGCTTCGTTGCTCGCCGCGTGCAGCGCTCCCAATTGCTCATCGTCGGGACCAGCCGGTTGCACGTGGACGACATACGCACCGGGCAAGCGATCGAAGATCTCCTCGGCGAGTCGACGAATGTCGAACTCCGGTTGTCCGGGCTGGACAAGGCGGCCGTCGGGGAGCTGGTACGGCGGGAACTCGGCCGGGAACCTCCGGCAGGGACTATCGAACTGATTCACGAGCGGACCCAGGGCAACCCGCTGTACGTCAAGGAAGCGGCACGCCTTGCAGGCGCTGGCGATCCTGAACAAACGCTTGGCCAATGGGTTCCCGCCAGTCTCAAGGCCACCGTCGCCGATCGGTTGGATGGCCTTGACGAGGGGCAGCGCACGATCCTCGAGATCGCCGCGGTGGTCGGGTCGGTGTTCCAGCCGTCCATCCTGGCAGCGGTCGCCGAAATGGAACACTCCAGCGCGTTGGATCTTCTTGAGCAGCTCGCCACCGACGGCCTGGTGACAAGTGGAGGAGCTCGACTCGGGCAGATGCGCTTCGCCCATGCTCTCATCCGGGACGCGGTCTACGGTCAGATTCAGCCGGTCCGCAAAGCGCGTCTGCACTTGCGGATCGGGGAGTACCTGAACAGAGTCAGGCCGATCGGCGCCGGCGGGGCAGGTGTTGTAGCACGGCACTTCTTGTCGAGTGGTATCGCCGTCGCAGACCCTAGCCAGGTGTGGCGGCACGTGATTGACGCAGCCAAGTCCGCGATGGAGGTGCTGGCATTCGAAGAAGCCGTCCGGCTGTACCAACTCGCGATGGAGCAGGCGGCGGAAGACTATGAGCTGCTCCAGACGTTGCTCGGACTGGGATCCGCGGAGACGCGTGTCGGCAACGCGGCGGAAGGCCGGCGTCATCACAAAGAAGCGGCCGATCTCGCGTCCCGGCTGGGCCACCCGGTCGCACTTGCCCAGGCAGCGTTGGGATATGGCGAAACACAGGACTATGGCGTGGTGAACCCCGTCCTGGTAGGCCTGCTCGAATCGGCCTTGTCGATACTGCCGCCGGGCGAAGACCAGCTCCGTGCTCTGCTTTCAGCACGTCTGTCATCCGAGATGTACTGGGCAGACCCGTACAACCCCGAGGGAAGCCCTAACCGTCGCCGGCAGCTGGCCGACGAGGCTGTCGCTCTCGCTGAAGAGAGCGCCGATCCTTCGGTCCTGTGTGTCGCGCTGGCAAGTCGCTATATGGCAGCGTGGAGCCCTGACAACCTCGAGGAGCGCGAGTCGATCGTCTCCAGGATGATCACGGCGGCGAGCGACCTGCGACACCCCGAGATGCGGCTGCAGGCTCTGATGTGGCGGATCATCGACGGCCTGGAGCTCGGCGACCTGAACCGCGTCACAGCCGATCTCGACGAGTACGCCAGGCTCGCGGATGAGACGCGACAGCCGAGCCTGCGTTTCTGGACGAGCCTATGGCGAGGTATGCGCGCCCTGATGCAGGGTGACTACCCGGAGTCCGAGAGATTGCGGCTCGAGGCATGGAAGCTCGGCGATGGCAGCCTCGACCAGACCATGCTGAGCAATGCGTGCTCGTCGCAGTTGGTGATCCTCTGTCTGGAAACAGGCCGACTCGAGGAGTGCGACGAAATCATCCGCCTGCACGCGGGCTTGTATCCACAGATCTTCGCCTGGCGCGTCGGCTCGGCATTGATGAACGCAGTGTTCGGACACACCGACGCTGCGACCCGGGCTCTTGACGAGCTGGCTTCAGCCGATTTCACCGATGTGCGCCGTGACTCCAACTTCCTGGGAACGATGAGTGTCCTAGCGCAACTCTGTACCGCGCTCCGCGACGAAAGGCGGGCTCAGCTCGTCTTCGACAGCCTGGCGACCTTCCACGATCGCTGCGTCGTGTACGGTCTGGCGCCGCTGTGCACAGGATCCGTGAGTCGCTACCTCGGTGAGCTGGCTGAACTGCTGTCGAGGTTCGACGAGGCGCTTCGCTTCTACGAGCACGCCCTCGCCAAGAACACCGAGCTCGGAGCCGAACCGGCGCTTGCCTACACCGAGTTCGGTCTAGGCCGTCTGCTGATCCTCGGTGGAACCGATGTCGCCAGAGGGCGACGGCTGGTCGCATTGTGCAAGGAGCGCTCGGAGCGGCTCGGCATGGGCTACTTGATCGAAATGATCCGAGAGCTGGAGCGTGCTGCCTCCAGTCCCGACATCGCCCAGGCGCCGGCCGGTTTGTCAGCTCGTGAGGTGGAAGTACTCCGTCTCGTTGCGGCTGGACACACCAACCGGGAGATAGCACAGCTGTTGTTCATCAGCGAGAAGACCGTTGCCCGTCATATGTCGAGCATCTTCGGGAAGCTGGACGTCTCCTCGCGTACCGGGGCGGCTGCCTACGCCTTCAACGTCGGGCTCGTCTGAACCTGCGGTGGGTACTTCTACCCACTGCACCGCCGAGGACGTAATTGGGCATTTCGGTCGATGCAGCCTCCAGCTGTGCTTGGCGAGGATCGCCGTAGGAGGTTGCCATGTCCCAAGTACCACCCCCGTGGTTGCAGAAGAAGAACCGCGAGTTGGCGAGGCGTAGCACAGCGTACTGGTGGCTCTGCATCTTGTTGAGCGGCGCAGTCGTCATCGGCTTTTTCATTGCCCAGGCTGCAGGCGTGTTCGAGTAGCCGGTCCGAAACTTCTGAACCCTCGATACAGGAGTGCAAACAATGAAGGGTCAAGCACAGGTCTTGGTATACGGCGACGGCGGCGAACTGCTCACGGTTCTGAACGGTCCGACCATCGATGCTTCCTTCGACATCGTCGACTTCGTCGAAACCATCGGCAAGACGATCTACGACATCTTCGCGAGCCAGACGTCTTTGGCCGATGACGCGGTCGCGGCGCTCGGCCGCCTCGGCGGAGACGTGAAGGCCCAGGGCCGGCAGGCAATGAGCTTCGCGCACGGGGGCGGACTCTACAATGGCGACCGGCGCCCGGCCAGCTACGCGTTGATCTTCTTCCACGGGTGGACCGGTGACGACATCAAGCCGTCGTTCGGCGGATGCGAGCCGAAGGTCCCGGACATCGCTGATCTCGGTGAGGTCCGTTACACCCGCGGAGACTTCCAATACGAGCACCGATTTATCATGCTGTTCAGCACCGTGCCGGCGGGAAAGTACGCCTTTGCGTTCGCTACCGGCGACAGCGGAACAATCCAGGACGCAACGCTGGCCTACACGGTGGAAATCGGCGTTGACCCGTCACCCGAGCCGGTCACGAGTATCCAGGACAAGTACGAAGCGCTGCGCCGCAACGGGTTCGACTTCGGCGCTCCCCGGTCCGACGAGACCGACCTCGGATCCGGCCGTGTGCGGCACTGGGCGAACGGGTCACTGTTCTTCTCACCAGGCCGTGGCGCGCATCTGGTGTACGGCGACATCCGCAGAAAGTACGAGTCGCTCGGCTGGACGGCCCGTTTCGGGTATCCGCTCACCGACGAAACCGGATGCCCCGACGGCCACGGACGCTTCAACCACTTCCAGGGTTGCTCGATCTACTGGACACCCGACCTGGGCGCGCACGAGGTCAACGGTGCGATCAGGGAGAAGTGGGCGTCCCTCGGCTGGGAGCGGAGCTATCTCGGCTACCCGGTCAGCGACGAGACGAACGATCCGAACACGCCTGGCGGTCGCTACAACAACTTCCAGGGTGGCTGCATCCGTTGGTCGCCCAAGACCGGGCCGCTCGACTATCACCAGAAGTGCCCCGGCACATGAGCTGAAGAGACACCGAAATGGAACGCGAATCCAGATTTGACGTAGAGAGCCAGCGTGGAGAATCGATCAGTAATGTCGGCCGTGATCAGTACATCCAGCAAACCTTGCAGGCTCGCGAAAGCTTTGCGCGGGCGGTAGCCGCCACCAGAACGAGGGCCCGCTTCCTCATCGTGCTCGGCTTCTTGATGATGGTGGTCGGTATGTCTGCCGGCGTACTCGAATTCTGGCGGTTCTGGCTGCATGAGAACAAGAACTTCTCGAGCATCCCTGACAGCCTCTCCCACTGGGAGACGGTCACTGTGAGCGTCGCGATTGGTGGTTGGTTGGTCGCGGCGCTTGGTGGACTGCTCTTCCTGGCCGGCATTGTTCTCCATATCGTCGCAGCGTCTCGGCGGCGCAACCTCGCGCTCTACCCACCTCCCCCGCGGTACTGAAGATCTCCTGATCGGACAGTCCAGTGACCTTCAACATCAAGCGCCAAACGGGAAACACGATCAACAACGTCGCCGGCAATCAAGTCTGGACCAGCGGGCAGGGCAACCAGGTCTTCCTCGTCGACGACCTGCGCAACGACCTCTCCCTTGTACGAGAGCAGGTCTGCCACCTCGGACTCCCTTCCCACACGCTGGCAGCGGTCTTGCAGGACCTGGACAAGGCGGACGAGGAAATGACCGACCAACCGCCCAACAAGCCCGCCATCGCCGAGCGTCTCAAGCGCGTCGTTGGCCTGCTCAAGAAGGCCGGTGCCATAGCGGCTGCTGGGCAAGCCCTCACTGGTCCATTGACCCATCTGGCGCACTGGCTCGGAGCCCTCGGGGTATCGATACTGACTGCACTCTGACCCCGGCTGGGTCGGCGGGACTGGGAGTCCCGGCCTCGGCGGGGTGAGTGAGGTTGAGGGCCGGTGGCCCGCGTGCGGTAGAGGACAGGTCCACGCCATCCAGATCGTCCCGGTGAAAGAAGAACGCCTGCCGGAAGTACTCCGCGGCTCGCAGCAAGACGCTGCGAGCACTGATCCGGTGTCCCGCGGCGACGGCTGTCTTACCCTGATCGGCAAGGCGGGCGGCCCACTCATGGCAAGTCGAGCTCCACTGGTACTTCCTCGAGAGGCGCTTCGCATATAGGCGTCCGTGGCCCGAGGGCGCGGCCCAGCGTCCGACGAGGCCTCTTCCTTGCGGCTGCATCACTCGGCGCTTCATCCCAAAGCCCTGCCGACCGCGTCGCGCCGTCATATCCCCGACATGCAGAAGGGTCGGCAACCGACCTGATGAGGCTGCGTCCTGGAACACGTGATCCGGGTTAGCCCGACCGTGCCTCGTACCAGCTATCGCGATCACCCGGCGTGATCTGCTCAGCGATCACGAGGCACTCGCCCACGTTAGCCATGCCTGAATCGGCCTTACCAGCGCTTCGCTGGAGCTGGCCGTCGAAAGCCTCGTCGTCAAAGTGCAGCTTCACAGCGCGTCTCCTCCCAATGAACACGGGTCTCCACATCGATCAAGGGAGCTCCTTCGTTGGCAGTCTCGGGGCTAGACGACATCGCCCGCATCGCCTAGAGCGGCTGACGCAGACCGCGTTGGCGCGCTGCGGCCACGCGATCCGTACACGGTTACGGCTTGCACGTCTGACCGTCGAGAACTGCTGGAGCTGCTCGACCGCGGCCACAATGTTCCTCTTCTACGATCAACTCGAGGCGAAGTATGCCTTTGTGACCGCCATGATCTTCGGCGGTGGCATGGACTTCGCGGAGTCGTCCAGATCGCCGACCCATACCTTCCAGGTCGTGGTGCTCTTGTCCAGGTACTTGAAGTCGTGGTTGCTGTCGGCAAGGACAACGAAGTCGACGCCGTCACAGTAGTAGGCGCTGTTCCACCCATCAGGCCGCCCCGACCACGCACCGCCGTTGCGCAGCCGGCAGCGGGTTCCATCGGCGAGTTCGAGTCCCCAGGGATAGGGAGCAGCATCCGGCTTCACAGCAGGAAGGGCGGGTTCGGTGACTGTCCACCGGTAGAGCCGTTTGTCCCATGGTTCGCCGCCACACAGCGCCGTACGTCCGGCGGTGACCCAGCAGACATCCGCCCCGTCTGATACGTAGCCACAGGAGTAGATGCCTGAGCTCACTGCGGCCGGCGAGGGGTACGCATCACCGGAGGGTGCACACGCCAAACCCTTTCCGGTGTTCTCGACCCTCCAACCTGACTTGACCTGACCGGACTGGGTCAGCGGGTTGATGTTGACGACCTCGGTCGGAATGGCCTTGGGAACGAACGAGATGCCATAGATCGGATTGCTCCTGCCCCCGAAGCTGGCCACCGAGTCGACGATCTCACGCGCACTGATGATGAGCAGATTCACCGCGGTCAGGATCGTCGATACGACGACGTCGATCACGCCGAACACCAGCCCGCCCAGGAACACCGGAACATCGGCCATCGAGGCACGCGCCATCGCAGCGGTACATCTCGCCGCGAACTTCATCGTCTGCTTGACAGTTTTGGTGACGTCGGCCACCTCGAGGAAGTTGTTCGTGTACTCGTCGGTGAAGCTCTTCAAACAGCTCCTGGCCGCGTCTGTCCACCCCTTCGACGGATCGCCGCTCGTGACAGTCTTGGCCAGCCGCTCCATCCACCCGTCGGTCGCGACGGCTTGACCTGCCACCTTCGACACCGCGCCCTCGACCGAACCAGCCAGCTCGAGAATCTGCAGGACGTACGCAACCTGACTGATCTCCGCCCACACCTTCGCCTCCGGGACATCCGGAAGCCGCAAGGTGACGCTCTCGCCACGCGGGATCAGAATGACGGACTTGCCACGTGGTGTCAGAAGCTTCTCCCCACCAGTCGCAAGCCACTGAGTCAACGCATCCACACTGAGCCCGTACCGATTGCCGGCGATGACCTTCCAGGTTTTCGGATACGTCATCTGTGTGTAGGCCAGTCGGTTGTTGGCGATCCGCAGTACGGCGTGACCGGACTCGACACCTGCGCACCACTTCACCGAGTCGCCGCCGTCCGACGCCACCTCGACCTTCGTCCGCAGCGCCGACTCGCCACCACATCTCGGCTGGGCCACTCCAGCACGACCGGTAAGCCAATTCCCCAACCGCCCGAGCGAATCCTTGGCAAACGCCTGGATATCAAATCCACCCAGAAACCCTGACGAGAAATGATCGGTCTGTGCCGTCACCATCGACTGGCCCTGTTTCCATGGCGATGTCGGCAACCATCGCCAACCACCATGCCCGTCCTGCCATGCGACGACGGGCACCAGATTCGGATCCCATCCAGCCGGCACCTTGAAGGCTACCGTCGCCCGGCCCTTCAGTTGGGTCCCCGACAACTCGACGCGCACGCCGTCCCCGAACCGCCGCAAACCAGCCGCGCATGCCGGAACACTCCCATCACCCTCGACACGCAACCGTCCATCACCAACCACGGACGACGCAGGCAACAACACCTGCACGTCACCATGGTTCGCCTGCGCAGCCGTACCCGCGTGTACGACGACACCGCTCGGCGACTCCGATGCCGCTGGAGCCGCCTTTCCATCCTTCGAACACGCGGCGGCACCGAGCACCAAGCACATGCCGTAGCCACGACAACCAGCGGCCGCATCGCCCCCATGAATCCCCCCACGACCGCCAGTGCCCCCACCGCGATCAACCGTCCTATCGCCAATGCCCCACCGAACGTTACTGACGGCTGACCGACAACCCCACGCGGTCAACTCCGCCGCGGTCAGCGGCAACCGGTCGGCCCAGCAGAACTGTCGAACCGACTCAGTGTCTTTGCGCCCACGCTTCCCTCGGAATAGACAGGAACGGGCTTGGTCGGCTTACCGACGACACGGAACGGTGCATCCTCCGTGCCGACAACCTTCTTGTACGTCTTGCCGCCAGTGGCGTAGGTGATCTGGATGCCCCACTCGTGGTATCCAGAACAACTGTCCGCCCTCACCGTGACAACTGCCGGATCCTCGTGGGTGACATGGAACTTCGGCCCGAAGGGAACCGACTTGACGCCGGAGCTTGACGAGTCCGCACCGTCGCCCTCGCCACCTTCGACACCGGCGTCCCGAGATGTCCGCTTGTCCAGATCGACCTCAAGGATTCGCACAAAGCTGTCGCCGCAGCCGCCCATCGGGTCGTAGACCCACTTGGGATCAATCTTCTCATCTGCATAGAAGACCGGTTTGATCCCGAGTATCTGGATTGTTGTCCCCGCCTTTGCTCCGATGTTGAGCGTCACGAAGCCGTGGCCGTAGGCAGCTCCCCGCTGATCAGCAAGCGTGGATCGAATGTCCATGGCTGGCGTCAGCTTGATCATCGACGCGTCTGCATTCCACGGCATTCCGGCGACGGCTGTCGCGCCATCACAGTCCGGGAGCGCCGGCCAGGCCGGGTCACTGACCTCTATGGAGTCTTCGGTCTCGACGACTGGCGCCGGAGCGCCGTTGCAGGTATTGCCAGATCCGTTGATGTTGCAGTTGTTGTTGCCGTCTCCCCCGACCTTCGGCGCATCGTCGCCCTTCGCCATTTCGAACAACATCAACGGTATGACAACGACAGCAGCGAGAGCGCCGATACCCGCCCACCATTTCTTGCTGAGCTTCTTTTTCATCGGCTCCGCCCTGCATTCTTCCGATTCAGGGCATGCCGAGATACATCGATGTGCACTATCCCCCCTGACGACTTCGACCAGAACCTGTGCCCCGCCGATCGACGTTGCCCTCCCCGCAGGTGAGCATACGCACAGTATCGCGTTACCGCGAGGCCCGATAAGTCGCAAATTGGTCAACAGCGGTTCGACGTGATGAAGCCCTCGGAGGATCTCGCGGTCCACCGCGCGATGTCTTCCGCGAACTGGCGACAGTCTTGGTTGCGGCGTGGTTCAATCAGCCCTATTCGCTGGGGTTTGGGGGATCGTCATGAATACCGGCAAGGAGGACCAGTCCGCTCCCGGACGGCAGACCACACTCGGTGAGATGGGACTCGCCGACGTGCACATCGCCGCCGATGCCGAAGGCCTCGCGTCGCCCGGCGGCGTGCGGTGGACGGTCACAGTCGGCCAGGACGGCAAACCGTCGAGCCTGCGGCACATGCTTCCAGACAGAAGCTCACGAACCGTGGAGAGTTTCCTGCTCGCGCACGAGAGCCTCACGATGTTCCAACTGGTCCGCAGTGGGGCCTTCCAGTTCCTGCATCGTTCGTTGCTGCGTGACGGAGCCGTCCTGGTCGGCGGCGACGACGGATTCGTGGGCGTACTGGCGGACAGAGATCTTCGAGAGACTGCTCATTCGGCATCGGTGCGCGGGAGGGGTGACGGGCTTTATCCCATTCCGTCGGCCTTCGTTCCGCTCATCGTGCGGCTCTGCCAGCACGTCGAAGGCGACCGAACCTGCGGCCGGGCCGAACAGTTCGAGGAGTGGACGAAAGCGATGCCCGAATGCCCCGGTAGCAACCTCATCCCCGCACACACCTTCAGGTGGTAGCGATGAACGTGCTGGGTTCACAACCATGGCTGTCGCCGCGGGACGCGCTGGTCGTGATCTTTCCCGCAACTCTGACCGTGGCGTACACCTTCTGGCTCGTCGCACATACCGCACCCGGTGCGGACCGGCTTGACGCGTTATTCACCGACGCAAGCGTGGAGAGCCAGACCCTCGTGGGGATCGCAGCAATCGCGTCGTTCGGCCTGATGTGCTTGCTGCTGGCCCAGTTCGCGGACGTCGGCCTTCAAATCCTCGCCACTACGTGGTTCCGAAGGCCGTTCAAGAGCCGGAGCGGACCGCCGCAGCTCAGCCGACTCGGCACCATCTTGCGCGGCCCCGACCAGTATGGACAACACTAGAACCGTTATGGTGCTGCACCGTCGGTGATCTCCGGCTCCAAATCGGCCACACACCGGTCGTGAGCGTTCTGTGCCCACACGGTCGCAGGTCGATCGAGGCCTACTATTGGCAGGAGCCTGCGTCCTCGTCGTCCAAGGCGATACGCCACCAAAGCCACCAGCATCTTGCCAAGTCGCCTGGCAACTTCAGGCAGTAAGGAGATCCTGTCCCGAGGAGTCAGTGTGTGCGATTCGCTGCACATGTCGTTGCCTCACTGCGGGTCTACCGCGCTTGTGTCGGATCCGCGCCCTGGTAGTTGCTCAACTGTCTGCACCGACCAGAGGATCACGAACAGCCCGGCGACCAGTATCTCGAGCAGGAACAGGCTGATCGCTTCCACCGCCACCAGCACGGAGCCGCCGACAGCGACAACCAGCATGACCCACGCGATCCACCCGTAACGATTGAGCCCCCGCGGGTTCTTCACGAGCACAGCCTTGGCTGCATTCAGACCCTCTGGCGTCATCGTCACTGGCTTCTTCTCGCGCCGGAGTGCGTTGGCCACGGCAACGAGCAGGATGCAGACGCACAAGCAAATCGCAGCGATCTTGTGGGCATGATCGACGAACCAATCTGTGTTCCCCAGGAAGGTGGCTGCCGCAGCGACGAAGATCAGAACGGCTGTCACGAATGCCCATGGTGAGGCGTGCAAGGTCTTGGTTCCGGACTGTGTCTGGCGGAGTCTGCGAGTCAGCAGGACGCTCGCGACGATGCCTAGCAGTCCGACGATGAGCAACACGGTCATGTTGTTCTCGACGTTGTCTCGCGTGGCCTTCCTCAACACTTCGACGGTCGGACAATCGAGCCCTGACACTGCCTTCTCCGTGAGTAGCGAGCTGTTCCCCTGTTCGCACGCAGCCACCGCGGCGCTGAAGTCCTTGCCACGCGACGTAGGCACGACCGCCACCACCACCGCAAACATCCCGGCCAGGTTCAGGAACACGTCCTCGGGAACCGTCGTACCTCTGAGCGCTATGGTGCACGCACCCAGACCGATGAGAGCACCGACGAAGATCCCCTGCGCCGGCGTGTAGTAGTACGCACTGACCGACGGAAGAAACTCCAACTTCTTGTCCACTGCCTCATACACGACCGCAGCCCCCAGCGCGATCAGCAAACAAACGATAGTTGTCCGCACGTAGGTGTACGTCCACTTCTCGACCGTTCCACCGCCTTGCTCCGCTGCACGAGCCTGTGATGTCGCCATAATCCCTCCCTTGAATCCATCTCCTAACTAGACAGATGCACGCGAAATTGGTGGAGATACTTGACGACCGCCCCGCCCCGGTGGGTTCCTGGCTCGCACAGCCATCCCGCAGTTATCCGCCCACAGCAGGGATCTGAAAGCAACGTTCGATTGGGATTTCCCACATTCGATTGAGGTCTGCGACATCTGCCCGGAGCCCGGATTGTCGTGCACTCTCCGTGGCACATGGGGGTCTGGACGGTGGGGGGAGACCACTACGTCGCCTGTCCGGGGTGTTGCTGTGCTGCGCGCACTTTCGGCTGCGCCGGACGCCATCTCCTCGGAGCCCTCCCGGGACTGAGGCGCAACTCGTCGTACGACAGGCCGGTCGGGCTGTTGTCCTGCTCGGCAAGTAGGGCGTCGACGATCACCCAGTCTGCGGGGCATGATCGGCCGTCAGGTACGTCGGCGACGTCTCTCGGCCCGGCAGTTCTGTCAGGACGATGCGGCCGCCTCGCTGTCGACTTCCCCACTCTCATCGAGCGTGCGCCGATCCTATGACCACTCACCGTCACAGATCAGAGTTCGGGCAGGGGCCGTTTTCGACGGAGCGCAACTCGGTGTAACGCCGTGGGCCAGTCACCGATGGATCTCGCAGCGGGCGGACGACTCGCTCCCGTCCGATCGGCAGGGGGAACACGTGGCGAAGCGGGACTGGATCATTGCGGCGGCGGCCGCGACAGCCGGCGCGGCCGCCGCCGCGGCATGGAAGGCACGGAACTCCCCTCAGCAAGTCGAGTCCAACGGGATCCGACCTGTTGGCGGATCGGATGATGTCCCAGTCGTGGAAGCCGCAGCGAGCAGCGTGCCGCCGAAGGCTCGCTCCAATGGCCACTGCTCGTTGTGTCACAACGCCGTCGACCCGGTGTCGGTCGGGACAACCGGTCCGGATGACAGCACCGGCTCGCCCACGGCGGTTCTCCAAGCCGAGCTCAAGGCTGTCAAGTCGCGCCTAAGAAGCCTCAACGACTACGTCTCGAGGCTCACCGTGCATCTACAGGTGCTGATCGAGGAGAGCCTCACTGCGGACGAGGCCGCCGACGCAGCGGCACGTGCCGTCGACGCGATCGTCTCGACTCCGGCCCCGTGGCTCGCGCTGCGCAACAGCCTGAACGAGCGAATCACTCAGGCCAGGCTCACCCAGCAGTCCGCTCAGTCCGGCGTCACCGCCTGGCACCGGGTCACAGAGGCCGATGCCGGCTTCGCGGAGCTGGATCGCCAAGCCAAAGAAATCAATGCGCTTCGCCGGGAAAAACGCCAGCGCCCGGACCGGGTCGAACTGATCAGCACCCTGTCGTCCCGGTTCGCCCAGATCCTCGGCGAGATCGGCTACCCGAAGCTGCACGGTCCGTTCATCGGCGACGATCTGGTCCCTCACGTGCGTGGGCTCCCCTACACGGCGGCCAGCAGTGGCGGCATGGTCGTCATCGCATTGGCCTGGAACCTTGCATTGTGGGAGATCGCCCACGAGCGGAACGCCGACGCACCCGGCCTGCTGGTCATCGACAGCCCGCAGAAGAACCTGGGACACAACTCCAAGCCGCGCGACAACGACTTCGCCGACGCCCAGCTCGTAGAAAACTTCTACGCCCACGCGAGCAACTGGCTGGCCACCGACGGAGCCGGCGCCCAACTCGTCGTCGTCGACAACTCCCCACCGGAGAGCGTCGACCAGCACGTCGTCGTCCGCTACACCAGAAACCCCCAAATCCCCCCGTACGGCTTGATCCCGGAAGCAACCCACTGACACCCCGTCCCCGGATTCGCCGGCCATCGGTGACGATGGTGACATGACGGACGAGCGCATCATCGGCGGCAACGTGGTCGTCGTACGTCCGGCAGCCCTCGAAGCGGCCGTAGATGTGCTGTGCTCGGCGCTGAGCCCCAGCCAGCTGTCCAGTTTAAAGATCCGGTCCGGAGAGCATCTCGCCGCGATCCTGGCAACGACACTCCTTCGCCGCGCACCGGTCTCCCTCGACCACGCCGGAGGCGCCGACCTCGTATTCGACCTCGCCGAAGATACCGCTTCCGGTTCACCACCACCCGAAGTCGGCATGCAGCGGTACGCCGGCTTCGAGGTCAAGACCTTGCGTGGTCGGTTCCGCAAGTTCGATGCCGATATCGACAACGCACGGGGCGCAGATCGGCCCACCCCCTCCAAGCACGTTGGGACCGCTCGATCAGCCGACGAGATCCTCCGCACCGACGGCGAGGAGATGGTCCGGAAGGCAGCGGCTCAGCTGGACCGCAAAGCCCCGCCAGACCATTCCAGAAACGTCTTCCTGATCGCCCACATCCTCGAGCACCCCTTCATCGAGATGCGCTCACCGCTGCTGGCTCACGTCCTGACTCCACCGTCCGCGGCCGATGGGATCGACAGCATCTGGGTTCTCTGGGCGCCCACTGGTCCGTTCGTCGTCTGGACGGCCGCGTCTCAGACCTGGACCGATGTCATCTACGACGCCGCCCCCGAAGATGCGATCGATGACGAGGACGAGCAGGAGGCCCTGCAGCGGATCGAGCAGATGTTCTTCGCCCGTATCGGCTACCGAGGCCCCTCGCCTTGGTCGTACGTTCTCACCGCGAACCGCGGGGAGAGCGGTACGCCGACGACAGCTGTGCGAGAGGGTTAGCTGTTGCGCACGTCTGACACCGGTTACCCTTCTTCGTCGTCGATCATGCCGGCCGCGAGCGTCGACCCCGTCGTGGCCGTCGATGAGCAGGAACGATCCAGTGATGGTGTTGCTGGAGTACGGGTCGGCGGCGAGCGGTGCGGCGATCTTGAGCTGCACCCTGCCGATGTCGTTCAGGCCGAGCTCGGTGGCCTCGATGACTCCGAGCGTGTCGAGGTCCAGCGCGCCGGTGATCTTGGTGACGATCGCCGCGCGGTGGTCGTGGTGTGCTTGATCAGCACCCGGGCCACGAAGCCACGAAGCGGACGCCGGTCGTCGTCAGGGCCTCCACCCGCGTCGCTTCCCGCGTGAAGTTGTGACGAAATGTTCTCATCGGAGAAGGCGGACGCCTCGATGGCCGCGGCGGTGATCGACCACTCACGCCGTCCTCTGCCCAACCTCGCCGTGTCCGTTAGGGTTTGATCTGTCTTGCTCGCGGGAGCATCGCCGCCAGCAGTCTCAACGCCCCCAGAGCCGTAGACTTGCCGGCGTTGTTCGCCCCCACGAGCCCATTGGTGCTCCTGAGGCTGATCGTGTGGTGCTCAGATCCTTTGTAGTTCACGAGAGTCAAAGACTTGAGCCTCGGAATGCCGGCCGCTACTACTCTCTACCCCCAATCGGCCGTCGGACCGACAAAGAATCCGAGCCACATCGCCCGCTGGATCCGCTGCTGAGGCGAGGGGCCAACTCGCGGTTCCGGTCGCCGGACCCGTGAATCCGGACCGCGTACCGGCGCCTGGCGGGCTTGAGAGTCCGCGGGATCGGCACCTTGCCTCTCGACACCATCTACTTGGGGGTCGTGCATCCAACGCGACTACCAACGACTCGCGGCACTGCTCCTGACGCACCCGCTGGCCGATGACGAGCAGGACCAACGAGCCGCCGAGGCTGAGCACGCACCTGTGCGAATGTCGACGGAGCGTAACGATCTGGCGGGTCCGGCCGATGTAGCGGGCGGGGTTGCGCTGGGCGCTGCGATAGGCACCCCGGATCCGAGGGGGACATAGGGTGGGTTTACTCGACCGTTTGCGAAGGGCCAAGCAAGCGACAGACAGGCCTCCGCAGGTTGTAGGTGGGCAGGTATGGCGGCCGTCGGCGCCGATTCAGCCACCGCCACCACCGCCCGCATCGACCAGACCCGCGCCGCCTCCACCGGCGCGACCGAGCACGCCAGCCGTGCATCAGCTGACCCGGCATGCCCACTGGGTGGGACCGGGATCGAGCGCGATGGTCGCCGGTGTGTCGATTCAAGGTGGGATGTTGTACGTCGGTCAGGGTCTGGGTGCCCCGGCTGGGGGACTTGAGCCTGCACTGATCGATCCGAGTCTGAAGGTGAACCATCGGCGTCCCGACTTCGGAGGCGACGCGATGGGATATTGGCCTTCGTACGACGACATCACTCCTGAGGCTCGTGCGGCGTACCTGGGATGGCTGGCGGGCGGGCGATCCGCTCCGGACGCATGCATCGGCTACGTGTTCTTGTTCTTCTACGGACTCGAACGGCGCGCACTCGTCGAGATTGCGGCGAACCCGGCGTTGTCCTGGGAGCTGCCGTTGCTTCGCGCTGAGGTCCAACGTCTGCTAGCGATCTACGGCGGCAACGGTTCGTTTCGCGGTTATGCCACCGCCTTCCTGGGCGTGCTTGACTTGTTGCTGGCCGAGCATGCAACCGCCGACGCCGCGTTGCCTCCGCTGACGCGTGAGAACACGTGGCGACCGCCGCCCTCCCTCTTGGTTCAACTCGGAGTGTTCGCCAGGGCCGGGAGGACATTGCCGGCCGACTGGGCGGTCGCATGGACTTGGTGTCACCCCGATATCACCATGAGAGGGCCAGCTACACGCTGCCTCGAGGAGTTCGTCGCCTTGTTCAAGGCACGTTATGCGGCCGCGCACGGAGGCGGCCTCGGCCTCCAGCCCGGTAAGGCGACGGTCAATATCGAGTACTACGCAGCAAGTGCCGGAATCCATTCCACGTCCTTGAAGACCGACCTGCCGAACGTGTTCGAGCAGGCCGGCCCAACCCGGAAGCTCGCAGGGATCGCGGACGGTGTCATAAATGACCTCGACGCGTACAGCCGCTATCTGGGCCGGAACCCCGACGGGCGCGGCACGGTCGCAGCCGCTGCCCTACTCCCGCCCGAACTCCTTGGTGAACCTACCGGACAGGTGGCGCAGTTGCGCGACTGGGCCACGCAACTAGCGGTGGGCCGCCAGGCAACCACTGGCTCTGATCTGTTGAGTCGCTGGCCGACGAAGTCACCAGAGCGAATGGCCAAACCAGAGGCCGTTGCACTGGCTCAACTGCTTGGCCGATTCGACCTGGCCGTCGAACCCGACGTTCGGCTCGGCGGCCCTGCGATCACACCGGCGACTCCCGTCGTACTGTTCCGAAGTACCAACAAGCCGCCGCAAGCAGCCACAGCTGCCTACGCGGCCGCGACCACACTGCTGCATCTGGCCACGGCGGTGTCCGCAGCGGACGGGGACATCAGCGACCAGGAGCAGAGTCACCTCGTCTCGCACCTGAAGTCCGCCCTGCAGTTGTCGCTGGGAGAACAGGACCGCCTCGAGGCCCACATGCGCTGGCTCGCGGCCAGCGAGGTCAAGCTGACCGGCCTCAAACGGCGCATCGAGGCACTGTCCAGGCCGCAACGTGAGGCAGTCGCGGACCTGCTGGTGAGCGTCGCCGCAGCCGACGGAGTGATCTCCCCCGACGAGATCACCAGCCTGACCAAGATCTTCCGGCTGCTGGAGCTGGATCCTGGACAGGTCCACACCCGCCTCCACAGCCATCTGACCGATGCGACAACCCGTCCCGCCCCTGCCACCGGACCAGTCACTGTTCGGCCGGCCGGCGTCCCTGACCCCGGTTACGCCATCCACGAGCCGCGTACGACGGCGTCCTGTACAAACACACCGCCTGAGCGCGGTGTCGTCCTGGACTTGGCATCGATCGAGGCCAAATTCGCCGAGACCGCCGAGGTCTCCGCACTGCTGACTGACATCTTCAGCGACGACTACCCAACAGCAGACTCGCTGCCGGATGCCAAGCACCTCAAAGAACCCAGCCAAGCAGCTATCGCAGGGCTCGACGACGTCCATTCAGCGCTGCTGCGGACCCTCGCCGAACGCGACCAGTGGACCCGAGCCGAATTCGAGGAACTGGCCACCGGCTACAGGGTGATGCCCGACGGCGCACTCGACACTCTGAACGAAGCCGCTCTCGAGGCAACCGAGGAACCGTTCCTCGAGGACGACGGCAACGACACTCTCAGCATCAACCATTACGCCCGGCAGGAGCTCTTCGCATGACCACCCAGGCTGCCTCGACCACCGAGCGAATCCGTCCGCGCGACCGCGACGCGATCTTGAACTCGCTGCGCGCTGGGGTCGTTCCCCGTGCTGGGCAGCAGCACATCCAGGTCGGTCGCGCGGGCGAGCTGACCGCACTCATCACCGACATCGATCGGATCGCGGACGCGGGATCTGCCGCGCGCTTCGTCATCGGCGAATACGGCTCAGGGAAGACGTTCTTCTTGTACCTCGTCCGCTCGGTCGCCCTCCAGAAGAAGCTCGTCACCGTGCACGCCGACCTCTCACCGGACCGGCGGCTGCACGCCACTGGCGGCCAGGCTCGCAGCATGTACAGCGAACTAATGCGCAACATGTCGACCCGCGCCAAGCCCGATGGCGGAGCGATGGGCAGCGTCGTCGAGCGCTTCGTCACCAACGCGCTGAGCCAAGCGCGCACCACCGGTCGCTCACCCGAAGCTGTCCTAAGGTCCAATCTCGATCAGCTGACCGAACTGACCGGCGGATACGACTTCGCCGACGTCATCGCGAAGTACTGGCAGGCTCACGACACCGGCAACGAGCAACTGAAGTCCGACGCCGTCCGCTGGTTGCGCGGTGAGTTCGCCACCCGGACCGATGCACGCAACGCGCTCGGCGTTCGCACCATCATCGACGACGCGAACTTCTACGACCAACTCAAACTGCTGGCACGCTTCGTCCGGCTGGCCGGCTTCGACGGCCTGCTCGTCTGCCTCGACGAGATGGTGAACCTCTACAAGCTCGCGAACAGCCAAGCCCGCAACTCCAACTACGAGCAGATCCTGCGCATCCTCAACGATGCGCTACAAGGCTCGGCCGCCGGCATCGGCTTCGTGTTCGGCGGCACACCTGACTTCCTTACCGACAGCCGTCGTGGTCTGTACTCGTACGCGGCGCTGCAATCCCGGCTCAGCGAGAACGCCTTCGCCACCGGCGGACGCGTCGACCTGAGTGGACCGGTGATCCGGTTGGCGTCACTCACTCCAGAAGATCTGTACGTCCTCCTCAGCAAGTTGGTCCATGTCCACGCGGCCGGCGACGCCAATGCCTACCTACTCCCGCCGGAGGCGCTACAGGCATTCATGAACCACTGCTCGTCGAGGATCGGTGAAGCCTACTTCCGCACCCCGCGCAACACGATCCGCAGCTTCCTGGATCTGCTCGCGATCCTCGACCAGAACCCGGACCACCGATGGGACCAGATCATCGACAAGATGACCGTGGAACCCGACTCCAACCCCGACCTGGAACCCCTCAACGACGAGGCGACCAGCAACACCACAGCGCCACCCGCGGATCTGCCTGGCGAGGACGACGACCTGACCACATTCAGACTGTGACCACGCAGTCCACCGACCCGGCCGCTGCGTACGATCGGCTGCACCCGACCATCCAGCGATGGGTCTGGAGCCAGGGCTGGGACAGACTCCGGACGGCGCAAACGCACGCCGTCGGCCCGATCCTTGCCGGCCAGGACGTGATCGTGGCCGCCGCCACCGCGAGCGGCAAGACCGAGGCCGCATGGCTGCCCATCTGCTCGAAACTCGCGACAACGGAAGTGGCCGCGCGGGCAGGCGTGAAGGCGCTCTACCTCTGCCCACTGAAGGCACTGATCAACGATCAGCATCTGCGACTCGAATCCATGGGCGCGGCAGCCAAGACGCCCGTACATCGCTGGCACGGTGATGTCGCAAGCAGTCTCAAGCGCAACCTCGTGAAGAACCCTGACCGAATCCTGCTCATCACGCCTGAGTCCCTCGAGGCCCTGTTCGTCCGCGAGGGACACCGGATCTCGACGGTCTTCGCCGGCCTGCAGTACGTCGTGGTCGACGAACTTCACGACTTCATCGGCACCGAACGTGGTGCACAACTGCAATCCCTCATGCATCGCCTCGAACTCGCTCTCCGCCGACAAGTCCCCCGAGTCGGGCTGTCGGCGACCCTCTCCAACCTCCGTGTCGCTGCCGACTTCCTGCGCCCCGGCGGAGCCGACACGACACACATCATCGACAACCCAGGCGGCGACACAGCCGAGATCCAGCTGCAGCTGCGCGGCTACGTCAAGACCGACACCAAGACAGCAACACCCGACGGCGGCGACCCGGAAGACGGACCTGTCCACGCCAACGACGCGACAGCCATCGCCGAGCACCTCTACCTGACCCTGCGCGGCAAGGACAACCTGGTCTTCGCCAACAGCCGTTCCGCAGTCGAGGCGTACGTCGACCTCCTCCGGAACATGTCCGAGCAACACGCCGTGCCGAACGAGTTCTTCCCGCATCACGGCAACCTCTCGAAGGAGTACCGCGAGGACGTCGAGAACCGGCTACGCGCCACCGACACTCCAGCGACCGCAGTGTGCACCTCCACCCTGGAGATGGGCATCGACATCGGCAGCACCGACGCCGTCTCTCAGCTCGGCGCACCTCATAGCGTCGCCGCGCTACGCCAGCGACTCGGTCGATCCGGCCGCCGCGGCAGACCCGCCGTACTGCGCATGTACGTCTCCGAACGCGAGCTCACCGAGCGGACTCCACCAGCCGATCAGCTTCGCGCACAGCTCATTCAAACCATCGCCATGATCGACCTGATGCTCAACGACCGATGGTTCGAGCCACCGAACACCAGCACACAACACCTCTCCACCCTCACCCAACAGATCCTGTCGGTCATCGCCCAGCATGGCGGAGCCACGGCCCAGCAGCTGTACACCGCCCTGTGCGGCAGCGGGCCGTTCTCACACGTCGATAAGGCAACCTTTATCCCTCTCCTCACCGACCTCGGCCGGGCCGAACTCCTCACCCAGTCCAGCGACGGCCTGCTGCTCCACGGCGAGCGTGGCGACCAGATCGTCAACCACTACAGCTTCTACACCGCCTTCCAGACCGGCGACGAGTACCGACTAGTCGTTCGCGGACGCACGCTCGGCTCGATCCCGGTCGACTTCCCCGTGCTCGTCGGAAGCCTCCTGATCTTCGCCGGCCACCGATGGAAGGTCATCGACGTCGACACCCGATTCCGGGTGATCGAACTGACCCGTTCCGGCGGCGGGCGGCCGCCAGCCTTCGCCGGCGGAGGCGGCGAAGTCGCTGACCTCGTACGCCAACGCATGCGGACCTGGTACGAAAGTCCTGAGGTCCCCAGCTACCTCAACCACCCCGCGCAGAACCTGCTCGACGAGGGACGAGCCTCCTACCGGCGTCTCGAGCTGCACGAGCGGCCTATCGTCGCCTGGGGCAACGACACGTTGATCTTCTGCTGGCGGGGTGACCGCGTCCTCAACACCCTCGCAATCGCACTCGCCGAGGCCGGTCTTCGGGTAAGCCTCGACGGAGTCGCGGTACACATCAACGACAGCCCCGCCGACCAGGTCCACGCAATCATCCGCGACCTCGCCAACCGGCCTCAGCCCGATCCGGTCGCACTGGCAGCGACCGTGCAAAACAAACAGCAAGACAAGTACGACGAGTACCTCTCCGACAACCTGCTCGCAAGGGCATACGCCGCGCAGAGCCTCGACGTCGACGGCGCCTGGGACACGCTCCGCATCCTCGCCACCCACGCTGCCGACACCAGCTGCGCCCTTGCGCAACCGGCCGACCGACCAACGCAACCGGCAGCTCCCCGCTACCCGCGCCTCGGCGAGACGCCATTCGCCGTCATCGACGTCGAAACCACCGGGTTCTCCGGCCTCACCGACGACCGGGTGATCGAACTCGCCGTGGTCCACACCGATCCACAAGGCAACATCACCAGCCGTTGGACCACACTCGTCAACCCACGCCGCGACCCTGGCCCCACGTGGCTCCACGGCATCCATCCCGATGACCTCGCCGACGCGCCTCACTTCGCCGACCTCACCGACTGGCTGACCGGCCTCCTGGCCGGCCGCGTTGTCGTCGCCCACAACGCGCCGTACGACGTCTCCTTCCTGAACACCGAATACGAACGCGCCGACGTCGAACCGCCGGACTGGGCCACGTTGTGCACCATGGAGCTCGCACGCCACCTGGGTAGCTCAGACTCGCTCTCGCTGGACGCCCGCTGCGCAGCCGCCGGCATCCCGCTCGCCGCCGCTCACACCGCCCTCGGAGACGCCGAGGCCACCGCGAAGCTACTCCGCGCGTACCTGTCCCAAGCATCTGGCAAAGGACTCAGCGACTTCGTATCCCTCGGCTGCGACAAACCCCTCGCCCCGCGGCACGCCGCGACCACTCCGGCCACCCCTCCCCTGCAACCACGCCGCTCCAACCGGCCTCAGGCGAATGGAACGAGGGGCCAGCTGCACACACCATAAGTTGGCCTGCGCAGCCTGTCCCGACGGCGTCCGACAGCACTACACCGAACCTTGCCGGTTCACGACAAAGGTCTATGACGCCAGGAACCGCGGTGAGTACAGGCGTAACGCAGGTACGCCGGACGGCGATAGGAGAAGCATTCAACGGCACACGCGGGGGGAAGACTTGCGCAGCGGGCGTACGCACAGCAGTTCAACGAGCCGCACCGGATGGGCAATTCGCGTCAGGCATTGGCTGGACGCCGCGGCGCGTGCAGGCAAACCACGGAAGAAGGGGGATCTCCGTGATGGGTTGCGCGCCGAGCCGACGCGTCACCGTAAAGGTCCCGCATCGCGCGACGAGGCTGGCGGGGAGGAAGTACCGATGGAGCCGCTGAGCGGGTTCGTAGTCCCTGAGGTTCGCTGCACTGCTTGTGGGCAGAGCAGCGAACAGGTCAGGTGGCGCACTCTGGACGCGGTCGAGCATCCTGACCTGGTCGCGCAGATCGACAGCACCCTCAGGACCGTTTGCCGGCATTGTGATCATTCCGAACCGCTGACAACACCCGTCTTCCTGCTGCGATGGGCGAGCACGGCGCCCTTCCTTCTGGTTGTCCCGGATGGCGCCAACGGGGTTCCGGACGAGTTCCAGGCCGAGGTTGGGCACTCGATCCCGCAGCTCCTGACCGCAGCCGCCGAAGTTGGTGTCGTTCTCCCGAGACGCCCGGTACTGGTTGTGCCCTCGGTTCTGTCCGATCTGTCTCCCGCCGCGCTGGACAATCTGGTCGAGCGTCGGCTCCAGGACGGCAGTCTGCCGGATGACCATGGACGGCGCACCTTCGTGCTTTTGATCGAGGACGGTCAACACGATCAGCTGGCCTGGGAGACGCTCGGCCAACTGATCGAGTCCCGGTCTCTGGACGAGTTGCGGGCCGCACGGTCAGGCGAAGTCTGGGATTCCCCCGAGCTGATCGCTCGAATCGTGGAGCAGACCGACGATCTCGGGCTGCCGCCCGCCGCCAGCGCATCGGTCGTAGCGCTGGTCGAGGCGCCCGACGACGACTTACCCGGCGCCTTGCAGAACTACCAGGCGGCCCTAGGCGCACTGATCTCTCCGGAGCGGTCCGCCGAGTTGTTCCGAACGGCAACCGATCAGCTGGTCGACGTCGAGACGCGTAAGGCCGCAGCAGACGAGGGAACACGCATCGCGGCTGCGGGAGACGACCCAGCAAGCGAGGCCATGTTCATCGGGATCTTCGTCGCCCTGTGCCGTTCCGACGCGACGGGCGAACCAGCACTGCAGCGCCGACTGCTCGAGCTGCAACGTCGCGCGGCCGGATTGTCCGAAGGCAGCGGCGAGGTCCACCTCCAGGTGAGGCTCAAGAGCGACCTGGCCAGCATGCTGGCCGAGGCGACACTCCCAGATACAGTCGATCGACTGACCGAGGCGCGGCGGCTCATGCTTGAGCTGATTGACACAGCCGAGTCGGCCGGGGACGAGACGTTGAGCGCGTTTCATCGCAGCAACCGCGCACTAGCGGGCCTCCGGCTCTGGAGAGCCGCTCCGGACGGCGACCACTCCCTCGAAGAAGCACTGACCGACGCCGACCGTGCGGTAGCAGCACGAATCCGCTTAGGCGTCCCCTTGGACCTCGCCTACAGCTACTCCCACCGCGGTGTGATCCGGCTGGAGATGGCGATCGAGGCACAGGACGTCGACTGGGCGAAAGGCGCAGTCGAGGACTTCACCGAAGCGCTTGCTCTCTGCAACCTCGGCAACGATCCTGCGCTGTATACGACCTGCAGCTCTGACCTCGCGATAGCACAGATCCAGCTGGGCTCGCTGAGCGCCGCAGGGCCGTCTGATCCGCTGTGGAGTTCGGCCTACCAGCACGCCGCGGTGGTCGCTGACAACGAGTCGCTCGGTGATGCGCTCAGGGGGCGCGCGAGCGCATCGATGGCGGAAGCGTTGGCATCCTCCAGTCCTGACAGCCCTGAGATCGTCGCTCATCTGCAGCAAGCCTCTTCTCTGCTAACGCTCGCCAACGATCCACAACGTTTGCAATGGGTCGCAGGCGCGTTGGGCGATCGGTACGCCAAGGCGGGCAGATGGCATGAGGCGGCCTCGAGCTTTGAACAGGCCCTGGAAGCGGAGAACTTCCGTGCTGACTTCGGTGGCGAGGGTGACGCAGCAGGGCCACTGCCCTTGGCACTCGACCGCACCCACGGACCGGTCGGCCGATGGGCGGCGTACGCGCTGGCCAAGAGCGGTGATCTCCGCCGAGCGGTAGAGGTCCTCGAAGCCAGCTTGTGCAGAAACATCGGCCAAGGCCGCCGCGCGCAGCAGGCCGATCTCTCAATCGTCCAACAGACCTCGCCCGATCTGGCCGCGGAGTTCATCGCGCGCAGCGCAGCACTCAGAGAGTGTCTGGACGACGCTCAGCGCCCTGACCTTCGGCGAGAGCTGATGGCCGTGACCACACGGATCCGGTCGCAGGTCCTGCCGTCGTTCCTTCGCCGACAGCCACTGCCGACGATCGCGCAGGCACTCGACCGTCGGCATCCACTCGTCTATCTGCTGACGGCGCCGGAGGAATCGGTCGCTCTCGTCATCTCCGGCGCAGACGAGACCGACGTAACGGCTGTTTGGGCGGACGGCATAGGCAGTCGCTACCTTGCGGAGCAAACCTTCGGCGGCGATCAGTCCCTGATCTTTGCCCAGTCACGGGATCAGTGCATCGCGGCACTCGACAGCATGCTGCCGGTTCTCGGCACCGAGTTGATGGGTCCATTGGCTGCCCAACTGACCGCCGCAGAGGCGGAGACAGTCGCGCTGATCCCTACCGGCAGCCTCAGCCGGTGGCCCCTGCACGCCGCAACCTTTGCGCTCGAGAACCCAGAGGCGTCCGACAACCAGACTGAACCCGTTTGTCTCTGGGACCTGATGCCCGTCAGGTACCTGCCGGCGGGCGTCTACAACATGGACCCGGCTGCCGTCAGGTCGAGGCTGCGTGCCGTGCGCACGCTCGTCGGCCTTGCAGATCCCGTCGGCGACTGGAATGACCTACCCGGTTCACGATTCGAGCTCGAGGGCATCTTCGAGGTCTATCAAGGCGAGGCACAGGTCGCCTTCGGTGCCGGTGCGACCAAGCAGTTCCTGCTCGACCATCTCGCCGGCGGCGTGGACATCCATCTCAGCTGCCATGCGACCGGCAATCAAGCCGAGCACGGGGGCGCGGTACTCCATCTCAGTGACGGCGACCTGAAG
The DNA here is from genome assembly GCF_055586945.1 of Kribbella sp. NPDC048837. Classification (NCBI taxonomy): domain Bacteria; kingdom Bacillati; phylum Actinomycetota; class Actinomycetes; order Propionibacteriales; family Kribbellaceae; genus Kribbella; species Kribbella sp. NPDC048837. The sequence continues at coordinate 1,591,201 of NZ_JBVJHF010000001.1, forward strand.
TTCGCGGACATCGACCGAGGCGGCGAGTGGGATCTCGGTGTGGTTGCAGCGGCAGCCTGCTCCAGCGGTGCGAGTGACTTGGCGATTGCTCCGGACGAGGCAATGAATCTGGCATCGGCCTTCCTGAACGCCGGAGCGGTCGGTGTGCTCACATCCTTGTGGCAGATCGCCGATCGGTCGACCGCGCTGCTCCTACGGCAGTTCTATGTGAACACGCAGACCGCACTCATGGATCCTGCCGATGCGTTGCGCGGCGCCGCACTCTGGCTGCGCTCGTGCGACGCCGCAGAGGCGAGCCACCTTGCCAGTCAGATCTCAGCCGATCGATCGCTGATCCTGAAACCCGCGGCATCGACCGGCCAAGGCACCGGCCCGCGGCTGCCGTACGCGCACCCGTACTACTGGGCCTGCCTCATGTACACCGGCAGCTCGATGCAGTCGCTCGCATCACCCGAGCGCGAGGACGTCGCGGGTGATTGACGCCCTTGAACATGCCTGTCAGTGTTCCCGGCACGGTGGTGCCCAGAGCGAGGGGAAATAACACATGAGCGACGAGGAGTCCGCCGCGGCCGACGAGACTGCTGAGCCTGCAGGACTGCCCTACCAGGAGGTGACCGATCCGACGTTCGCCGAGGCCGGCGCACAGTTCGACGTCGCAGAGATCACCGGCGGATTCACATTGCGCGGGGCCTGCCCTCGATGCAACGACGTGATGGAGTACTCGTGGGTTCACGAGGTGGTCAGGAACGCCAACGATGCCGCGAACCAGCAAGAGGTCATCACCGTGATCTGCACCTGCGTGGCCAAACATCCTGGAAGTACGGCGGACACCAGGGGCTGCGGCGCCTACTGGAACCTTCAGGTCGAGGACTGATATGCGGCTGAAACCCGGTCCACCCGCCCAACCGGAGAACCGAGCCGAGGCACTCCAGCAGCAGCGTGCGCTAGACGGCGAACTGCCGAGAGCCCGCGCGCTCGCGGACAGTTGGCGCAAGGGCGTCGCCGGCCTCCTGGTCGGCATCGTCGGCTTCGGCCTGATTCGGGGCCGGACCGAGATCGACAAGCTCGCGGACAACTACGCGGAGGCTGTCGGCTGGGTGCTTGCACTGTCCCTGGTGACCGGAGCCATCGCGGCGGTCCTGATCCTGCGGGCAGCTCATGGTCTGCCGATCGCCGTACCGACCCTTGCGGGCCGCCGCCGGGACGGCCAGTTCGCCAAGCTGGTGACTGAGCACGACGAGGCGATGCTCACCTTGCGCGCGCTCAGGCACGGGCTGTACATCGCCGCCTCTGCCACCGTCGCTCTTCTGGTCGCGGTTGGCCTGACCTGGTACGGGCCCGACAAGGCGAAACCGCAAGTCTCGATCATCGAGCAGTCAGGCGCCACTTGGTGTGGAGTGACCGAGCAGGTTGGTGAGGGCAGTCTGAGGCTGAAGACGTCCTCCGGCCCGGTCACGATCGATCTGACAAAAGTGGTCGCGATCATGCCACTCGACTCGTGCCCACGTGCTGGCTGAGTTCACGTTCCTACGTAGGTGAAGGTCGCCCAGTACCGCACGTCCGCGCACGGACAGCCGTCGAAGGGAGTCCGGTCGAGCCACTCCTGCAGCGCCTGACGGGCCTCCGGCGTGATCGCGCAGCGCTGCGCAAGCTCTCCGACGAACGCCTCGAACTGGCGACGGGTCGTCCGACGCAACCATTGACGGGTGTTCCGCAGCGTGTCCGCGGGCGAGATCTCTGGGGACAGATCGGTGAGATACCGAGACATGCAGAGGAAAGCGACCTGATCCGCGGCAGGCCACAGCGTCGCGACAACCCCTCGGAAGCCAGACTCCAGGAGGGGTCTCGGGAGCCCGTTGGCCTCGTCTGGAAGCACCGAGGAGATCTGGGCCGACCAGCAAGCCGAGAGAACCGCCAGCTCGCGCCGGCGCAGCGGTAGCCGCTCGAGATCCGAGACACCAATGTCACCGTCGGCGAAGGTCAGAGCAGCTCCCCGATCTAGATCGCGCTCGCCGTGCCCTGCGAAGTAGACGAACCCTGCCTCTACCAACGCGCCGAGAGTTGTGTTGCGTGAGGACGCAACGGTCGGTTCTCCTCGAGTCGTCCTCGGTCGTAGGCAGGACTCAGCAATCGCGACATCGGCGGCAATGAGCGGCAGGTCGTCAGTCCAGGCGGCAGCGACCAGGTCCGGGCCAGATGCTGGTCGACCTGTCGGCCGGTCGAGCGTCGATAGCGATGGGATGACCTGCACCGTGGCTTCGTCATCGAGCCACCCGCTTGCCGGACCGCCGGCGGCGTGGAACGGCAGGAAGGAAGCTAGCCCGGTCGGTACGACGAACCACCGGTGAGCAGACGGGAACTTGTGGTGCACTCTCGTCGAAATCACCTCGCCGAGCCAGCTGGCGATAGTTGGCACGTGCACCGTTGAGGCCAGCAGACGCTCGACTCGATCGACAACAGCTTCTTCACTGAACTCCGGAATCGCCAGCGCGCTCGGCCTCCCTTCCGCGGGCAAAACGAAGACCTGTCCCTCGATGCCAGCGACACCCGGAATGACATGTAACGCGATCTCCCCCGGGCGAAGGAAACCCTGCCACTGCTGTAGATACTGCTCATCACTGTCAGCTGTCCACTGTGCCGCGGCGCCGGACTCATCCAGGAGTGCGGTCAGAGCGCTCCCTGCCAAATGTGCGTCTCTGGCATCACCCACGCCCTCGGCGAGGAGCCGCTGGGCCTGGTCATAACGAAATGCGGCGGCATCGTAGGCGCGCGCGTCGTCGCCCGCCAGGCCGCTCGGACGCGGGGGCGCCGTCCGGGCACGCGCCACGGCGCCGCGGACCCGGTCGGCTGCGGCGACGGCCGGAACGACTCCCTGGCCCGCGTTGATGATCAGCGCAGCGGTCGCCACGATCGTGTCCCCGAGCCGCGTCGCACGAATTCGTTCGCCGGTGCTGAAGACGATCCGTCTTGTCCAGTCCACGTAGGCGGCTACGAGCTCTCGCATCTGTTCGGCCGCAGCGCCGTACGAGATCACCTTTGCTTCCAGGGCGTGGAGGAGGAGGACACTCAGGTTGACGACTGCGTCGTAGTAGGCAGGCGTGGATCGCGACGGTGACGCAGTGGCCTCGCGGAGCAGATCCAACGACTCACCCAGCACCGAAGGCGGCAAGCGTTCGAGACGCACTGAGCGGCCGATCGAGATCGCAAGGGTCGTGAGATTGGCCGTTCGGTACGGATGACCGGGCGGTGTGAGTCTCAGTGCCTCTCGAGCTGACGTGATGGAGGCGTCGATCTCGTCGTGTTCTACAGCACCGGCGTCGATGGCGTCGAGGAGGACGGATGCATGGTTGGCGAGATACATCTGTCCGTCAGGATCACCTGGTTGCGCGGATCTGATCGCCTCTTCCGACCAGTGAACCGCCTCGGCCAAGTCAAGCGGGGTGCCATTCCGTGCCAGGCGGGTGGCCAGGTTACTGGCGCGCCCAGGCCGATGGGGATGGCCGGGTGGGACGAGCTCCAGCGACTTACGCGACAGTTCGGTCGCTTCGACAGAAAATGCCCCTTCGTCAGCAGCACTGACAACTCCGAGATCAGTGGCCTCCTCGAGCAGACTGGCCAGGTTGGAGAATAGGCCGGCGCTGCCAGGCAGACTGTCTGTGGTCTGTTCCACGGCCGGTCGCAGCAGATCGATGGCATCCAAGAGTGCTGCTGGCTCGAGTTCCCCAACCTGAACGCCTTGGGATAGGCGGACCGCGAGGTTGCTCGTCCGCGCCGCCCAGTACGGGTGATCAGTTGGAGTTAATGCGAGTGCGCCCCGATGGATCGTGATTGCCGTGACGATCTGCTGCACTGGGAGGACGGCGGTTCGTACGGCGTCGCCGATCATGACGCCGAGCGTGTCGAGAACCTGCGCCCGCTGGGGGCCGGATGACGCATGACGGACTGCGTCATGAGCGAGCCGAAGTGCCTCCTCGCGAACAGCTTCCTCAACCAATCCCGCGTCAGCGGCATCAGACAGGGCAATCGCCAGGTTGAGTTGGAGCATCGGACGATCCGGATCCTCTGGCGGGCAGCCAGCCAGCGCCGCACGTTGCAGCTTCACGCAGTCATCGAACCGATCCGCGGCGAGTTCACCGGCAAAGACCGCCTCGCTGATACGCGAAGCAAGGTTGGTTTGACGGAGCCTACGCACATCCGTGTCTGGTTCTGCGAACTCGAGGGCCTGTTCGTGGAGTTCCACCGCCCGGCGGAGAGAATCAGTTGGGAGCGCGCCAGAGTCCACAGCCAGGCCGATCCGATAACCCAGATTGTTCGCTCGACGCCCGATGTCCACTGGCTCGGACGCACTGTCCAGCGCCTCCTCTGCCCATCGAACCGCCTCGCTCATTGCCCCCTTCCACCGATCTCCAGGCGAATGGACCAATGCGTCGCTGACGGCAATGCTCGCGATTTCAAGCCAGTTCGGTCGGTGCAGATGGTCTTCGGGAATGACCGGGACAACTGCCAGCGCGAGCCGAGCCCCTTCGTCGGTCAACCAGCGATTGGGATGCGCCTGTGTCATTTCGATGAGCTGCTCGAGTAACTCCATCGCCGCAGCCTGGCCGGCAACACCGGGTGCACTCATCTCGGCGTCACACAGGGCGCGGCACTCTGTCAACAGACGGACCTCGTCGCCTGCCCGAGCAGCTCCCACTTCGGCAGACCGTTCGAAGAAGATCGCGTACGCGTCGGCTGGCCATGCGCGCTCAATGAGGTAACGGTCGTCATGCGAGTTGACCGCCCACGCGGCCGCCGCCAGTCGCGATCCACCCTCGCTCTCGACGAGCACAGTTCCTAGTGCGTCTTCGAGTTCGAACGGAGGTCGTCTCATCAACTCCAGGACACGGATGACATCTTGGTCCTCGGCGCCATTTGAACGCGCCGCCAGCTGAAGGTAAGCACCCTGGACATCCGGGTTCCCTCTGCCCGCGACGTCGAGCAGTTCGATCGCCTCCTCGACGAGCCACTCGGCGTGTGGTCCGTCGACGAGCAGGCCCCGCACAAGACTTGCGACCGAGGAGTCCGCTGATGAGCTGACGGCCTTTTCGAATCGGCGGAACCAAGTCACTTCTGCCTTAGCCTGCGTGACGCCCGCAACCGCAGCCCGGTGCAGCGCCATCGACAGCAGCGCGTCGCGATCCCGGCACAGCCCCGCAACCGCAGGGTGTGCGAGCTGGGGCTGATCCTTCAAGATCTTCCATCGGCGGCCCCAGGATCCCTCGAGAAGGTACTCAACGTGGTCCTTCACCGTCAGCGGCACCTTCGGCGGAACATCCTCCCGGACACGACCGCCTACCAGTCGCGGCGACCCGGCGTCGTTCATCACCCCACCAGCATCTCCCAACGAACCCGTGCTGCTAAGTCACAACGGCCTTGCACGATGGAGTTCGCACCGCCGACCGGGCCTGCACAGCGCCGACGGAGCAGGTCTTGGATCGGACCCCTCCGCGCGGCAGTCTGTGCACGCCACCGGCCAGATTCTGGGACTTGCGGTCACCAAACGTGATCGGCTCCAGTCCGAGTGGCGGACTCATGTTCCACGCGTTGCGCGGACAGACGGCGCAACGCGCAGGCGAACGTCGACGGCTCGCTCGACCGCGAGATCGGCACGGTCACCTGACCAACCAGAGTCGGGGCAGGCGCCCGTACCAGGTCAACCACCTCGCCGTCGACAACCGCGAGAAACTCGCCACGGTCACCCACGCCCGCTCGCGCATCCTCGATCAGGCTGCAGTGGGCGCGACCGGGCAGTCTGGCGGCCATGTCACATGGATCCCCGGCGATGATCTCAGACCCCTATAACGCGCATCTGGCCGGCGAAGATGACCTTGAGCTGATGCCGTCGCTCCCCCCTCCGATGTCCAGACATTGCCTCACCGACGCTGTTCGCCCACCTCTGTTGATCGCGGCGACGCTGCCAAGGATGCTGACCATCCTCGTGGATGCGTCGACCTGGCTGGACCTGGCCAAGCGACGGGACGGACAAAGACTGAATCGTGTCGCTCGGGCGCGTTCAGCCAGCAGAACAGGGTGAACCTCCTGGTCCCGTCAGTTGTGATCGACGAGTTCCAGCGGAAGCGACCGCGAATTGAGCAGTCGATGGCCGCCGGCATCGAGGACGTTATGTAGGTGCTCGACCGAGCTGACACACCAAACCCCGTTGATCGGCGCGATGACCACTCGAAACTTCGACGGGATCGCCGAACTATTCACCGGCGGTGATTCGATCAAGCCGACGGACGTCGAGCGCAGCCTCGTCGTTCAGCGCGGACTCGACAAAGGTCGCCCTGTTTCATCGATCCCGCAACCGCGCGGCCGACGCGCTGCTGATCGAGCTGTACGCGTCCGCCTGCGGTCGAATCGATCTCTCGACAGATCCGCACGGCTTCGTGACGTCGAACTCCGATGACTTCTCGAGTCCGCACGGAGACAAGCGACACCCGCACCCGACCTGGCCAACATCTTCGGAGCAGGATCCAGCGACGGACTAGGCATTGACGGCCTGAAACAGGACCTCGCCGAGAAGCTCGGCAATGGCCGTTGCCGGCCCGCCGATGCAGAGAGTCGAAGCTCGCTATGGAGGCTCCGCCGCGCTCGGGCCGTACGACGACTTCGAATGGGGATGCTCAACGGAAAGCCGACGGCCCTCAGGTGGGTCCTAGGCTCGGACTGTGACTTCCTGGATCCCTAGACGGGGACCGCGGCGCGGATCTGTCGCGACGCCAGATGAACGTACTCGTCGCGTTTGGCGAGAGCGTTCAGTCGGCTCTCCCGGAGTGACGCGCGATCCCGCTCGTCTACTGTCGTGTCACCACTCGCGTGGAACCGACCTCTGACAGCGTTCTGGATCTCTTCTGACCGATGCTCCAGCGCCGCTGCGGCGGCGCGTGCCGAGTCGACGGTTTGCCCTTCGCCCAGGAGTGCCACCAAGCGCTCGATGACGTCCTCGAGCGCGGAGATCTTGGGCGCGATTCGGAGCGTCACGTCGTAGTACTTGCTGGAGCCCGTCGGATCAGCCTCGTCGCGATCGGTAGGGCTCCTCGTGTCTTTGTATAGCCAGGCGTATGGGTCGCCTGGGTCGGTACGCCGGTCGCTTGCTCGGCTCTGGGCCGGTTCGGCCTCGTCGAGAAGGGTCAAGACTTCGTCGATGCTGCGACTCAGCTCCGATGCCACCTCGACCATAGGGCGCCCTCGCCGCGCGCGTGTGCGCGCCGTACGCCTCACGGCCATGCGGAAGACCAGTCCTAGCGGCACGAGCAGCAGGACGATGAGAAGTAGCCGCATGAGCAGCAGGAGCGCCCCGGTCCATCTGTCGACGAATTCGACTTCGGTCGACCAGTTCAGCGTCTGGGGCACGTCAAGCGCCGGGACGGTGTCCGCGAGGGACCACGCGTACCACTCTAGGGCGGAGCTCACCTCTGAAGACGCAGCCACTGGAGCGCTGGTCTCAGCGATCCCAACGTGCAGCATGGTGATCGTGACCGCGCCGACGGCAAGGTTGGCGAGCAGCAGCCACCAGGTCAGCAGGACTGCTCCGGCGACCGCGTGCAAGAACGAGCGAAAGAAGTCCTCGAGAGAGGCCAGGCCTTCGCCGATCAGGCCCCAGGCTATTGCCACGAGGAGGAACGCCCCTAGGCCGTCGAAGATGAGGGCCAGCCAATATGACAGACCGTGATCGCCCATCCAGCGATCCAGCACGTCGCCCGGCAAACGTTCCAGCAGGTCACCCGCCCAGCGATCTATCCGTTCGCCCACCCATCGATTCAGCGGGCCGCCCACCCAGCGATCCAGAAGGGACTCCCTACGCACGACGAGGGCGAGGACGCCGTACATGAACAGCGGCAACGCGATCAACAACATGAGCACCCGTGCACCGAAAGAGGCGACCTCGAGGTGCTGCCTGAAAGGCCGCGGGAAGGACCGGCCAGGCTGCGCGGCATTGCGCTCGAGGGCCTGTTGCCGATGCTTTTCCGCCATACGCTCGTGATGCTTGAGCCAGCTGGAAATCACCCACCGGGCGCCGGACAAGAGGACTCGAAGCAGTGGGATGAGCAGCAGGATCTTGAAGGCGAGCAGAAGCGCGCCGCTCCACGGGTCGGAGAAGGCGAGAGGCCCGGCCCAATGCAGGGCATGAGATATGTCGAGCAGCGGCATGACGTCCACGAGTTGCCACAAGTAGTAGACCTCGACGCGGGCGAGCCCGGGCGTTGTCACCGTTGGGTCCGGCGTGAGAACTCCCCAGAGGCACAGCATCGTGGTCAGGCCAGCGAATGCGACGGTGCACACTCCCACCGTTGCCAGCGACGACCACACCGCGAGGACATAAGCTCTCCGGTCCTCAGCATCGACCTGGATCCGCCAGTAGATCCACGCCAGGACGGCGAGTCCGAGACCGGCGAGCACCAGCCCCAGTCCGGCCCCGAGGACATTCGCGATATGGCTACCGCTCCTAAGTGCGGACCATTCGACCCAGTGCAGGCCACCAACCAGCAACAGACTGAACGCGCACGACTTGCCGACGACGGAGCCCCATCGATCTTCGGCTTCGGCCCGGGTCACCATAGCTTCGGCGTTCGAGCGCAGGACTGTCCAGTACCGGCGCCATGCACGCCGGCCCTCCTGGATCATCGATGTGCCGTTCATCGGAAGCTACGCCTGATCTGGTCCACTCCTTACTAATCGGAGGGGCAGAAGGGCGGTTTTGATACCTGCTTCCTGAGGCAACCGGCGAGTCGGGGGCCACTCCATTGGCGACGCCGACACGCCACGCGCGCAATCCTCTAGCCGAAACCTCGGCGGATTGGTCACCACGAAGTGTGGCCATCCTGCGATCGCGACGACTTGAACTAGTCTTCGGCGTCCCCCCTCGGCGACATCGGAGCTTCGACACCTGGGTCCGGCAGCACCTGAAGCCGGCCGGCTGAACTGGGTCACGCGTCGAAGGGTGCGGTGGTTCTCGACCGACTCGCGGGCGGCCTCGGCCCGCTTGGTGAGTTCGGTGAGGGTGGGAGGAAGGACCGGCCCGGTGAGTAAGGTCGTACTCGGCGGGGTGACACCTCGGCGTATGCGGTGCGGCTGATCCAGCGGTCGCGTTCGAGCGAGCGGAGCGTCTGGGTGAGCATCCGGTGGGAGATGCCGGGCAGGTCCATCATCAACTCGGTGAAGCCAGGGCGCGTCGTCGCGGTTGTGGGCTCGCGGCGTACTACGGGGCTCAGCATGCTGGTGTCCGCAGCCGCGTTCGCGCTGCTGTCACAGGCGCCTGCTGAGAACGGGTGCGCGTCACATCTGCTGCCGGCCGGAGATGGCAGGCTCATGATCACGGCCAGGACATCTAATCGTTGCTCGTCCTCGTCCTCGTCCTCGTCTCGCCGCGATGCGCTGGTCGTATCCGGGCACCGTGCGGTTGCGCCCGATGCTCGAGTTCGCCGGGCTGCAAGCTGACGCCCGGCTGAGTAGTCCGGCAGGCCTATGATGTCGACGGTGAAGGCTTGGCCGAGATCGCCCTGGAGATCGCCCCCCTCCCGAGATCCTGCAGAGAAGCCGCCGACTGTCACGTGTGCCCTTGCGGTCCCGAGTGCCGGGGGCTCGGCGCTCCGTGAGGAGGCGGTTGCCGAAGGCCCGCGACCTGGCTGGAGAAGGCAGACAGTCGTAAACACAACGAGCGTCAGAACGGCCAGTCCGCAGCCGAGAACTCTGAGCATCAGTTGGTGCTACAGAAGGTGTCGGGAGAGATGTGGTGTGCCAACCGTGAGCCGGGTCGCGTGGTGGAGTTCGAGTCGGGTCTGCGATGGAGGGTGCTGGTCCCCGAGCACTCGGCATGCCGGCCCCAGCTCGAGACGCCGCGGCAACGCTCGCCTGCGAGGGCAGATCGGCTTGGTGCGCCGATCTGCCCTCTGACCTGTCCGGGTTTGATGCAGACAGGGCTCTCGTTGGTGCGAGGCGTTGCTCAGTGGCAGGTGGTTGTGCCGCTGTCGGTGTAGGTCTTGCCGGCCTCGGGGACGAACTGCCAGTCGTAGCTGTTGGCGTGCAGGGTCAGCTTGAGCACGCCGTTCGTGTCGCTGTTGCGTGCCTGACTGTTGGGCTGGATGGTGCCGAAGCTGTAGTGGCCGGCGCCGCCCATGCCGGCAACGAACTCCCGGATACCGCGTACGTTGTCGAGTCCGCCGGTCGGGTTCTGCGGTGCGAACCGCTCGTACTGGTGGTTGTGACCGGTCACGACGACTTCGGCGTTGAAGTCGTACAGCGCCTGGTAGAGCGGCCTGGTCGCGGTCGTCGGCGCGTGGTTGGCGCCTGAGGTAAAGAGAGGCTTGTGCCAGTAGGCAACGGTGCACGGCTTGGTGCTTGCCGCGAGATCAGCTCGCAGCCACTGCTCCTGCGCCGAGCCGACGGACATGCTGACTTCGGAGTTCAGCGAGACGACGTGCCAGTTGCCGAGCTCGTAGGAGTAGTAGCCTCGGCCGGACGGGCCCGCGGCCGCGCCGAAGTAGCTGTAGTAGCCGGTGGCCCCGGACGTGTTGTATTCGTGGTTACCTGGTGCCGGCTTGGTCCGCGCTTTGTGCCGGCCCCAGGTCGGCTCGTAGTAGGTGTTGTACTCCGACAGCGTGCCGCTGTCGTAGGCGTTGTCGCCCGCCGTGAACACGGTGCCCGGGATGTTGTCGAGCAGCGCCGCGGTGGCGGCGTCGCCGGAGCCGGAGTTCGCGATGTCACCCGCTCCCACGAATACAGGATCGCCCGAGGGCGGAGGCGTGGTCGTGGGGGGTGTCGTTGCAGTGGAGGTGTTGATCAGGAGCTGAGGCGCATTCGCGCCGCTCTCCCGGGAGTCGTAGTAGGCGCCGTCGCTGCTGGGCGACGTGGCGCCGAAGCTGAAGGTGCCGTTGCCGGTCACGGCCGATGTCACGTCGATCTCGTACCACGTGCTCTTGGTTATGGAGCCGATGCTGCCGAGCGTGGCGCCGTCGAGGGCCGGCTTGTTGTTCCAGGTCGTGCCGGTCTCCGACCACATGGTGTTGGTCATCGACTTGACCGTGCCGCCGTTGTTGCTGCCGCCGTTGCCGCTGATCGTATGGATCCGCAGCTTGGCGCTGGTCACTGGCGAGGAGAGGCCGCTGACCGTGAACCTCAGGAACGACTGGCGGACCGGCGAGTTGTCGGCCACGAACTGCGCCAAGGTGCCGTAGTTGGTGGACGGAGTGCTGTCTTGTACGTAGGTGTCGGCGACCGCGGTGAACGTGGTCGTAGCTGCGCTGGCCGTGGGGACGTTGGTCAGCAAGATTGCGATGGCCGCGGTCGTCAGTGCGACCGCTCCTCCTGCTATCGCTGGTGTCCGGAGGCGGATGCCCATCAGGTACTCCTTACGAGGCGAGGGCTTGGGGACGACACGAAAATAGGGACTCGTTCGGAGCTACCGGCACCGCGATTGGGTGAACGTTGTGAGTGCTGTGAGTGAGATCTGTTCGAGCCGGCACACCTTGTCCTGACGAACCCTGAGTAGGCCATCGGCCGTTCATCGAACGCATGTCTACCCGCCGACTGCAGTGCTCAGTCCTTGCTGCGCAGGGCCCGGAGGATTTGTCGTCGTCATGGACTGCCGCCACACGTGAACGCTTGTGTTCGTGGTCGCCGTACCACTCGTCCGGCGTTAGCCGCAGGAGGTGCGCAACCGCATGTATTTGTCCACGATCGGCCGGCCGAAAGCCGTCGACCGCACAGGCGAGCCCGCCGGACGCCGACTGCGCGCGGTCAGCGCCAACGTCTTTGCTCTCGGAGCAGTAAGCCTGGTCACCGACATCTCCGCGGAGATGGTGACTGCGGTCCTTCCTCTCTACCTGGTCCTCGGCCTTCAGTTGAGTCCGACGGCGTACGGCGTGATCGATGGGACGTATACCGCCGCCACCGCGTTGCTCAGAATCGTCGGTGGGTATGTCGCCGATCGGGTGCGCGGCCGGAAGGGGGTGGCCGGTGTCGGCTATGCGCTCTCGGCCGTGGCCAAGCTCGGTCTGCTCGCGGCAGGCCGGTCGGCGGCCGCAGTCGGGTTGGTGATCGCGATGGATCGGACCGGCAAGGGGCTGCGTACGGCGCCGCGAGACGCGATGATTACCCTGTCGACGCCACCGGAAGCGTTGGTCGGGCCTTCGGCGTACACCGAGCGATGGACAGCTTCGGCGCCTTCCTTGGTCCCCTGGTGGCCCTCGCGGTGCTCACGGCCGCCGGCCAGTCCTTCGACGCAGTCTTCGTCACCAGCTTCTGCATCGCCGTCCTCGGTGTCTTGCTGCTCATCCTCTTCGTCCGCGACCGCCACGCCCGGCAGCCTGCTGCGGAACCCGTGTCGCCTCGCGGCGCCGTGTCGCTGCTTCGGGCCGCGCCGGTTCGCCACCTCGCCCTCGCCGCCTGTTTGCTCGGGCTGGCCACCGTTGGAGATGGCTTCGTTTACCTGCTGCTGCAGCGCCGTGTAGAGCTGAGCGCTGGCTCGTTTCCGCTGCTCGCGGTCGGCACCAGTCTCAGTTACCTACTGCTCGCCGCTCCATTAGGCGCACTCGCGGACCGCGTCGGGAGGCTGCCGGTGATGCTCGCCGGATACATCGGGCTGATCGCGGTGTACCTGTTGCTGTTCGGGCCACTCGGCGGATGGCCGCTGATCGCCCTGACGGTCGGCCTGTACGGCGCCTTCTACGCCGCCACCGATGGAGTACTCATGGCGCTGGCAGGCCCACTGCTACCAGAGCAACTGCGCACTACCGGCATCGCTGTCATCCAGACCGCCCAGGCGTTGGCCTACCTCGTCTCCTCAATCCTGTTCGGGATGGCATGGCAGGCATGGGGTCCGGTCATCGCCAGCCGAGTAGCCGCCGGGGGCGTCGTACTAGCGATCATCTCGACCGCGGCGCTGCTTGCCCACCGCCCTAGTGCCCTCACCCAGGAGGCAGCCAGTTGAGCGCCCTCACCCGGACGTCCCGGATCGCCATCGCCGTGGCCGCCATGCTCGTGCTCGCGGTCGTTGCCATCGGCTACATCAAGTTGGCCGCCGACCGCGCCGCCGCCACCGCCGACGCCACGGATCCGGACACCGCCGACCGCGCGACTCTCGTTCCCGGGCCACGACTGCTGGTGGTCAGCAACCGCCATCTCGCAACCGTCACCCGCGACGACCCGAGCGGCCCGCGGACGGTCGCCCCGCTGGAGTGCGTCCGTGTCTACGCCGCCTCAGGCACCGGTGTCTGCATCCGTCCAGACTCCGCATGGTCCTACCACCTGGTCGTCCTCGACCAGGAACTCCACGAGAAGCGCGCGATCCCGGTCCCCGGCCTGCCCAACCGGGCCCGCGTCTCAGCCAGCGGCCGCATGGTCGCCTGGACCAGCTTCGTCGGCGGCGACTCCTACAACCACGGCGGATTCTCCACCCGCACCGGCATCCTCGACACCCACACCGGCGCACTCGCCAGCACCCTTGAAAAGTTCACCGTGACACTGCAAGGTCGGCCCTACCAGGCGGCCGACGCCAACTTCTGGGGTGTCACTTTCACCGCCGACGACAACCGGTTCTACGCAACCATGTCGACGGCCGGCCGCCGGTACCTCGTAGGGGGCGACTTCGCCGCCAGAACCGTCCGAACGCTCAAGGAGAACGTCGAGTGCCCGTCGTTGTCACCCGACGGCACCCGCATCGCATTCAAGCAAGCCATCGGCGGCGACCCCACCCGCGGCTGGCAGCTATCTCTGCTCGACCTTGCCTCCATGCGGGTAACACCGCTGGCCGAGCGCCGCAGCATCGACGACCAGGCGGCCTGGCTCGACAACACAACGCTCGCCTACACGGTGCGAGACAGCAGCGGTGACCCCGATGTCTGGTCGGTGCCGGCCAATGGATCCGGCACACCTCACCTGCTGATACCAGACGCCGACTCCGCCGCCGCGCTGGGCTAAGCAACCTTCAGACGCACCACGCGGCGTGCCAAATTGGCCAGGGACGCGCAACTGCAGTCTCACCGATGCCCACAGAGCTTCGACCGCCCCTGGGCGTGCAGACGCCACGCCCGATCTCGACCGCCTCCAGCGGGCAGTGCTCAGCGAGCTGAACGTCTTCGACGAACTCGTGCGGGCCAGCCGCGTCTGCTCCCCGCCCGGCCCCACGACATGCTCCTATCCGCAGCGACTACCAGATTGGCCAGACCGTCGGCGGGAATCGCTGCGCGGGTTGTCAGCGGATCGACACCCCGTGGGGAGCACGCCGAAACCGAGCGCGGGGCCGGCCAACAGCAAGATCGTGACGCCGTTGTGCCGTAGAGGCTGCCGGCGTTCACAGCGCAGGACCATGATCGGGCAACTCCAGCTCAGCGATCGCCCTCGAGCTGCGCTGGGCCTTTCGTCTTTGAGGGCGGCGGTAGTCGGCCAAGGGTCGTGTGAGTAGGAGAGCATCGTGCAAGCGCTGCCGACCATCCTTGGACCTGGATAGGGCGCCAGGCGAGATCGGCAGCTCGACAGCCGACACGCGGGTGAAGTAGCGCGACAGGTCGTCGAGGAATCCGACGGCTGCTCGCTGCCCGGCCTCGTCGTCTGTGAGTACGACGATCGCCGAGTCGGTGGCGGCGTAGCGGCCGAGGATCCGTGCCTGCTCGTCCGACAGCAGAGAATCGTACAAGGGGATCCCAGCCCATCTACCCACTGTGAGCCGGCTGATCCGCTCGATCACAACTGCGTCCAGCGGGTCGTTCACCAAGACCGGCATTGCGCCCTCCGAGAGGAGGTCCAACTGCTCGGCGACACCCACAATGCAACCTGAGCGACGATGCACCTGCGTGGCGGGCGAGGTCGCGTAGTGCCGCGAGGGTGCCGCGCGGACTCCGATGAACCCGACTGTCTCCAACTGATCGTTCCGTGCCGGGAAGATCAGTTGATCACGAAAGCGATCGACGGTTCGCCGCTCCGGGTTCAAGAGTCCCAAACCGGCGTTCCGCATACTTTCGAGGTCGAAGCCTCGCGCCCTGAGATGATCTGCAAGCCGCGAGCGCGCGTCCGGCGCGTATCCGACAGACCATCCTGAGCTGGGGTCCAGCAGTTCGCCGGCACCTTCGCGGCCCAGGTATTCGCGCGCCCAGCTCTTCTTTGCCTGGAGCAACTCTCGACGGAAGAATCTCGCCGCAGCTCGATTCACCTCGAGCAAGCGGCGCCGCTCCGCGATGGTAGGAACAGATCTCGGGTCAGGCTGTCGCCGGTTCACGGTGCCTCCGGCAACTTCGAATCATTCTCATGCCCTCGACAGTCGCCTCTGCACCGCTTGCCCGGAACCTGGCATTGAACTTCCAGGACTCCTGGCCGACTAGCTCGGAGGTTGGCCAAACGTGAGCAGCGGAACGCCGTACAAGTCTGGCTGGCGCGGACGTGAGAATGCGGGCGCCGCCACTTCGACCAAGTACATCTCGGTGAGGAACTGGACCTTCGCGCCTAAGAGGTGGCTCGTGTAGGCAGTTGCTGAGTGGGTTTTGAGACCGACCGAGACATGGATGTGAGGCAGAACGGCGCCCGACTCCTCGTCGTACGCGAGGGTGCCGCCGCCGAGGGCCTCCACGTTCTCGAGGTGGACTGCGCTCCAGACCGGGGCGTCGGGGTTCTCGAGCTTCTCGCAGGTGCCGACGAGTTGGACGTCTCGCATGCCGGCGACGAACATCGGGATGAACCCCTGGCGTACGTCGTACTCGGCGCAGAACTCGGCCAACGCAGTGTAGAAGTCGTCGCCATGGTCGAAGTGGACGGCAAAGGTTCGGCCCATGGTTAGTTCAGCGGCGCGCAAGATCAGCTCCCTACAGGTTGTCGAGGTAGGCAACGTAGCGAACCGCGGTGTTCAGTCCGCGAGTGGACAGGAGGCGGCTCCGTGGTTGGGCGATATCGTCGATGCCGCCTGCTGCAAGCTCCTCACACCGCCTGTAGAACCACTGCCAAGGCACGTTCAGGTAGCTGGCCATCGCACCGAGCCGCCGCGCGGACGTCGGCTGAGCGATCAGCGACTCCTCCGCGAGCAGGCCCTCGATATCCCGGTACTCCAATCTGCGAGACGGTGGCGCACTCGCATCGACATACCAAAGCCCGGAACCGCCGAGCCAGTTGGCAACGATCGCCTCGTTCGCAAGGACAAACCCCTCCACCTCGGCATGCTCAGGCTCAGGGCTCAGCTCCACCGTGATTCCGAACGCCTCCATCAAGGCCATAGCGAGCAACAGCATCACTCGCTCATATCGCGGTGATGCTTCCACCTCCGATTCGGGGACACAGAACCCGCGACGCATGCCCTTGAACCATCTCGACGTACGCCGGAGGTAGTCGAACTTGTGCGACCAGAGAAGCCATGACGCGGCCTCCTCACCGCGCTGCTCCCGCGTCCAGAAGAACGGTTTGCCCCAGAGGCGATCGAGGTTGCGGGAGATGTGTCGTGAACAGAAGCGCGAGCCGAGCCACTGGCTCGAGACCGCATTGAGCATTGGCACCTCGCCCAGAGTCACGTCCGACGTCGCCCGCTCCTCGTAGTGAGCCAGCCGCAACTGAGTCTTGGCGAGCGAAGCATCGTCAGCCAGCAACGCGGTGTCGGCATTGGTTGTGGCCCAGATGATGCCTACAGTCAGATCGTCGATCACCGTCGCCGACGAGACAGGTTGTGGACCAGTACGGCGTCCTCCGCGATCAACAAACCGTCGACCGTCCGAGATGTAGAGCTGCCGGTCGCGATCACTCGCGACAACCATCGACCGACGATCGGGCCGGTTCAACATCCCGGCCAGATCCTTGCCCGCGTCAACCATCACCCAATCCCGGCCGACCTCGTCCACTTCGCAGTAGTGCGCAGCGATCTCAGCACCGGCGTACGAGCGTCCCGCGGGCAGACTCAAGGTGCCGAACTCACCTAGCGGTCGCTGGTCACTCATGAGGTCCAGAAGCGAGAGTGCCCCCGAGGCCGGGGCGGGACGGATGGTTCGTCGCTTGTAGAAGCCGAGATTGGCTGGGCTCGCGACCTTCAGCACTCGACACAGTGCGTGCCGCACATCGGCCGATGGCCACGAGTACCAACCACGCTCCCAATCCGAGATGGACTTAGAGGTGATCGCAGAGACCTTGCCAGTAGCGCGATAGATCTCAGCGCTGACCAGGTCCGCTAGCGTCGCCTGCGACAAGGCACCGCGTGCGCTGCGAAGCAACTCGTTCGGCTGCCGCTCGCGCTCAACCACCCTCAGTCCCGCCTCTCCTGGCCCTCTCGGGGTCCTGACAGCAGGATGTCTCTTACGCCTGCGACAGCGTCACGGCATGGGAAGACATCTCCGGGATGTCTTGCCTCACCTCAAAATGCCCCAAAATGTCTTAGGTTAGGTCTCGTGCCTAACGAACGACTGCGAGCGGCGATGGTGGAGCAGGGGCTGACCCATCATGCCCTCGCCGACGAGCTCGGTGTCAATGTCAAGACGATCGAGCGGTGGGTCGTCGGCGACTATCTTCCGTTCCCGCGGAACCGTCACAAGTTGGCGATCCGGCTGGGCCGTGACGAATCCTACCTATGGCCCGACGCGCTGACTCGTGATCGAGCTGGCCAGGTTTCCGAGAGCGAGATCGTCAAGGTCTATCCCCGACGCTCCGACGTACCGATGGAAGAGTGGCGCCGACTGTTCGCATCGGGCAGCGAGGAGATCGGTGTGCTCGTCTATGCCGGTCTCTTCATGGCTGAAGACGCCGCCCTCCAGCGGATTCTGCGGAAGCAGGCGAAGGCCGGTGCGCGAGTCCGGATCCTCCTCGGGGATCCGGACGACTCGCACGTCGCCGAGCGCGGCAAGGAAGAGGGCATCGGCGATGCCGTGGCTGCCAAGGTCCGCAACGCGATTACCCTCTTCGGCAACCTTCCCGACCTGCAGAACGTCGAGGTCAGGATGCATCGCACGGTCCTGTACAACTCGATCTACCGCGCCGACGATCTTCTGTTCGTGAACACTCACGTGTACGGCCTGCCGGCCGCACAAGCGCCGTTGTGGCACCTGCGCAGGATTCCCGGTGGTGAGCTGGCCGCTCACTACCTGGAGAGCTTCGAGCGAGTCTGGAACGACGCGATACCGATGAAGGAGGACTGATGCCCGGAAGAATCGACTACTACGACGATCCGACCGCGCCGGCACCAAACAGCATGGTCCCTTCCGTCAACGTCATCATCGAGAACGACGCCGGCGAGATCCTCCTGATCGAGCGCTCCGACAACGGGAACTGGGCATTGCCTGGAGGCGCCATCGACCTGGGCGAGTCGATGTCGCAAGCCGGCGTACGCGAGACGAAGGAGGAGACCGGTATCGATTGCGAGATCCTGGACGTGATCGGTATCTACACCGACCCGAAGCACATCATCCTCTACACCAGCAATGGCGAAGCCAGGCAAGAGTTCTCGATCCTCCTTCGCGGCCGGGCCACCGGTGGGCGACCTACCACCAGCGGAGAGAGCACCCAGGTGCACTGGGTCCCGCAGGCGGACCTGAGCAGCTTGCAGATGGATCAATCGATGCAACGCCGGATCGCCCACTACCTCGAGCCGAGCGCGACCCCGTACTTCGACTAGCCCCTGAGCCGACGCTGGACGTTCAGTGCAGCCTTTCTGAGCGACGGCGCCGATCGAACGACCGATCGGTGAACCACGTGCTCGCTCGAGTACCTCATCAAGATCTCACTCAGACGCTCCTCGACACCGACCGGACACCCGTCCGGAGCCGTCGTCACATCGCAGTACGTCAACGCGTCGAGAAGCTCCCTGTCAGGCATCGCGAACTCCTTAACCAAGTCTGGTATCCCGCGCTCGTCGGCCTCGACAAACGCCCCGGAATGATGGGCGACCAGCCGACATAGCGTGTCCCCAGCCTCCGGCAAATCTCTGAGGTATCGGGCACCATCCAGCGGATGAAACCCTGTCGATCGGATGAGCGGCGAGTATCCGATGTCATGCAGCCATGCTGCCGCCTCGACCAATTGCGCCTGCGGCCCAAGCATCGGCGCCAGACTCCGAGCACGAGCGGCGACGCCTTGCGTGTGTGCCCACCGCCGCGGCAACTCGTCCCGGAGCAGCCGCTCAGCCACCGACTTTGCTTCCTCGACATCAGTCACGTCATCGACGGTACGTCGGGCCCGACCGACGGCGTCACTACATCGTCGGACATCTCACAGACATGAGAGATGTCGCCGGCGAGACATTAGGCATGCCGTGCCGTCTCCTCAGCCTTCGACCAGATCGCCTCGAAGCTGTCCAGATAACCGTCGAACAAGTCGCTGCCCTCGGACCGGCGGTAGTGGAAGACGGGTGATTCGGCGGCAGGGATGCCTTGCGCATGCTGGTTGACCAGCAGTTGGTCGTCGGAGCGGTACATCGAGTTGTAGAGGACGGCGTCGTGCAATCTCAGCTCCACCCTTTCGTGCGACAGAAGCGTCTGCAGAAGCATCAACGAGAGTCGGATCCGCTCCACAAGGGCCTCCCCCGCCACCTCCTCCACTCCCCACCGTTGGACCTTGGGACTGTACGGGGCTGCCAACGCCACCTTGATTCGGACATTGCTGCCCTTGCCCTCAAGCAGCTCGAGGATGCGCGGATCCTCCGTCAGAAACAGCGCGCTATAGGTGAGGATGTCGATTTCGGACCGAGCACCTTCGAACAGCGACAACCAGTCCTTCTGCCTGATCGCCGTACGGCGCGTGTAGACACCTGCGAGTTCGGCGGGCCTGCGGTCTGCCCCGGCTGCGGCCCTGAGTTCAGGCCAAGCCAGATCCTCGTCGACACACAGCAGCCGGCTGAGCGAGACACGCGTGCGCGGGTGCGGCACCTGACCGCGCATCCAGTTCCGCACGGTCTTGGGATCGACGGACAGCTCCACCGATAGGTCCAGCTCTGTGAGGCCTGCGTCGTACAGCGCGCGCCGAAGCACCTCGTTCACTAGGATCGCCCTTATCTCGGCTAGATGTCGGTAAATGTCTGTTCCGACGGTAACACGAAATGTCCGTAAATGTCCGTAGATAGGGTTCTGCTGTCCGGGCTTTCGCGACGAGTCTTGGAGCACGCTCGACGAACGCGTCGGGCTGCTCTGATGAAGGGTTCGAGCGATGGACAAGGCAGCTACGACGCCGTCGGTTCGCGTGCGGGTGTGGTTCGCCCAACTATCCATTGTCGACGTCACGACGGAACGCGAAGCCGGTACAGCGTTGGCGCAGGCCATCGGCCGGCGATTCTTCGGCTTGCCGGTCACGCTCGATCCAGTCAGTGAGCCCGCATCGAGACAGGACGCCTGATCGGCAGGCGAGGCCTGTTCCTACAAGCCGGTGGGCGAGCGTTCGGACCTGTCCAGCGCTCGTCCGCCGTACCACTTCCGGGTACGACGACGCCCCGGAGCAACAGACGAACGGGGAACCAACCGTGGCCGCCAGCAACAACCCGACACAGGCGGATCGCCTCCTGTACGGCTACTACCGCGAGCATCTCTTCATGGATGCGCGAGAGAAGGCCGACATCCGCGCACGGATGCAGACCACCGCCGAGCGCCACGGATACTGCCTTGCTAAGGTGTTCGAAGAGAAGATCGAATCGGCGCCAGCAGCTTTGGGCGCTCTGGTCAACGCCGCCGTGACGGATGGTGCCGCCGTCGTGCTACCCGGCCTCGAGCACCTCGCCATCCACGGTAACCCCATCGAGCTCCGCCAGTACCTCGCCGCCGCCATCGCCCGCGACGTACTCATCGCCGAGAACTACTGACCGCGCATCGCAACGCATGCCCAACCCCAACAACCTGCACCGCGAGGAACGCGGAGCTGTGCGGCCCAGGCCGCTCTTATCGCGAGGGCCTACGCGCGGTACTAGGCGTATCCACCGATCGAGAGCTCGGAGTGCGCCCATGAGCACTCCGACCTTCAGCGACGATCACGGCCCGCGGGTCCTTGCATACCGGCTACTCGACGACCTGGTCCAGGTCAGGACGGCTGTGGTTCGGTTGGCTCGGCGATTGGTTCGTTGGTGATGCGCAGGCTGGGAAATCGGCGGGCCATGGCGGCCGCGTAGCGCTGGGCCAAACCTGGTTCGGCGCGGTAGTCGGCGATGGGGTGGTCGCCGAACCAGACACGGACGCGGTGTCGCGATGCTGGCGTCGCTGGGTTAGCGGCGGTCGCCATCACACGCTCCGGACCCCGGCAGTGATCTTGCCGAAGATCGTGGCGTGCGTGAGGGCCCCAGGAATGATCAAGCCGCGTTGACCGGCCATGTCGGCAGTCATACCGGTGCTCCAATCGATGACCCCTGCGGTTGTTGAGAACGGCGGCCGGGCCGCCGCGGTCGATGCCAAAGGGATGAGGTGTGCGTGATTACAGAATCCCGGCCAGGCTGATCAAGTCTGCGGCTGATCGTTATGGGAAGCAGGTCGGGCAACCGCAACTGCCAGGGTTGAGGATCAGCGGGTCGGACGTTTCGGTGCGTGAAGTGCAAGGTCGGCTGGGCTCCAGCGGTCGCCGACCGCCTTGGCCTGGTGCCAGTGTGGATAGATCAGGTCCGGTGCGCTGATCTCGTCCAGGGCATCCACTTCGTCGGCGCTCAGCTTGATATCGACCGAGGCGAGGTTGTCGATGAGTTGCTCTTCGCGGCGGGCGCCGATCACCAGCGTGGTGACGCCGGTCTTGTTGAGCAGGTAGGCCAGTGCCACTTGCGCCGGCGACGCTTGGTGTCCGTCGGCGATTTTGATCAGCAGGTCGATGGTGTCCCAGAGCTTCTCCGGTCTGCGGACCGGTGGCTCGTTCCAGTTCGCGAGCCGTCGTCCTTCGGCTGGTTGCTGGTCGCGCCGGTATTTGCCGGTCAGCAGTCCGCCGGCCAGTGGCGCCCAGGCCATGATGCCAAGCCCTTGGTCGATCGAGAGCGGAATCAGTTCGTACTCGGCGTCGCGGGCTTCGAGTGAGTAGTAGGCCTGGTTGGCTACGAACCGCTGCCAGTGGTGCGTGTCGGAGACCGAGAGCGCCTTCATCAGCTGCCAGCCGGCGAAGTTCGAGACACCGAGGTAGCGGACCTTGCCTGACTTGACCAGCGTGTCCAGGGTCTCGAGGTACTCCTCCATCGGTGTCTGCCCGTCCCATTCGTGGACGTGGTAGATGTCGATGTGATCGGTGCTGAGCCGGGTCAGACTGGCCTCGACCTGTTCCAGGATGTGGTGCCGGGACAGGCCGGCGTCGTTGACGCCCTTCGACATCGGAAACCGTACCTTGGTCGATAGCAGTACCTGGTCGCGGCGACCCTTGATGGCCTTGCCGACCAGCGTTTCGGAGGCTCCCGCGCTGTACAGGTTGGCGGTGTCGATCAGGTTGACGCCGGCATCGAGTGCGATGTCGACCTGGCGGCGCGCGCCGGCCTCGTCCACGGCACCGATTGCATGACCCTGGGTCTGGCCGAAGGTCATCGTCCCCAGCGTGAGTGTCGAGACCCGGAGTCCCGATCTGCCGAGCTGGCGGTATTCCATCACTGTTCTCCGATCGTCCGTGGTGTTTTCAACCCTCGCCGCCGGGGTCCTTAGCCCCAACGCGGCTCCGGCTCAGCCGAGCCCATGAGTTGTTTTTGAGAGGGGGTCAACGGCCTCGTCACGAAGACGGTGGCTCGCGGTGGAGGGACGCATATCGACCCTAGGAGCGACTGCGATCGGCGTCCAATATCAATCGAGAGGTGGGCGATTAGCTCTTGCTTATCGTCGATGAGCCGCAGTGGCGATAAGCATTCTCTAATCCGCACGTTCGTGATTGATATTGGACGCTGATCGTCGGCGGATTCTAGGTTCAGACGAACCCGAGATGAATGGAGAGCCGACGTGAGCTGGCGAGTTGGTGTGGATACCGGTGGCACGTTCACCGATGTCTGTATCTACGATGAGACGACGCGCGAGCTGATCGTCGGAAAGGTGTCGAGCACGCCGCGCGACCCCGGCGCGGCCGTGCGGACGGGCGTCGCCGGCGTTCTAGCTGATCGGGCCGGAGCCGCAGTAGATGAGGTCAGCTATTTCGCACACGGGTCCACGGTGGCGACCAACGCGCTGCTTCAGGAGCGCGGCGTAGCGACCGCGCTGATCACCACCCGCGGCTTCCGCGACCTGCTCGAGCTTGAGCGCCAGCGCAGGCCACGTCTCTATGATTTGGCGGCCCGCAAGAGCACGCCGCTCGCATCGCGTGACTTGAGGTTCGAGGTCGATGAGCGGCTCGACTACCGCGGCGATGTCCTGACCCCGCTCGATGAAGATCAGGTCCGGAGCCACGCGGCGACCATTCGAGAGTCGGGGGTTGCCGCGGTCTCGATCTGCCTCCTGTACTCCTTTCTGAACCCGGCCCACGAGATTCGCATCCGCGACATCCTCCAGGAGGAGCTCGACGGCGTGTTTCTCTCGGTCTCACATGAGGTGCTTCCGGAGTTCCGCGAGTTCGAACGCCTCTCGACCGTCGTGATCAACTCCTACCTCGGCCCGGTCATGGCGGGGTACCTGAGCCGCCTGCGTACCGGGCTTGTCGAGGACGGCCTCACAGTCGACGCAAAGATGACCCAGTCCAACGGCGGGACGATGTCGTTCGAGACTGCGGAGCGTTATCCCGTGCGCACGGTCCTGTCCGGTCCGAGCACCGGTGTCGTTGGCGCTGCCCGACTGTCCTCGGCATCGGGCGTCGACGACATCATCACTTTCGACATGGGTGGAACGTCCTCCGATGTGGCCCTGGTGCGCGATGCGCGCCCGGCACAGGCCAACGGCATGGAGCTCGACGGACGACCGGTGAAGGCGCCCATGCTCGACATCAACACTGTCGGCGCGGGTGGCGGATCGATCGCTTGGGTCGACGAGGGCGGCCACCTCAAGGTCGGGCCGCAAAGCGCGGGCGCGGACCCGGGGCCGGCCTGCTACGGCAAGGGGACCACCCAGCCGACGGTCACCGACGCCAACGTCGTGCTCGGCATCCTCAACCAGACTCACCTGCTCGCCGGCTCGATGCCAATTGACGCCTCGCTTTCGTTTCGTGCGGTCGAAGCGCTCGCCTCGCAGCTCGGCCTGTCCGTTGTCGAGGCAGCGCAGGGGATCATCAGCGTCGTTACCGCGAACATGGCGCGGGCCATTCGTGTGGTCTCGGTGCAAAAGGGGTACAACCCGGCGGACTACGCGCTGGTTTCCTTCGGTGGTGCGGGACCGCTGCACTCTGGGCGTCTCGCGGCCGAGCTCGGCATGCGGCGCACGATCATCCCACAGCGTCCCGGTGCGCTGTCCGCGTTGGGCATGCTGATGACGGATCTGCGCGCCGACTTCACGAAGTCGACGGTCTCAGCCTTCGACGCCGAGCAGCTGTCCGCCGTCCAGTCGCGGCTGCGCGAGCTGCGCGAGCGCGCGGACGGCTGGTTCACCTCTGAGGGCATCGCTGAACCTGACCGCTCGCTTGAGCTCGTGCTCGACTTGCGGTACGCCGGGCAGAACTACGAGCTCCGCGTTGAGGTGCCTGCAGACCTCGCTGATCCCGGCTGGCTGGCCGAGGTGTCGCGACGATTCCATGAAGCGCATCACCAGCGATACGGCTACGCGAATCGTTCCGCGGCCATTGAAGTGGCGACTTACCGGGTCGGCGCGATCGGCGCCGTTCCTGCCGCATCGTTCCCTGCGGAGCCGATCCAAGGACCGGACGCGAGCGCGGCCCTCGTCGGATCGCGGGAGATCTATCTGCCTGAGTACCGGGAGCGGCGCAGCTGCCCGCTCTACGACCGCGACCTGCTGCAGCCCGGAAACGTAGTCGACGGCCCTGCAGTCATCGAACAGTACGACACAACGTCCTTCATCCTTCCGGGCGAGACCGCGCAGGTGGACCAATACCGCCTCATCCTCACGGAGCATTCATGACCACCATCGACCCCACCTTGACCGACGCGCCTACCTCGGTGCAGATCGAAGTCATCGGAAACGCGCTGGAATCGATCTGCGACGAGATGGGTGAGGCCCTCGTCCGTACCTCCTACTCCCCGAACATCAAGGAGCGACGCGACTGCACCACCGGGTTGTTCGACGCCGACGGGGTGTTTCTGGCGCAGGCCGAGCACGTGCCAATGCATCTGGGGTCGCTCATGGGCATCGTGAAGGCAGTTCGGGACCGTTACCCAGTCGAGGACATCCGCGACGGCGACAGTTTCCTTGGCAACGATCCGCACACCGGCGGCGGCACGCACCTTCCCGACATCGTGCTCGTCACCCCGATCTTCGTCGACGGCGTGGTCGCGGCCTGGGCGACCAACTGCGCGCATCACGCGGACTACGCGGAGCGCGGTCACGAGCACATCTTCCAGGAGGGCATCCGGATCCCGGCCACCCGGCTGTTCCGTGACTGGACCTACGAGCGTGACGTGCTTGACGTGGTCCTCATCAACATGCAGGTCCCCGAGGAGCGACTCGCGGACTTCGACGCGCAACTTGCAGCCAATCGCCTCGGCGTCAACCGGTACCGGGAGATCTGTGAGCGCTACGGCCGCGCCGCGGTCGACGCGGCGGGCCGAGAGCTGCTCGATTACACCGAACGCAAGGTACGCGCCGGCATACGGGCAGTTCCGAACGGCAAGTACGCGTTCCGTGACGTGTTCGACACCAATGAGATCGAGGGCACGTTCGAGATCTCGTTGCGCATGACGGTCGAGGACGAACGCATCTTGTTTGCATTCGACGCCCCGCCGCAGGTGCGCGCAAGCTTCAACATGGTTCGCACTGCGCTGCTGTCGACCGTCTACTACGCGGTGAAGGCAGTGGTCGGCCCGGAGATCCCGTCGAACGGCGGATTGGGGAGGGCGCTGGAGGTCGAAGCGCCGCTTGGCTCCATTCTCAATTGCGTCAGCCCTGCCGCAGTCAATGGTCGAATCGATCTGTGTCAGCGGGTGGTCGACCTTGTACTAGGCGCGTTCGCACAGGTCGTCCCGGAACGAGTGATCGCAGCATCCAACGGCGCCGTCACCGGGACGCAGTTCTCGGGGATCGACCCGCGCACCGGTCGCTACTACATCTACCTGGAGACGATCGGCGGCGGTAACGGCGCGGGCGCGTGCTTCGACGGGCTCGACGGCGTGCAGGCGCACATGACCAACACGTCCAATCTTCCGGTCGAAGCGCTCGAGGGCGAGTACCCGCTCCGAGTGCGTGAATACGCACTGGTCGACGGCTCGGCTGGCAACGGAGCACAGCGCGGCGGAATGGGCATCCGCCGCGTCGTCTCGATCGACCACGACGACTGCACCGTCGAAGTCGGCACGAGCCGCCTCACGACCCGCCCCTGGGGTCTGGAAGGCGGAGGACCTGGCCGCTACGCCGAGGTGCGGGCCGACGGGATCCTGGTCGGTGACCGCCGGGTCCTGCGTTTCGGCCGCGGCGGTGAGTTGTCGGTGGAAACCGCGGGAGGCGGTGGGTTCGGCGATCCGGCCAACCGCAATCTCGAAGGGTTCGAGCGCGACCTCCTCGAGGGTCGGATCGATCAGGAAACTGGCCTTGTCGTGTACGGCCGGAAGCAAAGGGACCAGAAATGACCCCGAAGGACGCTGATGTGGCGATCGTCGGTGCCGGTGCCTGGGGTGCGTCCGCGCTCTGGCGGCTCGCCGAACGCGGTGTGAGCGCCGTCGCGTTTGACGCGCAGACCGTCCCGAACGTCTACGGATCGACCCACGGCCACACCCGTCTGTTCCGCGTTGCCTGCCACGAGCACGTTGACCTGACGCCGGTAGCCCGGCGTGCCTGTGACCTGTGGCGCGAGCTGGAGACCAAGCAGCACGCCGACCTGCTCCGCCAGTCGGGCCTGCTGTCAATCGGACCGGAGGGCGGTCGCGCCATCCGCAACGGTACCGCGGCCACCGAGCTCGCCGGGGTCGAGGTCACGCGTCTCACCATCGACGAACTGCGCGAGCGCTACCCCCAGCACGCCAATCTCGGCGACAACTACATCGGTCTGCTCGACCACGAGGCGGGCTATGTGCGCGCCGAACATGCGATGACCGCGACTGCGGCCCAGGCCCGTGCCCTAGGCGGGACCTTGTTCGAGGGCACCAGAGTGCTCGACGTTGTCGAGGACGGAGACGGGATGCTGGTGCGTACGGCCGACCGAGATTTCCGGGTCGGCCAGGTCATCCTTGCCGGCGGCGCGTGGATGTCGAAGATGCAGGAGGTCGTCGACCTCAAGCCGGTGCGTGCGCCGCTGCTCTGGTGGGAGCCGCGCGAGAACCCTGAGGAGTTCACTGTCGAGAACTTCCCGGCCTTCATCCGTCACTACGACGACGAGAACACGCTGTGGGGCCACGGCTCCACAGCCGAGGCACCCGTGAAGCTCGGTGCCTCGCAAGACCGTCTGGCTCGCATGTATGTAGATCCCGACACCGTGCTGCGGGGGATGCGTCCACGCGTGGACTGGATGACGCTCGCCGATGTGCTGCCCACTGCGGTGCCAGGCCTTGAGTCCACCCCAGTGATCGCGCAACCGTGCATGCTCACCGAGAGTCCCGACGGACAATTCGTCGTGGGCCGCCACCCCGACCGGCCGCGCGTCGTCATCGCGGGTGGAGACCACGGACACGGGTTCAAGCATGCCCCTGCCATTGGGGAGCTGCTCGCCCAGATCGTCCTCGGGGAGACCGTATTCACCGACGTCGGCTTCATGCGACCCGACCGATTCCGCTGATCAAATCCGGGCGCGCACGGTGGGGAGTGAAGCGCCATGAGATCCGGAACGCCCGTTCCGGCCTCGTCTCGGCGAGGACATCCCATCCATTGGAGGTCATGTCATGCACCGCTTCGCCACACCGCGTCCGCGGCGATGTCGGCACCGGACGCGTCTGCTCGCGCCGATCGTCACCGTCAGCGTCGTCAGTGCCCTTCTCTCGGCCTGCTCCTCGGGTCCCGGCTCGTCCGATCAGTCGGCAGCCGCCGCGCCCTCGGCGAAGCAGATCCTCAAAGTCGGTCTGTCGGGCGAACCGCAGCCCGTTGTAGCCGGCGCCGACATCGCCGCGGTTGGGGCCTCGCTCGAAGCGCTCATCGCGCGAGGTCTGATGCAGTGGGACAAGGACGGCAAGGTCGTCCCGGCCCTCGCCAAGACGGCCAAGGCCCTCAACACGAAGACATATCAGTTCACACTGCGTAGCGATCTGAAGTTCAACGACGGCTCGCCGCTCACCGCTGGCAATGTGAAGAACACGCTGCTGTACCTCGGCCAGTCCAAGAACGCGGCGCGCACTCGCAAGGGCATGTCGAACATCGACACCATCGACGCGGCGGGGGATCAGGTCACCGTCCACCTCAAGACCGGCGACCCGGACTTCCTGCAGTACCTCGCCGACCCCTCCGCCTTCATCGCCCCGGACTCCTCGCTGGCCGGCGGCGTGACCGCCTACGTCGGCGACGGGCCGTTCACGGTGAAGGACAACCAGAAGGGCGTCAAGATGACGCTCGTCAAGAACCCGAATTTCTACGACGCCTCGTCGGTGAAGCTCCAGGAGATCGAGCTGATCTACTACCCGGACGGCCAGGCGCGTACGAATGCCATCGCCTCCGGCGATGTCGATCTCATCGACTTCGTACCGTGGAACAGCTTCGCGACCATCAAGCGCACCCCGGGCATCTCACTCGATGCCGTCCCCGGACCGATGATGGATCTCGAATTCAACGTGACGCACGGTCCGTTCGCGAACCCGCTCGTGCGGCAGGCGGTGGCCTACGCCGTCAACCGGGACAACGTGGTCAAGGCCGCCTTCTTCGGCAACGCGAAGCCGACCTCCGGCATCCCCCTCGACTCGACGAGCCCGTACTACACGGAGGCCAATCAGCACCTGTGGTCGTACGATCCGGAGAAGGCCAAGCAGTTGCTGACCCAGGCCGGCTACCCGAACGGGTTCTCGACGACTCTGCTGACCACGAGCCAGTACACCTTCCACCAAGACACGGCACTGAGCGTCCAGGCTGACCTCAAGAAGATCGGTATCGACGTGACGCTGAAGAGTCCGGACTGGGCGACCCGCCAGAAGGATTCGACCAGCGGTGCCTACGAGATCAAGGTCAACGGATGGGGCGGCATCGTCACGAGTCCGGCGTACATCGAGGCAATGCTCGGCGGGCCCAACGTGGCCAAGAGCTTCGATTACCAGAACGTCGATCTCAACGCCGCGCTCGGCCAGGGCCGCACCGGCGTGACCGAGGCTGATCGCAAGGCCGGATACGCGAAGGCGTTTGACCTCATCCAGACCGATGTCCCGTTCGTCCCCCTCGTACAGCGCAACCAGGGCTTCGCGTTCCACAACAACGTGAAGGGCTTCAACACCATCCCTGGTTTCGCGAGCTTCTACTCCTTTTACACCGTCGCCTCGACCTTCATCGCAGGCTGACCCTTCCCAGGACCTCACATGGCTTCGTTCATCCTGAAACGCCTCGCCATCGGGCTCGGTCTCGTCTACCTCGTGCTGACGCTGATCTTCCTGGTGCTGCGCACCGTTCCCGGCGACCCGGCCCAGCTCCTCGCCTCTGGCGGACAGTTGGGCCAGGCGACCCCCGAGGCGGTCGCGCAAATGCGCGAGCAGCTCGGGCTAAACCGGCCGGTGATTGTCCAGTACGGCGCCTATCTCCTCGGAGTGGTGACCGGCAACCTCGGCGATTCGTTCCAGTATCACCAGCCTGTTCTGGGCGTGATACTGGAACGACTCCCAAACACCCTCGAGCTGGTGGGATTCGCTTCGCTGATCGGGATCGCGTTCGGCATCGTTCTCGGGTCGCTCGCGGCGCGGCGGGGCGGCTTCCTCGACACCGCCATCGCCGCGGTGACGAGTCTCGCGGTCTCGATTCCCGTGTATGTGTTCGCGGTGATCTTCATCTACGTGTTCTCGCTGCGATTGCGGTGGTTCTCTGCCGGCGGGTTCGTCTCGTGGGCGGATCCCGCCGATCACCTGAAAGGTCTCGTACTTCCGGGGGTGTGCCTCGCCATCCCATTCGCCGCGATCATCGCCCGCATGACCAGATCCAGTGTGCTCGAGACCCAGCAGCAGGACTGGGTGCGCACGGCCCGCTCGTGGGGACTGGCGCCGAAGACGGTCTTCAGAAGCCACATCCTGCGCAACGCGCTGACCCCGGTGACGACGGCAATCGGTCTCGAGATCGGCATCATGCTCGGCTCCACCGTGCTGGTGGAGAGCATCTTCGCCTACCCCGGCATGAGCGCTTTGCTTGTGCAGGCCATCAACTCCCGGGACTATCCGATTGTGCAGGGCGTTGTCATCACGCTCGCGACACTGTTCATCCTGCTGAACATCGGCGTCGACTCGCTGTATGGCGTGCTCGACCCGCGTTCACGGAAGAGGGGCTGAGCAATGCGTGTCTCCCTCGTGGCTCTGCGCCAAGCCTTCACTCCGCTCCGCTACGCAGCAGGCGCATATCTGCTCGTTCTCGTTGTTCTGGCGATCGCCGCGCCCGCGCTCGGGCGCGATCCGATCGCACAGGACATCTCGGCCTCGATGGGCGCGATCGGCGCCAACGGGCACCTGCTGGGCACCGACCAGCTCGGCCGGGACACCCTCGCGCGCATCCTGTTCGGTGCGCGCACCGAGCTCGTCATCGCGATCGGCGCGACCACGGTCGGCGCCGTGCTCGGTATCGCGCTGGGCCTGCTCGGCGGGTACTTCCGCCGCTACTCCGAGCTGATCACGATGCGGATTGTGGCCGACGTGCTTCTGGCATTCCCGCCGGTCGTGCTCGCGCTGCTCATCGTGTCGATCTACGGCCCGGGTCCAGTGACGCTCATCGTGGTCATGGGGGTGCTGTTCTCACCGACCTTCGCTCGCCTCACCTACGGGCAGACGCTCACGGTCAAGAACGCCGAATACATCGACGCGGCGCGGGCCTACGGGGCGTCGCAGCCCACGATCGTGTTCGCCGTCATCCTGCCGAACATCCTCGCGCCCCTCATCGTGCAGTTCTCGCTCGTGATGGCGCTGTCGATCCTCCTGGAGTCGGGACTCAGCTACCTCGGGCTCGGGGTCGTGCCGCCCGCCCCATCGTGGGGATCGATGGTGGCCGACGGCCAGCGCTACATGGAGACCGATCTCAATGTGATCCTCATCCCGAGCATCGTGATCGTGCTCACGATCCTCTCCTTCAGCCTTCTCGGCGACATGCTGCGGGACTGGCTGGACCCTCGAGGAAGGCGACAGACCAATGACTGATGCTCCGCTTTTGCGCGTTCGGGATCTGTCGGTGTCGTTTCGCACCGGCAAGACTTGGCGTGACGTAACCGACCGGGTCTCCTTCGACGTCGCTGCTGGCGAGACGCTCGCGGTCGTCGGCGAGTCAGGTTCCGGCAAATCGGTGACGGCCATGTCGATCATGGACCTGCTTCCATCGAACGCTCGACGCACGGGCATGATCGAGCTCAACGGGGAGGATCTCCTGCGTGCGGCTCCGGCGCGCATGCGGCAGCTGCGCGGCACCGCGGTCGCGATGGTCTTCCAGGAGCCGATGACAGCGCTCAACCCAGTGCACACCATCGGCACGCTGCTCGGCCAAGCGATCACCAGTCACCAGCCGGCGAATGGCGAAAAGCGCCGCCGGCGCAGCCTTGAGCTGCTCAATCTGGTGCGCCTCCCCGACCCGGAGCGGCGGATGCGGCAGTACCCGCATCAACTTTCCGGCGGCCAGCGACAGCGCGCAATGATTGCCATGGCCCTCGCTGGCGATCCGCAACTGCTCATCGCCGACGAGCCGACCACAGCACTTGACGTCACGGCGCAAGCCGGCATCCTCGACCTACTGCTCGATCTACAAGCCCGCCTCGGCACCTCGATCCTCATGATTACGCACGACATGGGCGTGGTCGCTGACATCGCAGATCGCGTCGTCGTGATGGACGGCGGAGCTGTCGTCGAGCAGGCGAACGCAGTCGACCTGTTCGAGCGCCCCCAGGCCGACTACACCCAGCGGCTGCTTGCGGCGGTTCCGCACCTCGGTCGCGGCGAGATCATGCAGTCGCCGCCGACCGCGGGCGTTGCGACCATCGAGCACTGCCCGGCGCTAGAGCCGACATCGTCTGTCCTGACAGCCGAGGACCCGGCCCTCGACCCGGCATCATCGGTCCTGACAGTCGACGGCCTCACGATCGACTACCCCGGCCTCTTCGGCGCGCGAGCGTTCCGCGCCGTCGATGACGTGACCTTCGCCGTGGGAGCCGGCCAGTCGCTCGGACTTGTGGGCGAGTCGGGGTCGGGGAAGACGACGATCGGTCGTGCCGTTCTCGGCCTCGTGCCCGTCACGCATGGCTCGATCAAGATCGCGGGCGTCGACGTGACTAGAATGCGGCGTGCGCAGGAGCATGAGCTTCGAAGGAGCGCGGCGATCATCTTTCAGGACCCCGCGTCGTCGCTCAACCCGCGCGCCACTGTCGCTGACAGCGTCAGCGCGCCGTTGCGCTGGAATCACGTCGAGCGCGATCGGCGCGCGCGCCTATCGCGTGTGCTCGAGCTCCTCGACCAGGTACGGCTGCCAGGATCGTTCGCTGACCGGCTACCTCACGAGCTGTCAGGCGGCCAGCGCCAGCGTGTCGGAATCGCGCGCGCCCTCGCGTTACGCCCGAAGCTCCTGATCGCCGACGAGCCAACCTCCGCACTGGACGTCTCGGTGCAGGCTTCCGTGCTCGAGCTCCTGCTAGAGCTCCGCGCGGAACTCGGCTTCGCCTGTCTCTTCATCAGCCACGACCTGTCGGTGGTGGAGCAGCTCGCGCACCATGTGCTAGTCCTCAAAGACGGACACGTGGTCGAACATGCTGACACCCGCCGAATCCTGCATGACCCGCAGGAGGAGTACACGCAACGGCTGGTCGCGGCGATCCCGGTCCCTGACCCCTCCGAGCAACGCGCACGTCGGGTCACCCGTCAGACGCTCACTCTCGCAGATTAGCCTCGGCTTATGGAGACACGACGTCTTGAGTACTTCGTCGTCCTCACGTCTGAGCGGCATTTCGGTAAGGCGGCGGCACGGCTGCACATTTCGCAGTCGGCGCTGTCGCAGCAGATCATGCGGCTTGAGCGTGATCTCGGTATACAGCTGATCGACCGCTCCGCCGCCGGGTTCGAGCTCACCCCGGAAGGCGAACGGGTTCTTCGCCAGTGCCGGGCGGTGCTCGAGCGGATGAACGAGCTGGCCGGGCTGTCATCCGACGCGAGCGCTGGACGGATCGGCCGACTCCGGATCGCAATCCCGCATTCGATGCTTTACAGCCAAGTGCCGAGCGCGATTCGGCGGTATCGCCGGGAGCAGCCGGATGTGGAGGTTGAACTCCGGATCACACCAGTGCCCGAGGTCCACGAGATGCTCCGGCTCGCGCAGATCGAGGTCGGGTTTTCGTACACCCCTCCACACAGAGACGAGATAGCGTTCCGGGAGGTCTACCGTGATCCGTATCTGGTCGTGCTGCCCGCTGATCACCCGCTCGCGGACGCAGCGCACATCGAACTCGCCCAGATCAAGGACGAGACTCTCCTGCTTTCGCCTCGGCGCAACTCTCCGGAGGCGTACGACGCGATCATCGGCGCGTGCGTGGACAACGGCTTCTCGGCGCACGACACCGCCCTCGAGAATTCCTCGCTCATCGATCAGGTCGGCCTGGTCGCCGCCGGCATGGGGGTCGCGCTCCTCCCACAGCGTCTCGGACGGGTCAAGATCCCCGACGTCCGCCTAGTACCCCTCGTCGGTTCCGACCTGGAGTCTCGCTTCTTCTTGTGCTGGAATCACGCCGTCGCGAGTCCGGCCAGAGACGCATTCAGAAGCCTTGCGGCTCGTGTGCTAGCCGCAGGCTGACGCACTCAGATGGCGCCGATTCGCCCGCCGTTGATCGGGAGCGTGCCCAGGCCCGGACTGTTCGGCTCCACGGCGGCGGTCGGGTAGCTCATCGAGCACATTTGGGCTGCTCGAGAGCGGAGATCGCACGCTCGAAGCG
This sequence comes from Kribbella sp. NPDC048837, assembly GCF_055586945.1. Taxonomy (NCBI): domain Bacteria; kingdom Bacillati; phylum Actinomycetota; class Actinomycetes; order Propionibacteriales; family Kribbellaceae; genus Kribbella; species Kribbella sp. NPDC048837. Next base: position 1,625,215 of record NZ_JBVJHF010000001.1, read on the forward strand.
CCTGCCTTCCCGTCGAGACGATACGCCGCTTCGGCCGAGACAATTAAGAGAAATCGGAGCGTAATTGACGCTAGGGAAGTCGGCCACATTCCGTGCGACTTATATGCGCAATGCGACGGTAAATTATCTTCCACCGTCTTGTTCTGCGGTATAAGCAAGTTTCCGATCGAACGATTACTGATTCTTATTGGACGCAGAAGACAGTAAATCCGTATGCTCGTCGAGAACCGGCAAGCAATGACCCGACGGAGGGCATGACGTGAGGTACAACAGTCTCGGCCGCAGTGGCCTGCTCGTCTCTGAGGTCGATGCCGAGCACAGCCTGATCGAGCAGGACCTATGACAGTCCGAACACCGCACCTAACGAACCCGTTGGATGCGACCGGCCGCACCGCCCTGATCGTAGGCGGGACGGCCGGCATAGGTCTCGCCGCGGCGAAGCTTCTGGTTGAGCTCGGCGCAACCGTGTTCGTCGCAGGCCGGAGCGAAGAACAGGGCCTCAAGGCGGCGTGCGAGATCGGCGCCACATATGTCAGAGCAGATGTCGTCGACACCGAGTCGGTCGACTCCGCGGTGGCGACCGTGGTTGAGCGTGCGGGCCGGCTCGACTGGTCAGTTCATTCGGCCGCGGTTGGGCTGAACCGCCCGACCGAGGAGATGTCGGACGCTGAGTTCGCGCATGTCTTGGATGTCAATGTAGTCGGCGTATTCCGCTGCTGCCGAGCCGTCGGGCGTGTAATGCTCGCGCAGGGAAGTGGGTCGATCGTCAACATCGCCTCGATGTCCGCATACATCGTGAACCACCCCCAGCGTCTGTCGGCCTACACCACCTCGAAGGCGGCGGTCCTGCACTACACCCGCTCTCTCGCTGTCGAGTGGGGCGATCGTGGCGTCCGCGTCAACTCGGTCTCGCCCGGCTACACCGAAACCGCGATGAACGAGCTCAGCCGGAACACACCGGGTCGCCTCGAATCCTGGTACTCCTCGACACCCCTCGGCAGGATCGCGCAACCGAGCGACATCGCCGGAGCCATTGCGTATCTGCTCTCCGACGCGAGCTCGTTTGCGACTGGGACCGACATCGTTGTGGACGGAGGTTACCGGCTCTGGTAGTTCGGTCCTGTCGAGTTCGCGAAACCGATCCCAGGCCGCGCGATATCAGCCGATTGCACTACGCCTGACCGAATGCCGTGTCGGTCAGTTCTCGCCGGTCATGCCCCTAGCTACCCGGCAGGTGGATCGCAGACTGGTGACCTTCCCACGATTGTGCATGGGAACAACAGAACACTGCGCCGGCGAGTATCTCTGCGCCTTCGCCCATCTATCGTGTACAGCGTTCTCGCAGCTGGCGTCCTACCGCTCGTCGGCAATCAGCTCCAGGCAGAGCGTGGTGCCGGTGCGGGGAAGCCCGGCGACCGGGCGGCGCCGTGGCGCTGCCTGGGTCACTGCATGATGTTCCACAGAATCACGTTGTGGACATGAGAGGCCTTGTCCTGACCACGCAGCTGTACCTCGTGGGTCGTCCCACCGGCCTGCAGCGCGATCGTGCTCGACGAGGCGAACTTGCCGAGCATCGATTTGTCGGACACGTAGGAGACTGACTGCACCTTCGCGTACGGGATGCTCGTCAGCGCCGTCTTCTTGCCGACGAACGAGTTGTCCTGAATGATCACCCACTTGTTCGTCAGTCCGATAAACCCGGTGCCGGCGCCGATCGCGTCGTACACGGCCACGACGACCTCACCCTGCAGAAGCCCCGCCACGATCTTGTCGAACTGCTCCTGCTTGTCATACACAGGCTGCTGGTTCACGACTCCCCCTGAGTTCCTGCGTCACCGATACCAGGTCGGCCCCCGGCCTGCTGTGCCCAGGCTATCGACCGACTCCCTCCTGCACAGTGGCGGAACGGTCGATCGGTGGGTACGCGGCGCGCAAGTACCCGGTTAGTCGATCACGTGCCCAGATCTGGCCCGCTCGCGACCCGGCACGCCGCCGTCAAGTCGCGGCAGCTGGTCGTCGCCGCACCGGCGTCGTACGTTCCTTCGATTTGCTCGCCAGGAGCGTGCGAGGCGAGTACGGGTGGCGGGACGCACCCGCGGATCTGTCAATGAAATCCAGTCATATTCGGGCAGGTCTGATAGCGCAGACAGTCCGGCTGACAGGCATTCAGCCTGGAGACACGCCAGCGTGCGGCGAGCCTCACGATTGTAGAGCGGTGGTCAGGGCTGCCAGGGGTCGCTAGCAGCAGCGAGGCGCCCAATCGAGGCAGCCGCGCCCGGGGGCCCTGAAGTGCGGTTGCTACCTCGATGGAGTTGGAGTGGGATCAATGGCTGGCGTTGGATGATCGTCGGGGCGGCACCGCCGATGCGGGTGTCAGTCTCAGCCTCATCGTTCCGCGTGGGTGTGCAGGACTCCGATTTGATCTGCGATCAGTTCGACCTGTCGTCGAGGAGGTGGTCGTCGAGGCTGGCGAACCAACCGATGACATCGCTCGAGCGGTAACGGAGGTGCCTGCCGATGCGTTTGCCGGGCGGACCGTATCCCAGGGTCCGCCAGCGGTACAGGGTCCGCTTGGGCACATTCAGGTACGTCGCCACCCTGTCGACGTCCCACAGAGGATCTGAATCAGGCGCCGCGGACATCTGGCACCTCCGCCGGCGGGGTTGTCCGACCATCGCCATCTCGAGTGGGCGCGGCAGCCCGCGCTCGGCGATCGCGGTTCGTCTTGATCACTCGACGGAGTTCGGAGACCGACCAACCGAGGATCTCGGCTGCTGCACCGGCAGATCCGCACACTCTGGCCAGTTCGGCCGCCTCCGCGTAGGACATCGCCTCAGCGCTGGCGACACGTTCGTCGTACCGCGCTATCGCGTTGGCCTTGGCCTCGATGGCCCGGTCCAGCGAGGCTTGGGCTCTGATCGTGCGGGCAGTCGCCGCCTCGATCCTTGCTTGTCTTCGCCGGGCTCGTTGTAGTGCGGCGACCCTCTCGCTGGCTCCCATCGCTTGCTCACCTCCTCACGAGTCACAGCGTCGGGCCATCCATGAAGGGAGCTAGGAAGGCCGAGTCGAGCGGCCGCGCGGCGACCGGCGATAGAGGCGTCGGGTTGGCCTTCAGGTACTTGCCTGTGGAATCGATGAGGTGCCTCGCGGTGTTCACCACGCGCGCGCCGGTCGCCTTGATCACACTCGCAGGATCATCCGGGGTGACCAACGCCGCCCAACCTGCGACGTAGTCGAACGACGACGTCTCGATAGTGAGGCCATGATGCGCAAGCACGATGTATGCCACCGACTCGGCCTCCACCTCACGCACTCCCCTGCACATCAGACTCCCTGCACCTCGCACGTCTGCTGCCGAGTGCAAGCGCATGTGTCCGATCTCGTGCGCCAGTCGCGCGACAGCCGCGAAGTCGTCCAGGTGATCGGCGACCACGATCTGTTTGGCGTCGTAGTCGGTGAATCCTTCGGATGGATTCTCGGTGGGACGCACGTCGATCGTGAAACCGTCCGCAGACACCTCTCGTACCAACGCATCCCACAGGCCGCTCGGAACCCTGCGACTTCCAGGAGCGGGTGTGCGAGGCAAATGGATCGGCGGTCCGACCGTGTCTGTGACGTCGTAGACGTTCGCCACTCGGAACCCGATCACGTCATTCTGAACCGCGCCGTCTCCCGCCGAGCTGCGGTCCGCCGTCTTGGAGCGCCTCGGCTCCAGAATCCTGATCGCACGCTGCTTCATTACCCGCCGGCCCAGCGACTCCCAGGCGTGAGCACGCGCGACCCAGTTGGCGTGCGGCATCTGCAAGTTGATGAGAACGACGTTCCCGAATCCAAATCTTGGGAACAACGCCGCCGCGTCCAGCCATCTGGCCCAGTCCGATCCCGCCCTCAGCTTGCGGACCTCGGCCTCGAGTACTTGATGAAGGGCCTCAGCGCTCACCCGTTCATTGCCCATAGCAACCTCCCGAAGATCGACCGGCAACAGCTCAACGGTCGAGCCCCGTAGGTTCCTGTCCTGGATCTGTGATCCAGGTGTTGTCCGTGCCGGTTCGAGGCAATCTGCTCGACTCGATGTACGGCGGAGGGATCCGGATGGGCTCCTCGCCGGCAGGGCGCGACTGCCCTGACGTCCCGGCCAGGCGGCGAGCGATGTCGGATACCTCGGTCAGCTGGTCGACGCTCCAGGCCAACGCCGCCGTCAAATCGTCGAAGCAGGTCGCGAAGTTCGTGCGGACCCATCGGGCCTGCAACGGTCTCGAGCCTCCGCCAGGACGGCGTAGATAGAGCAGATCGAGTTTCGCGACGTCACGTCGCGGAACGAAGATGCGGCCGTGCAGGATCAGCCCAGCCACTGCGTATTGCTGACTTCTGGCCACTTGCTCAGCAGCGGACACGAGTTCGTCCAGAGCGTCCAGCAGCCCCGCAGCGGCGCGCTGACTGCTTATCAGCTCCCGCGGCTGCAGTAGACGTCCGTCAAGCCGAACCACACCATCCAGCTCAGCCCGAAGATCGAGGAACGCAATCTCGCCTGGTGTATTGCTCTGTCCACTCATGTCGGAAACCCGGCGCCGCCAGCTCTCGCCGATTCTGACTGCGCCAGCGTCGAACTCGCGCAGGCCAGCCTTGAGCATCCTGAGATCGACCTGCTGCGTTGCGTCGAGACCGGCTGCCGGAGCGGCCAGGAGATGGTCGGCGAGATGCCACGCGTACCCACCGACAGTGCGCAGTTGCGCCGTAGTTGAGCGGAGATCCCGGGTCAGCAGAGTGAGCGGCGGTGTGGTGCTGTGCGAACGTCCCCACCTCACAGCGTTGGTCGCAATCCACGACAGCCCGTCGACCGGGGCCGGAGGTCCGCCTGTCGTGAGACCGCCGAGGCCTCCGAGTCCAGAGCGGCGTACGTCGGACAGGGCAATCGACTCGAGCTCCTCCATCACTGTCAGCAGGTGGAGGTATCCCGATGTCTTGGTGCGGCTCTCACGCAGTACTGCTCTCGCACCGATCAGCGCGATCCCAGCGAGTTCCGCCCTGGCCGCAAGCAGGTCGTCCTGATCGTCGAACGCAGCCGCCGTCCTCGGATCCTGAGCCGCGAGGAGATCGCCGCCTGCCCCGATTGCCCGAGCCAGGCGGCCCAACGAGCTGTCGGACAGTTCGGCACCCCCGATTGGTTGCCTCACGGTCTTCAGCCGGCCTCGCAACCAACGAAGGTGGCTGACCGTAGTAGCCAGCACGTTCTGCCAGTCAGCCATCAGCTCTGCTCGATCTCGATACGTACTGCGATGCACGTTCACTGCCATCCGCCGGGCAGTGCGGAGCAGGTCCTCATACGTCGCGCGCATCTCGAACCATCCGGATGTCCGCGGCAGCAGTCCGCAACGCGTCTCCTAGTGCGAGCCGCCAGCTGAGCTCCTCGATCGGCACATCGAGCCTGTCGGCTGCCAGGGCGGCCTCGTCGAGCAGCTCCGCCGGCTCGGCGCCGAGGTCGCCGTCGTACAACCCGTACGGTGTGATGTCGAGCAACTCGCACAGCCGATACCTGCTGAACGCCGTCATGGCCCATCGGCCGTCGACCGCCTTGGACTCCAATACCTCGACAATTGCCTCAGCCCTCGTGACCAGGTCGACCACCTGACGGCGCACGTCGTCGTTGGTGGGCAGGTTGTTGTTCACGCTGATTCCTTCCGTCGCAGCTAGAACCACCACATGGCCCGGAAGAACGCAGTCGCGGAACCTACTGATGCGACGCACGCCTTGATTGCCGGAGGCATCTGGACCACGGCCTACTCAACGGATGCCGTGGACAACTTTTCGACCAGTGGACCACGCAATCTGAGGGCCACCACGACGCGACCGCGTCAGACGACGGACACCTCGGACCGTCGCGTATCGACCGAGCAACCGACAACTCTCACTGCATCCAGATCGGCAGGTGGACGGAAGCCGCCGATCAGCACACAACGGAGCTTGCGGACCGGCCGCGTGGGAGGGTACCTGAAACCGCGTTCCGTGGAAGGCTCGGCGGTGAAACGGCGCTGGCCTCTGAGGGGTCCCAGAGAAGACGGTGTAGATCTCTGTCGTGCTCGGCCAGCTGGCCGGCTGAATCTGTCGATCTCGTGCCTGACCTGCGATTTTGTTGTTCATCGGCACGCGGTGTTGATCGACGCTCGAAGTACTCATGGCTCGGCCCTTGCACGAGGCACCTTGGGCCTCCCTTCGCAGGACACTCGATCCCCTGATCGAGCGCTACAGCCCCGGGGACGAACGCACCCGGCGCCTCATCCGTCTCGTCCTGACGACGCCTGCGTAGATCGCACGACACCGAGAGAAGAACGCCCGCTGGCAGGAGCTTCTGCGCCGCGAACTCGCACGCCGCCTTGGATCTGACCCCGTCGACGCGTCCGACCCGCGCGCGAGTGCGCTGGTTGCCGCCGCGATGGCCTGCGTTGAGGCGACGCTGATCGCCTGGGCGTCGAGCGATCAATCGCAGCCACTCTCCGAGACACTCGACCGCGCCATGGGCGCAGTCGGCTGACGGAACGCATTGATCCGCACGCTGACAAGCGAGTTGCTCCACACTCATCAGGCGCATGGCGCTCAGTAGATGCCGACGAGCGAGCCATGGATCAGAGGAAGAGGTACGACCAACTGCAGCGTATCCAACAGAATCCGAAGCGGGTATCCCGAGGTCGCCGGCGGGAACAACAGCGCGACCGCCAACACTACGAGACGACCCCACCTTGCGTGATCGCTGGTGTCAGCTCTCAGCCAGGCGAAGCCTCGGGCTTCTGGTCATTGCCAGCGTGACAACCGCGACTAAGAGGTAGCGTCTCCCGGGGCGCTGGCAGCCCTTCTGCCGCGGCGATTCGCGCCTTTGCCCAGCCTCGACTTGATCCGACGCCGAGGACGGCGAGTCGACCTGCTCAGACATGGGCAGCCGATGTCGGAATGGCGGCTGTCCGAGGGGAGAGCGATCTGGCAGCTCTGACATCCCTCATTCGGTGACTTGAGAGCGATCGTAGGCAAGTCGCAACCGCCTCAGCCTGTCAGACGCGAACCGGCCGACAAGAATCGTGCTGCACCCATCCACGACGGCCCGAGTTAGGATCTTGTCGCTGTCAATGCAATCAAGGTCCCGAATGACCGCAGCTATTCCAACGCCGACATCTGGACCATGCGTCACGATGAACTGGATCAATTCGCGACCACGTGGCAGTCGAAGGACGTCGTCGGCGTCGTCGATCCCAAACACGATCCCAGGTCGCTCCGCGGTGGGATTCGGTGCGCTCTCCGACGCCTCCCGGGCCACGATTATCCTCACGGCCGCCTCAAGGTTTCTAATCGCGTCCGCGACGTTGGTTGCGATCCACGCTCTAGACACCACAGCATCTTCCCACAACCGATCGAATCCGTGCTCATTACGAGGATCGCACGGGAATGCACAGAACACCCCAGAATTCATAGACTCCCAAAGTACGACACGCAGGAAGTTGGACTTCCCACTGCCGCTGTCGCCCACGATCCAGACATGATCTACAGTGCCGGCTACCGGATCGTGCAGCCGGATCCGCCAATTGCTGCCGGTAATGGCTCGGCCGACCCGTATCGTGCCGGATGCCACGTCGTACGAGTTCCCACCGGGATGCCGGATGGTACTGTCGAAGGCGGTCGCCACGGTGCGGGCCCGGACAATTGTCTCGGTGACGGAGATACCGGTCAGACCTGCGAGCTCCACCGCCAGTACTAACTCGACGCCGACGAGGTCAGCGAGTATGCGCGCTGTTCCTTCGTGATCCAGTTGTGCCAGGATCTGATTCAGTTCCGGGTGCCAACCGTTGCTCAGGCAGTGAAGGACACCGCGCGTCAGCACCGTATCGACGCCGTCGTCATGATGGGTGCGTATCAAGGCATCGTTGTACCTGTTCCGTATGACTTCGATCGTTTCGCCTGTCAACTCACAGAGTTGGTAGGACACCGTGTCGATCATCCGCCAGGCACCGAGTAGGTGGTCGAGGAAGTCCTGCGGTTTGCTGGCCGGTTCGCGCAGCGCCTCTTCGACATCCCGCGGGGGCGGCACGCGGTTGAGAACCAACTCTTCAAGGAAGGCAGCATGTGTGGTCGTAGCGCGCACCCAATCCATGACAAAGTGCGCGCCGTCTTCACTCGCCGCGACGTCGTGCAGTTCTGCATCCGGCAGAACCTGCTGCGTCGAGGGCAGATCGAAGTGCCGACACCGCTCTGGCCTTCGCCGAGGTCTGGCCGGCGCGGACAACGAGCTCGACAGGCTTTCATCTGGTTTCAGTCCGCGCCTGCGGATGCTCTGCAACTCCGCAAGCGGTGCGGCGTCTCGAATGTTTCTAGCCATGGCCTCGACGTTTCCCGGCAGCTTCCTCCGATGCCTGCGGACGAGGCGCTTCGCCTCAGAGGCAAACCTGTGGTACTCGGCGACGTGACCGTTCTGCGCCGCGTGGACTGCCTTCAGCGTGCTGACGCGGATGCTAATCCGATCGCGGTCTGTTTGTGCCCAATCGACGTCGGCGACCTGAGCGTCTATGTCTCGCAAAAGCCTCACAACAAGCCCGTTGATATCACGATAAGGAAATCCCGTCACTTCATCGATACACTCGGCGGTCATACCTAAGGCGAGTTCAATGGTCTCATCTACCTCGTATGCCGGGTCGATTCCTGGAATATCAGACACAATCTGCTTGAACTCTTGGAAGTGCCGCCATGCCGCGTCGATCGCGCCATCCCGCCCGTGTGCTTCAGCCAAAGCCATGTGCGCAGTGGCGGCAACGTCCGGTTCACGATGATTGCTGTCTGTCAGAGCAAGCAGCCGTTCGGCGCATTCCTGAAACTCTGACCTAGTGCCATTTTCCGAACTCATTGTGCGCGCTATCACGACAAGGCAGGTGGCACGCACCAACGCAGCTCTGCGCGTCGGCTCGGGCAGAGATCTTGCCTTTTCGAACTGGGCACGAACATCGTCCTGACCGGGAGCCAAATGGGCGTCCACCCGGCATTGGAGCGCCAAACACTCCACTAACGCTTCGAAATGCTCTGGGAGCATCCGGTGAATTTCATGGACGCGACGTGCCCTCGCCAGACTCGACCGAGCAGCCTGGGCGTCAGCGTCAGTCAGTTGAACATGAGCCAGATTGGTCAGCGTGCGTCCACGTCGAATTGCGATGTGCGGGTCGTAGTCACCTGGAGGTATGAGCTCGAGCGCCCGCGTGACAAGTCGCCGGGCGTCAGTGAGATCGCCTTGCATGTTCGCGATCGATGCCGCATTGGACAGCATCGCCGTAGTCGTCTGCCAACTCTCCCCTCCCCGATCCCGAAGGCGTTCCGCTAGCGTGATCGCGTGCAGGCGCAGCGCCGAACCGGTCACCACGTCCAGAGCTGCAATGCAGCCGACCATCAGGTCAGTGACGGCTAACTCCACGGCGAGCAAGGTAGCTCTGAGCTGATCTGGCCGCGTGCCGAGCTCGGCACGAACGACGTCCTGCACCACACGGTGCACGCGGACCCAGTCCCGCTCCGCATTGTCCTGCCAGCGGTCGATGAGCGAGAACTCTGTTAATGCCGCCACTGCGGCATTGAACGTGTTGCGGTTCGAATCGAGGATCCCCACCGGGATCCGGTCGGGGTGCACGACGCTGGCGCGCCCGAGCACGGCAAGCGCGTCACCCGGAGAACTGCCGTCTCGCGAACGCAGTCGCTGGAGCGCAAGATTTACTGCCGCCACAGCGGTACGTGGATAGTCATCCAGCCGCAATAGCGGGAAGCTCAGCGCGTCAAGTCTACGGACCTCGTCATCCAGACTCGTGAGAAAGTCGCGGATCGACTCCTGTGAACTACGCAGGTAGCTCGTCGCCGTAACAAGACTTAGCGCGAAGCCATCCAATGCACCACACAACGCGTCGGCATCTGAGTCAGCGAGGCTCTCGTCTGCAAGTCTTCGCTGGATGAGCACACGTCCCTGTCTTGCCGTGAGCGCGCCAACTGTGACGACAGACTGCGTGCTGTGCCAGCCACTGTTCCGCGACGTGATCAGCACGACCCCATAGCCGGAGGCTGGCAGCAGCGACGCAATCGCATCGGCCGCTGTCGCGTTGTCAATGATGAGCAGCCACGATTGTGAGCATCCGGCCAAGGCCTCCGCCACCGCGGCTGCCGCATCCGCCAACGACCTGTGCGGACCGCGCCGGATCGCAAAGCCCTTGCTCTGAAGCCAAGCCGTGAATCGCTGCAACTCCTCAAGAAGCACATCCCCGGTCGTTGTCGTCTCGCCGTCTCCGTCAGCAGTGAGTTGGTAAATCCAGTCGAACTCGGCCGCGTTGTCCAGTGCATACTGCTGCGCCAAAGTGGTCTTGCCGATACCAGCGGGACCGGTCAGCACACAGGTGCGGACCCGTCCGTCCCCCGTGTGACTCCCACTCTCCACCGAGAGATGGCTCGCCAATTCCTCGAGCAGTCCGTCCCGCCGAACCGCGCGATCGCGATCGATGAGCCCGATCGGTACTCCCCACCGACTTGCGAGCCCCGCCTCCAGATCTGCCTGCGATGCACCGACGGCGTCCAGGAACTCCTGTCTGTGCAGCGTACGGCCCGCGACGTTGCCGGCTTCCGACTTGTCCATGGCAAGCCCAAGCAGGTAGGCACGCAGCAGTTCTGCCGGCTGCGTGCCTACTCCAGAACCCGCGACCAACCGACTCTCACGGAGCCGATTCCGCACCACGTCGCGAAGCTCGGACGCACCGTAAGGGCGGACTCTTACCGTCGACCGCCGGAGCGCGTCCAGGATCCCTGCGTCCGGCTTCCGTGTGGCCGTCAACTCTTCTACGGTTTGCGCCAGATTCTCGTCGGTAAGGCTGCCAGCCTGATCGAGCAAGTCGATGAACTGTTGCGCCCTGGAGCTGAACCTCCCATTCGCAACCAGTTCCAGCCGCGCAGATCCGCGAGATTGCGGCTCCATCGACGTGAGAAGCACGAGGAGTTCGGACGGCGACCACGCTCTCGGTCCCCAACGACTCTTGACCTGGACAAGGACCCTGTCATCGACACCGATCCGGCCGTTCAACTCGAAGTCGACTTTCTCGGCATCTGGGTGCCCCTCGACCACGATGCTCTCGACGCCTTGGTCATCCGAACCGCACCACAGCTCCAGCGCGGTCAAGATGATGACGTGATACTGAAAGCGGTAGCCGGCCAGGCCGAACTCACCGCTCATGACGTGCGCCTCGTGGTCTGATCGCCAGCGCTACGCCGGCGCCATGGCCAGCTCGAGCGCCGCCGATTCTCGTTCCATGGGATCTCGGCCACGGCGACCATGCCAGCTCGCCGGGCACTCATGAGCTCGGACTCACGGTCGATATCAGCGTAAGTCCTCTGCCTATCCGGAGTTCGCACTCCGACGAAGATCCCATAGAGCACTCGGACCACTCGACTGGTTCTCGCGGCGGCAAGCCATTCGTCGTCGACCGATAGCTCAGCGCGGGCCCAGATGCCACCCTCGTCCCACAGCTCAAGGCCGTCCGACGTACGCCTCACGGACCAGGATGGCAGCCGTGGAACGTCGGTGAAGTCCGGTAAGAATCGTCCGAAGCCGACACTGATGATTCCTTCTGCCTGAGCTTCGAACGTCATCGGCCCGCGGGTCTGAACGCCGACTCCGGACCGTGGTTCGAAGAGGACAACCGGGAGATCTCCGCCGCCTGTCGCCGGCGTCGCGCACGGCAATACCCTCGCATCGGTGGCGACATCCGAGAGCGTCCTCTTGATCCTTGCAAGGTCCAACGATTGCAATGGCTCAGCAGCGTCCGAATGGTTTGATGCCGCTGCGTCCGTGTTTTCCAACTGAACCTCGTCCAGTCGCACATCGCGTTCGGCATCGTCGTCGCCAAGCGCGAAGTAGAAGTCTCCGTTGCGCTCGACTACAAACTCGGCGCTACCGACCTTGTCCAGGAGCATGTGCAGACGTGGATACGGCACCCTACGCACTCGCTGCGCGGTACGCCCAACACGCAGCAGAGTCAGCGCGTGACTTGCCAGGTTTACTCCGGCTCGCCGATACCGCTCGTTATCCGCCGCGGCAAGTGACGAGGGCACGAGGTCCCGGTACTCAGAATCAGTCAGCGTATACAGCAGGAGGTGATCGTCCCTCGCCACAGGCAGCACGGTGCCCGCTTTAAGGGGACCATGGTCAGTAGCCCACGCCGTCATGCTTGCCGCTGCCAGCCGTCCCACTACCGGCGTGCACGTGTAACCCGCTGCCAAGAACTGGCCGACAGCCGCGTCCACGATCCGGCCAGACTGCGACAGCCACAAGAAGCAGTGCCCGTCAAGAACTCCGTCATCCCAGCGCGGGTCTGCACGCCCATGCTCTCTCAACTGATCCTCTGCAGGACTCTTGACTGACAATGTCGCAGTATAAACGTCAGATTCAATACCGAATTGCTGATAAGCATGATGAAGCGCCATCGATCCTTCAACTGAAGAATTCATCGGCAGTCTCACGAGTTGGTCGAGCCACAATAGTGGGAGCAACATCTCGATCAACAAACCCGGATCGATCTCCTCGTTGCACAGCAACTCTGGCACCTGCAAGTCGGCCGATGACGCCGCCGACGGCTTCGCACGCCGCTCGCGCATCGCACCGCGGCTCTCGCGGGACCGAGCCACCCCATCCCGACGCCGTTTGGATCCGTTCCTCCCTGAGTTCGACATAGACCGCAGGCTACGCGGCGTCACCGACAATTCACGCTCATATGCCGAACCCCAGTGCTGCTTGCTCGCGTCAGAACTCCCGCGAGTCTTGAAGGGCGGCGTCTGAGGTGGATCTGGCCGGCAGCACGATGTCATTGAATAACACAGCAGAGTCTCGGGTTCGCGCGGTACCTCGCTGCCCCGGGGTCGAGGAGACTAATGTGGAGATCCGCGCGAAGGACGAGCGGTGCCAGCGCTCACGCGACGAATCCCTTCAGCGCGAAGATCGGGGCAGCGCGGAGCCCGAGACCGAAACCTGTGTTGGGTGTGACCTGCGGAAACGCCGGCGAACTTCTGCTTGGCATCGGGGGTCGTTTGCAGGGTCCAGAGCCTCTTAGGGGTGGCAGGCGGGGATGTTGCCGTTCTGACCGACGGGGCGACGTAACCGCTGTAAACCCACCCCTGGGGCGGATCCTCCGGCCGCGAGTTCGCCCACTGAGCACCTGTCGTGTTCGGCCAGTGAACCTTCAGCCAGACATCGTCACCGGTGGACGACGGGTCGGCGTTAAGCCGGACCGCATCTGGCAATCGACCCATAGAACCGAGCGATTTCCCGCCGATCCGAACTGCTGGTCCGTGGCGAGCGGGCCGGTGCGCACCTTGAGCCCTAGTGACCCGGTGTCGACGACCACGTACATGTAGGGCCCCTGTGCCGACGGCCAAGCCGTCGACAACTCCGCGAGCTTCTGCCGAAACTCCGTGTCGGACAGCGTTTCGTCGGCTATCAGCGAACTGAGGGCCGTTGTGCACGCGCTGCTCCCGCAGGCCACGCCCGAGTTCTGGTTTCCGGTCCCATTCTGGGATCCGTCCTTCTCTGGCGCAACGTACGGATCGAAGATGGCGAGAAGGACCCCTATGAGTGCGATGCACATCAAAGCCATGCCCGCGCCGAAGTATTGCCTCCGGGCCTTGGACCGTCACCGATCCGCTGTCGTGCGTACCGGTGGAGCTTCTTGGCCGACGCGTCGTATACAAGATCAAACTGCGCCTCAACTCGCTCCCGCTCATCTGTCATCGGCACCAGCCGGTCGCACCGGGACCCGTGGCGGGCCAGGGATGATGATCATGACCTCTCTGGGCGCCGGGAGGGAGTCCACTGGCCGGCTGCCTTCACCAACCCAGATGCGCACCGACGGGCCGCCTCGACCTTTCTCCTGCACGATCACCGAGCCGCCCGGGGCGTGGTCAAGGATCGTGGCTAGGGTGACCCGCCGCGCCCGCTCGGCACGAAGTGCCCAGACCGCGCGTAGCACCATGAGCGTCGCCGCCAGCGCCAGGGCAGCTGGAGACCACTGGTGCTGGGAGACGAGTTGGAAGAAGTAACCAAACAGGTCGTTCTGACTGCTCATGCCTCTACATCGCTTGGCCGGGGAAAGCGTCTACTCCGAATTTGCAGTCGGCGCACAGCTGCTGCATCCCCCGACTGTCGAGGCCACTGAGCGGCGGCGCAAGGAGCTGTCCGCCTTGAGCACGCTGGCGTTCACCGACGTCGAGGTCGAGAGCCGAGCCTGGGCTGCCTCCCCGTAGGTTGTGCGGCCAGCCATGGCTCTTTCGCAGCCGGTGACGGCCGCCGTCACCACCCTCGACGGTCCCGTCTTAGCTGTGCTGGCCCGTACCTCGCAGCCGTCGGGGTGTTCCAGGTCGAGTCCCGGACCCAGATGGCTACCCTTCCCCGGCTGCAGCAGCGGCGGTTCTACGACCTGGTCTGCGAGATCGCGCTGATCCGGCCCGGCCCGATCCAAGGTCGCGCGGTGCAGGCGTTCGTGGATGACCGGCCAAGAATCCGTCACCTACCCACAGCCGTTGCTGGAGTCGGTCCTGGAACGGACCAAGGGGACCCCGCTGTTCCAGGAGCAGCTGATGCAAATGGTTACGGCGGTCGGCGGGATAGACGGCGACGACGCCGACCTGGTGCGCCGCAATGGGCTCGAAGCGAGGCGTGGAGAAGATCTTCTCGCTGAAGACAAAGCTGTACGACGGGATGCCGCCAACGGGATCACCGGCGATGTCGCGGACGGCATCTACGCGCGGATCGAGGCCTTCGCCAACTTCGGGTTCGCCGAGTCGCACTCGATCAGCTTCGCCCTGTTCGTCTACGCGTCGACCTGGTTCCGGCTGCATTTCCCGGCCGCGTTCCTCGCCGCGCTACTACGGGCCTAGCCGGTAGGTTTCTACTCCCACCAGTCGCTGGTCGTCGACGCGAAACGGCACGGCGTCGACCTACGCCGGCCCGACCTGCAGCTGTCCGGCGTGAACGCCGAGCTCGAGGACCTGGTCGACGGCGAGCCCACCGCAACGACTGGCTTCCTGCCTGGCCGACCCTCAGCCGCCGATAGGGCCTTCGAGCCCGACGCCCCGGACACCTTGTGCCGATCATCGCCGTGACGGCGCCTTCGCCGTCCGGCTCGGGCTGGCCGGCGCGAAGACGATCGGCACGCGGACGCTGAGAAGATCGTCGAGCAGCGCAACCTCCACGGCCTGTACGTCGACATGGCCGACCGCGTACCGGGCTCACCAAGCCCCGGGGCGAGTCCCTCGCGACTGCCGGCGTCTGCTTCGGCCACTCGCGTCGCCCAGCGCTATGGGAGGCCGGTCGCGCCGCTGAAGGGCGCCCTGACCGGTTCGCCGGCGTCACCGTGCTCGCCCCACCACCGACTCTGCCCGGCATGAGCATCACCGAGCTCACGATGGCCGACCTCGCGGCGACCGGCATCTCCACCGGCCAGTACCCGATCGAACATCTCCGGGCCTAACTGACCAGCTACGGGATCCTGTCCGCTGCGCAACTGCAGACCGCAGCGCCCAACAGCCGGGTCTATGCCGCCGGCATCGTCACCCACCACCAACGGCCCGCGACCGCCTCCGGCGTCACCTTGATCAACCTCGAGGACGAGACCGGCTTCATCAACGTGATCGTCGCGTCGGGCTGCTGGGCCTGCTACCGGACCGCCGCCCAGGACTCGGCTGCCCTGGTCGTCCGGGGCCGACTCGAGCCGGCCAGCGGCGTCACCAACCTCGTGGCGGACCGGCTGGAGCGGCTGCCGCTCGCCGCGCCAACCGTGTCTCGCAACTTCCGGTATACCAACTCCACCGCTCCATGAGGCGGTAGCGGATCCGCGTCCGGGCCCTCGGCGTCTTCTTCTGGTGATTCCACCCAGGCATGCTCTCACCGGCAACTCCGGCCCTGCGAGGCGCTCGGTTGTTCCCTATCCACTACCTTCGCCGGAACAGCTAAACAGCCGGTATATGAAGACGGGCGTCGAAAAGTCGCTGGTGCGCGTGGCTGTCCGGTTCTACCGTCGACCGGTGACCTCGAACGTCCGACGCAGGCACCACACCGTGCCGCGCTTTCACCTCAGGAACTTCGCCTCAACAGAGGGTCAGCTGACTCAGCTGGACGTAACAACGGGCCGACGGAGCACGGTGAGCGTCGACGACGCTACCGTCATGAAGTACTTCTACACAGTCGAACTACCGGACGGCTCGCGCTCGGACGCTTGGGAGCAGCGGTTGGGCGAGGTCGAGGCACTCGTCGCTCCAATCGTGCGGCGCCTCATCGCGGCCGATTCCTGGCGGATCAGCGAAGAAGACAGGGAGGTGCTGTCCGTCTGGCTGGCACTGCAACTTCTCCGGGGCCCGGACAACCGCCAGCGCATGGCCGAGACCGCCGGGCAGATGATCCGGATGCAGGTGGGTATGGGCGGCATCGCCTACCTGCGCCATGCCATGTCCGAAGGTCTACGCCGCGAGGTGTCCGTGGCCGAGGTCGAGCGGGTGTGGCAGGACATCACCGCGCAGGAGGGTCCGACCATTGCCGTGTCCGGCGGTGAACACGTCGAATCCATGACCCGGACCGTTCACCAGGCCGCGACTCTCATCCGCCAGCGGCACTGGGGACGCTTGCGGTTCCAGCGCCACCACCTCGCCATCTCCGACACTCCGGTCGCCCTCGTGCGCGGCAACACTCCCGACTTTCTCGGTGTCGGCCTCAGTAACGCTCTCGCGATCACCGTTCCGCTCGACCGCTGCACGCTGCTCTGGCTCGAGCTGCCCGTCGGCGATCGCCGGCTCTTCGACCTCGACCTACCGCCGACGAAGGTACTCGCGGTCTCGCACAACAGCTACGCCGTGAGCGGGGCCAGGCGATTCGTCTATTTCCACCCGGACGACGATCCGATCCCACCCACCTGTCCGGTTCCACGTGTTAGCGAACCACCAGGAATTCAGGTCACCTCCCCAGAAGTCGTCAACCGCGACCGGCCACTGGAAGACGTCCTCGCCCAGATCTCCGAGTACGAGCCGACCAGAGGCAGCCTGATTGCCAACTACACCTGGCCGATTCCTGGCTACACGTCTCCACCGTAGACGTGCCAGGGCCCGACTTCTGTTAGTCATCAGGCCCGGCGGCGGGCAGGTCGGACCCGCGTGATCGACGAGTGCCCTGGCCTGGCACATCTAAAGATGAACGATCAATGATCATCCTGTCTCCCGAACCCACCAACCCGCCGGCAGGCCCGCCAACGAGACCAGGAGAACCGTCACACTTCTTGCATTCAAGGAGGGGGCGCTTCGAGGCGTCTCGGGATCAGGCTGTTGGTTCGACGACCGTTGATCGGTCATGAGGCATCCATCCGCTCAGTCAGGAGCCGCTCCGCAACGTGGGCAGTTGTGCTGAGCATCCATCGGCTCACCGCCGGAGATGGCTACAAGTACCTACTGCGGCACATCGCGTCCGGCGATGTCGACCGCCGGATGGCCACCTCGCTCACGGCGTACTACGCCGCGTCCGGATACCCGCCGGGCCGGTGGATTGGCAGCGGCCTGGGTGGGCTGGGCGACGGTCAGTTGTCGCTGGGAAGTGAGGTCTTTGAGGCGCAAATGGCCGCAGTTTTCGGTCGGGCTGAGGACCCGTTGACCGGCCGGAATCTGGGACGTCCGCATCGGGTGTTCAAGAGTCCCTCAGAGCGAATCCAAGACCAGATTCGCGCGCTCGATCCCACGCTGAGTGAGGCCGATCGGGCAGCCGCGATCGAACAGATCCGCGCGACCGAGATGCGGCACAAGACGAGGCAGGCTGTCGCCGGCTTCGACCTCACCTTCTCCCCCGCCAAGTCTGTTTCGGCGCTGTGGGCAACTGCTGATGTCGGTGTGCAGGAACAGATCGTCGCGGCACATCATGAAGCCGTCAACGACGTGCTCAGCTTGATTGAACAGCATGCTGCGTTCAGCAGAACCGGCATTGACGGCATCGCACAGATCGACACCCAGGGCCTGATCGCTGCCGCCTTCGACCACTGGGACACCCGCAGCGGGGATCCCCAGCTCCACACTCACATGGTCGTTGCTAACCGCGTACAGGGCACAGACGGCGCCTGGCGGACGCTCGACGGTCGCGTCCTCTACCGCTCGATCGTGGCCATGTCGGAGATACACAACGTGTTCCTGGCCGACAACCTCACCGAACGACTCGGCGTGAACTGGGAACTTCGAGAACGTGGATCTCGGCGAAACCCGGCGTTCGAGATTGACGCCGTACCCGACGAACTGATCCGTGAGTTCTCGGCTAGAACTGAGCAGATCGAGGCCAACCTCGCGATACTTCTCGACGACCGCGGAGACGCGATCCATCCACCGAGTCGCCGCGAAATGTACGTTCTCCGTCAGCAAGCAACCCTGCTGAACAGACCGCCCAAACACCTTGCCCTTCCCCTCGCGACGCTCATGGCTCAGTGGACAACCCGCGCAGATCGCGCGATAGGCCCCGATGCTGTTGTCGCCATCCAGCGCTCACTAGATCAGGCCTGCGATCGGCCGCTCTGTGCTGCTGACCTCAGTCCGAAGACGATCGAGGCGTACGGCGTTGCGACTGTTCTCGCGCTGCAGAACAAGCGAGCGACCTGGACGCGATGGAACCTCCTGGCCGAGGCCGCGCGCCAGACCCGCCTACTCCGACTCGTCTCCTCCAGCGAACGATTCGCCGTACTGCAGACCATCGTCGAGAGCGCCGAACAGCAATCGATCAGCCTCACCGCACCGGAACTCGTCACGATGCCAGTCACGAGGAGCAGCGGCGAGAGCGTCTTCACGATCCACAACGGCGAGATCTTCACATCGCCGGTGATTCTCGGCGCAGAGTCAGTACTCCTCGACCTCGCGCGCGACTCGACCGGACCGACCATCGACGTGCGGGCGTTGCGACACACCGACATCAGCGCCGACAAGGTCCGGGCTCTGCGGCGAATAGCCACCTCGGGACAGAAGGTCGAGGCGCTCATAGGACCCGCCGGCACCGGCAAAACCAGCCTCTTGTCCGTCCTCACTGCAGGCTGGCAAGCAGTCCACGGTGAAGGTTCGATCCTCGCCCTTGCCCCCTCCTCCGCCGCCTCAACCGTCCTGTCCGACGCCATCGGCACACCCACCGAGAACATCGCCAAATGGATCTACGAATCTGTCGGGCTAGGAGCCGAAGATCGCCGAGAACGCACCCAACAAGCTGGGTACGCCGCACACCTCGCCCACAAGGCGGGCCGCCGACGCCGCCACCAGCGGCTGACCGCTGTCCTGGCCGCACTGCGCACCGACCAGGACCGCTGGAGCTTCCGGACGGATCAATTGGTCATCGTCGACGAAGCCTCCATGGCCAGCACCATGGAACTCGCCACCCTCGCCCGGGCCGCCAACACCGCCGGCGCCAAACTCCTCCTCGTCGGCGACGACGCCCAACTCGGCGCGGCGGACACCGGCGGCGCATTCCGTCTCATCGCCCGCGACACCGACGCAGCAGAACTCAGCGACGTCTGGCGCTTCACCAACACCTGGGAACGCGAAGCAAGCCTCACCCTCCGCCGCGGCGACCTCACCGCCATCGATCTATACGACGACCAAGACCGGCTCACCGCTGGCTCCAGCGACGAGATGGAAAACGCCGCCTACAAGGACTGGCTCGCAGACACAAACAGCGGAAAGACCAGCCTCCTCATCGCCGCCGACAACACCACCGTCGCCCGCCTCAACGCCCGTGCCCGACTCGACCGCATCACCACCGGCGAAGTCGAACCCGACGGCATCGACCTCCACAACGGCAACCATGTCGGCCTCGGCGACCACATCGTCACCCGCCTCAACAACCGCCGCCTCCGCTACGGCGAGAGCAGCTTCGTCCAAAACGGCGACCACTGGACCGTCATCCACCGCTGGCCCGACGGCTCCCTCACCGTCCAAAACCGCGCCGGCGACGCCGTCACCCTCCCCAGCACCTACGTCCAGCACTCAGTCGAACTCGCCTACGCCACAACAGCCCACCGAGCCCAAGGCGCCACCGTCGACACCGCCCATCTACTCGTCACCGACCACCTCACCCGAGCCCTCCTCTACGTAGGCATGACCCGCGGCCGCCACACCAACCGCGCCTACATAGCCACCCACCAAACAACCACGAACCTCCACGAACCCCACCCCGAACAAACCATGCAAGACGTCCTCGAAGCAGTGCTCAACGACCCCGGCACAGAACAATCCGCCCACGAAGTCCTACGCCGAGAACTAGACAACGCCACCCGCCTGGACCGCCTGGTCCCCCTCCACGACCACCTCTGCCAACTAGACGCCCGCACCCGCTACCGCGAGGCCATCACAACCAGCGGCCTCGACCCCATCGACCAAGCCGCCCTCCAGGCCTCCCCCGCCTTCGGCGCCCTGATCGCCGAACTCCGCCGAGCTGAACGAGTACACCTGAGCGTTCCCGGCGTCCTGCGTCAGGCAGTCAAGGAATCGCCTCTGATCGACGCCAACGATCTTGCCGCAGTCCTCCACACGCGAGTTGAGCACCTGCTGACCAGACACCTGCGCCGCATCGACTCCCACCCGACGATGATCGCCGGCCTTGTCGCTCCCGCAACGCGGGTGGGCGATCCGACACTCGTTGCGCCGCTACGCGAAATCGAATCTCAGATCGCCCGTCGCGCAGATTGGCTTGTAGATAAGGCCGAACGTGACGAGCCACTGTGGTACCAAGAACTGCTCCGGCTCCTCGCCGACCGTTCTGGGTCTGAGAAGGCCGCTTGTGCCCGCCAGGTTGCCGCCTACCGGGAGCGATTCAACATCCGGAACAGCCATCCGTCCGGCGACCTGCCTCACGGAAGTGCAATCGCTCAGCGCGCACAATATTTGCGATTGCTGCGTCTCATCGCGCCTTCAAGGACATCAGTTGACCAACTGTCAGCGCGGCACGAACCTGGCCGAGCCAAGCTCCCAGCTCCAGAAGAGCCCCACCGACGACCGCCGGCCGGACCGACGCCTACCTCGTGAGGACCTGTGATACCCACGGTCCAGCCGAAGACGCCCTGACCGTGCCCCGAGAGCGCACAACCACCGATCGCTCGGTGCCCCACCGGCAGCGCCTCAGCCCAGCAGCGCCCAGCCAACCGGCTCGGCTCAGCCGACGCCAGGCGTGGCCGGGTCGGACACGCCTGCCAGTTCAGCGTGGGAACAGCGTGGGAACAAAGACGCGTCGATCCGAAGTAACTGGAGTCAAGATCGGCCGAACTGGTGTTGGCTGGTTGCGCCTGCAGAGGTGCATGTCGGCGGGGTGGCTCGGTTTCCTAAACAGTGCGTCATCGGCCTGACTTGATGCTCCGGCGCCTGGGGATTGGAGCCCGCGCACCGTCAACCTTGACCACCTTCTGCTGTCGCGGTTGTGGTTGACCGTGCCTAAGGCATCCGCGGCCGTGCCACATCTGCCGAAATTGCCGTGCGAGCGATCTCCTGCCAGCCGCGGCGCGAGGAGTGTTGCGCCTGCTCTCGCGGCGTGATGATGGGTGTGTGGCCGAGCTTCCGTCTGGGACGGTTTCGATGTTGTTTTCCGACGTCGAGCAGTCGACGCGACTGTTGACGCGGCTGGGCCGGGCGTATGAGCAGGCTCTTGACAGCTACCGACTGGCCCAGCGGGCGGCATGGGCGGGGTTCGGCGGCGTGGAGATGGGTACCGAGGGCGACAGCTTCTTCGTGGTGTTCTCGACCGCGGAGGACGCAGTTGCTGCGGCAGTGCAGGCGCAGGTCGCTCTTGGCGGGCTCGACTGGCCAAACGATGAGCAGGTTCGGGTGCGCATGGGCATCCACACCGGCACCCCGCAGGTCCACGGTGGGGATTACGTGGGGCTCGATGTTCACCGGGCCGCGCGGATCGCGGCGGCCGCGCATGGCGGTCAGGTGGTGGTCTCCGATGCGACCGCGAAGCTGGTCGCTGGCCGGCTGCCGATGGGGGTTTCGCTGCGGGACCTCGGCATGCACCGATTGAAGGATCTCGACGCGCCTGAGCACGTGTACCAGCTCGTGATCCCCGGTTGTTCGGTCGACTTCCCGCCGCTGAAATCACTCGGCACCAGCGCCAGCCTCCCGATCACTACCACTCCTCTGCTGGGTCGCCGTACCGAGGTGAACGATCTGGTGAGGTTGTTGGTGGACCCACAGGTTCGCCTGGTCACGCTCACCGGACCGGGTGGGTCGGGAAAGACCCGGCTGTCGATCGCGGCCGCACGTCAGGTCGCCGAGCAGTTCCCTGCCGGAGTGTGCTTTGCATCGTTGGCCGCCTTCACGAGCCCCGGCCTCATCTGGAGCAGCATCGGGGAGGTCCTCGGCCTGCCCGCCGACCGGCGCGCCCCTCCGGCCTTCTTCGAATCCGTGGCGCCTTTGTCGGCACTGTTTGTACTGGACAACCTCGAGCAGATGGACGGTGCAGCAGCTGCCTTGAACAAGCTGCTGCACGCAACCACCGAGATCGTTGTCCTCGCGACCTCGCGACGACCCCTCAACCTGGCCAGTGAACATCAGTACGGCGTGTTGCCGCTCGCACTCCCGACCGAGAACACGCCGGAGGCGGCGGAAGCATCAGCGGCGGTGCAGCTGTTCGTCGACCGGGCCCGAGCCGTGCGCCCGTCGTTTGCCCTGACACCCTCCAACACCACGGACGTGTCGGAGATCTGTCGACACCTCGACGGCCTGCCGCTGGCCATTGAGCTCGCCGCCGCCCGCTCCAACGTGCTCGGGCCTCGGGCTCTCCTGCGCCGCCTCGAACAGGCACTCGATCTGCGCGGTTCCGGTGTGGACCGACCGGCCCGGCACACCTCGCTCCGGGCCACCATCGACTGGTCTTACGGCCTGCTCACCGCGGAACAGCGTCTGCTGTTCCGGCACCTCGGCGTGTTCGCTGGCGCGCGGACCTCGAGGCTTTGGCGGCGGTCCATGCGGACGACGCCGAGAGCGGCACCCACCTGATCGACCTGGTCGCGGACCTGGTCGACGCCAACCTGGTGACAGTCACCGCGGATGAAGACGGCGAGCCCAGGTTCGCGATGCTGGAGACCGTCCGGTCATTCGCCGTCGAGGAGCTCGCCCAAGCCGGTGAGCGTGCTGACGTGCGTCGCAGGCACGCCGCACACTACGTGAAGGTTGCCGAGCGGCTGGAGGCGCGCCGGGTCCTAACAACCCCTGCGCAGGTACGGCGCGGGGCCAGTCTGTTCAATCTGGAGCGGAACAACTTCCGGGAGGCATTGACCTGGGCTAGCGCCGCGGCCGGAGAGGCCGAGACAGGCGCCCGGCCGCGTCGAAGCCTCGGGCTGGCCCTGCTGTCCAGCGTGGCGTGGATGTGGAAGCACCGGGACCTCACCGAAGTTCGAGACTGGTTGGAGGCCTACCTCCAGAACCCGCACGGAAGGGAGACCGCAGAATTTGGCCGGTGCCTTGCCGACTACGCCGAGATCCTGGAGCTTCAGGGGGAGCTGCTCGATGGGCGTGAGGCAGCCCGCCGAAGCGTGGAGATCCTGCGGAGGCTGGGTGACTCGGAACTGCCCAACGCCCTGGCAGTCCTGGGCGACCTGGAGGTTGCACTCGGGGACCGAATCGCGGGCCGACGCGCCTTGGAGGATTCCGTGCTGCGTGCACGAGAATTCGACGACGGTTTCTTCCTTGGAGACGTGCTGGCGCGTATGGCTCTCCTGGACATGGACGAGGAGAACTGGGAGCGCGCGCTGGAACTGCTTCACGAGGCGGTCGATGTGGCCTGCACTGCTGGTAGCGACTACATGGCAACCCAAGCCAACCACAACATCGCATTCGCCCTGCGTAAAACGGACCGCGCCAATGAAGCGCACGAGCTGATGTCCGCGCAGCTGCAACACTCGCTACGCCTGGACAGCACCCTCAACCTCGCTCTCCTCGCCGAGGACTACAGTGCCGTACTCGCTGAGGCAGGATTCCCAAGGTGGGCGCCGATTCTGCTGGGGGCTGCCGACGCCGAACGCGAAGGCAGAGGAGTCGCCCGCGATCGCCGGCAAGAAGCCCAGATCGCAGACGCCCACGCAGCCGCGCGACCGACCATGACGCCCGCGGAATGGACCGACGCCTACCAACGGGGACACAGCATGACCATTAGGGACGCGCTCGACACCGCCATCGCCGCAACCACCGACCCCGACGGCTGACGCACATTCTGTGCTCAAGTCCGTGCACTGAAGCGCCATGCGATGGCCATATCGCGAGACATGGGCGTTTCCACCCGGTCATCGGCACGGTCGATCTGGCAAACCTCGGTCGGCTGGGAGCGGAGCGCATCCAGACGCTGCTCCGGACCTGCCACCGAGCCGCCGGTCGCGTGCCATGGTTCGTGCCATGAAATCGCGTCAAACAGAGCGGTCAGAGGCTGTCAGGGGGCCGGAATGCGAAGTACTGGCGCCTGAAGGCGGCCTATGTGGCAAGTGGCGTGGCTCTCATAATCCCTTGCCCTCGACTGCACTCCACTTCCCTGCCGGTGAGGCTGCGTACCTGGGCCGCTGGGCACGATTTGGAGGGGTGTCCGGACTAGTTCAGCGCGCCGGCATTTGCCGCCGGGCTGGACAGCCACAACACCCGTTCACGCCCCGGTTCGCTGGCAGTGTGGATGGCGCAGCTCGTTATCGACGTCAACCTGAGCCGTATCGACGAGCGCCCGATACGTCTACGATCATCTGGCGACAGCTCTGCTTTGGGAGGGGAAGAGCATGTCAGGTTCCGATCGTGGCGACAGAATCCATCGGGGTCTCAGCTCGGCAGCGGCAGCGGCAGCGATACTGACCTTCGTCTTGGTCGCGTTCGGGGTCAAACACTTCGCCAGTGACTCGCCGCATGCAGCACCGCCCAGCACCGGTATCACGAGCAGTGCTGGTCTCGCGCCGTCGAATTCGTCACCCGCTCCAGCAGTGGTTACGACCACCGCCGATCCAGTGCCGACCGACAAGATCCTCAGTGTCACGGCCGAGATCTCGTCAAGTTACCGAGTGGGACCGAACGAAGGTAAGGCCTGTCTCGATGAATTGCATGGTTCGTACTGCCTAGCGATCGAGCCCACCGTGCTCTCGGATGCCGGTCCCCTCGAGGGGCCTACGGGATGCTACCTCTCATGGGTCATCTACCGCGTGGGAGTCAAGGCGCCGGTTGATGCTGGCAACGGCGTCAGGTGTAGTAGCGACTACATCTCCGCTGGCGGATCGGGAACAATGGTTCCCGGCCATTACCGTCTTGTCATGACAGTCAGGACCGACGGCGGGCAAACTGTTGTGAGCCGCTATGACTTCGCTCTGGTGAAGTCGGACAGCTAGGCCGAATGCTGAGTCGGCTGCACGGTTCGAAGGCCCTCAGGGCTCGATCGTGTGCACCCCGTCCGTTCTCCGTGAGCAGTTCAGCGGGGAACAGTGCGGGAACGAGGAGGTGTCGAATCGAGTCAACTGGAGTCGAGACGGGCCGAACTGGTGATGTCTCGTTAGGCGTGAAGAGGCGGGTGTCGACGGAGCCCCTCGGTTTCCTAAACCGTCCATCTGAAGCCGAGCTGCGGCTCCAAGCAGCCGGACTCGTCCGCGTTGCCTACCTGCCGCGCGCGGCGCCTGCGGCGAGATCGCGGATCCACGACGCGCGATCTCTACGAGCGATGCCTTCCAATGCTATGTCTGCCCCCTCACTGCCAATGCGGGCCAACGCCTTGACGACGGCCACCCGGACTTGCTCGAATTCATCGTCCGCATAACGCATGATCGTGGTGAGGTTGGACTCGCCTCCGACGCGACCCAGAGCGTCGATCGCCGCGATCCTCCCTTGGCGGTCGAGTCCCGGCAGGATTCGCTCAAGGACCCCTGGAAGGGCGGGGTCCTCCCACCGCCCAAGGGCGTAGATGGCCCTCGCACGGCTATTCGGTGCATCGACAGCGATCTCCCCGAGCGTAACGGCCCGTAAAACTGCGAGATCCTCCTCGCGACCCGAGCGCACTATCTGGTCAAGTTCGCCCGACTCATCGGCGCTCAATGCCCTGGCGACTCTCACCGAACCTTCCGGGTGTTCAGACATGGTGCTCCAAATGACACATGCGACGGACCTACAGATTGAGGACGATGGAGGAGAGGTCTAACAGCGCGGGATCACTGAGGATGCGCTGGCATTGTTCCGCGGTGAGGTCGGGCGGCGGATTTGTGATGGTTCCGGTGTTGCTGATCATCAGGTTGTCCGTGTCGGCGACGTGTGGGTTCCCGCCCACCACATGCGTGAGCTCGTGGATGAAGGTCCACTCGGTGGCGGAGTCGCCGACCCAGCAACCCCTCCGGCCGGGCGGATGAGCTGCGCAGCCACGGAACCCAGCCACGTCGGACGCAATGTAATAGACGACGACATCTGCTCCGGCGCCTCGCCCTAGATCAAAGAGCCGGTCCTCCTCTGCACTCACGACGTGACCTGTCCTCAGGCAATCGTCCTGGTCCAGAGTTAGTAGTTCCGGACGATCGGCGGTGATCTCCATGACAACGTCCGCCCAGACTCCAGCTTGCTCCCCCCAAACAAGGTTGCCGTTGGCAAGGTCACTATCTAGGTCGGCATCGGCTCCCTTGAGGGTCACGATCGCCGCCGGCAGGATCACCGTGGTCACTCCTTGGCCATAACTTACAAGTCAGCAGACGGCATGGAGCACGTCCCTTAGAGTCCACCCAGGAGAACGTCCGTGACCTCGGCGGAGTTGTCAGGGTGGAAGACGGTGACCGTCGAGTTGTTAGTATGTGCCTCACGCAATATCGACAGCCACATGCTGTGCAGCACCCGGGTGAACGAGGTCACCTGCGCCGGGATCTGAGCGCCGGGATTGAACCAGAGGATCAACGTCTCCCGTGTTCCGTCGGCCTCTTCGATCTGGGTCCACCCTGCGAAGTCACCAACCTGCACACAGCGCACGGTGCCCGTAATGCTAGCCATCGGCGCCCTCCTTCGGTCCCAACTGACCGGTTCCTGCTTCCTTGTTGCGCAAGCGCCTAGCCAGCAGCCTCGCGAGCCGGAGGTCTCCTCGTACCCTGACCGTGCCCAGCCCCATGGCCTCAACCGGTGCCAGCCGCCCGGAGGCGATCTGCATCCATGTGGCTACGTCCGTGAGAATCTCAAGCTGCGGACGTTCTGACCTAGCTTCGAGAACCTCACACCCCTTGGGCGTGAGCACGAGACTCCAACTGCGCACGCCTTCCGTCTCCCGGATGGTGACTTGGATTGAGCCGGTGACGTCGCTGCCACCCATGATCGAGGCCATCCGATCGAAACCGCTGCCCAAATCTTGCGCGCCACCGAGAACGTCCTGGAAGGGAGTCACAAAGTCGGACAGAAGTGGGTTTGAGGCGAA
Source organism: Kribbella sp. NPDC048837 (assembly GCF_055586945.1). Classification (NCBI taxonomy): domain Bacteria; kingdom Bacillati; phylum Actinomycetota; class Actinomycetes; order Propionibacteriales; family Kribbellaceae; genus Kribbella; species Kribbella sp. NPDC048837. The sequence continues at coordinate 1,652,651 of NZ_JBVJHF010000001.1, forward strand.
ATGTTGGGCAATCTCTGCCAGAGTGGCTGGTTGACGACTAGCCATGAGACCCCGCAAGGACAGGAGAGACTCTCGCCGGGATGACGCCGAGCGTGCCATAGGCATCGACCGACGCCACAACGGCCCGATTCATAATCGTCCCACTGCATGCCGCACGTGTCTAGCGATCACCGCGCCTTCGCGCCGCTGTGGAAGCCGTGCGAGCGAGCGCCAGGTCGACTGCGTTGTGCACTCGCTACTCTGCCCGCGTCCCGCTGCCGAGCGTTGGAAGGGGGGCGGCTGGAGGATCGATGCAACGGTCGTCAACTTCGCGCCCTTGGCGACGGCTTGACGGTCTCGGACGGCGGGGCTGATCCTGAAATCGGGAATGCACCCCAGATTGCGTCGGAAGGTCGCCTTCACCTCGAATGGATGCTATATGCGTCGGGGAGTCGCGCGAGGCGCCCGGGTTGCACCGCAAATCGGGAGGGAACGAAGGGAATGTCCACTCCAACGAGCGACGTACCAACGAGACCGGACGACCCTCTGTTCCCGTGGTTTTGTCCTAAGCCAACGGTCCGCATCTTATTTTACACCGACGACTCGTTGGTCAATCTTCTCGACGACGTCGAGGCCAACGAGTTTGGTGTGCGGATCCTGCGGGACCTCATCGTCAGTCAGGGCGCCGACATCGCTGATTTCCAGATCACCCGACTCGAGCGAGACCATGCCGTACCGAACCCCGCCACACAGCTGACGCCAAAGGTGCTAGCGGGATACGACCAGGTGTGGTTCTTCGGCACGGCGTTGGCGAACAGACACAATCAACCGAATAACGAACTCACAGACGCTGAGGTCACCGCACTGAACAACTGGATGACGTCCGGCGGCGTGCTCATGACCGGCGACCACTCCAACCCTCGTCAGGCCGACGCCGACCCGAACCTCAACGACCTGCTCGGTCTAGGCCGCGCCATTGGTCACCGAGTACCGCGTGCCGGCCTGCTGCGACGATGGGAGGGCAACCCACCGCAGTTCGACACCGTCCCGGACGAGATCATCGGTCTCGGACCCCTCCAGGACGGCGCCCCGGTAGGCGACGTGGCCGAGACCTACAACACTCAGGTGCCGACGGGACTGGCGCTCATCAACGACCTTGCCCTGCAGCAGGACAGCTGGCCACAGCGGCTAGTCCTCAAGACATATCCCGACCCCAATGGTTCGCCCGATCCCACTGCGTTGCCGGGTCGACATGTCCATCGATTGTTCTGCGGGCGAACGGGACCGATCACAGTCTTCCCCGACCACATGCATGAAGGCCACCTCGAAATACCGTCGCAACTGCCTGCCGCCACGTGGCCGGCCGGGCCTACTGGTCAACCTGTCCCTGAGGTAATCGCACGCGGCATTGACCACGCCCATGGCAGGATCCGAGATCTTGTCATCGCCTACGACGGCAGCCCCGCCGGCGTCGGCCGAATCGTGGCCGACTCGACCTGGCACCACTACTTCAACACCAACCTCACGGGCTTCCCAGCCGGTGGTTTCGTCCGCACCCAGCTAGGCGAGTTCTATGTGAACCTCGCGGTGTGGCTCTGCCCACCGGCCAAGCGACGAGCGATCGCTTGCTGGCAGCTGTGGAACCTGCTCCGCAACCCCACCGTCCAGATGACCTTTGGGAACTCGCGCCCATACTTGGGCAAGGTTGCCGCCAACGTCATGCTGCAAACGATGAGTCCGTGTGTGCTCAGGGACGTCGTCTTAGGCATCGCGGGCGCCCCTCAGCCGGCCGTCGGCAGCATAGAGCCGCCGATCGAACTCATGCTCGGTGGAGTTGTGCACGCGCACCTAGAGGTCTTCGAGCGCGCCGAGGCTGGACACAGCCCAGACCGCGATGACGATTCGGACAATCTGCTAGTCCGCGGTGTCCGCGCCGCCCACGACGACCTGCTCGATCATCTCGAGCGGGTCACCGCCCGCGCCGAGCGAGCTCGCGTGCTTTTTGAGGAGAGCCAGAGACGCGACGGCCGCCAATGACGACAGCGACGGCCACCCGCGCCAGCCGTCCGCGCCCGCCGCGCAGCAAACGGCAAATTTCGGTCGGCAGCGGATATTGAAGCGCCTCAGGTTTCCTGCCGCTCTTATGCGGGTCGCGGCTGTGGGGTGAGAGCCGCGTCGTTGCCGGGCTAGGGCCCGTACCTCCTCCTCGCGAGCGGTATCGCGGTTAGTGGTCGGGGAGTCGTCCTTATCAGGACTTCCTATCAGGCGACTGTGCTTGGCAGTCTTGGATAGCAAGCGACGAAACCTGGCGACCTGGGCAACGAGCAGCTGCATTACGGGCGACAGGCGCGAGCGTTGGGAGGCGGCTCGGGCTCGAGTTGTGATCCTGCATGTCGCGTATCAGAGGACGCCTCACATCACTCCGTATATTAAAGCGGCCTTGTTTTGAGCGGGGCCGACCCTCGCGCTAGACGATCAGACACTGGTTTCGCCGATCATATGTAGCGGCCGGACATGGTCGCAGAAAGGGGACGCTGCTGTGTTCACCATCATGACCTGGAACGTGGAGAACTTCTTCACGCCGAAGCCAGCTGACCGCGCGGCATACGACGCCAAGGTGGCAGAACTCGCAAGCGTGATCAATGCAGCCGCACCGGACTTGCTAGCGCTGCAGGAGGTAGGGGACGAAGACTCGTTCGAGGCGCTGCGCGCCACGCTAGGCGCCAATTGGACCGGAGCGTTATCGACGCATTTTGAGAGTCCTCACACGATCCGCGTGGGCTGGCTCTCCCCTGGAGACCTGTCCGATGTGCAAGAGGTCGTGGACCTACCGGACGCCTTGTCACCGGTGACGGTCGACGACAGCGGCACCGCGATCACCCAACTCGGTCGCGGGGCGCTCGCAGTCACTTACACGACCGCCTCCGGCACCGTGGTCCGGGCACTGACCGCGCACCTCAAATCGAAGCTCCTCACCTTTCCCGGCCACCGATTCGACACCACAGACGAGACCGAAAGAGCCCGCTACGGCGTGTACGCCCTCGACCGGCGCGCCGCCGAGGCAGCCGCCACCCGGGACTGGGCCACCGCCTCGCTAGCGGGAGCCTGGGCAGACAAGCCATTGCTGGTATGCGGCGACCTCAACGACACCATGGACGCAGCGACAACCCAGCTGCTCTTCGGCCCGCCGGGCTCGCAGATCGGCACAGGCGGGTTTAACCACCCCGACCGCGGCGACCCGCAACGGCTATGGGACATCGGCTACGCAATGCCCCCGCCCGACGACTACTCCCGCATCAACCAAGGCCGCCGCGAACTCATCGACCATATCCTCGTCTCGCACGCGATGGTCAATCGCCTCACCGATGCGGCGACCGTGTCACTCGACGTGCCCAGCGTCGGCCTCCAACCCCACACCGCACCGCGAACAGACCCACCTTCAGATCACCGACCCGTCGTAGGCCACTTCGACCTCTGACGGCCAAGCAAATCAACCCCCACTCGCCCCACCCGACAACAGCAGGACCGATGACGACGCATCTGGTGGCCCAGCTGTCACGGTCTCCCCAGACTCTCGCACCGCTACGTCCTTACTGACGAGATGAAGCGTATTCCGCGACGAACTGGTCCGGAATCCTGAACTCGAAGGGGGTGTCGCCCGCCCGCTCCATAGGAGCCGCATCCGGCAGGCTGCCCTCGGCGCCAGCTCTCGGGCGAGTTGGGGCGTCGGCGAGCAGGCCTGCCCAGCCCTGCGCTGCGGAGGCCATCGAGCACATGTGGAACACTTTGTGGAACGAACTGGCGAGTAGCAGAGTTGCCGGAGTCGACAAGAGCCGGACTCAGCGTGGCTCCTGAGGCTCAAATCGGCACCTGTCGATGAGGTCCGGCGGCCTTCTAATCCGTTGGTCGCAGGTTCGAGTCCTGCCGGGGGCCCCCAGACAAGACTGCAGGTCAGGGCCTCGTCCGGCGATACCGGCACCACACCGATCGGCTTCGCGTGGGGCCATACATGGTGCGAAACACAGATAAGAGGTGTCGATCCGCGCGGCGTTTGGCCTTGGTCAAGCGCCGACACATGCCCTCGCGGACGCATATTCAATGTGCCCCGCTGCCCTGCGCAGGTGGCACCACGCATCGTCGACCTCGTCGCTGAGTAACTCAGCCGCAGTGCAGCCGAGTTGTCCACAGGCGGACCGACATGGTCGGCCGAATACAAATAGAGCTAACCGGACTGGCCAGTGTCGAGCGCGGGCGTGGATGGTGTACGGATGTCCGTTCTTGTCACGCCGGCGTGTGACTTCGCGCGCGACCTTGCACACCCAGGTCGAGACGGACGATTTGATGTTCGGGGCCGCGAGGGATCGGCAACCTTCCTCCTTTAGGTAGCCGAGGAGCTGCGGCCGCCGGGGGTAGCGCGAGTTGAGTCCCCGATAGTGGTGTAGCGCGGTCGCCGGGTTCGTCGACAAGTTGGTCGTGGACGAGGACGCGGCCATCGCGTGATCCTTCGAGTCAACCTTCCACAGAATCCTCGAGGACCATCACGATGACCGCACCACACATTGTCGACCCTGCCGGCCTGCTTGGCGAAGCACTCGCCGAGGCCTCGCCGGATCTGATGCGCAGCCTGCTGCAATCGATCATCAACGCCTTGCTCTCGGCTGATGCTGACGCCGTCGCCGGCGCCGAGTGGGGCCGTCCCAGCCCGGGACGTGCAGCTCAGCGCAACGGCTACCGGCACCGCGACCTCGACACGCGCGTCGGCACCATCGACGTCGCGATCCCCAAGCTGCGCAAGGGCACCTACTTTCCCGAGTGGCTGCTCGAGCGCCGCAAGCGCGCCGAGTCCGCCCTGATCACCGTGGTCGCGGACTGCTACCTCGCCGGGGTCAGCACCCGGCGGATGGACAAGCTGGTCAAGACGCTTGGAATCGATTCGCTGTCGAAGTCCCAGGTGTCCCGGATGGCCGCCGACCTGGACGCGGTCGTGGAGGACTTCCGCCACCGGCCGCTGGATGCCGCGGGCCCGTTCACCTTCGTGGCCGCCGACGCGCTGACGATGAAGGTCCGCGAGGGCGGCCGCGTGGTCAACGCCGTGGTGCTGCTGGCCACCGGCGTCGACGGCGACGGGCACCGCGAAGTGCTCGGCATGCGCGTGGCCACCAGCGAGACCGGGCCGGCGTGGAACGAGTTCTTCGCCGACCTGGTCGCCCGCGGTCTGGGCGGTGTCCGGCTGGTCACCTCCGACGCGCACGCTGGGCTGCGGGAGGCGATTGCGGCCAACCTGCCCGGCGCCAGCTGGCAACGGTGCCGCACCCACTACGCCGCGAACCTGATGAGCATCTGTCCCAAGAGCATGTGGCCGGCGGTGAAAGCGATGCTGCACTCGGTCTACGACCAGCCCGACGCGACCGCCGTGCACGCCCAGTTCGACCGGCTGCTGGACTACGTCGCCGAGAAACTGCCCGCCGTGGCAGACCACCTTGCTGCCGCCCGCGAGGACGTCCTCGCCTTCACCGGCTTCCCCAAGGACGTGTGGACCCAGATCTGGTCCAACAACCCCGCCGAGCGCCTCAACAAGGAGATCCGGCGCCGCACCGACGCCGTCGGGATCTTCCCCAACCGCGACGCCATCGTCCGCCTCGTCGGCGCCGTCCTGGCCGAACAAACCGACGAATGGGCCGAAGGACGCCGCTACCTCGGCCTCGAGATCCTGGCCCGCTGCCGCCTCACCACCGTCACCACCACCAACCCCGAGATCGGAGCCGACGACCTGCCCGCACTCACCGCATAACCCAAACAGGATCGCGCAGCGCTACACCACTACAAGGGACTTGACCGTAGCGCGTGGCCGACTGAGAGCTGGTGAGGGCCAGCCGGCGGACGAAGCTCCAGAGCAGGCTCGATAGCGAATGTCTGCTCCGGGTGCGCGAACGCTCGATCGCTCGCGAAGCTTCCCACGGCGGAAAAGGGCAGGAGTCTGCCGGTTGGTCTGGCAGGACGAACTGCTCCGTGAGTCATCCATCGGTGACATCGGCCCAGACCGGTGGATACTGAGTTCGTGGGGAAAGCTTCCCTGGGGCCAGATCATCGTCTCGCAGGTCGGGGAGTCGAACAGCAGCTCCTCGTCAGCGCTCTGGAGGGGACCGCGAGCGGTCGTCCGTGCGCGGTAGTCGTGCATGGCGAAGCCGGTGTTGGCAAGACACGGCTTCTCCATGAGACATGCGACGGTCTGGGCGCCGATTTTCAGGTGCTGTGGGGCACCTGTGTGCACTTCGGACAAGCGTCAGTTCCGTTCGCGTCAGTATCCGGCGCGCTACAGGCCTGGCTGGAACGGGCTGATGCTCCTGCGCGGGCTGAGGTGTTCTCCGAGGCTGGCGAGCTCGGCATGCTGCTGCCCGCACTGGGTGACGCCCGCATGGGCGAACCGGGGCGGCTGCTGCCCCAGATCAACCTGGTCTTCAACCGTCTTGTCGGCAGAGGTCCGACCGTTCTCGTGATCGATGACCTGCACTGGGCGGACCGTAGCTCGCTGGATGTTCTCGCGTACCTAATCACGGGTTTCCGCGAGCAGCGCATGGCACTACTGGCCACGTGTCGCGACGAGCACCGCGGCGAAGGGCATCCATTGCACGGGTGGCTCGCAGATATGCGGCGGATGCCTGGATTCACAGAGATCCACCTTGACCGGCTCGACCTGGCCGCGACTGAGGCCCAGGTCAGAGGCCTCGTGGGGAACGTCGTCGACATCGGGTTCGCGGCCCAGGTGCACGAGCGATCCGACGGCAACCCATACCTGACCGAACTCCTGGTCCGTGGGTTATCCGGGGCCGAAACGGTCCTGCCGGCGGCCGCACCGGAAGACCTGAAGGACGCGCTGCTCGCCAATTGGCACAGCTTGTCGGCCGCCGCGCGCCAGGTCACGCGGGTGCTCGCGGTGGGCGGCCGCCCGACCGAGGTCACACGGCTGGCCGACGTCGTCGGCGAGCATGGCGTACCAGCGACGATGCTCGCGGGATGTCTGACCGAGGCCCGTGATCACGGAGTCGTTCGCCCAGATGACATGGGGCGCCCCTGGTTCCGACACCCGTTACTGGCCGAGGTGCTGTACGACGGCATCCCTCCTCACGAGGCTGCCAACATCCACGCCACATATGTGCGGGTGCTCCAACCACTCGCCGGCACCACGCCGGACGGATTGGCCGACGATCTCGCAGTCCATAACCACCGAGCCGGAAGAGTCGACGACACCTATCGATGGTCACTGGTCGCCGCGAGCCACGCCGCAGACCTTCATGCCCTATCCGAGGAGGCCATCCACCTCGACCGCGCCTGCTCCTTGTGGGAAGACGTTTCACCAGGTGTGCGCGGCTCACCAACCGGATACCTGGAACTGCTCCGCCGGGCGAGCGACGTCTGCGGCCGCGTCGGCCGGCTCGACGCGGCTGTCAGCCTGGCAGAACGGGCGTTGAACCTGGTCGATCGTGAATCCCAGCCGCTCCTGACGAGCACTCTGCTGGTTGCGTGCTGGAAAGCGATGTATCAACGCTCGCTGCCCGGGAAGATGGTGGGCGACGAGCTCGTCGACGCCGTACGACTCACTGTCCAATTCCCTGACAGCCCTGAGCGTGCCCTCGCATTGCAGGCGTTGGCGTTCGCCGAGCACACGGACGGGTCCTTCGCCCGAGCGGCGACCCATTCGGCGCAGGCTGTGTTGGCTGCGCAAAGATCCGCGTCAGCCCTGGCGTTAGCGGCCGCGCTCAGCACCCGCGCCTTTGTTCGGTCCGAACCTGCCTTGAACTCGTTGGCCGACGCGCAGGAAGCCGAGCGGCTGGCGCGGTCCTGCGGCTCCACCGACTGGTTGGCGAACGCAGCCATTGCAAAGGTCAGGTGCTTGTTGTCCCTCGGCAAGAACACGGAGGCCACCGCGACGGCTCGAGCGATGTTCGAGGAGCTACTCGCGGCCGGGTCTGAGCAGGCCTACCAACTCGCCACCCTCGCTGCCAACGGACTTCTGTGGAACGGGCACTGGAGCGAGTGTCGAGACCTGCTCCGGACAGCGTTGGCGGCTCGCTGCGAAGGTGTCACAGGAGCGTCGGTTCGATTGACGGCAGCACTGTTGGCCGCCCGATGCGGGCGGGCTGAGGAAGCCAAACAACACCTGAACCGAGCTACGGAATTGGTCTCCGCACAGTTCGCGAAACATCATCAGGCCCTAACCGTGGTCGCAGCAGAAGTCTTCCTAGCCTCCGGCGAACCCCACAAGGCGCTGCAATGGCTCTACAGCCGCATCCTCCCCGAGGACGCCGCGTACAACGAGGACTTCCTCAGCGACTTCGCCCACGCCGCTGCAGAGTCTGCCCGAACTGCACGCGATGCAGGCGACGAGAACGGCGCGGCCCAGGCCGTCGCTATCCTTGAGGACCTGATCGGCAGATGGCCACACGATCCGTTCACGACAATGCGGGCGGATGCTATGACCCTTGCGGGCAAGGCACTTCTCGATGCCGAAGTTGCGCGATGCCGAAACGATGCGGGTCAGCCGGAGCTGTGGCGACGGGCGATCGACGACTGTCATACGGCCGGGTGGCCTTGGCTGGAGGCACGGTCGCGGCTGCGGTGTGCGGAAGCGATGCTCGCATCCGGGTCAGCTGTGACTGCTGTGAGTGAGCTGTTGCGGCAGGCCCACCTGGCCTTTCTCGAACTTGGCGCGCAGCCGTTGTTGGAAGAGGTCGAGTCACTCGCACGGATCACACGCGTCAACCTCAGCCCACCCGTCCAAATCGCGGCCACACCTCGAGCTCCTTCCGGACTCGCCAGCCTGACCACCCGCGAACGAGAGATCCTGTCATTCCTGGTCGCCGGCCGCTCCAACGGCGAGATCGCCAAACAACTGGTAATCAGCGACAAGACCGTCAGCGTGCACGTCTCCAACATCCTGCGAAAGACCGGCACCTCGAGTCGGGTGGAAGCAGCAGCACTCGCAGAACGGCTAGGCAGCCGACGCAAGGGTTGACGGATTTCAGGCCGGATGGCGCAGCTGGCTGGCGATCAGGTGGCGACGCCGATACAGCCACACACCGCCAAGCGCGACAGCCGCACCACCAACTGCTGAGGCTCCCAACTGAACGCCTTCGAACCCCTTGCCATCTGCAGGGCTAGCCGCGGCCGCCACCGCCAATGGGGCGACGTCGCACGCCGGATCTTCCGGGTAGGTGCAACCAGCGTTCCTGACCGCGTAGCCCGGGTAGCCGGTGCCCTCATCCGGCCACTCAGTCACCATGGTCACGCCGGGCTCAGGCTTCAGAGTCGCCGATGCTTCGCTCGCGCCAAGCACGATGACGCCCATCCCAAGTGCGGACATTGCGAAGGCTGCGTATCTGCGGTTCATGAGTCCTCCCCTGAGGGTTGCTGCGGCAGATCGCCGCCTCAACCCACGGTCGTCCCACGGACCACACAGACACATCAGGTGTACCACCTCAGAAACCCGCGGGCACTCCCTCAGAAACCGCGGGACACCCCCCTCAGATTCCAGAGATCAATCGTCCCGGCAGTTTCTGTGACGCTCGTTTGGCAACGAGCCGTTCGCCCCTTCGCACTTCACGCATCGCGCGCCACCAGCGTGCCGGGCCGTCAACTCATGTCGCCGCCGAGGAAGCCGGTTCGCATCGCCGGCCACCGCCTTACAAGTGCGAGGGTCACCCGCGATGCGGCTGCATCGCGGTGTAAATCGTGGAGATGGCGATGTCTGTAGTGCCACTTGTGGCTTCAGACGGCTCTGGTTCATTGACAGACCCATTGACAGCCGTCGTGATCGAGAGTGTGCCGGGCCAACTACACCTGCGGCCGGCCGACCCCACCCACCGACTGCTGCTCGGTGGCTCTAGCCGATACGAAAATGCCCACGACACAATTGGTCGGGAATGCGGCACAGACGTTCGGCAGCGAGCCGTCGGACGCGACCCAGGTCCGGACGCGTACATCTTCACTCTCTTGGCAGTTGGTCCGAGCCGGGCAGTTGGTTGCGCACCCACTCGAGCATCTCCGTATCCGACTCCAGGTCCGGATGCTCGACCGCCCGATCCAACTCCACGACCCGCTCCAACTCCACTACCGCCAGCTCGAGCTTCCCCCTGTCGCGGTGGATCATCGCCACATTGAACCGGGTCACCGCCTCACCGGACCGGTCCCCGACCTCCCGCGCGATCGGCAACGCCAGCTCGTAGTACTCCAGCGCCCGCCCCGACTCCTCCAACCCGTAGTACAGATGACCGAGGTTGTTCAAGGTGGTCGCCTCGCCGGCCCGGTCCCCGACCTCCCGCGCGATCGGCAACGCCTGCCCGTAGTACTCCAGCGCCCGCCCCGACTCCCCCAACCGGTCGTACACCAGCCCGATGTTGTTCAGCGTGGTCGCCTCGCCGTACCGGTCCCCGACCTCCCGCTGGATCGGCAACGCCTGCCCGTAGTACTCCAGCGCCCGCCCCGACTCCCCCAACCCGCGGTACACCAGCCCGATGTTGTTCAACGTGGCCGCCTCACCGGCCCGGTCCCCGACCTCCCGCTGGATCGGCAACGCCAGCTCGTGGTACTCCAGCGCCCGCCGCGGCTCCCCTAACCCGCGGTACGCCGCGCCGATGTTGTTCAGCGTGGCCGCCTCACCGGCCTGGTCCCCGACCTCCTGCTGGATCGGCAACGCCAGCTCGTAGTACTCCAGCGCCCGCCGCCGCTCACCCAACCCGTCGTACACGCCACCGATGTTGTTCAACGTGACCGCCTCGTTGCCTCGATCCCCAGCCTCCCGATACAGCGCCAACGCCCGCTCATACGCCGACAACGCCGCCACCGGTGACCCGGTCGCCTGATTGGCCCACCCGAGGTCATACAACGCCCCGGCATCCTCACCCAAACTCAACGTCCGCTCCGCCAACCCGGCCACATCAGCAAACCGCGAACGAGGCAGCCACAAACGCCCAACCCGATCACCGACATCCCTGGCGATCCCAGCCTCCAGCCCCGCCACCGCCAACCGATGCACCTCCACCCACCGCACCACCGACCCAGCCGCCACCATCACACCCCCGAGTCCGTGCCAGCCAACTCACGACGCACCCGCTCCAGCATCTCCACATCCGACTCCAGGTCCGGATGCTCGACCTCCCGATCCAACTCCACCACCCGCTCCAGTTCCGCCACCGACCGCGCGAGTTGGCCCTCGGCGCGGTGCACCATCGCCAGATTGAACCGGGTGACTGCCTCACCGGCCCGGTCTCCGACCTCCCGCTGGATCGGCAACGCCTGCTCGTAGTACTCCAGCGCCGGCCGCCGCTCACCCAACCCGTCGTACACCAGCCCGATGTTGTTCAACGTGGTCGCCTCACCGGCCCGGTCCCCGACCTCCCGCGCGATCGGCAACGCCAGCTCGTAGTACTCCAGCGCCCGCCCCGACTCCCCCAACCCGCGATACACGCCACCGATGTTGTTCAACGTGACCGCCTCACCGGCCCGGTCCCCGACCTCCCGCGTGATCGGCAACGCCAGCCCGTAGTACTCCAACGGCCGCCCCGGCTCACCCAACCCGTCGTACACCAGCCCGATGTTGTTCAACGTGGCCGCCTCACCGGCCCGGTCCCCGACCTCCCGCGCGATCGGCAACGCCAGCTCGTAGTACTCCAACGCCCGCCGCCGCTCACCCAACCCGTTGTACACGCCACCGATGTTGTTCAACGTGGTCGCCTCACCGGCCCGGTCCCCGACCTCCCGCTGGATCGGCAACGCCCGCTCGTAGTACTCCAACGCCCGCCGCCGCTCACCCAACCCGTTGTGCACGGCACCGATGCTGGTCAACGTGGCCGCCTCGTTGCCTCGATCCCCAGCCTCCCGGTCCAGCGCCAACGCCCGCTCATACGCCGACAACGCCTGCGTGAGAGAGCCGGTCGCCTGCTTGGCCCACCCCAGGTCATACAACGCCCCGGCATCCTCACCCAAACTCAACGTCCGCTCCGCCAACCCGACCACATCAGCAAACCGCGAACGAGGCAGCCACAAACGCCCAACCCGACCACCGACATCACGCGCGATCCCAGCCTCCAACCCGGCCACCGCCAACCGATGCACCTCTAATCGCCGAGCCTCCGAGGTCATTGGTCTTCTGTGGCTGAGGGCTCTGCCACCCATATCTCGTAAAGGGACCGAGCGGCGGCGGCGCAGGCTTCTCGGTACTCGTCGTCTGTGATCAGCGGTCGGATCAGTGGACGGAGAACGTTCGACACGAGGTACTGCGCCTTGTTGGTGTCCGGGTCGATGCCCTCCTCGAGCAGGCCTAGTTCGACCGCCCGCCGGACATGCCTCTCCGCCTCGGGGTGGTCGTGGATCGCGTACACGGTCGCGGCAGGTACGGGGAGCTCGGCCACGTTGAGCTTGGCGAGCATCCGCCCGAGTTCGATGGGTTGGGTTCCGAGGAGCTTCTCGGCGAGAACGTTCTCTCTGAACCGCTCGGCCTCGCCCTCGATGGCGGCGATCAGGCCAGGCACGTCCAGCTTCTTGTCCGCCACGATCCTGTCCAGCCAATCGAGCAAACGGGGATTGCCGCCGGCGGCCTGGATCGCCCGGTCGCGGATCTCGGCCGCAGTAGGAGCGTCGGGGCCGAGGTTCGCCAGGTTCGTGAGCTTCTTGGTCTGCTCGATGTCGGTCAGCGTCTCCAGCCCCTCCACCCGGACGCTCGTCCCGCTCGGCGCGGGAAAGCGGAATCGGCTGGTGATGATCACCCGGCTAGCACTGTTCGACTCACGGATCGCAGTCAGGAGTGCCGGCAGAATGATCGCCATCTCGCTTGACAGCACGTAGCCGTCTGCACGCTCGTCGAGATTGCCCTGCTCGAAATCGTCGAACACGAACAAGCACGGGACATCTCCCAACGGTCCGTCGAACAGGTACTGCAACCGAACCGTCAGATCGACGTCGTCCCTGGCCAGGATCTCGGTCGCCGTGACCTGCTGATCCAGGCTCGCGAACCTGACCTTCGACACCAGTTCCCGGAGCTTGGTCAGGTCGACCCGCCCGAACCACACAACCCGTTGATGGGTTGGCATCCGCTCCAGCAGCCGAGACGCGAGCGTGCTCTTCCCTAACCCGCCCATGCCCTGCAAAACCAGCGCCTGAGCGGCTCCGGGAGAACCTGACGGTTGCTTGAGCGTTCGCAGACACCGCTGGATCACCCGCCGTCGGCCCACGAAATCGGCGCGTGACGCGACGCGCGAGAGCTGCGTCTGCGGGTCCAGGAACTCGACGTCGGCGTGCCGGATCTTGATCCTCGCCCGCTTCGGCGTGTTCCGAGGGGTGACCATCGCGGTCAACGGCGACTTGTCGGCGTACATGCGCAGCAGATGCCAGTTGCGGCTGTGCTCGGCGTACAGCTGCCGGCGCGCAGCGACCACCGACTGGTCGAGCGGCACCCCCGCCGCCAACTCCTTGTACAAGTGCGATGCGAACGCTGTCGCCGCCAGATCCCCCACCGGCAACGCCCACCCCAGCACCACGGGCGCGCCGGCTTTGACGAGGCTCTCGCTCATCGACGGGATCGTCCCACGCTCCGACGCGCCCCCTGTCAGGCAACCGGAGACGAAGACCAGCCGCGGCCATTGCCCGTTCATCGCTTGCGCGATCTCGTCAGCCGTGGCGGAAGCACCCCGACCGAGTTCGTTCTCCACCACGAATCGGGGCTCACCGTCCTCGATCGTCGCATGGCCGCTGATGTGCAGTACGTCGAAGAACCCAGACCCGTACGACTGAGCCGTGAACCGAAGCCCGTCCAGCGTGCCGCTCTCCTCAACGACCAACTCCGTACCGGTGTCCGCGGTAGCGCGCAGAATGCCGGCCTCCTCGGGCTCGTAACTCAGTACCGGCTCCACGCCTTCCGGTGACGTCGCCATGAACAGCACGCGCAGAGGACGATTGCCCACCTCCACCGAGGCATCGAGTGACGCGGTCTGGCTCGCCGCTCCGACCGGAAGCACTGGTCCTGTGTCACGCACCGCCAGATACGAGCCGTCCTTGACCATCAGCTCCCAGGGAAGGTGCCGCAACTGTCTGCCTGGCGCAATCCGCAACGTTGTGCCGCGCGGATCAGCCACCGCATCGCTCAGCCATCGCTGGTCTCCGTCAAGAAAGCCGTAGAGCCTTTCACCGAGCTCGCGCAGCTGCGCGGACCCAAACACGCGCTGCGCAATCGACTCCTGCGCATACGCCTGCTCGACGATCCCCACCAATTCGTCAACCGCTTGCCGATCCAGACCACGCGTCCTCAAACCCCCGCTACCGCCGGACAGCCGAACTTCGAAATAGTCCGACGTCTGCTCGAAAATCTCCACCTCGAGCTCGTTCACAACAACTCCCCCGCACTCACGACCCCGACGACTCCGACGCCTTGTCCAGCACAACCTCTAGCTGCCTGCGATCCACACCCGACAAATCAACCTGGGACCCGTCCTCCAGCAAGATCCGCACCGTCACGCCCTTCGACCGGCGACTACTCCACCAGTCCCACAACGTCTTCGCCGCCCCCACTCCGCTGAACACCAACCCGACCACTGCGATCACCAACTCCGCGGACCGATCCACCTCAACCGGCGACACAGTCTCCCCGGCTCCAGCCAGCGCCGATCGCAACTCGCCAGCCAGGCTTACGGCATCCACCCCCGAAACCTCAATCGAGGCAGTAGCAGCATTCTTCATCCGACGTCCCCCTCCACCCGTTCGTATTTGCACGTCGTCGACTGCGCATTGCATTGCAGGCGAAAAGCGTAGGCCACTTCGCCCACAGTGATGAAGACCCTGCGTCACGATTAGCTACCTGATCCGAGCTGAACGCCAATCGACAACACCGACAGGTCCGAGTCCACTCAGCCCGGGACTGGCTACACGCCCCCGAACCCGGAATCCCCCCCCCGCCGAACTGGTCAGCCAACTCTTTGCGTACTCGCTCGAGCATCTCCGCATCGGACCCCAGGTCGGGATGCTCGACCTCCCGATCCAGCTCGACCACGCGCTCCAATTCCTGCACCGCCCGCGCAAGCTCACCTTTAGCGCGGCACACCATCGCCACATTGAACCGGGTAACCGCCTCACCCGCCCGGTCCCCGACCTCCCGCTGGATCAGCAACGCCAGCTCGTAATACTCCAGCGCCCGCCCCGACTCACCCAACCCCCGATACACCAGCCCGATGTTGCTCAACGTGGCCGCCTCACCGGACCGGTCACCGACCTCCCGCGTGATCGGCAACGCCTGCTCGTAGTACTCCAGCGCCCGCCGCCGCTCACCCAACCCGTCATACACCAGCCCGATGTTGCTCAACGTGGCCGCCTCGCCGACCCGGTCTCCGACCTCCCGCCGCATCGGCAACGCCTGCTCGTAGTACTCCAGCGCCCGCCGCCGCTCACCCAACCCGTCGTACACCAGCCCGATGTTGTTCAGCGTGGCCGCCTCGCCGGCCCGGTCTCCGACCTCCCGCCGCATCGGCAACGCCTGCTCGTAGTACTCCAGCGCCCGCCCTGGCTCACCCAGCCCGTTGTACACCAGCCCGAGGTTGTTCAGCGTGGTCGCCTCGCCGGCCCGGTCACCGACCTTCCGCCGCATCGGCAACGCCAGCTCGAAGTACTCCAGCGCCCGCCCCGGCTCCCCTAACCCGTTGTACACCAGCCCGATGTTGCTCAACGTGGCCGCCTCACCGGACCGGTCACCGACCTCCCGCCGCATCGGCAACGCCTGCTCGTAGTACTCCAGCGCCCGCCCCGCCTCCCCCAACCCGTCGTACACCGCGCCGAGGTTGTTCAACGTGGTCGCCTCACCGGACCGGTCACCGACCTTCCGCCGCATCGGCAACGCCAGCTCGTAGTACTCCAACGCCCGGCCCGACTCACCCAGCCCCCGATACACCGCGCCGAGGTTGCTCAACGTGGTCGCCTCACCGGACCGGTCACCGACCTCCCGCGTGATCGGCAACGCCTGCTCGTAGTACTCCAGCGCCCGCCCCGACTCACCCAACCCGCGATAAACCAGGCCGAGGTTGTTCAACGTGGCCGCCTCACCGGCCCGGTCCCCGACCTCCCGCGTGATCGGCAACGCCTGCTCGTAGTACTCCAGCGCCCGACGCCGCTCACCCAACCCGTCGTACACCGCGCCGAGGTTGTTCAACGTTGCCGCCTCACCGGCGCGGTCACCGACCTCCCGCCGCATCGGCAACGCCCGCTCGTAGTACTCCAGCGCCCGCCGCCGCTCACCCAACCCGTCGTACACCAGCCCGATGTTGCTCAACGTCGTCGCCTCACCGGACCGGTCACCGACCTCTCGCTGGATCGGCAACGCCCGCTCGTAGTACTCCAGCGCCCGCCGCCGCTCACCCAACCCGTCGTACACCGCGCCGAGATTGCTCAGCGTTGCCGCCTCGTTGCCTCGATCCCCAGCCTCCCGATACAACGCCAACGCCCGCTCAAACGCCGCCAACGCCCCCACCGGCGACCCAGTCGCCTGCCTGGCCGACCCGAGGTCATACAACGCCCCCGCATCCTCACCCAAACTCAACGTCCGCTCCGCCAACCCGGCCACATCAGCAAACCGCGAACGCCCCAGCCACAAACGCCCAACCAGATCCCCGACATCGCTGGCGATCCCAGCCTCCCGCCCGGCCACCGCCAACCGATGCACCTCCACCCACCGCACCACCGACCCAGCCGCCACCATCACACCCCCGAGTCCGTGCCAGCCAACTCACGACGCACCCGCTGCACGTCGAAGAGGTCCTTTGTGATCGCTACGTTCCTCGCGTTCTGTTGGGATACCTGAACCACCTTCGGATCGTGAAGGCGGTTGGCGACGACGCCTCCGTTCCGGATCTCGATCCGATCCTGGACGCCTGCGGTGCCGCTGAACAGAGGAGTCACGCTGACGTCTCTCGTCGACTGGAGTCGCGGTGGCGCTGCCCTCTTGGCGTAAGGAACCTGGGCAGCTGCAAGCGCCAGTGCGGCGATGCCCACGATCAGACCCACTAGTGCCATGCGCTCGCCTCGACTGTCCGCCGCGACAACCGTCCGTTGATCTGCATGAAAGGACGGATCCGGCTTCGGCGCGAGAAATACAGAGTGTCGAGAATCGATCGTTTTCTCGACACCACTCGCGTGATGCCGATCGGCAACCGACACGCGGGATCTGAGTGTCGAGAAGACGTGTTGCAAAGTCGGGGTGTCCAATAACCCGCCACCGCCCGTTTCTCCCACAGTCGCGGTCCTGGCGACACCGCGACCGCACCGAACCTGCTCGCAGCCGAACCCGCGGTGCTGACCGGCGCCTCGGTCGCGAGTGTCGACTCACGGCCAGCTCCTCGACGGGCAGTTGCTGAGGCTGAACGAGGCCAGCTGTATCAAGGTGCTCGCCGACAATCAGTCAGGCCGCGACGCCGACCTCCCCGAGCTCATCGCCTGCCTGGCATACCAACGCCCGGGCGACACGCTCGTCGTGCCGAGCCTCGACCGGCTGGCCGTCGCTGCAGGATCTCCTCACCATCGTCGGGGACCTTCGGTCGCGGTGTCGGGTTCCGATCACTGCACGAGGCGATCGACACCACGACAGCCGCGCCTGGCAGCTCCTGCGCCCCGAGGTTCTGCGCCTTCCAGGGCGCCAGCGATTGCGCAAAACCCCCGACCCGATCCTGTACGCGTGCGGTTCCGCACCGAAAGAGCCCCGGCGACTCCCGGACGCTGAAGATCCCCGACTGCTTCCCGACGAGAGTGCCGCCGGTCGGCTCGCACGCCATTCGGCAGCTCCGTGCTTTACCGACAGCGGCGTAGAACGACGCTGGCTGGATCGACTTTTCGCAGCCGGACGCGCGCGATGCGCGGCGCGGACGAGCGACGCGATCTCGTTCCGTTGTGATGTCACAGGCCCGGCCGCTATCCGGTCCTACTAGTGCACCACCGATCACGCCATCGAACGTGACTCTGAATCACTCGAGCGGAGGCAAGACATGAGATCGTGGTTGTCGGCGACACCGGGTTTCGCGGTCGCCGGCCAGGCGTCGGTGGCCTTGATCGACGGCACGCAGCTGAAGATCTATCCCCGGCGCGCTGTACGGCATCACCGCTGGGGCGCCGCGTCACGCGAGCTGCGTTTTCGTGCCCGCTCCGCGAGGCCCGGGGCGCTGCGCAGGTTTGCGGCCGACGGGGCCCCGGGGGGTGGCCTGAATGAGTGATACGACCGGCGGCGCCGGGCGCGGTCGCCTCGCGGAGGTCCTGGCGACGCGCGGCGGACGGGCTGAGCCCGAGGCGCCCTTCGTCATCGAGCATCGCGAGGCGCTGATCTACATGCTGTGCCAGGCCGCCGAGCTCGAGCACGGGATCATGTGCCAGTACCTGTTCGCGGCGTTCTCGCTCAAGCAGCGCGCCGACGAAGGGCTCGTCCCCGGGGACCTCGACACGGTCGCACGTTGGCGAAGCACGATCGCCCACGTCGCAACCGACGAGATGCTGCACCTCGCGCTCGTGCAGAACGTGCTCTCCGCGATCGGCGCGGCGCCGCACCTGACCCGGCCGAACCTGCCCGCACCCGCACGCCACTATCCCGCGGGCGTGAACCTGACGCTGGTGCCCTTCGGCGAACCGGCCCTCCAGCACTTCATGTTCCTAGAGCGTCCGGAGGGGATGGTCCTCGAAGGGGGTGGAGGCATCGACGCGCCCGTCCACGAGGCGGTGCCCCTGATGGCCGAAGGCGACATCGTCCCCCAGTTGCAGGACTTCGCCACGATCGGCCACCTCTATCGCTCGATCGAGCAAGGTCTGGACCACCTTGCTGAGAAGTTCGGCGAGCGCAACTTGTTCGTCGGGCCGCCGCGAGCCCAGGCGACGAGCACCGACTTCCGGTGGCAAGAGCTCGTGGCAGTGACCGACCTCGCGTCGGCCCATCGAGCGCTCGACACGATCCTCGAGCAGGGCGAGGGGGCGCGCGGGCATTGGGAGACGGCCCACTTCGGCCAGTTCGTCGCGATCCTCGAGGAGTACCGACGGATGCTCTCGGCGAGCGCGGCGTTCGCCCCGGTCCGGCCCGTGATGTTCGCGACCGTGCGTCGTGGTGAGCACGACGACTCGATCCCCCTCATCGGCGACCGCGTGACGTCCCTGTGCACAGATCTCTTCAACGTCTGCTACGAGATCCTCCTGCAGATCCTGGAGCGGTACTTCGCGCACACCGAGGAGACCGACGCGCAGCTTCGGACGCTGGCGAACGCCGCCGTCACGCTGATGGGCGGCGTGCTCGTGCCGCTCGGCGACCTGATCACGACGCTGCCGGTCGGACCGGAGCACCCGGGACGCAACGCCGGGCCGAGCTTCGAGCTCTTCTACGAAGACGACGACCTCCTGCCCCATCGGGAGTCCGCCTGGGCGCTGCTCGAGGAGCGCGTGCGCGATGCCGCAACCCTCTGCAGTGCCCTCATCAAGAACTCACCGGAGCAGGTCACGACCGCGCTCGGACCGACTCAGCGAACGCTGACCGCCGTGGCCGACTCGCTTGCCGCGCATTTCGGCGACTGGGGCGCCACCAGTCGCTTTACCAGCGGCGACGGGGCAGACTCACCGAGTATGGCCGGATCAGACGAGCCAGTCGGCTTCGAGCAGCACATCAAGCCACTATTCCGCGAGCTCGATCGCGACTCGATGCGTCGCAGCTTCGATCTCTGGTCCCTCGACGACGTCTCGACGCACGCCGACGCCATCCTGCAGCGTCTCGACGCCGGCACGATGCCGTGCGACGGAGCATGGCCCGCCGAGAATGTCGCCCTCTTCCGCCGCTGGATCGACGCCGGCAAACCCGCATAGCTCGTCGCCGGCGTCGCTCCGCCGGATAACCGGCGGCGCGGATCGCGAGCGACAGCCAGCGCTGCTACATCGCCTTCATGACAATGGGGTTGGTCGGTGGCAGTCGACCGGTCGAGCCGTACTCCCTCCCGCCGGACGGCGACGCCGCGGGGGCACTCTCCAACGTCGTGACCACGAACCAGGTCGCTTGGCCATTTACTGAGCCGCTCTTGGGTGAACTCGACGAGTTCGTCGAGCGTTGGGGGTGGGGCTGGTTCGGGCAGGCAGCCTCGAACCAACTGTCCCGTCCGAGCCACATGCCGGAGCGGTCACCTGCAAACTCGTGGCGTCAACCGCCCGGGTCCCGGCTTTGAGCATCTCGGCCGGCGCCCCGCGATCAGCCGCCGCTATGTGACGCTCAGATCGAATCTCGACACTCAGCTCTTCGGCCGGCCTAAGGCCGGCTACTCACGCCACCGTCGCCGCTCACTCGTCAACGCCTTCGTCGGCGTTGGCGAGCAGCGCGGCCAAGCTCGCCGCGGCCAACTCGTCGCCAGCGGCGGCGTGGGGGCGCAGGATCTCGATCGCTTCGTCGAACTGGCCCTGGTCGGCGAGTCCATTGGCCAACCGCCGCGCGGCGGTCGCGTCGCCGGCGGCGGCGTCGGAGTCGGCACGCAGGATCTCGATCCTTTCATCGACCAGGTCCTGGCGGCGGGCGAGCAGCCTGATGAACTGTCCGTTTGCGTCCTCGTCGCCGGCAGCGGCGCGGGCACGCAGGATATCGATCCCTTCGTCGACCCGGCCCTGGCGGGCGAGCAGGTTGGCCAACTGCCCCGCGGTGAACTTGTCGCCAGCGGCGGCGTAGGGACGCAGAATCTCGATCGCTTCGTCGAACTGGCCCTGGTCGGCGAGCACCCTGGCCAAGTGCCCCGTGGCGCGCTCCTTGCTGGTGTTGTAGTGGGCGCGCAGGATCTCGATCGCCTCGTCGACCCGGCCCGAGCCCGCGAGCAGCCCGGCCAACTGACGCGCGGCGGACCTGTCGCCGGCGTGGGGGCGCAGGATCTCGATCGCTGCGTCGAGTCGGTCCTGGTCGGCGAGCATCTTCGGGGTCGATTGCGCTTCGGCGGCGGCCTCGGACTCGTCGCCGGCG
This sequence comes from Kribbella sp. NPDC048837, assembly GCF_055586945.1. Lineage (NCBI taxonomy): Bacteria > Bacillati > Actinomycetota > Actinomycetes > Propionibacteriales > Kribbellaceae > Kribbella > Kribbella sp. NPDC048837. Next base: position 1,673,616 of record NZ_JBVJHF010000001.1, read on the forward strand.
CCCAACTCTTCGTCGGCGACGGAGTGGGGCGGTCTGGCCCGGCGTGTCTGTGTCAGCGCTCGCAGGACCTGGTCCCGTTTTACGAGCAGCTCCTCAGCGTCCGCGGTGACGGTCGTTAGCTGGACACCGGGTGCGTTCGCCAGGCGTTGACGCCGACGATCAGCGGCTGCTCGCTCCAAGACTCCGGAAGGGAGCCGGTCCAGCTCAACGCTCCACCCGGCGACCTCGCGCGGTCTCCGGGAGCGCCAATCGCCCTCCTGTTTCAACGACTTGGCGAGTTCCTGGAACTCTTTGTCGGAGAGGAACGATCTGGCGATCGGCTCAAGGTCGTCGTTGGAGAGGTCGGAGCCGTACTCCGCCAGCAGCTCTCTGTACAAGTTCCTGTCCTTGAGCTTGCTCAGGATGTCCGTAAGCAGCTCCCGCCTCTGAACGCTCTTCGCGTAACCGACGATCGACCACCCGGTCACGGCCACGGTCAATGCAAACAGCAATGCGGCTGACACCCACGCCAGTCCCTGCAGATAGTCAGCGGAGGTCATGGCGACTCCGCGATCCGCCGCAGGTCGTTCGCGTAGTCGAGATGTGCCTGGCGTGACAGAGCTGCGGCGAAGCTGGCAAGGACGACCAAGTTGACCAACACGACCCAAATGGCTGCCGGCACCGGCTTCACCGTCCGTTTAGTCGTGACCGTGGGTGGACTGGGCGACGCTGCAGCTAATGGGGTCTGCGTAGCTGGAGCCGTGGTTGTTGGCCCCAGGGTCTGGCCAGCGGGGCTCTTCGCTGTCGTGCCCTGAGCAGTGGGCGTGGACGTAGGGGACCCAGTTGCCGGCGGCTTCGTCTCCGTTGAAGTCGTCTCGACGGTGGCCACAACCCCCGCCAAGACGGCGATGATCAGGGACGCCGCGAGGGCACCCAGTCCGCGAGAAATTTGCCGCCACTGATCCTCGCGCCAGGTGTAGTAGGTCTTCGCCCCCTCCGTACCCCGGTCAGCCCCTTCGCCCGGTCCGCTGAGCTTGGCGAGGGCTCTGATATCCGCCGCCGGCAATCCACGATCCAGCGCGCCCGGCGACAACACCGCATAGACCAGCAGCGTGACCGCGAGTAGCCCGGAACAGACAACTACGATCGTCAATGGCAGCGACTCGGCCCAGAAGATACAGAGCGCCACCGTAACTACCAACGAGACAACGCCCGCCGCGCCCGTGAGCACCAGAGCTAGCTCAGGCGCCGACCATATCGGCCGCCGAGACTTCCAGCTCGTGAGCCACCGAGCTGATTTGAACAGCCACCCCCTGGCCTGCGGCATGTCTCTTGTGTAGCCACGCCGACGAATACACGCAAGAGTGTGAGTACCGGCCAGGACTCCCGACGTCCGCACCGACTGCCAGCACCATGCTCCCGCCGGTTCGGGTCCTGGCCGACAACTGCATCCGCGGACGACCATCGCTCGTGCTGGCCAGGAGTGTCTAGAGGTGCCGTCGGTGGCACGCCGGACGCATAGAGATGGCAGAGTTCATGCCGTCGCGCAGCCCTTAATCCGCAGGCTCAGGGTTCGAACCGAAAGGGCCTTCCAGGCAGATTCGACACCACGCCTTCAGCAGCAGATTTCGCGGCCGGTCGGGCGCTGACTGCCGGTCCGCGTGTCTGCGCTGCGCTGGCTCGGCTTCCTAAGGGGCAGGATTGGGTGATCGCTTGGGCGGCGTCGCGGTCGGCCGCGGTGATCGGCAGCGTGTACTTGCGGGCGACCTGGAGGTATTTCAGGACGTAGGTGCACCGGTAGCTGCGGTTGATCGGCATCCACTCGCCCGGCCCGTCGTCGTTCTTGGAGGCGTTCGCCGGTCCGTCGACAGCCAGCAGATTCGCGGCCTCGTCGTTCGCGAAGTCGACGCGTCGCTTCAGCGGCCAGCGGGCCGCGCCCATGTCCCACGCCCGGGCCAGCGGATACAGGTGATCGATCTGCACCTTGGTCGCAGCGGCCTTGCGGAACTCGATCCGGCGACCGGTGTACGGGTCGGCGGGAAGGGTGCCGGCGACGACGACGCATCTGGAGCGCCCGCGGTACTGCACCGCAGTCAGCTGGGCCGCGAGTACGTCGTTGCGCGTGTCGCAGCCATTGTGACCACCGCGGCCCGCGTGATCGTCGGTCCAGGTCTGCCCGAACTGGTCTCGCTTGTAGCCAGGCACATCGGGCCGGGCAGCGATGACTCGGATCTGGCGGAGTTCGGCAGAGATCAGCTTGGCCGTGCCGGTCGCTGGCGGGGCAGCTGCGGCACTGCGGGTTGCTGTGGTCCGCGGTGGCGGGTTCGGCCCAGCCGGGTCGGCGCCGGCTACCGGATAGGCGCACCCGGAAGCCGCGAAGCCGAACACGATCACGGCGGCAAGGACGCTGCGCATCACGCGACCTTAAGCCACGCCGAGATCTCACCCGGCGCCCGTAACGGCTCAGCCTAATCTCGGTCGCCACGAGCAACACGAGCTGGGCTAAAGCTCGACAGTTTCAGCATGGGAAGACACTGGGAGCCGAGAGGGTCGATTCGAGGCAACTGAAGTCAAGAACCACCAAACTGAGGTTCGCTGGCTGCCCTGGAGGGACCAACGTAGCTGGGATGACTCGGTTTCCTAACTCCGTTCGTCGCGGAAGCTGCCGCCGCACAGAAGCTCGCGATCGCATGTCACGCGGATTGTTCGGGACGATGGTTGGTTCTCGTGCAGCCGAGGAGGGAGGTCCAGTCTCGGAGGCGGCGGAGGGCGAGGGTTAGGTCTCGGTGGAAGGCCAGCGGGTCGGAGGGGGCGGCGTCTTCTTGGTAGCAGGCTTCCCAGAAGGTGCGGAGCGCGGAGAGTTCTTCGACTACAGCGCCGTGTTCGGGCCAGCAGGGTGGGATGACTTTGTGGTCGAGGCTGTAGCGACCCACGGCCCAGATCACCCATTCCGCGAGGCGTTCTAGTTCTTCTTGGGTGCTTGTCGGATCGAGGTTGCGCCAGCAGGTCACGTAGGGATCGGTGCCTGCGGCGAGCGCGAGGGCTCTCGCTAGCTCGTCGTTCATCAGCGCAGGGTCGCGTCGTAGATGCTGTGGCGGATCTGGTCGGCATCCGGCCGATCGGTCCACGGAGTCATCTTGAGGAGGATGGGTGGGGCAGTGCGGGCGAGGAGGACGCCGGTGCCGAAGGGGAGGGTGCGGATGATGTCGGGCGGGAGGATGGGGATGCGGCGGGTGCTGGTGGAGATGGTGCGGCCGCCGTCGGCCCCACGGCTCCAGTTGCGGATCTCCTCGTCGCGTTCGCCGCAGACGGCGGCGAGGTCCTGGAGGTCGCGGGGTTGGGCGGAGCCGCCGAGGATCAGCCGGAGGGTGGCAGCGTCCCACATGGCGGCTGCGGCTTGTTCGCCCCAGCGTTCGCGGGCCTGAGCAAGCGACTGGATGACGACGAGGGTGGATATCCCAGAGCCGCCGCCGTCGGCCATCAACGAAGGCAGGGAGGGTACGGCGCAGAGGTTGGCGATCTCATCGAGGACGAGGGCCAGCGGTGGCTCGAGGCGACCGCCAGGGTTGTGGGCAGCAAGTTGGCGGGCTGATTCTGTGATGTCTTCCAGGAGTGCCGCGATGAACGCCGATGTCGCGCTCGCGCCGGCGCCTGTGCCGAGAAGGTAGATGGTGCCTCGTTCGCGGATGAAGGTGGCTGGGTCAAAGCCTTCTCCGGGTGGTGGATCAAAGGAGCGACGTACGGCGGGGTCGGCGAGGGCGGACAGGGCCGAGCGGACGGCGGCCCAGATGGCGTCTCGGGTGCGGCCGTCCATGCGGACGATGCCGTCGAGGGTGTCGCCCCAGCCTTCGGCGGCGTCGTTGGAGCGGTTGAGGATGGCGACGGCCTCGATGGCCGAGGCGGGCTCGAGGCCCCATCGGTACAGCTGGGCAATGCCGGTGTCATCGATGGCGGCCGCGTGGAGGAGGCCGCGGAGCGCCATCTCGGTCTGGCCGTGCCAGAAGGCTCCATCGCTGACGTTGCCTTTGGCGAAGCCCGCTCCAGCCGCCAGACCGCTGGCGCGGACCATCGCTGTCGTCGGGTTTTCGCAACCTCGGACCGGCGACCAGCGGATGCCTTCGACGCGACCGAGCCCTTGCGGGTCGAAGATTGCCACCGGTCCGATGGCCCGGCGTAGGTCGAGTGTGGCGGCGAGGTTGTCCGGGCGCGTGGAGGTGGTGACGACGGCTCCGGGTGCGTCGATGATCGCGCTGATGATCTGGTGCAGGCCTTTGCCGGATCGGGGTGGTCCGACGACGATGATCGAGTCTTCGACTGATGCCCAGCATGCGCGGCCGCGGGAACTGCCGAGCAAGGTTCCGACCTCAGCCGGTGCGCCAGTACGTGCAAGAGGGCGGGCCGATCGCCCTCGCCGTACGACCTGTCGACGACCCACCGCCGCCTCGACGTCTCCTTTGGAGGCTAGGCCAGCACGGGCGGCGAGTGCCCGGGCGCGGCTGCTTGCTGTCGATCGTCGGCCTTGCCAGGCACGCACTCCGAGAAGTGCAACGCCCACGGGCAGCGCGACCAGCACCGCGAGGACCGTCCAGTACGTCGTCGTGCCGAGTTCCGCGGGGTTCAGTCCAAAGGCCACAGCAGGTTTGCCGAGGTGCATGGCGACCAGGAGTGCGTCTATCCATGGGGATCTGACCCATCGTCCTGTCGTCAACAGGCTCGCCAGACCACCGGCCAGATAGAGCACGCCGGCGCACGCGAAGAGCACTCCCCCGGCGATGAAGATCATGTCGGTCAAGTCGCGAGGCGGTCGTTGATTCATCGAATCAACATCCTGGCGTCGGTGTCGAAGAGCTCGACCTCACGGGCATGCCGGACCAGCTGTACGACGAACGATCGGTTGGGCAGCCGCCAAAGCGCTCGGCCCTTAGGCAGTTTGGCGATCGTGGCGATCTCTACGTCGGTGAGGCCGAGCAGGCTCGCCGTTCGCTCGAGTTGGTCGGGCTCTTGACGAAGCATGATGCGGGTCGAGCAATCGGCGAGGAGTCCTTCGGCGAGAGCTCGGGCCTCGGATCCAAGGTCGCCGATAGCGGCGAGGTCGGACAGACGGTGGACGATCAGGACGTTGGATACTCCCCAGGCGCGCGAGAGCTTCCACTGTTCCTGCATGCGTCGCAGCAGGGCCGGGTCGCGCATGACGCGCCACCCCTCGTCGTACACGATGTAGCGATTGCCGCCCGCCGGATCCGCGACTGCCGCCTCGAGCCAGGAGGATGCGCACGCCAACGTGAGGCGTAGTGCCTGGTCGTTGCCACCGCTGCCCAGCCATGACGAGTCCAGCGTGACCATCGGCAATGTCGGGTCGAACTCGGTCGTCGAAGGCCCATCGAACATTCCGGATAGGTCACCGTGCACCAGCCGCCGGATCGCGTGGGCGACCTCGCGCGCGTCAGTGGTCAGATTCGTGGTCGTTAATCCGGCCCGCTCGGCTCGCTCGGAGTCGGGCGTGAAAAGAGCGACCACGACGTCCGGGATGGTCGGCGACGCGACCTGGCTTGAGACTGTCTCCAGCGCCAGGTCGAGAGCGGTGTGCTCGATCGCTGCCAGGGGTCGTCCGAGTGTGGATTCAGCCAATGTCCCCAGCAAGGCCCGGCGACGCGACCACACGATCCGTTCCCATTCCGCGGTGTCGACCATGGTCGGTCGGCGTCCTGCGTCGAGGGGGTTGAGGCGCGTCGGGAGACCCGGCCCGAGCTTGATGACCGCGCCACCCATCGCGGTAGCGACCGGCGTCCACTCGCCCTTGGGGTCGCACGGCACGTACGCCTTGTGGCCTAGGGCAAGGGATCGGGTGATCAGTGCCTTTGCGGTGGATGACTTGCCGCTTCCGATCACGCCGGCCAGGAGGATGTTCGGGTTGGTGATGACTCTGCGTTGATAGAGCACCCAGGGGTCGTAGGCGAACGATCCGCCGCTGAACACGTCGGAGCCGATGTAGGTGCCATCGGCACCTAGTCCCCCCTCGGCGAGGAACGGATACGCGACGCGCAGCGCTCTGGTGGTAGCTCGATGCGTGTCGACCAGTAGCCGAGGACTGTTTCCACCGCTCGAGGCAACTTGATCCAGCGGATCGGCCTGCGGTGTTCGCTGTGCGGCGTACGGCGCTCTGCGGTTGGCGCGACGGGTCGCGCGGTCGGTGCCATCTCGTTCGTAGACCGCGGAGCGCTGTCTTGCCATCAGAGTCCAATCCCGAACGGCAGCGCCCCGGCGATGAAGCCTTCGACCTGCTGGCCGACCAATCGGCGGAGGTCCAGGAGAGCTTGGGTGGCGGCGATCTCGACCTCCATGCAGGCGTCGTCGAGGGCTTCCTCGTTGTCGGCCGAGACGACGACGAGACCGAGCCAGCGCACGTCGCCGTGGCCAGCTGCCAGGTCTCGCTCGCGCTGGGCGACGTCAGCGTCGAGCTGGCGATCCTCTTCGGTCTCCAGCTGTCCGATCTTGGTGCGAGTCGCACGATCGGTCACCCGCTCGACCTGGTGGCGGCGCGCATCTCGCATCGCCTTCGCCATGGGAATCGGCTGCATCACCAGAGTGAACGTACGGCGGATGCTCGGCTTCAACAGGAGCGGACTGAGGAACGAAGGCGTAGTTCGGACTCGGGGCCATTCCGTGATGACGTAGACGCGGTGGAACGACGAGTCGGTGCGCAGGTGATCCCAGGCGGCATCGACTCCAAGTGGGCCGGCTTCGGAGGCGTCCAGTGTGTCGGGAGACGGGATGGTCCGGGTCGCGGCCGGGTCGAACGCCACGCGGAGACTCGTCGCGAGCTCTCCGGCACTGAGCCAGCATCCAGCGACGCCTGCCGCCGCGAGCGAGGTCTGGAACGCTCGTGCCTCCGACTCAAGCACCGCTGTCGCCCCGACCATGCCGCCGCCGTGCTTGCGAACCTCACGCGACACCGCGTCTAGGTTCACGGCGAAGCTGAACAACGTCTCGTGCTTCGCAGCGGCCGGCGCCGCGCGTTTCAGCAGGTCCGTGTAGATCGCACCAGCCGGCGTACTCGGATCAACCTGACGCTTCTTCGCCCACTCCCCCAGCTCGTCGCCAGGGTCGGGCAGTGTCCGTTCGAGGATCTGCGCCCGAGCGATGCGGTTGCCCTGGCACAGTCCAGCGATCATGCGCCCGTACGCCGACACTCGACGGTCCTGCTCATCAGTGTTCTGCAACAAGTGCGCAGGCCCCTCGATCTTGGCCACGGCGATGAGCCGTCGGCGCCGCGGATCGTGGATGATGCCGACTCCCGACGCAGACGTCAGTATCCGCAACGCCCCTCCCTCCCCGGGCAGCAGGAGCTGTCCATGCCGACGCGGCTCGCTGAGCCGAGCGCGGAATGATCGCTGTCCGCGCAACGACCGCAGCACATGAACACCTCGCAGAACCAGCCAGCGGTAGAGCGGGAGGTCCTCGGCTCGGGCGAAGGCCACAGCCGCGCATAGCCCCGCCAGCAGCAGACCGCAGAATTTGGATGTTGCCGGCAGGCGGCTGACGAGGGAGAGCGGCACGATGACCACTGCGATCGTGAGCAGGGCGACCTGAACCGGCCGGAGGCCGAGCAGTACGGCGTTCCGCTCAGGCCGCGGGAATCGAGTTGAGAGCGTGCTAGGAGTAGTCATCAGCGCTCACCGCCCTGGTCGCTGTTGCTTGCGCCGTCGGCCTGCTCGCCTGGTCCGCCAGACCCGTCGACCGACACCTGACTCGTGGCCACGGCGATCGCTGTCGACCCTTCGCCACCGCCTGCCACCGAGCCGACAGCGCCGCCACCTGAACTCATCGGCTCGTCGCCATCCGGAGAAGTACCGCTATCGCTTGGGTCGCCGGCCGTCTGCTCAGGGACTGCCCCGTTCTCGCCAACCACTGTCCCCGACTCGCCGCCACCGGATCCCCCGAAATGATGTGCACCCCATTGCTGCGCCTGCTCGAATCGCTCCTTCAGAGCCGAGGTTCCCGCAGTGCCTTGCTGCAGGGCATGGGTCATCGCATGCCCCTGATCGCCGGCCCAGTGGATGAACGAATACGTCGCGAGAGGCGCGAAGGAGGCCATCGCGAAGAGCAGGATCCCCGTCATGAAGGTCCCGATACTGGTCTCGCCGTGCTGGTCGGTGTTCCCGGTGGCCGCCAGCCCGAGCGTGAAGACGACCGCCATGGCAATCTTCGAGAACACCAGGGCGCCGACGACCTCGATCCAGCGACGGAGCCAATGCCGGGTGGCGGACCAGGTCCAACTGGCTAGCGCGATCGGTGCGAAGACGACGAATGCGATGATCGCGACCTCACGGATCAGCATCACGAAGTACAACGACATGGTCGCCAGCAGGCCCAGCATCACAGCCAGCACCAGGAACCCGCCGATGGTCACACCAGTCAGCAATCCGGTGATATCCAGCATCCGCTTGAGGCCGGCGGTGGTGGCATCCGTCCTACCGAGGATCCCTGCAGAAATCCCATCGACGGCCTCACCGCAGCTAGCCACGACAGCCACCGCCAACGGGACACCAACTGTGCCGAGCAGCGCACCGAGCACTGCATGTCCGAGCCGACCCGGCTCCCGACGAATCGCGGCGGATACACATTGGAAGATGAACCCGGCGGCCAGCAATGGCAGCGAGATCGCGACCATGAGATCGAGGTTCTCGCGCCACCACTGATGGTCGAAGCGGGGCGACGTGCTGAGGCTGAATGCCTGGAACACGTACGACGTGATGTCGCCGAGACCGCGGGCCATCCAGCGGAGGAACGAGTCCCACGCCGACTCTGTGATTGCGTCAGCACCCTGCTGGACCAGGCAGGCTTTGGGGTTGTACAAACAGTCTTTCCAGGACACTGATCCACTCCCCGATCAGTTGATGTGGATGCCGCTGAAGAAACGGATCAGGCCGTTGGCCGAGCCGATCAGGATCGCGGCGCCGGCCGCCACCAAGCATCCCGTCTTGCCCTTGCCCGCGTAGTGAGCGTTGTTGTTGAAGCTGCCCATCGCCCAGGCCGCGGCGGAGATGACGAACGCCGCGACGCAGATCACGAGGCTGAACGTCAGCAGCGCGCCGACCATTTGTCGGAGCGCAGGGAGGCCGGGCAGGCCGTTGGTGTTCGGGCTGATCCCTGGGTCCTGGAGGATGACTTGCTGAGCGAGTCGTTCATGGATGAACAAGTGAATGTCCTTCGTTGGTCATGTGGCGGAGTAGATGGGCGGCGTCCAGCCGAGATACGTCGCGTTCCACTTGGACTCGATGAGTTCGAAGGCGACGAGGTAGACGCCGCCCTCGCCGGGGACGCGGTCGCCAATGTCGTTGGAGACAATGCGGCCGTTGCCCACGTACACGGCGACGTGGCCGTAGGGACCTCCGGTCTCCCAGAAGACGAGCGCGCCGACCGGCGGACGTCGATCCCGGACGTGTGCGTTGCCGCTCGCAACCATCTGCCGCCATTGCTCGGCCGCGGAGATGTATCCGGCGCGCGGACGGCCCCAGACGTTGGCGGCCAGCCGAGCGCACAGCTGGTAGTAGCCATGCCCTCCGACTAGGCGCAGCCCCCTCGCCACCGCCTGCCCAGAGTCAGGGATCGTGCCATTGCTGTCGCCGACAGGTGGTGGCTGGCAACCCCCAGGCACCGCCTCTGTGGGCGTGGCTACGCAGGAGTCGGGGCCGTGCGCAGCGATGGCGAGCGGCGCGATCAGGCCGAGGCCGCTGGCCAGCAGGCAGCCGGCCAGCGTCAGCTTGACGATCACGGCCGGACTTGGCTGGTCGCGGACCAGAACTTGCAGATCGGTGCGCACACGACGGCAACCACAGCCTGCCTCTCGACGACCAAGGTCTGGGAGTCGAGGAGGGTCGTCTGTCGTCCTGTAATGACGAAGCCGTGCCATCCGTTCGGGGCATCGTCGCTCTCTTCGAGCTGCCTCAGTTCCGGTGTCGTTTCAGCTGCGAGTTCTTCTGTAACGGCGGCATTCGCCTTTCGCTCCGAGAGTTGCCTCCACTCCGACATCAGGGGCAGGAGACTCATGGCAACGGTCGGAGCTGCACCGGTCGGATCGGCGTACGCGCTGACGGCGTTCTGCCAGTCTTCCAGGCTGTGGCGGAGGGTGTCGTAGGTCCAGATCGCCCGGGCATAGGCGATCGCGAACTCGTGGGGGTCGGTTGTCGTCGGCCGCGCCCACGCATCCAACTGTGCCGGCGTTTGCTGAATCTCACCGGGGACGACGGTGCCTGCGGCGTCCGGCGTACCGGATGGTTGCGCTGGGGCGTCGTGCCAGCGGGTGATCAGCGTCAGGATCAACGCGGCGATGCCCAGCAGGATCACGATGGGGATCACGATCTTCGATCGGATCGACTGCTTCACGACAATTCCTCTCTTGGGTACTTCGGTACGGCGCAGCCACGCGAACACGGCACCTGCGATCGGCGGCGGGATGATCCACAGCGCCGTGAGGACACGCAGCCCGAACTTGAGCTGCGCGCGGTAGTACCGGATGAGCCAGTGGTGGCGGGGTACGTTCTGGTGCGTCATACCGGGCCTCAACGGTTGAGGTCCGGCGACTTTTCGTCAGGCGGCTCGGAGCCACTCCACCCCAGCCGCTCGGCGGTGGCCGAGGCGGCTTCGTCGGCCGAAAAACCGCAGGTCACGGCCCACAGCGGCCCGGATCCAGCGCCGTACGACGGGGTCCGCGAAGACCTCCTCGGGTCGCTGCCCAACCGCAAGTTGGGCAAGTGCTGAGGTGCGGCCGGCGCCGCCTCTCAACAGCCAGGCAAGCGCCTCGGCCTGCGCACCTGTGGCGCCGGTCCGCCGGAGCCGCAGGATCATGGCTGCGCGGTAGAACGGCGGCCCGTCCGCCGCCACCCGGATCAGGCGGCGACCGAGGGACGCCGGCATCCCCGCACGCTCCAACTCCGACGCGATCCGCTCGAGGTGCGGCCCCAGGGATAGGCGGTGGGCGGCTTCACGCTCCGGTAGCTGATGGGTCAATGGGTGGCGCTGGTGCCGGAGTATGTCGGAGCGCACGGCGTCCATCAGCCGCCACCGGACCAGGTTGGCCAGGTATCCCCACGACACCCCAGCAGGCGGAGGGTTGACCGCCAGTTCGCGGCACCTTTCCCAGGCGATCACCCGGGCAAGCTGCGCTGCCTCATCATGACCCAGCGCAGCCCTCAGTCGACTCGACAACGGTGCGACGATGCGAGCCTCGATCGCCTCGGCCAGCCGCCGAGACGACTCCCCCGCCCAGTCCGCGCGAGCCGCGTCAGCGATGAGTTCGTCCAGCTCAACATCCATCGAGTGACTCCGACCCGGGAAGGAGGAGCTTGCCGCTCCTCGTCGTACTGCGGTGCCACCAATCTGGCTGTCCTTGCCTTCGACAAGAACCTGGATTGCGGAATCAAGGAGTCCTCGAGACGTCCGGAGGATCGGCTCCCACCTGCTCGCCGTACGAGCGCCGCTCTCGTCACGCGCCGAGCAGGTGGCCGTCAGCTACATTCGGCGAAGCCGGATCGTGTCTCTTGGCAACGAGCACTCATGGCGTGGGAGTGGCGCTGTTGCGTGCCATCATCTTCCGATGGCCGATGCATCAGCGATCTATGCCCTCATCAGCGGACTGGGCGGTGCCTTGATAGGGGCCGGAGCCACGGTCTACGTGTCGACTCGACAGTCCCGGCGCGAGATCAGGGAACGTGATCAGGAACGCAACAGACTGCACGCGCGCGTGGAGATCGTCCGGCTAACATCACTGCGCTTTGCCGGGCGCGCATGGCTGGACGCTGTCCTCCGAGCGCATCAGAGCCTTCAAGCCGGAGCAACCGTCGACCTGCAGCAATTCGACGACGACGTCAAGGAAACTGGTGGAGCGGCGGCCCGAGAGGGCTACACCATCGTGCGTCCCGACCCCTCAGTCGACGATCTCGCAGCCAACATCTACGACCACCTCACCGGTGCGACATGGCTCCTGCGAAGCGAAATCCTGGCTGCTGCAGCTGGCAATACACCGACGAACCTCGACTCACTGGGCAAACACCTTCGACGTGTAACTCAACTCCGTGCCGACCTCAACGTAAAGATCCTCGAACGGATCGAGGAACTGGCACTCGACGCCGGCACCCCTGACCAGATCACCCCAAAGGCGTGAATGGAGCGAGTAAGGCGGTAAGCACCGTCCAGCGGCTGGATCACAGGGGGCGGTCCCACATCAGAAATCCCAGCGCGAACGATAACCTGGTCATGTTGGGCTGATCCTTCGGCACAGTCGCCGGCCGAGCCACGTCGAACTGACGACGGAATCAAGGAGTCCTGGAAGTGTCCGGCGGATCAGCTCCCGCCTCGACGTTGTCGAGGCGGGAGTGAGACCGTCTGATCGGCCGGCTTCCGTTGCGCAGGCCGACCGTCGCGAGCACCTCACGCGACACGATCTGTTCCTCCAAGTGCACGGTCCGCGAGACCTTCGCAATTTCACCTGCGACCCGGTCGGCGGGCAACCGTGCCATCAGCGGGGCCACGGCCCGAACTGCGTTGACCTGTCCACTGATGTGATCGAGTACGGTGCTCCACCGCGCCAGCTCAACCTCGATCGCAAGGTCGACCAGTGGACGTGGTGAACTGAGCGCCGCACGCAACCGTCTCGGGTCAGCTGCGAACAGCGAGGCTGGATCGTGCTCCTCCGGCAGCGCAACGACGAGGACCTCGTCGAAGACCTCAGACAGGACATCGAGACTTCGGATCGCGCCGTTGCGGCCTGCGAGGTTTCCGTCGAGCGAAACGATGACCGCGTCGATCCGTGAGTGCTTCTTGAGGATCAACGCTTGTGCTCGCGTGATCGCTGTACCGCAGCAGGCTGCGCCTGCCCACTCGTCTCCGAGCAGGCTGACGGCTGCCGCGTCCATCGTTCCTTCGACGAGGACCGGGACGGCGCCGGCTCGGAGCCGCTCTCGTTGACCGTCGAGACCCACGAGGGTCTTCGCCTTCGAGTAGATCCCTGTGTTCGGAGTATTCAGATATCTCAAGCGATTGCCGCGAGCGCGACCGATGAAGCCAACCGGGTGCAAGTCGATGTCATGAGCAACGAACATGAGGCGATCCCGAAACCGATCAAACAGGTATCCGTTGCTGGTCACCGAGGCCAATCCCGCGGCCACGACCACCTCGTCAGAGAACCCTGTGCGACGCAGGTGGTTGACGAGCCGGGACCAGGCGTCCGGGGCATAGCCCACCCACCAGCCCGCGTTCGGCGCGAGTACCGTACCCAGCCCGCGTTTCTTCAGATGGGCAGCGGCCCAACCATCGTGCCGCTCGTACAACTGGTGCTGATAGAACGCTGCGGCCGCACGGTGAGCCTCAAGCAGCGGTTTCTGACTCATCGCGGCGCATCACAGTCCAGGCCCAGGATCGGGCGGATCCGGATCGGCGTTATGCACGACTGCGAACCCTCTGCCGCTGGCTCTGTAGGTCATCAACGGACGCGAGTTGGACAACACGTCGTCCAGGTGCTGCGCGCCTGATGCCGATGAAGACAAGGCCGACGGACTTCCAGGCAACTCGACGGCACGTACTCGGTCGAAGAAGAAGGCCAGGTCGAGCAAGTATCCAGCAGACTGGTTGCGCTGACGCTGGTCGCCGCTGAGCGCGACAATCACTTTCTCACTTGCACTGAATCGGTGCAGGATCCGAGCCTGTGCTGTCGACAATCCAACGCCGCAGACCGGGATGCCAGCCCACCGACCCTTCGTCTGCCGGCTCGCATTCGACACTGCGATCGCGTCCATCGGTTCATCGACAATGACGGGAATCGCTCCCCCGCCGAGAAGCTCGAGCTGCTCCTCTACTCCGACCAAGACGTTCGATGGCCTGTGGATCGCTGTAACCGGGGTCAACGATCGAGTCTGCTCATCCTGACCGATACCGATGAAGCCGACCGGCGAAAGCCGCTGATCTCGAGCTACCAGCATCAACTGATCGCGATGTCGGTCAACCGCCTCCCCATTCTCCGTCCACTCCACCAACCCCGCCCTGACCAGCGTCGCGAACCCGAACCCTTGCGCCCGCAGATGGTCGACTAGGCTCGTCCAGGTACTCGGCGCGTACCCGACCTTCCACGCCGACTCGGTCGACAACACCCGTTCGGCACCCGACGCCTTCAGATACTCCAGCGGCCACTTGTTCGTTGTCCGAAGCAACTCCCGCCGGTAGAACTTCGCGGCGGCGACATTTGCCTCCACCAGCCGTCTCCGCTCCTCCAACGAGGCCGCAAAACCAGAATCACTCACCGAGACCTCCAACACAGCCGAAACAATTCCGGCCTCGAAGATCACCCGGCCATCCCCTCGCCAGAACCCGGATCACGAGTTCCAGGACGCGAGTTCGGCCACAAACCTCCCATGTCTCAAGGCAATTCGAGCTGGTCCGCTTGTTCTTCGAGCAGCGTCTGGCCATCAGCCGCCTGCGACTTCAGGGCATGGCTCCGTGGCCGGCGAGCTGCTCGGCGCGCCAGACCGCCGTTTGGTGTGTCGTCCCAAAGCCCCGCCGATCGCGCCAACTGGGCACCCGCAGAGTCGATCGCCTCATCCAGCAGACGGATCAGCGTCGCGATTGACCAGGCAAGGCTTAGGCCGTCAGGAGGCCGCTCCGGACAGTCGAGCACGTCATCGCCACCTACAGCCGAGTCTGCGTCCATGGTGATCGACAATCGCCGTCCGGAAGACTGCACAGAACCAGGATCAGGAGATCCAGGACCAACTCGACGAGATCCCGTTGAGGAACGACCGGCGGTGGAAGGCTGGCACGCGAGCCCTCAGGGCGACCGCACAGCTCAATCCGCGGTTCGCACTGTAGCCTCCAGGCCCGTGCGAAGGGCCGACACGGTTACGATCGCCGAACCGATCTACCGCGCCGACCCCGCGCTTGCAATCTCAGATCTTCAACGACCTGTATCGAGGCCATCTGAGATCGCCCGCGCGCTCATGCCGTAGGCGCCTCCCGCGCCCCGTTTCCCAACTATTGCCGGGGTCGAGCTGAAAACGTTCGGTCGTCGTCGGACGCGCCGAGCTAGGGAGTTGCGCTTGCGTGACTGAGGCTGCGTTGTACGAACGAGGGAAAGCGTGTTGTGAACTCATCGGACGCTTTGAGGAGGTCGCGAGCGTAGCCGGGCGAGTTTGAGGCAGATGCGTCGACGTCGAGTTCGAGGATCGAGCGGACATCGGCGGGGCCCTCGATCAGGGACGCTTCTACGTGGAGCCCGTCTTGGTGGATCTCGTCGACGAGGTCGCGGGTTAGTACGTGGAAGGGCATCAGGACTGTCGATGCGCCGATCCTCTTGACCTCATCACGCCAGTCACTGTCCAGGTGTGGAACGTGCAATCCGACTCCTCGCGCCAGGCCGGGGCTTGCCGCGACGAAGTCAGCGAGTGAGAGTGAACTGAAGCTTGTCACGATGCATCGTGCTTGATCGCGCTCATCCCGCTGACTCAATAGGTCGGCGAGGGGTCGTGCCGCGGCCAGCGCTTTGATCTCGACCCTGAGAAGGGCGGTCGTCGATTCAAGTACCTCGTCCAGGGTCGGGATCCGCTGATCCTCGCCCAGGTCGACACTTCGGACCTGTTCAAGGGTCAAGTCCTCGATGACCGCCCGCAGATGGGGGGTTGAGGTCGCGGCAGTACGTTCGACAGTGCGGTCATGGATGACAACGAGGACACCATCTCGTGTGAGTTGAACGTCGAGTTCGATTTCGTCGACGCCGACGCTTTCTGCACTTGCAAATGAGAGCAGCGTGTTCTCTGGCGCAGCAGCCATGTTTCCGCGATGCCCGGCGAGGACGAAGGTCCGAGGTGTGGTCAACATATCTCTCCTTGATCAGGGGTCAGTTCAGATGGTTCTGGTTGCGTTCGGTGGGCTGGTCCTTCATTGGTGCTGCAGATGTGGGGTGATCGCGTTTGCGAGCAGCGGATGGGCGGCCAGGAGGAGAGGCGCTCGTGGTGAGTCCTTCCCGCCTTGAACTCGGGCGCCCGCCCGAGTGGCGATGAGTGCCGCAGCCGCGTAGTCCCAGATTGGGAGGTCCCACAAGAACAAGGCGTTGAGTCGCCCATCGGCGACTCCGCAGATTTCCAGAGAGGCCGCACCGTTGAGTCTGAAGTCGCGGATCTTGGGAGCGAGCCCAGACATGGCGGCGAGGACGCGGTCGCGCCTGGTGTGGTCATATGGGAAGCCAGTCGCGACCAGAGCGTTGTCGAGGGTGACTTGGTCATCAACCTGCAGTTCACGTCCGTTGAGGAGTGCAGGCTGATCTGCGGTCGCGGTGTACTCGGCGTTGAGTTCGGGTGCGAAGACGCAGCCCGCCAATGTGCGGCGGCGACCGTCCTGCTCGCGGACCGTCGCAGCGATCGACACCGCGTAGTACGGCGACCCGAACAGATAGTTCACGGTTCCGTCGATGGGGTCGACGACCCAGGTGATCCCCGATGTCCCATCGGTCGGATCGCCCTCCTCACCGAGGAACCCGTCGTCGGGGCGAGTCGTTGCGAGGCTCCTCCGGATCAGCGACTCGACCGCGGTGTCCGCCTGTGTGACGATGTCCAGCCGATTCGATTTCGTCGACTCGACGCTGATTCCATCGGCGCGCATCTCAGCGGCCAGCGCGCCGGCCCGTTTGGCGCTGCTTCGAGCGATGTTCAGGAGATGTTGGGTGTCGAAGTTCGTCAAGTCGGCTACCGTTTCACGTGGTTGATCTTGCAGGTCTGGTGACTTGTTGCAGGGATCGGCGATGCGGAGATGTGGCGCGGCCCGGGAGAATCGCGCGATTGATGCCGTCAGCCATGGAGAGGTGCTGGGCGGTCACGCTCCAGCACGCATCGCGAATGGGACTAGCGTGTGGGCGCCGGCCCCGTTGTGCGGCTTACAAGCAGCTCACCGGGAACGAACACGCCGCCGAGCTCAACTTCCTCGGCCTGAATCAGCTTGTGCACGAGATCCACTGCTGCGGCTGCCAAGCCAGCCGTCGGGACGCGGTATGTCGTCAGCCCGAGCGCCTCATGATCAAATGGCGGAAGCCCGTCGAACCCCGTGACCGATAGATCGCCAGGAACCGACAACCCGAGGTGCGCGGCCGCAGCCAGCACATCAAGCGCGATGAAATCGTTGTTGCACAACACTGCAGTCACCGACGCCTGGTGCAGTCCGGAGACCAGCTCAACCAGATTCATCCCAGGTTCAACAGTGACGATGCGGTTGCGGATGCCTCGGGCTTCGAGGTGGCTGCGCATCCTTTCGATCCGGACCCACTGCGTTGGAGATTGTTCAGGCGAGACGGCGGTCAGGGCCACGGATGTATGTCCGAGAGCGGCAACGTGCTCGATGAGTACTACCCCATCGTCGGGGTCCGGGGCAACGAACGGCACGTCGGGGTTGGATGCCTGGCCCATCTGACCGACGAGCACCAGGGGGACGCGTGTTGCGACACGCCGTATCGTCAGCGGGTCGACAACGGGTGAGGCAACAACGATCCCGGCAGCCCGAAGACCGGCGAGAACCATCAGCGACTGGTAGTTGGCGTCGTCCGGCTGATCGAACGAGGAGACGGATAACACCTCGTACCCGCGCAGGCCGGCCTCGCCGACGAACCCTTTGGCGAGGTGACCGTAGAACGGGTATTCCGCATTTCGCAGGAAGAGACCCAGCGTGGCCGGTGACGGCACCGACAGACTGCGGGCAATCTGGTTCGGAATGAAGTCGAGCTGCTGGACTGCCCGCTGCACCTTCTCCATGTTCGCCCGGCTGACCCCAGGCTGCCCCAGCAGTGCCCGGGATGCCGTCGACTTCGACACCCCAGCCGCCGAGGCGACGTCTCGGATCGTGCTCGCCTTTCGGGGGTCTCCCTGAGAAGCGCCGTCTGGGGAAACGCCGTCTGGGGAGTCGGCGCTGCTGGGCATGTGACTCATGTTATCTGCCCCCGACCTGTGCACGGAGATGCGCTCGCCCCAGAGGCAGAGCTGTTCGCGATCGCGCCGCACGCCTCATCATCGTCGGCTCCACCTCGGCGCAGGCATGGAGCGCTCAAGAGGTGCAGACGTCATGGCGAAGTCCCTTCTGTCATCGATCACTTCAGCCCGCTTCGGGCGACGCTGGCGATGAACCGCTTCTGGAGGATGAGGAAGATGGCGATCATCGGCAACGCGGCCAGCACGCCGGCGGACATCAAGACGTTGTAATCGGTGGTGTACGAGCCGCGGAGCAGGGCGATTCCTGGTCCGAGGGTCAGCTTGTCGATCGACCTGTTGACCACGATCGGCCACAGCAGCTCTTTCCACTCCGAGAGCACCGTCAGGATCGCGAGCGTGATGAGTCCGCCGCGGGCGATCGGCACGACGATCGTCGTCATGATCCGCAGATGCGATGCGCCGTCCATCCGCGCCGCCTCCACCAGCTCCCGGGGGATGCCCCGGAAGAACTGATACAGCAGGAACACCCCGAACACGTCGAAGATCGACGGCAGGAACAAGGCCAGGAGGGTGTCGGTGAGGCCGAACGCGGAGATGATCGCGAAGTTCGGGACGATGAAGATGTCGCCGGGAACCATGATCAAGGCGAGGACAGTGACCAGGATGACCCGGGCCCCCGGGACTTTGATGACGGCGAGCGCATACGCAGCGAGGGTGCAGATGAACAGCGTTCCGATCACCCGACCGATCGACGCGATCACAGTGTTCCCCAGGAGGGTTAGATACGGGATCCGGTCGAACACCCCCCGCGCCCCGTCGAGGGTCGCCGGGTCGGGGATCACCTTCGGTGGGACCAGGAGGGTCTGGCCCGGGGTCATCAAGGCCGTGGCAACCATCCAGGCGAAGGGCACCAGAACCAAGAGCCCGATCACGGCGATGACAGCGAAGGTCCACCAACGGACGCGATATTGCTGCAGCATCAGCCATCCTCCCCGTAGTGAACGAACCGACGTTGCAGCCGGAACATCACGATCGAGACGGCGAGGATCAGCACGAACAGCAGCAGGGAGACGGCCGAGGCGTATCCGCGGTCACCGATGTTCAGGAAGGCCAGTTGGTAGTAGTAGTACACGGCCGTGAGCCCGAAATTCACCGAGGCGGACTGCTCGGGCGGCAACAAGACGTAGGCCACGTCGAACAGCTTCAGTGTGCCGATCGTCGTGGTGAGGATGACGAAGAACAGTGACGGGCTGAGGAGCGGCAATGTGAGCGAGAAGAATCGGCGCGCAGGGCCGGCACCGTCGAGGGTGGCCGATTCGTAGATTTCGGACGGGATCTCCTGCATGCCGGCGTACAGGATGATCGTCGGGACGCTGAAGGACAGGAAGACGACGATCACCGTGATGACGACCGTGACGCCAGCCGGGGATCCGAACCAGCTGACCGATGAGCCGCCGACAGCTTGGATCACGGCGTTGATGAGGCCATACCGAGTCTGGAACAGCCACCCGAACAACAAGATGGCCGCCGTCGGGAGACACACCGCGGGCAGGAACACGATGACTCGGAAGGCTGACTGTCCACGGAACTTGTACTGCATCAGGGTCGCCGACAGCAGCGCCATCACGACCACACCAGGGACGACGATCGCGGTGAACTTGAACGTGTTGACCAACGCGATCCAGAGTTGGCTGTCGGAGAGCAACCGCTGGTAGTTGTCGAGCCCGGTGAACCTCGCTCGGCCGAAGGCGCCGGCCTTGTTGAACGACAGCCATACGTTGTAGCCGAAGCCGTAGAAGCGGAACACGAAAAGGCCGGCAAAGAGAGGAAGCAGGAACAGGAAGCCGATCCAGGCGTCTCGCCGGCCGGGTTTGCGCCGCACCGTTGGGCGGCGCAAACCCTCGTCGACGCCTGCGGGGCGCCGTAGCGTGAGGTTGGTCATTGTTTCAAAGACTTCGTGAGGATGGCGTCGGCCTTGCTCGCCGCCTCCGACGCGGACATCGATCCGGCGTAGTACGGTCCTGCGACCGTGCTCTCGATCTCTGGCATGACCGCACGGATCTTCGGGAACTCGGTGGTAGTGCGCAGGTAGTTCTGCTTGAGCGTCACATCGAAGGTTTCCTGCATTCCGGCGATCGTGCTGAACGCTTTGTAGTACGCCTGCTTGACATCAGGTGAGACGTTGGCCGGGAAGGACGCGCCACCTTCGGCCTGCAGCTTGGCACCCTCGTCGGAGGTGAGGTACTTGATGAGCTTCCACGCCGCGTCCTTCTGCTTGGAGTTGGCGTTCATGACGTAGGACAGCCCGTTGGTGTCGGTCGCTCGCGACCCGTTGATCGAGGGCTGCGGAACCATGTGGAACGTACCGGTCGGGACATTGGCCTGCGCGAGTAGGGACAGCTCCCAGGACGGAACCTTCGCCATCGCGATGCTGCCCGAGAGAAGGGACTGCGTCCCCTTGAAGTCCGCCGAGTCCTTGACCGGCGGGATCAGCTCCTTGTCCTGCAGGTCCTTGATCATCTCGAACGCCTCGATGCCCTGTGGTGAGGACACGGTGCCCTTACCATCCTTGACGACGGTGCCCTCGAGAGAGTGGATGAGGCTGCCCACTCCGCGGTTGAAGTCGTAGTTGTAGTACATCGGCACGTCCGCAGACGAGGTCTGCTTCGCCTTGATCTCCCCGGCGATTCGGAGCATGTCCTCCCACGTCCAGCCCGCCGTGGGGACGTCTGTCACTCCGAGCTTCTTGAACACTGCGCTGTTGTAGACGACCGACCAGACGTCCTGATCCTTGGGGATGCCGTACTGCTTGCCGTCAAACTTGTACAAGTTGACGAACTTGTCAGGGTAGGCGTCCATCGACACCTTGTCCTTCTCGATGTAGTGATCCAACGGCTCCAGGGCGCCGCCCTCGATATAGACCGGAGCCCGCGAACTCTGCCACATCACATCCGGGCCTTCGCCGGCGCCCAGCGAGGCATCAAGCTTGGTGTAGTACTGGTCCTCCGGGACCTGCTCCAGAGAGACCCTGACGTCCGGGTTCGCGGCCTGGAAACCGTCCACGGCCTTTTGCACACCCGCCTTCTGAGCCGGATCCCAGATCATCAAACTCACCGTGCTCGGGCCACCACCCGAAGAACCCGCAGAGCCCGACGAGCAACCGGCAAGGGTTGCAGCGACGGTCGCCATGACCGTGGCCAGGACAAGGGGCCCGCGGGGGCGTTTGAAACGGCGCATCTTCATGCCTTCCGACGAGATATGGTTCGAGAGCGATGAGCTGGGACCGGTCCCGGGATCGGTCCCAGTCGGGGACGCTACCACCACCTGAACCCGGCGAGAAGAGGGAGCTATGCGAAATTCATCCTTGCTTCACCCGACCCACACCGGCCGGATCCAACGGCAGCGCCGTCTCCGCACACCAGCCTCCGCTGGCGCTCCGACGCAGAACCCGCGGAGGGTTTGAGGATGGGCTGGGCCTGGACTGGAACAACGACAATCGAGCTTCAGTTGCTCGGACTCGCCTTCGTGCTGTGCGCGATCATCGGCCTTGAACGCCTGTACCACCAGAAGGCCGCGGGCCTGCGCACCCACACACTCGTCGGGATGGGCTCGGCAGTCTTCACCCTCGTCTCCGCCTACGGATTCGCAGGCGTCGTCGGTACGGACGTTGTCGTCGATCCATCGCGCATCGCCGCGCAGATCGTCTCAGGTATCGGCTTCCTCGGAGCCGGCGTGATCTTCATGCGCCGCGACATCGTCCGCGGGCTGACCACGGCCGCAACCGTCTGGGTATCCGCAGGCGTCGGCATGGCATGCGCCGCCGGCATGCCAGTCGTCGCCACAGCAGTCACCGCCCTACATCTCGTGACGATCTTCGTACTCGCGCCACTCGGGCGCACACTCCCGACCACGGACCGACGGAGAGCCCTCACCGTCCGATACCACGACGGCGAAGGCGTACTGCGCACCGTGCTCGCGACCGCCACCGACATGGGATTCCACACCGCGATCCTGTCAACATCGCTGCACGAAAAGCCCGACGGCGACCGCATCGTCGCGGTCAACTGCCGGTTCCGTGGCAAAGTACCGCTTCGCGACCTCATTACTGCACTGACGGCCGTACCCGGCGTCACCGCCATCCACCCCCAGCACGACAACTCCGACGACGACTAGCTGACCCGCGCACGGGCCGATGCCACGTCATGCACCTTTGCCGCTTCTGCACCGACGCGCCGGCCCCAAGCGTGCTGGTCCGCGCCCGGTTCGTCGGCGTGCACTATGCGGGCTCGGGGCTGCGCCGGCAAGGCCCGGCCCACGCCGGCGCCCAGATCCTGGCCAAGCCCGACCGCCCGCGCCGACGGTCACCAACAACGCTGCGCTGACAGACACCCAGGCATTGGTGCGGATACATGCAGTGTGGAGCCACGACTGCCGCTGCAAGCCTGGTCGCAGCATCAAGAGCGACGCCGTGAACACACGAAACGCTAGCTCCACCAGCAGAGCCGAGACATCACAGTGCAACTCCCCCATGCAGCCTTGCCCTCCAGATTCACACCACTCACCGGCTCCCCCGGCCGGATCTCGAGGCGAACTCGGTCGAGCTCGTGCCAAACCAGCACCACCCACGAGGCGCAACTGCAGTCCCTCCTGCCGCGTGATGTCGGGTCCGCGAAACCAGATCGTGTCCGGCGTTGGTCGAGATCGGCGGCAAGCTCCTCACGGCGGGCAGGTGCTGGTTGCCCAGGAACGCCGCGGGATCGGCTACATCCGCCTGGACGGCGCGCTCTTCCCGCATCTCGATGTCACCGGCAACAACTTCCCCGGGCCGAACGCCGCAGCACACAGCGTCGGACACACAACAACGACGCACAGCAACGACGCACAGCACCGCACATCGACAGACGCCGGAGCCGGTTTCATCGACATTGGCCAGGATTGCCCAGGTTCACTTCTGCGAGACAGGTCGTGAGGGCGGTCATGTTGCCTGCGCGGGCCTCGTTGACGGCACTCAGCAGCTGCTCTTGCTGAGCCTCGGTTGCAACCGTTTGCGTTGCTGCTTTGAACTTTGCCTCAAGGTCTGCCCAGGACAGCGGGTTCGTCGCCTCACCACGTGGTGTTACCACGCCGGACGTAAGTCGCTGCTCTCCACAGGTGATGGTGACGCGGGCCAGCGTCTCCGCTGGAAAACGTGCGTCGAACGCGGGACTGAGCGACAGCTTGACCTTACGCGCCAGCGCGGTCGCGCCGTCCAGCCTCAGAGCCTCGGGAGTCAGCGGCAGCAAAGCCCCCGAGCCTGCGATGGCGGTGAGGGCTAGGCAGTAGGGGATGCTGTATTGAACATCGATGAGATTTGTGGGACACACCTTGTTCGTGATGCGCAGTGCCCCGCTGGTGGTCTCCACCTCAATGGCGTCGATCTCGCCAGCAGCGAGGTCGTGCCGTTCGAGCAGTTGCAGCATGCCGTCGATAGGAGCGTGGATGTGTCGGCAGCAGGCATAGGGCTTGAAGTAGACATTGCAGATGTGTTGGGACGATCCCAGTACGAGTTCGTCCGGGAAACGGTACTGGCGGGGACTGTCGAGAATGTTGCGTGGCCCGGTGTGCCCTGCCTCCGCCAATTCAAGTGCGGCCAGTCCGGTGACGACCGACCACGGGATTCCTTCCTTGACGGCGCTGCCTTCGGGAGCGGGCATGCGTGGAGCTGGGGCGCTCGCGAACGACTGATTGGGTGCGCTCTCTCCGGCGATCGCTAGGGCGTGGGCCAAGACGTCGTATGACGTTTGGCGAAGTGCGGCGGCGGTGGCAACAACGGCGTACGAGGCCCAGGTTCCGGTGCTTCCGTAGGTTGTGCGTGCGGCACCAACCGTGACGCCCACCTCGTAGCCGATGACGATGGAGCCGATGATGTCCTCGAGCGTGGCGTTCGTCTCGGTGGCGACAGCGAAGGCGGTTGGGATTACAGCCGCTCCCGGATGCCCCCTAGCCAGGCGGTGGCCGTCATCGAGGTCGAGGGCTGCGGCCGCCGCGCTGTTGGCCCACGCGGCTCCGATGACGGAAGTCGATTCACCCGAGAGCCAGATGGGGGCGGAGCCAGCGGCCATGGCCTTACCGACCGCGCCGCGGATCGCAATCGGCCCGGCTTGACCGACGCCGGCAGCTGCCGCACCTAGCAGGTCAAAGATCACCCTGAAGGCCGCTTCCCGTACCGGCTCGGCGACGCGTTCGCCGCGCGCAGCGACGACATAGGAGGCGATACGACCGACCATGCCATGTTGAGGCTCGAGCGCATTTGCATGAGGCTGGTGGTCCGTGTGCGTAGGCATTCAGGCTGATCCCACCAAGCAGTCGTATAGTGCTGAGACCTGGTGTTCGGGTCTGGTCACAGTTCGTTGTGCAGAGGCATCTGCGTCCTCGTATTCGCGTTGTCCCGTCCGTACGTCGCGGCGCTCATTCCAGTGAGGCTCTCGGCGGCGTGGATCACCGTGATCGATGTTCTCCGACGGTGAACTTGTAGGTAAGGCCGATGACGCCTGCGCCGACGATCAGGGCGGTTGTTCTCGTACTCTCTCCTGTCCGCAGGTTTGCGGTCCGCTGTCGATCGGGTCAGCGTGTGGAGACATAAGCAGAGACTGCTGGTCGGGAGGTCAAGGCGGTGAGCGTGCATTACCCGTGCTCAGGACGTGGCGCTAACATTTCACCGATAGCTTTCGAACTCTGAATATCCTCCAAGTTCATGATTGACTTGCGAACTGCGTCAGCCGCCTCGTGGTGAATCGGGGTGCTCGCCATCGATGCACAGTCGTGGAACTTTGATACGAGTTCGTCATCGCTCATTGGGTCATCTGGGCTGCCGTGGAATGTGTTGACCTTCGCCTCGTACGTCTCTCCATCGAGAGTCTCGAAGGCAATGATGGCTTCTCGAGCGCCTTCTCGTTCCCGGATTCGTGGATCCGCGTAGGTTGTGATCAGATCCACTACCCTCGTCACCTCAGGGTCGGCTTCGTGATGCGGTCCCATGTCCTGAACCTTCAGACCTCGCCCATTCACTGTCACCAATGCCGCGACCCATGGCAGGCTGAACTGGCAATCGATGAGTGAGCTTGGGCGGCGCTTCTGCTCAGGTGGCTCGCCGAGATCCTTCTGACCTCCTGCCGATGTTCCGATCCGCATCGAGCGGAGAGTCTCGGGTCGGAGCTTGCCGGCCTCAACCGCTGCAAGTACGAGATCGATGGCCCCGTGGATGGCCCGGCAACAGGGATAGGGCTTGAACGCCAGTTGATCGATTTGCCACTCGGACCCGAGCCCGCGAACTGCGCGAGATGAGTCGTACTTGTCGCGGAAGTACAACGATGCGAGGCCGTATTTACCATTGAGGAAGCCTCGCGAGCCAGTCAGCCCGACCTGAGCAAGCTCAGCGGCCCGGATGCCGGCTCCCGCTGCGAGCCCTGGCTGGAGTCGCTTGGCGAGGCTTCCGTCTGCTGACGTCTGGCAGTTGCCGGCTGCCTCTGAGTACGCGATGCCCATCGCATTCCAGATGATCTCGTGATCACCGCCGAGCAATTTGGCGACGCCCGCGGCGGCGCCGATTGAGCCCAGCACGGAGGTGTACACCCAGCCGTATTCGAATGGGCTGCTCTGGACGCCGACGCCGAGGCGGCCGTGGACCTCGGTGCCGCAGACGATCGACTCGATCAATCGCTTCCCGTCGGCAATGCCTGCAGCTTCGGCCGCCGCTAGAACCGCGGGTATCACTGCCACAGCTGTATGCATCTCTGCCTCGTCGAGGGTTTCGTCGAAGTCGAGCGCATGCGCCATGTAGCCGTTCGCCACAGCGACGTCGGTAGACCGGCCCGTTCCACCGAAGCTGCCGACTGTCGCTTGGCTCTCGCGAGACGGACCGCCGGCCCATTTCGCGATCGCAGCAGCGCCCTCTTGCGAGGACCCCGCGAACATTGTTCCTACGGTGTCAAGCAGCACACGCTTCGTACTCGTGATCGTGGCCTCGGGAAGATCGCGATAGCGAAGGCCGGCGACTGTCGAACAGAGCGCTTCTTCAACATTCACTTCTGATTCTCCTGGAGGTCTGTTCGAGAGGTTGCTGGTGCGTTCGCTTCCGGTCGGCGCGGCACTGCTGAGGATGTAGATGTCGAAGGTGTCTGGCTGCTTCGTCCAGGCCGTGTTGAGCGTTGCCTCGGTGGACTGGGGAGGGGGGCGGTGACGCCGAAATCGACGATTTCGCAGGTGTGGGGTTTGCACGCGGGGCCGAGATCGAACTGTGCCTGGCGGTTCGTGCAGTCAAAGACGACCGAGGCAACGGTGCAGGTCTCCTCGGTGGGAGCGGGGTGCCGACAGATCGACAGTGGCAGCCCTTCGTGGTCGCGCAGAATCTGGCGCACGCGGCTCAGTTGGTCGTTGTCCTTGTGGGGTCGCTCCAGCAGTTCAGCTGCGCGGTGTGCGCGGTGTGCCGAGGACGGAAACACGGACTCCTGCAATTTCCGGTCTTCAACCGCCCGGACTCTCGGGGCCACCGCATGGTTGGCGTGCGCTACATCGGCCGCATCCGTCCTGACGGCAGGCGCCTCGTAGGGGACAACTTCCATGGCCGCGAGCACTCCAGCCGAGTCTGCGAGCACGTAGCTGCGCAAGGCGGGATGCTGGATGGCCAGTGCTGCCGACAGCGCCGAGGAGCTGTCGGTCTGCTTGAGGAGAATGCGCCGGATCACTTGACTGGGCGCCGTGAGTGCGATCGGGCCCCCGAGGAGGTCGTTGTTGACGAGTCCGAGCCCGTACTCGTTCATACCGAGCCAGCCCAGGCTGCCGGGTGAGGCAAGCACGGCGACTTCCGGGACGTTGGGGTCGCGGTGCCGATGGACCGTCAGTCCCCTCGCGCGCTGTGGGTTCGCATCCCAGTTCTGGGCGATGACAGTCCCACCACTCGTTGTCGCCCCAACGACAGTGCATCCTCCCTGCTCCACCGAATCCGAGAGCTTGATTGCCTCGAAGCTGTTCAGCAGCACGACCTCCGCGAGCGTCGCGCCGGAACCAGCGGCGATACCTGCAATCTCACGGGCGAGGTCTGTGTCAAGCTCTTCGGTCGCGTCCAGCCAGGGCTGGGCGAGGCGGGTCCGCTGGATTGCGGACAGATCGGAGGGCAGCAAGCGGCCCACGCGATCGGCAATGGCGCGTGCGAGTTCCCTGCCGTGCTGTTCGCCACGTTGGTGTGCGGTTCCGGTGAACGTGTACATCAGGACTCGATCAGCTCGCGCGGTGTCTGGGTGAGCCGCTCCCAGCCGTCGTCGGTGATGAGCACCGTCTCGCTGAATGACAGTTCCGGACTCGTCCCAGCCAGCATATGGAACGTCATTCCAGCCTGGAGTTCCATCGTTGCGCTCTCGCGGAAGTCGAGGGTGTGGGCTTCGCCTGCGTTCGGTGGGAAGCCGATGCCCATGGAGTAGCCAAGCCGCCGATTAGTGCCGGGATAGGCAGCGATGCTGAGCTGAAACTCGTTGGGGTCGCCATCGTGCAACGCGATCCGGACGGCGTTGAAATCCCGCACCCGGAGAGCGTTGATGCAGTCGCGGCCGCGTTTGGTGACCTCGCTGACAGAAGCCCCGGGCTTGAGCTCGGCCAGCATCTGATCCTGAACATCGAGAATGATCGCGGCGGACTGGCGCACAGCCCTTGACGCTCGACCGATGTGCACGGTGCGGATGAGGGCGGCGTGGTAGCGGCGCTTCACGCCGAGGAACTCCATATGAAGCAACTCACCTGGCTCAAGAATCTTGTCGCTGGCAGTGGCGTGCTGGAGCATGCAGCGTTCCCCGGACTTCACGAAGTGGGGCAGCGCAGGGTACTCACCACCCGCCATGAAGTGCTCCTGATATGCCGCGGCGGCCACGTCGAGCTCGCTGCGGCCGGCCGCAGCGGCCGCCACGGCCGCGGCCATCGTCTTGTCCGCGATCGCAGCCGCAGCCCGGACGTACGCCTGCTCGGCCGGACTCTTGACCAGCCGCCTCAGCTCGACGATCCGTCCGGCATCGACCACCTTGTGCCGTGGCATCTTGGATGTCAGCGCCGTACTCACCTGCGCGGTGACGAACCACGAGTGGAACTCGAGTCCGACGCGAGCCGAGCCGGGAGCACCGAGCGAGTCCACGAGCTGGGCAGTAGCCTCAAAGTAGTCGACATCCGCAGTCCACAAGGATGCGTTGGCCAACCAGGTGTACTCGTCGACGTTGAACCGCTCGGTGTTACGGATAAGCAAGCCGGGCTGTCCGGAGGCAGGCACCGCCAAAACCTGATACTCGAAGTATCCCGACGTTTCGAAGCCGGTCAGATAATTGATGTTCTCGGGAGTATGAACCAGCAGAACATCCAGACCTGCGTCGACCAGATCGCCTTGGACCTGACCGACCCGCGCAGCATATTCATCACGACCGAACGCCTGACTTCTAGCCTGCGGCACGATGCCATGAACGTTCGAGCTGCCACCGATCAGCGTGGCACTAGCAGACTCCCCGGCGGAGCGTGTCATGAGTGGTCCTTCCGTGATAGCAGTTCAGGATCGTTGTCAGGCCGGTGCGCGTTGGCTAAGACAGATCTCCGCGCGGAGTTGAGAGCACCACCTGGCGGACATGCGGTTGTGGGGCGAGTACGACTACGGACGGAAACAGTCACGACGCCCTCGTCAGAATCTGCATGCCGTCCCGCACCGGTGTCAGGCAAGCCTTTACTCCTGCGACCCCGTCGACTGTGACGACGCAGTCGTCGCACGTCCCGACACCGCAGAACGCTCTGCGCGGCTCACCCTCCGGAGTACGTCGCCAACCACGGATACCCAGGGAGATGAGGAGTGCCGCGATGGTCTGTCCTTCTGATGCTCGCGTGGTGGCCCCGTCGATCTCCAGCTCGGCGGCCGGCTGCGAGGCCGTCCCTGATGTCATCGTCGTCACTCCAACCCGGCTGTGCGGGATGTTCCAGGACTCTTGGAGGCAGGCTCGGGTGCTGCCGCCAGGAGGTCACGGGTGTACTCGTGCTGCGGGCTGCCGAAGAGGTCATCAATCCGGCCGTATTCGACAACCGAGCCCTCGCGCATGACGTACACGTCGTCTGCGATCGCGCGCACGACGCCGAGGTCATGAGAGATGAACAGCACTGCAGTGTCGTGTGTGGCTTGCATTCGCGCGAGCGTCTCGAGGATGGCGGCCTGAACGGATACGTCCTGGCCGGAGGTGATCTCGTCGCAGACCACAACTACCGGATCGGCCAGGAACGCGCTCGCGATGGCGACGCGCTGCTTCTGGCCGCCGCTCAGCTCACCTGGGTAGCGATTGAGCAGCTGGCTTGAGAGCCGGACCGACTCCAAGATCTCCTCGACCGCAGCCTGTCGGCGCGCCGGTTCCAGAAAGCACGACGCTACGTGATGTAGGTGGTCGCCCACGCGCCGGCGCGGGTTGAGGGATCCGGTTGTGCTCTGGAAGACGAGCTGGATCTGTTTCCGCTGGCGTTTGGATCTCCGCCTCGGATCTGCAGGGAGCTCGGCTCCGTCGAACTCAATGGAGCCGCTACTTGGTCGGAGTAGACCGGCGATGGCATGACCGAGGGACGATTTGCCGCTGCCGCTCTCGCCGACGAGAGCAGTGACGTTTCCCTTCCTGAGCGTCAGGCTGACCTCGTCGACGGCTCGCACGCAGGAGCGATTGGCTTGGTACTCCACCACGACATCACGCGCGGAGAGGATCACCTCACCGGATGCCGGTGCCAGGCGCTCCCCGAACTCACTGGGAGCGTCAAGAGTGAGGTCGGAAGCCCTACAACATCGGGTCAGGTGGTCCACAGAAACCGTACGAAGTGCGGGCTTCTCCTCGATACACCGTGGCTCAGCGTGGGAACAGCGCGGCGCGAATGCGCATGCCCCTTCCACTACACGGCCCGGCGGCAGGCCCGGGATGCTTGCTGGTAGTTCGGTGCGCCCTGGAGAGGGAACGGCGTCGACGAGGGCACGTGTGTAGGGATGGCGCGGCCGGCTGAGAACCGAAGCGACGTCGCCGTGTTCCACGATTTCACCTGCGTACATGACGACTAGCTCGTCGGCGTACTCGCCCAATAGCGCGATGTCGTGACTGATGAACAGAACGGCGACGCGCTCGTCGGTCGCGAGCTTTCGCAGCGCATCGACGACGATCCGCTGCGTTGTGACGTCGAGTGCCGTCGTCGGCTCATCCAGGACGAGGAGATCGGGTCTCGGTGCTAGGGCGAGGGCGATCGCGATTCGTTGCAGCTGGCCGCCCGAGAACTCATGCGGGTAGCGCCTCAGCGCGGCCTGCGTCTCGGGAATGCCGGCACCTTGGAGTAACTCGATCGCGCGCGCGTCGGCTTCGGCCTTTCCGAGGCCACGGTTGATGCGGAGGGTCTCGCGGAACTGCCTACGGATCCGGAAGGACGGGTGGAGCGCACCGCCGACTTCTTGGGGCACATAACCGACGTGCTGACCCCAGATCTTTCGAAGGTGTCGCGGAGGTAGGTCCAGAATCTCTTCGCCGAGAACGGCGCTGCGGCCCGCAGTTCGACGGAGTGCCGGCGATGCCCACCCGATCGCGGCGAGGCCTACGGTCGACTTGCCGCTCCCGCTTTCGCCTACGACGCCGTAAATCACACCGCGGCTCGCGGCGAGCGTGAAGTCGTTGACAGTTGTGACTCCGCCCTCTCGTCCGCGGTACTCGACCTCGAGTCCGCGAATGTTGAGGACTGGACACTCGTCTGTGCCCAGCGTCAGTTGTAGGGCTTCGGTCATCGTGCGCTCCGTCCCGCGAGTTGGTCCATCGCAATGCGAGCCGCGTACTCGTCGGCGAGCAGGCTGACGCCCACGGTGAGTGCGGCGATCAGCGCAGTGGCCGTCATGGGGGCTGCCGGATTGCTACGAAGCAGGTGAAGCGTTTCCGACACCATCAGGCCCCAGTTGGCAGTCGGGGGCTGAGCCCCGAGGCCGAGGAAGTTCAGCGTCGCCACGAACATGATCACACTGCCCAAACGAGCGGCGAACTCGACGACTAGGATGCCGGCGATATTCGGTACGAGATCGCGCCACAGGATCGTGCGCGTGCTCAGACCGCGTAGCCGGGATGCCTTCACGTAGTCGTTGGCGACCACCGGGACGGTGACGCCGCGAACGATTCTGACGATGCGCGGCACAAAGAACGCCGAGGTGACAAGCACTAGCACGTGCAGCGAACTTCCGAAGCTCGAGATGAACACGATGGCGAGTAGCAGCGGCGGAAGGGCGATGAGAAGGTCGACCGACCTGGTCACTGCGAGGTCGAACCGGCCCTGCACGTAGCCGGCGGCCATCCCCAAGCCCGCGCCGACTACGAAGGCCACCACGGTCGCAAGGACCGCTACCATGACGACGTTGATCCCGCCGGACAACACGCGCGAGAACAGATCGCGACCCAGCTCATCTGTGCCCAGCGGGTACTCGAGCGAGGGCCGCAGCATTGGACTGGCGACCAACTCATTGGGATCGTGTGGCCGGAACACCGGCCCTAGGAACGCCGTGCCCAAGCTCGCGATGAGCAGGATCGTGCCGATGGCAGCGGCAACCGTCGGTCGCGGCACTCGGATTCGCCGTTCGATTGCGAGAGGCGTATTGGTAGTCACCGGTGTGCTCCCCTCGTTCGCGGGTTCAACAGCACAACGAGGGCGTCGGCACACAGATTGATCGCCACCAAGAGCGCCGAGGTGACGACGGCTACTGCCTCGATCACGGGCAGGTCATTACTCTCCACGGCAGTTATCAAGAGCGTACCCAGCCCCGGGTAAGAGAAGACGTTCTCCACGACCACCACTCCGCCCAGCAGGACGATTGCGTGGAGGGCGACGACATTGACGACGGCGCTGCTGGCAACCGGGAGCACGTGATGAGTCGTGGCCCGTAGTGGTGAGACCCCGCGTAAGGCAGCCGACCGGACGAATGGAGCCTGTCCCGCCTCGATCACTCCAACCCGCGAGAAGCGGTAAACGTAAGAGATCCCCATCAGTCCCAGCGTCAGAGCTGGGAGCACGAACGCGCGGAAGTCTCCATTCTCGATTCCGGTGCTAACCAGCGGCAAGAGGTCAAGCTTCGAGGCGAACAACCACGCGAGCACGATGCCGAGCCCAAACTCTGGGATTGCGTGCAGGGAGAGCGTGAGCAGGTTCGCGGTAGCGTCAAACGGCCCGCCCGGCCTACGTCCAGCGATGAGCGCAAGCGGAAGCCCCACGGCAACGCTCAACGCCACCGCTGCCAAGGCCAACATCGCGGTGTAGTACAAGCGCGGACCCAGATCATCGACGATTGGCCGGCCCGACACGATGCTGGACCCGAAGTCCCCCTGAACCATCCCGCCCGCCCAACGCAAGTACCGAGTCGCTGCAGGATCGTCCAGGCCATGCGCCTCGCGGAAAGCCGTCCTCTGCGCAGGGGTCGACTCGATACCGAGCGCTGTGAGTGCCGGGTCCTGGGGCAGCACCTCAACCGCAGCAAATACAACCAGGCTCGCTAACCAGACCGTGGTCAGCCCGACCAGGAACTTCACGGCAAGCGTCCGAGCCAATCCGCTACGGCGCGATGCTCGAGAGCCTGACTCGGCCACTGGTACGGGCTCGGTTGCCCGAACGTGTGCCTCGGTCATGTAGAAACGCCCGCCTTCCGCAAGTCAAGCAGGTACACGGGGTTCGTGGTGAGGCCCGACACTTTCGATGTCACGCCCGAGAGCCGCGGGACGTGCGCAGAGATGACCGTGGAATCGCGCTCGGCGATCAACCGCTGCGCGATGGCGTACTGCTTCTTCTGGACCTCGACATCGGTCGTCTTCGCGGCTGCGTCGATCGCCGCGTCGATCTCGGGGTCCTTCTTCTTGGACATGTTCCAGGCACCCCTGCTGGAGAAGCAGAGTTTGAGAACCTCGTCGGCGCCCCTGCGTGTGTAAGTGTTGGAGTAGAAGGGCTTCTTGAGCCAGGAGTCGGTCCAGAAGGTCGCTGTAGGAACACGCTTGATATCGAATCGGATGCCGACGTCCTTGAGTTGCTGCTGAAGCACGAGCGCCATGCTGATGACCGACGGAGCTTCAAGCACCTCAAGAGTCGGAAGCGTGATGCCGTTTCCATGGCCGGCTCGAGCCAGGAGATCTCGCGCAGCACCTGGGTCGTACCTGGGCTGCTCGAGGCCACTGAACATGACGTCGTTGGACGGGATCGGCTGGTCGTAGCCAAGCGTGCCGTAGCCGCCCAGACCGATCTTGATCACCCGCTCGCGGTCCACCGCCAACTTGATCGCCCGGACGACGTCCGGATTGTTGAATGGCGCGACCGTTGTGTCGAGCGCAAGCGGGATCCAATTGGCGTTCTTCTCTTCGAGGATAGAGAGGCCCTTCTTTGCCAAGATGTCTGGCGCGGAAGACGTCGCGAGTTCGAACATCACATCAACGTCGCCGTCGATGAAGGCCGAGAGACGGGTCGCCTCTTCCGCGTAGTTGATGACCTCTACCCGGTCGGCCCCTGGCGCGTCGCCCCAATAC
Source organism: Kribbella sp. NPDC048837 (assembly GCF_055586945.1). NCBI lineage: Bacteria > Bacillati > Actinomycetota > Actinomycetes > Propionibacteriales > Kribbellaceae > Kribbella > Kribbella sp. NPDC048837. The sequence goes on from NZ_JBVJHF010000001.1 coordinate 1,707,106, forward strand.
TTGTCATATCGGGTCGCGGCGAACGATTGGCCCGGCTTAAACGACTCGAACACGAAAGGCCCGGTCCCGACTGGCCGCGCGAAGTCCTTGGTGCCAGCCCTGTAGATGCGGGCGAATCGGGTCGCCATGGCGCTGGGAAAGAACACATACTTCTTGTCCAGCGCGAACCGGACGGTCCTGTCATCCACGGCACGGATTCCCTGCGGACGCAGTACTCCCGCCAGTTGGCCCGCCAGGGAGTTACCGGAACCCTCGTGAGGGTCGAGCGCCCGCGAGATAGAGAAGATCACATCCTGGGGTGTCAGCGGTCTTCCGTCGTGAAATGTGACGCCGCTGCGGAGCTTGAAGTCCCACGTCACACCGTCGTCGGGGGTCTCAAAGGACTCCGCTAGGCGACCTACCGGCTGCAGGCCATCGTCGAGGTCGGTAAGCGACTCGAAGATCATGCAGGCAGTGAGGTTCTGCATGCGACGCTCCAACCGCAGCGGATCGAGCGTGTCGTTCGTGCTGCCGTCCAAGGTGGCGATCCTCAACCGGCTGCCGCCGTTGCTCGAACCGACGTCGGGACTGCAACCGACGCTGCCCAAGCCGACAACGGCCGTGGCGGCCGCGGCGAGGCCAAGCAATCGCCGACGTCCGAGAGTGGGCACAGGGTGTTGATCCATGAGATGACTCCTGCCTCGTCACGAGAGGCTGCGTAGTAGTGGGCTGATGCCACGGCCTCGATGTGGACTGATCCCCGGCCTCGATGTGGGCCGGTCCCCCGAGCCTTGGATGTGGGCGATCCCGACCTGGGATGTAGGCCGATCCCCAACCGCAGGTCAAGCATCGCGCTGGAAAACTTCATCTGTCTACACGTCGAACGCGATATCGAGTATCTTGAATCGCGATGGAAATCCGACAACTCGAGTACCTCCTGGCCGTCGCGGCCGAGGGCTCATTCACCAAGGCAGCGGCCAGACTGGGCGTCGCCCAGTCCGCTGTGTCACATCAAGTCGCCAAGCTTGAGGACGAACTCGGCATGCAACTGCTGGATCGCCAGCGCCCGGTCACCCGGCCCACCGAGGCCGGCGCGCTCTTCGCCGACAGAGTCAGCCGCGTGCTCGCAGAGTTGTCAGCAGCCAGAGAAGAGGTGCTTGGCCTTCGCGGGCAGACAGTCGGCGAGGTCACGTTCGCCACAATGTTCCCCGCGGCATCACTCGACATCCCAGCGATCCTGGCCCGTTTCCAGGCCTATCGGCCGGCGGTCCGGGTCATCCTGCGGGAAGGAACCGCTCAAGAGTCCCTCGAAGGCATCAAGAACGATTCGGTGGACATAGGCCTACTGACAGCAGACTTGAAAGACCTGCCACCCGATATCGAGGGTGTGGTCGCCGACTACCACGACCTCGTTCTCGCCGGCAAGACCGGCCACCGTCTCGAGGCACATGACCGCGTCGACATCGAAGAGCTGGAAGGCGAGACCATGGTCGGGTTCCGGCGGGTTGTTGGACGAACTGGGCTCCGGGCCGCCACAGACACCGCACTGGCCCAGCACGGCGTCACTCCCAAGATCATGGTCGAGTCCAACGAGATCGCACTCCTGATCGGCCTCGTGCGGCACGGACACGGCCTGGCCGTACTTCCCCGCCAATTCTTTGGCGACCCACCACCCATCGGGGTCTGGATGCGTGAGCTGAATCCACCCATCACACCCTCGGCGCTCCTGGTGTGGCGTCGCGGGCGACGGTATCCGCCAGCATCGGAGGAGTTCCTCAGATTCGTCGCCGCCGAAGCAACGGCGTTACGTCGGGCGTCCCCGGCTCGGCCGGGCCGGGCCAACGATCACTAGCCTTTCGCGCATACGCCCTACCGCGGTGGCGCTTCGCGGCATCTACGAAGTTGCCAGCGTCCTTGCGTCGGGCTTCTCGCTACTGTCGCCGGTGCACGGTCAGCCTCACCCGGGCGAAGAGCCTGGCCAGGTGGTTCGCGGGATCGTTCGCCCAGGCTCGGAGCACTGTTCGGTCCGTCGCCCATAGCTAGTCCAACACCCTGGAGTTGCGAACCACCGGCCGGTGGGGGCGTTCATCGACATCGAGTTGGAAGATGTCAGGGCGCGCATAGTGTCCGACTACGTCGAAGTCGAACTTCGCCGCGTACGTCTCCGCCACGTCGACATCGGCATACAAGATCCCAGCTTCGTCGAACAAGGGTCCGGCCACGAGGTTGCCGAAGGGGTCGATGATGCAGCTTCCGCCCCGCGAGAAGATCACGTCAGGGTCGTCACCATACGCGTTGTCGAAATTGGGGGGATAGTCGCCTCGACGGGTGAACTGGTTGCAGCCGAGCACGAAGCAACGACCCTCCACAGCGATGTGTCGCAACGTCGCTACCCAACTGTCTCGATGATCGGCCGTCGGTGCCAGATAGAGCTGGACACCTTTGGCATACATCGCCATGCGCATCAACGGCATGTAGTTCTCCCAGCAGATCACGGCTCCCATCCGACCACCTGGCGTGTCGAACACGGGCATCGTGCTGCCGTCGCCAAAACCCCAGATCGCCCGCTCCAGCCCTGTTGGCATGAGCTTGCGGTGCTTGCCCAGGTAGCCGTCGGGCCCGAAGAACAGGACGGTGCAATACAGCGTGCCGCCGTCTCGCTCGATGACCCCGACTACCAGGAACAAGCCCAGTTCGGTGGCAAGTGCGGCCAAGCGATCCACCGTGTCGCCTGGGACGTCGACCGCCGACTCCCAGTAGCGGTAGTAGAGCTCGTAGCCGGCACGCTCACGCCCACCCACCACCGCGTGCAACGTGCTGCCTCGTGGGTAGGCGCTGACGAACGCCTCGGGCCACAACACAAGCTCAGCCCCCACAGCCGCCGCTTCGCGCGTACGATCCTCCACCTTCAGCAAAGTGGCGTCCCTATCGAAAGCAACTGGAGCGTCCTGGACAACTGCGACCCGCATCATTGATCTCCTATCGATAATGAGCTTGTTCACCCGGGCGGTCTCGGTGAGACGTGAACCGCCTTCCTTCGGTAGGACCGTCCGGAGCTCCACATCAAGCGTTCTTGGCCGCTTCGTCTGCGGTTCCGGTGAGGGTATGCATCAGGATTCGATCAGCTCGCGTGGTGTCTGGGTGAGCCGCTCCCAGCCGTCATCGGTGATGAGCACCGTCTCGCTGTTAGTCATTTCCGGACTGGTCCCGGCAATCATGTGGAAGACCATCCCCGCCTGAAGCGTTGCCGTCGCGCTCTCGCGGAAGTCGAGGGTGTGGGCTTCGCCTGCGTTCGGTGGGAAGCCGATGCCCATGGAGTAGCCAAGCCGCCGATTAGTCCCGGGAAAATCAGCGATACGCAACCTGAACTCCTCGGGGTCGCCATCGTGCAACGCGATCCGGACAGCGTCGAGATCCTGTCCGCCGCGGACGGCGTTGATGCAGTCGCGGCCGCGTTTGGTGACCTCGCCGACAGAAGCCCCGGGCTTGAGCTCGGCCAGCATCTGATCCTGGATGTCGAAGATGACGGCCGCGGACCGGCGCGCGGCGGCTGAGGCTTTGCCGACGTGCACCGTGCGGACCAGGGCGGCGTGGTAGCGGCGCTTCACGCCGAGGAACTCCATATGAAGCAACTCACCTGGCTCAAGAATCTTGTCGCTGGCGGTCGCGTGCTGGAGCATGCAGCGTTCCCCGGACTTCACGAAGTGGGGCAGCGCAGGGTACTCACCACCCGCCATGAAGTGCTCCTGATAAGCGGCGGCGGCCACGTCCAGCTCGCTACGGCCGGCAGCAGCGGCTGCCACGGCCGCAGCCATCGTCTTGTCCGCGATCGCAGCCGCAGCCCGGACGTACGCCTGCTCGGCCGGACTCTTGACCAGCCGCCTCAGCTCAACGATGCGGCCGGCGTCCACGATCTTGTGCCGTGGCATCTTGGATGACAGCGCCGTACTCACCTGCGCGGTGACGAACCACGAGTGAAACTCCAGCCCGACCCGTGCAGAGCGGGGGGCGTCGAGTGAGTCGACAAGCCGGGCGGTGGCTTCGAAGTAGTCGACGTCAGCGGTCCACAGGTAGGCATGAGGTAACCAGGTGTGCTCGTCAACGTTGAACCGCTCGGTGTTACGGATCAGCAGACCGGGTTCCCCAGAGGCGGGCACCGCCAGCACTTGATACTCGAAGTACCCCGACGTCTCGAAGCCGGTCAGATAGTTGATGTTCTCCGGAGTGTGAACCAGCAGGATATCGAGGCCCACGGCAGCCAAATCCTCCTGGATCTGACGGACCCGCGCGGCGTATTCATCACGGCCGAACGCCTGATTCCTAACCTGCGGCACGATGCCATGAAAGTTGGAGCCGCCACCGCTCAGCGTGGCTCTAGTGGATTCGGCAGCAGAATGTGTCATTTGATAGTCCCTTTCTGGAAGGCGATCTCTGGGTAGCGATCGCGGATCGTTGTCAGAGGCTGGTAACGCTCGGGTTCGAATATGGGAAGCCCCACAGGGAGCTGTCCGCGAGCATGTACGTCCAGCGCGATCAGGAGCGCCGCGACTGTTCGGGCGGACTCCGCAGGCGCGCGGTAACGCCGTCGATCGTCGCTGTTACTACGATGAGCATGTCCGTGGATGAACGGGCACATCCCGGTCACTGTGGAAGCGAATGGTGCTAGCCGCAGGCCTCTAGACGGACGTCCGCCACCGCGAGGCGGCGGACATGCGACTCGTCAACCTCGACTCCCAAGCCGGAGGTGCGCGGAAAACGGACCACTCCGTCGCGGATGAACGAGGAGAAGTTGGTCGGGTCCTCGGCGAGACGCAAGGTTGACGCGAAGGAGTGCCCGGCGTCGGCAAGATTCCGAACGGTCACAGCGTGCTGCAATGAGGCGGCCTGTGTGATGCCGAATTCAAGCATCGAGTTCATGCTGCAGCGGATCCCGAATGCCTCTGCCACCGCGGCGATGCGCTGAGCGCGTAGAGGCCCACCGTTCTTGCTGCTCTTGATGCTGAAGACACTGGCGGCACCGAGACTCCCGATTCGGGCGGCCTCTGCGAGTCCGATGAGGGATTCGTCCACCGAAATCGGCAGACTCGTGCCGTTTGCCAGCGCGGCCAGGCCCTCGATGTCGTCCTTTTGCAGAGGCTGTTCGACCCACGCGATGTTGGAGAAGTGACTGCCTCCCTCCAGGAACTCTCGGGCTTCGGCTCGGCTCCATCCCTGGTTGGCGTCGGCCTTGAACTTGAGACGGTTTCCATAACGATCCGCGAGCGTGGCTACTCGCTTGACCTCGTCACGCGGCGGCGCCGAACCCATCTTCAGCATGAAGGTCGAGTAGCCCTCGGCGGTCTTCTCGTCGATCACGGGTATGTCGTCTTCGGCTGTACCGTTGCCGAGAGGCCAACTCATAGGCAGCGACTCCCGTAGCGGTCCGCCGAGCAGCGTGGCGACTGGAACATCCAGGCGCTTACCGAGGATGTCGAGCAGGGCCATACTTACTGCGCCCTTGGCGCAGAAGTGTTTGGTGAGCTGCGTGTCGAGCATGTCGTCGATGCGTCCCGGCTCGGGCGCCGGGGAAGCGAGCACCGCCGGCAGCAGTGTCTCCTTGAGGACACGCATCTCCTCGCTCGAGGATTCGCCACTGAAGTGTTGGTCAGGATTGGCCTCTCCCCAGCCCTCGACGCCGTCGGCGTCGGTCATCTTGAGCAGCACGGCCCGCGTCGTGGCTCGCGTGTCGTACGACAGCTTGTACGGAGTAACGAACTTCGCTTCGATTTCGAAGATCTGCGCTGCGACCATCGGAGCCATCGTCGCGTTTGTGGATCCTTCGGTCATCATGGTGGTTCCTTTCGGATGCGTGGGTTCCTGCTACTTCGCCCCTTGGCCAACGCCAACTTCAGTCGGGTCGAAGTCGCTCACCCGAATGCGAGGCGATCGACAAGGTCAGGCGCCTGTGCGCGCAGATCTGTTCCGGAGATCGCTGACAGCGCCGTGATCAACGACGACAGGTATGGCGTTTCGACGCCGCGTCGACGTGCCAGTTCCTCCATGGGGGCGAGTCCCCCGGCGACGTCCTCGAAGATGAAGCGATGTTCGAGTGTCTCCGGCCCTCGCGAGGTTGACAGCGCGGGCAGAGTCGTGAGCATCTCCTCGATGGTGTTGCCAGTCAGGCCCTGGTCGCCGTAGTAGCGCTCGAACCATCCCGTGATGGGAGTGGTGTCCTGGTTCAGGGTTGCCAGGAGGTCGAGACGCTCACGGTCGATGCGGCCAATCAATCGTGCGGCGCCGGGAGACACGCCTTGCCTGTACAGCAGGTATCGATCGGCAAGTTCGGTTCTGGCAGCGTTGATCAGGAGGATGGGTGGATGGATGACGTTGTTCGTGTTTGCCAGGGTCGTCTCCGCCAGAGTCGACTCGGTCAGGTCGGGAAACCAGGATCGGAAGACTCTCAGCAGGTTCGGCAGATCCGTTCCTCGCAAGGCCCCGACCGGGAAGTCGCGCTTGACCGACCTGATCTGGATGGCGTCGCCTTGGACATTCCCGGTAACAGGGAAGCCGGGCAGCTGCCCAAGCGCGGAGTGAATCGGCGCCTCCGCCGCTAGTTGCTCGGCGACTGCTTCGACGACTGCGAAACCGCCTGGGGCAAGGAGGACGGGACGACCTCGCATTGCTTGTTCGTAGAGCCGGACGAGCTCGAGGGTCTCCTCCCGCGACGCGATGAGGAGAAACGCATCGGCCTCAAGCGGAGCCCCGACCTTGAGTTGCTCTACCCGGGCCGGCTCTGAGCGCTCACCCCAGTAGACGTGCCCGGCCCAGGTTCCTGACGCGGTGTCGCTCACGTAGGCGACCACTTGGCCCGACGTCACGGATGCCCAGGCGGCGCTGATCATGGCCGTCGGCATACTGCCTAGGACTGCTAGGCGCATGAGGTAGACACCCGTTCCCGTCTAGTTGTGGGCGAATCGAGAGAGCCCGAAGGGCTGGAGTGATGGATGGCGGCTCCCGGTGAGGATCTCGTCGGTCACGACCTCGGCGAGGTGTGCGGCCAAGGTGACTCCGCTGTGCGTGGCGATCGCATAGAGACGTTCGTCGCTCTCGATCCAGTCGGCGATGGTTACCCCGTCTGTGGGTAGGACTCGCGTTCCGAGGGTTACGGTCTCGACCGACACACGGCCGAGGGACGGGAACAGTTGGCGTGCACGGTCCAGCAGTTCGCTGGGGACCGTCCAGATGCGAGGATCGGCGCGGTCCCACTGGGCTCCCGTCGGATGGTCAGCGAAGGTGATGCCACCGTTACGGGCGGGCCGGAGGGCGATGCCTTCCGCGCGGACCATGTGCCGGATCCCGGAGGTCACCGGACCTGTGGTGCTGATCAGGCCAACTGTGGGGTTAGGCGCGCCGCCGTCGTCCCTCCACGCGGGGTCGAGAGTCGGAAAGTCGATGTCATGGGATGCCAGCAGTTCCCTTGTCCCGTTACCGGCGGCCAAGACGACGACGTCGGCATCGAATTGGGCGGTGTCGCCGTCAGGCCCGATCGCCTTCACTCCTCGGGGGGTGATCTCGGTGACCTGGTGGAAGGGAACGAAGGTCGCGCCCTGCTCACTGGCTCGGTGCAGCAGCGTGGAGCACATGGTGGTTGTGTCGATCCATCCCTCCCTGGGGTAGAGGACTCCGCTGATGAGACCCTCGGCCCGGAGCCCCGGTTCGAGCTCCTCGACTTGTGCGGCGGTCAGCATCACCGCGCCGTAGTCGTTGGTAGCCAGGCGGTGCACTTTGTCCTCAAGACGCGCCGCCGCCGCCGGCGAGTGCGCTAGTTCGATGTTTCCTGTCTGGTGAAACCAGATACTTTGTGTCGATGAGCCGAGCGCGCGTTCGTGTGCGCGCAGCCCGAGCAGGTTGAGCTGTTCGTACTCCCTGGGCGTCTTGTTGTTGGCGTTGACCCATGCGAACGAGGCCGCGCTCGTGCCCGATGCGCTTTCGGCAACGTCGATCACGGTGACCGACGCGCCTCGTCGGGTGAGTTCGTGGGCGAGGCTGGCGCCGACTACGCCAGCGCCGACGATCAGGACGGTGGAATTCATGGTTCCTTCCGGATTTGAGGTGAGCAGCGCTCAGGGGTCAGCGCATGGTGAAGGAGGCGAAGAAAACTTGCTGGCGCGTTCCGTGGAGGGGCGGGCGCAGCACTGCGCTGGGGGCACCGCGCTCAATGGTCAGGCCGTCGTCCAGCAGCAACGGGGGGTCCGGCGGAGCTGGTTGGAATCGGTCCTCAGCTCGAAGTGCGACAACTCGTTGGCTCGGGTTCGTCGGTCGTTCCTTGCGGACGTCTCTTGTTCAGAATCTGCACGACCACGGCTCTCCTCCTCCTCGCAGGTACGCGAGCATCCGGACCTCCGAGGGATGGCGCGTGTCCACGATCAGGGACTATGATGCACATTATGCAGCAAGTCAATGGGATGCAGCGTTTACTGCAAGAGAAGCTGTCGGTGATGTCGCCGTCACAGCAGAGAATCGCCCACTTTGCGTTGGATCACCCTGATGAGGTGGCGTTCCTGTCCGCCCAGCGGCTGGCCAGCCGTGTTCAGGTCAGCCAGTCGACTGTCGTCCGCTTCCCGAGCGTGATCGGACTGGACGGCTACCCAGCGTTCCAGCAGGCGCTACAGCACGAGCTCCGAGACAGACTGAGTCCCGCGGAACGACTCGGCGCGAGCATCCAGGACGAGGAGGGAAACCTGTTTCAACGGGTATTCGCTGCTGAGTCGGCCAACCTGCAGCAGACCCGAAATCTGGTCACGGACGCCGATCTCGATCGCGCATGCGAGCTACTGGTGCGCGCGCCGCGGCTCTGGATCATGGGCGTTCGCGGCTCGTATCCACCGGCGCACATGGCCGCTATGCTGCTTCACCAGATCCGGCCCAACGTGACACAACTGGAGCCCAGCGCGGGCCTGCTGCCTGATCTATTGCTAGACGTTCGCCCGTCAGATGCGCTCGTAGCGATCACATACCCGCGGTACCACGCCGACATCACGGCTGCGGCCCGCCTCGCAAAACAGGCCGGCGCATCGGTGCTGGCCATAACGGACAGCTACTCCGCGCCCGTGGCCGAGCACTCCGACCTAATGCTCCGGACTGCCTGCGCAGGTCCCAGCTTCACCACGTCACAGGTCGGCGCAGTAACCGTGATCCATGCCCTCGCCGCCGCTGCCGCCAGTCGGATCGACGACGCAGCCGACCGACTCGAGCGTCTTGATACGAACCGTCGAAATCTGGCCTCCGTGCTACTTGCCGACCGCGGTTCGTCCGCCCATCGACGGCAATCCGCCAGCGAACCGAATCGCGACGCAACCCACTACAAGGGATGAAGACTCGTCGTAGCTGTGCAGGCTGTCCAGTTCCTCAAAGCCAGGACGTCCACGACTAGGACGCCATCTGACAGAGATCGAATGGGAAGAGTGACTTGACCCACGGTCGCCGGACGAACTGCATATCGCGCTATTCGAATCGGACGGACCGGAAGGAACCTCCACACGATGGCGATCAGCGTCTTCGATCTGTTCAGCATCGGGATCGGCCCGTCGAGCTCCCACACGGTGGGCCCGATGCGCGCCGCCCGTACGTTCGCACTCGGCCTGGCCGACGCCGGCCTGCTGGCCGCGACGACCACCGTCGAGGCGCAGCTCTTCGGTTCGCTCGGCGCGACCGGGCACGGCCACGGCAGTAACAAGGCGGTCCTGCTCGGGCTCGAGGGTGAGGATCCCGAGACCGTCGTCACGCACGCTGTGGACGCGCGGGTCGAGACGATCCGCGAGCTCGGCCGGCTGCGGCTGGCCGGTACGCATGAGATCGCGTTCGACGAGAACACCGACCTGACCATGCACCGGCGCAAGGCGCTGCCCTACCACCCGAACGGAATGACCTTCGTGGCGCGCGGGTCCGACGGCCAGGTGCTGCGGGAACGCACGTACTACTCGGTCGGCGGCGGGTTCGTGGTCGACGAGAACGCGGCCGCGGGCGACCGGATCGTGCCGGACACGACCCCGCTGAAGTACCCGTTCACCACTGGCGCGGAGTTGCTCGACCGGTGCCGGGAGTCGCAGCTGTCGATCAGCGAGGTGATGCTCGCGAACGAGCTGGCCTGGCGGACCGAGGAAGAGATCCGGGCCGGACTGCTGCACATCTGGCAGGTCATGCAGGACTGTGTCCGCGAGGGTTGCGAGACCGAAGGCATCCTGCCGGGCGGCCTCAAGGTGCCGCGCCGGGCACACGCCCTGTACACCAAGCTCAGCCAGGATCCCTGGTCGGTCGATCCGCTGAAGGTGATGGACTGGGTCAACCTGTTCGCCCTCGCGGTGAACGAGCAGAACGCGTCCGGCGGCCGGATCGTCACCGCACCGACGAACGGTGCCGCCGGCATCATTCCCGCCGTACTGCACTACTACCGCCGGTTCGTGCCCGGGGCCACCGAAGACGGTGTGGTCCGGTTCCTGCTCACCGCCGGCGCGATCGGCGTGCTCTACAAGGAGAACGCGTCGATCTCCGGTGCCGAGGTCGGCTGCCAGGGCGAGGTCGGATCGGCCTGCTCGATGGCCGCGGCCGCGTTGTGCGAGGTGCTCGGCGGTACGCCGCTCCAGGTCGAGAACGCGGCCGAGATCGCGATGGAACACAACCTCGGCCTGACCTGCGACCCGGTCGGCGGGCTGGTGCAGATCCCGTGCATCGAGCGGAACGCGATGGCGTCGGTGAAGGCGATCAACGCGGCCCGGATGGCGATGCACGGCGACGGCGTCCACGTGGTCACCCTCGACAAGGTGATCAAGACGATGCGCGAGACCGGCGCGGACATGAAGATCAAGTACAAGGAGACTTCCCGCGGCGGTCTCGCCGTCAACGTCATCGAGTGCTGAACGCGCTGCCATCTGATCTCAGACAGGTTCGCCAGGCGGCCACGAACATCTGAGGCGTATCGCTTGATGTCATCTGAGGTCTACCAGCCCTCCACAGGTAGCGCTCTCCTTGCGTCGGCGGTGCTTCCTCCAGAGTCGCCCTCATGGCTGACAATCCGACGAGTCGGCGCGTGTCAGGCGGATAACTCTGCATGGTGTTCACGTTGAACGCCTGCGATTGCCACGGACCCGGACCTGCTCAAAGTGGTTAAGAGTGCCGGCCGTCCGACAACGCCATCGGACGGTCGGCACTCGGCGAAGGGCCGGAGCTATGCCATCGACCTGTCCAACACGCGCGCTGTCCGCCCGGGAACAACGTCTCCTCGGAGCGAGACGAAGCGATCCTGGTCGGTGGCACCTTCGACACGATCGACGAGCAGGTCGACTGCGGTTCGGCCCATCTCTTCGATGGGTGTGCGGAACGTTGTTAGGCCTATGTAGGGTGCGTCGAGCGGGCCGAAGCCGTCGTATCCGGTCACCGAGTAGCTGGACAGCGCCGACTCGCCGCGCACCCGCAGAACCTCGAGAGCGGTCATCGCCGAGGCATCAGTTGGGCACATGATTGCGGTGACGTCGGCTTGGTCAAGGTTCGCTGTCAGGGTCTCGGCAGCGTCGTGGTCCGTTGGCATCTCCCAGACGGCCGCGGCTCCGCCGCCGGCGCGGACGCCGTCGATCATGGCAAGCCCTCGGGAGCTGTAGCGCAGCGAATAGGAGGTGTCTACGAGCAGCACGGCGATCTTCCGGTGCCCCAGATCGAGCAGATGCTGGGCCAGGGCGCGTCCTCCCTCGTTGTCGTCGCAGGCGACGCTGCTGATACCGCGGTAGGTCTCGCGGCGTCCTGCTATGACGATCGGGATGCGCTCGAGGAAGCCGACGTACTCGTTGGACGGCAAGCGGGCTGGGGCGATGATGATTCCGTCAACTTGGAGCGAGATCAGATTGGTGATCTCGTCGAGGGCGTCTTCGACCTCGAGCTTGCCGGCGTTGGTCGTTGTGACGATGCGGTAGCCGCGGCGTTCGGCTTCGGCTTGGGTGCCGGCTTGCAGGTAGGCGTAGTACGGCTTGCGTACGTCGCGCAGCACAACGCCGAGGGTCTTGGTGTGCGAACTGACCAGTCCTCGTGCCATCGCGTTCGCGACATACCCCAGACGCTTGGCAGCGGCTTCGACCTTCTTCCGCGTGGCCGGGCTCACCTCGCCTTGCCCGAGCAATGCTCGAGAGACCGCCGACTTTGAGACACCGGCCGCTTCCGCGACGTCAACGATTGTGGGTGTCTTCGCCTTCCGCATCCTGCCGCCCCTTCTCCCTATCTGCCCGCGACGACCCACTCACGCGGAGCCGGGAGCGTTCTCGTTAGGACTATAACCATCCAGCGCCGCACCGATTGCGCTGCATCGATGATCGGAACACGGATTCTCTGGCCCTTCCGGCTGGCGGACCGCGGCGGGCTTCGTGACAGGTGACCATCATGAAGCGGACACCTGGTTGGTGGCGACGTCCCAGGACTTGACGTGCCGCCACGGCATGTTCTCCCACCAATGGCCGGTCCAGTCGGCCTGGAACTGGAACAGCGTGTACCAGCGAGCCTCGAAGGAGGCGGGCGGTTCGATGGGCAGGCCGGCGATGAATTCGCCGACCTCGTCACACAGGCGGTTATCGATGTGGAGTTCGAAGCTCGCAAGTCCGAGGTGGGCGGCGAAGGTGTAGTCCTGCACGTTGGGGGCCAGATAGTCGTCATGGCGCACGTGGATCGGCAGGACCGCCTCTTTGACCGCACCTGCAATGCGTCCCAGGGGTTCGTTCGGGCCCTGGCCGGCGGCGTCGAGGTTGATGTTGTACTCGAAGGTGCCCTTGTAGGTTCGCTCGACTCCGGTGTTGTAGACCGTGACGGGCTGCGCCTCAGCGAAGACTTTGTCGAGGACGGCGATGAGTTCCTGTTCGCTGACGCCGGATTGCAGGTTGCCGATGAGGGTCGCGTGCGGCGCGAAGGCTGCGGCGGCCGCGATCCCGTACTGCTGGCGTAGGGCGAGGGTGATCTGGGTGATGGCCCAACAGGTAGTGGGATCCGGCCGCAGGAAGATGCCGTATCGAACGTCGGCCACAGGTTTCTCCTTGGATTGTGGGTTGGGCAGGTTCTCCCGGCGAGCGGGTTGCGGGGCCTGGTCAAGCACAGCCGGCAGGGCTATCGGCCGGCGAAGCGGGCTAGCCACGCAGGGCTCCGCTCGCGAGTCCCGCGACGTAGTAGCGCTGGAGGAACAGGTAGAGCACTAGGACCGGGACGATGGCGATCACGACGCCGGCCTGGAGGGCGCCCCAGTCCACTTCGCCGTACTGGCCACTGCTCAGGTTGACCAGCATGATCGGCAGCGTGTACCGGTCCTCGCCGTTGAGGAAGATCAGAGGCGAGAGGAATTCGTTCCAGGCTGCGATGAATCCGAACAAAGCCACAGTCACGATCCCAGGGATCGCCAAGGGCAGCGAGATGTTCCGGAACGCGGCCGCGGTGCCACATCCGTCGACACGTGCGGCCTCCTCAAGCTCTGCGGGGACGCTCTCGAAGCTGTTGCGCATCAGATAGGTGCCGAACGGCAGGTGGAACATGATCTGCACGAGCGCGAGGCCGATGATCGTGTTGTTGAGATGCAGCCAGCTGAGCACCAGGAACAGCGGGATCAAGATCGTTGCGTAGGGCACCATGAGGATGAGCAGCGTGGTCCCGAACAACAGGTTCTTGCCGCGGAAGCGGTAGCGGGCGAATCCGTAGCCGGCGAGTGTGGCCACCACCACGGTGCCGATGACGACCAGGACGGCTACGAAGATGCTGTTCCACAGATAGGTGCCCAGGCCAGCACCGTAGTCGGCAAGCTTGTGGTAGTTGCCGAGCGACCACGACCGCGGGAACCAGGTTGGTGGTGCCTGATTGGCCTCGCCGCTGGTCTTGAAGGAGTTCAGCGTCGCCCAGATGATCGGGATGAGGAACAGCGTGGCAAGCACTCCGCTGAACAGGTGGTATCCGGTCCCTCTCGCGACCCGGGACGGTCGGATCTTGCGGACCGTTTGGCGTCGTGACGGTGGGCTGAGGGTGTCGGTGGTCATGAGTTGTCCTTTCGGCGCAGGACCAAGAGCTGCAGCCCGTTGAGGAGCACCAGCGCGAGCAGCAGCACGATGGACATCGCCGCGGCCCGGCCCAGGCTGTACTCCCTGAAGGCAGTGTTGTAGATGGCCATCACCAGGGTGACCGTGCTGTTGTCCGGACCGCCGTGGGTCAGCACCTGGAACTGATCAAATGCCAGGAGTGACCCGGTGATGGACAGGACCAGCAGCAGCCCGAGCGTGGGCCGCAGAAACGGGAGCGTGATGTACCTCAGTTGGTGCCAGGTGCGCGCCCCGTCCATCTCTGCTGCTTCGTACAGCTCGGCGGGGATGGACTGCAGGCCGACGAGCAGCACGATCACCTGGAATCCGATGAACTTCCAGACGACCAGAGTGAGGGTAGTGAACAGCGCCTTGCCGCTGGTGTCGAGGAATCCCCACGGTCCTGAGGCGAGACCGAGGATCTCGAGGAGGTGGTTGGCGATGCCGTTGGTGTTGTTCACCGCGGCAAGCCAGATCAGCGACGCCGCGCCGGTTCCTACGACGTAGGGCAGGAAGAAGGCGGTGCGGTAGAACTTGGCCCCTCGGCGCGGAGTGTTGGAGATCGCCACCAGGACGAAGGAGATCGAGAAGATCAGCACCGTGGTGAGCGCGGTGTAGATCAGTGTGAAGGCGATGGCACCAGTGAACAGCTTGTTGTTGGGGATGTCGGTGAAGTTGCCGAGTCCGTTCGGTGATGGTCCTCCGAGCAGCGGCCAGTTCTGTGTGGACATGAACAGCAAGACGCCCAGGGGCGCGAGGAACAGCACGACGACGATGATCGCCAGCGGTGTGACGAAGACCTGGCCCGCGTAGCGGAATCCCGCCCGCTCCACGCGCCGCGAGGCCGAGACGGCGCGATGTTTGGTGGCGATCGTGGGATGGGTGGTCATCGTGCCTCCCACGACTTGACATGGCGCCACGGCATCTCTTCCCACCAATGGCCGCGCCAGTCGGCCCGGAACTGGAAGAGCGTGTACCAGCGGGCCATGAACGACGGCGGCGCGGTCACAGGCAGGCAGCGGATGAACTCGTCGACCTCGTCGGCCAGCCGTTTGTCGAGGTGGAGATCGAAGCTCGCCAGGCTGAGATGCGGGGCGAATCGGTATTCCTGCACGTTGGGCGCCAGATAGTCGTCATGGCCAACGTGGATCGGCAACATGGACGTCCTGACCCCGGCGGCGACGCGCGCCAGATCCTGATTGGGCCGCTCCCCCGTCGCATCGAGGTTGATGTCATAGGCGTGATTCCGGATGCCGTGGTTGTAGACGGTGAAAGGCCGCACGCCGTCGAACACACTGTTGAGGATCTTGACGAGCTCCGGCTCGTCGACCCCGGAACGCAGGTTGCCGATCAGGGTCGCGTGGGGGGCGAATGCGGCGGCCGCGACCAACCCGTACTGCTGGCGCAGCGCGAAGGTCACCTGGGTCACCGCCCAGCAGGTCGCCGGGTCGGGCCGCAGGAAGATCCCGTATCTGATGTCGTTCATGAGATGGCTTTCGTCGTGGATTCGGCCAGTGGCGCGCGGGCCTTGTCGGGGTCGAGGGCCGGCCCGTTCCGGCGGGCCGGCCGTCTGGCTCGGCCAACTCGCCTGTGATCAGCAGATGCCGCTTCAGCGGCATCGAGCCAGATGCCTGTGCACCTCGCGGCGCGATCACAGGAGAGCACAGGCCCGGGTTGTTACTGCGTTTGGTCGATCGAGGCTTGGATCGCCTTCTGGCCTTCGCCGACTGCGTTGGGGTTGCCGTTGAAGACGTAGTCGCGGACCATCTTCAGCCACGGTCCGTTGGTGTTGTTGATGGCGTTGCCGTAGCCGATCGTCGACGGCGTGTACCCGTTCGCCAGGCCCTTGATGGCTGCGACCACGCTTGGGTTCACCTTGCTGTACTGATTCTCTGCGAGGTCGACGCGCGACGGCAGGCTCCCAGCCTTGGCGATGACGCCCACCTGTGCGTCCTCGCCGAGGGTCCACTCCAGGAAGTTCCACGCCTGCTCGACATGCTTCGACGTACTGCTGATCGCGGCGACGTCGCCGCCGACGAATCCCGCTGACGCCGAGCCGTCCGGTGCTGGCAAAGGCACGACGCCCCAATCGAACTTGGCGTCCTTAAGCTTGGCGAAGTTCGAGGTGCCCCTTGGCAGGATCCCGATCTTTCCCTGGTTGAACAGGGTGACCCAGTTGGCGCCGTCCTCGGTCTTCGCGCTGGGAGCCACCAGGCCGTCATCCCACAGCTTCTTGTACAGGTCGAGCGTGGACTTCATCGCCGGCGTGTCGAAGTCGGCGGTCTTGCCGTCGTTGGTGAATGGGGGTTTGCCCGCCGCCGCGAGGTAGCCGAACATCGTGTAGGCATTACATCCCGGGCAGTTCCCGCCGAAGTAGAAGCCATACGTGTCCCCGCCGACAGTCTCGCGGACGGCCTTGGCGTCTCTGTAGATCTCGTCGAAGTTCGCCGGGCCACGGGTCGGATCGAGGCCGGCCTTCTTGAACAGGGTCTTGTTGTAGAAGATCAGCGAACTGTCCAGGATGAACGGCGTCCCATAGATCTTCCCGTCGGCACTGGCCGCCTCCATGTGCGCCTTCGACAGGTTCGAGTAGAACGACAGACCCTTGACCCGGTCCGTGACGTCACGGAACAAACCCTGCTTCACATAGTTCGGCGAGTACACGACATCGGAGGCCACGATGTCGGGGAGGCTCTTGGAGGCAGCCGCTGCGGCGACCTTCTGCTGATAGGTGTCGTTCGGGATCGTCGTCAGCTCGATCTGGTTCTTGTGAGTCTTGTTGTACTCATCCACGATCACCTTCGCCAAATTGTCGCTGGTGTTACGCGCCCACATGGTCAGCTTGGCGCCGCTGTCGGGACTGTCACCTCCCCCCGGCGCAGCCTGACCACTGCCGCCTCCGCAGGCGGCGAGCAGACCAGCCGCCGTGGCGGCCGCGATGACTGCACCGGCTCGCCGGCGCCATGAAGTTCCAACCATTTTGGATCCTCCCTTGAAGCAATGTCGTGGAGTGGGCCGACGGACCCCTTGGCGCTCACGGGCGGCGGGCACGTTCCCGGCTTTCTGGATCGGACGCTAGCAGCGTTCCGATCCCTCGACAACCATCTGGACCGAAACACGAGAGCAAACTCTCCGTAACATTGAGCTTTACGGCGCGCACGATCAGGGACTACTGTCAGAGACATCGGCGGGAGCGTTCCCGTCATCCGCTCGCTCCGCCCGGGGGCGAGCAGGACTCTGACCCAGGAAGGTGGCGCGCGTGATCGACCCTGCCGTCGCGCTCGACCTGGTCGTCCGGATTACCGTCGCTATCGTCTTCGGCGCTGCGATCGGTCTCGAGCGGCAGTGGCGGCTACGCACGGCCGGCATCCGCACGAACGCACTGGTAGCGGCTGGATCCGCACTGTTCGTGATCCTGGGCGCCGTGGGGCTCGGCGAGCAGGCACAGGCAGACCCCACCCGGGTCGCAGCTCAGGTCGTGTCGGGCATCGGCTTCCTCGGCGCCGGGGTCATTCTCCGGGACGGTCTGAACATCCGAGGGCTGACCACCGCCGCGACCCTGTGGTGCGCTGCCGCCGTCGGCTCGCTATCGGGCGCCGGGATGGAATCCGTCGCCTTCATCGGATGCGCCGCCATCATCGCCACCAACACACTGCTCCGCCCCGTCGGCAGACTCGTGAACCGCCACTCAGGCAACGACGACGCAGCAGTCGCTTCGGCCGACGTCGACGGATCTCCGATCGACTACGTGTTCGAGGTGGTGACGACTGAGAAGAACGAGCCCAGGGTCAGGGCCCTTGTCCTGCAGGCTGTCAATCGGCCGGACTTCACGCTCCGATCGCTCGACATCAGGCACGGCAAGCAGACACGGGTCCTGGCCGGCGTTTCCGGCCTTCGTTCCGCCGGCAGCGGCGGACTCGAGATCGCGTTCCAACGGATCAGCCTCGACCCGAATGTCCTGTCCAGCCGATGGTGGGCTGCGGAGACCGACGAGTGAGCCAATCCCACTCCGGGCAGTTCCCGGCCCGATCCCTTCCGACGAGAGAAAGCAGGCGCAATGGATATCACGATTCCAGGCAAGGTCGTCGTCTTCGACTACGGCGAGGTGATCTCCCCTGTGCCCACCGAAGCCGACCGCGCCGAACTCGTAGCCCTCGCAGACGCCGATCCCTCCGAGTTCTGGGAGATCTACTGGCGGCACCGCAAGGCCTTCGACCAGGCGACCATGACCGCGAAACAGTACTGGAGAGCAATCGAGCGTGACCTCGGACAGTCGTGGGACACCGCGCAGATCCACCGTCTCTGGCTCATGGACTTCCGCAGCTGGCTCGCCATCGACCACGGCACCCTCGACGTACTCATCGACCTACAGGGCGGCGGGACACGTCTGGCACTGCTGTCCAACGCCGCCCCCGACTTCACCTCCTACTACCGCCACGGCATGCTCGGCGACCTCTTCGAGCAGGTCTTCGTGAGCAGCGAACTCGGGGTGCTCAAGCCCCGCGCAGAGATCTTCCAGGCACTGCTGGACGGCCTGGCCGTCCAGCCCGACGAAGTCATATTCATCGACAACCTCGAAGACAACATCCGCGGCGCCCAAGCCCTAGGCATCACAAGTCATCACTTCACTGACGCAACAAGGCTGCGTGAGTACCTCGAATCAGTTGCGACTCGCCTCTCGGCCGGGCACGGCCCACTTCCGAGCGCAGCACAGTGAGCTGAACCGAACGCCGTCATTCTCGTCCGACAGGGAGGCTGTGATGGAGTCGCAAGCTCGAGCCTTCAGGCCGGCGCAGCTAATACTGACCGCGTCGGTCGCGCGACGGTACTACCTCGAGGGCAAGTCGAAGATAGAGATAGCCAACGAGTACCGGCTCAGCCGGTTCAAAGTCGCGCGATTGCTCGACGAGGCGCGAAACAGCGGGCTGGTGCGCATCGAGATCACCCACCCAGGCACTATCGACCTCGACCTGTCTGCCCGCCTGCAGGAGACTTTCGGTCTCCGGCGCACGATCGTGGTCGACACCTCCGAAGTCGACGACGCCACGCTACGCACCCAACTCGGCAAAGCAGCAGCGGACCTGGTCTCCGAAATCGTCACCGCGGACGACACTCTCGGACTCGCGTGGGCGCGTTCGGTCACCGGGATGATCGAGCAGTTGACCTCACTCGCTCCCGTTCCGGTTGTCCAGCTCACCGGAGCCCTGACCCGTCCGGATGTCCCGCCCAACTCGGTCGAACTTGTGCGCCACACCGCCCAGTTGTCGGGTGGACCGGCCTACCGCTGCATTGCACCGATGGTCGTCACAGACGCCATCACCGCAATGGCCTTGCGGCAGCAGCCGGAGGTAGCCGATGCAGTCAGCCAATTTCACTCGGTCACGAAGGCGGTCGTCGGGCTCGGGGCGTGGTCGCCCGGCCAGTCCACGCTGTACGACGCGATGGACAAGAAGGCCTGTGTGCACCTGCAGAAGCGCGGCGTGGTCGCGGAAATCTCCGGGGTGTTCGTGGACGCCGCCGGCCAGCCGGTGCACAGCCGGGTGACCGACCGGGTGATCGCGATCAACGCCGAGCAGATGAACGCGATCGACGAGGTGATCGCGATCCCGTACGGGCTGGCGAAGGTCGAGGCGGTACGGTCCGCGCTCCGCACCGGGCTGGTCAACGGGATCGTCACGCACGCACCCCTTGCGAAGGCGCTTCTAAGCATCACGTGCTGACCGCGCAACACACATCGGCGCCAGCGAAATCGGCGTGGCTCTAGTGCCCGTTGTGGACGGTGTCTGCAGTCATCCTTGCTGGACACCGAGAGCGGTTCGTACTCTCCCGACGACGACCGCAGGTAGACCATCTCCGGACCTGCCACGACCGCCTGCACGTCTCGTCTGAGCAATCCACCAACAACGAACGTGGCCACGATCTCGGTCACGTCGCGGATGGTGCCGAGCGGCAGCAGCGATCGAGTCTTGGCGATGGCCTCGTCTTCGCCAGCTCGCAGGACGACGCGTGTCGAGGGCGAGACGGCGGCCGCTGCAACGGCGACCGCGATGTTGTCGAGATCGTCGGATCCCACGGCCGCCAGCGCAAGGGATCGGTCAAGCCTCAGCGACTCCAATAGCCGACGCTGGGTTCCACTCCCGACGATCACGGGAATACCCAGCTGACGAGCCAGCGTCAGGCACGGCGCACGCCGGTCGCGCTCTACACCTACGACAGGGATGTGAGCGGCCTTCAAGTGCGCACAGAGTCTCACCCCGACCTGCCCCAAGCCGATGACCACGACGTGGTCCTTGCAGGCGGCAGTTCTTGGGCCAACGAGGCCCAGTAGACGAGGTTCGAGAAGCCGGTCGACCAGTCCCGCGGTGAAGAGTGCGGTCAGCACTATCGTCACGAGCATGGCAATCGCGGCCGCGACGCCGTAGCCGCCCGGCGCGTCAGGCGCTGGACCTACTGTCGCGACGACACGTGCTGCCTCGAGGATTGACTGCGCGATTCCGTGGTTCTCCGCGAGTACGAGCCAGCACCAGTCGGTGAGCAATATGCCGCGAAGCCCAAGCAGGCCGATCAGGAGCAATCTGGTCCCTACGTCGTGGTGCCGGTGGCCCGATCGCAAATGCTCCGATAATGCGCGAGCCAAGACCGCGCTGCGGCCGCGCGGATCGGTGCTCGGTCACGCGGCTGTGGTCGTCGGATCGGACCTCGACCATCCCCTGTGGATCGAGAAAGGACGCGAGCAAGCCGGCATCCAGACATGGACCGGCCAGGCTCGGCACTGCAAGGTCCGCCGGTGAGATCACCAAGGACTGTGGCAAGAAGGTCCGAAGCTGACCCGAGATGGTCCGATCGAAGATCGTCACGATGAGACGAAGCGTGGGGTCGAGATGAGCCAGCGCTAGAGCGCAGCGAAGGGCGATGACGTCGTCGCGGACGAGGACTGCAGCGGCAGTCACCCGCTCGCGCACCGCGGCTGTGAGTTCGGCATCTCCCGTTGTGACCAAGTGCCGTACATGGCACGCTCGGCCGGCGCCGGCGAGGGTCGCGCAGACCCTACGCGCGACCGGAGTCTCGCCGATGACCAAGAACCTGTCACGTGGGTGTGGCGGTGGTGTGGCTTGAGGCATTAGAGAGCCCAGCGGCAGTCGTCGGACAGATACGGCTCGCAGCTAAGACATCTTGGCTCGCCGCAGCCCGCGCAGTCATCCAGAGTCCGGCCACAGAGGTAACACTCATTGCCATCCGCGCGCCTACTTTGCCTGACTACCCATCCGGTCCGCGCCGCCAGCCGCCGGCCGGGCGGCTGTTCATCCGTGTCGTCCATCTCGGCAAATCCCTTACGACTCGACCGTGTAGACCGCGGGCGTGGAGCCTTGTTCGTTCAAGAGGTCGACCGGCGGCGTCTTCTCGCTCGTTGTCTGGACGGGCTG